>NZ_JYNX01000039.1 GCF_001044255.1 Mycolicibacterium chubuense
CCCACGTCTGAAGCTCGGTACCGGGCGGGCGGCTCGGCGGCTCGTCGGCGGTGGATCCACTGGTGGGTTCGGCGCCGCCCCCGGGGGTGGCTTCGGCGCGGATCCGGTCGCGTTGACGTCCGCCGACACACCGATGGACACGCCCGAGGCGGCGGCGTTCGGCGACGGGGTCGCGGTGCGGCTGCCCGACGGGACCGTGGTGATGGCGCCGAACGCGGTGGCCGCCAGCGCGGTGCGGCATGCCCTGACCCAACTCGGCGTGCCGTATCAGTGGGGCGGGACGACGCCGGGCCAGGGCCTGGACTGCAGCGGTCTGACGCAGTGGGCGTACCGCGAGGCGGGGCTGACCTTGCCGCGGTTGGCCCAGGAGCAGGACATCGGCGCGGCCGTGGCGCCCGGGTCGCTGCTGCCCGGCGACCTCGCGGTGTGGGACGGCCACGTCGCGATGATCGTGGGCGACGGCACGATGATCGAGGCCGGTGACCCGGTCAAGCTCTCGCCGATCAGGACGACGAACCTGAGTCAGGGGTTCCAGGGGTTCTGGCGGCCGACCGCGTAGGTGCCCCTACCGGCAACCGCCCGCGTACTGGCGGGCCAACTGGTCGACCCAGAGTTCCGCGGCGATCGGGTCATAGGGCGGCCCCGCTACCACGACCAGCTCGTCGACGCCGATGTCGTCCAGCTTCATGAGGTTCGCGGGGGCCGACTCCTTCAGGGAGACCGACACCTTCAGGTCGCCGAAATCGCGGCCGGCCTCGCGACACATCCTGCGCAACACCGACACCCGCTCGGCGACCTCCTCCACATCGGCGAGGTTGAAGCCGTACCACCCGTCTCCCCACTCGGCTACGCGCCGCAGGGCCTCGTCGGAGTTGCCGCCACAGATCACCGGGATCCAGCGCCGCACCGGCTTGGGATTGACGCGCACACGGTCGAAGGAGACGAACTCGCCAGTGAAGGTCGACACGTCATCGCGCCACAGCGTGCGCATGGCCGCCACATACTCTTCGGTGCGCCGGGCGCGCCGCGCGAACGGCACTCCCAGCGCGTCGAACTCCTCGCGTGACCAGCCGACCCCGATGCCCAGCGAGAACCGCCGACCGCCGCTGAGGCTATCCAGGGAGGCCGCCCGCTTGGCGGTGATGACCGGGTTGTGTTCGGGCAGCAGCAGCACACCCGTCGCCAGCCCGATCCGGTTGGTGGCAGCCGCCGCGAAGCTCAACGCGATCAGGGGATCCAGCCAGTCGGCGTCCGCCGGGACCGCCATCCGGCCGTCGGCATCGTAGGGATATATCGAGGACGGCTCATCGACCATGACAACGTGCTCGCCGATCCACAACGTCGCGAAGCCCGATCGTTCGGCAGCCGCAGCGACCGCATCGATCACAGGTCGGGAAGCTCCTGCGCCGATGCCCAGACCGTGTAGACCGAGACTGACCACATGCTGATCGTGGCAGCACTGCTCATCCAGCCGAGCGACGATCGGGTTGCGATACGTTAACGACTACGGTGAGCGTCACAAGTCGGCTGTCGGCCAAGAGCTGGCGCACGTCGCGGATTTCCGCTTCGCGGCCGACGAAGCTGGTGTAGTTCCCCTCATCCCGCAGCTGGACCTCTCCCGTATGCACACACGCCCGTGAAGTGATCACGGTGACGTGTGCCGCACCGTCCGCGAGGACGGCATCAAACCACGCGCCTGCACTACAAGCAGCTGTTCTTCGACCCCTAGAGCCCCTCAGGGGATTCGTGCAGAAGGCCCTCGGCTTCCGCCAGAGTCGTCGTGCAGATCGGCACACAGAAAGACCACCGCGTGTGCGCCCACGCGGTACGTCGTACCCGGGATGGGTTGTGCGCTAGCGAGATCTGCGACGTCGTCGGGTGGGTCGAGCGCGGTGTCGACGATGCGGCGCCACGGCAGGTCTGGTTCGGCCACATCTGGCAACTCGAAATCCACCGGCGCTTCGGAACTGTTGAGCATCGCATGCACCATCCGCGTACCGATGACGCTCCGGACGGTGAGCGCCAGTGTGTGGGAATCGTCTGACCAGTCGGGTTGATAGAGGCGACAGCCGTGGAACTGCACCAACGATCGGGTCAGGAACTCCCGCAACGGCAGCCCGTGCATCACCTGCGTCATGTCGAGTTCGAGCCGCACGTCGATCAGCTTCTCCGTGAATCGGCGGACGTCGGCGTGCCGATCCGGCAATGACCAGTCGAACCAGGTCATCTCGTTGTCCTGGCAGTACGGATTGTTGTTTCCCAGCTGGGTTCGACGAACCTCGTCACCCATGACGATCATCGGCACACCCATGGCAATCAGCGTGATACCGAGCAGATTCTTGACCAACCGCGTCCGGAGACGCTCGATCTCGGGATCATCGGAGGGACCCTCAACGCCGCAATTGACGGAGTAGTTCTCGTCAGTACCGTCGGTGTTGCCGGAAAGGTTGGCCTCGTTGTGTTTTCGGGCATAGCAGACGAGGTCGTTGAGGGTGAAACCGTCGTGGCAGGCGACGAAGTTGATGCTGTGCTCGACCTCGGCGGGGCGACTGCCGAACAGGTCCGGACTGCCGAGCAGCCTGTTGGGAAGCAGCGCCACGGTGCCTCGGTCACCGCGCACGAACCTGCGGAGGTCGTCACGAAACTTGCCGTTCCACTCCCGCCAGCGATCGCCGACGAAAGACCCGAGTTGGTAAAGCCCCGCGACGTCCCAGGCCTCCGCGATCACCTTCGTGCCGGCCAGCACGGGGTCACTCTCGATCTCCCAGATGATGGGTGGATCGGCCATGGGAGCGCCGCGCTCGTCGCGCGTCATAGCCGAGGCGAGGTCGAACCGAAAGCCGTCCACATGCATCTGGTCCACCCAGTGATGCACCGCGTCGACGATCATGCGTCGCACCACAGAGTTGTTGGCATTGATGGTGTTTCCGCACCCGGTGAAGTCCAGGTACCTCGCGGGGTTCACCGGATCGAGGATGTAATAGGTCTCGTTGTCCAGCCCGCGCCAGCAGAACGTGGGACCGTCGGGGCCGTCCTCGGCCGTGTGGTTGAACACCACGTCCAGGATCACCTCGATGCCGGCTCGGTGCAGTTCCTTGACCATGGTCCGGAACTCGTTCAAGGCGTCTACCGGATCACCGGTCGAGGCGTATGCGGCATGTGGGGCGAAAAACGACACCGGGCTGTAGCCCCAGTAGTTGACCAGACCCGCGGGTGCGTCCTGCGGATCGAAAGCCAGAACCGGCATCAACTCCACCGCCGTGATGCCCAACGAGCGCAGGTAGGGAATCTTGGTCACCAGCCCGGCGTAGGTACCGGCCAGCTCAGGCCCGAGCCCGCTGTTCGGGTGGGCGGTGAAGCCCCGGACGTGAAGTTCGTAGATGACGGTGCGCGCGAACGGCCGCCCCAAGGGGACATCTCCTTCCCAATCGTAGCCAGACAGATCGCACACGACGCTCTTCATCGCCGTACGCGTATCGCGATCCGCGCGCGCCTCAGCCATCCGGTCGTAGGCCGCCGGCACCGCCACCGCGAGGCCGTACGGATCAAGGAGGATGGCCGAGGAGTCTCCGACGCGCCACGCGTAGACCTGGCCCTGCCCGACGTCGGGCACGAACACGTGCCAGTAGTAGGCGGTCCGGTTCCGCATGCGGTCGAGGCGTATCACGCGCTCCGGCCGCGCGTCGTCCACGTCGTCGAACAGCAGCAGTTCGAGCGCCCCCTTGGTGCGCGACCACACCGAGAAGTTGGTGCCGCCGTCGATCCGACGGGCACCCAAAGGATACGCGCGGCCCGCGGCCGCACTTCGATCCATCGCTTCATTGTGGACCGAGTCGGGCCGCCAGTGGCGACCCAGACGAAACTCACCTTGGCGATCTCGAACAGGTGATGCGGCACGTGGTGAGCGGCATCCGGGATGCCGCTGCCGCGAAACACCGCCCCCCATCATCCCAGGATCGGAAAGCGACGCCGTGCTGCGAGTCCGTCGAGGCCCGCTTGCATCGCGGCCCTGACATACTCGTCGACCTCGCCCACGTTCGGGTTCTCCCCGAAGCGCGCCTCGATGTCGATCGGGGGCAACACCTGCGTGACGATTTTGGTGGGGAGCGGAATGTTGATCGGAAGTACCACGCTGAGGCCGAACGGGAATCCGACGGTGACAGGCAGGATATTCGTCCGAAAGAGCTTGCGCTCCAGGGCTGTCAGCCGCAGCGCACGCGCCAGCCACGTCCCCCTGGTGAGGTAGAACTGGTTCTCCTGACCGCCGATGGACACCGCGGGAACGATGGGAACGCCGGCCTCGATCGCGGTGGTCACATAGCCGGTCCTTCCGCCGAAGTCGATGACGTTCTCGCGCAGGGTCGGGCGGTAGACGTCGTAATCACCGCCGGGAAAGACCAACACCGGGGCCCCGGTCGCGAGTGCCTCGGCGGCGTGCTCGGGCGTCGCTCGGATGACACCGGTCCGCTCGAAGAAGTCGGCAACCGGTCCGCGGAAGAAGTTGTCGTGCGCGAGGACGTAGAGCGGCCGGTCGTATCCGAACGCCATGTAGTAGTCGACCGCGATCACCGACAGGTCGAAGGTGACGATCCCGCCGGAGTGGTTCGCCACCACCAGGGACGGTCCGGCCGGTATGTTCTCCAAACCCATGACCTGAGAGCGGAAGTACGTCTTGACAATCAGGCGGGTCAGATCCACGACGCGGCGGGTCAGATCCCCGTCCCACTTCGCGACCGCCGAAGTCGAGTCAGCCATCGGCTCACCCCGTCATCATGTTCCCGCCGTGACCGCCGTGGCCCCGTGCACAGTGGCACTCTGCGGGTCTGCCCGACGGGCTGATGTTACGCCGCCTCCGCGACCGGAGGCGAATGTTCGCTGTCGCGCTTCGAATGAGATCCGCGAGGGTCACGCCAACCGGTGCCCAAAGACTCTAGCTCCGGCCACCCGCCGGGCCGATTATCAAGTGATCCAACGATTCCGATCTCAGGAGGGCGCCATGACTGAAACCACCTCAAAGAACAAGTCCGACGCCGCCGCGACCGCCCACACGGTGGCCGAGCGCGCGGCTGGTTTGTCCGACGACGTGCTCAGATCGGTCGAAGCCGGCCAGCGGGCCGCAATCGAGGCGGTGCGCAAGTTCGTCGATACCGTCGACGAAGCGCTTCCCGCCAAGGAGGATCACCCGGCGCGGCGCGAAACCGTGATCGACGCGGCCCTGGACATGGCCGACCGACTCGTCACCACGCAGTACGAGTTCCTGCGCAGCGTCGTCCACAGCGCAGATCGATCGCTGCGCAAATCCGACGACTCGCACAGCTGACATGGCTGATCGCACCGAGCTGGCCGAACTGGCCGACCAGGTCGCCGCGGCGCTCCTGAAGGCCATCGCCAGTGCCGCGCCGAAGAGCCAGTCAACGGATGGGGTGCTGCATTTGGCGCAGGCTTACGCGCTGGTCGTCTCGGCCGAGTCCGACAAGGCACCACAGCCTCCGATCACAGCGAACTGACTGTCCGCGCGGCTCAGTCGTAGAGACGTGCGATGACGTCGGCGGAGTTCTTCACGATGACGTTGCGCTTCGCTTTCAGACTCGGCGTGAGATCGCCTGCGGCGATCGACAGTTCGCGATCGAGGATCGCGAAACGCTTGATCTGCTCCCACCGGTTGAGTTGCTCGTTGAGACTGTCGACATACCCGGCGATCAACTCCCGCGTCGCGTCGTGCCGCGCGATGTCAGCGAAGGACAGGTCGCCCAGACCGTTCCTGGCCGCCCAGTCGGCGATCGCCTCGCTGTCCAGACTCACCAGCGCCACACAGTAGGGCCGCTCCTCGCCGTCCACGATCATCTCGCTGACGTACGGGCACACGGCCTTGAACGCCGCCGCAACCGCCGACGGCGCCACGTACTTCCCCTGAGATGTCTTGAACAGGTCCTTCTTCCGGTCGGTGATACGCAGGAAGCCGTCGTCGTCGAGTGCTCCGACGTCACCGGTGCAGAACCAGCCATCCGCATCGAGCGCTTCGGCGGTGGCGGCCGGCAGATCGTGATAACCGGTCATCACACCCGGACTGCGCAGCAGGATCTCGCCGTCATCGGCGATCCTGGCTTCCGTGCCGGGAAAGGGCAGTCCGACGGTGCCGAAGCGATAAGCGTTGGGCCGGTTGATGAACGATGCCGCCGCCGTCTCGGTGAGGCCGTAGCCCTCGAGCACGATGATGCCGACCGCGTCGAACCACTGCGCGATGTCGTGGTTCAGCGGCGCCGCGGCCGAGACGAAGAACCTCAACCGGCCGCCGAATCGCTGCCGGATCGTCGAGAACACCAACCGGTCGGCGAGCGCGTGCTGCACCGCCAGCATCGGCGACAGGCTCCGGCGTTCCTCCCTGGCCTTCGACGCCTGGACTCCCACGCCGATCGCCCAGTCGAAGATGCGCTTCTTGATCCCGCCTTCGTCGGTGATCATGTTCTGGATCCGGGCGTGTGCCTTCTCGAAGATCCTGGGCGCGGCGGCCATGAACGTCGGGTGCACGGTCGCGAGGTTGTCCACGATCCTGTCGACCCGACCGTCGATCGCCGTCGGGAAGCCGACGATCAGCGGCAGCGCGAGCATCACCTTGCCGAACGCGTGGGCCAACGGCAACCACAGGAAGTTCAGGTCGTCGGCGCTCAGGAGGCCCAGGTCGTCGATGGCCGCGGCGGTGTACGTCCACGCGCGGTGAGGAAGGCGCACCCCTTTGGGACGGCCGGTGGTTCCCGAGGTGTAGATGATGCTGGCCAGGTGGTCGGGCCGGATGGCGTTCACCCTCTGCTCGATGACGTCGGCAGACTCGGCGAGCAGTCGCCCACCGAGTGCCTCGAGTTCGTCGAGCGTGATCACGAAGTCGCCGTCGCCCTGCCGATTGATGGGGCCGTCGATGATCACGACCTTGCGCACGTCGGGCAACTCCGCGCGGTGCTCGAGCAGCTTGTCGACCTGTGTCTGGTCTTCGGCGACCACGACGCGACTTCCCGAGTTGGCGACGATGAACGCGACATCGCGGGCATTGGTCGTCGGATAGACGGTGGTGGTGGCGGCACCGGCACACAGCACCGCGAAGTCGACCAGCACCCAGTCGTAGCGCGTCGACGAGGCCAGCGCGACCCGATCCTCGGGGGCCACGCCCAAGGCGACCAACCCGGCCGCGATGGACCGGACGCGATCCCCCACCTGCTGCCACGTGACGGTCGTCCAGCCGCCGTTGCCGGGGAACCGGAACGCCTCGGCATGCGGGGTGGCCGCGACGCGGTCGCGGAACAGGTGTGCGACGGACGGCGCCTGGTCGCAGATCGTGCCGATGTCGGCTGTGCTCGGCCTTGCCACGTCTTGAACGTAGGTACGACGCTTCGTGGTGCTGTAGAGGACAAAGACACCGATCTGATGGGGCTGCGCTCCAGGGCGTGTCGTTAGGCTGTGCCGCATGGCTGCAGACATCGTGCCGATCGGGCTGAGCTTGACCAAGGGCGACGTGTACACCCTGTGGGCGCCGCGGTGGCGCGCCGACGGCGACGAATGGGAGGCGTTCCTCGGTAAGGACGAGGACCTCTATGTCTTCGACACGGTCGCGGACCTGGCGGCGTTCGTCCGGACCAGCACCGACAACGACCTCGTCGACCACCCCGCGTGGGAGAAGCTGACCGAGGCCAACGCGCATTCGCTGACGCCCGCAGAGGAGCACTCCTACGACCTCGCCGGCTTCGAGGAGATCCTGTCGAACAAGCCGACCGACGACAGTGTGCGCACGCTGCACCGCGCCCTGGCGGTCGTGTCGTCGATCGGGTCGGTGTGCGAGATGCCCGCCGTCACGAAGTTCTTCAACGGCAACCCGGTGCTCGGCACCGTCGGCGGCGGAGCCGAGGCCTACGCCGGCCGCGCCGGGCGCAAGCGGTGGGCCGAGATCGAGAAGATCATCAACCGCGGGTGGGACCCCGTGATCGAGGCGCTCGACGAGATCATCACCAAGCCCGAGGTCGACGCCGCAGCCGTCCAGAAGGCACAGGAAGAACTCGACGCGCCGGCCCCCGAGATCGACGAGGACGACGTGGTGATCGACGACATCGTCGACACCGAGGAGGAGGCCGACGAGCTGACCGCGGTCGCCGAGACCAAGGTGCTCGGCAGCGACGAGGACTTCTGGGCGCGCGTCGGCATCGACCCGGTCCGCATCATGACCAGCGGCGGCACCTTCTTCACGCTGCGCTGTTACCTCGACGACCGGCCCATCTTCCTGGGCCGCAACGGGCGCATCAGCGTCTTCGGCTCCGAGCGGGCGCTGGCGCGCTATCTCGCCGACGAGCACGACCACGACCTGTCCGACCTGGCCACCTACGACGACATCCGCACCGCCGCCACCGACGGCTCGCTGCGCGTCGAGGTCACCGACGACAACATCTACGTGCTGTCCGGGATCGTCGACGACCTCGCCGAGGGCCCCGACGCACTCGATCACGACCAGCTCGAGCTAGCGGTCGAGCTGCTGCGCGACATCGCCGACTACGCCGACGACACCAACGTGGCGGCCAAGCTCGACAAGAACACCGCGCTGGGCCGGCTGATCTCCTACTCGCTGGACCCGGCGTCGGTGTCACGGCCGAACGCGCCCTACGCCGAGGCCGTCACCCAGTGGGAGTCGCTGGAGCGGTTCGTCGAATCCCGTCTGCGGTCCGAGTGATTTGGGCGTCGTTGGTCGCGCTGACGTTGACCAACGACGCCGAAATCGTTAACCGATGAGGACGGCGTAGCGGGGTTTGATGACCTCATCGATGATCGCCAGCCGCTCGTCGAAGGCGATGAACGCCGACTTCATCGCGTTGATCGTGAACCGCTCGAGATCGCTCCACCCGTAGCCGAACGCCTCCACCAACCGCAGCATCTCCAGGCTCATCGTGGTGTCACTCATCAGCCGGTTGTCGGTGTTGACGGTGACCCGGAACCGCAGCCGGGCCAGCCGGTCGAACGGATGCTCGGCGATGCTGCCCACCGCGCCGGTCTGCACGTTCGAGCTCGGGCACATCTCGAACGGGATGCGCTTGTCCCGCAGCAGCGACGCCAGCCTGCCCAGTTGCGCGGCGCCGTCCTCGTCGACGGTGATGTCGTCGACGATGCGGACGCCGTGGCCGAGCCGGTCGGCGCCGCAGAACGCGATCGCCTCGTGGATGGACGGCAGCCCGAACGCCTCGCCGGCGTGGATGGTGAAGCGCGCGTTGTTGCTGCGCATGTACTCGAACGCGTCGAGGTGCCGGGTGGGCGGGTAGCCCGCCTCGGCGCCGGCGATGTCGAAGCCCACCACACCCTTGTCGCGGAACCGGATGGCCAGCGCCGCGATCTCGCGCGAGCGTGCGGCGTGGCGCATCGCCGTGACCAGGCACCGCACCACGATCGTGTGGCCCTGCGCCGCGGCCGCCTTCTCCCCGTCGGCGAACCCGGCCAGCACCGCGTCGACGACGGCGTCCAGCGACAGTCCCCCGTCGATGTGCAGTTCGGGAGCGAACCGGATCTCGGCGTAGACGACGTTGTCGCGGGCCAGGTCCTCGACGCATTCCAACGCCACCCGGTGCAGGGCGTCGGGGGTCTGCATGACGCCGACGGTGTGAGCGAACGGCTCGAGGTAGCGAACCAGCGAGCCGCTGTGCGCGGCGGTGCGGAAGAACGTCGCGAGCGCGTCGACGTCGTGGGCGGGCAGCTGGTCGTAGCCGTACTCCTCAGCCAGGTCGAGCACCGTCTCCGGACGCAGCCCCCCGTCGAGGTGGTCGTGCAGCAGCGCCTTGGGCGCCTGCCGGATGGTCTGCAGCGTCAACGGTGTCGTCATCTGGCTCTCCTCACGTGATCCGGTCGATAATCAGCGGCCGCGTCGGGGGCGCCTGGTCACCCACGCTCCAGGCGCCGTCGAGTTCGGACAGTGCGGAGGCGAAGCGCTCCGGGGTGTCGGTGTAGAGCGTGAAGAGCGCCTCACCGGCGGCGACGGGTTCACCCGGCCTGCGGTGGATGCGCATCCCGGCGCCGAACTGCACGCGCTCACCCGGGGCCGAGCGGCCCGCCCCGAGCCGCCACACCGCCAGTCCCACGGCCATTGCGTCGATGTCTCCCATCGTGCCACCGCGGGGCGCCGTGACGGTCTCACTGTGGGCACCGATCGGCAACGGCGCCTCGAGGTCGCCGCCCTGGGCGGCGATCAGCGCGCGGAACCGGTCCATCGCCGAGCCGTCGCGCAAGGTCTGCGCCGGGTCGACGGCGTCCAGGCCGGCCGCGTCGCACATCTCCCGCGCCAGCGCGACCGTCAGCTCGACGACGTCGTCCGGGCCGCCGCCGGCCAGCACGTCGAGCGACTCGGCGACCTCGACCGCGTTGCCGACCGTCCGTCCGAGCGGCACCTCCATGTCGGTCAGCAGCGCCCGGGTCGTCAGCCCGTGCTCGCGGCCGAGGTCGACCATCGTGCGGGCCAGCTCGCGGGACTCGGCCTCGGTGGCGAGGAACGCCCCCGAGCCCACCTTGGTGTCGAGCACCAGCGCCGCGGCGCCCTCCGCGATCTTCTTGCTCATCACCGAGCTCGCGATCAGCGGCAGCGATTCGGTGGTGCCGGTGACGTCGCGCAGCGCGTAGATCTTGCGGTCCGCGGGAGCCAGCTCGCCGGCGGCGAAGATGGCCGCCCCGGTCTCGCGGAGTTGTTGGCGGATCTGGGTTTTCGTGATCTCGGCGGTGAAGCCCGCGATGGACTCGAGCTTGTCGAGGGTGCCCCCGGTGTGGCCCAGGCCGCGTCCGGCAGCCTGCGGAACCGCACCCCCGCAGGCCATCACGACCGGCACCAGCGGGATGGTGATCTTGTCCCCGACCCCGCCGGTGGAGTGTTTGTCCACGGTCGGGCGACCGACGTCGGAGAAGTCGAACCGCTCCCCCGACGCCACCATCGCGGCGGTCCAGCGCGCGATCTCGTGCCCGGACATCCCGCGCAGGAAGATCGCCATCAGCAGCGCCGCCATCTGACCGTCGGTCACCCGGTCGTGGGTGTAGGCGTCGATCACCCAGTCGATCGCCGCGTCGGACAGCGTCCCGCCGTCGCGCTTGGTCCGGATGACCGACGGAGCGTCCAGATGCGCGCCGAAGGTGTTCGGGGTCACGGTGTTTCCTCGCCCGCCGCACGGGCCAGATCGTCGGGTCCGAACGCGTCGGGCAGCAGCTCCCCCAGCGGCCGGGGTCCCGAGGGGTGGTCGATGAGCATGGCCGCTCCCCCGTGCTCGAACAGCACCTGGCGGCACCGGCCACACGGCATCAGCAGCTCCCCGTCGGGCCCCACACACGACAGCGCGACCAGCCGTCCGCCGCCTCCGGAGACCAGGGCGCAGACCACTGCGCACTCCGCACAGAGACCCAGGCCATATGAGACATTTTCCACATTGCATCCGGTCACTATTCGGTAATCGTCGGCCAGCGCGGCCGCTCCGACCCGAAACCGCGAGTAGGGCGCGTAGGCATGCTTGGATACCTCGATGGCGTTGCGGCGCAACGCATCCCAGTTGATTTCGATGGTCACGTCAGGCCCTTTCGGCCGGTTCTGAATCCATTCCGAACCCATCGATTCCGAACCGGCAGTATCAGATAGGACACCCTAATTTCGGCCGCTGGACGTGGGCATACGCCCACACGCTAGTTCGTTCGACAGTACAAAGGAGATTAGAGTCGCCCCGAGGTTGGAGATCCTTGTCCACGGGCAAGTCTCCGGGCGTCCACCGATGGCGTTGGAGGGACACATGAGTACGGCGACATCATCAGAGTCCGGCATAGCCGCACCGCGCTCGCAGCCGTCGCGCCGGCGCACCCTGTACCGCGGGGATCCCGCGATGTGGTCGTGGGTTCTGCACCGGATCACCGGCGCCTCGATCTTCTTTTTCATGTTCGTCCACGTGACCGACACCGCCCTGGTGCGGGTCAGTCCGGAGGCCTACAACCAGATCATCGACACCTACAAGACTCCGATCATCGGCCTGATGGAGATCGGCCTGGTGGTGGCGGTGCTCTTCCACGCGCTCAACGGCGTGCGGGTGATCCTGATCGACTTCTGGTCCGAGGGGCCGCGCCACCAGCGCACGATGCTGTGGGTGGTGGCGGGCGTCTTCCTGGCGATCATCATCCCGACCGTTGCCGTGATCGGCATGCACATGGTGGAGCGTTTCCTGTGACCGCGACCGTCCGGGGCGAGAACCCCTACGACCACATCTCCGACAGGGGCGGCGACGCTCCGGTCATGCTGCGCAGCAAGGACCGGCCCCCGAGCCTGGACAACCCGCGTGCACCCCGGCGCAGGAGCGGCATGCCCAACTTCGAGAAGTACGCGTGGCTGTACATGCGCTTCTCGGGACTGGTGCTGATCTTCCTGGTGCTCGGCCACCTGTTCATCGGCCTGGTGTGGGACGGCGGCGTCTACCGGATCGACTTCAACTACGTCGCGCAGCGCTGGGACTCGCCGTTCTGGCAGACCTGGGATCTCGCGATGCTGTGGCTGGCGCAATTGCACGGCGGCAACGGCATGCGCACGATCATCGCCGACTACAGCCGCAAGGGTTCCACCAAGTTCTGGCTCAACACGATTCTCGCAGTGTCGCTCGTCTTCACGCTGGTGCTCGGCACCTATGTGCTGGTGACGTTCGACGCGTCCATCTCGTGATCTCGTCCGGCAGGGAGTGACTGTGATTACCGAACATCGCTATGACGTGGTGATCGTCGGCGCCGGCGGCGCCGGCATGCGCGCCGCCGTGGAGGCCGGCCCGCGGGTCCGCACCGCGGTGCTGACCAAGCTGTACCCGACCCGGTCGCACACCGGCGCGGCGCAGGGCGGCATGTGCGCCGCACTGGCCAACGTCGAAGAGGACAACTGGGAGTGGCACACCTTCGACACCGTCAAGGGCGGTGACTACCTGGCCGACCAGGACGCCGTCGAGATCATGGCCAAGGAGGCCATCGACGCGGTGCTCGACCTCGAGAAGATGGGGATGCCGTTCAACCGCACCCCCGAGGGCCGCATCGACCAGCGCCGCTTCGGTGGGCACACCCGCGACCACGGCAAGGCCCCGGTGCGGCGCGCGTGTTACGCCGCCGACCGCACCGGCCACATGATCCTGCAGACGCTGTACCAGAACTGCGTCAAGCACGACGTCGAGTTCTTCAACGAGTTCTACGCGCTCGACATCGCGATGACCGAGACGCCGTCGGGCCCGGTGGCCACCGGCGTCATCGCCTACGAACTGGCCACCGGTGACATCCACGTCTTCCACGCCAAGGCGATCGTGTTCGCCACCGGCGGCTCCGGCCGGATGTACAAGACCACGTCGAACGCGCACACGCTCACCGGCGACGGCCTGGGCATCGTCTTCCGCAAGGGACTTCCGTTGGAGGACATGGAGTTCCACCAGTTCCACCCGACGGGTCTGGCGGGCCTGGGCATCCTCATCTCCGAAGCCGTGCGCGGCGAGGGCGGCCGCCTGCTCAACGGCGAGGGCGAGCGGTTCATGGAGCGCTACGCGCCCACGATCGTCGACCTCGCGCCCCGCGACATCGTGGCCCGTTCGATGGTGCTCGAGGTGCTCGAAGGCCGCGGCGCCGGGCCGAACAAGGACTACGTCTACATCGACGTGCGCCACCTCGGCGAGGACGTGCTCGAGGCCAAGCTGCCCGACATCACCGAGTTCGCCCGCACCTACCTGGGCGTCGACCCGGTCAAGGAACTGGTGCCCGTCTACCCCACGTGCCACTACGTGATGGGCGGCATCCCGACCACCGTCAACGGACAGGTGCTCCGGGACAACACGACCGTCGTGCCGGGCCTCTACGCCGCCGGCGAGTGCGCGTGCGTGTCCGTCCACGGCGCCAACCGACTGGGCACCAACTCGCTGCTCGACATCAACGTGTTCGGCCGCCGCGCCGGCATCGCCGCCGCGAATTACGCACTCGGACACGACTTCGTCGAGATGCCGGACAAGCCCGCCGAGATGGTGGTCGGCTGGGTCGGCGACATCCTCTCCGAGCACGGCAACGAGCGCGTCGCCGACATCCGCGGTGCCCTGCAGCAGTCGATGGACAACAACGCCGCGGTGTTCCGCACCGAGGAGACGCTCAAGCAGGCGCTCACCGACATCCACGCGCTCAAGGAGCGGTACGCGCGGATCACGGTGCAGGACAAGGGCAAGCGTTACAACAGCGACCTGCTGGAGGCGATCGAGCTCGGCTTCCTGCTCGAGCTCGCCGAGGTGACGGTCGTGGGTGCGCTCAACCGCAAGGAGTCGCGCGGCGGGCACGCCCGCGAGGACTACCCCAATCGCGACGACACCAACTACATGCGCCACACCATGGCGTACAAGGAAGGAACGGAGCTGCTCAGCGACATCCGGCTCGACTACAAGCCGGTGGTGCAGACGCGCTACGAGCCGATGGAACGGAAGTACTGATGAGCGCACCAGTTCTCGACAAGCAGGACACCCCGCCCGTTCCCGAGGGCGCGGTGATGGTGACCCTGAAGATCGCGCGGTTCAACCCCGAGTCGCCCGACGACGCGGGCTGGCAGAGCTTCCGGGTGCCGTGCCTGCCGAGCGACCGGCTGCTCAACCTGCTGCACTACGTGAAGTGGTACCTCGACGGCACGTTGACGTTCCGCCGGTCGTGCGCCCACGGGGTGTGCGGGTCGGATGCGATGCGCATCAACGGCGTCAACCGGCTGGCGTGCAAGGTCCTGATGCGCGACATGCTGCCGAAGAACCCGAACAAGCAGCTCACCATCACGATCGAGCCGATCCGCGGCCTGCCGGTGGAGAAGGACCTCGTCGTCGACATGGAGCCGTTCTTCGACGCCTACCGGGCGATCAAGCCGTACCTGATCACGTCGGGTAATCAGCCCACCCGCGAGCGCATCCAGAGCCAGACCGACCGCGCCCGCTACGACGACACCACCAAGTGCATCCTGTGCGCCTGCTGCACCACCAGCTGCCCGGTGTACTGGAGCGAGGGGTCCTACTTCGGTCCGGCGGCGATCGTCAACGCGCACCGGTTCATCTTCGACAGCCGTGACGAGGGTGCCGCCGAGCGCCTCGACATCCTCAACGACGTCGACGGGGTGTGGCGCTGCCGCACCACGTTCAACTGCACCGAGTCCTGCCCGCGCGGCATCGAGGTGACCAAGGCCATCCAAGAGGTCAAGCGCGCGTTGATGTTCGCGCGCTAGGCGATTTCGGCGTAGTTCGTCACGCCTGCGTTGACGAACGACACCGAAATCACGACTCCGCGGCGCGCTCTGCGACCTGTTCGTCGTAGTACCGCAGGATCACCGCCACGGCGGCGGCCACCGGTACCGCGAGGAACGCCCCGATCACGCCGAACGTCGAGGCGCCCAGCGTCACCGCGAGCAGCACGATCACCGCGTGCAGCTTCATCGACTTCGCCTGCAGCCACGGCTGCAGCACGTTGCCCTCGAGCTGCTGCACCGCCACGATGATCGCCAGCACGATCAGCGCGTTCACCGGACCGTTGGCGACCAGCGCGATGAGCACCGCCAACCCGCCGGCGACGAAGGCGCCCACGATCGGCACGAAGCCGCCGATGAACGTCAGGATCGCCAGCGCGTAGGCCAGCGGCACACCGAGGATCACGAGCCCGATCCCGATCAGCACCGCGTCGATCAGGCTGACGATGGCCTGCGTCCGGATGAACCCGCCCAGGGTGGCCCACACCCGCTCGAGTATCGTCGCGACGTGCGGCGCCGCGGGCAGCCCTACGGTGCGGCGCAGCCACGGGAGGAAGCCCGGCCCGTCCTTGAGCAGGAAGAACGTCACCACCACCGCGGTGAAGAAGGTGACCAGCGCCGACGTCGCGGCGCCGACGCCGGTGAACAGTCCCGAGGCGATCTTGGCGCTGCTGGAGTTCAGGGTGTCGTTGATCGCGTCGACCGCCGAATTCAGTTGTGCGTCACTGATGTTCAGCGGCGGCCCGTCCAGCCAGTCCCGCACCTGCACGACGCCGGCGGTGGCCTGCTCGGCGAGCTCGGCGGCCTGGTCGACGATCGCGGGCGCGACCGCGGCGATGACACCCGCCACGACGACGATCGCCGCGGCGAGCACCAGCAGGACCGCGACCGCCGGCGGGACGCCTCTGCCGCGCAGCCAGCGCACGGGCGGCCACAGCACCGTGCACGCGATCAGCGCCAGCACCACCGGCAGCAGGATCACCCACGTCTTGCCCACCACCCACGAAAGCACCCACAGCGCCGCGGCCACCGCGACGAGTTGCACCGCCGCGGTCGCCGCCGACCTCAGGTGCGCGCTGTAGACCGGCCCTCGACGCGTGACGTCCGTGGTGTTGTCCTGCACCAGCCCTTTCTACCCAACGCCGCGGATTTCACCGCCAACGGCGGGCGAGGAAGTCGCGGATCAGCTCCGTCACCTCGGGCAGGTCGCTCTCGAGCAGGAAGTGCCCGCCGTCGCGGAGATGAATCTCCGGGTCGACGGCGTCCTCGGCGAACGCGCGGGCACCGTCCGGGCCGAAGAAGGGATCCTTGTCACCCCAGACCGCCAGCAGCGGAACCGAACTCGTGCGCAGGTAGTCGTGCAGGACGGGATAGAGCCGGGGATTGCTGGCGTAGTCCAGGAACAGCGCGAGCTGGATCGCGTCGTTGCCGGGACGCGACAGCAGGGCGTAGTCGTGGTGCCAGGTGTCGGGACTGACGACGCTCGGGTCGGGCACGCCCGCGAGGTACTGCATCCGGGTGGCCTCGAAGGACAGGAACTGCCGCAGCAGTCCGGCTGTCTCCGGCGTCTGCTCGCGCTGGTAGTTCCAGACGGCCTCCCAGCCCTCGGGGACGAAGCCCGCGTCGTAGCCGTTGCCGTTCTGGGTGATGATCGCGGTGACGGCGTGCGGATCGCGCAGCGCCAGCCGCCACCCCACCGGGGCGCCGTAGTCCTGTACGTACATCGCGTACGTCGCCACCCCGAGTTGGGCGAGCAGTCCGGCGGTCAGGTCGGCCAGGGCGTCGAAGGTGTAGTCGAACTCCTCGGCCGGCGGCGCATCGGAGTACCCGAACCCCAGGTAGTCGGGCGCGATGACGCGATAGCGGTCGGCCAGCTCCGGGATCAGGTCGCGGAACATGAACGAGCTGGTGGGAAAGCCGTGCAGCAGCACGATGACCGGAGCGTCCGGGTGGCCCGCCTCGCGATAGAAGATCTCGTGGCCGGCCACGGTGGCGTAGCGATGGTGGACCATGACTAACTCCCTTTCGACTTTTTGATGGTTATTCCAGTGAACCCCGCTGCGGTGTAACCTGTCAACAGGAGTTTGGAGGTTAGTCATGGATCTGTACGCGACGACCGCGCGCGACGAAGCACTGCTGCTCGACCTGCTCAACACCACACCGGTCATCGACGGCACCGCCACCGACCTGCTCCCCGACCTCGCCACCGCGGCTGCGTGGTTGGCGGACCACGGCGTCGCCGCCACCGACGACGAACTCGCCGACCTGGTCGCCGCCCGCCAGGAGCTGCAGGCCGTCGTCCGCGGTGACCGCACCTCGTCGGCGCTGCAGCCCTTCCTCGACCGCGTCCGCCTGCATCCCGTCGCCACCGAGGGCGGCATCGACTGGCGGCTGACCGACGCCACCGGCGCCGCCAGGGCCGTCCTCGCCTGGGACGGCCTGCGGATCGCCGGCCCCGGGCGGCTGCGGCCCTGCGCCAACGACGAGTGCCGACTCTTCCTGATCGACCGCAGCAAGCCGAACACCGCCCGGTGGTGTTCGATGGCGATCTGCGGCAACCGGATGAAAGCACGTCGTCACTACCGGCGTACCCACGCGGTCTGATCCTGCATGCTGCTCAGGTGCTGTTGCTGAGCGAGCTGACCGGGACCGCCGTGCACGGGCCCGACGGTCGACCGGTGGGCCGCGTCCTCGACCTGACGGTCAGCCTCGCCGATCCGAGCCCGCTGCCGCTGATCGACCGCGTGCTGATCCGGCCGTCACACCCGCCGGACCTGCTGGTGCCGTGGTCAGCGGTGTCGGCGGTGCAGCAGGGCGCGCTGTCGGTCGCCGCCGATCCGGCCGGCTACGCGATCGGATCGGTGTCCGCCGCCCTCGACGACGACGAGATCCTGCTGGGACGCGACGTCCTCGACACCCAGATCGTCGACATCGGCGAACAGCGACTGGCCCGGGTCGCCGACGTGGTGCTCGCCCGCACGCCGGACGGGCACGTGGAGGTCGTCGGCGCGGAGGTCGGGTTCGGCGCCGTGCTGCGACGACTCGGCCTGCGCCGGCTGGCCGCCCGCGCCGGTCCGGACGCCGTCGCCTGGAGCGATCTGCACCTGACCTCCGAACGCGGCCACGCGGTGCAACTCGCAACCCCGCGGTCGGCGGTGCACCACCTCGACGCCCGCGCCCTCGCCACACTGGTGAGCCGGCTGGACACCGATGCGGCCACCGAGGTGCTCACGGCGCGGGATCCGTCCGCGGCCGCCGAGGTGGTCCGCGTCGGCCCCGCGGCCGTCGGCGAGCGCGTGCTGCGGGCGCTGCCCGACACCACGGCCGCGCAGATCGTCGCCGCCATGCCCGCCGAGCACGCCCGCCACTGGCGCCGCCGGCTCGCCCGCCCCCGCGCCCGGCGGTTCCTGCGCTCGCACGTCTGGCCGCGCCGCGCGTGACCCGACGCAGAGGTCTGGCCCTCGGCGGGCTGATGGCCGTCGTCGGCCCGGGGCTGCTCGCCGGGCTGTCCGACGACGACCCGGCCGGCATCACCACGTACTCGGTGCTCGGCGCCGACCACGGCTATCAGCTGCTGTGGGTACTGCTGCTGTCGACCGTCGCGCTGGTGATGTTCCACGGGCTGGCGGCCCGGATGGGCGTGGTCACCGGCCAGGGCCTGATCGGCCTGGTGCGTCAGCGCTACGGCGTGCGGGTGGGCGGCACGGTGCTGATCGCCCTGGTGATCGCCAACATCGGCACCACGTGTGCCGAATTCGCCGGTATCGCAGCCGGTTTCGAACTGTTCGGGATCAGCCGCTACATCAGCGTGCCCGCCACCGCGGTGATCGTGTCGATGCTGGTGCTGCGCGGCAGTTTTCACCGCGTCGAGCACGTGCTGCTGGCGTTGTCGACGGTGTTCCTCGCCTACATCGCCTCGGGCGTGCTGGCCCGGCCGGACTGGGGCGCCGCCGCGAAGGGTCTGGTGGTGCCGAGCATGCCGATGAACGGCGCGACGATCGCGATCGTGACCGCGACCGTCGGGACGACGCTGGCGCCCTGGGGGTTGTCGTTCATCCAGTCCTATGCGGTCGACAAGAAGCTGCGCACCGAGGATCTGGCGCTCGAGCGCATCGACGTGGTGACCGGGGCGGTGCTCACCGGCGTGATCGGGTTCTTCGTCGTGGTGGCGTGCGCCGCGACGCTGCACCGCGAGGGCCGCTCGATCACCGATGCCGCCGACGCCGCGGTCGCGCTGCAGCCGCTGGCCGGCGACACCGCGGCCACGCTGTTCGCCGTCGGCCTGATCTGCGCGGCGCTGCTGGCCGCCTCCGTGCTGCCGCTCTCGACGGCCTACTCGGTGTGCGAATACGCCGGCGTCGAAGCGGCGCTGGACGATCCGATCAGTGAGGCGCGCACGTTCTACGTCTCCTTCGGTCTGGTGACCGCGCTGGGCGCAGTCGCCGTGCTCATCCCCGGCGCGCCGCTGGTGACGATCCTGGTGGGCACGCAGGTGCTCAACGCCGTGCTGTTGATCCCTCTGCTGATCGCGATGATCGGCACCGGCCGCGATCGAGACCTGATGGGCGAGTTCACAATCGGCCGCGCAGCCACCATCGCCTATGGCATCACGACGGCGGTGGTGCTGGTCTGTGTGGCGGTACTGGCGGTCGTCACATTCGCGGGATGAGCGTGCGCGAAATCGCGGGTTGGCCCGGCGTGTCGCCCGCAGACCCGCACGCTCGCGGGGAAGGTGAGGTGCCCCCAGCTCGCCGAAGGAAGGTCAGGCGAGGTGGGACACCACGATGTCGGCACCGCGGCGCACGCCGCCTGTGGCGGCGAAGCCGGCGGCGACAGCCTGCGCACCGGCCGTCATCGTCATCGCAGCGCCGATCGCCTTCCGCAGTCGCGGGACGCTGAGGCGGCGGGCCGGCAGCCGGGTCCCGCACCGCGCCACCTGCACCCTGCGCGCCACCTCGAACTGATCACGGCCAAAAGGCACGGCGCAGACCGGGATCCCCCGACCCAGCGCCTTCTGCGTGACGCCCATACCGCCGTGGGTGACCACGCACACCGCACGGTCGAGCACCGCGGAGTGGGGTACGAACCGCGCCAGCGTGACCCCGCGCCGGGTCCGCACCGCGTCGGTGTCGCCGGCCGGGCTGGTCGCGACCACGTGCACCGGCCGGCCGTCGAGTGCGTCGATGGTGGCGCGGATCAGTGCCTCGTCTGCCTGGTGCACCGACGACGTCGTCACCAGCACCACCGGCTGATCGATGTCGTCGAGCCAGGACGGCGGCCGCTGCAGCGACGGATCGAAGGACGCCGGGCCGATCATCGACACCGAGGCGCCCCAGTTGGTGTGCTCGTACTCGAACGGCTTGCCGGTGGCCACCAGCAGGCCGGGCGCCCGGCGCAACAGGTCGTCTGCCGAGCGCACCGGCGCCAGCCCCAGAGCCTCGCGGACCGGACGCATGCCCCGGGCGAGCGGCCGGTCCAACAGCGGCCCGGTGACCAGCCCGATGCCCCAGTCCCGCACCCGGCCCACCGGGCCCCGCATCGGCGCCGCGCCCGCGCCGAACGGCGGCGACCCCGGCGATCGCAGATACGGGACGAACGGGGACAGCACCACCCACGGCCGCGTCTGCGCCTCGGCCGCCGCCATCGCGCCCCAGCAATTCGCGTCGAGAACCATCACATCAGGCTCGACGTCACGCACCGCCGCCTGGAAATCCCCCACCTCCAGCACAGCGCGCCGGGTCAGCACCTCGACGGTGCTGGCGACCGACCGCATCATCGAATCGGTGAACGGGTCGATGCTCTGCAGCGCCTCGATCCCCGGATGCACCGGCGCGGCGGTGAACCCCAGCTCGCCGGCCAGGTCGACGCCCGCGGCCAGCGTCCGGAGGTGCACCTGGTGCCCGCGGGACGCCAACTCCGTCAGCAGGGCACAGAACGGGAACAGGTGCCCCAGGGCGGGCGAGGTGTAGGCCAGTACTACCGCCACGGCGCACCGATCCGCGCCGGGTGCGGCGCCGAATGCCTGTCATGGCGTCTGCGAACACCGCTGAACTGGTCGTCCTGGTCGACGAGGAAGGCCGACCCATCGGCTCGGCCGACAAGATCGGGGTCCACCACGAGTCCACGCCGCTCCACCTGGCGTTCTCCTGCTACCTGTTCGACCAGGCAGGCAACGTGCTGCTGACCCGGCGGGCCCTGCACAAACGCACGTTCCCCGGCATCTGGACGAACTCCTGCTGCGGCCATCCCGCGCCGGACGAGTCGATGCCCGACGCGGTGCAGCGCCGCGTGCGCGAGGAACTCGGGGTCGGCATCGCCGACCTGGAGTGCGTGCTGCCCGATTTCCGCTACTACGCGGTGGCCGCCGACGGCGTGGTGGAGAACGAACTGTGCCCGGTGTATCGCGGCCGCGTCGAAGGTCCGGTGCGCGCCGACCCGGCCGAGGTCATGGACTACGAGTGGGTGCCGTGGGAGCAGGCCTGCAGCGCGGCCCGCCTGCCGTGGGCGATCAGCCCCTGGGCGGTCGAACAGATCCCGCTGCTCGAGGCGGCCGGCGTCGGACAACGCACCTAGTTCCTCAGCTCGAAGAGCCGCTCGGCGTAGGCCAGGTCGTCGCGCCACAGCTTGGTGGCAGCGCGTCGCATCAACGGCCGGATCAGCGGTGCGGCCACCAGCCCCTTGCCGAAGTGGGTGCGGTCGGAGTGGGCGATCACCGCTTCGACGACCGCGGTCCTGGGCCGGCCGTCGGGTCCGGGGCCGAGCGGGGTGGCGTGGGTCTCCACCACACTGCCCTGGCCCTCACCCTCGATGATGCGCATCGACACGGTGCGCGGACCCGGTGTGGTGAACTCCGCGATCACCGGGACGCCGAGGCGGCCGATGCGGAACGTGACGTCGACGACGAAGCGGTCCAGCGCGTCGGGCAGGTCGTCGTCGGCGGGCGGGGCGCTGAGCACCTTGAGCTGCGTGAACGAGTACGGATGGAACCAGGCGCCGTGCCACGGGTCCAGCCGGTTGGAGACCACATCGGCCGGTTCGCACACGCCCTCGAGCCGGGTGACAGCCGAGATCGCGGGTTCACCGGGGCGCGGCATCGGCGGGGGTGCGTCGGCGGCGGCGACGCCGGCGGGATCGGCGTGCTCGTCGAGGCGCACCCAGCACAGCACCCCGTCGTCGTGCGCCGGATACGGCTTCCACGTCCCGTGCCTGCGGTCGGCCAGCCGCAGACCGTGCCACGGGCACACCAGGGTTCCGCACTCCACCGGAGCCGTCGCCAGATCGGCGCCCAGGTGCGGGCAGGCCCGCGGGGCGACCAGCAGTCCGCCGTCGGCGCCCCGCCACGCCACCAGCTCCCGTCCGGCCACCGTGGTGCCCAGCGCCGAGTCGCTGACCGACGAGCTCGCGGCGAACGCGAACCAGTTGCCGCCCGGTTTGCGCTGCGCGCGCCGCAGCGCCGCGGAGATCAACGCGGGATTGGCGTCGGCGTAGGTCGGTGTCTGCGCAGCCCAGTCGATCGCCGGCAGCACCTCGAACGGCCACGCCGCGGCCAGCCTGCCGCGCCACCCCGTCTGCTCGCTCACCGGCCCGCACCTCCGCCCGTCGTCGCCAGGCGCCGCAGCAGCGCCGAGCGTCCCTGGTTGGGCACCGTGTGCAGCGGATGCCCGGCCAGCCCGAAGCGGCCCAGCAGCTCGTTGGCCGCGGCCCACCCCGTCGTCGCGGCGCGTTCCATCAGCGCGACGGGCAGATCGATGCGAATTCCGTCACCCGCCAACATGATTCGCGGATCCGGCGTGCGGACGGTGGGACGGTCGGCGAAGTCGCCAGGCGCGAACCGCGGGCAGTCGCCGCGATGCAGCAGCCGCTCGTCGACGATGGAGGCATCCATCGTTTCAGGGTAGAGATCGTGCATGCGTGCGATCAGCCCGTCCCGGACCGTGTCGAGCGGGTCGGTCACCGAGTAGGCGTGCAGTTCGACGACCGAGCCGCCCGTGCGGGCCGCCCACTGCGCCGCCTCCCGTTCATACCGTTCCACCACACTGACATTGTCCAGCGGCTCCCGCCCGCCCGTCCCGACGAACGCGGCTCGGTCTGCCCGCACGGGGCGGTCCAGCCACAGCCGCAGCACCACGAACGGCGGCGCGGTGCCCATCCCGGCGACCCGGCCGCGCCATGGGGCGTTCCCCAGCCAGGGCGAGGCCGCCACGACGCGCCGCAGCCCGGCGACGTCGGTCGCCAGCACCACGCCGTCGGCGGGCAGCCGGTCCGTCGCCGTCGTCACCGCCAGCCCGCCGTCGTCGGCGAGTGCGTCCACCGCCGCGCCGGTGTGGAAGGTGACCCCGCGGCCCTGGAGGTAGTCGCGCAGCGGATCCCACAGCGCCACATCGAAATTGGCGTTCGCCACGTCGAAGATGAGGCCCTCGCTGGAACCGAGGAAATAGATGTGGAACATCGTGACGAGCTCACCGGCCGACAGCGCCTCGGGCCGGGCGAAGAAGCTGCGCGCGAACACCTCGAACGCCAGGTGTCGCGCGGCGTCGGGGAAGTTGATGTCACGCAGGAACCTCGCGGCGTCACGGTCGTCGAGCAGCCGGTAGGTGTCCGGCACCGACACCGTCGCCAGCGGCGCCGCCGCCTTCGCGTCGAGACGGATCAGGTCGCGCAGCCGGAAGGTGGGACTGCGCAGCGCGAACGCCAGCGCGTTCAGCGGCGGCGTCTGGGGCAGCCCGCGGAACGTGTCCTTGCGCCCGGCGCCGTCGATCAGCGGGTAGTCCTCGACCGGCGTCAGCGCAGCCAGGGCGGGATCCGCGCGCCGCAGCAGCGCGCGCAGGTTGTAGTACTGCCGGAAGAAGGCGTGGAAGCCGCGGTTCATCCCGGTCTGTGAGCCGTCGGACAGCGTTTCGGTCCAGCCGCCCACCCGGCCGCCCAGATAGTCGCACTGCTCGACGACGTCGACGGCGACGCCGCGTTCGGCCAAGCCGGTGGCGGCGGCCAGGCCGGCGATACCGGCTCCGACCACGACGACGCGCGGCCGTTCACCGTGCCCGTTGACCGCGCTGCGCCCCGGATGCCCGGGCCACGTCTGACGGCGCGGATCGGTCATGCGTGGACCACCCGTCACACGCTCCCGTGGCGGATCCGCGCCGCCCAAGACTTGCCGAGCCCGGCGGCCGCGACCACCGCGCGGCGGGGCTTGCCGACGGTGGCGCGCCGGCCGAAGATCTCGAAGTCCACGGCCTCGATGCGATCGAGGATCTCCGAGTACAGCGTCGAGGCGGCCGCGACGCACGGCCGCGACGCCGGCGCCAGCATCCCGATGCCGGGCTTGGCCTTCTCGTAGACCTCGCGGGTGCGCGCGTGCTGCTCGGCCAGCGCGGCCCGCACCCGCTGATCGGTGCGGCGGTTGGCCTGGCACCAGCGCAGCAGCTCCCGGTCCACGCCGTGGGCGGCGAGCTCATCGGCGGGCAGGTACACCCGGCCGCGATGCAGATCCTCGTCGACGTCACGGATGAAGTTGGTGAGCTGGAACGCCGTGCCCAGCGCCGCCGCGTACGGGGCGGCCTGCTCGCGCGGGACGACGGTGCCCAGCACCGGCAGCATCTGCAGCCCGATGACCTCGGCCGACCCGTACATGTACTTCTCCAGCGTGGCCCGGTCGGGGTAGTCGGTCACCGTCAGATCCATCCGCATCGACGCGAGGAAGTCGTCGAACAGATCCCAGCCGATGTCGTACTTGCGCGCGGTGTGCACCACGGCGGTCAGCACCGGATCGTCCCCGCAGGGCTGCTTCTCGACCAGCGCGTTGAACAGCCGGGTGGACAGCTGCTGCAGTTGGTCGGCGCGCTGGTCGACGGTGCGCGGGTCGTCGAGGTCGTCGAGGATGTCGTCGGCGAAGCGGGCGAAGCCGTACAGCGCGTGCACGGCGGGCCGCTGCCGCGGCGCCAGCAGCCGGGTGGCGAGGAAGAACGTCTTGCCGTAACGGGCGTTCAGCGCGCGGCACTGCCGGTAGGCCTCCCGCAGCGACGGGTCCCGGACACCGGCGGCGTCGAGCTCGGTATGGATCATGAGCGGTTGACCTCCGAGGTGGGCTGGCTGGCGTGCACCCCGGTGATGCGGTCCGCGGCGAGCCGCCCGGACAGGATCGCGGTCGGCACGCCGACACCGGGGACGGTCGAGGAGCCCGCGAGCACGACGTTGTCGACCCCGCGGACGGTGTTGGCCGGCCGGAACGGGCCGGTCTGGGAGAACGTGTGCGCCAGCGCGAACGGACTGCCCGCCGCCATGCCCTGCCGAGCCCAGTCGGCGGGGGTCACGACGTGCAGCACCTCCGCGTCCTCCCCGACACCCGGCGCGCGTTTGCGCACGTCATCGAGCATCTGCTGGACGTAGGCCGGGCCGGCGGTGTCCCAGTCGACCACCCCGACGTCGGTGTTGGGCGCGGGTGCGAGCACGTAGAGCAGGTCGCGTCCGGCCGGCGCCAGCGACGGGTCGCTTGCGGTGGGGCGGGTCACCAGCAGCGAGGGGTCCCGCATGGTGCGGCCGTCGTCGATGATGTCGCGGAACGTCTGATGCCAGGCGTCGCCGAACAGGATCGTGTGGTGGCCGGCGGCCTCACCGACCGCTTCGCAGCCGACGTGCGCCACCACCGCCGACGGCGCCGCCCGCAGCTTCAGCGGCCGGCGCGGGGTCCGGCGCACCAGGCGGTACGTGTCGGGCAGTTCGGTGGTCAGCACGACGGCGTCGGCGGGCACCCGCCCACCGTCGGCGGTGCGCACCCCGGTGACCCGGGAGCCGCTGAACTCCAGCTCGGAAACCGTTGCGTTATAGATGAATTCGACGCCGGCATCGGCGGCCGAGGCCGCCATCGCGTCGGGCATCGCCCGCACACCGCCCTGGGGGAAGTACACGCCGGCGACGGTGTCCATGTACGCGATCACCGCGTAGGCGGCCAGTGCGCTCTGCGGCGGCACGCCGGCGTAGAGCGCCTGGAACGTGAACACCCGCAGCAGCCGCTCGTCGGTGATGTAGCGGCGCACCATGCGCTCCCAGCCACGGAACCCGCCGAGCGCGGCGAGCCGGGCCAGCTGCGGGGTCACCAGCGACAGCGGCGAGTCGAAGTTCGCGCCGATGAACCCGTCGAACTCGGTGAGGTACAGCTTGGTCAGCCATTCGCGCAGCCGCAGGTAGCCGTCGGCCTGGTCCCGGCCGGCGAAGCGCTCCACCTCGGTGGCCATCGCGGCCGCGTCGGTGTGCACGACGACCGAGCTCCCGTCGGCGAAGCGGGCCTCGTAGGCAGGATCGACCCGTTCCAACGGCAGCCGCGCCGCCAGCGAGTCGCCGACGGCGGCGAACGCGTCGTCCATGATGTCGGGCATCGTCAGCACTGTGGGCCCGGTGTCGATCCGGTAGCCGCCGATGTCCTCGCGGCCGACCCGCCCGCCCGGGTGCGCGCCGCGCTCGAGGACGGTGACCTCGCGGCCGCGGCCGGCCAGGTGCAACGCTGCCGCGAGACCCGACAGACCCGCCCCGACGACGACGACCCGGTCCGTCCGCCCGGTGACGGTGCGCATCAGGCGGCCCTCTGCGTGCACGCGACCGCCATGTCGGCCAGCGCCGCACGGGCGAAATCGGGGATCGCGACCCCGTCGAGGAAATTCAGGGCGCGGGTGTGCCGCTCGGCGATGAGCTGCTCGATCCACTGCACCGCACCGCTGGCCACGATCAGGTTGCGCCAGTGATCCGCGGCGTCGGAGTCGATGTGCGGACGGTTCATCAGGTCGAAGAGCTGGTCGCGCAGCGGTCCGTCGGCCAGCTCGTAGGCGGCGACGATCACGCTGGTGGCTTTGCGCTCCTCCATGTCGGTGCCCGCGGATTTACCTGTCAGAGACGGGGTTCCGAACACGCCGAGGATGTCGTCGCGCAGCTGGAACGCCTCCCCGATCGCGGCGCCGTAGCCCGACAGCGCGTCGATGACAGCATCGTCGCACCCGGCCATCGCCGCTCCGATCTCCAGCGGCCGACGCACGGTGTAGTTACCGGATTTTCGACGAAGCACGTCGAGAACCTCCTCGAGAGTGGGCAGGGTGTGGGAACTGTTGACCAGATCGGAGAACTGGCCGATGGCCAGCTCGGTGCGCATGTCGTCGTAGCGGGGCCACACCCGGGCCAGGGCGTGCTGGCCGACGCCGCTGCGACGCAGCATCTGCTCGGCCCACACCAGGCACAGGTCGCCGAGCAGGATCGCCGCGGACTCCCCGAACCGGTCGGCCGAGCCGGCCAGCCCGCGGTCGCGGTGCCACCGGCCGAACGAGACGTGCGCCGACGGCCGGGCGCGGCGCAGCGGCGAGCCGTCCATGACATCGTCCTGGATCAGCGCGAACGCGTGCAGCAGCTCCAGGCTGGCCGACGCCCGCAACGCCGCGGCGTTCTCGTCGGCCCCGCACAGCCAGCCGACGTACATGAACGTCGACCGCACGTACTTGCCGCCGTCGAGGAACCCCGACAGCAGGTCACCGGCGACGTCGACATTGGCGGCCGCGAGTCTGCCGAGGCACTCGCTGCGCACGAAGTCCGCCAGGTAGTTGCGCACGCCCGCGCGCAGGTCGTCGCGCCAGGCACCCAGGCTGGTCGCCGTCGGGACTCTCGCACCCGACATGACCAGGTGTGTTCCCGCCCATTCGCCGTCCCTCAAGCTCACACTCCTCCTGGTGGTGCGTCCGGCTCGACCGCCGCGGCATCATCGATTCGTTGCGACCCCGATCCCGGATTGGTCGGACCCGAAAATTTCCCCCCGGGCTGTCAGTACTTCACAGCCAAGCACGTCCGGGGCGCGGTTTCACCTCGCATGTGACGGTCTGATGCGTTCGTGCAGCCTCGCCAGCGGCGCGGGCGCCCACCAGTTCCACCGTCCCATCAGATGCATCATCGCGGGCAGCAGCACCATTCGCACCACCGTGGCGTCGATCAGCACCGCCAGCGTGAGACCGAGTCCGAACATCCGCATGAAGGAAACCTGGGCGGCGACCAGCGCACCGAACGAGATCGCCATGATCAGCGCCGCGGCCGTCACCACCCGCCCGGTGCGCGCCAGACCGACGGCGACGCTCTCGTCGTTGTCGGCGCGGGTGCGCCCGCTGGCCAACCACAGTTCGCGGATGCGGGCGAGGAGGAACACCTCGTAGTCCATCGACAACCCGAAGGCGATACAGAACAGCAGGACGGGCATATTGGCCACCAGCGTCCCGGTGGGGGTTGTGCCCAGGGCGCCGAGATTGCCGTCCTGGAAGATCCAGACCAACGCGCCGAACGCCGCGGTCAGCGAGAGCGTGTTGAGGATCAGCGCCTTCAGCGGCAGCACCACGCTGCCGGTCAGCAGGAACAGCAGTACGAACGTCACGACGGCGACGATGCCCAGCACCGCGGGCAGCCGGGCGGTGATGGCGGTGAGGGTGTCGGCGTTGATCGCCGCGATCCCGGTCAGCTCGACCGTGCGGCCGCCGGGTCCGGGCAGGGCACGGAGGCGGTCCAGCTGCGCGTCGGATTCCGGGGTGAACAGCGGGGTGCTGCTGGCGACGGTGAGGAACGCGACACCCCGGTCCAGGCCGGAACCGGTGGCCGGCGGCCCGACCCGGGTGCCCTCGACGAACGTGCCCGCCGGCGAGTCGACCGCCGGGACTCCCGGCAGCAGCGACGCCGACCGGGCGTAATCGGTGAAGGCACTGGGCGTCAACCCGTGGGCGTCGGGCAGCACCACGGTCACCGCGGCCTCCGAGTTCCCGGGGAACTGGGCCCGCATCAGGTCACCGACCTGACGCGACGACGCCGACGTCGGCAGCACACGGTCGTCGGGCAGACCCCACGCCACCTTCAGGAAGGGCGCCCCCAGAGCGAGGAGCAGCACCGTGGTGGCGGCCCCGATGGGCAGCGCCCGCCGGATGACGAACCGGGTGGTGCGGTACCAGAACATCTGGTCGGTCGGGCGCGGCTGGGCACGCGGCGGACCGAGGAGGCGGTGCAGATCGAATGCGTCGAGCCGGGGGCCCAGCGCCATGATGGCCGACGGCGTCACGACGATCGCCGCGAGCGCACACAGCGCCACCGTCGCCACCCCGGCGTAGGCGAAGGAGGTGAGGAAGTACATGGGGAACAGCGCCATCGCGGCCATCGACAGCGCCACCGTCAGCGCGGAGAACAGCACGGTCCGGCCCGCGGTGACCATCGTGGTGATCAGCGCCTGCTCCCGGTCGGCGCCGTCGGCCATCTCGTCGCGGAAGCGGCTGACGATCAGCAGCGTGTAGTCGACGGCCAGCGCCAGGCCCAGCGCTGTGGTGAGGTTCAGCGCGAAGATCGAGGCGGGGGTCACCATCGCCACCAGCCGCAGCACCGACAGCGACCCGACGATCGCCAGCGCGCCGACGGCCACCGGGAGCGCCGCGGCCGGCAACCCGCGGAACACCCACACCAGGACCAGGAAGGTCAGCGGGATCGCGATCGACTCCATCAGCACCACGTCGCGCAGGGTCTGACTGTTGATCTGGGCGTACACCATCGCCGAGCCGCCGGCCAGCACGCTCACCCCGCCGTGCCGGGGCGCGATGTCCGCGGCCACCTGGTCGGCGAGCCGTTCAGCCACCCGGGGTGCGTCGTCCTCGCCGCCGGCCAGCTCCGCCACCACCAGGCCCGAGCGGCCGTCGGCGCCCGTGAGCCCCGGCGTACCCGGAGGCGCCGTCCACGCCGACACCACCCCGACGACTTCGGGGGCGGTCCGCAGCAGCGCGACGATGTCCTCCCCGGCCGCGCGGGCGTCGGGGCTGTCCACGCCCGCGGAATCGGTGACGCCGAACACCAGCTGCATCCCGCCTCGGCCGAACGTCTCCATCAGTGTGGTTGTCGCACGGGCGGATTCGGCGGCCGGATCCTGAAAACCCCCGGCGGACAGGCTCGATGCGGCCGGCACGCCGAACACCGCGCCCGCGACGAGGGCCAGGGCGGCGAGCGCGAGGATTCGCCGCGGCGCGGCGATGGCGGTGAGCGCGACGCGGTGCAGCACGGTGATCCGCTTGCGGTGGCGGCCGCGCAGACCATCGGGGCGGGTCGGGATGGCCATGGTGCCGAGCAGCCTGCGTCACCCGCCCCGCGCGGCGGTAGCGGCGGCGTCAATATGTCAGCGATGCGTCACGGGTTGGCGCAGGTGCGCGTCTTACGCTCGGTCAGCCCGTCGATGACATCGGCCAGGCCGGTGAACCCGGGTGCGGCGGCCATCTGAGCGGCCAGCCGCGCTGAGGCCTGCCGGTACCGACCGTCGTGCAGCACCGCGAGGATCTCGCGGCGCAGCACGCGCGCCGACGGGTGTTCGCTGCGGATCCGCCGTCCGACGCCCGACCACGCGACCCGCGCGCCCACCTCGGGCTTGTCCTCCTTGCCGCCGGTCGCGACGATGGGCACACCGAAGCGTAGTGCGTACTGCACGCCGCCGTATCCGCCGTTGGTCACGAAAACCGAGGTGCGCGGCAGTAATTCGTCGTAGGGAAGGTAAATTGCGGCGCGCGCGTTGGCCGGCAGGTCGGGCAGCGTGTCGAGCGGCCGGCCACCGGTGGTGACCGCCACCAGGACGTCCTCGTCGGCGAGGGCACGCAGCGTCGGCGCGATCAGTTGCTCGTAGTCGAGGTTGGCGAGGGTGCCCTGCGTGACGTGCACGACCGGGCGGCTGCCGTCCAGTTCGGACCACCATTGCGGCAGCGGCGCCTGCGATCCGGTCGCCGACAACGGTCCGGCGAAGTGCAGCGCCTCGGGCGCATCCGACCGGGGGTATTCGAACCCCGGCACGGTGAACTGGACCAGCGCGTCGGCGCGCCGCCCCCAGTCGATCATCGTGCCCGGCATGTCGACGCCGTGCAGGTCGCGGTGGAGGGCGTCGATCACGGCGTACGGCCGCCGCAGCACCCGGCGGTTCACCCCCGCCAGTACCGCGTTGCGGGGACGGTTGAGGATGCGCGCGGGCGCGAGCCCCATGCCGAACGGTGCGGTGTCGCGGCTCTCGACGCAGAGCGGGAGAACGCCGCACACGACCACGGCGGGCCGCTCGGGGCGCGGACGGTGCAGGAGAAACGCGGCGCCGACGAACGCCGGCTCGACCAGCACGGCGTCGGCCGGCCGCTCGGCGAGCGCCGCCACGAGCGCGCCGTACTGTTCGCGCGCCGGCCGCGCGAAGACGTGCTCGATGTCGAAGGCGATCGCGCGGGCGCCCTTGAGCCGGGCGCGCTGCGGGAAACTGCGCGTGAGGTCGCGGTCGTCGTAGTCCGCCTCCGGAGGCAACGGCACGAACCGCGCGCCCGTCGCGGCGACCTTGTCCGCGAAGCGGGAACCGGTGACGAACCGGACGTCGTCGCCGCGCGCCACCAGGTGGGCGGCCACGGCAAGGAGTGGGGTCACATGCCCGTGGACGGGCACGCTCCCGATGATGATCGACGCCATGACACCCTCCCGGCCGTCCACTACTGTCGTGTAGTATTCATTACTGTGCCACCCAAGTCAATGCCCTCTCGGGGCTCGCGCGCCTACCGATCGGAGCTGCGCGAGCAGCAGGCCCTCGCCACCCGCCAGCGGGTGCTTCAGGCCGCAGCCGAGTTGTTCGCCGCCGACGGCTACGCCCGCACCACCATGGCGAAAATCGCTGCGGCAGCCGGTGTCTCGGCCGAGACCGTGCAGGGCCTCGGACCCAAGGCCGCACTGATGGTCGCCGCGATCGAGGATGTGGCGTTCGGTGTCACCGGCGACCAGAACATCCTCGACCTCGACCCCGGCCGCGCTCTGCTGACCATCGAGGACGTCTCCGAGGCCGTCGACTTGGTCGTCGCGGTGCAGACCGACATCCACGAACGCACGGCCACGCTGTACCGGGCCCTCGCCGCCGGGGCGGGCGCCGACCCCGTCCTGGACCGATACCTGTCCGACCTGACCGCCGGGGTCGGCCGGCAGCTCCGTCGGGTCGTCGACGTGTTCCGCGACCGCGGCTGGGTGCGCACCGACGTGGCCTACGACGAGGTCGTCGAGACAGCGGTGGTGCTGGCCGGCGTCGAGACGTTCCTGCGGTTCACCCATCACGACGGGCACAGCGTCGAGGCATTCCGGGAGTGGCTGCGCCGGATGCTGCGGGAGACGGTCTGCGCGCGGTGACCCCGGCTGTCACACAGTGCGGTGCTGCGTCGTCTCCCCGGTATGACCACACGTATCGAACCCGTCCCCGTCCAGCGTGCCTCCCTGTTGACCCGACTGATGTGGCGCTACGCCCGCCGCCGCTTCGGCGAGGTCCCGGAACCGTTCGCCGTCTACGCCCACCACGGCGGCCTGCTGATGACGGCCGCCGCCCACGAGGGCATGCTCGAGCGGGCCTCGACGACACTGCCGGCCGACGTGCGCGAACTGGCCGTGTACTGGACCGCGCGCAAGATCGGCTGCTCGTGGTGCGTGGACTTCGGAGCCATGCTGATGCGCCTCGAGGGCCTGGACCTGTCGCGGCTCACCGACATCGACGACTACGCGACCTCACCGCTCTACTCCGACGACGAACGGGCGGCGATCGGCTATGCCGCGGCGATGACCACCGACCCGCACACCATCACCGATGAGCAGGTGGCCGACCTGCGCCGCCGCTTCGGGGACAAGGGTGTCATCGAGCTGACCTACCAGGTCGGCGTCGAGAACATGCGGGCCCGGATGAACTCCGCGCTCGGCATCAGCGAACAGGGCTTCGCCTCCGGTGGTGCGTGCCGGGTCCCGTGGCGGTGACGCCCCAGGTGTTTCAATCGTCGGATGACCCGCGATGAGCCTCCGGCCGGTGCAGGCGGGCGACCTCGCGACGCCACGATCGACGAGCGCGTGCTGGCCACGACCCGCGAGTTGCTTCTCGAGGTCGGCTGGGACGACCTCAGTGTGCGAATGGTGGCGACCCGGGCCGGCGTGGGCCGCGCCAGCCTGAGCCGCCGCTGGACCTCCAAGGCCGAACTCGTGCTGCATGCGATCCTCGGCGAAACCCCGGATCTGACACCGTTTTCCGGCACCGACCTGACCGGCTGGGTCGAGTGGGTGGTGCGCGGCAGCCATCAGCTGTTCAACCGGCGCGACGTCAACGAGGCGGTACCGGGGCTGCTGCTGGCGCTGCGCGAGAACGACGACATGCGAAAAGCCTTGTGGGCGAACTTCAGTACGCCCGCGGTCGCACTGTTCGCCGAGCATCTGGCGGCCGACACACCGGCCCGGCGCCGGCGTGCCGAGCTTAATGCCCGCGCGGTGCTGGTGATGGCCGCCGGGGCGGCACTGTTCCTGAACACCGTCGCCGTCGACGACGATTCCGAGGCGCTACGGCGCCGGATTGCCGAGCTGCTGTCGACGAGCATCGGCGACACTCCCCCGCGCCGAGGCGATGATCGCCGCCCGCGGTGACCGCCACTGCATCCCGAGATCGCGCAGCGTCGTGGTGTCGTCGGTCGGTGTGGCCGCCAGCAGCAGGATCGCCGCCTCGTAACTCAACCCGTCGGGCAGCGCGACGTGGCGTGCGAGAACATCGGTGGCGCGGGCGGCGGCGAGCAGCACGGGTGCCGGCACCGGGACCCGGCGGATCCGCCGGCCGAGACCGGTCTGCAGCGCGTCGATCATCTCGTCGAATCCCAGCAGTTCCCCGCCGCACACATAGCGGCGCGGGCCCCGGCCGGGGCGCATCACCCGCGTGTGCACCTCAGCGACGTCGCAGACGTCGATCATCTGCATGCCGCCCCGTAGCCGCGGCGCGACGGCCCAGCGCACGATCGGCGCCCACCCGCGTTCGGTGACCCCCGGCGCGGTGCCGAACGCCGGACCGACGACGCTGGACGGATAGGTCACCACGACGGGGGCGCCGTCGTCCTGCAGCCGACGCGCGACCCGGTCGGCGTACGCCTTGGTCTTGGCGTAGGCGCTGCGCCCCACCGCGGTCGGGGTCTGCGGTGAGATCACGCCGTCGGTCGGCGGGAAGAGGGCACTGTAGCTGCTCACGGTCAGCACCGGGTCCAGCCCACGCTCGACCGCCCGATGCAGGATCGCCTCGGTCGCGAAGGCATTGACGTCCCACATCAGCCGCACCCGCCGCTCGTCGGTGCCGACGACACCGGCCGCGTGCACGAGCGCCTCACAGCCGTCGAGGAACGCGACAACGTCTGCCTCACAACAGATGTCGCCGACCGTCACGGCTACCGACCCCGCGGCGCGCAGCCGGTCGAGCACGGGCGCACCCGCCTCACCCGGCGGCACCAGCAGGCGCAGCCGATGGCCGGCCGCCAGCAGCGCGCGCGCCGTGTGCGCCCCCACGTACCCGGTTGCCCCGGTGACCGCGATGTCCAGTGTTCCCGCCTCCTCGACGCCGGGGTGCTACATTACGATGCCAATGGCATCGATACAAGCGTTCAGCCCGGCGACCCTGGGCCCGCTCACGCTGAAGAACCGGTTCATCAAGGCCGCCACCTTCGAGGGGGTGATGCCGCGCGGACACGTCAGTCCGGCGCTGGTGGACTTCCACGCCGAGGTGGCCCGCGGCGGCGCGGCGATGACCACGGTGGCGTACTGCGCGGTCTCCCCCGGCGGCCGGGTGCACCGCGACACGATCGTCCTCGACGCCTCGCGCGCCCGGCAACTGCGCGCGCTGACCGACGCGGTCCACGCCGAAGGCGCCCTGGCGTGCGCCCAGATCGGTCATGCCGGCCTGGTGGCCAACACCCTGTCCAACCGGACGCCCACGCTGGCGCCGTCCACCCGGCTCAGCGCGCCGGCCATGGGCGTGGTGCGGGCCGCGACGGTTCACCAGCTCGACGCGCTCGTCGACGACTTCGGCGCTGCCGCAGCACATGCCGTCGACGCCGGGTTCGACGCGATCGAGATCCACATGGGCCACGGCTATCTGCTCAGCTCGTTCTTCAGCCCCAATCTCAACCGGCGCACCGACCGCTACGGCGGGGACACCGCCCGCCGGGCCGAACTCGCGCGCCGGGTCGCCGAGCGGGTGCGCCACACGGTCGGCGACACCGTCGCCGTGACCGCGAAGTTCAACATGGACGACGGTGTGCGACGCGGCTTCTGGCTCACCGACAGCCTGCCCACCGCACGGCTGCTGGAGAGCGACGGACATCTCGACGCGCTGCAGCTCACCGGCGGCAGCTCACTGGCCAACCCCATGTACTACTTCCGCGGAGACGTCCCGCTCGACGAGTTCATCGCGTCCCAACCGCGCGCCGTCGGCCTCGGACTGCGGCTCATCGGCAAGCGCATGTTTCGCGAATATCCCTTCACCGAGGCCTTTTTCGCCCCGCAGGCCCGCCAGTTCCGGGCAGCACTGTCGATGCCGTTGATCCTGCTGGGCGGCATCAACCGGATGGACACCGTGACCGCGGCGCTCGACGACGGTTTCGCGTTCGTCGCGATGGCCCGGGCGCTGTTGCGAGAACCCGACCTGGTCAACAGGTTTCGCGACCGGACCGCCACGGAGGGTCTGTGTGTGCACTGCCAGAAATGCATGCCGACCGTCTACAGCGGAACTCACTGCGTGGTGCGCAGCGGTGAACCGGTGAACTTGTCCGGGTTGGCGATGTCGTAAACCGCCACCACCCGTCCGTCGCACACCGTCAGCGCCTGGATCCGGGGCGCGATCGCGGGCCCGTGCGCATCCCCGTCGTCGCCGCGGGAGAACACGCCCAGTTCACCGTTGACCAACCCGAGCTCGCCGCTGGTGAACAGCCGTGTCCCGTAGCGGCGCGCCAAGCCCAGGAGGAACCGCGCCACCTTGTCTCTGCCGTGGATGACCTGTGGCGCCGTCGGCGCGCGCCGGTTCGCGTCGCCGCTGAACGTGACGTCGGGATGCAGCAGCGCCACCACGGCCTCCAGATCGCCGGCCGCCATCGCCGCCATCAGCGCACCGACCACCTCGTCGTGCTCGGCCGCCGGCGGGGGCGCCGTGGAGACGGTGCGGCGCGCCCGCGACGCGAGCTGCCTCGCCGCGGCGGGCGTGGCCCCGAGAACGTCGGCGATCTCGTCGAACGGCACCGCGAATCCGTCGTGCAGCACGAACGCCACCCGCTGATCGGGCGTCAGATTCTCCAGCACGACCATGGCCGCGAAGCGGGCATCCTCCCCGGCCACCACAGCGGCCAGCGGGTCGTCCCCGTCGAGCGTCGTCACCACCGGTTCGGGCAGCCAGGTGCCGGCGTAGGTCTCGCGCCGGTGGGCCGCCGATCGGAGCCGGTCGAGCGACAGCCGGCTGACCACCGTCGTGAGCCAGGCCCGCAGGTCGACGATCGCGGTGTCGGTCCGCCGGGCCCGGTGGGCGTCCCAGCGCAGCCAGGCATCCTGCACCACGTCCTCGGCGTCGGCGAACGTGCCGGTGAGGCGGTAGCCCACGGCGAGCAGGTAGGGACGCAGCTCTTCGAAGTCCTCGACCCGCGCGGTCATGACATCGAGGGTAGTACCCCTCAAACGCAACGAAATCCGAAGCTGTGAAGTTGATGAATCGACGGAATCAGTCAATAGTGATCGGGTTCACAACCGATTCCGGCTGATTTCGACCGAGGAGGGCCCGTGGTCAAGCACGAAGTGATTCACGGTGAAGGCACCGTGGAGAGCAAGGGACTCAAGGGCGGCGCCCTCGGGCTGGTGTCGAGCATCGTGGTGGGGATGGCCTCGACGGCGCCGGCCTACAGCCTGGCCGCCACGCTCGGCCTGATCATCGCCAGCGGGGGCGCGCTGTTGTCCGGTGTGAAGGCGCCTGCCATCGTGCTGATCTCCTTCATCCCCATGTACCTGATCGCGGTCGCCTACCAGGAGCTCAACAAAGCCGAACCGGACTGCGGCACGACCTTCACCTGGGCGTCGCGCGCCTTCGGCCCGGTCGTCGGCTGGCTGGGCGGCTGGGGCATCATCGCCGTCGACGTCATCGTGATGGCCAACCTCGCGCAGATCGCCGGGGCCTACTCCTTCACCTTCGCCGGGGACCTCGGCTGGGACTCGGCGGCCACGCTGTCCGACAGCACGTTCTGGTCCACCGTCGCCGGTGTCATCTGGATCGCGGTGATGACCTACATCTGCTACCGCGGCATCGAGGTGTCGGCGCGCCTGCAATACGCACTGCTGGGCATCGAGGTGGTCGTGCTGATCGGGCTGTCGATCGTCGCGCTGGTCAAGGTGTACACCCGCACCGCAGAGAGCTACTCGCTGATGCCGTCACTGTCCTGGTTCTGGCCCGGCGGACTGGACTTCAGCACCGTCATCGCGCCGGCGATCCTGACCACGATCTTCATCTACTGGGGCTGGGACACCGCCGTCGCGTGCAACGAGGAGTCCGACGACCCCGGGCGCACCCCCGGCCGGGCCGCCGTCATCTCGACCTTCCTGCTGCTGGCCACCTACGCGCTGGTGAGCGTCGCGGCCGTCGCGTTCGCCGGTGTCGGCACCGACGGGATCGGGCTGGGCAACCCGGACAACTCGGCCGACGTGTTCGCCGCGATCGGACCGGATCTGTTCGGCGACAGTGCGCTCGGGCACATCGGGATGCTGCTGCTGTCGGCGTCCATCCTGACCTCGGCGTCGGCGTCGACGCAGACCACGATCCTGCCGACCGCGCGCACCACGCTGTCGATGGGCGTCTACCGCGCCCTGCCCGAGTCGTTCGCGAAGATCCACCGGCGCTACCTGACTCCGACCACGTCGACCATCGCGATGGGCGTGGTGTCGGCGATCTTCTACGTGCTGTTCACCGTGATCAGCACCAACCTGCTGACCGCGCTGATCGGCTCGGTCGGGCTGATGATCGCCTTCTACTACGGGCTGACCGGTTTCGCCTGCGTCTGGTTCTACCGAAAGACGTTGACGCGCAACACCCGTGACCTGGTGATGCGCGGGGTGGTGCCGCTGCTGGGCGGCATCGTGCTCCTCGTGGTCTTCGTCTACGGCCTGCTGCAGTACGCCAAGCCGGACTGGCTCACCGACGACGACGGCAACAACGTGACCATCTTCGGCGTCGGCGCCGTCGCGGTGGTGGGCATCGGCGCGCTGGTCCTGGGCCTGGTGCTCATGGTGGTCTGGCGGTTCATGTCGCCCGACTTCTTCAAGGGCGTGACGCTGCCTCGTCGCAGTCACGACCTGGTGCTGGAGACGGTGCCCGATCAGGAGGCGGCGGTGCCCCGCTTCGGTCTGCCCGACGCCGGCGACGTGCCCACGATCATCGCCAAGGATCTGTCCAACCTGCCGCCCGGCGAGAAGGCGATCGACCCGCTGACCGGCCACGAGTACACCAAGAACTGACGTCTCACAGGTTTTTCGCACTGTCCTGCCAGGAGGCTCGCAGGACCGTATATTGCGCGCATGGCAATCACCTCCGAACCGTCGACCCCTGCTGTCGGCAGCAAGGGGCTGCAGGCCGGTGCGCTCGGCCTCGTCGGCAACGTCGTCATCGGTCTGGCGGCGGTGGCGCCAGCCTACAGCCTGGCCGCCACGCTCGGCTACGTCGTGCTGGAGGTCGGCGAGAAGGCGCCGTCGATGTTCGTGCTGGCGTTCATCCCGATGCTGCTGGTGGCGTTCGCCTACAAGGAGCTCTCGCAGGAGACCCCGGACTGCGGCACGACGTTCACCTGGGGCACCAAGGCTTTCGGCCCGTGGATCGGCTGGATCGGCGGCTGGGGGCTGGCCGTGTCGGCCATCATCGTGCTGGCCAACGTCGCCGAGATCGCCGCGATCTACCTCTACAACTTCCTCGGCCTCGACGATCTGGCCGACAACACCTTCGCCACAGTCGGATTGGGATGCTTCTTCATCGTGTCGATGACGCTGGTGTCGGCCCGCGGCATCGTCGTCAGCGAGCGGGTGCAGAACATCCTGATCGCCGTCCAGTTCGGCGTGCTGATCATCGTCAGCGTCATCGCACTGGTCCGGGTGTTCTCCGGAACCGCCGGCGCGCAGGCGATCAGCCCTCAGCTGTCGTGGCTGTGGCCCAGCGGATTGGACACGTCGTCGATCGCCGCGGCGGTGATCCTGTGCATCTTCATCTACTGGGGTTGGGACGCCTGCCTGGCCGTCGGTGAGGAGACCAAGGATCCCGGCCGGACGCCGGGCATCGCTGCGGTCATCACCACGCTGATCCTGGTGTGCACCTATGTGCTGGTGGCTTACGCACTGCAGTCGTTCGCCGGATTCGGTGAGGTCGGCATCGGGCTGAACAACGCGATGAACTCCGACGACGTGCTCACCGTGCTCGGCGAACCGGTGGCGGGCACGATCGCCGCGTCCGCGCTGCTGCTCACCGTCTCGGTGTCGGCGCTGTCGTCGACGCAGACCACCATCCTGCCCACCGCGCGCGGCACGCTGTCGATGGCCGTCTACGAAGCCATCCCGAAGCGGTTCGCCAACGTGCATCCGCGCTACATGACGCCGGCGTTCGGCACGATCGTGATGGGTCTGGCCGCCCTGTTCTTCTACCTGCTGCTGAAAGTGTTGTCGGAGAACGCCCTCGCCGACTCGGTGGCCTCCCTCGGGCTCGCGGTCGCGTTCTACTACGGCATCACCGCGTTCGCCTGCGTCTGGTATTTCCGCCGGACGCTGTTCAGCTCGGTGCGAAATCTGTTCTTCCGCGGCATCTTCCCGCTGCTGGGCGGCCTCGCGATGGCGGCGGCGTTCGTGATCAGCGCCAAGGACATGATCGCGCCGGACTACGGCTACACCGCGTTCGGTCCCATCGGCGGGGTATTCGTGCTCGGGGTCGGCATGCTGGTGCTCGGCATCCCGTTGATGCTGGCGTGCTTCGCGTTCGGCACGAAACGCTTCTTCCGCGGCGAGACGCTCAACGCATCCACCGAAGTCCAAGTACCCGACGTCTACTGAGGAACCGCCATGCATCTGACCGTCGGCTACCTTGCCACCCCGACCGGCGACGACGGCGTCGCGCTGGCCAGTGCGCTCGCGCGGACCTTCGACGCCAGCGTCGACGTCCTGTTGGTGGTTCGCGAAGAACTGCCCGACGGCCATCCCGGGCGCCTGGAATACCAACGTCTGCTCGTCGAGCGGGGCGAGCAGTGGGTGGCCGGTGCGGTGGCCACGCTCGCGCGCGACGGGGTGCACGCCGAGTCGTCGGTGACCGTCGGAGAGTCGTTCGCGCAGACGCTGGTTGACTACGCGCAGGAGAAGTCCTCGGACCTGATCGTGGTCGGGGGTGCGCGCGACGGGTTCTTCGGTCGGCACACCATCGGCCCTGTGACCGGGGCGTTGCTGCACTCCTCGCCGATCCCGGTGGCGCTGGCGCCGCGCGGCTACGCCGAGGATCCGGACGAGAGGTTCACCGCGGTGACCGCCGCGGTGCCCACCAAGCCGGGCGACGACAACCCGCTGCCGTTCGCGATCACGCTGGCCAGCGCGGCCGGTCTGGGGATCCGGATGCTGTCGCTGGTGTCGGCGGAGAACTTCGCCGAGGCGGGCAGCGCGCGGGAGGTGCGGCAGCTGCAGGTCGCCGCGGCTGAAGAGAACCTCGCCGTCGCGGCGCGCGCGCTGCCCGACTCGCCGGAGATCGAGTCGCTGGTCGCCGACGGCATGACGCTGGAGTCGGCGCTGAAGAAGCTCAACTGGGACGACGGCGACCTGTTGGTCGTGGGCTCGTCCCGGTTCGCCGCACCGCGCCGCATCTTCCTGGGGTCGACGGCCGCGCGCATCCTCGCCGGGGTCGACGTGCCGGTGATCGTGGTGCCGCGCGACGAGTAACCGCGCCGTTTCCCCGCGGAAGCGCATTCCGGGCTGCGATCCGGTAGGCGATCACGACCAGGAATGCTATTCCGCGGTCGCCTCAGCGCTTGGTGAAAATGGTTCGGTGCCAAGCCTTGTCGACCACGCCGGTGATGTCGCTCATGACGTGCTTGATCGACAGGTACTCCTCGAGCGAGTACTGGCTCATATCCTTGCCGAATCCCGACGCACCGAACCCACCGTGCGGCATCTCCGAGATGATCGGGATGTGGTCGTTGATCCACACACACCCGGCGTGGATCTCCCGCGACGCGCGCTGCGCGCGATAGACGTCGCGTGTCCACGCCGAGGCCGCGAGCCCGTAGGCGGTGTCGTTGGCCTGCCGGATCGCGTCGTCGTCGTCGGTGAACGACCGCACCGTCAGCACGGGACCGAAGATCTCGTCGCGGTACACCTCCGACTGCTCGGACACGTCGGCGATCAGCGTCGGCCGGTAGAACGAGCCCGGTCCCTCCGGCGCCACGCCGCCGGTCACGATGCGCCCGCCCTCGCCGGGCGCGCGCGCCACCATGTCGGCCACCTTCGCCCGGTGCGCCAGCGTGATCAACGGGCCGAGATCGGTGTCGGGATCCTGCGGGTCGCCGACGACGATCTTGCCCATCACCTCGGCGACCCCGGCGACGAAGTCGTCGTACACCTCGCGGGCGACGATCGCGCGGGTGGCGGCGGTGCAGTCCTGCCCGGTGTTGATCAGCGACCCGGCGACCGCGCCCTGGATCGCGGCGTCGAGATCGGCGTCGTCGAACACGACGAACGGTGCCTTACCGCCCAATTCGAGCTGGGTGCGGTGCCCGTGCACCGCGGCCGCGGCCATCACCTTGCGCCCGACGGCCGTCGACCCGGTGAACGTCACCATGTCGACGTCGCGATGCCCGGCCAGCGCGGTCCCCACGTCGGCGCCCGCGCCGGTCACCACATTCAGCACACCGGGCGGCAGCCCGGCCTCGCCGGCCAGCCGGGCCAGCGTCAGCGTGGTCAGCGGCGTGATCTCGGCGGGCTTGATCACCACGCTGCAGCCGGCGGCCAGCGCGGGCAGCACCTTCCACACCGCCATCTGCAGCGGATAGTTCCACGGGGTGATCGTCGCGACCACGCCGACGGCCTCGCGGCGGATCGACGACGTGTGATCGCCGGAGTACTCCCCCGATGCCTTGCCCTCGAGATGGCGGGCGGCGCCGGCGAAGAAGTCGATGTTGTCGACGCTGCCGGGGACGTCGAACTCGGTGGCCAGCCGGACGGGCTTGCCGGTCTGGCTGACCTCCTCGGCCACCAGCGTGTCGGCGGCCTCGTCGGCGAGCACGGCCAGCTTCGCCAGCACGGCCGAGCGCTCGGCCGGGGTGGCCCCGGCCCAGCCGGGCAGCGCCGCCCGCGCCGAGCCGACCGCGCGGTCGACATCGCCGGGTGAGGCCAGCGCCATCTCGGCCACCGGCTCGCCGGTCGCCGGGTTGATCACGGAGTGTGTGGCGCCGCCGGTCCGCACCGGTGCGCCATCGATCCAGCTGCCGGCCAGATCCCTCGAAGACGAAACCACGGTCATGGCCCACACCGTATCGTTTGATACACGAGAAACGCTACGCATTACCTCAGCTTCGGCCACCTACAACGATTGATTTCATGGTCATGGTTGCTTGAAACGACGGATTCCGTGCACAATCTGAGTCATGGTCAACCCGGGGGTCCCGCACGCCGTCGGCCCCGTCTCGTTCCGCGTCAACCAGTCGCGACCCGGTGCCGCCTTCCAGCTCGACGAGCTCTCCAAGGCGATCATCGAGAAGCTGCAGCAGGACGGCCGCCGTTCCTATGCGGGCATCGGGAAGGCCGTCGGCCTGTCCGAGGCCGCGGTGCGCCAGCGCGTGCAGCGCATGGTCGACGCCGGGGTGATGCAGATCGTCGCGGTCACCGACCCGATGCAGCTCGGCTTCGCCCGGCAGGCCATGATCGGCGTCCGCTGCACCGGTGACACCACCAAGATCGCCGAGAAGCTCGCCGCCCTCGAGTCGGTCGACTACGTGGTGCTGACCGCGGGCTCGTTCGACGCCATCGTCGAGGTCGTGTGCGAGGACGACGACCACCTCCTTCAGCTACTCAACACCCAGATCCGTGCGTTACCGGGAGTGATATCCACAGAGACCCTCGTTTACCTGAAACTCGTTAAGCAGCAATACAATTGGGGAACCCGATGACAATCATTTCCGAAACCGAACAACCGACGACAAGCAAACTCGCCGCAACGGCCAAGCGCCACCTGTGGGGGCATTTCGCCCGCCACGGCGCGGACATCACCCCGCCGATGATCATCCGCGGCGAGGGCGTCCACATCTACGACGACCAGGGCAAGCAGTACATCGACGGGCTCTCGGGCCTGTTCGTGGTACAGGTCGGGCACGGCCGCAAGGAGCTCGCCGAGGCGGCGGCCAAGCAGGCCGAGCAGCTGGCGTTCTTCCCGCTGTGGTCCTACGCCACGCCCAGCGCGGTCGAGCTGGCCGAGCGCCTGGCTGGCTACGCCCCGGGCGACCTGAACCGCGTCTTCTTCACCACCGGCGGCGGCGAGGCCGTCGAGAGCGCCTGGAAGCTGGCCAAGCAGTACTACAAGCTGACCGGCAGGCCCGGCAAGTACAAGGTGATCTCGCGGTCCATCGCCTATCACGGCACGCCGCAGGGTGCCCTGGCCATCACGGGCATCCCGACGTTCAAGGCGCCGTTCGATCCGCCGACTCCTGGCGGTTTCCGGGTGCCCAACACCAACATCTACCGCGCGCCCGAGCAGTTCAGCAACGACCCCAAGGCGTGGGGACGCTACTGCGCCGACCGCATCGCCGAGGCCATCGAGTTCGAGGGCCCCGACACCGTCGCCGCCGTGTTCCTGGAGCCGGTGCAGAACGCCGGCGGCTGCTTCCCGCCGCCGCCCGGATACTTCGAGCGGGTCCGCGAGATCTGCGACGAGTACGACGTGCTGCTGGTCTCCGACGAGGTGATCTGCGCCTACGGCCGCATCGGTTCGATGTTCGCGTGCAACGACTTCAACTACGTGCCGGACATCATCACGTGCGCGAAGGGCCTGACGTCGGGCTACTCCCCGATCGGCGCGATGATCGCCAGCGACCGGCTCTTCGAGCCGTTCAACGACGGCCACACCGTGTTCGGGCACGGCTACACCTTCGGCGGGCACCCGGTGTCCTCTGCGGTCGCACTGGCCAACCTCGACATCTTCGAGCGCGAGGGCATCAACGCCCACGTCAAGGAGATGGCGCCGGCCTTCCGCGCGACGCTGGAGAAGCTGTACGACCTGCCGATCGTCGGCGACGTCCGCGGCGAGGGCTTCTTCTACGGCATCGAGTTGGTCAAGGACAAGACCACCAAGGAGACCTTCAACGACGAGGAGTCCGAGCGGCTGCTGCGCGGCTTCCTCACTCCCGCACTGTGGGAGGCCGGTCTGTACTGCCGCGCCGACGACCGCGGCGACCCAGTCGTGCAGCTGGCTCCCCCGCTGATCAGCGGGCAGAAGGAGTTCGACGCGATCTACGACGTGCTGCACAACGTGCTCGGCGAGGCCAGCCGCCGGATGTAGCCACTCCTTTCTCGCCGAGATTGCGTTCCGTGCGGCCACATCAGCGAAAACGGCGCGTGGAATGCAATTTCGGCGAGACTGGGCGGTAATGAAACCGCCGATCAATCCCGTGCGCTGGCAGGCCCCGCCGGTGCGGCCCCTGCCCCCGTTCCCGAGCGCCGACGTCACGCTGGTCCCCGTGCCGGGCGGCGAGCCCGAGGACGTCGTCACCGACGACGACGGCCGGTTGTGGGTCGGCGCGATGGACGGCGGCATCGTGCGGCTGGAACCCGACGGCACAGCGCCGGTCGTCGTCGCCAACACCGGGGGTCGGCCACTGGGTCTGGGCTTCGCGCGCGACGGGCGGCTGCTGATCTGCGACAGCCCCCGCGGGCTGCTGGCCCTGGATCCCAGCACCGGCCGCATCGAGACCCTGGTGGACTCGATCGCGGGCCGGACGCTGCAGTTCTGCTCCAACGTCACCGAGACACCGGACGGCGCAATCTATTTCACCGAATCCACGTCGCACTTCACCGTCGCGAACTATCTCGGCGCGATTCTCGAAGCCCGCCCGCGCGGCGCCCTGCACCGCCTCGACCCCGACGGCACCGTGACGACCGTCGTCGACGGGCTGTACTTCGCCAACGGCGTGACGCCCACCGCGGACGGCACCGCGCTGGTGGTCGCCGAAACCCAGGGCCGACGGCTGTCGACGTACTGGCTGAGCGGACCGCGCGCGGGTGAGTTCACCCCGCTGGCCGAACACCTGCCCGGGATGCCGGACAACCTGTCGACCGGCCCGGACGGGCGGATCTGGTGCGCCATGGTCACGCCGGCCAACCCGGTCGCCGACCGGCTGGCCGCCGGGCCCCCGCTGCTACGCCAGGCGGTGTGGCGGCTGCCCGCGCGCCTGCAGCCCAAGCCCGTCTCCGTCGTGTGGGTGGTCGCGTTCGACCCCGGCACCGGTGCGGCCGTGGCCGGCATGCGCACCACCCACCCGCACTTCAGCATGGTGACCGGCATGGTGGAACGCGACGGCCGGCTCTGGATGGGCAGCATCGGTGCGCCGTACCTCGGCCGGATCGGCGTCGCCGCGACCGCGCTCTGACCCCTGCGCCAAAGCGGTTCCTGCCAGCGGGCAGCCAATTCCTGCCAGCGGAAATGAACGCGCTGACCTGCTGGTTCTTCAGTGCAGATCACCACGATCGCCACAAGAGAAGAGCAGGACCATGAAGAGCTTCACGATCACCACCGCCGCCGCCGCCGCCGGGCTGGCCGCCGCCGTCCTCGGACTGGCCGCGCCCGCCGTCGCCGCCCCCACCGGAGGCAACGCCGCCGACACCATCAGCGCGCTCGAAGCGCAGGGCAACCGCGTCATCGTCACCCGCCAGTCCAGCACCCCGCTGGATGAGGCCTCGGTCGTGTCCATCCATCGCGGCCCGATCATGCGCCAGAGCATCCCGATCCCCGACTCGATCGGCAACGGCAGCCGCTCGGTCAGCAGTCAGACCGTCTACGTCACCATCAAGTAGCAGTGACGCGGGGCACCTCCGGAGCGGCGGTGCCCCGACATCACAATTCGGCGCCTCCCAACAGCCCCATTTCTGCCAGACACCGTCGAAATCCTGCCAAGAGAAATGAAAGTCCGCCGCGGCCGGTTATACCCGGCGGACCTGATTCACACCACGAAATCCGGTCCGGCACATATAACTTCACACAGTCAGAACCGCGCGACTCGCTCCACGGCTCCGACCCGACTTCAGGGGAGAGCACCCATGAAAACCCTCACGATCACCACCGCCGCCGCAGCCGCCCTCACCGCGGGCGTGCTCGGACTGGCCGCCCCCGCGCTGGCTGCCCCGTCGGGCGCCGGCAGCGCCGCCGACACGATCAGCGCGCTGGAAGCGCAAGGCAACCGCGTCGTCGTCAACCGGCAGAGCAACGCTCCGCTCGACGAAGCCTCCGTTGTCTCCGTCACCCGGGGTCCGGACGTCCGCCAGTCGGTACCGAACGCCACCTCCAACGGTGACAACAACCGCTCGGTGAGCAACCAGACGGTGTACGTCAACGTGCGCTAGCACGACAGACAGCATGAAGGGGCACCTCCGGACGGAGGTGCCCCTTTTTTGCCGTGTGTCTCAGACTGCGCGCAGCGGCGGCGGGGGGACGGCGGTCCGGGACTGGAAGGACGGGTGCCTGCGCATCGCCTCTTCGATGGCCCGGGCCCGTCGGTCGGCGGCACTGCGGGCCGCATGCGACTGCAGATCGATCACCGTGGCGGTATTCGTCATCATCAACGCCCTTCCGCTGAATGCCTTGGATTTCTTCAGCGTGCCCGGCCCACCTGAGCGTCTTCGTCAGTGTTGGCCGTGAACTTGATGAGAGAAATAACCCAACGGGCCGGGCAGTAAACACTCAGGTGCGCAATGTCAGCACGCTGATGTCCGGCCGCGTGCCCACCCGCAGCGGCGGACCCCAGAACCCCGCCCCGCGGGTGACGTAGAGCTGGGTGTCCCGCACCGTCGACAGCCCGGCCAGGACCGGCTGCGCCAGCTCGACGGCGTAGTGGAACGGCCACATCTGGCCGCCGTGGGTGTGGCCGGACAGCTGCAGATCCACCTGCCGCTGCGCGGCTTCGGCCACCTGAACCGGCTGGTGAGCAAGCAGAACGGTCGCCGTCGAGGGATCGACGCCGCGCAGCGCACGGCCGAAGTCGGGCGGATCCGACCGCGACTCCCCCGCGATGTCGTTGACCCCGGCCAGATCGAACGCCGCCGCCCCGCGCCGGATCCGGGTGTTCTCGTTGCGCAGCACCTGCAGCCCGAGTCGCTCGAGTTCACGCAGCCACGATGTGGTGCCGTCGACGAAGTATTCGTGGTTGCCGGTGACGAAGAACGTGCCCTCCCGGGAGACCAGGTCGGCCAGCGGCGCCGCCGCCGGCCCGAGCTGCTCGACGGTGCCGTCGACCAGGTCGCCCACCACGGCAACCAGGTCGGGCTCGGTCTCGTTGATCATTCGCACGATCCGCTCGGTGTGTGCGCGGCCCAGCAGCGGCCCGAGATGAATGTCGGAGACCACCGCGACCCGGAACCCGTCGAACGCCGCGTCCAGACGCGGCAACCGCACCGGGACCCGCAGCACGTCGGGCGCCCCCATCGCGGTCGTGACGCCGACACCGGTGACACCCACCGCGGCGGCCCCCGCGGCCATCGCTCCGGCGCGCGCGAGGAATTGCCGCCGGTCCAACCCGGGCGTCGGCTCTGCCGGCGCCCGGCGCCGCCGCAGCCAGGCCACCAGCCGAACCGGCTCGATGACCAGCAGCGCCAGGAACAGGTAGACCAGCAGGCCGAACCAGACGTAGCCGGGCCAGGCGAACCAGCCCGACTGCTCGATTCCGGTCACCCGCGGCAGCACCAGCGTGAGCACCAGCAGCGCGGTCAGGCCCAGCAGCGCGAGCGTGAGGATGCGACGCCGCCGGCCCGGTCCGGTGGTGTCCCTGATCGTGCGGAACCAGACGTAGAACGTCATCAGCCCGAGGATCGAGCCGAGAACGAGGATGAACATGGGCGTCCTTTTGCGGGCGGCGCGGGCGGCTCGGGGCGGTCTCCCCAGGGTAGTGATCGCCGCGGCGGCGCTACCCGGAGAAGTCACATTCGAAACACTGGCCACACCCGTCACCCGCGTGGCTCCCGGGCCGGACCCGTTCGATCGCCTAATCTGCAACATCGATGGCGACCTTGACGAAGATCTCGACACGCGCGTCTGCGCTGGTCACGGCCGTGATGCTGGCGCTGGCCCCGGTCGCCGCCGCCCAACCCGCGCCGGCACCGGAGGCCAACACCTGCCCCTACAAGGAGTCGACGCCGCCGGCGGTCGACGCGTCCGAGATCCCCGAGTCGGGCGACCCGCCGGGACCGCTGCCCGTGCCGGCCAAGCCGATGGGCGGCGACGCGCTGTCGGGCTGTGGCGTGATCACCGCGCCGGGTACTCCCCCGCTGCCCAACGACGTGTCCGCCGAGGCCTGGCTGGTGGCCGACCTCGACAGCGGCGACGTCATCGCCGCGCGCGACCCGCACGGCCGCCACCGCCCCGCCAGCATCATCAAGGTGCTCATCGCGATGCAGGCCATCCGCGACCTTCCTCTGCACAAGGTCGTGGCGGGCACGCAGGACGACGCCAACGCCGAGGGCACTAGGGTCGGCGTCGGCGAAGGCGGGTTCTACTCGATCAACGACCTGCTGCACGGGCTGCTCATGCACTCCGGCAACGACGCCGCGCACGCGCTGGCGATGCAGCTCGGCGGCATGGACACCACGCTGACCAAGCTCAACACCCTCGCAAACAAGCTCGGCGCCCGGGACACCCGCGTCGCGACACCGTCAGGGCTGGACGGCCCCGGCATGAGCACGTCGGCCTACGACATCGGGCTGTTCTACCGCTACGCGTGGAACAACCCCGTGTTCGCGAACATCGTTCACACCCAGGAGTTCCAGTTCCCCGGCCGGGGCGACGGCGGGTATCCGATCGAGAACGACAACAAGCTGCTGGCCAACTATCCGGGCGCGCTGGGCGGCAAGACGGGCTACACCGACGACGCCGGGCAGACGTTCGTCGGCGCCGCCGACCACGACGGACGGCGCCTGGTCGCGGTCCTGATGCGCGGCACCCGCCAGCCGATCGCGCCGTGGGAACAGGCCGCGCACCTGCTCGACTACGGCTTCGCCACCGCGCCGGGCACCAAGGTGGGCGATCTGGTGGAGCCCGACCCGTCGCTGGCAGAACCGAAGGCCGACCCTGCCGCCGCGGCGACGACGAACAAGGCCAGCGCCACACTGCCCGACGTCGACGCGATGCCGGTGCGGGTCGGCGTGGGCGTCGTCGGCAGCGTCATCGTGTTCAGCCTCATCATGGGGGCGCGGGCACTCAACCGCAGACCCCAGCACTAGCGCTTGCGCCACCGCGAAAGGCTCAGCGCGCCAAGCGCTCCGGCCGCCGCGGCGGCACCCGCCTGCCACGGCGCGAGACCGGGCCGGGTGATGATGCGGTTCCGGATGACCGCCGGGCCCGGCGCCGGAATCGGCGCCTCGGCCAGGTTCTCCGCGGTGGTGGCCGCCCATGCGGTGGAGAACAGGATCAGCCGCGCGGTGATGTAGGCGAACACCATCAGACCGAGCACCGGCCCGAACGTCGCGCCCGCAGGACCGGTCAGCACCGTTTTCAGGTAGATCGAGGCCACCAGCTTGAAGATCTCGAAGGCCACCGCGGCGATCAGACCGGCGCGCACGCTGCTGCGGAAGGTGGCCGACTCGCGCGGCAGCCGGGCGATCATCCACGTGAACAGCAGCCACGACACGAGGATCGACACCGCGATGGACGCCACCCGCAGCAGCACGGTCAGCACCGTGGAATCCGGGAAGCCCAGCCAGTTCAGCACGTTCTCCACGATCGAGGAGTTGCCCAGCGCCGACAGCGCGACCGTGACGACGATCGCGGCGAACGTCGACAGCAGCGCCAGCAGATCCGACAGCTTCGTCTTCAGGAACCCCGGCGGCTCGTCCCGGAACAGCCCCCACATCTGGCTGAGCGCCTCGCGCAGGTTCGCCATCCAGCCCAGGCCGGCCCAGGCTGCGGTGGCCAGTCCGATGATGCCGACGGTGCCGCGGGAGTCGATCGCCGAGTCCATCAGGGTCACCAGCTGCTGGCCGAGGTCGCCGCTGACCGCCGAGCGGATCTTCGCCTCGAGCTGGTCGAGCAGTTGAGGCTCGCTGGCCAACACGAAGCCACCGATGGAGAAACCCACCATGAGCAGCGGGAACAGCGCGAAGATCGTGAAGTAGGTGATACCGGCGGCGTAGAAGTCGCCCTTGCTGTCGTTGTAGCGCTGCTGAGCCCGCATCACGTGGTCGAACCACGGCATCCGGGCCCGCAAGCGGTCGAGGATGCCGGGCTTCTCGTCGGACGGTGAGCCTTCCGGCGCGGTCATCGGGGCCTCCTCGGGGCTAGCGCGGTGCCAGGAACCCCAGCCGGTCATATACCCGGCGCACCGTGTGTCCAGACACCTCGCGCGCCCGCTGCGCGCCGGCCGCCAGCACCCCCTCCAGTTCGGCGGGGTCGTCGAGCAGCTCGTCGACCCGCGCCTTGATGGGCGTGACGAACTCGACGACGGCGTCGGCGGTCTCCTTCTTCAAGTCGCCGTAGCCGCGGCCGGCGTACCCCTCGACGAGTTTGTCGATGTCGGCCCCGGTGACCGCCGACTGGATGGTCAGCAGGTTCGACACCCCCGGTTTGGCTTCGGGATCGAAGCGGATCTCGCGCTCGCTGTCGGTGACCGCGGACCGGATCTTCTTGGCGGTGCGGGCCGGATCGTCGAGCAGGCTGATCAGCCCGGCGTCGGTGGCGGCCGACTTGCTCATCTTGGCCGTGGGATCGGCCAGGTCGTAGATCTTGGCGGTCGCCTTGGGGATCATCGGTTCGGGGATGACGAACGTGTCGGGGAAGCGGGCGTTGAAGCGTTGCGCGACGTCGCGGGCGAGTTCGAGGTGCTGGCGCTGGTCCTCGCCGACGGGCACCAGCTCGGTGTCGTAGAGCAGCACGTCGGCGGCCATCAGGATCGGATAGGTGAACAACCCCACCGTCTGCGCGTCGGCGCCGTGCTTGGCGGACTTGTCCTTGAACTGCGTCATCCGCGATGCCTGCCCGAACCCGGTGAAACATCCCAGCACCCAAGCCAATTCGGAGTGCTCGGGCACATGGCTCTGGACGAACACCGTCGCCCGGGCGGGGTCCACCCCCAGCGCGAGGTACTGCGCGGCGGTGGCCAGCGTGCGCCGCCGCAGCGTCGCGGGATCCTGCGCCAACGTGATCGCGTGCAGATCCACCACACAGAAGTACGCGTCGTGACCGTCCTGGAGGCCCACCCACTGTGCGACCGCGCCCAGCGCGTTGCCCAGGTGCAGAGAGTCGGAGGTGGGTTGCGCGCCGGAGAAGACGACGGGCTTGGCTGCGGTGCTCATGGTGAGATCCAGTTTTTCATGCGGGCCCGTCGTTTCGGTCGGCGGCCATCCGTCGCAGTGCGCGCAGGAACACCCGCCGCTCCTCGGTGTCGAGCAGACCGAGCCAGCGTTCCTCGCCGCGCTGGATCTGCGCCTGCGCCGCGTCCTTGCTCCGACGGCCCTGCGCGGTGATGCGCAGCAGCCGGGCGCGTCGGTCCTCAGGGTCGGGCACGCGTTCGATGAGGCCGCTGTGCTGCAGGTCGTCGAGGGTGCGGATGATGCGCGTCTTGTCGGCGTTGATGGCCTCGGCCAGCGCGGCCTGCGTGCGCACCTCGCCGCGGTCGAGGGCGCAGAGCACGACGTAGCCCCACATGGTCAGGCCGTGGGCGGCCAGCACCGGTTCCTCGGCGGCCACCAACTCCCGCACGAGGGGTGCCAGCAGCGCAGCCAGATCAGGGCGGCGCGCGGAACTCACGGGGAAAGCGTAAGCATTGCCGTATCGTATGCAGGTGCATATCATATGCGTATGCCTATATTCTCCGCTCAGCACCGCACCGCCGTGGAGACCTCGATCGAGGTCGTCTCCGGCGTCCGCAGCAGTGATCTCGACCGGCCCACCCCGTGCTCCGGGTGGACGCTGGCCGACCTTCTCGCCCACATGACCGCGCAACACCGCGGGTTCGCCGCCGCCGCGCGCGGCCGCGACACCGACCCCGACGTCTGGCGCACCGAACCGCTGGCCGCGGCGATCGCCGCCGATCCGGTGGGCACCTACACCGCCGCCGCCCGCGACGTCCTGGCGGCGTTCGCGACCCAAGGCACCGACGAGGCGCTGTTCGCACTGCCCGATTTCGGCGCCGACGTCACCGTCGTCGGCGAGACGGCGATGGGGTTCCACTTCGTGGATTACGTGGTGCACGGCTGGGACGTCGCCGCGGCGCTGGGGACACCGTTCACGCTGCCCGACGACGTCATCGCCGCCGTCACGCCGCTGACGCTGTCGGTTCCCGACGGCGACTTCCGCGACACCGGTCTCTCCCCGTTCGCGCGGGCACTGCCGCAGACCGACGACGACGCCTTCGCGCGCCTGTTGCGCCACCTCGGACGGTCCCCGGACTGGAACCCGATCCCCAGGTAGTCTTCGCGCGCATGCGGGGGTTGATCATCGTCGTGGTCGCGCTGATGCTCGCGGCCCTTCTGCATGCCGGTCCTGCGCACGCCGCGCCCGGCCGCGCGGTCGTCATCGTCTCCGGCGGTGACGCGGTCAGCCCGTTCACCACCCCTGACGACGCCTGCCGATCCGGCCTGGCGGCCGGGAACACCGACACCGCGCTGCGGGAGAACCTGCTCGCCGCAGGGCACGCCGTCTACACCTCCCCGGCGATGGCGGGCCGCGGGCCGGTCGTCGACCAGAGCGGGTTCGGCGCGTTCGGCGACTGCCCGATCACGCTGCCCGACATCATGACCGTCGACTCGACGGCATCGATCGACCTGGCCGGCGAACACCTCGCCCGGTTCCTCACCTATCTGCACGACACCCGCGGCGTGGACGTCATCGACGTCGTCGGCCACTCGATGGGTGGGTTGTACTCGCGGGCGGCGTTCCGGGTGCTGCAAAGCCTCGGCTCACCGATCCGGATCCGTTCGCTGACCACGCTGGGCACGCCGTGGGAGGGATCGTTTCTGTCCGACTACGCCAACGGCATCACGACCCTGGCGGACTGCGCGGGCGACGCCTACTGCGAGAAGGCGTCCCTGGCGATGGCCGCGGAGGTGACCCGGCTGCAGACCGGGTCGGGCCGGGAAGTCAACCAGGGCTACCTGATGGGCCCGCAGGGCTGGAACGATTTCCAGGCCGGCGTGTTGGACGAGATTCCGGTCGTCGTCATCGGCGGGGCCCGGTTCACCCGTCCGGCGCCGGCCAACCCGATGGTGTGGCCCAACGACGGCATCGTGTCGAATCGCAGCGCGCTGGCCACCGACATCAGCGACCGGGTGCTGGCGCACCGGCGCTGCGTGTCCTTCGACGACACCCACAGCATCTACGTCTCCGACGCGGTCGGCCTGCCGTGGGAGACGGGGCTGACGTGGGATCCGCGGGTGTTCGACGTGGTGCGCGGCGCGATCGACGGCGCCGACGGCGCGCTGCAGAACCCCACGCGCATCGGCTGCTGAGCGATTTCGGCGTCGTTGGTCGCGCTCAGCGTGACCTACGACGCCGAAATCACGCGTAGGTGACGGTGACGGGGCAGTGATCGGACCAGCGCAGCGCGTAGGCCGCGGGCCGCTCGGTGTGCACCGCAGCCACCCGCGCGGCCAGTCCCGGCGTCGCGAGCTGATAGTCGATGCGCCATCCCGCGTCGTTGTCGAACGCCTTGCCCCGCCACGACCACCACGCGTACGGCCCCGCCTCGTCAGGGTGCGCGGCCCGCACGACGTCGACCCAGCCGGTGGCCAGCAACTCGCTGAGCCAGCGGCGCTCATCGGGCAGGAACCCGGCCTTCTTGACGTTGCCCTTCCAGTTCTTGATGTCGTTCTCGGTGTGGGCGATGTTCCAGTCGCCGCCCAGCACCGCGTCGCGGCCCGCCGCCCGCAGCACGGCCATCCGGTCGGCCACCGCGGCCATGAACCGCTCCTTCTCGCGCTGCCGCTCGGTGTCGGCCTCCCCCGTCGGGAAGTACACGCTGCCCACCGTCACCCCGGCCGTGTCGACCTCGATGTAGCGTCCGTGCGAGGCGAATTCTCCTGCACCGCAACCGATCCGAACATCATCGTGCGGCGTGCGGGACAGCACCGCCACACCGTTGCGCCCCTTGACGTGCGGCGCGGCCGACGCGAGGTGCCACCCCTCGGCGAGCACCGGGGCCAGCGCGTCGGCCAGCTGCTCGTCGTCGGCGCGGGTCTCCTGAAGGCACACGACGTCGGCGGGAGTCTGCGCCAACCACGGCAACAGGCCACGGTTGTCCTCGGAGCGCTGCTTCACCGCCGCCCGGATGCCGTTGACGTTGACGGTGCTGACTGTGAGGGGACGCGTCACGGCCGTCGACCCTAGCGGCCGTTCTTGCGGTACCGCCGGTATCACCTTAATGTCGGGCGCTATGAGGCAACGCGATCCGATCCACCTCGGCTCCGGCGAGCCGGTGCTGCTGCTGCACCCGTTCATGATGTCGCAGAACGTGTGGAAGAACGTCGCGCCCGCACTCGCCGAGACCGGTCGCTACGAGGTGTTCGCGCCCACCATGGCGGGCCACAACGGCGGCCGCAAGAACCGGTCCTGGCTGCTCGACAGCTCCACACTGGCCGACGACGTCGAACGCTGGCTCGACGAGATCGGCTGGGACACCGCCCACATCGTCGGTAACTCGCTGGGCGGCTGGGTGGCCTTCGAGCTGGAGCGACGCAACCGCGCGCGCTCGCTGATGGGCATCGCACCGGCCGGCGGCTGGCACCGCTGGACACCGGCCAAGTACGAGATCGTGTTCAAGTTCGTGATGGGCTTCCCGGTGTGGCTGACCGCCAAGGCGCTCGGCCCCCGCGCGGCGCGGCTGCCCGGCGCCCGGGCGGCGGCGAGCGTGCCGTGCAGCGCCACCCGCGACGGCATCAGCGACGAGGACATGCTCGACATCATCGACGACGTCACCCACTGCCCGGCCTACTACCAGCTGCTGGTCAAGGCGCTGCTGATGCCGGGGTTGATGGAACTCGCCGACACCGGCATCCCGACCTCGCTGGTGGTTTGTGAGAAGGACCGGGTGCTGCCGCATCCGCGGTTCACCAACCACTTCCGCAAGCATCTGCCGCGCGACGTCGGCGTCACCGAACTCGACGGCGTGGGCCACATCCCGATGTTCGAGGCGCCGCAGCGGATCGCCGAGCTGATCCGCGATTTCCTCGACGAGCAGACGGGCTCGCAGCGCGCCATCGGCTGAACCCGGTGGCACCCGGTCGCCGGGGTGCGTTATTCTTCGTGACGGTTCTGAGTGCCAGCGCACAGCCCCGGCTTGCTGGCCGGCAACCCTCCAACCGCGGTGGGGTGCCCCGGGTGACGACCAGGTTGAGTAGCCGATCTCGGCTATAAGGCAAGCGCGGGTCCGCCGTGAAACGGGCCCCCCGTTCATGGAGGAGACATCGAATGAGCCTCGACAACGGCTTCGACGACCCCACAAGTCGCTGGGCGTTCGAGACCAAGCAGGTGCACGCGGGGCAGGCGCCCGACGCCGCCACCGGCGCACGCGCCCTGCCGATCTACCAGACCACCAGCTACGCGTTCCGGGACACCGACCACGCCGCGGCGCTGTTCGGGCTGGCCGAGCCGGGCAACATCTACACCCGCATCATGAACCCGACGCAGGACGTCGTCGAGCAACGCATCGCGGCGCTCGAGGGTGGGGTCGCGGCGCTGCTGCTGGCCTCCGGCCAGGCCGCCGAGACGTTCGCGATCCTCAACCTCGCCAACAGCGGCGACCACATCGTGTCGTCCCCGCGGCTGTACGGCGGCACCTACAACCTGTTCCACTACACGCTGCCCAAGCTGGGCATCGAGGTCAGCTTCGTGGAGAACCCGGACGACCCGGAGTCGTGGCGGGCGGCGGTGCGGCCGAACACCAAGGCGTTCTTCGCCGAGACGATCTGCAACCCCCAGATCGACGTGCTCGACATCCCGTCGGTGTCCGCGGTCGCGCACGACAGCGGTGTCCCGCTGATCGTCGACAACACCATCGCCACCCCCTACCTGATCCAGCCGATCAGCCACGGCGCCGACATCGTCGTGCACTCGGCCACCAAGTACCTGGGCGGGCACGGCACCACGATCGCCGGCGTGATCGTCGACAGCGGCACCTTCGACTGGACCAACGGGCGCTTCCCCGGTTTCACCGAGCCGGATCCCAGCTATCACGGCGTGGTGTTCGCCGAACTCGGCCCGCCCGCCTACGCGCTCAAGGCGCGCGTGCAGCTGCTGCGGGACCTCGGCTCGGCCGCGTCGCCGTTCAACGCGTTCCTGATCGCCCAGGGCCTGGAGACGCTGAGCCTGCGCGTCGAGCGGCACGTGGCCAACGCCCAGCGCGTCGCCGAATACCTCGCCGGCCACCAGGACGTCATCTCTGTGAACTACGCCGGGCTGCCCAGCTCACCCTGGTACGAGATCGGGAAGAAGCTGGCGCCCAAGGGAACCGGTGCGGTGCTCGCGTTCGAACTGGCCGGCGGCATCGCCGCGGGCAAGGCGTTCGTCGACGCGCTGACACTGCACAGCCATGTCGCCAACATCGGTGACGTGCGCTCGCTGGTGATCCACCCCGCCTCGACCACCCATCAGCAGCTCTCCCCCGAGGAGCAGCTCGCCACCGGCGTGACGCCCGGGCTGGTGCGGCTGGCGGTCGGCATCGAGGGCATCGACGACATCCTCGCCGACCTCGAGCGGGGCTTCGCGGCCGCCCAGCAGGTCGGCGCCACCGCCGATGCGCAGGTCCTCGAGGTCCAGACGTGACGATCGTGGATGTGGCGAACGAACGCGTGGCGCTGCCGCCCGAGGGTGAGATCGGCATCGTCGACATCGGACCGCTGACGCTGGAGAACGGCGCCGTCCTCGACGACGTCTCGATCGCGGTGCAGCGGTGGGGCGAGTTGTCGCCCAACCGCGACAACGTCGTGGTGGTCCTGCACGCGCTGACCGGTGATTCGCACATCACCGGGCCCGCCGGGCCGGATCATCCGACGCCGGGTTGGTGGGACGGGGTGGCCGGCCCCGGCGCCCCGATCGACACCGACCGGTGGTGCGCGATCTCGACCAACGTGCTGGGCGGGTGCCGCGGCTCGACGGGCCCGAGCAGCATTGCGCCCGACGGAAAGGCCTGGGGGTCAAGGTTTCCCGTCACCACGGTGCGTGACCAGGTGGCCGCCGACGTGGCGGTGCTCGAGCGGCTGGGCATCACCGAGGTGGCCGCTGTGATCGGCGGCTCGATGGGCGGCGCCCGCGCGCTCGAGTGGATCGTCACCCATCCCGACAATGTCCGCGCCGCGCTCGTGCTCGCAGTTGGCGCGCGCGCCACGGCCGATCAGATCGGCACGCAGAGTAGCCAGGTCGCGGCGATCACCTCCGACCCGAACTGGTGCGACGGCGACTACCACGACACCGGCCGCTCCCCAGACGCCGGCATGGAGATCGCGCGCCGGTTCGCGCATCTCACCTACCGCGGCGAGGCGGAACTCGACGAGCGGTTCGGCAACGCCGCGCAGCCCGGCGAGGACCCGACCACCGGCGGGCGGTACTCGGTGCAGAGCTACCTGGAGTATCAGGGCCGAAAGCTGGTGGCGCGCTTCGACGCCGGTACGTACGTCGCGCTGACCGACGCGCTGTCCAGCCACGACGTGGGGCGCGGCCGCGGCGGGATCGAGGCGGCACTACGCGGCTGCCGGGTGCCCACGGTCGTCGGCGGCATCACCTCCGACCGGCTGTATCCGCTTCGGCTGCAACAGGAACTGGCCGATCTGCTACCCGGCTGTGACGGGCTGGATGTCGTGGACTCGATCTACGGGCACGACGGCTTCCTCGTGGAGACCGACGCGGTGGGCAAGCTGATCCGGCGCACGCTGGAGTTGGCCGCGCGGTGAGCGGTTCGGCCGAACAGCGTTCGCTGTCCTTCGGCGCGGAGGCCGCCGCCTACGAACGCGGTCGCCCGTCCTACCCGCCGGAGGCGATCGACTGGCTGCTGCCTCCTGGCGCGCGCGACGTACTCGATCTGGGCGCGGGTACGGGCAAGTTGACCACCCGGTTGGTCGAGCGCGGTCTCGATGTCGTTGCCGTGGACCCGATTCCGGAGATGCTGGAACTGCTGAGCAGCTCGCTTCCCGACACACCGGCGCTGCTGGGCACCGCCGAGGAGATCCCGCTGGCCGACGACAGCGTGGATGCGGTGCTGGTCGCGCAGGCGTGGCACTGGTTCGACCCCGAGCGGGCACTCAAGGAGGTGGCACGCGTGCTGCGGCCCGGCGGCCGCCTGGGTCTGGTGTGGAACAACCGCGACGAACGGCTGGGCTGGGTGAAGGATCTCGGCCGGATCATCGGCCACGAGGTGGATCCGTTCAGCCAGACCGTGGACTTGCGCGCACCGTTCACCGAGGTCGCCCGCCACCAGGTCGAGTGGACCAGTTACCTGACGCCGCAGGCGCTCATCGATCTGGTCGCCTCGCGCAGCTACTGCATCACCTCCCCGGAGCAGGTGCGCACCCGCACGCTCGACCGGGTGCGCGAACTGCTCACCACGCACCCCGCACTCGCGAACAGCACGGGCCTGGCGCTGCCGTACGTGACGGTGTGCGTGCGCGCCACGCTGTCCTAGCGCTCGGCGAAAGCGCCGCGCTCAGGCCGCCTTCGTGCGCTCCCGGATCGCGGTGCGCAGGCCCCGCTTCGGCGTGCCGGGGCTGCGTTCGATGCGTCGGAAGCGCCGCTCGGAGTGCGTCTCGGGCGCATCGTCGCTGTCAGCCTTCAGGTACTTGTCGGGCAGCGCGAGTTTGAGAATCGTCCAGAACGACTGCCAGTACTGCCGGAGCAGCGGCCCGGTGGTGTAGGGCAGGTCGTACTTCTCGCACAGCTCTTTGATCCGCACGCTCATCTCGGCGTACCGGTTACTGGGCAGGTCCGGAAACAGGTGGTGCTCGATCTGGTAGCACAGGTTGCCGCTCATGAACGCCATGACCGGGCCGGCGTGAAAGTTGGCCGAGCCGAGCATCTGTCGCAGATACCACTCACCGCGGGTCTCGTTCTCGAACTCCTCCACGGTGAACTTCTCCGCCCCGTCGGGGAAGTGCCCGCAGAAGATCACCATGTAGGCCCAGTAGTTGCGGATCAGGTTGGCCACCGCATTGCACTTCAGCGTGTGCTTCCAGTTGGTTCCGGTCAGCGCCGGGAACACGATGTAGTCCTTGCCGACCTGCTTGCCGATCTTGCGGCCGATGACCTTGAGGTCCCTGCGCACCTCGCCGATCGACTTCTCGCCCTTGCGGTACTTGGTCACTTCGACGCCGTGCAGGGCGACACCCCACTCGAACAGCGTGCCCAGCATGAGGTTGTAGATCGGGTTGCCGATCATCCACCGTTCCCATTTCTGGTCCCGGGTGAGTCGCATGATGCCGTAGCCGATGTCGTCGTCGAGTCCGACGACGTTCGTGTACTTGTGGTGGATGAAGTTGTGGGACTTCTTCCACTGCACCGAGGGCGACGTGGTGTCCCACTCCCACTCGGTGGAGTGAACCTCCGGATCGTTCATCCAGTCCCACTGCCCGTGAGTGATGTTATGGCCCAACTCCATGTTCTCGATGATCTTCGCCGACGCCAGCATCGCCGTCCCCGCGACCCGCGCGATCCGGCTGCTGCTGGCGAACAGTGCGATGCGGCCGCCGGCGGCCAATGCCCGCTGCAGCTGGATGGTGCGCCGGATGTAGCGAGCGTCGCGCTCACCGCGGGACTCCTCGATGTCGGCGCGGATCTGGTCGAGTTCCGCCGTGAGCTGCTCGATGTCCTCATCGGTCAGGTGCGCGTAGACCTTGATGTCGGTGATCGCCATGGAAGTCTCCTCAGATCTTGATGGTGCAGTCGCCGGATGCGGTGGACACACATGTCTGGATGCGGTCACCCGCACCGTGTTCCTGCCCGGAGCGGATGTCCCGGACGTGCCCCTCCTCGAGCGGGAGCACACAGGTCTGGCAGATGCCCATCCGGCAACCGAACGGCATCTGGATCCCGGCGTCTTCGCCGGCCTGCAAAATGGTTGTCGCACCGTCGATCTCGGCGGACTTGTCCGAGATCCCGAAGTGCACGGTGCCGCCCTCGCCGCCCTTGTCGGTGGCGGCGATCGTGAACCGCTCCATGTGGAGCTGATCGGCCAGACCGTTGTCGTCCCAGACCTTCTCGGCAGCATCGAGCATCGCCGAGGGGCCGCACACCCATGCTGAACGCTCCTGCCAGTCCGAGACGATCTCGTCGAGTTCGGTCAGCTCGACCTTGCCGTCTTCCTGGGTGAGCTGCAGATGCAGGCGATAGCCTCGCTGTCGGCTCTCCAGTTCGCGCAGCTCGTCGTGGAAGATCACCGANGGTGTCGATGTAGGCCTCCAGCGCCCGCTTGGCCTCCGGGGTGTTCAGCTCGACCTTGCCGTCTTCCTGGGTGAGCTGCAGATGCAGGCGATAGCCTCGCTGTCGGCTCTCCAGTTCGCGCAGCTCGTCGTGGAAGATCACCGACTCGGCCGAGGGCGCCGAGTGGATGTGCACGATGTCGGGCTCTTGGCCGCGGACCCGCAGCGAACGCAGCATCGCCATGATCGGCGTGATGCCGCTTCCCGCCGTGATGAACAGCAGCTGTTTCGGTGGCGGATCCGGCAGCGTGAACTCCCCCTGGGGGGCGGCCAGCCTGATGATCGTTCCCGGTTCGACGCCGCCGACCAGATGCGTGGACAGGAATCCTTCGGGGGTCGCCTTGACGGTGATCGAGATCTCGCCCTCGGTCTGCTCGGGGACCGAGGTGAGCGAATACGACCGCCAGTGCCAGCGGCCGTCGACCCGCAGGCCGATGCCGACGTACTGGCCGGGCTGGTAGTCCCGCGCGAAGCCCCAGCCCGGACGGATGATCACCGTCGCCGAGTCCTCGGTCTCCGACCGGACGTCGATGATCTCACCGCGCAGTTCCCGCGCCGACCACAGCGGGTTGAGCAGAGACAGGTAGTCGTCGGGCAGCAGGGGCGTCGTCGCGCGGGCAGCGAGCCCGCGGACCATGTTGACCCAGCCCCCGGTGGGCGCCTCGACATCCCGGGCCGGCGCCTTGGTCCAGCGTGTCACCGTCTTCACCAGTCCGGCCATGGATCTCCCCGATCACGTCGCTGAAAGTTCGCTGTGACTACGGTCACAGCGACGAAGGACGGACGGGGAGTATCCCTACCTACCGGTAACTAAACATTTGTTCACCCAACGCGCGAGCGCCGCCTGCAGGCCGGGGTGGGAACGGTCGTCGGTCGCCCAGGCGACGTAGCCGTCCGGCCGGATCAGCATCGCCACGGGTCCACCCCGGAGGCCGGCCCGCACCACCTCGACCGCACCGGCGGCGGGCACCGTGGCTCCAACGAGCAGCGGCCGCGCGCTGTGCAGCAGCTCGGCGACACGTCGACCGTCGTCGAGCTGCATATCGGGCACCAGGTATCCCGACAGGGGGTGGTCGTCGCCGATGTCGTAGCGAACATCGGAGCCCGCCAGCAGCCCGGCCATATGGCGGGCCACCTCGGGCAGCGCTAGCAACTCGTCGAAAAGCTCTCGCAGTGCACCGATCTCCGGCCCGGGCGAGAACAGCGCGGTCTGCGCCATCGACTGCAGCATCACGCGCCGACCGACCGGGTGCCGCTCGGTGTGGTAGGTGTCCAGCAGGCCGGGCGGGGCCCCGCCGCGCACCGTCGCGGCCAGTTTCCAACCGAGGTTCATCGCGTCCTGCAACCCCAGGTTGAGTCCCGGGCCGCCCATCGCCGAGTGCACGTGGGCGGCGTCCCCGAGCAGCAGTACGCGCCCACACCGGTAGCGCTCGGCCTGGCGCGTGTTCTGCCCTGCGATGCGCCGCAACGCGTGCGGGCCGTCGCCACGCGGCGGACCGAAGGGGACGTCGACACCCAGCACCCGGCGCGCGCTGCGGTGCAATTCCGGCAACGTCAGCGGTTCAGTGTCGTCGACGTCGTCGCCGGCGCCGAACTCGATGGTGCCGAGCATCGGGTTGCCGTGCCCGAAGTCGGCGAAGATGATGCCGCCGTGAGCCAGCCGGGTGTGCCCGAACGGCAGCCTGCCGTAGCCCGGCACCTCCAATCCGCCGCCGGTGATTCGTAATTCGTCGGGGACGGCGACGTGCGCGACCCGCGAGACGGTGTCGGAGGTGTGCCCTGGGAACGGGATGCCCGCCAGCTTGCGGACGGTGCTGCGGCCGCCGTCGGCGCCGACGAGGTATCGCGCGTCCAGCGTGATGCCGCCCTGCGGTCCGGACAATGCCACGCGGACACCGTCGGGTCCGTCCGCCAGGTGCTCCACTGCGTGACCCCAGCGAACGTCGACGCCGAGTTCCGCGGACCGCTCGAGCAGCAGGCGCACCAGCGTCGGCTGGGCGATCATCATCGCGTACATCGGGTTGTCGGCCAGACCGGCCAGCGGCACCTGCATGCCCGAGAAGATCCACGCATCAGTCGGTTCCGGCGCGGCGGCCGCACCACTGAAGCGGCCGTAGAGTCCGCGCATGTCGAGCTGACGCACGACCTGGCCTACCAGCCCGTTGGCCTTCGGTTCGGCACTGGGCCCCGGCAGACGGTCCAGCACGACGGGCCGGACGCCCGCCAGCGCGAGCTCGCACGCCAGCATCAGCCCGTTGGGACCCGCTCCGGCGATCACGACCTCGACGTCAGGCATCGGCGCGCTCCTCGGGCAGACCCGCGCGGACGGCGGCGAATCCGCGCCGCAGCAGGTCGACGAACGGTACCGGCGGGTCGGCGCCGACGTAGGCGTCCATCGCCGCCTCGCTGACCGCACGGATGACGCCGGCGACCAGACGCGGATACATGTCACGCGTCGGATCGGCACCCACCCGGTCCGCGATCGCGGCGACCCAGTCGTCGAGGAGTTGCGCGGACATCGCCCGCCGGGACTCCGGCGCCGCCACCACGTCCATGATCGCGGCGCGCTGGGCCGCCGTCGGCACCATGTCACCGGCACCTTCGGCCTCCAGCGGTGCGACGATCGCGGCCTCGATCGCCGACCACAGCGGCTCGGATGCCGGACGCTCGCCGAACAGGCTCAGCGCGAGACGCATTCGCTCGGTCTGCCGGTACGCGACGGCCTCGAACTTGTTGGTGAAGTAGTTGTTGAACGTTCGCAGGGAGACTCCCGCCCTGGCGGCGATGTCCTCGCGGGTGACCGCCTGTAGGCCGCGCTCGAAGGCGAGTTCGAGTGCGGCGTCGCTGAGCGCTCGGCGGGTGTCGAGCTTCTTGCGTTCGCGCAGTCCGGTCATGAGGCCACCGTACGCCGAACTTGCCTACTGGGCAATTTTGCATAGAGAGCAAGATTCGTGTGCGGTCGCGTAGAAGTGCCGACAGCGGGCAACACCGGCAGTCGTGACCACACTCGCGCAGTCCGCGGTGCCCGGCTGGCTCGCGGCCGGCGGGTGGGGTCTGTTCGCCGGGGCGGCGCTGGTGGTGGGCGCCGTCATCGCCTGGACCGTGCGTGTGCCCGCGCGCGTGGTGGCGAGTGTCATGGCGTTCGGCGCCGGGGTGCTGATCTCAGCGCTGGCCTTCGACCTGATGGACGACGCCGAGCGAACCGGTGGATTGCTGCCCACCGCATGCGGTTTCGTCGGCGGAGCACTGGCGTACGTCCTCGCCAACGCCGTGCTCGCGCGACACGGCGCACGACACCGAAAGCGCTCCCACGACAGGCAGCCGAGCGAGGGCCAGTCCGCCGGCAGCGGCGCGGCGATCGCGATCGGGGCGCTGCTGGACGGCGTGCCCGAATCGGTGGTGCTCGGCATCTCGCTGATCGGTGGCCAGGGCGTCGGCCTGCCCGTCCTCGCGGCCGTGTTCATCTCCAACCTGCCCGAGGGGCTGTCCAGCGCCGCAGGCATGAAGCAGGCCGGCCGCAGCGCCCGCTACGTGTTCGGCGTCTGGGTCGGGATCGCCGTCATCAGCGGCGCCTCGGCCATGCTCGGTAACCTGCTGCTGGCCGGCGCCCCACCGTCGGTGGTCGCGGTCATCACCGCGGTCGCGGCGGGCGCCATCCTGGCGATGATCGCCGACACGATGATGCCCGAGGCGTTCGAGGAGACACACCTGTTCACCGGGCTCATCACGACGCTCGGCTTTCTGGTCGCCTTCGCGATCGAGCGGTTCAGCTAGCTGGTGCCCAGCGGGTCGATCGTCCACGCGATGTACAGCATCGCCGCACTGACCGACGCGGTCGTCGCGACGTCGACGATCCTGCTGCGCACCGCGAGCAGCCCCACCCGGTCCTCCGGCAACGCCAGCCGCAACGCCGAGGCGAGCCCGACGCCGATGGCCATCACCAGCGCGCCGCGGCGCCAGTAGCCGGCAGCGACCAGCACAAACGCCGCCACCAGGCACAAACCGACGGCCAGGATCGGCCACTGCCCGGCGAACACCCTGCGCGCGAACCTCACGACGCGGCGGCGGCCTCGGCGCGCTCGACGACGTTGGTGAGCAGGAACGCGCGCGTCAGCGGACCCACCCCACCGGGGTTGGGCGAGACGTGACCGGCCACCTCCCAGACATCCGGGTGCACGTCGCCGACCAGCTTGCCCGCGTCGTCACGGCTCACCCCGACGTCGACCACCGCGGCGCCGGGCCGCACCATCTCCGCGGTCACCATGTGCGGCACGCCCGCCGCGGCGATGATGATGTCGGCCTCCCGGGTGATCTGCGGCAGGTGCCGGGTTGCGGTGTGGCACAGCGTCACCGTGGCGTTCTCCGATCGCCGGGTGAGCAGTAGACCCAACGGACGGCCGACGGTGACGCCGCGCCCGATGACCACGACGTGCGCGCCCGCGATCTCCACCTGATAGCGCCGCAGCAGATGGACGATGCCGCGCGGGGTGCACGGCAGGGGCGCCGGCTCGTTGAGCACCAGCCGGCCCAGGTTCATCGGGTGCAGCCCGTCGGCGTCCTTGCCGGGGTCGACGCGCTCGAGTGCCGCGTTCTCGTTGAGATGCTTGGGCAGCGGCAGCTGCACGATGTAGCCGGTGCACTCCGGGTTGGCGTTGAGTTCGTCGAGCGTGTCGAGCAGTTCGGCCTGGCTGATGTCGGCGGGCAGGTCGCGGCGGATCGAGTTGATGCCGACCTTCGCGCAGTCGGCGTGCTTGCCCCGCACATACGCCTGCGACCCCGGGTCGTCGCCGACGAGCACGGTGCCGAGCCCCGGCGTGCGCCCGGCCTCGGTCAACGCAGCGACGCGCTTGGTGAGGTCGACGAAGATCTCGTCGCGCGTGGCCTTACCGTCCAAAGTGATCGCACCCACGGCGAACATTGTGACAGGCTCACCGACATGACAGCTGTCCGCGATGTGTTCAGTCCCGCCGCGCTCGGTCCGATCACGCTGCGCAACCGCGTCATCAAGGCGGCGACGTTCGAGGCGTCGACCCCGAACGCTCTGGTCACCGACGACCTGATCACCTACCACCGGCTGCCTGCCGCGGGCGGCGTCGGCATGACCACCGTGGCCTACCTCGCGGTGGCACCGGGCGGGCGGACCGAGGGCAATCAGATCTACTGGCGGTCCGAGGCGATGGCGGGGCTGCGCCGGCTCACCGACGCCATCCACGCCGAGGGCGCCAAGATCAGCGCGCAGATCGGCCATGCCGGGCCGGTGGCCAACGCCCGGTCGAACAGAGCGACCGCCTACGCGCCGGTGCGCTTCTTCAATCCGCTGTCGATGCGATTCGCCAAGCGGGCCACCCGCGAGGACATCCTCGACATCACCGAGGCGCACGCCCAGGCCGCGCGGATGGCCATCGAGGCCGGCTTCGACGCGGTCGAGGTGCATCTGGGCCACAACTACTTCGCCAGCTCGTTCCTGTCCCCGCTCATCAACCGGCGCGACGACGAGTTCGGCGGCTCGTTGGCCAACCGAGCCAAGGTCGCGCGCGGCACCGTGCTCGCGGTGCGCCGGGCGGTGGAGAAGGCGGACTCGCCGATCGCCGTGACGGCCAAGCTCAACATGAGCGACGGCGTGCGCGGCGGCATCTCCACCGAGGAGGCGCTGCAGACCGCTAAGTGGCTCGAAGAAGACGGCGGGCTGGACGCCATCGAGTTGACCGCGGGCAGTTCCCTGGTCAACCCGATGTACCTCTTCCGAGGCGACGCCCCCATCAAGCAGTTCGCCAACGCGTTCAAACCGCCGCTGCGCTGGGGCATCCGGATGACGGGGACGAAGTTCCTGCGCGAGTACCCCTACCGCGACGCCTACCTGCTGCGCGACGCGCGACTCTTCCGCGCCGAACTGTCGCTGCCGCTCATCCTGCTGGGCGGCATCACCAACCGCGAGACGATGGACCTGGCCATGGCCGAGGGCTTCGACTTCGTGGCGATGGGACGCGCGCTGCTCGCCGAGCCGGACCTGCTGCACCGCATCCAGGCCGACAGCAGTGTGAAGTCGCTGTGCACGCACTGCAATCAGTGCATGGCCACCATCTACAGCCACACCCACTGCGTGGTGACGGGCTCGCCCTCGGTGGTCAGCTCGGGCGGATGAGCGCCCGGGCGCAGTCCTCGACGATCGCGTCCGCGCTGGCCGGGATGGTCTGCCGGGCGCGTAGGTGACGGCGCACGATCGCGTACGGCACGTCGATCACGGCGGCACTGACCCGTCCCGCGTCGTCCGGGATGTCTCCGAGCGCTTTTTTCAGCCTGCGCTGCAAGCGTTTCCGGCGGCCGGTGAGCTGTTCGGGCCACTCCGCGATGCCCAGTTCGTCGGGGCCGGCCAGCAGCACCTCGGCCTCCACGGGATGCGCGCGACACCACGCCACGATGCTCAGGGCGCCGGACACGCACCGCTGCTGAGGGTCGTCCTCGGCGACGAGAGCCTCGATCAGTCCGTCCTGGAAGCGCTCCTCCGTGCGCACCCACAGCTCGCCGCACAGCGCCGCCCGCGTCGGGAACCGGTGGTACACCGAACCACTCGGCGCACCGGTGCTCCGCGCGACCGCCGACATGGTGACCGCAGCCGGGCCGTCGGCGGCCAACAGGTCCGCCGCGGCGTCGAGCAGAGCGTCGACGGTGTATCGGGCGGGCCGGGGCATTGCTCCACCCTAAAATAGAGGTTACTCTCTAATAAAGAAGGAGCCGCCGTGCCGACCGCAACAGACGTCGCCCAGAGCTTGTACACCGCCCTCGCCGACCATGATGTCGACGCACTATTCGCCTTGCTCACAGAGGATTTCGAGGCAAAGGTCAGTGCAGGCATGCCCCGCGGCGTAGGAGGTGATCACCATGGGCGTGTCGCGATGATCACCGGCGTGTGGGGTCGCATCGCCGCCGACTACGACATCGCCGTCGAGCCGGCGGAGTTCCTGGAGGTGCCCGACGGAGACGCGCGCCGCGTCGTCGTGCTCGGCACCTACCGCGGATGCGCTCACGACGGTGCATCGGCGGTCGACGCCGCCTTCGCCCATGTGCTCACCATCGAGAACGACCGGATAACAGCGCTGCAACAGATCACCGACACCGTCAGCTGGCACATTCGTCCCTGACTGCCTACCGATAGAGTTGGCCGCGATGTCTAATGTCGCCGCCGGAGCGGCTCCGTGAGCCGACCGACACCCCCTGCGCTGACCGTCCGCTACGACGGATCCACACGCACCTTCGCGGCCGGCAACGACGTCGTCGTCGGCCGCGACCTGCGCGCCGACGTCCGGATCGCCCACCCGCTGATCTCGCGCGCCCACCTGGTGCTGCGCTTCGACCAGGGCCGTTGGCTGGCGATCGACAACGGATCGCTCAACGGAATGTTCGTGAACGGGCGTCGGGTGCCGGCCGTCGACATCGCCGACGGGGCGCAGATCCACGTCGGCAACCCGGACGGTCCGCTGCTCACCTTCGAGGTGGGCCGGCACCAGGGCTCGGCGGGAAGCCCGCCGCCCACCACAGCGGTTCCGGTGGCGGCGGCCCGGCCCAGCGCCACGTGGCCGAGCCAGTCGCCGACGACGCGCCCTCCGGCGCCGCGGTCCTATCCCACCGGTCCGCGCACCGGGTATCCCCCGCCACCGCCGTCGCGGCCCCTACCGTCGCCGGCTCCAGCGCATCAGCAGATCTCGTCACCGGCGATGGAGCCGGCCACCCAGATGGGGCCCGCCGCGGCGCCCCGCTCGGGCGGCGACGGCAACCTCGCCACCAGCATGCTCAAGATCCTGCGGCCCGGCCGCGCGCCGGAGGTGCCGCCCGGGTCGATCAAGATCGGCCGCGCGAGCGACAACGACATCGTCATCGCCGACGTGCTGGCCTCGCGCCACCACGCCACGCTGGTCTCGACCCCGACCGGGACCGAGATCCGGGACAACCGCAGCATCAACGGCACGTTCGTCAACGGGTCCCGCGTCGAGACCGCCCGGCTCGACGACGGCGACACCGTCACGATCGGCAACGTCGACCTGGTGTTCCGGGACGGCACCCTGGTCCGTCGGACCGAGACCGCCGCCGCCACCGCCACCGGCGGCCTCGAGGTGCACGGCGTGACGTGGACGATCGAGAACAACAAGACGCTGCTCGACAACATCTCGATGTCGGCGCGGCCCGGCACACTGACCGCGGTGATCGGCCCGTCGGGTGCCGGCAAGTCGACGTTCGCCCGACTGGTCGCCGGCTACACCCATCCGACCGCCGGGCAGGTGTCGTTCGAAGGCCACGACGTCCACGCCGAGTACGCCTCGCTGCGCTCCCGAATCGGCATGGTGCCGCAGGACGACGTCGTACACGGGGAGCTCACCGTCCGCCAGGCACTGATGTATGCCGCCGAGCTCCGACTGCCCCCCGACACCACCAAGGCCGACCGCGAACAGGTCGTCAACGAGGTGCTCGAGGAACTCGAGATGACCAACCACCTCGACACCCGCGTCGACAAGCTCTCCGGCGGACAGCGCAAACGCGCATCGGTCGCACTCGAACTGCTCACGGGCCCGTCGCTGCTGATCCTCGACGAACCGACCTCGGGTCTGGACCCCGCCCTGGACCGCCAGGTGATGACGATGCTGCGCCAACTGGCCGACGCCGGACGCGTGGTTCTCGTCGTCACCCACTCGCTGACCTATCTCGACGTCTGCGATCAGGTGCTGCTGCTCGCCCCGGGCGGCAAGACCGCGTTCTACGGTCCGCCCAATCAGATCGGCCACGAATTGGGCACCACCAACTGGGCCGACATCTTCAGCTCGGTGGCCAGCGATCCGGACAGCGCCAAACGGCGCTACCTCGAACGCCACGGTCCACCGCCACCCCGGCCGGCGACCCAACAGCCGGCAGACCTCGGCTCGCCCACGCGCACCAGCGTGCGAAAACAGTTCTCCACGATCGCTCGCCGCCAGATGCGGCTCATCGTCTCCGACCGCGGTTACTTCATCTTCCTGGCGTTCCTGCCGTTCATCATGGGCGCTCTGTCGCTGTCGGTACCGGGCGACGTGGGCTTCGGCGTACCCGTGCCCGCGATCCAGGGCGGGGAGGCGCCCAATGAGCCGGGGCAGATTCTGGTGCTGCTCAACGTCGGCGCCATCTTCATGGGCACGGCACTGACGATCCGGGCGCTCATCGGCGAACGGGCGATCTTCCTGCGCGAGCAGGCCGTCGGATTGTCGACGACCGCATACATGTTCGCCAAGGTCGTCGTCTTCGCCGGGTTCGCACTGCTGCAGTCGGGCATCGTCGTGGCCATCAACATCTGGGGGAAGGGCTGGGGTCCCGGCGCCGTCGAGAGCGGCGTGGTGATCCCCAGCCGGTCCCTCGAGTTGTACGTCGATGTGGCGGCCTGCTGCGTGGGCGCAGCCATGGTCGGCTTGGCCCTGTCGGCCATTGCCAAGTCGAGCGAGCAGATCATGCCTCTGCTGGTGATCGCGATAATGTCGCAGCTGGTGTTCCAGGGCGGCATGATCCCGGTGACCGGACGCATCGGTCTCGACCAGCTGTCCTGGGTCACGCCGGCCCGATGGGGATTCGCCTCCACGGCATCGACGATCGATCTGCTCAGGCTCGTACCCGGCCCGCTCACGCCGCAGGACTCGCACTGGAAACACGAAGCAGGCACGTGGTGGTTCAACATGGCGATGCAAGGGGCGATCTGCATCGGGTATCTGAGCCTGGTTCGCTGGAAGATCCGGCTGAAAGCCGCGTAACGCGCCTGAATTGGTGTTCAAGGTTCGTTGCGGGCGCAATAGGATCGACACCGGGTGTTCTGCGAGGGGGACGTGCCGGTGAGCGATACCGATTCAGCGATGCGTGCCATCGCCCTGGACGCGGCTCTCGCGGAGTTGCAGCAGTGGGGCATGGACCGCTTCAGCATCGAAGGTGTCGCCCAGCGCTCCCGGCTCGAGCACGACTACATCCAGAGAACGTGGGGCGGCAAGCAGCAACTCATCCTCGACGCGCTGCTCAGCTACAGCGAGATGATGACCACCACCCCCGACACCGGCACACTGCAGGGAGACCTGACCGAGCTGGCGCTGTGGGTGGGGCACTACCTCAACGAGCCCGTGGGCCGCCGGATCGTCCGGATGCTCGTCATCGACTCCAAGTCCTACACCGTGGACATCGAGAGCCGGCTCGCGTTCTGGGCCCTGCGTCGGGACGTCATCGAGACGGTCCTCGAGCGCGCTGCCCGCCGCGGCGAGTTGCGCTCCGACGTCCGACCCACGGTCGCGTTGCACCTGCTGACCGCGCCGCTGCACACGTTCGCGTTGTTCAGCAACGACGACGTCGACCCCGACTACTGCCGGGCGATCGCCGAGTTGGTGACCCGCGCGGTCAGCGCCGGGGACTGATCAGCCGAGCAGCCAGTCGTTGGGGGCGAACAGCTCGCAGTGCACGCGCGCCGCATCGACGCCCTTGGCCGCCAGTTGCTTGCGGACCGCCTGCACGAAGCCGTTGTTGCCGCACAGGTAGACCTGCACGTCGCCGGCGATCGCGACGCCGTCGAGGTTCAGCAGACCCGGGTGAGCTCCCGATGTGCCGGCGGTCAGCCCGTCCTCGTACCAGACGTCAAAAGTCGCGTGGGGCAGCGCGGCGATCAACTCGTGCTGACGCTCGCGCAACGGGTGCGCCCGGTCGCTGCGGTCGGCGTGCAGAACGTGCACGGGGGTGTGCGGCGCCGCCGAGGCGAGGTGCGCGAGGATGCCCACCATCGGGGTCACCCCGATGCCTGCGGAGATCAGCATCAGCGGTTCTCGGCCGGTCGGGGCCGGCAGATCGCCGAACGGCACCGTCACGTCGAGCAGATCACCGACACAGACGTGGGCCGCGATCCAGCTGGACACCTCGCCGGCGGGCCGGCCGTCGACGGCGGCGACGGGCTTCACCGCGAACGTCAGCTCCCCCTCGCCTGCCGCGTCGACGAGGCTGTACTGCCGCAGCTGCCGCGCCCCGTCGGCCATCGTCACACCGACCGAGACATATTGTCCTGGAACGTAATCGGCGAGGGGATGACCGGCACAGCGCACCGTGATGAGCACCGCACCCGACGGATCGTCCACCCGGGACACCACGCGTGCGCGGCGGAACACGTCGCCCTCGGCCACGCCGGCACTGCGGTAGAGATCGCGCTCCATGTCGATCAGCGTCTCGGCCATGATCCAGAACACGCGGTCCCACGCTTCGGCGACGTCGGGGGTGACCGTGTCGGCCCCGAGCACCTCGACGATCGCGGCGAAGAGGTTGTCGTGCACGATCGGGTACTGGTCGGCGGTGACGCCGAGAGACGCGTGCTTGTGCCCGATGCGGGACAGCAACTCCACCGGGTGCGGCAGATCCGGGTCGACGAGATGGGTGGCGAAGGTCGCGATGGACGCGGCGAGCGCGCGCTGCTGCGCACCCTGGGCCTGGTTTCCGCGGTTGAACAGGTTTCGCAGCAGTTCGGGGTGCGCGGCGAACATCCGGCGGTAGAACTCCGTGGTGATCTCGTCGATGTGGGCGCCGATCAGCGGGAGCGTCGCGGACACGATCTGCGCGTGCGCGGGTTCCAGTGCGACCGGAGCTGCGGTGAGGGTCATCGGGGGTTCCTTTCGGGGATCGTCTGCGGGGAGCCCAGCAGCACAGTGAAATTCGGCGACCGCGTCAGGTCGGCGACGGTGTAGCGATCGAGTTCGGCGTAGAACGCCTCCTTGGCCTCGGCGAGCGCGCGCCGCAACCGGCAGGCGGGCACCAGCGGGCACGGGCGCTCGCCACCGCACTCGATGACCTCACGGTCGCCCTCGAGGCTGCGTACGAGCCCGCCGATCGAGGCGACGCGGCCCTGTTCGGTCAGCTCCAGGCCGCCGATGCGCCCGCGCCGCGCCGACACCATGCCGAGGTCGGCCAGCCGGGACACGGCCTTGGCGATGTGATGCTCGGAAGCGTTGGCGCCGGAGGCGATGGACCGGGTGGTCACCCGCCGCCCCTCGGCCTCCCCGGCCGCGAGCAGCATCATGGCCCGAAGTCCAAGATCGGTGAACCGGGTGAGCTGCATGCCGCTGACGCTAGTTAAATACGCACCGCGAATACGACTTTTCGGTTGTGGGGTCAAACACCCCGTCACGTGCGGTTTTTTGACCTGCCGATTTCAGTGGACGTCGGGGTGCACCCGGGCCAGCTGTGCACTGTCCCAGTAGCCGCGTTGGTGAACGATCACCCCGTCGCGCACGCAGAAGAACCCGCAGCCGCGGAAGCCCTCGGGGTCGGTCCACTCGAGCGCGCCCCAATCACCGTCGACGACGAGGTTGACAGGGATACAGGTCAGGGGGCCGCCGGCGAAGGTGTCGCGGTGGAAGTCCGCGATCGCGGGCCGGCCGACCACCGGCGACAGCGGGATCTGGTGATTGACCGCATCCTCGGCGTACAGGTCCGCGATGCCGTCGGCATCACCTGCATTGAACAGCGTCAGCCACCGCTCCATCACCGCACGCGTACACACAGCTTTGTCCTACCCGAGAACTACGCGCCGCCGCAACCGATTTCAGCCGCCGCGGATGTCAAGACCGTGCGCCGCGGCGAAGGCCAGCGCCTGCTCGATGTCGATCCGGGCGCCGCGCAGCGCGGCCGTCGTCCAGAACGTCGGATCGGCGCGGGCGCCGCGCAGGTCGGCCTTTTCCAACCGCGCTCCCTGCACCCGCGCCCCGGTCAGGTCCGCGCGCGCCAGCACCGCCTCCCGCAGGTCGGCGCCGACCAGGCCGGCTTCGCGCAATCGGCAGTCGGACAGATCGACCTTGCGCAGGTCGGCCCCGCCCAGCACCGCCAGAGTGAAGTCCGCCTCGACCACGGTCAGCGGCCGCATGCGACACTCGACGAACGTCGACCCGAGAAAGCTACAATGACGAAAAGTGCTGTGCCAGAGAGTAGTCCGGCGGAACGTGCAATTACGGAACGCCGAGCCGATGTGCTCGGACTCCGCCATGTCGACTCCGGAGAAGTCGCAGCCGTCGAACACCACCCGTTCGGTGCGGATCCGGCTGAAGTCCTCGTCGCGGAAATCGTGGCCGTCGAACTCCCTGTCGGTCTGATCGTCCATCCCGGTCAGCCGGTCGGCGCCAACCGGCTCAGTGCGTATTCGGTGACGGCGATCAGTGCGGCCTTGGCCGATTCGCGGCTACGGGCGTCGACGCTGATGAGCGGCACGTGGTCGGGAAGAGCGAGAGCGGTCCGCACCGCCTGCAACGAATGCCTTGGGGCGCCGTCGAACTCGTTGACCGCGACCAGGAACGGCAGGTTGCGGGCTTCGAAGAAGTCGACCGCGGCGAAGCTGTCGGCCAGGCGGCGGACGTCGACGAGGATGATCGCGCCGATCGCGCCGCGCACCAGGTCGTCCCACATGAACCAGAATCGGCGCTGCCCCGGCGTACCGAACAGGTAGAGCACCAGGTCGTCGGCCAGGCTGATGCGGCCGAAGTCCATCGCGACGGTCGTCGTCGACTTGTCCGGGGTGGCGGCGAGTTCGTCGTGTCCTTCCGAGGCGTCGGTGACCAGTGCCTCGGTGCGCAGCGGCACGATCTCCGACACCGCGCCGACGAACGTCGTCTTGCCGGCGCCGAAGCCGCCGGAGATGACGATCTTGGTCGAGGCGGTCCTAGAGTGCCTTGAGGCCACGCAGTGTCCTTCCGATCAGTTCGCGTCGTTCGTCGGCCGTCGTCGCGTCGGCCAGGGTGTCGTGCACGGTCACATAACCCTGCATCACCAGGTCGCCCACCAGCACGCGCGCCACGCCGAGCGGCAGACCCAGATGCGCGGCGATCTCGGCGACCGAGGGCCGTCGCGCACACAGCGCCACGATCTGGGCGCGCACGTCGGCGCCCGGCCAGTCGGGGGGCTGCGGCGGCGTCGCCGCTGCGACCGGGGCCTCCCACGGTAACTCGACACGTGAGTCGGTCCGGCCCGCCGTCAGGGTGTACGGGCGGACCAGTCGCGGCGCCGGATCCGCGCCCTCGGTCACAGCGTGCTTCGCCGCGCCGATGCGACCACCGCGCCCACCCGTTCCACCAGGATCGCCATCTCGTAACCGATCTGGCCGATGTCGGAGGTCCGCGCCGCCAGTGTCGCCAGGTTCGAGCCGTCGCCCACCCGCATCAGCAGCAGGTAGCCGTTCTCCATCTCGACCACCGACTGCAGCACGTAGCCGCCGTCGAACAGTTGCGCGGCGCCGGTCGACAGGCTGGCGAGCCCCGACGCGACGGCGGCCAGCTGATCGGCCCGCTCCCCCGGCATGTGCTCGCTCGCCGCCACCAGCAGGCCGTCGGCCGACACCAGGATCGCGTGCGAGACCCCCGGCGTCTCGCGGGCGAACCGCGCCACCAGCCAGTCGAGCGACTCACTCACCGGGGGTCCCCCGCTCCTGTTGGGCCCGCAGGCGTCCGGCGTGCACGCCGCCGAAGTGGTTGACGATTCCGGCGCGCACGGCGTCGGGATCCCGGGCGGCATGGGCGCCGGAACCGTTGCCGGCATCGTCGGGGGCTCCGGGCACCAGCCGCGCGCCGGGGCGCCGCACCGGCAGCCCCTCGACGGTGTGGTCGAGCACCGGTGCGTTGTCCGCGGCGGCGGCCGCCGACCATCCGTGGTCCCAGACCGTCTGCCAGTTCAGGTCGGCGCTGTGGGACAGCTCGTGCGGGTCGACCAGCCACTCGGAAAGCATCTTCTGATAAATCGCGTCGTCGTCGGCGCTGTCGTCTTTCGCGTGCCGAGCGTGCCGGGCCTGCCCGTTGCCGTCGGACGGACGCGGCGCGAAGAACGCGGCGACGTCGGACCGTATCGGCTCGGGGCGAGGCTCGGGCTCGGGGGCCCGTGCAGGCGGCTGAGGCGGTACCGGCTCGGCGATGCCGCTGGCCCCCGGCCGGCGCTGGGGCAGCAGACCGGCCGGAGCGGGCTCGGGGGGCGCCTCGATCACCGGCGCGGCGACGGCGACGGGTTCCACGGGGGCCGGCGCGGGCTCGGGAGACGGTGAGGGTTGGGCCGCCGCGACCAGCAATTCGGCCGGGACGTAGACGCCCGCCGTGGTTCCCGAGTCGCGCTGACCGGAGACGGTGGTGCGCAGCCGGACCACCAGCCCGTGCTGGGCGGCGAGCCGGCCCACCACGAACAACCCCATGTGGCGCGCGGTGTACGGATTCACCTCACCGCCGGACTGCAGCCGCGTGTTGGCGACCCGCAGGTCGGATTCGGTCATGCCCAGACCGGTGTCGGCGATCTCGAGGACGAGGCCGCCGTTGCCGGTGTACACGGCCGACACCCGCACCTGCGTCGCCGGCGGCGAATAGCGCAGCGCGTTGTCGAACAGTTCGGCGAGCAGGTGCATCAGGTCGCCGGCGGCGGCACCGGTGACCGCGCTGTCGGGCAGGCTCTCGGCGATGATCCGGGTGTAGTCCTCCACCTCGGAGGCCGCGGCGTTGACCAGCTCCACAATCGGCACCGGCTCGGCCTGGTCGCGGGCGATACGCGCCCCGGCGAGCACCATCAGGTTGGCGCCGTTGCGCCGCATTCGCGCAGCGAGGTGATCCAGGCGGAACAGGCTGTCGAGCCGGTCGGGGTCCTGCTCGTTGCTCTCGAGCCGGTCGATGAGCGCGAGCTGCTGGTCGACCAGGGATCGATTGCGCCGCGAGAGTGTCTCGAACATGTCGGTGACCTGCATCTGCAGCCGGGCCTGTTCCCCTGCGAGCAGGATGGCCTGCTCGTGCAATTCGTCGACGGCGTGGGCCACCTGGCCGATCTCCTCGGAGGTGTGCACCCCGATGGGCTGCACCGGCGGGGTCTTGCCGTCGGCGCGGACCTGTTCCACTTCGCGGGCGAGGTCCTCGTGGGCCACCTTCAGCGCGCTGGTGCGCAGCGTGCGCAGCGGCCGGATCAGCGACCGCGCCACCAGGGTGACGACCAGCAACGCCACCACGATGGCGGCGCCGACGAGCACGGCGTCCCGCAACGCGGCGGTGCGGGCGGCGGCGGCCTGGTCCTCGACAGTGGCCGGGATCGTGCGGGAGGTCTCAGCGATGACGCCCTCGGCGATGCCGCGGGTGATCCGCTGCGAGGACAGCAGGTCGGGGTTGCCGGCGAGCACGACGGCGGGGTCGGACAGCAGCGACATGCGCTTGACCATCTCCGACCGCAGCGAGGCGGCGGGGTCGGACGAGCCGCCGAGGTAGGCGCCCATCGCCGAGACGTTCGAGGGCTCGGTGCCGGCGAGCGTGATCATCGACGACCGCAGGTCGGGTTCGGGCAGATCGCCACCGCGGTCGACGAGCATCTGCTGCATCGTCATCTGGCCGCGGGCGCCGACAGCGCGGGCGAGCGCATCCCCCGCCGAGCGCACCGTGTCGTCGTCGCCGGACACCAGGCCGGTGATCGCGGTCTCGGCGGTGATGAGCAACGGCGCGTAGGTCATCACGCGGGTGCGCAGATCGATCGCGTTCGCGACGGTCTTGTCGGCCAGGTCCTTGCCGTAGTCGAGCAGTGTGTTGGTGGCCAGCCGCACGGCGTCGTCGACCTCGGTGCTGTCGAGTCTGCTGCGCAACGCCGACGTGCGGTCACCGAACGTCGTCACCGCAGCCGGGACGTCGCCGCCGGCGGTGGCCGCCGACAGCACGCCTTCCAGCGCGGCCATGTAGTCCGCGACCGGGGGGACCATGTCGGCGCGGGTGGCGGCGACGCGCAGATCCCGGGCGGCAGAAACCGATGCCGAGATGCGCAGGCCGCCGAAGGCGCACGCCAGCAGTAGCGGTACCAGCACGATGGCCAGGACCTTCGCGCGGACCGGCCAGTTGGACAGCGCCAACCGCGGCGGCCGCTTGATCGGGGATCGAGCGTCGTTCATAAAGCTTCCTGCTGAGGGCGCCCTCGTCGGGCGGGCGTGAAGCGCCTGGCAATTCGATGAGTATGCCAGCCCGAACACCGTGTTTCCACAGTTCGACATCCGAACGTGATTTCAGCAAAGGCCCTGAACAGAACGCCCTTGTGGGCGTTGCCGTTTCGTTTCCGACCCGTTGCGTGTCACCGATACGGGCGGGCCCGCGAGCAGGCACAATCGAGGGAGACGAACTGGAGGAGTGCAATGATCCACAACGGCGTGGAGATGGCTCTGCTGGCCGATGCCTCGGAAATCGGTGATTCACCCCTGATGCGAGCGATGAGCAGCGAGATGGTCGACGTCGACACTCTCGCCGGGCTGATCTCGATCGCGACCTACGAGACCTGTCTGGACTGACACCGAACGGGGCGTCGCCGGAGAACTACCCTGCCAAGGGTGTTCCGGGTGATGTTCTACTCCCCGCGCATCGCGCCCAATACCGGCAACGCGATCCGCATGGTGGCGGGCACCGGGTGCGAACTGCACCTCGTCGAGCCACTGGGCTTCGACCTGTCCGAACCGAAGCTGCGCCGCGCCGGGCTGGACTACCACGACCTCGCGTCGGTCACCGTGCATCCCGATCTGAGCGCGGCGTGGGCGGCCGTGATGCCGGCCCGGGTCTTCGCGTTCACCGCTCATGCGACCACGTCGTTCGCCGAGATCGCCTACCAACCGGGTGACGTGCTGCTGTTCGGGCCGGAACCGACGGGTCTCGACGAGACGACGCTGGCGGATCCGCACCTCACCGCGCGGGTGCGGATCCCCATGCTGTCGGGACGGCGGTCACTGAACCTGTCGAATGCGGCCGCGGTAGCCGTCTACGAGGCGTGGCGCCAGCACGGTTTCGCCGGCGCCACGTGAGTCACCAGGTGTCCCAGTGCGTGACCTGCTCGGCGGGAAGCCGCTTGGCCTTCTTGAAGTCGGTGCCCTTGGTATAGGCGATCGGGAACAGCCCGGCCTGGCTGTAGGAGTCGAACGGGATCCCCAGCAACTCGGCGGCCTGGCGCTCGCCGTCGCCGAGCAGATGCAGTGACGTCCACGCCGAGCCCAATCCGCGCGAACGCAACGCCAGCATGAAGCTCCACACCGCAGGCATCAGCGACCCCCAGAATCCGGCGCTGGCGCCCGACACCGCGTCCTGCGGCTTGCCCTCCAGGCACGGAATCAACATGACCGGCACCTTCTCCAGGTGGTCGTTGAGGTAGCGCGCCGAATCCTCCACCCGTGGGCGCTGCTCGTCGCGAATATCGCCCATCTGCGGCTTGGCCTGGTTCAGGTAGGGCGTGGCGTTGGTGCGGTAGATCTCCGCGAGCGCGAGCTTCTTGTCGGGGTCGGTGACGAACACCCACTGCCAGCCCTGGCTGTTCGAACCGGTCGGCGCCTGCAACGCGATGTCGAGGCATTCCATCAGCACCTCGCGGGGTACCGGCTTGTCGAAATCGAGGCGCTTGCGCACCGAGCGAGTAGTCGTCAGAACGTCATCGGCGGAGAGGTTGAGCGTCATTGTGCCGAGACTACATTCGGTCGCATGGCAGCTGAATTTCCCTACGAGGTCGTTCACCGTCTCACCTCCGATCAGTTCGGATGGCTCACCACCGTGGCGAAATCCGGCCAACCGGTACCGAGGTTGGTGTGGTTCCACTTCGACGGTGCCGGCATCACCGTCTACACCGAACCGTCCGCGGCGAAGGTGCGTCACATCCAGGCACACCCACGGGTGAGTCTGAACCTGGACTCCAACGGGCAGGGCTCGGGCATCATCGTCGTCGGCGGCATCGCGACCATCGACGCGCGGGACGTCGACCCCCGCGAGGACGGTCCGTACTGGGAGAAGTACCGCGCACAGGCCGAGCAGATCGGCTTGGCCGACGCAATGGCGAGTTACGGCACGCGTCTGCGGATCGACGTCGACAAGGTGTGGACGACGCCGACCCCGGGCTGAGAGTCACCCCTCATCGGAAGTCGCGGGACTTCGAGGCCACCCGCAGGCTCAGCGGACCCATCCGGTCGGCGACCACGGTCACCGCACCGGTGGCGTTCTGCACGATGCCGCGGATCAGCAGCGCCGACGCGGTCTGCGCCAGCCTGCGGTGCCGCGCCCAGACCGCAGGCATACACAGCACATTGACCATCCCGGTCTCGTCCTCGAGGTTGACGAACGTCACCCCCTGCGCGGTCGCGGGACGCTGCCGGTGCGTCACCGCCCCCGCCACCAGCACCCGGGTGCCGTCGGGTACCGACAGCAGTTGATCGGCAGGCACCACCCCCATCGCATCGAGGTCCTCCCGCAGGAACTGGGTCGGGTAGCGGTCGGGTGACACCCCGGTGGCCCATACGTCGGCGGCGGTCAGCTCCAGTTCGGTCATCCCCGGCAACGACGGAACGTGCGAGGACGACCCGACGCCGGGCAGCCGGTCCGGACGCTCGGCGGCCGCGGCGCCCGCCGCCCACAGCCCCTCACGCCGGGTGATCCCGAAACATCCCAGCGCTCCGGCGGTGGCCAGCGCCTCGGTCTGGGGCACCGACAGCTGCACCCGCCCGGTCAGGTCCAGCAGAGAGGTGAACGGGCCGTGGGCTTTCCGCTCCTCGACCAGCCGCTCGGCCAGCTCCTCGCCGATGTGCCTGACACTGCCGAGGCCGAGCCGCACCTCCATACCCGCGTTCTCCAGCGTGGCGTGCGCGAGGCTGGCATTAACGTCCGGACCGTGCACGGTGACCCCGTGCCGGCGCGCGTCGGCCACCAGTGACTGCGGCGAGTAGAACCCCATCGGCTGCGCACGCAACAGCGCCGCGCAGAACGCCGCGGGGTGGTGCAGCTTGAACCACGACGAGTAGAACACCAGCGACGCGAAGCTCAGCGAATGACTCTCGGGGAAGCCGAAATTGGCGAACGCCTCCAGCTTCTCGTAGATCCGCTGCGCCACCTCCCCGGTGATGCCGTGCACCTCGGCCATCCCGTCGAAGAACCGGCCGCGCAGCCGGCGCATCTTCTCCGTCGAGCGTTTGGAGCCCATCGCGCGGCGCAACTGGTCGGCCTCGGCCGCCGAGAACCCGGCGCAGTCCACCGCCAGCTGCATGAGCTGCTCCTGGAACAGCGGCACGCCCAGTGTCTTTCGCAGCGCCGACTCCATCGACGGATGGTCGTAGGTGACCGGCTCCTCCCCGTTGCGTCGCTTGATGTACGGGTGCACCGACCCGCCCTGGATCGGCCCGGGCCGGATCAGCGCCACCTCCACCACGAGGTCGTAGAACACCCGCGGTTTGAGCCGGGGCAGGGTGGCCATCTGCGCGCGCGACTCCACCTGGAACACCCCGACGGAATCGGCGCGCTGCAGCATCTCGTACACGGCGGCCTCGGACAGGTCCAGCGTGGCCAGATCCACCTCGATACCCTTGTGTTCGGCGACCAGGTCGATGCAGTAGTGCAGCGCCGAGAGCATGCCCAGCCCCAGCATGTCGAATTTCACCAAACCGATGGCCGCACAGTCGTCTTTGTCCCACTGCAGGACACTGCGGTTCTCCATGCGGGCCCACTCGACCGGGCACACGTCGGCGATCGGTCGGTCGCAGATCACCATGCCGCCGGAGTGGATGCCCATGTGGCGCGGCAGGTTGGAGATCTGCGTGGCCAGCTCGATGACCTGTTCGGGGATGCCTTCCACATGGGTGTCGTCGGTCAGGTTCCCCCACTGGCTGAGCTGTTTACTCCACGCGTCCTGCTGGCCCTGAGAGAAGCCGAGTGCGCGCGCCATGTCCCGGACCGCACTGCGACCACGGTAGGTGATCACGTTGGCCACTTGCGCGGCGTATTCGCGGCCGTATCGCTGATAGACGTACTGGATCGCCTGCTCGCGCAGATCCGATTCGATGTCGATGTCGATGTCGGGTGGCCCGTCGCGGGCCGGGGACAGAAACCGTTCGAAGAGCAGGTCGTTGGCCACCGGGTCGACGTTGGTGACCTTCAGCGCGTAGCAGACCGCCGAGTTGGCCGCCGACCCCCGGCCCTGCGAGAGGATGTCGTTCTCCCGGCAGAACCGCGTGATGTCGTGCACCACCAGGAAATAGCCCGGGAAGTTCAGCGCCTCGATGACCCGCAGCTCGTGTTCGATCTGGGCGTACGCGCGGGGCGCCCGCTCGGGAGGTCCGTACCGTTCCCGGGCGCCCTGCATCACCAGGTGCCGCAGCCAGCTGTTCTCGGTGTGGCCGGGCGGTACGTCGAACGGCGGCAGCTGCGGCGCGATGAGCGCGAGACCGAATGCGCACTGCTCCCCGAGTTCGGCGGCGGCGCTGACCACCTCGGGGCAGTGGGCGAACACCCGGGCCATCTCCTCCCCTGAGCGCAGATGCGAACCTCCAAGCGGGGCAAGGTAACCCGCGGCCTCGTCCATCGAGTTCCTGGCCCGGATCGCACCCATCGCCATGGCCAGCCTGCCGCGGGCCGGCTCGGCGAAATGCGCCGCGGTGGTGGCCACGACGTCCAGACCGAACCGCGGCGCGAGCACGGCCAACGCGGCATTGCGTTCGTCGTCGTGCGGATGGCCGTGATGGGTGAGTTCCACGGTGACGCGGTCCCTGCCGAACCGGTCGACCAGGTCGGCGAGCGCGGCGTCGGCCGCCTCCGGGCCACCGGCCGACAGCGCCTGCCGGACATGACCTTTGCGGCATCCGGTGAGAATCTGCCAGTGCCCCCCCGCGGCCTCGGTCAACGCGTCGTAGTCGTAGCGCAGCACGCCTTTCTCGCCGCCGGCCAGATGCGCGGCGGCCAGCTGCCGCGACAGCCGCCGGTACCCCTCCGGGCCCCGCGCGAGCACCAGCAGGTGCGGCCCGGGCGGGTCGGGATCGTCGGTGCGGCTGCCCCCGCCCAGCGACAGCTCCGCGCCGAACACCGTCGCGATGTCGAGTTCCCGGGCCGCCTCGGCGAACCGGACCACCCCGTAGAGGCCGTCGTGGTCGGTCAGCGCGAGAGCACGCAGCCCGAGCCGCGCCGCCTCCTCCACCAGTTCCTCGGGCGTGCTCGCCCCGTCGAGGAAGCTGTAGGCGGAATGGGTGTGCAGTTCGGCATACGGCGTCGACGACCCCGCACCGGTGGGCGGGTCCGGCGGTTGGTACCGCCCCCGCTTCCGCGACCAGGCGGGACTGTCACCGCCGTCACCGATCTGGCCGTCGATGGGCCAGCCGGCGCGGCGGGGCTTGCTGTTGAGGACGCGCTCCATCTCGCCCCAGCCCGGCGGACCGTTGTGCCAACCCACCGGGCCAGTGTATCGAACACGCGTTCGATCGTCAGGCGCTCTTTCCGGTATCGGGCCGGGGATCGTCGCCGTCGTTGTCCGGGTCCTCGTCCAGCGTCGGCCGCAGCACGTAGCGGACCTGGTTGCCGCCCGCCATCCGGGCCTGCTCGATGGCCTGGGTGGCGATCGCGATGAGCTTGTCGAGCACCTCGTCGGGCGGCTCGGCGGCCAGCGGCGGCAGCGGGGTGCACACCACCCCGATGCTCGCCGTGAGCCGCTGAGGCGTCGCGGCGATCGCCCCGCGGATCCGCTCGACCAGAGGTGAGGCGTCGGCGGTGGTGAAGCTGTCGGCGATGAGGAAGTCGTCGTCGGAGACGTGCGCGACGATCGCGTTGTGCCGGACGGTCTCGCGCAGCGCCTGGCCGACCGTCACCCGCGCGCGGTTCCCGCCGCTCGGTCCGGACAGCCCGAGCAGCAGCGAGAAACTGTCGATGTTCACCGCGACGACCACGAGGTACTTGTCCGCGCTGCGGCTCCGCGAGGCGAGCAGCGTGGCGACCGACTGATAGAAGGCGTCCCGGTGCAGCAGGCCGGTGAGCTGCTCGATGTCGCCGTGATGGGTGTCGGGCTGAATCAGCAGGATCATCGCCCGACAGGCGAACGCGACGAAGACGTTGAGCAGGATGATCATGCCGGCCGCGCAGATCGCCAGTGCCAGATCCGTCGCCGCCAGCCGCACGATCAGCACGCCGAGTGCGAAGACGGCGACCGTCCACACCAGCGCCAGCAACCGCTGGGTGTGGAAGCACACCACGAACGCGGTCAGCACGGCATAGCTGGCGGCCCCGGTCAGCCCGACAACCGGATTGGTCTGGATCAGCGCCGACACCGCGATGCCGACGGACCCGACCAGCACGCACAGCAGCGATTGCGCGCGCGTCGGCCAGTGGTCCCGCAGCCACACCGTCGCCAGCCCGAAGCAGGCCACCGCGATCACCACGGCAGCGGTCCGTCCCACCGTGCCCTGAGGACCCGTGGGGCTCGCCAGCAGCCCCACCGGGATCAACCCGAGTGCCGCAATGCAGACCGCGACCAGTCGGCATGTCGCCGTCTGCATCCCGCGGGCGGCCAGCACGGCAGTAAACCAGTAGTACTGATCGGAGCCCCACAGTGCTGGGCCGATCGAACGGGCGGAGGAACTCCGCAAACCGTCAAACATCGGCCCACCCCTGCCGGACGCATCCGCGGTCCAGATCAATACCCCCGCCCACAGGCGAAGGCTACCAGCCCAGCAAACCGTTTCCCAGGGCAACCAGCGTCTTCGTCGCGATCCCGATCATTCGGCGAACTCGGCGGTGCCGTCCTCGAGCACCAGGCGGGCATCGGATCCGTCGGGGCCCGCCGCCTCGGTACGGAACACCGCGGCACCGGCATCCAGCCGCCAGATCGACGTCGACAAGGTGTCGCCGGGGAACACCGGCGACGTGAAGCGGGCCGAGATCGCGGTGATCCTGGTGGCGTCACCGCCCCCCAGAGCCGCCACCAACGCGCGGCCGGCAACGCCGTAGGTGCAGAGCCCGTGCAGGATCGGCTTCGGGAACCCGGCCAGCGCAGCGAACCACGGGTCGCTGTGCAGGGGGTTGCGATCGCCGGACAGCCGGTAGATCAGCGCCTGGTCCTCCCGGGTGGGCAGGGTGACCGTCGCGTCGGGTTCCCGCTCGGGGATCTGCGGCGCCACCGGCCGCTGGCCGGGTTGGCCGCCGAACCCGCCTTCGCCGCGGATCACCAGGGTGGTGAGCGTCTCGGCCACGGCGGCTCCGGTGTCGGGATCGCTGCCGGTCGCCTTGAGCATCACGATCGCGTTCTTGCCCTCGCCCTTGTCCTGGATGTCGGCGACTTCGCTGACGACGCTCAGCGCGCCCGCGGCCGGCAGCGGCGCGAACAGCCGGATGCTCTGCGAGCCGTGCAGCAGCCGGCTGAAGTCGAACGAGCCGATGCTCCCGGCCGCGGCGAACGGGGAACACGCGATCACGGCGTAGGTCGGCAGCACCTGCTGGGAGATGTCGTGACTGTTCTCGGTGGTGAAGGCGAGGTCGGCAGTGCCCGCGCCGACGCCGAGCGCGTAGAGCAGCGTGTCGCGGTCCTTCCAGCGGAAGGTCTGCGGCGGGGGGGTGACGCCAACGGCGTTCGGATCGATCGGCATGTGTCTCTCCTATGCCATGCCGCTGTCGGTTGGCAAGCCTCCCGCCGTGTTCCGGGCTCGCCGTCCGGCAGGTGTTGACCTTTCCCCGGTCAGAGGTGACCATGTCCCGCATGCGCTATGTCGTTACCGGCGGTACCGGGTTCTTGGGCCGCCATCTCGTGACCCGACTGCTGGCTCGCCCCGGCACCGAGGCGGTGCACGTGCTCGTGCGCCGCGAATCCCTCGGCCGCTTCGAACGGATGGCCCAGCGCTGGGACGGGCGGGTGACGCCGCTGGTCGGCGACCTCACCGCGCCGGACCTCGGGGTGACCGACGACGACGTCGCGACGCTGGGAACCGTCGATCATGTCGTGCACTCCGCGGCGATCTACGACATCACCGCTCCCGAGGAGCGGCAGCGGGAGGCCAACGTCGAAGGCACGCGCGCGGTCATCGCGCTGACCCGCCGCCTCGGCGCGACAATGCACCACGTGTCGTCGATCGCGGTCGCGGGCAGCTTTCGCGGTGAGTTCACCGAGGACGACGTCGACGTCGGACAGGAGCTGCCCACGCCCTATCACCGGACCAAGTTCGAGGCCGAACTGCTGGTCCGGGCGGCCCCCGGATTGCGGTTCCGCGTCTACCGGCCCGCGGTCGTCGTGGGCGATTCGCGCACCGGGGAGATGGACAAGATCGACGGTCCCTACTACTTCTTCCCGATCCTGGCCGCGCTCGCCACGCTGCCCCGATTCACGCCGATGCTGCTGCCCGACACCGGACGCACCAACATCGTGCCGGTGGACTTTGTCGTTGAAGCGGTCGACACACTCATGCACCTCGACGGCCGCGACGGTGAGACGTTCCACCTGACCGCGCCGACCACGATCGGCCTGCGCGGCATCTACCGCGGCGTCGCCTCCGAGGCCGGGCTGCCGCCCCTGGTCGGATCGCTGCCCCGCGCGACCGCAGCCCCACTGCTCGGGGCGACCGGGCGCGCAAAGGTGTTGCGCAACATGGCCGCCACTCAGCTGGGCATCCCGGGCGAGGTCCTCGATGTCGTCGAACTCGCCCCGACCTTCACCCGCGACCACACCGACGACGCGCTGCGAGGCACCGGAATCGTGGTGCCGGAGTTCGCGAGCTACGCACCACGACTGTGGCGGTACTGGGCCGAGCACCTCGACCCCGAACGGGCCCGGCGCGAGGATCCGGCGGGACCGCTGGTCGGCAAGCACGTCATCATCACCGGGGCGTCGAGCGGGATCGGGCGTGCCTCGGCGATCGCGGTGGCCGCCCGCGGGGCGACGGTCTTCGCGTTGGCGCGCAACGGCGACGCCCTCGACGAACTGATCGCCGAGATCCGCGCGGCCGGCGGTGATGCGCACGCCTTCACGTGCGACGTCACCGACTCGGCCGCGGTGGAACACACCGTCAAGGACATCCTCGGCCGCTTCGGCCACGTCGACTATCTGGTCAACAACGCCGGCCGGTCGATTCGGCGGTCGGTGGTCGCTTCGACCGATCGGCTGCACGACTACGAGCGGGTGATGGCGGTCAACTACTTCGGGCCCGTGCGGCTGGTGCTGGCGCTGCTGCCGCACTGGCGCGAGCGACGGTACGGCCACGTGGTCAACGTCTCCAGTGCCGGGGTGCAGGCCGCCAGCCCGAAGTACAGCGCCTACGTCGCCAGCAAGGCCGCACTGGATGCGTTCACCGAAGTCGTTGGCACCGAAACCCTTTCGGACCACATCACTTTCACCACCATCCACATGCCGCTGGTCGCGACGCCGATGATCGCGCCGTCGCGTAGGCTCAACCCGATGCCTCCGATCTCCGCCGAACACGCGGCCGCGATGGTGGTCCGCGGCCTGATCGACAAACCGCCGCGCATCGACACCCCGGTCGGCACGCTGTCGGATCTCGGCACGTACTTCACCCCGCGGCTGACGCGGCGCATTCTGCACCAGCTTTACCTGGGCTATCCCGACTCGGCGGCCGCGCGCGGTGTGGCCGAGAGCCGGCCCGCGGTGGTACGGCGCCCGCGACGGCCCGCCCGGCCGGTGCCCTCGGTGCGGGTCCCCCGCCAGGTCAAGCGGGCGGTGCGGTTGGTGCCCGGCGTGCACTGGTGAGCACCGAACGCCTGCCGGTATTCCTCGACGTGGACACCGGCGTCGACGACGCGATGGCCCTGGTGTACCTGTTCGGCAGCCCGGAGGCGGAGTTGGTCGGCATCGCCTCCACCGCGGGAAACGTCGGCGTGCATCAGGTCTGTGAGAACAACCTCGGACTGCTCGAACTGTGCGGCATCACCGATGTGCCGGTGTCCAAGGGATCGGAGTCGCCGCTGACGGCCCCGCTGCGCACCGCGGAGGACACCCACGGACCGCAGGGCCTCGGATATGCCCGGCTGCCGGCCACCTCGGCCCGGCTCACCGACCACGACGCCGCGCAGGCCTGGATCCGGGCGGCACACGCCCATCCCGGCACGCTGATCGGCATCGCCACCGGGCCGCTGACCAACCTGGCGCTCGCCCTGCGCGCCGAACCGGCGCTGCCCCGGCTGATCCGGCGGCTCGTGATCATGGGCGGCGCGTTCGACTACCGCGGCAACACCACCCCCGTCGCGGAGTGGAATACCAGCGTGGACCCGGAGTCGGCGGCCGAGGTGTTCGCCGGCTGGGCGGACGCGCCGAGCCTGCCGATCGTGTTGGGCCTCAACGTCACCGAGAACATCGCGCTGACCCCGGAATTGCTGAGTCGGCTCGCCGACGCCGCGGGGGCGCCGTCTGCCCCGATGTCGGTACACGACACCCGCGGCACGGCCTCCGCAGCCGGCAACGCGCTGATCCGGGTGCTCGAAGACGCGATGCGGTTCTACTTCGAGTTCCACCACGATCAGGGCGAGGGCTATCTGGCCCACCTGCACGACCCGCTGGCCGCCGCGGTCGCGCTGGACCCGGAGCTGGTGGCGTGCCGCGCCGCCCCGGTCGACGTCGAACTGACCGGCACGCTGACGCGCGGGATGACGATCGCCGACTGGAGCGGGCACTGGGGACGGGAACCCAACGCGCTCATCGGTGTCGAGGTCGATCCTGCGGCGTTCTTCGACCGGTTGATCGACCGGGTCGGCGCGTTCGCGCAGACACTCAGTCGTCGGTGACGTTGAGCGTGACGTCGATGTTGCCGCGGGTGGCGTTGGAGTACGGGCACACCTGGTGGGCCTTCTCGGTCACCTGACGGGCCGTCTCGGCGTCGACGTTGGGCAGGGTGACCTCCAGCTCGACCGCCAGGCCGAAGCCGCCGTTGTCGAGCTGACCGATCGAGACCCGTGCTCCGACAGACGAATCGGAGACGTCGACCTTGTCCTGCCGAGCGACCAGTCGCAGCGCGGAGTGGAAGCAGGCGGCGTAGCCGACGGCGAAGAGCTGCTCGGGGTTGGTGCCGTTGCCGCTGCCGCCCATCTCCTTGGGGATGGCCAAGTCGAAGTCGAGCCGGCCGTCGGAGGACCGGCCGTGGCCGTCGCGTCCCTCGCCGGTGGCCAGGGCCTCTGCGGTGTACAGCGTCTTCATGGGTGTTCCTTTCCGTGGTTGTGAACAAGGGTCTGCGTGAGCGTGTGGATCGCCTCACGAAGCTCGGCAGCCTGCGTGGCGGTCAATCCGGTTGCGGGAAAGAGCTTTTCGGGTATGCACTCGGCCTTGGCGGCTGTCCGCCGGCCCGCCGCGGTGAGGGTCACCTCGACCTGGCGCTCGTCGTCGGCGCTGCGCTCCCGCCGGACGATGCCGCCGGCCTCCATCCGCTTGAGCAGCGGCGACAGGGTCCCCGAATCCAGCTGCAGGCGCTCGCCGAGGTGACCGACCGACACCCGGCCTTCCTCGCGCAGCACCAGCAGGGCGAGGTACTGGGGGTAGGTCAGCCCCAGTTCGGCCAGCAGGGGCCGGTACGCCGCCGTCATCGCCCGCGACGCGGAGTACAGCGCGAAGCACAGGTGGTCGTCGAGGGCGAGCGTGGCCATGCCTCAGACTATAGGGCACAATTTAATTGTGCACAACCAATTGTGTGCTCACTCATATCGGCCTTCGACGTACCACCGTCGCTGGCGGTAGCACAGCAGCAGGGCCTCCCCCTGGTCGCGGTCGCCGCCGACCAGCACCTGGGCCCGCGCCGTCCGGCCACTCGGGGACGCCGCGGTGTCCCACCAACGTTCGTCGACGGGCCACGGCCCGGTCCACCACGACAGCCGGCCCGCCCGCCCGGGCGCGTCCAGCCGGGCGGGGGTGGCCGAGAACAGTCCGCGGGAGGTGACCCGCACCGGATCGCCCGCCTCGTCGAGCAAGTCGACCGGATCGTCGAGCAGCACCGTCGGTGACGGCTCGGGCAGCTGCCCGGGCCAGGGCGCCGCGGGATCCGCGCGGGGCACCAGCTCATCGCCGAGCGGGGTCAGCGTGATGCGTTCGGCCGGACCCCTCCCCCCGCTGAGGACCGGAACCTTCACCGCGTCGGGACCGAGCAGTCCCTGCACCCGCACCAGCGCCCGCCGCGCGCGCAGTCTGTCCTCCTCCCCGATCCCACCCCACAGCGGCAGCTGCAACGCCTCGGCCGACACCACCTCTACCGGGCGCAGCCGCAGCATGGTGATCGGCGCCCCGGGCCGCTCGTCGGGACGACGGCGGTTCAGCCAGCCGTCGAGTTGCCAGCGCACCCGGTCGGCGGTGGCATCCTCGGTCAGCGGTTCCGCACAGCGCCAGACACGTTCGAGCTCCGCGCCGGTGGCGGTCACCGCGTGGATGGCCAGCCGGGTGCATCCCACGCCCGCGGCCTCGAGGGTGCGGTGCAACCGGCCCGCGAGCGACCGGCCGGCGAAGGCGGCCGCATCCACCCGGTCGATGGGCGGATCGCAGTCCAGCACGGCATCGAGTTCCTGCTCGGGGTCGCGGCCGGACGGTCCGCGACCGGGCTCCCCCCGTGCCAGGCGGTGGGCGGCCACCGCATCGACCCCGAAGCGGGAGGCCACATCGCTGCGGGACAGCTCGGCGAACTGTCCGATCGTTCGAATACCCATGCGCCACAACAGATCCACCAGGTCTGCTCGACTCCCGGAGGCCAGGCTGGGTTCGGTGGCCAGCTGCCGGATGGAGAGCCCGGACAGGAACTCCGCATCCCCACCCGGGTCGATGATCCGACCCGCCCGGGCGGCGAAGACCGCCGTGGGCAGCTGATCGGCGATGCCGACCTGACATTCGGCGCCCACCGCGGCCACCGCATCGACCAGCCGTTCGGCGGTGGCCTGTTCGGAGCCGAAGTACCGCGCCGCCCCCCGCACCGTCAGCGCCAGCAGCCCCGGGCGCAGCACCTCCGCCCTGGGCACCAGGTCGTCGACGGCCGTCGTGACATGTTCGAAATGCCGCGCGTCGCGGGCCGGATCGGCGGTGACGACGTGCAGTTCCGGGCAGCGCGCCTGCGACTCCCGCCGCCGCAGCCCGCGCCGCACCCCCGCCGCCCGCGCGGCCGCCGAACACGCGACCACCCGGTTGGCCAGGGTCACCGCGACCGGCACCGTCGGCGGCAGCCCGGCCGCCGCCGCGGCGGCGACAGCAGGCCAGTCCATGCACCAGAGCGCCAGCACCCTGGACGCGGACATCTAGCCGTTCACCGCACGGGCCGGCCGGGTCGCACGTCCCCGGGTCCGCATCGCCAGCCGCACCCGGCTGATCCGGCCGCACCCCGGCGTGGGCGTCCCGCCACCGGCACCGGCGATGTCGTAGCCGCTGACCTTCGCCTCCAGCCGGGCCGAGGCCCCCTGCCAGTTCCCGTCCGTGACGAGCAGCGTGCAGCCGCGCTGACGGGCCCGGGCCACCACCGCCCGGGCCCGGGAGGGCGGGACCGACCGGCCACCCAGACCGAGGACCACCAGATCCATCCCGTCCATCAGGACCGCGGCCACCTCGACAGGGTCGGCGCCCGGCTCGGGGATCACCGCGATCCGGCTCAGGTCCGCCCCCATCTCCACCGCCGCGAGCAAGCCGACGTCGGGCTGGCCGATGATCGCGACATGGCCCCCCTCGGCCGTCACGGCCGCCACGATGCTCAACTCCAGCGACCGCGCCCCCGACAGAATTGCCACGGTTCCCCGAGGCAAGGACAGCGAATCAGGCATAGGCAGCAAAGAATCCGGGGGCGAAAAAGCCGCGGGCTCCGCGGCCGCCGCGGGCTCCGGACGACGGCCGGTACCCACTTTCCCGGACACCGCCGCCATCTGCCGACGAAGCTGTTCCAGCTGCTCAGCACGGGTGACCGAGGGTCGATCCAGTGCTTTCACCCCCGTCACAGCAGCACCTTGCACATCATCGGCCTCACCCTGTGTTCGAATATGTGTTCGATACGGCCAGTAAACACCGGGCCACCGACAACGTCAACCGGCGCAACCATGACACTGCCGAATAGTGTCATTGACAAATGTCATCATTGGGCGTTGTATCCGATCCGTGCTCATCGACGAGACGGCAGCCGCGCTGCCGCAGCGCGGTTCCTGGCGATCCCGCGGCGCCGCCGCCCTGGCCGGCCTGACCCTGCGCCAACTCAGCCTCGTGATCCCGCCCGGCCAGCCGTGGGGACTGTGGACCTCACGTCAGATCGTCGCCCGACTGATGGACACGTTCGGACCCTCCCTGGCTGGGACCCGGGTCGAGCCGGTCGACGTCCACACTCCCGACGGGCACCGCGTGAAAGGCGAATGGGTCTGGGGCGCGGGCGTTCCCCGCGACACCTCCCGGGCGATCTACTTCGTGCACGGCAGCGGCTACGTCCTGTGCTCGACCCGCACCCACCGGCGGTTGGTCTCCTGGCTCTCCCGGCTGACCGGAGTCGGCGTCTTCAGCATCGACTACCGCCTGGCGCCGCGGCACCGGTTCCCCACCGCCGCAGACGATGTCCGCCACGGCTGGGATTGGCTGACCGGGCACTGCGGTATCACGCCCGACCGCATCGTGCTGGCCGGTGACTCCGCAGGCGGCCACCTCGGCGTCGACCTGCTGCTGCAGCCCGACGTCCGCCACCCCGCCGGCGTGGTGCTGATGTCGCCGCTGGTGGACCTGACGTTCACCCTTGCCCGGTCGCGGGAACGCACCCGTCCCGACCCCACCATGCGTTCGCACCACGCCATCCGGCTTGTGGACTTGTATTGCACCGGAACAGAATCCGCCCATCCCCGGCTGACCCTCGACGTCGCCGGCGGACGACCGCTGCCACCGACGCTGATCCAGGCCGGTGAGGCCGAGATGCTCTCCGCCGACGCGATCGCGCTCACCGAGGATCTGCGCGCCGCCGGCGGCCGCGCTCATCTGCAGCTCTGGCCCGACCAGGTCCACGTCTTCCAGGCGCTGCCGAGGCTGATCCCCGAGGCGGTGCCCGCGATGCGCGTCGTCGCCGCGTTCGTCACCGACGTCCTGGCCGACAACGCCGTCGAACAGGCCGGCTGACATGGGGCTGTTCGGTTCCCGACGCAGCCACCGCGCCGACGCGGTGATCACCGGAGCGGGCAGTGGCATCGGCGCCGCGTTCGCCGCCGAGCTCGCCCGCCGCGGCGGCCGGGTGCTGTGCAGTGACATCGACCTCGACGCCGCCCAGGTGACCGCCGATGCCCTGGTCGCCGACGGCGGGACCGCACAGGCCGTCCGCTGCGACGTCACCGACGTCGACGACGTGTACCGGCTGGCCGAGGCGGCACACTCATGGTTCGGCGGAGCGCCGACACTGGTGGTCAACAACGCCGGGGTCGGCGCGGGCGGGGCACCGATCGGCGAGACCGACCTCGCCGACTGGCGATGGGTGCTGGGGATCAACCTGTGGGGCCCGATCCACGGGTGCCACGTGTTCGCCCCGATCCTGCGCGACGCCGGCCGGCCCGCGGGCATCATCAACGTCGCCTCCGCCGCGGCGTTCGGCGCCGCGCCCGGCATGGCCGCCTACAACGTCAGCAAGGCCGGCACGCTGTCCCTGTCGGAGACGCTGGCCGCCGAACTCGCCGGCACCGGCGTCAACGTCACCGTGCTGTGCCCGACGTTCGTGAAGACCAATATCATCAGATCCGGCGGCGCCGCAGGCCGGATCTCGGACCGGTCCACCCAGCTCGCCGACAACCTGATGCGCTGGATCGGCTTCTCTCCCCAGCGCGTCGCCCGCACGTGCCTGGACACCCTCGACCGCGGCGGGCTCTACTGCATGCCGCAACCCGAGGCCCGAATCGGCTGGGGCATCAAACGTTTCACCCCGACGGTGTACACCCGCGCCGCCGGTCTGGTCACCCGCGTCACCACCTGAGAGGATCACCATGGCCACCGCATCGATCGACATGGACGCCATGCTGGCGAAGATCAAGGACCGGCAGTGGGCGCTGGCCGACATCGACTGGGCCGCACCCGGTGCGGAGAGGATCACCGACGAGCAGCGGCCCAAGCTCAAGGCGTTCATGGCCGACCTGTGCTGGATCGAGAACATCGGCGCACGCGGCTTCGCCGCGCTGGCCAAGAAGGCGCCCACCCCGACGATCGCCGAGATCTACCGTTACTTCCACGCCGAGGAGCAGCGGCACGCCAATGCCGAACTGGCGCTGATGAAGCGGTGGGGCATGCTCGACGACGGCGAGATGCCCGAACCGAACGTCAACATCCGGCTGGCGATGGACTGGCTGGACCGCTACGCCGACGGCATGTCGCTGTCGATCCTGGGCACCGTGATCCCGATGCTGGAGGTGGCACTCGACGGCGCGCTGCTGAAGTTCCTGCTCGAGGAGGTCGACGATCCCGTCTGCCATCAGGTGTTCGAGAAGATCAACAACGACGAATCCCGGCATCTGGTGGTCGATTTCGCGGTGCTCGACATGATCGGTCACGCCGACGTGCGGCGGCTGGCCATCGAGTTCGTCGGCACCGTCGCCTCGCCGAGCCTGATCATCGGCGCGCTGATGTACATCCCGCTGCTGAACCGGGTGGTCGACGAGATCGCGGCGATGGGCCTGGAGCCCGAACGCCTGCACCAGGCGATGCTGCGCTTCAAGTCGCTCGGCGATCGCGGCGAGAACACCTGGCGCGTACCGACCTACCAGGTGCTCAAGCGTCACGCCGCGGTGGTCGTCAACCCGCGCCATCCCTACCACCTGCTGGCCAACACGATGGTCCGGCTGTCGGACTTCTATCCGCGGTCCCTGCTCAAGCCGATCCCCAGCTGGTTCAAGGAACTCACCCACGAGCCGGCGGCCTGACCCGTGGCCCGACCCCGCATCCATGACACCCTGATCGTCGGCGCCGGCTTCTCCGGACTGGGCGCCGCGGTCAAACTGCGCCAGGCCGGTGTCGACGACGTCGTGATCGTCGAACGCAGCGACCGCGTCGGCGGTACCTGGCGGGACAACACCTACCCCGGCGTCGCCTGCGACATCCCGACGATGCTGTACTCGTTCTCGTTCGCCGACAACCCCACCTGGTCACGGATGTACCCGTCGGGCGGTGAGATCTACGCCCACATCGAAGACCTGACCGACCGGCACGGGCTGCGGCCGCTGATCCGGTTCGACACCGAGATCACCGGCCTGAGCTTCGACGAGCGAGCCGGGGTGTGGACCGCGACGACCAAGGGCCGCAAGCGCTTCGCGGCCCGCACCGTCGTGTTGGCCGCCGGACCGCTGGCCGACCACAAGCTGCCCGACATCCGCGGCATCGACACCTACCGAGGCCGCACGATCCACAGCGCGGCCTGGGATCACGACTTCGACGTCACCGGCAAGCGGGTCGCGGTCATCGGCACCGGCGCCAGCGCCGTGCAGATCGTGCCGGAACTGGTCAAGACGGCGGCCTTCGTCAAGGTGTTCCAGCGCACCCCGGGCTGGGTGCTGCCCCGCCCGGACGTCGAGATGCCCACGTCGGTCCAGGCGCTGTTCGCCAAAGTGCCTGCCGCACAGGAGCTGGCACGCCAGGTACTGTTCTGGGGACACGAGGCGTGCGCGGCGGCGCTGGTGTGGAACACGCCGCTGAGCGGGCTGGTCGCCGCGCTGGGCAAGGCGCATCTGCGGGCGACGGTCAAGGACGCCTGGCTGCGGCGGCAGCTCACCCCGGGCTTCACGCCGGGCTGCAAACGCATGCTGATCTCCAACGACTACTACCCCGCGCTGCAGCGCGACAACTGCAAGCTCATCGACTGGCCGATCGCCACGATCAGCCCGGCCGGCATCCGCACCAGCGACGGCGTCGAACACCATCTCGACGCGATCGTGTTCGCCACCGGATACGACGTGCACCTTTCGGGTCCGCCGTTCCCGGTCACCGGGCTGGGCGGCCGCTCGTTGCAGCAGGAGTGGGCGGATCACGCCGAGGCCTTCAAGAGCGCCAGCGCGCACGGCTTCCCGAACCTGTTCTTCATGACCGGCCCCAACTCCGGACCGGGGCACAATTCCCTGCTGGTGTACATCGAGGGCCAGATCGACTACGCGGTCAGCGCCGTCACCACGATCCTGGGCCAGAACCTGCGCTACCTCGACGTCCGCGCCGACACGCAGCGCCGCTACAACGCCGCGATCCAGCAGCGGTTGACCAGGACGACCTGGATGTCGGGCTGCCGCAGCTGGTATCTGACCGCCGACGGGTTCAACGCGTCGATGTACCCGGGGCTGGCGACGCAGTATCTTCGACAGATGCGCCAATTCCGGCTCGACGACTACCACGCGGTGGCACACGAGGTGCGGGCACGCACCGTCACCTCCACTGCCTGAGCACCCCGGGATGTCCCAGCCGAAGTCCAGCGGGCCGATTCCGACCATCCTGCGCCGCATCCGGCGCGGCTCCCGCGACGTCGTCGAGACCGCGGTGTCGCAGTTGTTCGACGCCGCGGTGCAGCCGCACGGCGCCGCGGAATCCGGCGAGTACCGCATCGACGAACTGGCCCGGCTGGCCGGCACCACCACCCGCAACATCCGCGTCTACCGGGACCGCGGGCTGCTCCATCCGCCGCTGCGGGTCGGCCGGATCGCGCTGTTCAACGACACCCATCTGACCCGGCTGCGGCTGATCACCTCGCTGCTCGACCGCGGGTACAACCTCGCGCACGTGCACGAGATGCTCTCGACGTGGGAGCAGGGCAAGGATCTGGGCGACATGCTCGGTCTGGAGTCGGCGATCGCGGGCAGCTGGGCCACCGAGAAGCCGCAACGGATGACGCTCGCCGAGGCGCGGCGGCTGATCGACGACGACGGCGCCTTCACGCGGCTCGTCGCGCTCGAGATCATCCGTGTCGAGCAGGAGCACGCCACCGTCGTGCGGCCCACCCTGGTCGATGCGTTCACCGAGATCCACCGGTACGGCGTCGCCTACGACAAGCTCATCGACATCCACGAGCAGGTCAGCCCGCTGCTCGATCAGATCAGCGCGATCCTGGTGCAGGCCGGCCTCGACGAAGTGCTCGACAAGATCAACCCGGGCGCCGCGATGCCCGACGACGTCAAGGTCGCCGAGCTGATCACCACGTTGGTGCGATTCCGCACTCAGGCCGTCACCGCCGTCGCCGCCACCCTGGCGTTCTCGATCGAGACCGCCGTCGAGACGACCGTCGCGCAGATGCTGGGCGACCTCGTCGAGAAGAACACCGACCCCGAGTGAGCAGGCCCTAGGCGCCCAACGCCGGGCCGATCGTGGTGTTCCAGGACTCCTGCATCTCGGACTCGAAGAGCCCCCAGGTGTGCGAGCCGTCCGGGCGCACGATGTAGGTGATCGGAATGCCCGCCGCCGCAGCGGAATCGGCGAACACCCGGGTGCTGTCGGCGATGATGCGCTCGATGAATCCACCGGTGATGTTGGGGCCGAACCCGTCGGGCAACCGATCGACCGCGCCCACGTTGCCCGAGCCTGACGCGGCCACGTACACGGCCGTGCCCGCCAGCTTCGCGACGTTCTTCGACGGATCGTGCGCGATCCACAACGGGCCGCCGGGCGGGCCCCACATCGCGTCGGCACTCGCACCTCCGGACCCCAGCGTCAACGCCACCTGCTGGGCGTTGTCCGCCGGGGTGAGGAAACCGCTGTAGGAGCCGACGGCCCGATAGAGGCCGGGCGCCTGGACCGCATAGTCGACGGCGGTGCCGCCGGTGCTCGACAACCCGCCGACGGCGTTGCGCCCGTTGGCCTTGTATTCGGCGTTGATCAGTGGCGGCAGTTCGCGCGTCATGTACGTCTGGTACTGCTTGCCCGGGTCGGCGACCCAGTCGGTGTACCAACTGAACGCACCCCCCAGCGGGGAGACCACGTTGACGTTCTTGTTCGCGAAAAAGCCCTGGATGTCGGTCATTCCGAACCAGCTCTTGGTCCCCGGCGGCCGGGGACCGTCGAGATCGTCGCCGCCGTCGATACCGGGCAACAGGTAGAAGGTGGGAGCCCCCGCTTTCGAGGCCTTGAACACGTCGTTGACGATGACCTTGTTCATCGACGGGGAGGACACCGAGACCTTGTCCCACCGGTCGTTGACGTGCTCGATGCCGGTGATGTGCGCCCCCTGCGGCTGCGCGTGCGCCGGAAGGGGCACTCCCAGAACGGCGATCACGAAAGCGATCACGACAGCGACGATGCGGCCCCGGCTGATCATGACGGAATTATGACAAGACTCGCCATTTCCGCTCGAGAATTGGAGACATTACTCCCATTCGATGGTGCCGGGCGGCTTGCTGGTGATGTCCAGCACCACCCGGTTCACCTCGCGCACCTCGTTGGTGATGCGCGTCGAGATCCGTTCCAGCACTTCGTACGGCACCCGAGTCCAGTCGGCCGTCATCGCGTCCTCGCTGGAGACCGGGCGCAGCACGATCGGATGTCCGTAGGTGCGGCCGTCGCCCTGTACACCGACCGACCGGACGTCGGCCAGCAACACCACCGGGCACTGCCAGATCTGGTGGTCCAGCCCGGCCGCGGTCAGTTCCTCGCGGGCGATCGCGTCGGCACGGCGCAGCGTGTCGAGCCGGTCCGCGGTGACCTCACCGACGATCCGGATCCCCAACCCTGGCCCCGGGAAGGGTTGGCGCGCAACGATTTCCTCAGGCAGACCGAGCTCCCGGCCCACCGCGCGCACCTCGTCCTTGAACAGCAGACGCAGCGGCTCGACGAGCCTGAACTTCAGGTCACCGGGCAGCCCGCCGACGTTGTGGTGGCTCTTGATGTTCGCCGTGCCCGCGCCGCCGCCGGATTCCACGACGTCCGGATACAGCGTGCCCTGCACCAGGAACTCCACGGATACATTGGAACCCTCCGCGCCCTCCAGCGCGTCGCGCACCGCGCCCTCGAACGCCCGGATGAACTCACGGCCGATGATCTTGCGCTTGCCTTCGGGGTTGGTGACCCCGGACAGCGCCTCGAGAAAGCGGTCGGCCACGTCGACGGTGACGAGGTTCGCCCCCGTCGCGGCGACGAAGTCGCGCTGCACCTGGGCGCGCTCCCCGGCGCGCAGCAGACCGTGGTCGACGAAAACGCATGTGAGCCGGTCGCCGATGGCGCGCTGCACCAGCGCCGCCGCGACGGCGGAGTCCACGCCGCCGGACAACCCGCAGATCGCCCGTCCGTCGCCGATCTGGGCGCGCACCTGCTCGACCAGCGCGTCGGCGATGTTGGCCGGCGTCCACGCCGCGTCGATACCGGCGAATTCGTGCAGGAAGCGACTGAGCACCTGCTGGCCGTGCGGGCTGTGCATGACTTCGGGGTGGTACTGCACGCCGGCCAGGCGCCGCGACCGGTTCTCGAACGCCGCGACCGGAGCGCCGGAACTGGTGGCCACCACCTCGAACCCGGCCGGCGCCTCGGTGACCGCGTCACCGTGGCTCATCCACACCGGCTGCGTCTCGGGCAGGTCAGAATGCAGCTCGCCGCCAACGACTTTCAGCTCGGTGCGGCCGAATTCGCTGGTGCCGGTGTGCGCGACGGTGCCGCCGAGCGCCTGCGCCATCGCCTGGAATCCGTAGCAGATCCCGAAGACCGGGACGTCGAGGTCGAACAGTGCCGGGTCGAGCTGCGGCGCTCCCTCGGTGTAGACGCTGGCCGGCCCGCCCGAGAGCACGACGGCGCGCGGGTTACGCGCCTTGATCTCGTCGACGGTCGCGGTGTGCGGGATGACCTCGGAGAACACCCGCGCCTCACGCACGCGACGCGCGATGAGCTGGGCGTACTGGGCACCGAAGTCGACCACCAGTACCGGGCGGGGAGCAGCAGAATCCACCCGCACAGTCTAGTGGGGATGCTCGCGGGTCAGGCGCCCTGCGCCTCGGCGGTGGTCGGATCCCGCCGGTTCACCGTCTCGGCGCTGACCCCCCAGTCCAGGGCCGCGGGCGCACCCGCGGGCACCACCGGATGCGCGGGCTCGATGGGATCCAGCCGCCGGTACGGCTGGCCCTGCGCGGGCCGCAGGTCCTCTTCACCCTTGTTCGGCCACAGCGAGGCGGCCCGTTCGGCCTGAGCGGTGATCGAAAGCGAGGGATTCACACCGAGATTGGCCGAGATCGCCGCGCCGTCGACCACGGACAGCGTCGGATAGTTGTACACCCGGTGGTACGGATCGATGACGCCGCGAGCGGCGTCCTCACCGATGGCCGCACCGCCGAGGAAATGCGCGGTGAGCGGGATGTTGAACAACTCACCCCAGGTGCCGCCCGCGACACCGTCGATCTTCTCGGCGATGCGGCGGGTGACCTCGTTGCCCACCGGGATCCACGACGGGTTCGGTTCCCCGTGGCCCTGCTTGCTCAGATAGCGGTGGAACCCGAACCGGGTGCGCTTGGTGAACGTGGTGATCGAGTTGTCCAGGTTCTGCATGACCAGAGCGATCATCGTGCGCTCGCTCCAGCGCCGCGGGTTGAGCAGCCGCAGTGTGCCCTTCGGATCGTTGCGCGCGGTGCGCACGAGTTGCTTCCACCGGGGCACGTCGGTGCCTTCGGGTCCGGCACCGTCGGTCATCAAGGTCTGCAGCAGACCCATGGCGTTGGACCCCTTGCCGTAACGGCACGGCTCGACATGGGTGTCGGAGGTGGGATGGATGGACGACGTGATCGCCACGCCGTGGGTCAGATTCAGGTCGTCGGTGGCGCGCAGTCGGCCGGCCCCGACGATCGACTCGGAGTTGGTGCGCGTGAGCATGCCGAGCCGGTCGGAGAGTTTCGGCAGCCGGCCGGTGTCGCGCATCTTGAACAGCAGCCGCTGCGTGCCGTAGGTGCCGGCGGCCAGGACGACCTGGTTCGCGGTGAAGGTGCGCCGGGTGCGGCGCAACCAGCTTCCCGTCCGCACGGTGCGGATCTGCCAGGTGCCGTCGGGACGCTGGGAGAAGTCGGTCACCGTGGTCATCGGGCGCACCGTCGCGCCGGCCCGCTCGGCCAGCCCGAGATAGTTCTTGACCAGGGTGTTCTTGGCGCCGAAGCGGCAGCCCGTCATGCAGGAGCCGCACTCGATGCACCCGGTGCGCTCCGGCCCGGCACCACCGAAATAGGGATCGGGCACGGTCTTGCCGGGTGTCTTCTCGCCGTCGGGACCGAAGAACACCCCGACCGGCGTCGGCACCCATGTGTCGCCGACCCCCATGTCGTCGGCGACCTCCTTCATGATGCGGTCGGCGTCGGTGAACGTCGGGTTGGTGACCACGCCGAGCATCCGCTGGGCCTGGTCGTAGTGCGGCAGCAGCTCGGAGCGCCAGTCGGTGATGTCGCGCCACTGCGGGTCGTTGAAGAACGGCTCCCTCGGCACGTAGAGCGTGTTGGCGTAGTTCAGCGACCCGCCGCCCACCCCGGCGCCGGCCAGGATCATCACGTTGTTGAGCAGGTGGATGCGCTGGATGCCGAACATGCCGAGCCGCGGCGCCCACAGGAACTTGCGCAGGTTCCACGAGGTCTTGGCGAACTCGGGGTCGGCGTAGCGCTTGCCGGCCTCGAGCACGAGGACCTTGTAGCCCTTCTCGGTCAGGCGCAGCGCGCTGACGCTGCCGCCGAAGCCGGAGCCGATGATGACGACGTCGTAGTCGGTCTGCATTCGACCATTATGAACTTACCGGCCGGTAGATCTCTAGACAGGGCGGCCTAATTTGTAAAGTGAGCCCTTTCACACTGGCGCCGAAGCCTCAGCTGCCGACCGTGAGACCGACCTTCTGGAATTCCTTGAGGTCGCAGTAGCCGGCCTTGGCCATCGACCGGCGCAGGCCGCCGACCAGGTTGAGCGCTCCGAACGGATCGTCGGACGGGCCGGTCAGCACCTGCTCGAGCGTGGGACGTTCCCCGACAGCCACCTGCAGCAGCGCGCCGCGCGGGAGCGACGGGTGCGCCGCCGCGGCGGGCCAGAACCAGCCCCCGCCCAGCGCCTCGGCGGCCGAGGCCAGCGGCGTGCCGAGCACCACGGCGTCGGCGCCGCATGCGATCGCCTTGGCCAGGTCGCCGGAGGTGTGGATGTCCCCGTCGGCCAGCACGTGCACGTACCGGCCGCCGGTCTCGTCGAGGTACTCCCGGCGCGCGGCGGCGGCGTCGGCGATCGCGGTGGCCATCGGCACGCTGATGCCGAGCACCTCGTCGGACGTCGTCACCCCGGTGGTCGAGCCGTATCCGACGATGACGCCCGCGGCGCCGGTGCGCATCAGGTGCAGCGCGGTGCGGTGGTCGAGCACGCCACCCGCCACCACCGGCACGTCGAGTTCGGAGATGAAGGTCTTGAGGTTCAGCGGCTCCCGGTCCTGCGCGACCCGCTCTGCCGAGATGATCGTGCCCTGGATGACCAGCAGGTCGATGCCGGCCGCCACCAGCGTCGGCGTCAGCGCCTGCGCGTTCTGCGGCGAGACACGCACCGCGGTGGTGACCCCGGCCTCCCGGATCCGCGCGACGGCTGCGCCCAGCAACTCGGGATCCAAAGGCGCAGAATGCAATTGCTGCAGCAGGCGGATCGACGCCGACGGGTCGGGCTCCTTCGACGCGGCCTCGATGACCTCGGCGATGCGGGCCTCGACGTCGGCGTGGCGCCCGATCAGGCCCTCGCCGTTGAGAATTCCGAGCCCACCCTGGCGTCCCAGCTCGATCGCGAATTCCGGTGACACCAGCGCATCGGTCGGGTGGGCGAGCACCGGGATCTCGAACCGGTAGGCGTCGAGCTGCCAGGCCGTCGACACGTCCTGGGACGAGCGGGTGCGCCGCGACGGCACGATGTTGATGTCACCCAGTTCGTAGGTTCGTCGCGCCGTCCGACCCATGCCGATCTCGACCATGTCTCGCATTTCTCGCTCCCCTGTTCAGCCCGCAACGACCCTAGCGGGTGGTGTAGTTGGGGGCTTCCACCGTCATCGTGATGTCGTGGGGATGACTCTCCTTGAGCCCGGCCGCGGTGATCTGCACGAATTGTGCCTGCTGCAGCTGCTCGATGGTGGCCGAACCGGTGTAGCCCATCGCCGCGCGCAGACCCCCGACGAGCTGGTGGATCACCTGCGACAGCGGGCCGCGGAACGGCACCCGGCCCTCGATGCCCTCGGGCACCAGCTTGTCCTCGGAGAGCACATCGTCCTGGAAATAGCGGTCTTTCGAGTAGCTGCCGCGCAGGTTGCCGCCTGCGCCGCGCCCCTGCATCGCGCCCAGCGACCCCATGCCCCGGTAGCTCTTGAACTGTTTGCCGTTGACGAAGATCAGCTCACCGGGCGACTCGGCGGTACCGGCCAGCAGCGACCCCAGCATCGCGGTGGACGCGCCGGCCGCCAGGGCCTTGGCGATGTCGCCGGAGTACTGAAGCCCACCGTCGGCGATCACCGGCACGCCGTGCGGCGCGCATGCGGCGACGGCCTCCAGGATCGCGGTGATCTGAGGAGCGCCCACACCGGCCACCACGCGCGTGGTGCAGATCGAGCCCGGGCCGACGCCCACCTTGACCGCGTCGGCACCCGCCTCGACCAACGCCAGGGCCGCCGCACGCGTGGCGACGTTGCCTCCGACGACCTCGACCCGGTCCCCGACGGTGACCTTGAGCCGGTGCACCATCTCGAGCACGCCGCGGTTGTGCGCGTGGGCGGTGTCGACGATCAGCACGTCGACCCCGGCGTCGGTCAGCGTCATGGCGCGCGCCCACGCATCGTCGCCGACGCCGACCGCGGCGCCGACGAGCAGGCGCCCGTCGCTGTCCTTGGTGGCCAACGGGAACTGCTCGGTCTTGACGAAGTCCTTGACCGTGATGAGCCCGGTGAGCTTGCCGTGCCCGTCGACGATCGGCAGCTTCTCGATTTTGTTGCGGCGCAACAGACCCAGCGCCGCCTCGGCGGACACGCCCTCCTGCGCGGTGATCAACGGCGCCTTGGTCATCACCTCGGCCACGGCCTTGGACTGGTCGACCTCGAAGCGCATGTCGCGGTTGGTGATGATTCCAACAAGGGAGCCGAGGGCATCCACCACCGGCAGGCCGGAGATGCGGAACCGCGCGCACATCGCGTCGACCTCGGCCAGCGTGTTGTCCGGCGAGCAGGTCACGGGGTCGGTCACCATGCCGGCCTCGGACCGCTTGACGGTCTCCACGGCGCCTGCCTGCTCGGCCACGGGCAGGTTGCGGTGCAGCACGCCCATCCCGCCGGCGCGGGCCATCGCGATGGCCATCCGCGACTCGGTCACGGTGTCCATCGCGGAGCTGACCAGCGGCACCTTCAGCCGGATCTTGCGGGTCAGCTGACTCGAGGTGTCGGCCGTGGCGGGGATCACATCGGAGGCCGCGGGCAACAGCAGGACGTCGTCGAACGTGAGCCCGAGCATCGCCACCTTGGTCGGGTCATCGCCGCCGGTGGGCACGGGCACGGCCAGGGGAATGCTGCTCTCGGCGATCGACATGGGAGCCTCCAGTAACCAGACACGGGACAGGCGACAGACGCGACCTGAAAGCCCATCTTATCGGCATCAAGCTCGGCATTTCTGTTCGCCATGACGTGCCGGGCGAGTGCTGGCGCGATCCCCCGGGGGCTGCGTACTCTTGTGTCGTGCGAGACCACCTGCCGCCAGGATTACCGCCTGACCCGTTCGCCGACGACCCGAGTGATCCGTCGGCGGCGCTGGATGCGCTGGAGCCGGGTCAGCCGCTGGATCCGCAGGAACGCACCGCCGTGGAGGCCGACCTGGCCGACCTGGCTGTCTACGAAGCGCTGTTGGCGCACAAGGGGATTCGCGGTCTCGTCGTCTGTTGCGACGAATGCCAGCAGGACCACTACCACGACTGGGACATGCTGCGCGCAAACCTGTTGCAGCTGCTGGTCGACGGAACCGTCCGCCCGCACGAGCCGGCCTACGATCCCGAGCCCGACTCCTACGTCACCTGGGATTACTGCCGCGGCTACGCCGACGCGTCCCTCAACGAGGCCGCCTCGGAGTCCGACGGCTATCGCTGACGGCTGAACCGACTACGGTCAGCGCACCTGTCCCGGCGGCGTCGCCGGGATCACCGGAGCCGCAGGCTCTGCGGGAATCACCAGCAATGTCGTCGTGGTCGGCACCACCTGCTGGACCGGTGAGGGCACCGTGGTGGCCGGCGCCAGCGTCGAGGTCGGTAGCGGTGTCGGCGACGGCTGGGGTGTCGGCTGGGGTGTCGGCGTCGCCCGAGGGGCGGACGTCGCCGACGCGGTCGTCGACTGCTGAGTCACCACCGACGTCGACGTGGGCGTCGGCGCCACGGTCGTCGTCGGCGTCGGTGACGGCGCCGCGGTCGTGACGGTGGTCGTCGGTGTCGGGCTCGGTGCGGCCGTCGTCGATGACGGTGTCGGTGTCGGCGACGAGGCGCCGACCGAGGTGGACGTCTCCGACGACGGCGCCGGCGAACCGCTGGTCGACGTCTCCGACGACGGCGATGTCGCCGACGGGTCGGTCGACGAACTGGTCGACGTCGTCTCCGTCGGCACGGTGAGCGACAACGTGTTCGGGTCGACGCTGATCGACGGGAACGTGGGCAGCGGGGCGCCCGGAGACACCGTCGCAGCCGGATCCTGAGCCTCGACCTTGACGGTCAACTCCTGCCACTGGGACACGAGCTCGGCCTTGCGCTCGTCGTTGCCGACTCCGGCGACCGTGGTGGTGACGGCCTCGAGCTTGGCCTGAGCGCCCTGCCAGTCGCCCTGTTCGATGAGCTTCTGCACCTGCTGCATCTCGGTCTGAGCGGCCAGCGCCACCGCGTCGTCACGGGCCTGGGTCTGCTCCCCGAACAGCACGGTGCGCAGACCGTAGAGAGCATCGCCCGGTCCGGATCCGGCGATCACGGCGCCGAAGCCACCCAGGCACAGCACGGCCGCGGCTGCCGAGCCGACCACCGCCAGCGACAACCGCCGCCGTCGGCCCGGGGACGACGCGCGGTCCAGCGCCGCCGCGGCCTCCTCGGTGGTCAGCACCGATCCCATTGGGGTCTCACGCACATCGTCGCGCCAGCCGGCCAGCAGGTACGCCAGCTCGGCGTCGCCGCGGTCGGTGGAGTAAACGGGTTGCTGCGACGCCAGCGCGTCGAGGAACTGGTCGGTGCGGTTGATCTCGTTCAGCGACGGATCACCGCCATTGGCGTTCCAGCGTCCGAAATCAGGCATGGTCACGTCCTGTCGCCATGATCTCCGCCTTGAGACGCGACAGCGCGCGGTGCTGGGCCACCCGCACCGCACCCGCGGTACTGCCGACGGCCTCGGCGGTCTCCTCCGCGCTCATCCCGACGACCACGCGCAGGATCAGGATCTCGCGCTGCTTCTCGGGGAGCACCTGCAGGAGGGCGTTCATGCGGGCCGACGATTCGGATTCGATGGCCTTCTGCTCGGGACCGGCCTCACCGGAGAAGCGCTCGGGCACCACATCCATCGGATCGGCCTTGTTCCGCCCGGCGGCGCGGTGCGCGTCAGCAACCTTGTGCGCTGCAATGCCGTACACGAAGGCCAGGAACGGTCGTCCCTGATCCTTGTACCGCGGCAGCGCCGTGATGGCAGCCAAGCACACCTCCTGAGCAACGTCATCAGCTGAGAGACCGCTACGTTCCGCGGTCCCCACGCGCGCCCGGCAGTACCGGACGACGAGGGGGCGGATGATCTCCAGCACCTCCCGGAGCGCGTTCCGATCACCGGCGATCGCTTCAGCAACGACAGCATCGAGACGTTCTCCCGAAATTGTCATCGTGAGCAGGCTCTCCAGCGTTACGTCGGGGACACATCCCGGAAGGGGAGGTGGCTGTACCAACCGGTACCTATCGGTGCCGGCTCAGACAAACAATAACGACCGGGATGGGCGCAACCGCGTTAGCGCGAGCGCCACACGCCGCCTCGTCTGATCACGGTTTCGGCGCAAACGTCGCGGATGTCCGTGACCTGGGCGGGGGAATACTCGGCGCTGCCGATGCCGACGAGCAGCGATGCGACCGCCCAGCGCAGAGGCACGAGACCGTGCTCGCCGGTCTCGGCCAGCGCGCGGTCGCCCTCCCGGCGGGCCGCGTCGAGATCGCCGGCGGCGCAGTGCGCGGCGGCGAGGACCACCCGTGACTTGACCCGGTGCCGGACCGAGGGAGCCGCGTCGGCCAGGCGCACGGCGCGTTCGGCGTGCGCGAGCGCGGCGCCCTCGCCGCGTGCCATCGCCAGCTCCGCCGACACCCACGCCAGCCGGATCGGCAACCGCGCGCACGGGGTGGCGGCGACGAGTTCGGCGGCGCGCTCCAGCGCGCGCTGCGAGGCGGCGAACCGCCCCACCCCGAGCGCATCGGCGGCCAGACCGATGAGAGCGTCGGCTCCGGCCTCACCGGTCCCGCCGGAGCGCGCCCACGCCGCGCCGTCGAGCGGGCGGGCGCGGTCGTGCCAGCCGAGTTGACGAAGGAAGGAGGCGCGGGTGCTCTGCGCCAGCGACCCGAGCCGGCCGCCCGGGCGCAACCGCATCAGCGCATCGAGATCGGAGTTGGCGCACGCGTAGCGGCCCTGCCCGGCCGCGGCGACGGCACGCAACCACAGATCCTCCGGCGTCGCTGCGCCCGGCAGCGGCCACGCACCGGGGTTGCTGCCGAAGGCCTCGTCGTCCATCTCAGGACGCGACGCTATCAACCCCGCCGATCTGTTGAGCGCGTCAGTTAACAGTTCGTGGTGACCATGTTACGAACAGGAAAACTGATCGACGAATGTCGACTTCGATTCGGGCAGCGCGGAATTAACTGACCGGGAGAAATGGCGCCTAAAGAGGCGGTGGATCGGTCGGCGATATCACCTCACTCGTTGCGAACGGGTCGCACCGATGAACGTGATGTAAATTTTCTGCCTGCGCGTATGCGGTTTCGCACACAGGGGCGGTATTGACGGAAATTCGTGAGCCCTTCTACGTTGTGTGCACGAGTGGTCATCGGCGACTGTGCTCGGATCTTTTCCACGACTGACACAACCACGTCGTCCGCGAAATGGGTGTGCAGAGAGGGGTTTCGCAGTGCCACAGCCGCAGCAGCTTCCCGGTCCGAACGCCGACATCTGGGATTGGCAGATGCAAGGCCTTTGCCGGGGAGTCGATTCCTCGATGTTCTTCCATCCCGACGGGGAGCGTGGCCGGGCCCGCGCCCAGCGGGAGATGCGCGCCAAAGAGATGTGCCGCAGTTGCCCGGTGATCACCCAGTGCCGTTCGCACGCGCTGGCCGTCGGTGAGCCCTACGGCATCTGGGGCGGGCTGAGCGAGTCCGAGCGCGAGCTTCTGCTCAAGCGGGGGATCCGCCGGTCGGCCTGATCGCGGCGCGGCCGCGGCTTCGGCGCGAAACCGCCCGAGACGGCCGGACCCGACGTTAGGCTGCGACAGGTGAGCACGGCCGCTGAACGCGCTGCCCAACTCGACCTCGTCGCCCGGCTGAAGTCGGCGTTCCCCGAACTCCCCGACGCTCCCCCGCCCGACATGCTCGATCCCGCGCGAATCAAGGCCTATCTCAAGCCGGTTCACGATGTCGGCGGGGAACCCGACGCGCCGATGAAGTACGAGAACAAGCAGTACGAAACCTGGGAAGAGCTCACCTACGTCATGTGCGAGGTGCTGGCCTGGCGCGGCATCTGGCTCTCCGAGGAACGTCGCCGCATCGGCAACGTCGACGTCGGCCGGGCCGAGTACCTGGGACTGCCCTACTACGGCCGGTGGCTCCTCGCGGTCGCCCGGGTGCTGGTGGAGAAGCACCACATCGGCCTCGGTGAGCTCAGCGAGCGCATGGCCGAGGTCAAGGACCGCTACGCCGGCGGACTCGACGGCCGGACCCCTGACGCCGCGCCCAAGTCGGAGGGCGACGGCGCCGGGGTGCGGCGCAACGCCCACCATCGGCACGCCGTCGGCAAAGGCGATCCGCAGGTGTACGCCGGTCTGGCCGGGGAACCGAAGTTCGCGGTCGGCGACGCCGTCGTCGTGCGGGATCTGCCGGTGGTCTTCTACACCCGCACCCCCGAGTACGTGCGCGGGGCGACGGGACGGATCGCCACCGTGGCCTACGAGAGTCCGGCCGCCGAGGACGAGACCTGGGACCGCCCCGACGCCCGGCCCGAGTGGTTCTACGTGGTCGAGTTCAACCAGTCGCAGCTGTGGCACGGCTACACGGGCACCGCCACCGACACTTTGCGCACCGAACTGCCCGAGCGCTGGCTCGCCGCCGTCTGAACGCTGCTGTCGGAGAAGGGAAACCGCCGTGTCCCACGATCATGACCACGATCACGATCGGACCGTGAAGCCGATGGTGGACGAGATCACCGACTTCGAGGTTCTCGAGATCGCATTGCGCGAACTGTGTATCGAGAAGGGTATCTTCACCGCCGAAGAGCACCGGCGGTTCACCGAGTTCGCCGAGCAGATCGGCCCGACGCCCGCGGCCCGCCTGGTCGCCCGCGCGTGGCTGGATCCGGACTTCAAGCGCCTCGCGCTCACCGAACCGATGACGGCGAGCAAGGAGGTCGGCGTCGATTGGATGGAGCCGACCGGATTCGGAACACCCAGCGACTTCACGGCTTTCGAGATCCTCGAGGACACACCCACCGTCCACCATGTGATCGTGTGTGCGCTGTGCTCCTGCTACCCCCGGCCGATCCTGGGCAATTCGCCCGAGTGGTACCGCACCCCGAATTATCGCCGGCGCCTGGTGCGCTGGCCGCGGCAGGTGCTCGCCGAATTCGGCCTGTACCTGCCCGACGACGTCGAGGTCCGGGTGCAGGATTCCAACCAGAAGCACCGCTTCATGGTGATGCCGATGCGCCCCGACGGCACCGACGGCTGGTCCGAAGACCAACTCACCGAGATCATCACGCGTGACTGCCTGATCGGGGTGGCGCTGCCCAAGCCCGGCGTCACCACCAACGTGATCACCGATACCCGCCCGGCCCTGCACCCGATGAGCGACTGAGTCGTGGAGAGCTCAGCGCTGCAGCAGATCGTCGAACGCAACCAGGTGTGGACGCGAATGGCGGCCAAGTACGGCGTCGAGAATCCGGTGCCGCCGTGGAAGACCAGCCTCGACGGACTGTGTGACGCACTCGATCGGGCGGCGTGCGAGGCCGACGTCCCGACCTTCAAGGAGCGTCGCGACGAGGAGGACTCTCTGGTGGCCACGATGTACGCCGAGTTGCCGTACCCGGAGAATCAGCTAGTGGCGCTGGCCCATTCCCTGCTGGCGCGCGGCGTGATCACCGAGGCGGACCTGCAGCAGCGGATAGCCGCGATCCGCGCACGCCTGGAGGCCTAGTCCGCAGAGCTGAGCGCGGTCTGTCCCGGCAGTCGGGTGCGACGGTCGGCGCGGCGAGCCTGCAGCCGGCGTCGGCGCACCTTCCACGAACTCCACTCGCCCAGCGTGACGCCGGCGGCCAGGGCCGTCCCGATCGCGAAAGCGCCGAGAACCGAGGCGAATCCGAGCGCGTGCTGGTCGTTGAGGATCGCGTAGATGCCGTGCAGCAGCGCAAGACCGGGCAACAGCGGGACGATGCCGGCGATCGACACCACCAGCGGCGGTGCCAGGTTGCGGCGCTCCATCAGCCGGCCGACCAGACCGATCGGCACGGCGGCCAGGAACGATGCGACGACGGCGCCCAGACCGGCGCCCTGGGCCAGCAGGAACGCGATGGTGCCCGCGGCCCCGCCGAATGCGGCGGCGATCGCCGCGGAGCGCTCGGCGTAGCAGGCCAGCGCGTAGGCGGCGGCGCTGGCAGCACCGAACGCGACACGAGCCGGGAACTCGGCCAGCGCGGGCGGAGCGTGCGCGTCGATGGCGACGAACGGTGCCCCGAAGCGGTTCGCGAGGTGCAGCACCAGCGCGACGCCGGCGATCGTCGCGCCGGTCATCATGACCAACTCGAAGAACCGGCCGGCCGCGGTGACGGGTGCGCCACTGATGACGTCGCCGACGGAGCCGACGAGCGACAGCCCGGCCAGCAGCACGACGAGGCCTGCGGCGATGGCCACGGTCGGTTCGAAGTGCAGTCCGAGCCGTGGGCTGAGCCAGTACAGGATGATGGGCGGCGCGGCGGCGATCGCTCCGCCGACGGCGTACTGGAAGAAGAACGGGAGGCCGTGGCGGTTGAGCCGCCGGTTCACCCGGTCGATGGTCATCGTGCTCAGCGCGCTGACCACACACGCCAACCAGCTCGCGCCGAGGGTGCCCGCGGTGGCGAACGCCAGCGCGCCCCAGGCGAGCGTCGCGATCCACCGCCGATAGGGATGGGGCGCGGTGATGATGGTGTCGAGTTCGGCGCGGGCCTCCGACGGGGAGACCTCCCCGGCGCGGATCTTGCCGATCAGCCGGTCGACGGCGGCCAGCCGGCTGAAGTCGATAGAGCGCGACTGCACGATGTGCAGCGTGCTGACCGGAGACGACGGCCCGCGGTAGGCCGCGACGTGGATCGTCGTGTTGATGACGTCGACCTCGCAGCGGTCGACGCCGTAGGCGGCGGCGATGGCGGTGACCTGATCCATCGTCGCGGTGGCCGGGGTGCCGGAGGCCATCAGGAGGGCGCCGATGTTGCCGGCGAGATCGAGCACCTCACCGACACGCGCGTAGTAGGCCTCGTCCGCCGCGGTGTCCGACAGCGGGATGCGCGGCATGGCGCCGGTCGGCGGATCGGTCTCCCGAATGATGCGACTCAGGATCCCGCGCTGACGTGACTGCGCGCCCACGACTGTGCCCCTCTTTCCTTTCTCGGATTCACTCAGCCTTCGCGGTCATGAGCAAAACTCATTTTACTCATGGCAGCGGCGTTGACCAGGCCTCGCCGGGGTGAGAGTGGGCACACCAGGTCAGGGGACGCGGACCCAGGGCCGGCAGTTGTGCGACTCGAAGGATTGCACCGTCGGGTTGATGTTCGCGTACATCGGGCCGAGGGACATGTTCGTCGCGACGACGTGGGCCTTGTCCGGGTCCGGCGTGCTGTAGGTGAACCACAGACACATCGAGTCCTGGGTGGGCACGTCGTTGATCCACACCCCGAACGTCGAGGCGGTGCCGTCGGTGCGATACAGACCGAGCCCGACGTCGGGTCCGACGACGAAGAACCCCTCACCCGGAATCGGATCCAGGGGTTCTGCGCTTGCCGGCGGCCCGAGCGCGACCGCGATCACGCCGGCGACGAGCCCGGCCGCGGCGAGCCGTCGCCATGTGCTGGACGACGAAGTCTTGATCGCCACATCAAAACACCCCCGGCCTGACGACCGGGGGTGTTTCGACGTTGCGCGATCAGTGGTGGTGGTGCCCATGACCGTGGCCGTGGCCATGGCCGTCGTCGGCCGCCTCGGCCGGCTTCTCGACGACCGCGGTCTCCGTGGTCAGGATCATCCGCGCGACCGACGCCGCGTTGACCACCGCCGAACGGGTCACCTTGACCGGGTCGACGATTCCGTCGGCGATCAGGTCACCGAACTCCAGCGTCGCGGCGTTGAAGCCCTGGCCCACGGGGAGCTCCGAGACCTTGTTCACCACGACCGAGCCGTCCAGCCCGGCGTTGGTGGCAATCCAGTACAGCGGCGAGGACAGCGCGGCGGCGAACACGTCGACGCCGAGCGCCTCATCGCCCTTGAGCTCCTTGCGGAGCGAGTCGAGTGCGCTGCGGGCCTGCACGAGAGCGGCACCGCCGCCGACGACGATGCCCTCCTCGACGGCAGCCTTGGCGGCAGACACGGCGTCCTCAACGGCTTCCTTGCGCTTCTTGAGGTCCGTCTCGGTGGCCGCGCCGACCTTGATGACGGCGACGCCGCCCGCCAGCTTGGCCAGCCGCTCCTCGAGCTTCTCGCGATCCCAGTCGGAATCGGAGGCCTCGATCTCCGAGCGCAGCTGCGCCTTGCGGCCCTCGATGGCCTCCTGGGTGCCGCCGCCGTCCACGATCACCGTGCTGTCCTTGTCGACGACGACCCGGCGTGCGGAGCCGAGCACCTCGAGGCCGACCTCGCGCAGCACCAGGCCGACGTCGGGGTTGACGACCTGCCCGCCGGTGACGACCGCCAGATCATCGAGGAACGCCTTGCGACGATCGCCGAAGAACGGCGCCTTCACCGCGACGGCCTTGAGCGTCTTGCGAATAGCGTTGACGACGAGCGTCGACAGCGCCTCGCCCTCGACGTCCTCGGCGACGATCAACAGCGGCTTGCCGGCCTCGGCGACCTTCTCCAGCAGCGGCAGCAGGTCGGGCAGCGAGCTGATCTTCTCGCGGTGCAGCAGCACTACCGCGTCCTCGAGAACCGCTTCCTGCGAATCGAAGTCGGTGACGAAGTAGGCCGAGACGAAGCCCTTGTCGAAGCCGACGCCCTCGGTGATCTCCAGCTCGGTGTTCAGCGTCGACGACTCCTCGACCGTGACAACGCCGTCGGCGCCGACCTTGGTCATGGCCTCGCCGACCAGTTCGCCGACCTGCTCGTCGCGCGAGGACACGGTCGCGACCTGGGCGATGGACTTCTTGTCCTTGACGGGGGTGGCCGCGGCCAGCAGGGCCTCGGACACGGCGTCGGCGGCCTTGCTGATGCCCGATCCGAGCGCGATCGGGTTCGCGCCGGCGGCGACGTTGCGCAGGCCGGCCCTGACGAGCGCCTGGGCCAGCACGGTGGCAGTGGTGGTGCCGTCACCGGCGACGTCGTTGGTCTTGGTGGCGACCGACTTGACCAGTTGGGCGCCCAGGTTCTCGAACGGATCCTCGAGGTCGATCTCGCGGGCGATGGTCACACCGTCGTTGGTGACGGTCGGACCGCCGAAGGCTTTGGCGAGCACCACGTGGCGACCGCGGGGACCCAGCGTCACCTTGACCGCGTCGGCGAGTTTGTCGACGCCGACCTCCATGGCGCGACGCGCGGTTTCGTTGAACTCAATTTGCTTGCTCATAAGTTTCTTTCCCTAAAGGCGGGTATGACGCGCACCGCCCCGGACATCACCCGCGCGTGCGGGAACGTCCGGGGCGGAACACGATTCGCTTACTTGGAGACGACAGCCAGCACGTCGCGGGCCGAGAGGATCAAGTACTCCTCGCCGTTGTACTTGATCTCGGTGCCGCCGTACTTGCTGTAGATGACGACGTCGCCCTCCGACACGTCCAGAGGAATCCGCTTCTCGCCATCCTCATCCCAGCGGCCGGGGCCAACTGCGACGACGGTGCCTTCCTGCGGCTTCTCCTTGGCGGTGTCGGGGATGACCAGACCGGAAGCGGTCGTGGTCTCGGCCTCGTTGGCCTGAACGAGGATCTTGTCCTCGAGTGGCTTGATGTTCACGCTCGCCACGATGGAGCCCCTTCACTGATGTAGGTGTGTGTACTCGGTGACCGGTGTCCGCCCCCGCGCCGTCGTCGCGGGTGTCGACACGGGGAGGTCCGGTTGCCACCTAGCACTCTATACATGAGAGTGCTAGGTCCTCAAGGCTCACGGGCAGCGAGTACGCCGACAGCGAAAGTCGTGCCCGCTGAGCTGCGGCGATGCGTAGTTATCCACAGGCCGTTCGGCAGGCCCGAGGTTATCCACAGGACGAAGATCCGCGCATCGCGCTCAGCACCGCACAAACCTAGGATCGAACGTATGTACGATTCCGCGGTGCCGCCGATGGCGTCGCTGGCTGGTGCCGGCGATGCGGATCTGGTCGACATCGTGACCGGGTGTGGGGCGGCGGCGGCGCGGGCCGAGGCGGTGAAGCTGGCTGCGATCGTGGAGTTCTGGGAGCGTCGTCGTGCACCGGAGCGGGCCGGCTGGGCCTGTGATGATTGGGACGCCGCCGCGGAGATCGGGTGTGCGCTCAACATCAGCTCCGGACGCGCCTCGGGGCAGATGACCCTGGGGTTGGCGTTGCGGGACCGGTTCCCGCGGCTGGGCCGACTGCTGGCGGCCGGGCGGGTGCCGGTGTCGCTGGTGACGACGATCGTGTTCCGCAGCGCGCTGGTGGTGGACCCGGCCATCCTGGCCAGGGTGGACGGCATCGTCGTCGACGTCGTGCGGGAGTGGGGGCTGCTGTCGCAGAAGAAACTCGAGACCGCCATCGACGCCACGATCGAGGCGCACGACCCGGATGCGGTGCGCCGGTTGCGTACCGGAATGCGGGGCCGCTCGTTCACCATCGGTGACCGCGATGACCGCACCGGTCTGACGAGCGCGTTCGGGAAGTTGGCCACCCCCGATGCCGCGGTGCTGGCCCACCGGCTGTCGGTGATGGTGCACTCGGTGTGCGAGAACGACCCCCGCACACTGGATCAGCGCCGCGCCGACTCGCTCGGGGCGATGGCGGCGGGGTCGTTCGTGCTGACCTGCCGCTGCGGCACCCCGGACTGCCCGGCCGCGCAGGTCGACGACGGTCGTGGGTCGCGTTTCACGATCACCGTGATCGCCGAGCCCAGCGCGCTGGATGCCACCGTCGACCCCCAGCTGCACGGCGAACCCGCCGAGCAGCCCGCGCCGGCGCCAGAACCGGAACCCGTCGAGCCGGAACCGGATTCACAACCTGCGCCTGAGCCCGATCCCGCGTCCGCACGCCGCACGGCGGCGTTGATCCCTGGCTTCCGCAATGCGATCGTGCCCGCGCCGCTGCTGGCCGAGTTGATCGCCCACGGCGCGACCGTGCGGTTCCTCACCGACCCGGCCGCCCTGGGCGCCACCGACGGCTACCGCCCCTGCGCTGCGCTGGAGCGGTTCGTCCGCGCCCGCGACCTGACCTGCCGCTTCCCCGGCTGCGACCGGCCCGCGATGTTCGCCGACATCGACCACACCCAGCCCTACCCGTACGGCGCCACTCACGCCTCGAACACCAAATGCTATTGCCGCCAACATCATCTGGTGAAAACGTTCTGGGACGGCTGGGCCGACACCCAGGCCGCCGACGGGACCGTGCGGGTCACCACACCCACCGGACACACCTACACCACCACACCGTTCTCCACACTGCTGTTCCCATCCTGGAACACCACCACCGGACCCCCACCACCGGCATCGGGGACCACACCGCCACGCCGCCCCGGGCGGAGGCTGATGATGCCCACCCGACGACGCACCCGCGCCCAGAACCGCGCCGCCTACATCACCCGCGAACGCGAACTCAACGCCCTCCAACGCCAACACGAANCCCGACGACGCACCCGCGCCCAGAACCGCGCCGCCTACATCACCCGCGAACGCGAACTCAACGCCCTCCAACGCCAACACGAACGCAACGCCAAACACCGACCCCGGCAGGACAACACCGCCATCACTCCCCCACCCGACTACGGCGACGACCCACCACCGTTCTAACGGATCTGGTGAGGGTCCATCATCAGGTGGTCGGAGACGTCGCCGATCATCTCCACGTCGACCCTGCGTTCGGTGAAGTACCAGCCGTTCGCGTCACGGGCGAAGGCGTCGTGATAGCGCCCGACGACGATGGGCTGCAGAGCGATCGTATCCGTCTGCTGCACAACGCAGAAGGTCGAGCGCGCGGTCGCGGTGTCTCCGGAAACGTCGATGATCGGGTTGAGAACGAGGTGGCGGGTGCGCGGAGTGTTGCCGTGATCCGGGAACCGGCGGGTGGTCGACGCGAACAGCGCCCGGATCCGCTCCGCGCCCGCGACGCCCATGAAGTTGCCCCGACCCAGCAGCTCCCCGACCCCGTCGAAATCGCCCGCATCGATCAATTCGGCGTACCGGTACAGCAATTCGGTGACGGCCAGCCTGTCGGCGAGCTCGCTCACGCGACCTGCCCCTGTACCACCGGCAGACCCGGGTCACTCGCCGCGTCCAGCGGCGACGGCGACGCACCGGCGGCGATCAGGTGCGCGGCGAACGACGCGATCATCGCCCCGTTGTCCGTGCACAGCCGCGGCCTCGGCACCCGCAGCGTCATTCCCGCAGCGGTACAACGCTCTTCGGCCAGCTCCCGCAGCCGCGAATTCGCCGCCACCCCGCCCGCGATCAGCAGCGTCGACACCCCGAGATCTTGCGCCGCCCGCACCGCCTTCGCGGTCAGCACATCCGCCACCGCCTCTTGGAACCCCGCCGCCACATCGGCCTGCGACGCGTCCGGATGACTCTCCACATACCGCGCCACCGCCGTCTTGAGCCCCGAGAAGCTGAACGCATACCGGTCGTCGCGCGGACCCGTCATTCCCCTCGGGAACACGATCGCCGACGGATCCCCCTCGCGCGCAAGCTCGTCGAGCACCCTGCCGCCCGGATACCCCAACCCGAGCAGACGGGCGACCTTGTCGTACGCCTCGCCGGCCGCATCGTCGACGGTGGACCCCAGCTCGACGATCGGCTCCCCCAGCGACCGCACATGCAGCAGGTTGGTGTGCCCGCCGGACACCAGCAACCCGACACTCTCCGGCAGCGGCCCGTGATCGAAGACGTCGGCCGCCAGATGGCCGCCGAGATGGTTGACCGCATAGAACGGCACCTGCCACCCCGCCGCATACGCCTTCGCCGCAGCGACCCCCACCAGCAACGCGCCCGCCAGCCCCGGCCCGATGGTCGCGGCGACCACGTCCGGCCTGTCGATATCCGCCGCCTCCAACGCCCGCCGCATCGTCGGCCCCAGCGCCTCCAGATGCGCCCGCGACGCGATCTCAGGCACCACCCCGCCGAACCGGGCGTGTTCGTCGACGCTGGACGCGACCTCGTCGGCCAGCAGCGTGACCGTACCGTCGTCCGTCAGCTCCGCGATCCCCACTCCCGTTTCGTCGCACGAACTCTCGATGGCCAGGATGATCATCGCTGCTCCCGCTTCATCGTGTAGGCATCGGCGCCACTGACCCGGTAGTACCGCTTGCGGATCCCCATCTTCCTGAAGCCCTCGCTCTCGTACAACGCGATCGCCGCCTCGTTGTCCGTGCGGACCTCGAGGAAGATCGTCCCGCCGTCGGCGTACTCGATGAGATTGCGCAGCATCCCGCGGCCGATCCCCTGCCCCTGGTAGGCGGGATCGACCCCGACCGTGTGGATTTCGTACTCGTACGGCTTCACTCGACCCAGCCGCGCGATGCCCGCATAACCAACCAGCTTGTCGTCGGCCCGCGCGGCCACGTAGAGGTTGTGCTTGGCGGCGATCTCCGCCAGGAATGCCCGCTCCGGCCACGGATCGTCGCCCTCGAACAGCTGCGCCTCGAGTTCCGCACATCGTGCCGCGTCCGCCGCCACCAGCGTCCCATACTCCACGATCATCGCGCACCGGCCGGCGGTTTGGCGTCAGGTCGGCGAAGATACAGCGGCACCAGCGGATCCGGCTCCACATCCCAATCAGCAACCGCCGCAACCAGTCCCGTCGCCGACGGGTACACCGGAGCCAGCCGCGGCAGGTCGAACAGCGCCGCATGCTCGAGCGAGCCGGCCACCGCCGCCGCGCCCGCCGGCACGTCGGCCGCCGCGTTGACCGCAGGTCCGTCGACGCGGGCGCCGTCGCGGTAGCGCGCCCAGTACACCTCGCGCCTGCGCGCGTCGGTGACCACCAGCACCTCGCCGGCCGTTCCCACCGCGATCGCGTCGAGGCTGCACACTCCCCGCACCGGAACGCCGAGCGCATGGCCGAACGCCGCGGCCGTCGCCATGCCGACCCGCAATCCGGTGAACGGGCCCGGGCCGCATCCCACCACCACGGCGTCGAGCTGGTCGACGCCGACGCCCGCATCGGCCAGCGCCGCAACGATGTTGGGAGTCAGCTGTTCCGCGTGCGCCCTGGGATCCACCGTGACCTGTTCGGCCAGCAGCTCGACCTCGTCGCCGACGCGCACCACACCGGCGGTCACCGCCGGGGTGGCGGCGTCGATCGCCAAGACGAGTCTGCTCACGGCGTACTCCACTGCCAGATCGCAGTGCGGACATCGGTGTCGGCCGCCCGTTCCAGCCGGATGTCGAGGTGACGCTCGGAGAGTCGTTCGGCCACCCCTTCGCCCCACTCGACCACCACGACCGCGTCGTCGAGATCGGTGTCCAGATCCAGCGAGTCCAGTTCGGCGAGCAGATCGACCGACGCATGGTCGAGCAGCCGGTACAGATCTACGTGCACCATCGTCGGAGCGCCGGCCTGCCGCGCCCGGTGCACCCGCGCGAGCACGAACGTCGGCGAGATCACCGGACCCTCGACATCCATGCCCTGCGCGATCCCCTTCGCCAGCACCGTCTTTCCGGCACCGAGCGGACCGGACAGAACGACGACGTCCCCGGCGCGCAGCTGGCGGCCCAGGTCCGCACCGAACGCGAGGGTGTCCTCGGCGGTGAGCAGCTCGGTGGCTCCCGACCCGTCAGCCATGGTTACGCACCCGATCCCGCACCCGCCGCGTCAGCGCCACCAACTTCGACGGCGTCGAACGTTCGACCAACCGCACCAGTGCGTCGTCGATGATCTCCGGGTTCTCCAGCTGCACCAGATGTCCTGCGCCGCCGACGATCACCAGTTCGGACTTCGGCAGCGCCACGGCCATCTCCTGCGAGTACTCCATCGGCGTCAGCAGGTCGTGGTCGCCGCAGGCGATCAGCGTCGGCACCTTGCGCAGCGTCGTCAGCCCCGCGGTCTCGTCGTGCACCTCCAGCGCGTGCAGGAACTCGACCAACGTGGTGATCGGGGTGTCGTGCATCATCTTCTCCGAGAACGCCACCACGCTGGGGCTGATCTTCTCGTCGCCGTAGGACGCCGCGCGCAGGATCGGCCCAATCACCGTCCGGCCGGCGCCCCGGAAGCGGTGCACGGTCTTCGGGGCGTACCGCGCACCGAACCGGATCGCCTCCAGCGCCGGGTTCTTCAGGATCTCCCCGAGCGGCGACCGCGAAACCCCTTCGGCCGCAGACGCGATCAGCGCCGCACCGACGACGCGCGTGGGATAGCGCTGCGGGTACTGGCGCGCATGCGAGAGCACGGTCATGCCGCCCATCGAGTGTCCGACGAGCACGATCGGCCCGCGCGGGGCCATCACCGCCAGCACGCTCTCAAGGTCCTGGCCCAGCTGCTCGACGGTGTAGGTCTCCGGCGGCGCCTCCCCGGACTGGCCGTGCCCGCGCTGATCGTAGAACACCATGCGGACCTGATCGCCCCACTGCTCGGTGAGCCGCGCGCGCTGAAAGTGGAAGGAGCCCATCTGAAGACAGAAACCGTGCGCGAACACCACGGTCAGCGGTGCATTCAGCGGCCCGACCTCGCGCACCGCCAGCGGAACCCCGTCAGGGGTCGTCACCACGGTGCTGCGGTCGGCGTCCAGCAGTTCGAAATCCTCGTCGCGGTGCGGATCCTCGGCGGTCACCCGGCGCCGCAGCGACCGCGCGGCCGTGACGCCCGCCGCCGACCCGACGGCGGCGATGCCCGCCGCGCCGGCCAGCCACCCGGCCCGGTTGGCCGTGCTCATCGCGAACCCCCGCGGTAGGCCCGCACGATCCGCCGGCGCGGGCTGGTGACCACCTCGTAGTTGATCGTGCCGAGCAGGTCGGCCCAGTCCTGAGCGGTCGGCTCCCCGTCGGTGCCCGGGCCGAACAGGATCGCCTCGTCGCCCTCGGTCACGTCGACCGGACCCGGGCCGAGATCCACCACGAACTGGTCCATGCAGATGCGCCCGACGTTCGGGTAGCGCCGGCCGTTGATCTGCACGGCCATCCGGTTGCTCAACGCGCGGAACACCCCGTCGGCGTAGCCGGCCGGGATCAGCGCGAGCGTGGTGTCGCGGTCGGCGACCCAGGTGTGGCCGTACGACACCCCGTCACCGGCGCGCACCGAGCGCAGCATCGTCACCGGACACGTCACCGTCATCGCGGGTCGCAGTCCCAGATCACCGCGCTCGGGGATGGGTGTCTGCCCGTACACCGCGATGCCGGGCCGGACCATGTCGAACGCGAGGTCCGGTCGGGTCAGCGCGGCCGGTGAGTTGCTCAGGTGCACCAGTTCGAACCGGACGCCGCGGTCGCGGGCCAGCGCGGCCAGATCGGTCAGCCGCTGCGCCTGCACGTCGTTGAACGGATGCTCGGGGACGTCGCCGTGGGCCAGGTGCGACATCAGCCCGCGGATCCGGACCGCGCCGTCGGAGGCCGCGGCACGCAGCGCGTCGATCACCGCCGGGAACTCGGCGGGCTCGACACCGTTGCGGCTGAGCCCGGTGTCGGCCTTGACCGTCACGGTCGCGGTCCGGCCGGTCCGGCCCGCGGCGTCGAGCACTTCGTCGACCTGCCGCAGCGACGACACCGCCACCTCCACATCGGCGGTCAGCGCCGGCGCGAAGTCGGTGCCGGGCGGGTGCAGCCATGCCAGTACGGGGGCGGTGATGCCCTCGCGGCGCAGCACCAGTGCCTCGTCGATCGTCGCGCAGCCCAGTTCAGCGGTGCCGGCGGCCAGCGCCGCGCGGGCCACCTCGGTGGCGCCGTGGCCGTAGCCGTCGGCCTTCACCACGGCCATCACCGCGGCCGAGCCGGCGCGTTCGCGCAGCACGGAGACGTTGTGCGCGATGGCGTCGAGGTCGACGATCGCCACCGGCGTGTGCGGGGTCGTTTTCGGAGCGTTGATCACCGCCCCCGATTGTCCCAGGCGGTCGCCGCGGGCGGGTCAGTGGGCGAAGTGCTCCTCGTCGGAGAACCCGCCGACACCGGTCCGGTCCAGCTTCGCGAGCACCTCCACCAGGTCGTCGCGCAGTGCGCGCGCCAGGTTGGCCGAGAAGCCCTCGCGCACCACGATGCGCAGCACCGCGACATCGCTGGCGTCGTCGGGCATCGTGTACGCCGGCACCTGCCAGCCGTAGCCGCGCAGCAGCGCCGACACGTCGAACACCGTGTAGCCGGTGCCCTCGACCAGCTTGAACGCCACCACCGGGATGGCCGAGCCGTCGGAGATCACCTCGAACACCCGCTTGTTGTCGGGTCCGGCCATGGCGGCCAGCTCGCGAGCCAGCCACTGGGCCGTGTCGGACAGGCAGTGCATCACCGTGGTGTAGCCGTCGCGCCCCAGCCGGAGGAAGTTGTAGTACTGCCCGACCACCTGGTTGCCCGGCCGGGAGAAGTTCAGCGTGAACGTCGGCATGTCGCCGCCGAGGTAGTTGACCCGGAACACCAGCTCCTCGGGCAGATGCTCGGCGTTGCGCCACACCACGAACCCGATCCCCGGATACGTCAGTCCGTACTTGTGCCCGCTGACGTTGATCGACACCACCCGCGGCAGCCGGAAGTCCCACACCAGGTCGGGGTGCAGGAAGGGCACCACGAAACCGCCGCTGGCCGCGTCGACGTGCACCGGGATGTCGAGGCCCTTGTCGGCCGCCAGCCCGTCGAGCGCGGCGCAGATGTCGCCGACGGGTTCGAGTTCGCCGGTGAACGTGGTGCCCAGGATCGCGACCACGCCGATGGTGTCCTCGTCGACCGTGTCGAGCACCTGCTCGGGGGTGATCACGTAGCGGCCGTGCTCCATCGGCAGGTAGCGCGCCTCCACGTCGAAGTAGCGGCAGAACTTCTCCCACACCACCTGCACGTTGGAGCCCATCACCATGTTCGGGGTGCGGCCCTTCCAGTCCTGCCCGGCCGCCTCCAGCTGCTGGCGCCACCGCCACTTCATCGCCAGGCCCGCCAGCATCACCGCCTCACTGGAGCCCACCGTCGACACCCCGATCGCCGTGGACGGGTCGTCGTCACGCAGATCCTCGGCGTGGAACAGGTCGGCGACCATGCACACACAGCGCTGCTCGATCGCGGCGGTGACCGGGTACTCGTCCTTGTCGATCATGTTCTTGTCGAACGTCTCCGACATCAGCTGCCCGGCCTCGGGGTCCATCCACGTCGTCACGAACGTCGCCAGATTGAGCCGCGAGCTGCCGTCGAGCATCAGCTCGTCGTGGATGAACCGATACGTCTGCTCCGAGTCCATCGACTCGTCGGGCAGGCGCAGGGCCGGGATCGGTGAGGTGGACAGACGGCCGCAGTAGGCGGGGGTCAACGACGTGTGGCGCGAAACGTTGGGCATGCGCTCCTTCTTAGAGCATCGAACCCAATGCTGTTCGCAGATGCGCCAGGATGCGTGACGACGATGTCGGCGCCGGCGCCGGGCCGGGATCGAGGGCGGCGAGTTCGGCCGCGCGGGCATGCACGAACGCGGCCGCCGCGGCGGCCTCGCCGGGCGGGAGGCCCGATGCCAGCAGCGCGCCGATGACGCCGGACAGCACGTCACCCGAACCCGCGGTGGCCGCCCACGACCCGCCCGCGACGTTGAGGTAGACGGGTCCGTCCGGTTCGGCGACGACGGTCACGTTGCCTTTGAGCAGCACGGTGACGCCGAGGCGGTCGGCCAGGCCACGGGTGGCCGCGATACGGTCGTCCCCGGGCGGGCCGCCCGCCAACCGGGCGAACTCACCCGCATGCGGTGTCAGCACCGTCGGTGCGCTGCGTCCGGCGACCAGGTCGGGATGGGCGGCCAGGATCGTCAGGCCGTCGGCGTCGACGAGGACGGGCAGATCGGTCTCCAGCGCGAAGCACAGTGCGGCCGCCCCGGTCTCGTCGGTGCCGAGCCCCGGACCGACCACCCAGGCCTGCACCCGGCCCGCAGTGGCGTAGCCAGGAGTGGCGATCACCTCGGGCCAGTGCGAAACCACCTCGGCGGCAGCAGTTCCCGCGTAGCGGACCATGCCGGAGTGCGCGGCCACCGCGGCTCCGGTGCACAGGATCGCCGCCCCCGGGTAGGTGGACGAGCCGGCCATCACGCCGGTCACGCCCTGGGTGTACTTGTCGTCGCTGCGGCCGGGCACCGGCCAGCGGGCGGCCACGTCGGCGGCGTCGAAGCCACGGATGTCCGAGGGCGGCAGGTCGAGGCCGATGTCGACGAGTTCCACACGGCCGCATCGGCCGAGCGCGTGCACGGGTTTGAGACCGCCGAAGGTCACCGTGAGCGTGGGCTTGACGTGTGCGCCGTCGGCAGCGCCGGTCGCGACGTCGACGCCACTGGGCAGATCGACCGCGACCACCGGGATACCGGCCTGCTCGACGGCGTCGAACACCTCGGCCGCGGCCGGGCGCAGCGGTCCGGACCCGGAGATGCCGACGACCCCGTCGATCACCAGATCTGTTGCTGCAGACACACTCTCGACGATCCGGCCGCCGGCTTTGCGGAACGCGGCCAGCGCGGCGCGGTGGGCGCGCTCGGGGTTGAGCAGGACCGCGGCCGCCGCGGCGCCGCGGCGGCGCAGGAACGTCGCGGCCCACAGCGCGTCGCCACCGTTGTCCCCCGAGCCGACGACGGCGCACACCGTCTTGCCGGACACCGTGCCCAGCTCGCGGGCGATCGCGGTGGCCAGGCCGAACGCGGCCCTGCGCATCAGTCCCCCCGGCGGCAGAGCCGCGAGAAGCGGTGCTTCCGCGTCGCGGATCTGCTGGGCGGTGTAGTAGTACCGCATTCGAATCACGGTACGTGGGTACCCGGCGACCATGACGGATTCCCCTGTGAGTGAGGAGTTGCTCGCCCTCGAACACGCCGGCTGGAGGTCGCTGTGCGACGGTACCGGCGACCGGTTCTACGGCGACGTGATGACCGACGACGCGCTGATGGTGCTGGCCAACGGCGCCGTGATGGATCGTGCCACGGTGGTTTCGGCTCTCGGCCAGTCACCGCCGTGGGCGCGCTACGCGATCGACGACGTGCAGATGATCGCGATCGCCGACGACACCGCGGCGCTGGTGTACACCGGCACCGGGTGGCGCGACGGCGACGACGCGCCGTTCATCGGTGCGATGTCGTCGGTCTACCGGCGCACCGGCGATGGCTGGAAGCTGGCGCTGTATCAGCAGACCGCTCGCCAATAGCGCTGGCGCTAAACGGCTTTCGTGCCGCTCAGCGCGTCGGCCACCGTCGGGTAGAGGTCGATGATCTCGTCGATGCGCATCATGCGCATCGGCCGCGCGGTCGCGGGCCCGTCGGCCACGACGCGCAGCGAGATCCCCGCCCGGGAAGTCAGGCGGTGCGTCTCGACGAGCATGCTGATGCCGGCCGACGACAAGAAGCCCACGTCGGTGATGTCGACGATCAGCACCGACGGGTTGTCGGTCAGCGCCACGTCGAGATGGGTTCCCAGCGTCGGCGCAGTCAGCACGTCGAGGTCACCCTCGACATGCAGGACCAGGGTCGCGCCGTCGCGTCGCGGCCTGACCACGAAGCGGCCGCGGTGTTGCTCACTGACATTCATCGTTTCGCCCCCGGGGGTCGGACAGACACCGCCGCCCCGCACATGGCGAGCTCGCGAGTCTGTTGCTGCAGGTCTTGCGGCGTGGGCCGCAGTGACGGGGATTCCGTCCTCCGCCGAGTGCATGGCACCGGCGACCGCTGCTTGCATAACGGTTCTAACCGGGTATATCGATGCCGGGGCGGGCAGCGTTAACAGATCGCTCTTAATTCTTCCTTAATTGACAGGAGAGTCATAACCGCGCAGGTCAACGGGTTACTCGACGGTAACCGACTTGGCCAGGTTGCGGGGCTTGTCGACGTCGTAGCCGCGCGCCTGGGCGACACCGGCCGAGAACAGCTGCATCGGGATGGTCGACAGCAGCGGCTGGAACAACGTGGACACCGCCGGGATCTCGATGAGGTGGTCGGCGTAGGGCGCCACGGTGTCGTCGCCCTCCTCGGCGATGACGATCGTGACCGCACCGCGGGCCTGGATCTCCCGGATGTTCGACAGCAGCTTGGAGTGCAGCGTCGCCGCGTTCTTCGGTGACGGCATCACCACGATCACCGGCAGATCGTCCTCGATCAGCGCGATCGGGCCATGCTTGAGCTCGCCGGCGGCGAAGCCCTCGGCATGCATGTAGGCCAGTTCCTTGAGCTTCAGCGCGCCCTCGAGCGCCACCGGGTAGCCGACGTGGCGCCCCAGGAACAGCACCGTCTGCGACGACGCGAACTGCTGGGCCAGCGCGATGACCGGCTCGGCGGTGGCCAGCACCCGCGCGATCAGATCGGGCATGGCCTCCAGGTCGTGGTACTCACGCGCGACCTCGTCGGGATACTTGGTGCCCCGCGCCTGCGCCAGAGCCAGACCGACGAGGTAGTTCGCCGCGATCTGGGCGAGGAACGTCTTGGTCGACGCGACCCCGATCTCCGGGCCGGCGCGGGTGTAGAGCACCGCGTCGCATTCGCGGGGGATCTGGCTGCCGTTGGTGTTACACACCGCCAGCACCTTGGCCTTCTGCTCCTTGGCGTGGCGCACCGCCTCCAGCGTGTCGGCGGTCTCCCCCGACTGCGAGATGGCCACCACTAGGGTGTGGCTGTCGAGCACGGGATCGCGGTAGCGGAACTCGCTGGCCAGTTCGACCTCGACGGGCAGCCGCGTCCAGTGCTCGATCGCATACTTGGCCAGCAACCCCGAGTGGTAGGCGGTGCCGCACGCGACGACGAACACCTTGTCGATGTCGCGCAGTTCCTGATCGGAGAGGCGCTGCTCGTCGAGCACGATGCGGTTGTCCACGAAGTGGCCCAGCAGCGTGTCGGACACCGCGGCGGGCTGCTCGGCGATCTCCTTGAGCATGAAGTAGTCGTAGCCGCCCTTCTCGGCGGCGGAGGTGTCCCAGTCGATGTGGAAGGCCCGGAAATCGTCGGTGTCCCGCCCGTCGAAGTCGGTGATCCGGTAGCCGTCCGCGGTCACCACGACCGCCTGATCCTGGCCCAGCTCGACCGCCTCGCGGGTGTGCTCGATGAACGCCGCGACATCGGACCCGACGAACATCTCCCCCTCGCCGACCCCGAGGACCAGCGGCGTGGACCGGCGGGCCGCGATGATGGTGCCGGGATCGTCGGCGTGGGCGAAGACCAGCGTGAAGTGGCCCTCGAGGCGCCGCAGCACCGCCAGCACCGACGCCGCGAAGTCACCGGCGTGGGCGCCGGCGTCGTATTCACGGGCCACCAGGTGCACGGCGACCTCGGTGTCGGTGTCGCTGGCGAACTCCACGCCGGCGGACTCCAACTCGGCGCGCAGCACCGCGAAGTTCTCGATGATCCCGTTGTGCACGACGGCGACCTTGCCGCTGGCGTCGCGGTGCGGGTGGGCGTTGCGGTCGGTCGGCCTGCCGTGGGTGGCCCAGCGGGTGTGTCCGATCCCGGTCGACCCGACCAGGTTGTCCTCGCCGGCCTCGGTCAGCGCCGCTTCGAGGTTGGCCAACCGGCCCGCCTTGCGCTGCACAGTGAGACCGCCCTGCCCGTCGACCAGCGCCACGCCCGAGGAGTCGTAACCCCGGTATTCCATGCGGCGCAGCGCATCGACGACGATCCCGCAGGCAGGGCGCTGCCCCACGTAGCCGACGATTCCGCACATAGCCATTCAGGGTACGGCAGAACACGCTGTCCACCCGGGTGGGATACGGTCGTCGCGTGGCCAGCACGAAGAAGCTCTTCAGCGCGTTGACCCGTCGCGGCCCGCACAAGGTTCTGCGCGGTGACCTGGCCTTTGCCGGTCTTCCCGGCACTGTTTACACCCCGGCGACCGGCAAGAATCTGCCCGGTGTGGCGTTCGGCCACGACTGGATCACATCGGCCGAGCGCTACGACGGCACGCTCGAGCATCTGGCGTCGTGGGGCATCGTGGCGGCAGCGCCGAATACCGAGACGTCGCTGGCGCCGTCGGTGCTCAACCTGGCCTACGACCTGGGCACCACGCTGGACATCATCGCCGGTGTGCGGTTGGGCAGCGGGGACATCAGCGTGCACCCGGGCAAGCTGGCCGTCGCCGGGCACGGTTTCGGCGCATCGGCCGCGGTGTTCGCGGCGGCCGGAATGCCGGCGAAGCCGAGAGCGGTGTTCGCGGCGTACCCGCTGATCTCCAGCCCGCCGGCCGAACAGCCCGCCTCCGGCCTGACCGTTCCGGGGCTGATCCTGGCCGACCCCGGCGACCCGATGACGCTGCGCTCGAACGCCGTCGAGCTGGCGCGGGCGTGGAAGTCGGCGACGCTGCGCAGCACCTCCAAGACGAAGGCGGGCGGCCTGGTCGAGGGCAGGCGGCTCGCGCCCGTGGTCGGGTTGCCCGGCGCCGACAAGGGCACCCAGCGCATCGTGCGGGCGCTGATGACGGGCTATCTGCTGCACATGCTCACCAGCGACAAGGGCAAGGGGCCGTACCGCGACTTCGCCGATCCGGAGGCCGTACTCCCCAAGACGACGGTGATGGATCCGTTCGCCGACGACCCTGTCGATCTGGAGAACAAGGTCGTCGCGCTGCTCAAGCCCTGAGCCCGGGGTTGCTCCCAACCAACTGGTTGGGTGTATATGTAGTGGATGCGGACGGGCATCTTTCTCAGCTATGCGGGCGGCTTTCTCGATGCGGTCGACGAGGTCGTCGAACTCGAGAAGGTCGGCGCGGACATCGCGCTGGTCGCCGAGGCGTATTCCTACGACGCGATCAGCCAGCTCGGCTTCCTCGCGGCCCGCACCTCGCGGATCGAGCTCGGCACGGGCGTCGTCCCGATCTACACCCGCACCCCGGCCCTGATGGCGATGACGGCGGCCGGGCTCGACTACGTCTCGGACGGACGCTTCCGGCTCGGACTGGGCACCTCCGGGCCGCAGGTGGTGGAGGGCTTCCACGGCGTGCCGTTCGACGCGCCGCTGGGCCGCACCCGAGAGGTGGTCGAGATCTGCCGGCAGGTGTGGCGCCGCGAGCGCATCGACTACCAGGGCAAGCACTATCAGGTGCCACTGCCATCCGAGGGACCCGGGGCGCGGGGAACCGGGCTCGGAAAGCCGCTGAAGCTCATCAATCATCCTGTGCGCGAACGGATCCCGATCACGATCGCCGCCCTGGGGCCGAAGAACGTCGAGCTGACCGCCGAGATCGCGGAGGGCTGGCAGCCGGTGTTCTTCTACCCGGAGAAGGCCGACGAGGTCTGGGGCGACGCGCTGCGGGCCGGCGCGGCCAAGCGTGACCCGACGCTGGGACCGCTCGACGTCATGGTGAGCGCGAGCCTGGCCATCGGCGATAGCGTCGATGATCGATTGGCCTGGGCGAAGCCACAATTGGCGCTCTACATCGGTGGCATGGGCGCGCGGGGACGCAACTTCTACCACAACCTCGCGACCCGCTACGGCTTCGGCGAGGTGGCCGATCACATTCAGGATCTGTACCTCGCGGGCAAGAAGACCGAGGCGATCGACGCGGTGCCCGACGAGCTGGTGCGCCAGGTGTCGCTGGTGGGTCCGCGCGGCTTCGTCAAGGAGCGGGTGGCGGCGTTCGCCGAAGCCGGCGTGACGACGCTGCTGGTGCATCCGCTGACGGGCGATCGACGCGAGACCGTTGCGTGGGTCGAGGAACTACAGTCGCTGATGTGACCGAACCGACCGGCCTCGACGACCACGTCGTCGCCTTCCTCTCCGAGGGCACACGTACCGCGAAATTGGGGTACCTCGCCTCGGACGGCCGCCCGCTCGTCGCGCCGGTGTGGTTCGTCGTGGACGGCGGCGACCTCGTCTTCAACACCGGGAGGGACACCGCCAAGGGGCGTGCGCTGGCCCGCGATCCGCGGGTGGTCATCTGCGTCGACGACGAACGGCCGCCGTTCTCGTTCGTTCAGGTGCAAGGCACCGCGTCCACCAGCGAGGACCCCGACGAGCTGGTCGCCGTCGCCACCCGTATCGGCGGCCGGTACATGGGCGCCGACCGGGCCGAGGAGTTCGGCCGGCGCAACGGCGTGCCGGGAGAGCTGATCGTGCGCGTCACGCCGACCAAGGTGGTGAAGGCCTTCAACCTGGCCGATTGACCGGTCGATCCACGACACCCCTGGAAGAGTGCCGACCTATGCGCATCGACCTCACCGACAAGATCGCCGTCGTCACCGGAGCCAGCAAGGGCATCGGCCTGGCGATCAGCGAGGCAATGACCGCCGCGGGCGCCTTCGTCGTCGCGGGCGCCCGCCACAACAGCGCAGGACTGGAGGCGCTCGAGGCTGCAGGTACCGCGACGTTCGTCACCGCGGACCTGTCCACCGCGCAGGGGCCGAAAGCACTCGTCGCCGCGGCGGCGGAGCGCGGCGGCGTCGACATCCTGATCAACAACGCCGGTGCCGTCACACCGCGATTCGACGGTTCCCAGTCGGTGACCGACGACGACTGGACCGCCGCCTGGTCGCTGAACTTCCTGTCCGCCGTGCGCACCACCCGCGAAGCGATCCCCCATCTGCTGGCCCGCGGCGGTGGCGCGATCGTCATGATCGGATCGGTCAACGCGACGCTGCCGGAATGGAACATCATCGACTACAGCGCCACCAAGGCGGCGCTGGCCAACTACACCAAGAGCCTCTCGAAAGAGTTCGGGCCGCAGGGCATTCGCGTGAACACCATCAGTCCCGGTCCCGTCGCCACCGACCTGTGGCTCGCCGACGACGGCGTCGCGGCCCAGTTCGCCTCCGCCAGTGGCGGTTCCGCCGAGCAGGTGGTGGACTCGGTGGCCGCCGGAGCGGCGACGGGACGCTTCACCACGCCGCAGGAGGTCGCCGAGCTCACGGTGTTCCTGGCCGGAGACCGCGCCACCAACATCACCGGCGCCGATTTCCGCATCGACGGGGGCTACGTCACCACGCTGTGACTCAGACCTGGATGCCGCCGGTGAGGATCGCGGCCAGCTCGCGATAGGCGTCCGCGTCGTCGAGCCCGGTGCGCTCGCGCACAGCGCGCTGCTGGATGCCCACCATCATCGTCGTAACCAGCTCGGCGGCGAACGCGGCGTGCACGTCCCGGAACTCACCCGCGGCCACGCCGGCCGCGATCAGTTCCTGCACCCGCCGGGCCGCGATACGGGTGTTCTTCTCGTAGGTGGCGCGCGCCGGCGCGAAGGCGTCGAGGTCCGCCATGAACTGGTCCGACGCCGGGTCCAGCGCGGCGCCCACCGCCGACAGGTACGCCGCGATGCGCTCGCGGGCGCCGTTGGCGGCGGCCACCCGCGTTTCGACGAACGCGGTGGCCGACCGGAAGAAGTGCACCGTGGCGGCCGCCACCAGCTGCTCCTTGCTGCCCGCCAGCGTGTAGAGCGTGGATTTGGAACAGCGCAGCCGCGCCGCGATGTCGTCGAGCGTCAGGTGCGCGAACCCCTCGGCGAGGAAGAGCGCGACCAGCGCATCGAACAGCTCCGTGCGCCGACGGGTCGCGAACGCGGGCATGCTCACCCGGCTGATAGTACTGCAGATGGTCCTGTAGTACTGTCCGGCGTATGCCTGTGGACCGGTTGCTTCCCACCGACGAGGCGCATGAGCTCATCGAGCTCGCCCGCCAGATCTCCGACAAGGTGCTCGATCCGGTCGTCGACCGGCACGAGAGGGACGAGACCTATCCCGACGGAGTGTTCGCCACCCTCGGCGAGGCCGGCCTGCTGAGCCTGCCGTATCCCGAGGACTGGGGCGGCGGAGGTCAGCCCTACGAGGTGTACCTGCAGGTGCTCGAGGAGATCGCGGCGCGCTGGGCCGCCGTGGCGGTGGCCGTCAGCGTGCACGGCCTGTCGTGTCATCCGTTGATGACGTTCGGCACCGACGAACAGCGCGACCGGTGGCTACCCGACATGCTCGGCGGATCGACGATCGGCGCCTACAGTCTGTCCGAGCCGCAGGCCGGCTCCGACGCGGCCGCGCTGACATGCAAGGCGACCGCCGTCGACGGCGGCTACCGCATCACCGGATCGAAAGCCTGGATCACCCACGGCGGCATCGCCGACTTCTACAACCTCTTCGCCCGGACCGGTGAAGGCACACAGGGTATTTCGTGCTTCCTGGTGCCTCGCGACACCGAGGGGCTGAGCTTCGGCAGGCCCGAGGAGAAGATGGGCCTGCACGCCGTTCCGACGACCGCGGCGCACTACGACGACGCGTTCCTCGACGCCGGCCGCCGGATCGGCGCCGAGGGGCAGGGCCTGCAGATCGCCTTCAGTGCGCTGGATTCCGGCCGGCTGGGCATCGCGGCCGTCGCGGTCGGACTCGCGCAGGCCGCGCTCGGCGCGGCGGTGGCGTACAGCCAGGAGCGAACGACGTTCGGCCGCAAGATCATCGACCATCAGGGGCTTGCGTTCGTGCTGGCCGACATGGCCGCCGCGGTCGACGCGGCACGGGCGACGTACTTGGACGCCGCGCGGCGCCGCGACGCCGGCATGGCGTACTCGCGCCAGGCGTCCGTGGCCAAGCTGACCGCCACCGACGCGGCCATGAAGGTGACCACCGATGCGGTGCAGGTGTTCGGCGGTGCGGGGTACACCCGCGACTACCGCGTGGAGCGCTACATGCGCGAAGCCAAGATCATGCAGATCTTCGAGGGCACCAACCAGATCCAGCGGCTGGTGATCAGCCGGCACCTCGCCCGCGGCTGACGGTCAGTTCGGCCATCGCCGCGACGACGACCCCGAACGCGAAGTACAGGGGCACCAGGAACGGGCCGACGCCGAATAGCGCGTCGGAGCCCGGGTTGTAGGCGAACACGCCGAGCAGGACCAGCCCGATCTCGACGGCCGGACCGACGATCGCCACGGCGGTTCCGCAGACCGCGCCGGGCACGTCGCCGAGCGCGCACCAGACGAGGACGGCGGCGACGCAGATCAACGCGGTGGCGGGGAGCACGGGTCTGCCGTGCAGCAGCGCAGTCGTGACGTACATGCCCACGACCGCGGCCACGCCGGCGAGGGCCTGTCTGCCCGTCACGTCGCTGCGCAGCGTCGGCAGGTGCAGCCGCAGCTCGGCCAACGACACCGTCGCTGTCCCCACCAGCAGCGGGAACCAGAACGGGCTGCTCCAGACGAACGGCACCCCGTCGGTGAGGTAGACCGTCGTGCGGGTCACCACGTGGCTGTGGTCGCCGACCAGTGCGGCGAGGCCGCCGACGACGAACAGAACCGCGGCCTCGCCGAATCGCAGTCTCACGCCGCGGAGGCTACCCCGGTGGTTCGCCGACCTGAGGGACTTCGTCGGCGGCGATCGCGCACGGCGTCCGCTCGTCGTCGAGCGGCGGGAGCGGCTCAGCCGGTGGCGGTGGCGGTGGCGGCGTGGGCGGTGGCGTCTCGGCAGGCTCGGCGGGTTCGACCGATTCGACGGGTTCGACGGGCGGGTCCTCGGGCTCCTCGTCGTTGGCCTCACCCTCGTCGGCGGCCGCGTCCTCCTCGGCTTCGTCCTCCACGGCTTCGTCCTCGTCGGGTTGGTCCTCCTCGTCAGTCGGCTCCGGTGGGTCGAGCTGGGGTGGTTCCAGGTCCGGCGGCTCCAGGCCCGCTTCGCTCGTCCCGCCGCCGCCCAGCAGTCCGCTCAGTGCGTCCGCGAACCGCTGACCGACGGCCGGCAACGCACCACCGCCGAGCCCGCCGCCGAGCCCGCTGCCGCCGCCGAGATCGGGCATCGGGGCGCCCATCGCCGGGGGCATCGGGGCGGGCGCCGGCGGGGGTGCAAGTGGAGCAGTGGCCGCAGGCGGGGGCGGCGGTTCCCATGCCGACGGCGTGGTCGGCACGGAAGCGACAGGCGCCGCGGCCGGCGCAGGTGCGGGCGCAGGCGCGGGCGCCGGTGCCGGTGAGAACACGGGGGCGGGCACCTCACGACGCATCGGGGATGGTGGCGTCGGTCCGAGGTCACCGGGGATCTCGAATCTGGCGTGCGACCCGGTGCGGATCGCGGCGGTGGTGCCCTGATAGGCGTCGGCCACCGCCGCTCCCGCAGACTGCACGGCGGAGAGCCAGTCGGTGCGAATCCGGCCGTCCACGAACGGCTTCACCGCACTGTCGACCAGTTCGGCGGCGGCAGCCCGGTCCCCCACCCCGGAGATGACCGTGGCCGACGCCGCCAGCCAGTCCGTCCGCGCGGCGCCGACGTCCGCCTCGACAGCCACCACGGCGTCGACCTTGGCGTCGACGGCCCGCCACAACTGCTCGGACAGCCGGCGCAGCGCGTCAGCGGCCGTGCGCACCGCGGCCGCCACCCCCGCCGCCGCGACTCCATGGCGCTGCAGGAAATCCTGCGACGCCCGCGCACCCATCCCCTCCCAGGCCGCCGACAGCGCCGCCACCTGTCGCTCCTGGACCGCCAACGCCTCGTCGGCAGCGCGCACCGCAGCGTCGAACGCCGCGCAATCCTGCTGCAGAGCAGTGAGATTCAGGCCGTCTTCGGTGCTATACCAGTCGCGCAGCTGTCCGGCGTGCAGTGTGAGGTCCGGATGCTGATACCCCACCTGATGACTGGCCCACACGTACTGTGCCACCGTGTCCACCGCGGGGCGGCCCTGCGCCAACCGCCCCGGCACGTCGAACTCCGCGACCACTACCCCACCCGCTCGGCGGCGCGCGCGTCCGCGTCGACGTAACGGTCGGCGGAGGACCGCAGCACCGCCGCGATCTCCGCTGCCGCCCGGGACCAGTGCCGCAGCGCCAGCACCACGTCGTCGAGCGCGCCACGCAGCGCCTCCCCGTGCGCGACGTACGCGCGACCGGCCGTCGATCCGCCGAAAACCAAGGCGCCCAGCTGGTTTCGCGTCACGCCATCGACGATGCCCGCCGCTGTCTCGTATTCGCGCGCGATCTCCCGCACCCTCGGCACGTCGACGCCTGTGGTCCCCATATGGAGTTGGACGCAGGAGACGCCCGGATGGTTCCGCCCCGGCGTCAGCTCTCGGCGCTGACCGACTCCGCGACCCGCACCGCCAGCTGCCGCGCGGTGTCCTCGTCGGCGGCCTCAACCATCACCCGGACCACCTGTTCGGTTCCGGAGGGACGCAACAGGATTCGACCGGTGTCGCCCAGCTCGGCCTCGACGGCGGCCACCGTGTCACGCACCGACGGCGCGTCGGCGACCGTCGCCTTGTCCGCCACCTCGACGTTGATCAGCACCTGCGGCAGCGTCTGCATGGGCGCGGCGAGCTCGGCCAGGCTGCGTCCGGTCTGGGCCATCCGCGCCATCAACCGCAGGCCGGTGACGATGCCGTCGCCGGTGGTGCCGAAACCGGGGAGCACGATGTGTCCGGACTGTTCGCCGCCCAGCGCGAAAGCCCCGGCACGCAGCTCCTCGAGCACGTAGCGGTCCCCGACACCGGTGGTGCGGACCTCGATGCCGGCCGCCCGCATCGCCAGGTGCAGACCCATGTTGCTCATCACGGTCGCCACCAGCGTGTTGCGCGCCAACTCGCCGGCCTCCTGCATCGCCAGCGCCAGCACCACCATGATCGCGTCGCCGTCGATGACGCGGCCGTGCGCGTCGACGGCCAGGCAGCGATCGGCGTCGCCGTCATGCGCGAGGCCGAGGTCGGCGCCGTAGGACACCACCGCCGAGCGCAGCGACTCCATGTGCGTCGAACCGCAGCCGTCGTTGATGTTCACGCCGTCGGGTTCGGCGTGGATGGGGATGACATTGGCGCCGGCGGCACGATAGGCCAGCGGCGCCGCGGTCGACGCCGCACCGTGCGCGCAGTCGACGACGACGGTCAGCGCGTCGAGGCGCGTGGCAGCCGCCGTGCCGACGTGTCGCAGGTAGCGCTGCAGCGCATCCTCGGCGTCGACGACGCGGCCGATGTCCGCGCCGGTGGGCCGGTCACCCGGGCCCTGGTGCACGAGCTCCTCGATGCGGTCCTCGGTGTCGTCGTCGAGCTTGTGACCGCCGGAGCCGAAGATCTTGATGCCGTTGTCGGGCATCGGGTTGTGCGAGGCGGAGATCATCACGCCGAAGTCGGCGTCGTAGGCGGCGGTCAGGTAGGCCACCGCAGGGGTCGGCAGCACACCGACGCGCAGCACGTCGACACCTTCGCTGGTCACGCCGGCGAGGACGGCCGCCTCCAGCATCTCGCCGCTGGCCCGAGGGTCGCGGCCCACCACGGCGACCCGTCGGCGGGCCGTGCCGGCTCTGATCAGCCGCCGCGCCGCCGCGGCGCCCAGTGCCATCGCCAATTCGGCGGTCAGATCCCGGTTGGCGACTCCGCGCACGCCGTCGGTGCCGAACAGTCGAGCCATGGTGACAACCTCTCACACGATTCTGCGAGCAACCTAACCGCAACGGCACGGCGCCCGGCCACTCCGTGGGGAGCGACCGGGCGCCGTGTCGAAAAAGTGATCAGCGCTTGCTGTACTGAGGCGCCTTACGGGCCTTCTTCAGTCCGTACTTCTTGCGCTCGATGGCACGCGGGTCACGCGTGAGGAAGCCGGCGCGCTTGAGTGCGGGCCGGTCCTCGGGCTGGACGATGATGAGCGCCCGGGCGATGGCCAGACGCAGCGCGCCGGCCTGACCCGAGGGGCCGCCACCGTCCAGGTGGGCGTAGATGTCGAACTGCTCGAGCCGATCGACGGTGACCAGCGGCGCCTTGATGAGCTGCTGGTGCACCTTGTTCGGGAAGTAGTTCTCCAGGGTGCGGCCGTCGAGGTGGAACTGGCCGGTGCCGGGCACCAGGCGGACGCGGACGACGGCCTCCTTGCGGCGGCCGACGGTCTGGATCGGACGGTCGATCACGATGGGCTCGCGCGGCGCGGCCTCGGACTCGGCGTAGACCTCGGTCTCGGCGGTCTCGGTCGTGTACTCGGGTTCGGTCACTGGGCCACCTGCTTGATCTCGAACGGAATCGGCTGCTGCGCGGCGTGCGGATGGTTCGGGCCGGCGTACACCTTCAGCTTCTTCTGCACCTGACGGCTGAGCTTGGTGTGCGGCAGCATCCCGATGATCGCGTTCTCCACGACGCGGGTCGGGTGCTTGAGCAGCAGCTCACCGATCGAGCGCTTCCGCAGGCCGCCGGGATACCCCGAGTGGCGGTAGGCGAACTTCTTGGTCAGCTTGTCGCCGCTGATGGCGACCTTGTCGGCGTTGATGACGATGACGAAGTCACCGCCGTCGACATTCGGCGTGAACGTCGGCTTGTGCTTGCCTCGGAGCAGCTTGGCTGCTTCGACGGCGAGCCGGCCGAGCACCACGTCCGTGGCGTCGATGACGTACCACGTGCGCGTGGTGTCACCCGCCTTCGGCGTGTACGTAGGCACAGCGCTACCTCTTCTTCTCTCGGGTGAGTCCCGGACTGTCCGGGTGCCGGTCGGGCGTACGCTCTCGTTGCCTCGGCGACCGACGGAGACCCGAGGTTCCAGCAAGCGCAGCGCACGCCAACGAGGCAGCTTACCTGCGGCCGTCGCCGCAGGTCAAAACGCTCCCCGGCGCAGCGGCACCGGTCAGGACAGCGTGTCCTCGGCCGCGGTGACCATCGCGAACTCCTCGTCGGGCGAGTTCGACACCAGCCGGTGCCGGCTGTACACCGCGAAGTACAGCATGAACAGCGCGAACACGCCCAGGCAGCACAGCGCGGCGACCACGTGGACCAGGAACGTGGCGATCACCGCGAGCGAGGCGATGACCAGCGCGAACCCGGTGGTGACGATGCCCCCGGGCGTGCGGTAGGGGCGGTTCATGTCCGGTTCGCGCCGGCGCAGCACGATGTGGCTGACCATCATCAGCACATAGCTGACCGCAGCGCCGAACACCGCCATGTTGAGCAGCAGGTCGCCCTGCCCGGTCAGCGACAGCGCGAAGCCCACCAGGCCCGGCACGATCAGCGCCAACGTCGGCGCCTTGCGTCGGTTCGTCACCGACAGCGCCGTCGGCAGGTATCCCGCGCGCGACAACGCGAACAACTGCCGGGAGTACGCGTAGATGATCGAGAAGAAGCTGGCGATCAGCCCGGCCAGGCCGATGTAGTTGACGACGGTCGCCGCTGTCGTGTCGCCCAGCGCCTCGACCAGCGGGTTGCCCGAGCCGGACATCGCCTCGGCGCCGCCCGCTCCGGGAACCAGCACGAGCACGGTCACGCAGGTGACCAGCAGCACGCCCATCGCGGCGATGATGCCGCGCGGCACGTTGCGTTCCGGTCTAGTGGCCTCCTCGGCGGCCAGCGGCACGCCTTCGACAGCCAGGAAGAACCAGATCGCGAACGGGAGCGCCGCCCAGACGCCGAGGTAACCGAAGGGCAGCAGCGACGAGGCGCCGGCAGCGTCGGTGGCGGCGATGTCGGTGAGGTTGGCCGCGTCGAAGCGGCCCACCGCCGCGATCGCGAAGACGACCAGGCCGACGAGTGCCACCGCGGTGATCACGAACATCACCTTGAGCGCCTCGCCCACCCCGGACAGATGGATGGCGATGAAGACGGCGTAGGCCGCGAGATACACCCACCACCCGTCGCGGATGCCGAAGAGGTTGAGCGACTCGACGTAGGCGCCGATGAACGTCGCGATCGCGGCCGGGGCGATCGAGTACTCGATGAGAATCGCGGTGCCCGTGGCGAACCCGCCCCACGGACCGAGTGCGCGGCGGGCGAAGGTGTAGCCGCCGCCGGCGGCGGGCAGCGCCGAGGACAGCTCCGCCATACCGAGCACCAGGGCCAGGTACATCGCGGCGATGATCACCGCCGCGATGGCCAGCCCGCCGAAGCCGCCCTGGGCGAGCCCGAAGTTCCAGCCGGAGTAGTCCCCGGACACGACATAGCCGACGCCGAGGCCCGCGAGCAGCAGCCAGCCCGCGCTGCCGGATTTCAGCTGGCGCTGCTGCAGGTAGTCATCGGAGCGCTGATGTTCCGCGACACGGCGTTTTGAGTTCGTCGACACGCTGCACTCCCTGCCTGTGTCCCGGGTAAGCCATTCAGGGACTTCTCAGAAACGCAGCCGGATAAACATGCCACCCCTCAGCGGTAGTCGATCACCACCCTGCCGTCGATGCGGCCCTGCTCCATATCGGCGAACACGGTGTTGATGTCGTCGAGGGCGGCGGTGTGCACGGTCGGGTGGATCAGCCCGCGGGCGAAGAAGTCGATCGCCTCGACCATGTCCTGCCTAGTCCCGACGATCGAGCCGCGGATGGTCAGGCCCTTGAGCACGATGTCGAAGATCGACGCCGGGAAGTCACCGGGCGGCAACCCGACGAACACGATGGTGCCGCCGCGGCGCGCCAGCCCGATCGCCTGCCCGAACGCCTCCGGGTGCACCGCGGTGACCAGCACGCCGTGCACCCCGCCGGTGGCGTTGCGCACCTCGGCGACGACGTCGGCCGTGCGGGCGTTGACGACGACCTCGGCGCCGAGGCTGGTGGCCAGCGCGAGCTTCGCGTCGTCCACGTCGATCGCGACGACACGCAGGCCCATCGCGGTCGCGTACTGCACCGCGACGTGGCCCAGGCCGCCAATGCCGGAGATCGCCACCCACTGTCCCGGGCGCGTGTCGGTGACCTTGAGGCCCTTGTAGACGGTCACGCCCGCGCACAGGATCGGCGCGACCTCGACCGGATCGACCCCGTCCGGGATGCGCGCGGCGTAAGCGGCGTTGACGAGCATGTAGGACCCGAAGCTGCCGTTGACGGTGTAGCCGCCGTTGCGTTGGTGCTCGCACAGCGTCTCCCAGCCGGTGCGGCAGTACTCGCAGCGCCCGCACGCCGACCACAGCCACGCGTTGCCGACCTTGTCCCCCACCTTCAGATCGTCGACGCCGTCGCCGACGGCGACGACGGTGCCGTAGCCCTCGTGGCCGGGGACGAACGGCGGCGTCGGCTTGACGGGCCAATCACCGTGTGCGGCATGCAGATCGGTGTGGCACACACCGGAGGTCTCGAGCTTCACCAAAGCTTCGCCGTAGTCGGGCTTGGGCAGCTCGAGCTCGTCGATCGTCAGCGGGGAACTCAGCTGGTGGACAACGGCGGCGCGCATCGTGTTCTCGGTCATGGTTCGATTCCACACCGAAAGGCCGTGCCGGATAAGGGACTTTTGGTCCACGATCGATGGCCGAACAGACACGAACTCGCACGGATCGAGGGAAATCCGTGCGAGTTCGCGTCTGGTCGCGGCAGATCAGAAGAAGCCGAGCGCCTTGTCGCTGTAGCTGACCAACAGGTTCTTGGTCTGCTGGTAGTGGTCGAGCATCATCTTGTGGTTCTCGCGGCCGATGCCGGACTGCTTGTAGCCACCGAACGCCGCGTGGGCGGGGTACTGGTGGTAGCAGTTGGTCCACACCCGGCCGGCCTTGATGTCACGCCCGGCCCGGTACGCGGTGTTGCCGTCGCGGCTCCACACCCCGGCTCCGAGTCCGTACAGCGTGTCGTTGGCGATGCTGATGGCCTCGTCGTAGTCCTTGAACGACGTCACTGCCACGACGGGACCGAAGATCTCCTCCTGGAACAGCCGCATCTTGTTGTGCCCGGTGAAGATCGTCGGCGCGACGTAGAAGCCGCCGTTCAGATCGCCGCCGAGCTGGGCACGCTCGCCGCCGGTGACCACCTGTGCGCCTTCGCTCTTGCCGATCTCGATGTAGGACAGGATCTTCTCGAGCTGGTCGTTGGAGGCCTGCGCGCCGATCATCGTCTCGGTGTCGAGCGGGTCGCCCTGCCGGACCGCCTTGGTGCGGATCGCGGCCAGTGCGAGGAATTCGTCGTAGATGTCGGCCTGGATCAGCGAACGCGAGGGGCACGTGCACACCTCGCCCTGGTTGAGGGCGAACATCGTGAAGCCCTCGAGCGCCTTGTCCTGGTAGTTGTCCGCCGCGGCCATCACGTCGTTGAAGAAGATGTTCGGGCTCTTGCCGCCGAGCTCGAGGGTGACCGGGATCAGGTTCTGCGAGGCGTACTGCATGATCAGCCGGCCCGTGGTGGTCTCACCGGTGAACGCGATCTTGGAGATCCGGTTGCTCGACGCCAGCGGCTTGCCCGCCTCGACGCCGAACCCGTTGACGATGTTGACCACGCCGGCGGGCAGCAGGTCGCCGATGACCTCGAACAGGTACAGGATCGAGGCGGGTGTCTGCTCGGCGGGCTTGAGCACGACGGCGTTACCGGCGGCCAGCGCCGGGGCCAGCTTCCACGTGGCCATCAGGATCGGGAAGTTCCACGGGATGATCTGGCCGACCACGCCGAGGGGCTCGTGGAAGTGGTAGGCGACGGTGTCGGCGTCCACCTCGGACAGCGAACCTTCCTGTGCGCGAATGCATCCGGCGAAGTAGCGGAAGTGATCCACGGCCAGCGGGATGTCGGCGTTGAGGGTCTCGCGGATCGGCTTGCCGTTGTCCCACGACTCGGCGAGCGCGATGGATTCGAGGTTCTCTTCGATGCGGTCGGCGATCTTGTTGAGGATCACGGCACGCTCGGCGGCCGAGGTCTTGCCCCAGGCGGGCGCGGCGGCGTGGGCGGCGTCGAGCGCCTTCTCGATGTCGGACTCGTCGGAGCGCGGCACCTCGGTGAACGACTCACCGGTCACCGGCGTCGGGTTCTCGAAATAGCGGCCCGCGTTCGGCGGGACCCACTGACCGCCGATGAAATTCTCGTAGCGGGGCTTGAACGACATCAGCGAGCCGTCGGTCCCCGGTCGGGCATACACAGTCATAGTGGTACTCCTGCTCGTGTGGTGTGCGTCACTGAAGGTACGCGCGCCACCGTTGCAGCACGGTTGCATCGTGCGGCGCAGTTCAGCCGAGCTCGAAATCCAGTCCCGCGAGGTGCCCACCGGCGCGGGCGCGGGCGACGGCGTTCAGGCCGGCGCAGTCGCGCAGCGCCTGCCACCCGTCGCGGTCGTCGCGGCCTTCGGGCAGCTCGAGCCAGCGTCGCAGCAGTCCGGCGCGGCCCTGCGCGCTCTCGGCGAGCACGGCCTCGCGCAGCGTCGCCGACAGCTGAGTTCGCAGCCGCGCCACCGCCGGGGACACCGACTGGGTGAGCAGCGGCCCGGTGTACCGGTTCAGGGCCGCCTCGACGTCGCCGGCGTCCAGCGCGTCGAAGACCTCGCCGATGTCGCTGGTGATCGGCGCCAGTAGCCGGTAGGGCCGCGAGCCGAGGGTCTCGGCGCCGATGACCTTGCGCAGCCGCGACATCTCCGCGCGCACGGTGACGACATCGAGGTCTTTGTCGTCGAGCAGGACGGCGAGGTGGTCGGCCGACAGGCCCTCGGGATGCCTGCTCAGCAGCACCAGGATGTCGGCGTGTCTGCCGGTCAGATGGGTGGCCTGGAGATGTCCGTAGCTGTCGGTGGTGACCCAGCGGGGCCGGTCCCCGCCGAGTACCACCAGGTGCGGCTTGCGGGCCGCCGGTTCGGCCGCGACGCCGGACACGCGCAGCAGCGCCAGGTGGTTCTCGACGGCCACCGCGGTGGCGCGCACCAGCGCGAGCGTCTGCGACGACGCGACCTGCGGGCCGCCGGTCAGATCGATGGCGCCGAGCAGCGCCCCGGTGGTCGGGTCGTGGACGGGTGCGGCGGTGCAGCTCCACGGCTGCACGATGCGGGAGAAGTGTTCGGAGCCGTGGATCTGCAGCTCGCGGTCCAGCGCGAGCGCGGTCCCGGGGGCGTTGGTGCCGGCGCCGCGTTCACTCCAGTCGGCGCCGGGCACGAAGTTCATCGCCTCGGCTTTGCGGCACGCCGTGGGGTCGCCTTCGACCCACAGCAGCGTCCCGTCGGCGGCGCTGACGGCGACCACCACACCGGAGTCGAATGCGTCGTTGACCAGCAGCCGGCGGATGACGGGCAGAGCGGGCGCGAGCGGGTGGGTGTCGCGCAGCCGAGCGATCGCGGTGACGGCCTCGGCGGGCCGCGCGCCGTGGAAGTCGGGATCGACGCCGACGGCCAGGCTGCGCTCCCAACTCTGCGCGACCACCGGGCGCAGCGACGACGTCAGGTAGTCGGCGTCAACTTCACCGGCGATGAACCGTTCGTGCACTGTCCGCAGCGTCGACGGAGACGGGCGGGTCGTCGCCCGTCCGTTCGTCGTCTTCGCAGTTGCCACGCGGCGTTCCTCAGTGTCCGCCATCACACCCGTCGCCAGCCTAGCCCAGTCAGTACTGTGCGACCCCCGATCGGCTCCCCTCCTCCCGGGGGCCGCACAGACTGCGGCGGGGCTGCTCAGGCGCCCCAGGCGTTGGCGGCCGAGCGGTCGGTGGCGGCGACGTCGTCGGCGCCGTCGCGGACCGCCGTGCCGAGGCTGAACAGAATGTCGTTGAGCGCCGCGGCGGACCGCTCCCAGCGGTCTTGCTCGACGCGATAGGCATCGGCCGCATCGCGCGTCCAGGTCTGCTGCAGCGGGGCGATCTGCGCCCGCAGGTCGTCGAGGGCGGCGTTGAATCGCGCCGACGTCAGATGGATCTGCCGGCGGATGGTGTGCTCGATCTCGGCGAAGTCGTACGACAGCATCGGATCCATGGCTTGTCCTCCTCTAGAGATGGGCGGCCACGGAACCGATGGCCTGAGAATGGCCCTCGGTGGCCTCGCGCAGAACGCGCTCGTTGTCGCGGATGGTCTCGGAAATGCGCTGCAGGGCGGCGTGCAGCCGCAGGGACTCGGCGTTCCACCGCTCCACCACCTCGCGGAATCGGGCGGCGGCGACCCCGCCCCACACCGATGCCGGCACACTGCTCATCTCCGCGATGAACAACTGCAGCATCGACCGGATCTCTTCGTTACGCGCGTCGGTCCGGCCCGCCACCGCCGACATCAGATCGAAGTCGGTGGTGAGAGCGGCACCCGAGGGTCCTGACGGGATCGGCATCGCTGATCCTTCCGTGCTGGTCGGTATCTGGTTGGTCCTGTACTGAGTTGGACGCACCGGCCTCCGATTCGGTTCCGTTGTCCGCGATCGATTTTCAGCGCACTGCCCGGGCGCTGCGCACCGCGCGCACGCATTCCTCGCCGAGACCGCCCGTCGGCCGCCGGCCGCCCTGGCAGCCCACGGCGATCCGCACGTCGCCGTCGACGACCACCGCCCAGTCGGTCTGGCCGGCGGCCCGCAGTTCGCGGTAGGTGACCGCCGGGCGGTCGCCCACCGTGGCGTCGGCCCGGAAGTCCACGAACACCCCGACCGGCGCGAGTTCGATAGCCGAGCGCAGAGATTCGGCGACATCGCGCAAGGACGCCGGTCCGGAGGTGACCGACTGCGTCAGGTGCAGCGCCGATGTGCCGCCGGGTGCCGACACCTGGACCCGCGCCGAGCCCGGTCCCGCCGTGACGCGGCGCACGGCCCAGCCGGCCGGCACGTCCATCGCGACCCGGCCCTCGGTCAACAGCACCCACTGCGCGGGCGCCGGGTTCCGGGTCCACCACGGAAGCGTCCCCGCCAGGGCGAGCGCGCAACCGGCGAGCACCAGGTCCAGACCGTCGGCCAGGATGCTGCGGGCCAGCACGGGGCGGACGTCGGCGGGGGTGAGCGNCGGCGCGCACCACGTGCTGCCTGCCGCTGCGCTCATACGGTCGACCCGACGGAGCCGTGACTCCTGCGGGCACATCCAGCAACGCGGGACCGAGCCCGCCCAGAATGTCTGGCAGCGAGACCTTTTCGCGGTCCAGGATACGCACCGGGGACCCGGGTTGGTGGACCACGACGAGGTCGCCGGCGAGTTCGACGACGGCGCCGTCGTGTGCGGCAGCGAGCAACTCCGCCCGTCGCAACACCACCACGTCGGACGTCAGCTCCCGCGCGGCGGTGGTGACGGTCGTCGTCGCAGACATCGGCCACCAGGTCGGCAACACCAGCGCCAACGTCTGCGGCCGCGCACCGCACGCGGCGGCCAGCACATCACGCCACAGGTCCGCGATCTCGACGATTCGGCCGTCCACGACCGCCAGCCGATCTCCCCGGCAGGTGATCGCCTGCTCGGCCCATTCCGCCGGCACGGCCTCGGGTCCCCGCACCGTCGCCGGTCCCACCTCGACGACGACGGGCGTCACGGCGGGTCGAGCCACCCGACCTGGATCAGTTCGTCAGGGCGACCGCGCACCGAGAGTGTGCCGCGGCCGGCGGGAAGAGGCCCCGGACGCGTCGTGCCGATCGGGATTCCGTCATCCGGCGCCGCGCTCATCATCAGCCCGGAGCACCCCATGTCGCGCAGGCGGGCGAGCATCGGGTCGAACAGGGCGCGGGCCGCCCCACCAGAGCGGCGCGCCACGATGACGTGCAGGCCGAGATCCTTGGCGTGCGGCAGGAAGTCGGCCAGCGGGTTAGCGGATTGCCGGTGGCCCCGGCGACGAGGTCGTAGTCGTCGACGATGACGAAGACCTCGGGTCCGCTCCACCAGGAACGCTCGCGCAGCTGGCGCTGCGTCACGTGTTCGTCGGGCATGCGTTCGGTCAGCCGGGCGGTCAGCGTCGCCAGGCGGGCGGTGAGCGCCACCGGCGACGCCGAATAGCCCGCCAGATGACCGGTTTCGACGACACCGAGCAGGGTCCGCCGGTAGTCGACGATCTCCAGCGACACCTGGTCCTCGCCCTGGCGCATCAGCTCCGCGCACAGCGTGCGCAGCAGGGCCGTTTTGCCGCACTCCCCGTCGCCGAGGATCAGCAGGTGCGGGTGGTCGGCGAAGTCGAGGGTGACGGCCCGCAGATCGCTTTCCCCGATGCCGATGACCACCTGTCCGCGCCGCCGCGGGCCGCGGGTGATCGTGTCGTGGCGGACCAGCGTCGGCAGGAGTTCGACCCGCGGGACGGTGATCCCGTCGGGGTGCCGTCGGACCGCACCGGCGGGTGGGCGGGCGATCACCATCTCGCGGCCGTCACGGGTGAGGCCGCGGCCGGGCGGCGCAGTGGCCAGGTCGCGGGCGCGCCGCCGGTCCATCTCGGATTCGGCGGCCTCGCCGAGGCGTAACTCGATGCGCGTGCCGATCTGGTCCTTGAGCGCGGGCCGCAGATCGGCCCATCGGGATGCGGCGAGCACGACGTGCACGCCGTAGGAGAGGCCCCGGGCGGCGAGCGCGGTGATCGCCGCCTCGAGGGCGTCGAAGTCCTGCCGGACGGTCGACCATCCGTCGACGACGAGGAAGACGTCCGCGGGCCGATCGGTGGGCTCACGGACGTCGCGGGACTCGGATTCGCGAGCACTCAGCACCGTTTCGACGTGAGCCACCGCGCGGCGGCACAGATCCGCGTCCCGCCGACCGGCGACACACCCGACCTGCGGCAGATCGGCCAGCGTGCGCAGCGTGCCGCCGCCGAAGTCCAAGCAGTAGAACTGGACTGCCCGCGCGTCGTGGGACGCTGCGAGCGCGGAGACCAACGTGCGCACCGTGGTGGACTTGCCCGACTGCGGGGCGCCGATGACCGCGACGTTGCCCGCCGCACCCGAGAGGTCGATGGTCAGCGGCTCGTAGCGCTGCTCGAACGGGCAGTCCACGACGCCGATCGGCACCCGGAGGTCGCCGGCCGGGGCGCCGCGCAGCAGGTCATCGAGGGCCGGGGACTGCGACAGCGGCGGCAGCCACACCCGATGCGCGGGGCGGCCCCGCCCGGTCAGGCGGGTCAGCACGGTGCCGAGCACCGGCTTCGAGGCAGCGGTCCGCGCGCGCGCCTCAGACCCCGTGGCGTAGGTGAACCGTTGCACCACAGCGGCACTGGCGTCCACGGGTTCTGCAGGGGTGTACCGCCCCGAGACGAACGCGGTCTGGAACCGGGTGATCTGCTCCGACGCCGTCTTCAGGTAAGCGGCGCCGGGCTGCGCGGGAAGGTGGTAGGCGTCGGGCACCCCGAGCACGGCGCGGGAGTCGGCGGCAGAGAACGTCTTCAAGCAGATGCGGTAGGACAGGTGAGCCTCCAATCCGCGCAGCCGGCCCTCGTCGAGGCGCTGGCTGGCGAGAAGCAGGTGCACCCCCAACGATCGACCGAGGCGGCCGACCGCGACGAACAGGTCGGCGAAGTCGGGATGGCGGCTGAGCAGCTCGGAGAACTCGTCGACGACGATGAACAGCGAGGGCAGGGGCGCCAGCCGGCCGTCGCGGGCCCGGATCCTCTGGTATTCGGCGATGTTCGCGACGTTGCCGGCCGCTCGCAGCACCTCCTGGCGTCGCATGATCTCACCGGACAGCGCGTCCCGCATCCGCGCCACCAGCGGCGCCTCGTCGGCGAGGTTGGTGATCACCGCCGACACGTGCCGGGCCTGATCGAGGCCAAGGAATGTGGCGCCTCCCTTGAAGTCGACCAGGACGAGGTTCAGCACGTCGGGAGAGTGCGTCGTGATCACGCCCAGCACGAGCGTGCGCAGGAACTCCGACTTGCCGGATCCGGTGGCCCCGACGCACAGTCCGTGCGGACCCATCCCGCCGGCCGCGGCCTCCTTGATGTCCAGCTCGACCACGGCACCGTCGTCTCCGACGCCGATCGGCACCCGCAGCATCGCCGCACCGGTGCTCGCGGCCCAGATCGCCTCGGGCTCTGCACCCTCCGGATCGTCGATCGCCATCAGCGACAGCCAGTCCGCGGTGGTGCGCCGCGGAGCGCCCGACGGTGGGAGCCTGCCGGCGATGCGGCGGGCACACGCCTCCGCCTCGGGCAGGGACAGTGTGTCGAGATCGGCGTCGACCGGCGAGCCGTCGGCATCCACCGACACAGCCACCTCCGGACCGGCGGGCCGGATCGCGAGCACGGTGACCCCGTCTCCCTCGGCTGCCGGACTTGCTCCGTCGGCGACGACGAGTCGGTGCCGCGGGGTACCAGTGCGACTGTGCGGCAACCACTTCACCCAGTCCCACTCGCTGCGGGTGCGGTCATTCGACGACACCGCGATGCCCAGCATGTCCGGCGGATGGGCGATCACCGCCTGGCACAGCACTGCCCGCGCCAGCGCCCGGCCCCTGGCGGGATTCCCGGTCACCGTCACCCTGCGCACCGCCGGCAAGGACACCAGCACGGGCACGCCCCCGACCGATGCGCGGTCCTCCAGGAGGTGGCACACGGCGCCTGCGGTGACCGGATCTTCGTCGGTCCCCGACGCGGGCGCGGTGAGCGTCGTCGCCGCCGGCGCGGTGCCGATACCCAGCCGGACCGCAAGGCATTCGGGATGCCGGTCGTCGCGGTGCCACATCCGAACCGAGCCGGCGATGGTCCACAGCGCCGCGGGGTCGGGGTGGTGACGGTGGAGCCACGCATGCTGGTCGACCGCCGATGTCGCCAGCACGGCGTCGACGGAGTCCAGATACCGTAGATACTCGGCGCGGGCGGCGTTGATCTCGGCGGTGCGAGCGCCGCCCCGGCCGCTGTGGACGAGCATGCCGACCACCGACACCAGCATCATCACCGGCAGGAACAGCATCATCGGGCTGCGGGCCACCCCGTTGCCCGATCTGAGATACATCGCGGACATACCGACCATCGCGGCGATCATCGCGATCGGCATGAGCCGGGCGAGCGGGCTGACAGGGGTGGCATCCGGAAGCGGCGGCCGCGCCTCGAGAGCGATCCGGCCGCCCGGCGGATGCGCGGGTTCCATGCTTGTGTAGACGCACCAGGTGCCCGGCGCGTTCCGCCAGTTGGTCGCCAATTTTCGTGCGTCACACCCGTTACGGAGCGAGTTACGTTGCCTGCGTGATCGATACGGTGTGCCGGGTGACTGTCCATGAGCCGGTGCGGCAGACGACCGTCGACGTCGTGGTGCCGACGGGATGCGCGGTCGGTGTGCTGCTGCCGTCGATCGTCGACGCCGTGCTCGGTGCGACGGACGCGCCATCGGAAGCGATCCACTGGTTCCTGACCCGTCCGGGCCGGGTACCGATGGATCCATCGGCGACATTGCGGGACAACGCCGTTCGCGACGGCGACCTCGTCCTGCTGACCGCGGCGCCGCCGCCTACGCCGCGGGTGCGGCCCGGCGATCCGGCGGGTGTCGTGAGCGCACTGGTCCGGGACCCCGTCCCGCGCCGGACGGGCCCGGCGGCCGCGGTGGGTCTCGCGGTGACCGTCACGCTGGCGGCGGCCCTGGCCTGGTCGGGCTGGGTGAGTGAACAGCAGTCGGCGCTGTGGGTCGCGGCGGCACTGTGCGCGGGGAGCGCCGTCGCCGCCGCCACCGAGTGGGCACCGCAGCCGTTGTGCACCGTGCTGTCCGTCGGTGCGGTCGTGCAGGCGGCGGTGACGGGCGCGTTGTCGGGTGTAGGCGGGACGTGGGCACCGGCGGCGCTCCTGGCCGCGGGTGCGGCGCTGTTGATGGCAGTCACGCTGGCGCGCTCGCGAACCGGCGCGGCGACGGCCCTGTCCGGATGTGCCGCGACGGCGGGTGCCGTCGCCGCGGCCGCGGGGGTACAGGTGGCCGTCGCGTCGGGCGTCGGGGCGACCGGCGCGCTGCTGACCGTGCTGTCACTGGGTCTGCTGTCGGCCGCGCCGACGTTGACCGTCGTGGCCGCGGGACTCGGACCGGCGCGGTCCACCGTCGACGCCGGACGCGCGCAGACGGCCCACCGCATCTTGACGGGTTCGGTGGCCGGCTGGGCCTGCACCGCCGTCGCGGGTGCCGTCCTGGTCGCCGCCGACGCGGGGGTGCCGCGGGTGCTCGCCGCCGCGTTCTCCGCCGTCGTCGCCACGCTGCTGCTGCTGCGTCAGCGCGTGCACGCCGATCCGACCCGCCGGATCTCGTTGTCGGCAGCGGGATTCGCGGCCCTGGCGGTGACCGTGTGGGTGAGTGTGACCGCGGCCCCACACTGGGCGCCGTGGTGGTGCGCGGCCGTCGCCGCGGCAGGGGCGGCCGCCCTGCCGCGGTGGCTGCGCGGAGCGTCGCCGAACCCGATGTCCCGCTGGGTTGTTCATCTTGCGGAGTATGCCGCCCTGGCGGCGGTGGTCCCGCTGGCCGCGTGGGTGGCGGGCGTCTACGACGCGGTCCGCGCGATGACCCTGCCATGACCCGCCTCGGCAGGCTGTGCGCGGTGACGGCGCTGACGGCTGGACTGACCCCGGTGCCGCCGGCCCATGCCGCCATCACTCCGCCGCCGATCGACGAGACCATGCTTCCCGCAGCAGGTCCCGCGCGACCGCCGCGTCCCACGGAGCAACACGAAGACTGTGTGGCCACCCGCGCCCCCACCGGCCGGGGCCGCATCCTCGACGATCTGCCGACCGTGTGGGCACTCACCCGCGGCGCCGGACAGACCGTCGCGGTCATCGACACCGGCGTGGCCCGCCATCGCCGCCTCCCCCACCTGGTCGAGGGTGGCGACTTCGTCGCCGTCGCAGACGGGACCGCCGACTGCGACGGACACGGCACGCTCGTCGCCGGCATCATCGCCGCCGCTCCGGATCCGGCAGATCCTCGCGGGTTCGGCGGAATCGCGCCCGAGGTGTCGCTGCTCTCGATCCGGCAGTCCAGCAACAAGTTCCGGTACACCGACGGGGCGGGCCCGGGGGTCGGCGACGTCGAGACGCTGGCTGCGGCGGTCCGGCTCGCGGCCGACCTCGGCGCCACGGTGATCAACATCTCGTCGGTGGCGTGTCTGTCCGCGGACTCGGGGCTCGACGACCGTGCGCTCGGCGCGGCACTGGCCTATGCCGTCGACGTCACGAACACCGTCGTGGTCAGCGCGGCGGGTAACGTCGGCGCGGCCGGGCAGTGCCCCGGCCAGAATCCCCGGGAAGCCGCGGGCGGCGACGCGGTATCGGTGGTGGCCAGCCCCGCGTGGTACGACGACTTCGTGCTGACCGTCGGTTCCGCCGCGGCCGACGGGTCGGCGTCCGATTTCAGCCTGGCCGGGCCGTGGGTCGACGTCGCGGCGCCCGGCGAGAACATCGTGTCACTCGCGTCGGCGGGTGATGGCCTGGTGGACTCCTCTCCGTCGGGAAACGCGCTGTCGGGCACCAGCTATGCCGCTCCGCTGGTCGCCGGGATCGCCGCGCTGGTCCGGACGCGGCATCCGGAGCTGACGGCGCGGCAGGTGATGGCGCGCATCGAGGACACCGCGCGTCATCCCGCTGTCGGATGGGATCCCGCGGTCGGTCGCGGTGTCGTCGACGTGCTCGCGGCGGTCGGCGACGCGGCCCCGAGTTCGCCGCCCCGCCCCGCGACCGCGCTGTCGGACAGTCCC
>NZ_JYNX01000040.1 GCF_001044255.1 Mycolicibacterium chubuense
CACGTCGGCGCGTTCGGCCTCCACCTCGGCGAGCCCTGCGTCGAGGTCGGCCTGCCGGGCCCGGGCGGCGGCGCGCGGCGCCAGGTCGGGGTCCGCCAGCTCCCGGGTGAGCACGGCGACCAGATCGTCGACGCAAGGCTCCCCCAGCCGCGGATCGGCCGCGGCGGTCACCCACGGGACACCACCCAGCCGCGGTGCGGCCGCAGCCAGCCGGTCCTGATCGGCGGCGAGCACGTGGCGCCACGCGCGGTGGTCGTCGACCTTGTTCACCACCCCGATCACCCCGCCGGCGCGGGCCGTGACCGCGGCGGCCAGCGCGCCGTCGGACCGCGCCATCGGGGCGTCGGCCGACACCACGAACACCACCACCGGCGGCGTCTCGCCGACAGCCAGCCCGGATGCCTCGACGAAGCGATAAGCGGGCATCCGCTGCTGCAGCCGGGCGAGCACGCTGGTCACCCCGGCCCGCGCGGTACCGGTGACGAGAACCGGGTCAGTCACCGCAGGCCTCCAGCAGCCGCAGGCTGCCGCGGGCGATGTCGGCGGCGCAGCGCCGGTGCAGCGCATCGAGCGGTGCCCTCGCGTACGCGTGCCACCGCAGCGCCCGGCGGGCGTGCGCTCCGGCGTCGTCACCGCGATCCACCTCGGCGCCGCTGGCCTCGACGACGTCCACGGCCGCCGTCATCACCGCCAGCACGACGTCGTCGCCGTCGACGAACGCCGCCA
>NZ_JYNX01000041.1 GCF_001044255.1 Mycolicibacterium chubuense
CAGCCAGTGTGCGCGGTTGCGCCACGCGAGCACCGTCAACGCGATCGTCAGGGCGATCTTGGCGCTCAGCACCCGGCCCCAGCCGGTGCCGATGAGCTGGCCGGGCGTATCGAGCAGCGCCAGCCCGGCCACCACGCCGCCGCCGAGCAGCACCGCGACGCAGCCCAGCGACAGCTGGGAGAACCGCGGCAACACCCGCGCCCATTGGCCGCGGTGGTCGACGGTCAGGACGAGGGCGGCGAGGACGCCGCACCACACGGCGGCTGCCAGCGCATGCAGCGCGACGGCCACCCCGGCCATCGGCTGATCGGCCAGGTGGCCGGTGAGCGGGTGGCCCGCGACGCCGATGGCCGCCGCGCCGGCGGTCGCAGCGGCCACAGCAGGGGTCCGTGGCGCGAAACAGGCCGCCGCGCACACCGCG
>NZ_JYNX01000042.1 GCF_001044255.1 Mycolicibacterium chubuense
GAGGTGCTGACTCACGAGAAGCTCAGCCCGGTGCGGGCGGCCTCGGCGGACCGGGTGGCAGCACGGGTGGCGCCGGTGGCGCCGGTGGTGCGGCTGGCACGGCCGGTAAGGGCGGCTTCGGCGGCAGCAAGTCCGGTGCCGCGGGCAAGGCCGGTGCGACCGGCTCGGCCGGCGCGACCGGACTCGCCGGTGACAACGGTGCCACGGGTGCTACGGGCCAGCAGGGCCAGTCGGGCCAGCAGGGCGCCTCGGGTGCTGCAGGCACGACCGGTTCGGCCGGAGCGGGCGGAGGCGCCGGCGCAGCCGGAGCTGCCGGCCAGACCGGTGCCCAGGGTTCGGCGGGTGCCAACGGCTCCGCGGGCTCGACCGGTGCGGCCGGTACGGCCGGCAAGGCCGGTGCGACCGGTGCGACCGGTGCGACCGGTGCGACCGGTTCATCCGGCAAGGCCGGCAGCGCCGGTAATCCCGACGGCACCGGAGGCGCCGGTGGCGCGGGCGGCGACGGCGGTTCGGGCGGTTCG
>NZ_JYNX01000043.1 GCF_001044255.1 Mycolicibacterium chubuense
CGCCCGTGCCACCCGTGCCACCGGTCCCGCCGGTGCCACCCGTGCCGCCCGTGCCACCCGTGCCACCGGTCCCGCCGGTGCCACCGATGCCGCCCGTGCCACCCGTGCCGCCCGTGCCACCGGTGCCGCCGGTGCCGCCGGTGCCGCCCGTGCCACCGGTGCCACCCTTGCCGCCCTGGCCGCCCGTGCCGCCGGTGCCGCCGTTGCCGGCGTTGCCGCCCTTACCGAACAGACCGCCGGAGCCGCCGTTGCCGCCCTTACCGCCGACGCCGCCGGTCGCGCCGACGCCACCGATGCTGGTCGCATTCTGGCCGACACCGCCGACGCCGCCGGTTCCGCCGGTGCCACCCTGCTGGCCCTGGCCGCCCTGCGGACCCTGGCCGCCCTGGCCACCCTGGCCACCGGTACCGCCGACACCGCCCTGCAGGCCGGTGCCGCCGGTACCGCCCTGGAGGCCCGGAGTGCCGTCAACGCCCTGACCGCCCTGCCCACCGGGGGTGCCCGCACCGCCCGCGGTGCC
>NZ_JYNX01000044.1 GCF_001044255.1 Mycolicibacterium chubuense
GGACCGCCGACGGCGACCCGGCGTGCCGCACCCCGGCGCCGGCCCGACGTGGCGGCGGTCGCGGTGCCGGCCCACTGGTCCGACGCAGCAGTCGCGGCCTTGCGCGCGCAGGCGCCGCATCTGCACGTGGTCTCCGACGCGACCGCCGCGCTCATGGCCACGGCCGCGGATGTCGGCCTGCCTGCGCGGGGCGTGGTCGTGCTCTGCGACCTCGGCGCCTCCGGCACGAACATCACACTGGCCGACGCCGGCAACGATCTCGCCGTGATCGGGCAGACCGTGCGCTGCGAGGAGTTCTCCGGCGACCTCGTCGACCAGGCGCTGCTGCGGCACGTCGTCGACGGCCTCGACGCCGACCCGTCCGGGACATCCGCCGTGGCGTCTCTGATCGACCTGCGGGCCGAGTGCCGTGCCGCCAAGGAACGGCTGTCCGACGCGACGGCGACGGCGCTCGCCGGTCCGCACACCACGATCCGGGTCACCAGGGCCGAGCTGCAGGCGGTGATCGCCGGTCCGCTCGACCGGCTGGTCGTCGCTCTTCTCGACCTGCTGCACCGGCACCGTGTCGCGCCCGCCCACCTCGCGGCCGTCGTCACTGTCGGCGGTGGGGCCCGTATACCCCTTGTCACGCAACGGCTTTCCGAAGCGTTGCGCTGCCCGGTGATCACCACACCGCATGCCCAGGCTGCTGCCGCGATCGGCGCGGAACTGATCGCCGTGCGGTCCGCCGCGTACGAGGCGCCCACCGCGCTGGCGCCGGCTGCGGCGACCATGCTCGCCCCCGCCGCGACGCCGCTGGCATGGTCGGCCGAGGAGCCCGACGACGAGGCCGCCACGGAATTCGCGCTGCCCCGCGCTGTCGTTGCCCGGCCCGAGGTGTACTTCGACCACGAGGCTTCCGCGCAGGAGCGCGCGCACAGCCGGCGGCGGCGCTCGCCGGTGTGGCTCGCCGGCGCCGCATGCGTGGCCGCCGTCGCTGTCGCCGGGGTGGTGCTGACCGCCGAGATCGCCCGCGGGGACGGCACTGTGGCGACCGGTGTGTCGGACATCAGCACGCCTGTCGCCACCCACGCCCTCGAGCCGGCGGCCCAGTCCGCCGCGCCGCCGCCTCCCGATCCGGTGACCCAGACCGTGGTGGCCGCGGCACCCGCACCGCAACCGGCAGCCGCACCCGCCCCGGCGGCACCACCGCCGCAGCAGGTGGTGGCCAAGCAGGCCGCTCCGCAACCCGCACCGGCCCCCGCGGCGCCTGCTCCGGCCCCCCC
>NZ_JYNX01000045.1 GCF_001044255.1 Mycolicibacterium chubuense
CCGCGAAGTCCCAGACCGTGTGCGCCTCGACGTGGGCGACGCTGCTGCCCGCGGCCTCGGCGGCGGCGAGCACGATACGCACCAGTTCGGCCGCCAGCCACGCCGCCGACGCGGCGGCCAGCGGTGCGGCGGCCCGGCGCAGCAACTCGCCGCGATAGCGCGGACCGTCGAGCGCCGACACGGCGGCCAGCCCCACGGCGACCACGGCGGCACAGTCGGCCAACCCCCTGACCAGCGCCACGGTCAGCGACGCACCGGGAAAGGCTAGCGCCCAGGCGAGTACGCCCGCCGCCGCGGCGACGAGCGCACCGCCCGCCACCGCCCGGCGGTGCGTCACGACCTGCGCCGGACCGCCCACACCGCGCCCGCTGCCACCACGGCCACCGCCGCCACCGCGAACGGCCACGCCGGCAGCCCTCCGGATGACGACGACGGCGCCGCCGGAGGTTCCGGAGCCGCGCCTGGGGACGGCACCGGCGCGGCAGTCCCGGTGGCCGCCGTCGTCACGCGGTAGGACCAGGATCCGGTGACCACGTGACCGTCGGCCGACGTCGCGCGGTAGTTGACGGTGTACGTCCCGGAGGGCGCACCGCCGCGGACGCCGACGCTGATCACCGCTCCGTCGACGGTCGGGGTGCCCTGACCCCACTGCCCGCCGTCGGGGCCGACCACCGTCATCGCCGCGAACTCGGGTTGCATCTCCTCGTTGAACGTCGCGCTGACCCGGGGTGGGGACTGCGCCAGCTCAGCGTTGTCGGCGGGATCGCCGGCGATACGCGCGGCGTGGGCCCAGGCGGGCCCAGCGGAGGTCAGTGCCCCCAGGAACAGACCGCTCGCCAGGGTGGCGGCGGCGAGAACGTGGGTGAGCATGGCTGACCCACGATGAAGTGCCTTCATCGAATGTCGTCTTTCTGTGTGGTGTCCGTCTGGTGTCGCGGGGTCAGGCCTCGACAGGCGGACCCCGATGCGACAACGAGGAGACGAGCACCAGCGCCGAGAACAGTGGTTGGTCGGCGTCACCGACGGCGGCGGCCGGCGCGGAAGACACCGGCGGCGGGAGGTGCACCAGGGTTCGCCGCACGACACGGCTGAGCGCCCGGCACAACCGATCGCCGGCGCTGATCAGGGCGGCGCCCACGAGCACCGCGGCCAGGTGCGCGCCGGCCATCGCCCACAGCGGCGCGGGGTCTGCGTGCGCGTGGTGAGAGGCGGCGCTGAGGATTCCGTGGCCGGCGAGCTGCCCCGCGGCGAGCACCAATGTCATCAGCCGGACATCGCCGGTGCGCGGCAGCGCCGCTGCGGTGGCGCCGACCGTGCCGGCCACCAGCAGCAGCTGCACCACGGCGGGACCCGACGGGAGCCCGCCGCCGCCGAGAGCGTGCGCGGCGAGCGTGAGCGCCGTCGTCAGCAGGGCTGCCGCGCCTCCGCGCAGCAGCGCCCCCTGCCGAACCGACGGGCCGGACAACGGGTCAGGCCACGCCCAGGCGCGCCAGCAGATCGGCGTCGATGCCGTCCAGCTGTTGCGCGATCGCCGCGTGGGCGGGGCGGCGGCGGGCCGGCGGCATGTTCTCCGCGGCGGTGACCGCGGCGGCCAGGTCGGTGAGCCGCTCGCTGATCGCGGCGGCGAACTGCTTGGTCTCGGCGTCCTTGGGCTTCTTGTCGGTCAGCTGGCGCAGGGACTGCTCGGCGCCGGCGATGCGGGCCGACAGCTCGCCGCCGTGGCCGGAGAACTGGCCCAGCTGACTGACCGGGACGCCCAGCCGGTCGGCGCGGCGCTCGTCGATCAGCCCCCGCGCGGAGATCGACGCCCGGTACACCAGCGGCACCACCACCGGTGCCAGCAAACGAGAGACGGTCAGCGCCCTGCGAACGCGGGTGGGGGAGAACAACTTGCCTTCGCGCGCGGCCTTGAGTTGTGTTTCAGCAACTTTGAGCGCAGCCCGGTCGCTGTCTCGCTGGGCGCGCAACTGCGCGCGCAGGGCGCGCTGGGCGGACTTCTGCTCGGCCTTGAAGCGACGCACCTCGTTCTTGGCCGAGAGCTTGGCTTCCAGCTTGGCTTTGGCTTTGATCGCGCGCGCTTCGGCCCTGCGGGTTGCGCGGGACTTGCGTCGTTTGAACAGACTCATCCCTGCGGCCTCTCCACTCTCTCCACCGGCATGTCCCGCCGAAGATGCGGCGGTGACGCTGAACAACACTATCGTTCGGGGAACGCAGCGGCCCGGGTGTGCCCCGGCACCGGCGGAATTACCGCAGTCAGCAAACTCCTTCCTGTGCAAGAATCGACGCAATCCCGAGCGTTCTCGATTCCAGACCCCTGGAGAGGTGGTGACGACGTGGGTTCGCGAGCGCGTACAGCTGCGGCGGCCTGCCTCGTCGCCGGTGGGGTCTGGGCCGGGGGAACGGGGACGCCGACGGCGTACGCCGACCCGGCGGATTCCGCCGGCGCGACGGGTGCCGGCGCCACCGGGGGCGCCGACGACAAGGCCGACGCGCCCGCGCGAGCCACCGGCGCGGACGCACAGCCCGACGCCGAACCCGCGGCTCCGGCCGCCGAGGACCCGGACCGCGAGAGCGCCGAGCCCCCCGACCACGAGAACACCGACCGAGACCCGAAGTCCGACGACGCCGACGACCCGACTCGGCCGTGCTGCAAGGACGGCGGCAAGGACTGCGGGCACGGCTGGCCGTGGCCGGACGACGATCCGGATCCGCCCGGCGCGCCCAACCCGTCGAGCGCGGGCGGCGGCAGTGACCGCCCGGTGGGCGTGCCCCGGCCCGGCGGACCACCGCGCCTCGGCAGCGGGCCGGTCGGTACCCGGCCACCCGTCGAGGTCCCGTTCGACCCCGACGTGATCGACACGATCCCCGGCGTCGGGTTGCCTGCCGCCGGCACCGGCGCGCCGATCAGTGCGCCCCTGCTGACCGTTCCCGTCGCGGCAGGCACCGGCGGTGCAGCGACGCCGGCCGCCATCGGCGGCGGCGGGGCACCTGCCG
>NZ_JYNX01000046.1 GCF_001044255.1 Mycolicibacterium chubuense
CGCCAACCTGATGGGCAACGCCGCCCCGGCCGCGACCGCCGCGACGGGCGCCGCCACGGCACCGCTGGCCCCCGCACCCGGAGCCACCGCGTCGCTGACGCTGCCCCCCAGCGTGAACGCCCTGCCCGGCGCCGTCGCCGCGCTGCCCACCACGCTGCCTGCGGCGATGCCGACGGTGACCGCCACCCCCGGCACGGTGCCGGCCGGCAACACCACCACGGTCCCGCCTGCCAGCACGCCCGCCGCGTCGCCGCTGTCCGGGCTGACCGACGTGCTGGGCGCGCCCGGCAGCCTCGCGTCGCTGCTGCCCGGCGGGTCTCCGCTGGCCGGCCTGCTGCCCACCGGTGGCACCGCCGCACCGGCCCCTGCGGCACCGGCAGCCCCCGCGGGTGCGCCGTCGACCGAGCCGCTGTTCACCCCGCTGTCGGCCCTGCCCTGACGCCCGACTCGACCACCATCCGACACGAATTGCATTGGGGGACCATGTCAACGATCAGGACGATGCTCACCACCGCACTGGCGGTGAGTTCATCGACCGCGTTGCTGGCGGTCGGCGTGACCGGCGTCGCTCACGCCGACCCGGCGGCGCCACTGCCGATCGACGGGCTGCAGGCCCCCGGCCTGCCCGCGGTGCAGAGCATCGGGCCCGTCATTCAGCAGGCCGCCGCCGATCCGGCCAATGCCGCCTCGATGCTGATGGCTGCGGCCGCGGTGTTCGCCGGGGACGCCGCCGCCCCGGCGCCCTCGCGGGACGTCGCGACGGCGGTCAACCAGTTCGTGCAGCCCGTCGCGCATGTGCCGGCGACGGGTGCGGTGCCGGGCACCGAGGCGCACCTGCCCGCAGGCGTGAACCCGCAGTACGCCGTCGGCCCGGTCCCGGACGCGGCGCCTGAGGTGGCGCACGTCGTGACGCCGCAGGCGCTGCCCGGTCCGCCGCCCGCGCCCGGACCCGACCC
>NZ_JYNX01000047.1 GCF_001044255.1 Mycolicibacterium chubuense
GTCGACGCGCCGCCGCGGGGGCGTACCTCCACCCGCGACGCGCGGCCGGCGCGGCGCACCACGCCCAACCCGCGGCTGACCGACACCCCGGCGCGGCCGAAGAGTGCCAGCCAGGCCAAGGCCCGCGCGAAGGCGCGGAAGGCCAAGGCGCCCAAGGTCGTTCGTCTCCCGCTGAGGGAGCGCCTGCTCACCCGGCTGGCGTCTGTCGAGCTGAATCCCCGCCGGCTCGTCGCCCGCGTTCCGTTCGTCGTGCTGGTGATCGGCTGCCTCGGGCTCGGGTTGGGGGTCACCTTGTGGCTGTCCACCGACGCCGCGGAGCGGTCCTATCAGCTCGGTCACGCGCGGCAGGTCAACCAGGCGCTGATGCAGCAGAAGGAGGCGCTGGAGCGTGACGTTCTGCAAGCGCAGGCGGCGCCTGCGCTCGCCGAGGCGGCCCGCAACCTGGGCATGATCCCGTCGCGCGACACCGCCCATCTGGTGCAGGACGCATCGGGCAACTGGGTCGTGGTCGGCACCCCCAAGCCCGCCGAGGGCGTGCCGCCGCCGCCGCTGAACGCCCCGCTGCCGGAACCGGCGCCGCCCGCGCCGCCTGCGCCGCGCGTCGTGACGCCGTCGGAGGTCCCTGTCCGGTTACCGTCACAGACTGTGCCCCTGAACGCGACCGGTCCGGTCCCGACGGCCCCCGGCCTCGAGGTGCCGCACGCGGTGTCGGGTCAACTGCCCACGCCGGGCCCGGCGCCCGCCCTGCCTCCGGTGGCCGCGCCG
>NZ_JYNX01000048.1 GCF_001044255.1 Mycolicibacterium chubuense
GCGCCAATGACCCGCGCAGCATCGGGCAACGCCGTTCCGAGGCCGCGGGCGCGTTGCTCAACGGCCGCACACACCTGCCCTGCCGCTGCGGTTCCCCCGACTGCCCGAAAGCCGACACCCCAGGCCCGCAGTCGAACATCGTCATCCACGTCATCGCCGATCAGACCGCCCTCGACGCCGCCTCAGCCCACGCCGCCGCAGAGGCCAACGGAGCAGGCGCCAAGAATTCCGCCGCCGTGACCAGTGCTGCAGCCGGCGCCGCCGAGCCCGCCGTGGACGAGCCCGCCGTGGACGAGCCCGCCGCCGCCACGGACGTCGCCGACTCTGACGCCGAGCCCGCCGCCGCAGAGCCCGCCGCCGACTCTGACGCCGAGACCGCCGCCGCAGAGCCCGCCGCCGACATTGACGCCGAGCCCGCCGCCGCAGAGCCGGCCGCCGACACTGACGCCGAGACCGACTGCGCGCCGGCGCCATTGAAGGACACCGGGCTGGCGCTGCTGCCCGGGCTCACGGTGATGCCCACTGCGGCGTTGGCGGACGCGATCCGCGCCGGGGCGAAGGTCAACCCGCTGTGGCTGCCCGGGCCAGACCCCGAGTCAAACTACCGCCCGTCGGCGCGGCTGGCCCAGTTC
>NZ_JYNX01000049.1 GCF_001044255.1 Mycolicibacterium chubuense
ATCGCGCTGGCCCGCCTGGACGCCCCGGTGTGCGGTAACCAGCATCTGGGTTTCGCGAATGCGCTGGTGCACGAGATGCCGCACACCCTGGCCGCGTTGGAGGCGGGGGTGCTCACCGAGTACCGGGCCACCCTGATCGTCAAAGCCTCGGCCTGCCTCACCGTGGAAGACCGCCGGGTGTTGGATGCCGAACTGTGCGCCGATCAGCAGGCGC
>NZ_JYNX01000050.1 GCF_001044255.1 Mycolicibacterium chubuense
GCAAAACCCTCGACTGGAAAACCCCAGCCGAAGCCCTCAACGAACTACTGTCAAAACCGCCAACTGTTGCATCGACCCCTTGAACTCAAGCGGTGATTCACAACCGTGAGTGCACTCCCGGCGAAATTGGGATCGGTAGCGGCACGCGTGGCCTGTACTGATGCGGTGAACACATCACCTCTGCTCCGCGCCGCCGTTCCCGCGGCCGCCCTGGCCGTCCTGCTGGCCGGGTGCTCCACTGATCGCGATGAGCGCCCGGCGGCGTCCTCGAGCCCGGCCACGGTCTCGGCGGCTCAGCCGACCACCGCCGCCCCGCAGCCGACGACCGACGCGCCGCAGCCCACGTCCGCGTCCGCGACCTCGACTGCCCCCCAGCCGTCGGAGGCGCCGCCGGCGACACCCGCTGCCTGCGCCAATGACGACCTCGACGTCGCGGCGGGACCGGTGTCTGAGGACGGCACCCTGCGGCGCGTCGACGTGACGTTCACCAATACCTCGCCGAAGGTCTGCGTGCTGGTGAGCTATCCGGGGGCAGACCTGGTGACCGCTGCCGGCGGTGTACTCGTGCATGTCGCGCGACGGCCGGCCAACGCCGCGCCGCATCTCGAGTTGCAGCCGGGCGAGAAGGCCACCGCTGACGTGCAGGCATCCGCGGTCGACACCGCCACCGGCGACCCCTGCGGTCGGACAGGCACGCTCGTCGTGACCGCGCCCAACACCACCGAGTCGCACCTGCTGCCGGTGAACCTGCCGATCTGCGACGCGACGATCAGCGCGGTCGGCTAGCCGCGACCACCGCCGGGCGCGCAGAAGATCAGGAAGCAGTTGTTACCGCCGCCGGATGATCCGCTGCTCCCTCGGGACGAGCCGGAGTCACCGAATCCGCCTGAGCCACGGCCGTAGTCGCTGTCGCCTCGGCCGCTGCCGGATCCGGAACCCGATCCCGAGCCGGGCCACTGCGGCGTCTGCGGCACCTGAGGTACCTGCGGCTGCTGCGTCTTCGGCGGGCTCCACGGCGGCGTCCACGGCGTCTCCGGCTCTTCGGGCTCGGGTGCCTGCTGCGGCTTGCTCGGCCACGTCCACGCCGGCTTCGGCGGCGACCACACGGGCCACTGCCGCTGCGGCACCACGATCACCGGCGGCGGCACCACGACCGGCGGTGCGACCACCGGAGCAGGAGCCGCGGGGGCGGGCGCCGGAGCCTGAGCGGCAGGCGCCGGGGCCGGCGCGGCGGGCGCCGGGGCGGGGGCCTGCTCGACGTACACGGTGCGCGGCGCCTGCTGCGGTGTCTGCTGCACCGCGACGGGAACGGGTGGCTTGATGGTCTCCGCCGAGGGTGCCGGGGGCGCCGGCACCTGTGCCGCCTGCTCGATCGGCTTCGGGGCGGGTGCCTGACTGCTCGGCACGATGGCCGCCTGGGCCGGGCTGGGCCGGGAGTCGACCGTGGGCCGGATGCTGACCGCGAGCGAAATGACAAGCGCGACAACGCCGATCACGAAGATCGACGTCAGTGCGCTCCCGACGAGCAGGAATGGCTTGCGCCCCTCCTCGACCTCGCGCATCTCGGTCGGCGCGAACTCGTCCACGACCTCGTCGGCTTCGACCGCCGCCAGCTGGGTGTCTGCGCCGGCGAGGCCGGCGTAGAGGGAGCCCGCCGTGGCGCCGTCCGGATCCTGCGAGTAGGCCAGGCCGACGGTGGTGGCCTCGAACGCGGGAGCAGTGGCCGAGGCCAGCGCCGCGCCGCGGGCCAGCGCGAGTTCGGCGTCGTCGGGTGCGCTGACCGGTAGGGCGACGAGGTGCTCGAGGTGGGCCTTGACCGAGCTGACGTCGACGCCGGAGCCCACGACGAACAGGCCCTGCGGAGGAGCTTCCTGGGCGGCGACGGCACCGGCCATCTCGGTCAGCACCGCCATCGCGTCGGCGCTGTGCAGCGTCCGGCTGAGCACCTTGACCACCGATCCGTCGTCGGTGCGCACCACCGACAGCGTCGCGGTGTCGCGGTCGACGAACAGCAGCGCGGTGGTGTCGTACCCGACGGCACGCCCGACGGCCTGCGCCAGGGATGAGGCGGCGTGGCTCTCGGCGACGAGCATGACGTCGTCGATGCCGTGAGCGGTGAGTGCATCACGAAGTGCCGAGGCCTCGGTGTGGTCGCTCCACGTGACGCCGATGGATTTCAGGTGATGTCCGCCGGTCTCCGCGCTCTCCTTGGTGCCCTGGATCGCGGCGACGACCTGCTCGGCGACGTTTGCCGAGCCGTCGACGGTAGCGACGTTGAAGACGTCGTGGTCGACGGTGACACCGTCGGCCTTTTCGCCCTCGACCAGCACCATGCGGACCGTCGTAGGTGTCATCGACACACCCAGTACGATGTCCACTCCACCCCTCCAAATGTTTGCTGCAGCCTGGTGGTCGTCCGAGCTCGCCTGCGCACTGCAAGCCGACAACTAGTACTTCATCGGCGTGAACAGTCGCTGTGTTACATCGGTCGCTGTTAGCTGAACGCCGAGAAGACACGGCCGGTCGCGCCGGTACTTATGACATTACTAGCCGCGGCGGGATTCCCGCTGCGACGAGTTTTCTCAGCTGGACCGGATGAAGTTCTGGTAGGACCGCGACGGCGTGGGGCCGCGCTGGTTCTGGTACTTCGAGCCGGCCTTCGCGCTGCCGTACGGGTTCTCGGCGGGGCTGGTCAGCCGCAGCAGGCACAGCTGCCCGATCTTCATTCCCGGCCACAGTGTGATCGGCAGATTCGCCACATTGGACAGCTCGAGGGTGATGTGCCCGGAGAATCCCGGATCGATGAACCCGGCCGTCGAGTGGGTGAGCAGGCCGAGGCGGCCCAGAGAGGACTTGCCCTCGAGCCGGCCGGCCAGGTCGTCAGGCAGCGAGCAGCGTTCGAGCGTCGCCCCGAGCACGAACTCGCCCGGATGCAGGACGAAGGGCTCCCCCTCTTTGGGCTCGACCAGGGTGGTGAGGTCGTCCTGGCGCTGCGCGGGGTCGATGTGGGTGTAGCGGGTGTTGTTGAACACCCGGAACAGGTTGTCGAGGCGGACGTCGACGCTGGACGGCTGAATCAGACCGTCGTCGAACGGGTCGACGCCGAGCCTGCCTGCATCGATCTCGGCCCGGATGTCGCGGTCGGAGAGCAGCACGGGACGAGCGTAACGGCGGTGTCGGGCTCGGCGGCGCTCAGCCTGGCGCCGAGTGTGCGCTCAGGGCGCCCCGCGGACCGGCGGTTTCAAGGGGTCGATGCAACACCCCGTGTGATTGAGGAGTGTTGCGATGGGTCGCGTGCCGTTGCGGTCGCGGATGCCGGCGT
>NZ_JYNX01000051.1 GCF_001044255.1 Mycolicibacterium chubuense
GCGCCAATGACCCGCGCAGCATCGGGCAACGCCGTTCCGAGGCCGCGGGCGCGTTGCTCAACGGCCGCACACACCTGCCCTGCCGCTGCGGTTCTCCCGACTGCCCGAAAGCCGACACCCCAGGCCCGCAGTCGAGCATCGTTGTGCACGTCATCGCCGACCAGACCGCCCTCGACGCCGCCTCAGCCCACGCCGCCGCAGAGGCCAACGGAGCAGGCGCGAAGAATTCCGCCGCCGTGACCAGTGCTGCAGCCGGCGCCGCCGAGCCCGCCGTGGACGAGCCCGCCGTGGACGAGCCCGCCGTGGACGAGCCCGCCGTGGACGAGCCCGCCGCCAACACTGACGCCGAGACCGACTGCGCGCCGGCGCCATTGAAGGACACCGGGCTGGCGCTGCTGCCCGGGCTCACGGTGATGCCCACTGCGGCGTTGGCGG
>NZ_JYNX01000052.1 GCF_001044255.1 Mycolicibacterium chubuense
CAGTGCCACCACGTGTCCCACATCGGTGAAGCCCGCCCCGCCCCGCAGTGGCCTTCGCCCCCGAGGACGAGCGCTATGACGAGCCCGCACCGCTGCCCTGGTACAAGCGGCCGCCCGTGCTGTTCGGCATCGCCGCGGCTGCGGCACTGCTGGCCGCCGGTGGTCTCGCCGTGACGTTGACCAGCAGCGAGGGGGATCAGACGCCGGTCACCGAGACGGCGACGCCGCCGTCGGCCGCGCCGTCCCCGGCCGAGCTGCCGCCGCCGGTCACCACGGTGACGATCGGTCCCGACGGCGTGGCGACGACGACCGTCAGCCAACCGCCTCCCCCGCCGCCCCCGTCGGAGACGACGAGCACGTCGTCGTCGACCACGACGACCGCGCCGACGACCACGACAACAACGGCCACCACGACGACGACCACCACCACCGCGCCCAGCATCGGGAGGACCCAGANCACCACGACGCGTCCGACGACGACGGCGCCGCCCACGACGACGGTGGCGCCGCCGACGACGACGGTGGCCCCGCCCACCACGGTCGCACCGCCCGTGACGACCTCGGTGATTCTCCCGGGCGACGGCGCCTGACGGCGGCGATGACCAGTCCGGCGCCGCACCGGCCGACGGATCTGCCGCCGGCCGCGCGGGACGCGGTGGCCGCGGTCGATCGCGATCCCCGCGCCGCGGTGAAGCTCCTGGTCACCGGCGGTATCGGAACAGGCAAGTCGACGGTGTTGGCGGCGGTGCGGGCAACGCTGCGTAGGGACGGTCGCGCGGTGCTGTCGCGGCCGCCGCGCCCAGAGGACGCCGACGGTTCCGCGGTGATCGTCGACGACGCCGACCTGCTCGACGACGCGCACCTCGAGCAGCTCACCGACCTGGTCGCCGACCCGGCGGCGACGGTGGTGATCTCGGCCCAGCCGCTCGCCCACCACCGCGCGCTGCGCGGTCTGGTCGTCGCGCTGCAGCGGGAGAATCCGGCAGTGACGTTGGGCCCGATCCCTCCGGTCGAGGTCGGCCGGATCGCCGCGGCCACCTTCGGGGAGGCCCCGGCGCCCGACCTGGTGCGGCTGCTCATGGCGGCGACGGCGGGGCTGCCGTTCCTGCTGCGCCCGACGCTGTCGGTGGCCGGCGACGGCACCCAGGCGGTGCGCCAGGCGGCACGCAATGCGCTGATCGAGCGGCTCCGCCGCCTCGACGAACCACTGCTCGACACGCTGCTGATCTCGTCACTCACCTCGGGCCTCGGCCCCGACGACGTCGCCGCCGGACTCCGGATGACCCCGGAGGCCGCGCTCGCCGCGGTGGACCAGGCCCGGGCCAGTGGGCTCCTCGAGCCGTCACACGCTGCGGGCTTCCTGCGCGAGGTGCACGACGGCATCGCCTCGATCGTCGGAGCGTCGCGGCACCACGATCTCGAGGTGTCGCTGCTGGTCTCTCAGCTGGAGTCCTCGACGCTGACCGCCGATTTGGCGTTGCGGCTGGCCGAGCACGGTCTGCACGACGAGCGGCTGGCGGCCGCGCTGACCGAGCTGGCCGGGCGAAGCACCTCCCAGCCTGCGCGCGCCGCCCGGCTGTACCGGGCGGCCGCCGACGCGGGGAGTTCAGCGCCCAGCGCACAACTGGCCGACGCCCTGGCCTTGACGGGCGACTGCGCCACGGCGGCCCGGCTCGCCGACGGCATGCTCACGGCGGCCGATCCGGCCCAGCGCGCCGCCGCGGTGCGCATCGCGGCCAGCATCGCGCTGCATGACGGCAGCGCCGCCCAGGCCCGTGACCTGTTCGCCTGGCTCGGCCCGGCGCCCGACGCCGTGGTCGGCGCGGCCGCCACGATCGCCGCCGTGGCGGCGGGCGACGCC
>NZ_JYNX01000053.1:0-310 GCF_001044255.1 Mycolicibacterium chubuense
ACGCCTGCTGGTTCGTCGGTGGAGGTGGTGACGCCGCCGGCTGCGGGTGTGCCGGGTGCTCCGGTTGTGGGTGATGCCGGTGTTGTGACGCCTCCTGCTCCGGGTGTGCCGGGTGTTCCGGTGGTGAACGAGGGCGGCCTGGTGACGCCTCCTGCGCCGGGTGTGCCGGGTGCTCCGGTTGTGGGTGATGCCGGTGTTGTGACGCCTCCTGCTCCGGGTGTGCCGGGTGCTCCGGTGGTTACTGAGGCTGGGCTGCCGACGCCTCCGGCTCCCGGTGCCCCGGGTGCTCCTGTGGCCGGTCAGGGCGGTG
>NZ_JYNX01000053.1:415-10678 GCF_001044255.1 Mycolicibacterium chubuense
GTGGTTACTGAGGCTGGGCTGCCGACGCCTCCGGCTCCCGGTGCCCCGGGTGCTCCTGTGGCCGGTCAGGGCGGTGCTGTGACGCCTCCTGCTCCGGGTGCTCCGGGTGCTCCGGTGGTCGGTGAGGCCGGCCTGACGACACCCCCGGCTCCGGGCATGCCGGGTGCGCCCATCGTCGGCGACGCCGGCGCAGCCGTGCCGGGTGGCGCGCCCGGGGCAGGTGCCCCGGTCGCCGCTGCCGCAGGTTCTGCCGGACCCGGCGTCGGCGGAGGCGCCCCGGTCGAAGCCGCGGCCGCAGTCGCGGGCCCCCCAGGTGCCGCACCCGGAGTTCCCGGTGCCCCCGTGTTCGGCGAAGCCGGTGTGGTGACTCCTCCGGCGCCGCCGGTTCCGGGTGGGGCTGCCGCGGTTCCCGCGGGTGTGGTGACGCCTCCGGCGCCGCCGGTTCCGGGTGGCGGCGTGACGGTTCCCGCCGGGGCTGCGACGCCTCCGGCGCCGCCGGTTCCGGGTGGGGCTGCCGCGGTTCCCGCGGGTGTGGTGACGCCTCCGGCGCCGCCGGTTCCCGGTGGTGGCGTGACGGTTCCCGCCGGGGCTGCGACGCCGCCGGTGCCGCCGGTTCCCGGTGGCGGTGTGACGGTTCCCGCTGGGGCTGCGACGCCGCCGGTGCCGCCAGTTCCGGGTGGTGGCGTGACGGTTCCCGCCGGGGCTGCGACGCCCCCCACCCCGGGCACACCGGGTGTGCCGGTCGCAGCCAACGTCCCCGGGAATGTGCCGGGCACACCGCCGACCCCGCCGTCCTCGGTCGGCGTCAACACCGGTGTTCCGTCCTCGCCGATCCCGGGAACCCCTGGCAATTCGATGACGGTCGCCGATCTGCTGACCCCGCCCGGGGTGCTGCGGACCGTGCAGGACAGCGCGTCGTCGGTGATCGGCCTGCTACCGCCGCCGCCGGCACCGGCACCGGGTGTGCCCGGAGCCGTCTCGGTGAGCGGTCCGGGGATCCCGGACACGGTGACCCCGTTGCTGGCGACGGGGGTGTCCAACCTGATCTCGCCCTCGCCGCTGAACCTGCCGTCCATCCCCGGCCTTCCGGTGCCGCTGCCCAACGAGATCCCGGTACCGTCCGACCTTCTCTGTGTCGGAACGGATTGGTCTGCGACGCAGGGCGATTCGGCCCGGGGTCCGGTGAACGCCGACGTGCCTCGCGCGCCGGTCACCGGAGCCACCCCGGCAGGCGACCGCCGCGACCGGTGGGACGGGCAGTAATCAAGTGCGGGGGCGGCGTGGCTGAGTCAGTCGCTCAGCCAGGCCCCTCACGCGTCCTGTCGGCCGTTCTCTGACTGCGCGCCGGCCACCAGGTCGGTGGCCACCTGGATCAGAGGCACGTTGGAATCCTGGGACAGCTTGCGCAACACCTCGAACGCCTGGACCGCGTCAACGCGGTAGCGCTCCATGATCATGCCCTTGGCCTGCCCGATCATGTCGCGGCTCGACAGCGCTCGCTGGAACTGTTCTTCGCGGCGCGCCGAGTTCCACGCCACCGACGAGTGAGCGGCGAAGATCAGGCCCATGGTTCGCGACTCGGGGGTGAACACGTCGGGCTGCTCGGAGTAGACGTTCAGCGCGCCCAGCGTCTCGCCGGCGATGAACAGCTGGAACGCCATGATGGACCGGATCGGCGTCTCGGCGAGCGCGTCGCGACGGTAGTTCGGAAACCGGGTCTCGGTCTCCAGATTCGCCACGTGGATCGTCTTCTCTTCCCATGCCGCGGTCAGGCACGGCCCCTCGCGGTAGCGCTGCTGGATCTTGTCGAGCAACACCGGCCAGTGCGACGTCGCCGCCGGCGTCTCGATGTTGCGGGCATTCCGCGTCAACGTGATGCCCGCGTGCTGCGCGCCCGGAATCTCCACCGCGGCGTTCTCGGCCAGTTCGGCGATCACCGTTTCGGCGTCGGTATCAGGTCTGTTGTGCAGCCCCTGCACGAGCTCGGCGACCCGCAGATGGGTCGCCTCCAGGTCGGGCTGATCGTTCACCGCCACCGTCCATACTTCTTGCGTCAATTTGGGTCCTCAATCTACCGCTGACCACCGTGGATCACCTGGGCATGGCGATGTCACTTCCGTGACCCCGCCTGACCGGCCGTTCAGAGGGCCCGCAGGTAGCGGTCCGCGATCAGCCGTTGCAGCACTCCGGTCACCGGCGCGCCGAGCCGGCTCCACCACGTCGCCGGCTGGGAGAAGGCGGCGACCTCGGCGACGACGTCGCCGGTGGCGGGCTCGTAGCGCACGAGAAACAATTCCTCGCCGCGCACGGCGTGGCCGGGCAGGGTGCCGTAGGCGAATCCGCGGCGGTCGGGTTCGTCGACGACGTAGACCACCCGGCACGGGGCGGGCACCGGGCCCAGGTGGCCCAGCACATCGGTGCCGACCTCGGCCGAGGTGGTCGTCGCCTCGACCCGCACCCCGGCTCCGCGGAGCATGCCGAAGCGCATGCCGTCTGCGGCTGCCTGCTCGAAACGCGCGCGGCCACGGCCGATCACCGAGGTCCTCCGCAGGAAGCGGTAGCCCGGCGGCGGCGAGCCGGCGGTCGCACCCACCTCGGCGTAGGTCAGCGGCCGGCCGCTCAGGTCGCTCAGCTTCACCCCGTCAGCTTCGCATCGCGGGCGTACCGTCGGTGCGGTGACCTCCGCGACACTCACTGTGGGCAATGATCTGACCGTGAACCGGCTCGGCTTCGGCGCGATGCGCCTGACCGGCAAGGGCGTGTGGGGACCGCCGGCCGATCGCGACGAATGTCTGCGGGTGCTGCGGCGCGCTGTGGAGCTCGGAGTGAACTTCATCGACACCGCGAACTCGTACGGGCCCTACGTCTCGGAGGAGCTGATCCGCGAGGCGCTGCACCCCTACGACGGCGTGGTGGTCGCGACCAAGGCGGGCCTGCTGCGCACCGGTCCCGACCAGTGGCCGGTGCTCGGCTACCCGGCCTACCTGCGTCAAGAGTGCGAGATGAGCCTGCGCCGCCTCGGTGTGGACACCATCGACCTGTTTCAGCTGCACCGCGTCGACGACAAGTTTCCCGCCGAAGACCAGGTCGGTGAGCTGCTCGCGCTTCAGCAGGAGGGCAAGATCCGCCACATCGGGCTGTCGGAAGTCGACGCCGACCAGCTCGAGGCCGCCCGCGCGGTCGCGCCGATCGTGTCGGTGCAGAACATGTACAACCTGACGGTGCGTTCCGCCGAGCCGGTGCTGGAGGCGTGCGAGGCACAGGGCATCGCGTTCATCCCGTGGTTCCCGCTGGCGGCGGGTCCGCTGGCCGCCGCTGACGGTCCGCTGCAGCGCATCGCCGCCGATCATGGCGCCACACCGTCGCAGCTGGCGCTCGCGTGGCTGCTCAAGCGCTCGCCGGTGATGCTGCCGATCCCCGGCACGTCGAAGGTCGCTCACCTCGAGGAGAACGTCGCCGCCGGGCAGATCGAGTTGAGCGACGCCGAATTCGACACGTTGAGCAACGCCGGGGCAACCCAGAGCTGAGTCAACCAATACGGTGAGCGGGTGAGCGCCAACGACTCCGTCGACACCCACGTAGGCGGCGGGTTCAATCCGCCGCGCCCCACCAACCGTGGCGGGCCGGACTACGGGCGGTTCATCGAGGCGGTGCGCTCCCTGCAGGACCATGCACGCGCCGCCGATGCGCCCGACGACGTCATCACCGAGGCCGCCGCGCTGATAGAGAAGGTGTCCGAACTGCTCGCGCCCTACGACGCCGACGAATGGTCGTCACCGTCCGGACGGCGGATGGACCTGCCCAACCGGGGCAACATCCTGCAGGTGCCGGTGGATCTGCACGTCACCGACGACGAGCGCATCCGCGGCACCGCCCGTTTCCGCCGTTATCACCTCGGCCGTAACGGTGCCGCGCACGGCGGGACGATCGCGCATCTGTTCGACTCCCTGCTCGGCTTCACGGCCTTCAAACTCAGCCGCAGCCGGGCCCAGCGCACGGCGTTCCTGCACGTCGACTACCGGAGGATCGTGCCGGTCGAACGGCAGCTGCAGGTCGAAGCAGGTATCGATGACATCGTCGACCGGAAGATCTTCGTGTCGGGACGTCTGCTCGACGGCGACGACGTCCTCGCCGAGGCGCACTCGTTGTTCGTCAAACTCAAGCCGGGTCAGCCGTGACCGAGGGCCGCCGCAGCGCGCTCACCCGCCGGTGGGCCCGTTGGCGCGACCGGCTGCGGGAACGGCCGGCCGCCGACCTGGCCTACCGCGTGGGGGTCGGTGTCGTGGGGACCCTGATTTTCGCGATCGGGATCGTCGCCATCCCGTATCCCGGCCCCGGCTGGGCGATCGTGTTCGTCGGGCTGGGCATCCTGGCCACGGAGTTCGACTGGGCCCGCCGGCTGCTGGCCCGGGTGCGGGAGCGCTACGACAAGGTCATGGACTGGTTCAAGCGCCAGGGGCTGTGGGTGCAGATCCTGGGGGCGGTGTTCACCGTCGCCGTCGTGGTCGGCACGCTGTGGCTGCTCGGCGCGCTCAACCTCGCCGCCCGGCTGGTCGGCCTCGAGCAGCCCTGGCTGCAAAGCCCCATTGGTATCGGGTCGTGAGGCCCGGCCCCGATAGCATGGTCGCGGTCAGAACCCGACCCGCCCCGAAACACCCCGACCGTTTGGAGAACCCGTCATGAGCGCGCCCGCCCGCCCCGCCCCAGCAGCCCCGATCCGGGTCGCTGCCGGGACGACCGCAGGGCAGGCGGTTCGCGACGCCGGGCTGCCCTCCCGCGGCGCGCCCGACGCCGTCGTCGTGGTCCGCGACGCCGACGGACGGCTGCGCGACCTCTCGTGGGTGCCCGACGCCGATGTCGAGGTGGAGCCGGTCGCGGCCGACACCGATGACGGCCGCAGCGTGATCCGTCACTCCGCCGCGCATGTGCTCGCGCAGGCGGTGCAGGGGTTGTTCCCGGACGCGAAGCTCGGTATCGGTCCGCCCATCACCGACGGCTTCTACTACGACTTCGACGTCGCCGAGCCGTTCACGCCCGAAGACCTCGAGGCACTCGAGAAGCGGATGCGCCAGATCGTCAAGGACGGCCAGCTGTTCTCCCGACGGGTGTACGCCTCCAAGGAGGAGGCCCGCGAGGAACTGGCCGGTGAGCCGTACAAGCTCGAGCTGATCGACGACAAGTCCGGTGCGGACGACCCGGAGGTCATGGAGGTCGGGGGCGACGAGCTCACCGCCTACGACAACCTCAATCCCCGTACGCGCGAACGGGAGTGGGGCGATCTGTGCCGCGGCCCGCACATTCCGACGACGCGGTACATCCCGGCGTTCAAACTGACCCGCAGCTCGGCGGCGTACTGGCGTGGCGATCAGGAGAACGCCAGCCTGCAACGCATCTACGGCACCGCCTGGGAGTCCCAGGAGGCGCTCGACCGCCACCTCGAACTGCTCGAGGAGGCCCAGCGCCGCGACCACCGCAAGCTGGGTGTCGAGCTCGACCTGTTCAGCTTCCCCGACGAAATCGGGTCCGGCCTGCCGGTGTTCCACCCCAAGGGCGGCATCGTGCGCCGCGAGCTCGAAGATTATTCGCGGCGCAAGCACATCGAGGCGGGCTACGAGTTCGTTAACACCCCGCACATCACCAAGGCGCAGCTGTTCCACACCTCCGGTCACCTCGATTGGTACGCCGACGGCATGTTCCCGCCGATGCACATCGACGCGGAGTTCAACGAGGACGGTTCGGTGCGCAAGCCCGGCCAGGACTACTACCTCAAGCCGATGAACTGCCCGATGCACTGCCTGATCTACCGGGCCCGTGGCCGCTCCTACCGCGAACTTCCGTTGCGCGCGTTCGAGTTCGGCGCGGTGTACCGCTACGAGAAGTCCGGTGTGGTGCATGGTCTGACCCGGGTGCGCGGTCTGACGATGGACGACGCCCACATCTTCTGCACCCGCGACCAGATGCGTGACGAGCTGACCTCGCTGCTGCAGTTCATCCTGGAGCTGCTGGGCGATTACGGCCTCGAGGACTTCTATCTGGAGCTGTCGACGAAGGATCCGAAGAAGTTCGTCGGCTCCGACGAGATCTGGACCGAGGCCACCAACACGCTGGCCGAGGTGGCGGCGGCGTCGGGCCTGGAGCTGGTTCCCGATCCGGGTGGCGCGGCGTTCTACGGGCCGAAGATCTCCGTCCAAGCCCGGGATGCGCTGGGCCGCAGCTGGCAGATGTCGACGATCCAGCTGGACTTCAACTTCCCGGAGCGCTTCGACCTCGAGTACACCGCCGCCGACGGCAGCCGGCAGCGGCCGGTGATGATCCACCGCGCGCTGTTCGGGTCGATCGAACGGTTCTTCGGCATTCTGACCGAGCACTACGCGGGTGCGTTCCCGGCATGGCTGGCGCCGGTTCAGGTGGTCGGCATCCCGGTCGCCGACGGTCACGTCGACTACCTGCAGGACGTGGTGGCCGCGCTGCGCACGCACGGCATCCGCGCCGAGGTGGATGCCAGCGACGACCGGATGGCGAAGAAGATCGTCAACCAGACGAACCAGAAGGTGCCGTTCATGCTGCTGGCCGGAGACCGTGACGTTGAGGCGGGAGCGGTCTCATTCCGGTTCGGAGACCGGACGCAGATCAACGGTGTTCCGCGCGACGCGGCGGTGCAGACGATCGTGGACTGGGTGCGACGGCGCGAAAACGCCGCGCCGACAGCGGATCTCGTGGCCGTTGATGCCCGAGTAGGCGAGGGGTGACGTGGAGCCCGACGACACGATCGTAGACCGTGGGGTCGGCGAGCCGGACCACCTGCAGCGGTTGTGGACGCCACACCGCATGACCTACATCGTCGATGCCGTCAAGCCCGGGTCGGCCGCGTCGTCCGAACCGTTCACCGACATCCCCAACATGTCGGACGAGGACGGTCTGGTGGTGGCGCGCGGGGAACTGGTGTACGCGGTGCTCAACCTGTATCCGTACAACCCCGGGCATCTGATGGTGGTGCCCTACCGCCGGGTGGCCGAGCTGGAGAACCTCACCGAGGCCGAGAGCGCGGAGCTGATGGCGTTCACGCAGAAAGCGATTCGGGTGATGAAGGCGGTGTCGCGGCCGCACGGTTTCAATGTCGGGCTGAACCTGGGCACCTCGGCGGGGGGCTCGCTCTCGGAGCACCTGCACATGCACGTGGTGCCCCGGTGGGGCGGTGACGCCAACTTCATCACCGTCATCGGGGACTCCAAGGTCATGCCGCAGTTGTTGCGCGACACCCGTGAGTTGCTGGCGCGTGAATGGGACAAGCAGTCGTGAGCGACTTCTACCTGATGACCCGGGCGGCGTACGCGAAGCTGTCGCGTCCCGCGGCCAAAGGCGCGCTGCGGCTGGGTCTGACGCCCGACAGTGTGACGATCCTGGGCACCGCCGGTTCGGTGCTGGGCGCGCTGACGCTGTTCCCGATGGGGCAGCTGTGGTGGGGCGCCTTCACGGTGTTCGTGTTCGTGCTCGCCGACATGCTCGACGGGGCGATGGCGCGCGAACGCGGCGGCGGCACCCGCTTCGGCGCGGTGCTCGACGCCACGTGCGACCGCATCAGCGACGGCGCGATCTTCTGCGGCCTGCTGTGGTGGGCGGCGTTCGGGCTGCACAGCACCTCGCTGGTGGTCGCGACGATGATCTGCCTGGTGTCCTCGCAGGTCATCTCCTACATCAAGGCGAGGGCCGAGGCCAGTGGCCTGTCCGGTGACGGTGGGCTGATCGAGCGGCCCGAGCGGCTGGTGATCGTCCTGGTCGGCGCGGGTCTGTCGGATCTGTGGTTCCTGCCGATGCCGTGGCTGCTGCCGGTGGCCATGTGGGTGCTCGCCGTGACCAGCGTGTTGACTGTCGGTCAGCGGCTGCACAGCGTGCGCGTGTCGACCGGTGCGATGGACCCGATCCCGCCCGCCGCGCCCGTCGAGAAGCCCGAGACCACCGAGCAATGATCCCGTTCGGCGAGCATCTCAGCGACTGGGGCTACGCGGCGGGCTGGCGCCTGGTCCGGGCGGCCCCGGAGATCGTGGCGCGCAACGCCTTTGCCGCCGGAGCCTGGTACGCCGCGCGCGACGGCGGCCCCGATCAGCTACGCCGCAACCTCGCCCGGGTGATCGGTACGACGCCGGCCGAGGTGCCCGACGACTTGATGCGCGCGTCGCTGGCCTCCTACGCCCGGTACTGGCGGGAGGCGTTCCGCTTGCCGTCGATGGATCACGACGAGTTGGGCCGCCGGCTGGACGTGATCGACATCGGCATGGCGTTCACGGCGCTGGAGAAGGGCAACGGGGCCATCCTGGCGCTGCCGCACAGCGGAAACTGGGACATGGCGGGGGTGTGGCTCGCCCAGAACTTCGGCACGTTCGCGACCGTCGCCGAGCGGCTCAAGCCCGAGTCGCTCTACAACCGGTTCCTGGCCTACCGCGAGAGTCTGGGCTTCACGGTGGTGCCGTCGTCGGGCGGTGAGCGTCCGCCGTTCGATGTGCTGTGCGATTGGCTGGGGGACAACGGCATCGTGTGCCTGATGGCGGATCGGGACCTGAGCCGCCGCGGGGTGCAGGTCGACTTCTTCGGGGAGCCGACCCGGTTGCCCGCGGGTCCGGCGAAGCTGGCCCTGGCGACCGGGGCGGCCCTGTTTCCGGCGCACTGCTGGTTCGACGGCGACGGCTGGGGGACCAAGGTGTATTCAGAGATCGACACCTCCTCGGGCGACGTCACCGCGATCACCCAGGCGCTGGCCGACCGCTTCGCCGACAACATCGCCACCTATCCCGAGGACTGGCACATGATGCAGCCGCAGTGGGTGGCCGACCTGTCCGACGAGCGGCGGGCCCGGCTCGCCGACGGGCTGGAACCCGGGGACCCCGCGCGAAGCGCAGGGGCCGACCCCGGGTCCGGGTGAGGGCCGGCTGATGCGCATCGGCATGGTCTGCCCGTACTCCTTCGACGTGCCCGGCGGGGTGCAGTCCCATGTGCTGCAGCTCGCTGAGGTGATGCACGCCCAGGGGCATGAGGTCAGCGTTCTCGCGCCGGCCTCGCCGGACGCCGAGGCGTCGCTGCCCGACTACGTGGTGTCGGGCGGGCGGGCCGTCCCGATTCCCTACAACGGGTCCGTCGCGCGCTTGCGGTTCGGTCCGGCGACGCACCGCAAGGTCAAGAAGTGGCTGCAGCAGGGCGATTTCGACGTGCTGCACCTGCACGAGCCGAACGCTCCGAGCCTGTCGATGCTGGCGTTGAACATCGCCGAGGGCCCGATCGTGGCGACCTTCCACACCTCGACCACGAAGTCGTTGACCCTGTCGGTGTTCGAGCCGATCCTGCGCCCGATGCACGAGAAGATCGTCGGTCGGATCGCGGTGTCCGACCTGGCGCGGCGCTGGCAGATGGAGGCGCTGGGAAGCGACGCCGTCGAGATCCCCAACGGCGTCGACGTCGCGTCGTTCGCCACGGCTCCGCTGCTCGACGGCTATCCGCGCCCGGGCCGGTCGATCCTGTTCCTCGGCCGGTTCGACGAGCCGCGCAAGGGCATGGCCGTGCTGATCGGTGCGCTGCCCGCGGTGGTCGAGCGGTTCGGTGACGTCGAGATCCTGGTGGTGGGGCGCGGTGACGAGGACGAGCTGCGGGAGACGGCCGGGCCGCTGGCGGGCCATCTGCGGTTCCTCGGGCAGGTCGACGACGCGCTGAAGGCGTCGGCGATGCGCAGCGCCGACGTGTACTGCGCGCCGCACACCGGCGGCGAGAGTTTCGGCATCGTCCTGGTGGAGGCGATGGCGGCGGGAACCGCGGTGGTCGCCAGCGACTTGGATGCGTTCCGCCGGGTGCTCGACGACGGGCGCGGTGGCCGGCTGGTCGCCGTCGACGATCCCGATGCGCTGGCGGCGGGGCTGATCGACATGCTGGCCGACGACGCCCGCCGGGGGCGCTACATCGAGTGCGCCACCGATCTGGTGCAGCGCTACGACTGGTCGGTGGTGGCCCGGCAGATCATGCGGGTCTACGAGACGGTCGCCGGCGCGGGCGTCAAAGTGCAGGTCGCCACGTGATCCCGTGGGTGACCGCGGTGCTGATCGCGCTGCTGGTCGCGGCGGTGCTGCTGGTCGCGCTGTGGGCGTTCCAGACCGCCAACCGGCTCGACCGGCTGCACGTGCGCTACGACCTGTCCTGGCAGGCGCTCGACGGCGCGCTGTGGACGGCCAACAACGGCCGCGACAACATCGCCGATCCGCGCACCGGTCAGGTCGATCCGTC
>NZ_JYNX01000054.1 GCF_001044255.1 Mycolicibacterium chubuense
CCCTCGACTGGAAAACCCCAGCCGAAGCCCTCAACGAACTACTGTCAAAACCGCCAACTGTTGCATCGACCCCTTGAACTCAAGCCGCGATTCGCGTCAACAACTGCACACTCGGCGCGCTCCGTCGTGTCAGACCGCGAGGGGCAGAGGGTTCGGCCCCTGGTTGGTGCCCTGCGAGGTCGTCGGCAGCGTCACCTCCACGCTCTTGATGTTGACGAAGCCGAACTGGGTCAGGTTCAGGAACGGCGTTGCGGTGGTGAAGATCTGCAGCTCCAGGTCACTGGTCGGCGTCATCGTGTAGGCGATGTCCTCGAGGTCGATCTCCACCTGCTGGTCGCGTCCGTTGAGGGTGACCGGGACCGGCGACACGATGTTGCCGACGACCAGCCCGGTGGACTTGTCGACGACCTGGGCGTAGATGTGCCGGCTGGTGCCCAGGCCGCTGTAGTCGATCACCACGTGCGGCGCGCCGACGACGTTGGCCTCGCCCGTCGGATTGGTCAGCTTGATGCTGACCGCATTGGTGGCCTCCGAGCCGTTGCCGTACGAGTAGGGCGCCGGAGCGATCGGACCCGGGCCGGACCCGCCGACGATCGGGATGATCGGCAGCGTCTTGCCGGTGTCCCATGTCGTCGTGGGCACCTTGCTGATCGCGTCGTAGAAGTTGTCGGCGGTCGGGCGCACCGTCGACGTCCACCGGTCACCGGTCTGGTCGGTCCACTCGAAGACGTTCGGATCGGCCGGGATGAGGTCCTTGACGTAGGTCTGCATCCATTTGACGGTTTCGGTCAGCGTCCACACGCTGTCGGCGGTGCCGTTGCCCTGGCCCGGCAGGCAGGTGCCGTGGCCGCCGCAGAACCAGAGCAGTTTCACGTTCGGGTTGTCCGCGAGGTAGCTCAGGTTGACGATCGACTGGTGCAGCGGGAACAGCACGTCGACGGTGCCCTGGAAGATCAGGGTGGGCACGGAGATCCCGCGCACCGTCTGGCCCGGCCCGCTGTTCTGCAGTAGCTGGATCTGGCTGGGGGTCAAGACGCCCAGTGTGGCGCCGGTCAGGATGCCGCCGTAGATCTGCGGGTTGATCCTGGCCCTCGTCTCCACCAGTCCGAGAAGCAGAATGGCCGAGTACGTGGTCCGGAACGCACTGTGCGGGTACAGCGAGTCCGGCAGCGTGTTCCAGGACCACCCCGGGGCGATCGCGTCCACCCGGTTGTCCCCCGCGGCGGTCACCCACTGGATGCCGCCGCCGTAGGAGACGCCGACCATGCCCATGGTCGGGTCGTTCGCCTTGTCGAGTTCGACGCCGTTCTGGGTCGCCACCCAGCTGATCAGTTCTGAGACGTCCTGGCCCTCGTACTGGGGGCTGTCGAGTTGCAGGACACCGCCGGAGGCGAATTCGCCGCGCGGGTCCCACGTCACCACGTTGTAGCCGAGCGAACGGAACGATGAGACGAACGGGTCGGCGGGGTTGGTCGCCCCGGCCTGCGCCAGTCCCGGACCGTTGAAGATCGTCTCGAAGCCGGGATTGCCGTCGACGTCAGGGAAGTTCGTGGCGATCGCGGGGAAGAAGTTGGTGCTGATCTTGACGCCGTCCCACGAGGTGACGAACGTCGTGAACGCGACCGGGGTGTCCGTCACGCCGCGCAGATCGTCGATGTTGACCTCGATGTTCTGCAACTCCGCGGTGCCGAGCAGACCCGAGAGGACGTTGGCCTGCTGCAGGGCCTGAACGATCGGCGTGATCAGGCTCGCTCCGATGATCGGCAGCCCGGTGATCGCGTCGGTGAACTTCGTGTTCTGGGCGACCAGCACGGAGAAGGTCTCGATCCCCGAGGGGCCGTTGCTGGTGTTCTCGTCAGCGAAGGGCAGGAAACGGAAGGCGCCGGTCGTGGCGTCGAGCGTCAGCTTGCCGCCCTTGCTCGGCCCGTCCTTGACGGTGTAGACGGAGCCGTCCGCGGTGGTGCAGGTGGTGCCGACGGTGCAGCCGACGATCACCCCGGCGGCGACGTCGACCGAGTACGGCGGGATCGCCAGGGTCTGCACCTGTGCCGATTCGCGGCGCGCGCCGGCCAGCAGGACGAGGTCGGACAGCGATCCGCCGATCGGCGTGCCGTTGTTCGAGGAGCCCGGGTCCAGCACCCGGTTCAGCGCGGCCAGGAGCCCGCCCACCACGGTCGTCCGAGGTGCGGCAGGCGCGCCGACTCCGGTCTCGTCGGTGGTCAGCGCCCCCGGCGGCGTCCACAGGGAGGTGACGGTCTTCGGTGCCGCCTCCGCCTCGCGGCCCGCGACCACCCGCGGGGTCTTCAGCCAGGCCAGACCGCGGGCCTTCTCGACCGACGGCGCCGCGGTGCCGGTATCCGCAGCCTCCGTCGATGCCGACGAATCCTGTTGCGCCGGTGGGGATTCCTGCTCGTCGGCGGCTTCACGATGCTTGCGGCGGTCGCTGGGCCGGGCGACGGGCGCGTCGGCTTCGGCATCGGCATCGGCTTCCGCGTCGGCGCGGTCGGCGGCGCGCTTCTCACGCTCCGCGGCAACCCGGTCGACGATGTTCTTGACGGTGTCGGCGAGCGACGTGCGGTCGGTGGTGCGGTGCTTCCCGAGTGGCTGCCTGTCGAGGGTCACCGTGTCGTCACGCGTCGTCGAAGCCGCGGAGCCGGAGTCGACCGACGATGGAGTCGAGGTGTCGGTGTCATCGGCGTAGGCCACGCCCTGGCCCGTGAGGATGGCCGTTCCGACGCCCAGGGCAATCGCCAACCCGCCGACCCGACCGACATAACTTGCAGCACTCATGACTACGCCCTCCGTCAGCAACACTCGAAACGGGGCAGACACTACGCCGAGACCGCGATGATCAATGCCGATTCGGGCAATCGATTTGTGACGGCGTCAATTGTCTGAGGCTGCCATTTGCGCTGCGCGCACGTGCACCGCCGCAACGTCATTGGCGCTGCCGACGTCCGGACTGACGACGTGGTTACGCGGGCAGTGAACGTCCCTGTCCACGGCCTCCGTTTCGTGGAAGCGTCGGCCGGGTGGCTGTGATCAACACTTCGCTCCGGCATGACATCGACGGCACCTCCTACGACGCGGTGCTCGCGCACGACGACTCCCGCACGGCAGCGCAGACAGTGCTCGTCGTTCACGGGATGGAGGGCCGCAGCGACCTGCAACTGGAGTTCGCCGGCACGCTGACCGAGTGGGGCTATCAGGCCGTCGCCGTCGATCTGTTCGGCGAGGAGGTGACCCGCGGCGGCATGGACGCCACCGGCGCCGAGATGGCGCGCTTTCTCGACGACCGCACCGCGCTCGCGCAGCGACTGGCCGCCGTGTTCGGCGCCGTGACGGCTGCTCCGCAGGTCGCGGGCACGCAGCTGGCCGCGATCGGGTTCTGCTTCGGCGGCCTGTGCGTGCTGGACCTGGCGCGGGCGGGCCATCCCCTGGCCGGGGTCGCGAGCTTCCACGGACTGCTGACCGCGCACCCGACGCTCGGGCAGCGCGACGTCCATGCGCGGGTGCTGGTGCTGCACGGCTGGGACGACCCGTTCGCGCCGCCGGAGGACGTCGTCGCGCTGGGCCGGGAGTTCTCCGGCCGCGGGATCGACTGGCAGCTGCACGCCTACGGCGACACCGCCCACGCGTTCATGGCGCCGTGGGCCGACGACCCCGCCCGCGGCATCCTCTACAGCGAATCTGCCTCGCGGCGGGCCTGGACCACCCTCGGCCACTTTCTGCAGGAGTGCTGGGACACTGACGCCGCAGCACACTGACGACGCGTTGCCACGAATGCACCCCACCGCGCTACTCTGCTAGGGACGTGACGGGGAGGCTACGTTGACCAGGGGCAAATTTCGTGGGGCGGCTGTGGGTGTCACGGCCGTGGGCATCGCGGCGGCTGTCGGAGGTGTCGCGGCCACCCAACCGGCATCGATCGCGGCACTGTCGGTCGATCTCGCCGCGCTCATCGTCGTCGGGAGTTCCACGCATCCGGACGGCGCGGGCAACGAGGACTTCTTCGGGGGCCTGTTCAACCAGGCTCCCTACAATCCGGGCGGCCAGCCCGGGCCGGACCTGATCCCGATCGACTTCCGCGGCGGCCCGGCCGCCATCGGCCAAGCGCTGCAAGCCAACTCAGGCGAGGACAACGCGGTGCTCGCCTCGGGGTGGGGCGCCGCCAACGCGAGCCTGGTGCTGTCGTCGTTCGACCGGCGGAACGACCCGGCGCTGCCCACGACGGTGTTCGTGCTCGACAACAACGTCTCCCGGCCCGACGGGGGCTTCGGCACTCGGTACCCGCTCTTCGCGCTCATCGGGGTCAACCCGTTCCCGACTCCGACGGACACCGCGGCGGCCGCGGTGATCGACATCGCCTATCAGTACAACTACAACTCGAACGCCCCCGCCGACCTGTTCAACGTCCTCGCCCACGTCAACTCGCTGGTGGCCTATCTGTACGGGTATCGGGACCAGTCCGAGATCGCGCTGCCTGTCGGCGCCGACGGCACACCGTCCGTCTCGTGCGGCGGCGCCAACACGTGCGCGGTGCTGGCCAGCGGTCAGGTGCAGCCGTGTCAGGACGCGCGCTGCCAGTCACCCGCCGAGGACCGCGTCACCGCCTACGTCACCACGCGGGGCAAGACCACCTACGTCACGTACACCACCGATGAGCTGCCGTTGGCGCGGCTGATCCGCGACGTGGTGCCATTCGGGAACACCATCGCCGATCTGACCGAACCCGTGCTGAAGCTCCTGGTCGATTCGGCCTACTACGACGGCAATCCCATCTCGTCGGACCCCAGCCGCTACCGACCCGCACGGTTGATGCCGTCGATCGGCGAGCTGCTCACCACGGCCGCCAAGATGCCGGGCGCGCTGCGCGAGGGCGTGGAGGCGGTTTCGGAGCACCGCGTGCGGCCGGTCGTCGAGCACCAGGACGCCGCACCGGCCGCGCGGACCGAGCAGCGCCTCGAGGACTCCGCCGAGACCGCCGAGGTTGCAGTCGAGACGGACGCGACGGACGTGACGACCGACGAGGAGCCCGCGAGGCGCACCGCCGACCGCACCGTCAGGCGAGGCAAAGCCATTGAGCGCGAGAGTGATTCGGAGAGCGCTCACGACGGTCCGGCCGACGTCGACGGCGGGAGGCCCACCGTCCGGCCCGACCGAGCCCACCCGTGACAGCGCCGCGCCGGCTGACAACTCGTCGTCCGCGGCGACGACCGGGGACTGATCCTCAGGAGTTCTGGCTGATCCACTTCGCGGTGAAGCGCTGGATCACCGAGAACTGAGGAACCATCAGCCGGCCGATCATCCCCTCGATCTTGCCACCCACCAATGGCACCTTGAAGTCCACGGTCGCAGTGCATTTCAGTCGCGACCCCTGATCGGCAGGGGTCAGCACCGCGATCCCCCGCCCCGAACCCGGCGCACCATAGGTGACGATGCCGACGTCCCCGTGCACGAGTCCGTCGTCGGCGGGGCTCCACGTCTCCTCCTGCACCACTCGCCAGTTGCGGGGAAAGAACTTCTTCAGCGCGGTGGGCAACCCGTCGGGATGCAGATCGTGCAGGATGACCACCGACACCGACCCGTCGGGTCCCACGTCGAGCGCATCCAGCTTGCCCATGCCGCCGAACGCCTTCATCCGCGCCCGCCAGTACTCCTCCTGCGAGAACGCCCAGTGGATCTCGTCGACGCTGGCCTGTGAGTCGACCGAGAAATCGATCGAGCGCGTCATGCCCCCACCGTGCCGATCCCCGTGCCGATCCCCGCACCGGGCGCCGCGACGCCTCCGACAGATCCATCCACCATGCACTCCGCCGTTTCCGACTGCCCACAGACGACATCTCGTCGCGAAGAAACGGTACTCCAAAACCACGATTCCTGACATCAACGTCAAAAAACGGATTACCCTCGCGGCATCACATGAGCACGTCTGCGCTGGATGTGGCCCACAATTGGAGAGCGGGCAGGGGCGCGGCAAAAACGTTGTGTTCCAACGGGCTTCACCCCGAGACCCATGCTCGAACCTGAAGAGAGGCACCGGGGGTGGGTGAAGGGGCCCATGATCTAGTCGTCGCCGACGCCGCACCGGGTACCGCCCGCGGCGGCGGGATCTTCGGCCGGGTGGGCGATGTGGTCGTGCGGTGGCCGTGGATCGTGATCGCCGTCTGGATCGGCCTCGCGGTCGTGCTGCCGCCGCTGTTCCCCACCCTGGTGGAGGCGACGCAGAAGCAACCGGTCTCCCCCCTCCCCGCCGACGCCCCGTCGATCGTCGCGACCCAGCAGATGGGGGCGGCCTTCGACGAGTCCGGCTCGGAGAACGTCCTGCTGGTGCTGCTGACCGACGAGCGCGGCCTCGGCAAGTCCGACGAGCAGGTGTACGGCACCCTCGTCGACCGGCTGCGCCGCGACAACGAGCACGTGGTGATGATCGAGGACTTCGTCAGCACGCCGGCGCTGCGCCCCGGGCTCACCAGCGAGGACGGCAAGGCCTGGCTGATGCCGATCGGGCTGGCCGGCGAATTGGGCTCCCCTGAGTCCTACGACTCCTACACCCGGGTCGCCGACGTCGTCAGGCACACCGTCGAGGGGTCGACGCTCACCGCCAATCTGACCGGTCCCGCCGCCACGTTCGCCGACTCGCTCGATGTCGGCACGCGGGATCAGGTGAAGATCGAGGCCGCGATCATCACGTTGTTGCTCGCGATCCTGCTGATCATTTATCGCAAACCCGCGACGATCATGCTGCCGCTGGTCACCATCGGCGTCTCGCTGGGCATCGCACAGGCCGCCGTGGCCGGCGCAGCCGTCCTCGGACTCGGGGTGTCGCCACAGACCATCACGCTGCTCAGCGGCATGATGGCCGGCGCAGGCACCGACTACGCCGTCTTCCTGATCAGCCGCTACCACGACTTCGTCCGCGCCGGACAGACCTCCGACGACGCGGTCCGCAATGCCCTGGGATCCATCGGCAAGGTGATCGCCGCCTCCGCGGCCACCGTGGGTGTCACCTTCATGGCGATGACCTTCGCCCGCCTGGAACTGTTCGCGACGATCGGCCCCGCGCTCGCGATCGGGATCGCCGTCGCGTTCCTCGCTTCGGTGACATTGCTCCCGTCGATCATTGTGCTCACCGGACGCCGCGGCTGGGTGGCCCCGCGCCGCGACCTCACCTCCCGGTTCTGGCGCCGCTCGGGAATCCGCATCGTCCGGCGCCCGGTCGCCAACCTGGTCGCCAGCCTCACCGTGCTGATGCTGCTCGCCGGATGCGTGCTCTTCGTGAAGTTCAACTACGACGATCGCAAAGCGCTGCCCGACAACGTCGAGAGCTCCGTGGGATACCTGGCGCTGGACCGCCACTTCCCGGTCAATACGACCATCCCCCAATACCTTCTGGTCCAGTCGCCGCGCGACCTGCGCACCCCGAAGGCGCTCGCCGACCTGGAGCAGATGGCGCAGCGGATCAGCCAGCTGCCCGACATCGCGGCCGTCCGCGGCATCACCCGGCCGAGCGGAAAGCCCCTGAAGGAGGCGAGCACCACCTTCCAGGCCGGCGAGGTCGGCTCGAAGCTGGACAACGCCTCCACCTTGATCCGGGACAGGACGACCGATCTGGACAAGCTCGCCTCCGGAGCCGATCAGCTGGCCGACGGACTGAAGACGTTGCGCGAGCAGGTCACCAAGCTGATGTCCGGCCTGACCGGGATTCTCACGACGATGCAGACCATCCAGAACCAGTTCGGCGGCGCGACGACCCTCGGGCAGCTGGGTGACCCGCAGCTGGTGAACAACATGCGGGCGCTGGGCGACTCGATGCAGGCGATCTTCGGCGACATGACGAAGAACTTCGCGTGGATCGATCCCGTGGTCATCGCGCTCGATGGAAGCCCCTACTGCAACGACACCCCGCTCTGCGTCAGCGCACGCGACCAGTTCCGCCGGGTGCAGACCGCACGCGACGACGGCAGCCTGCAGAAGCTCGTCGACCAACTCCAGTCGAGCGGGCCGGCCTCGACCCTGACCCAGACCGTGACCAAACTCAGCCAGTCGATGAAGTCGCTGACAGGGTCGATGGGTTCGCTCGGGCTCGGCGGAGCCGGCGGCGGGCGCGGACAGTCACCGCTGGGCAACCTCGGGGGCATGCAGGAAGGCCTCAAGTCACTGGCCGATGGCGGCCGTCAGGTCGCCGACGGCGTCGCACAGCTGGTGGACCAGACCAAGAAGATGGGCACCGACCTCGGCGACGCGTCGACGTTCCTGCTGACGATGCGCAACAGCGCGACCTCGCCGTCGATGGCCGGCTTCTTCATCCCGTCGCAGGTTCTCGACTCGGACGACTTCAAGAAGGCCGCCACGTTCTTCATCTCCCCCGACGGGCACGCGGCGCGCTACCTGATCCAAACCGACCTCAATCCCTTCGGGACCGACGCGATGGATCAGGTCATCGCCGTCACCGACACCGCCCGGGGCGCCCAGCCGAACACCGAACTGGCCGACGGTTCGATCTCGATGACCGGGTACCCGGCGACGCTGCGGGATGCCCGTGACTACTACGACCACGACATGCGGTACATCGTCATCGTGACGATCGCCGTGGTGCTGTTCATCCTCATCGCGCTGCTGCGCGCGATCGTCGCACCCGTCTACCTGATCGCGTCGGTGATCCTGTCCTACCTGGCCGCCCTGGGCCTGGGCGTGGTGACCTTCCAGTTCCTCCTCGGACAGGAATTGCACTGGAGCGTACCGGGGTTGACGTTCATCATCCTGGTGGCGATGGGCGCGGACTACAACATGCTGCTGATCTCGCGGATCCGCGACGAGTCCCCGCGCGGTATGCGGTCGGGCGTCATCCGGACCGTCGGCGCCACCGGAGGGGTGATCACCGCCGCCGGCCTGATCTTCGCGGCGTCGATGTTCGGTCTGCTGTTCGCCAGCATCAGCACCATCATCCAGGCCGGGTTCGTCGTCGGCACCGGCATCCTGCTGGACACGTTCCTGGTCCGGACGGTCACGGTGCCCGCGATGGCAGTGCTCGTGGGACGGGCGAACTGGTGGCCGTCGCGATGGCGGCCGCGGCCGCCCGCGTCACGGGCGCGCCAGGACCCGGTGCCCGTTCCCGATCCGGTGTGAGCGAGGAGACCGTCGTGGCGAACAAGGTGGATTTCACCGGCGTGCAGTGGAAGTCGGTGGAGTGGACCAATCTGTGCCTGCTCTACCTCCGGGCCCACGAGAGTAAGTTGGCCCGGCCGATCCTCGGCGACCACGTCGCCGCCCAGGACATCGAGCGCATCGACTACGACTTCCCGCGGATGCACCGGGCACTGCACCCGGACACCAACCAGTTCATGGTGGCCCTGCGCAGCGCGCAGTTCGACGCGATGATCGACGGGTACCTGGACCGCCATCCGGAAGCGGTGGTGCTGCACCTGGGATGCGGGTTGCACAGCCGCGGGCTGCGGATGGCACGGCCGGACGGTGGTCGGTGGTACGACGTCGATCTGCCCAACGTCATCGCGCTGCGCCGTCAGTTGCATTCCGAGACCGAGCGATACCGGATGGTCGGCTCGTCGGTGACCGATCCCCGATGGGTCGAGGAACTGCCCGTCGGAGGCCCGGTGCTGATCGTCGCCGAAGGGCTGCTGATGTATCTCACTCTCGACGAGGTGGCCGCTCTGCTCCACCGCTTGCTCGACCGTTTCGACAGTGGCGAGCTGATCGCCGATTACCTCTCACCGTGGGGTCCGCGGATGTCGAAGATCTTCACCGCCGGTCTCATCAAGTGGGGCACCCGGGACGGCGAGGAGGTCGTCCGGGCGGAACCGCGGCTGAAACCGGTCGACAGCAGCCCCATCATGGCTGGGTACGAGAGGATTCCGCTGTCTCGGCAACGGTTGCTGTACCGACTGCAGTACGCCCTTCCCGCGGTCCGTGAGTACGACCGCATCTACCGCTACACGTTCGAAAACCGCCCCACCACTAGATGATCTAACGAATTGCGCTGTGCGCCAGCGACACCCGCCGGAATTAGTTCCTCGTCTCCAATATTTCTGCGACACAGCGCGTCTCATCGAACGCCGCGCTACGGGTCCGTTGCCGCGGCCCCGGGGGGCGGTTAGCCAGCGGGGAACGACGGCCGGGGTGTCGACACATCGGCTTAGCGCGGTGTGCGCGCCGGCGGGTCCTCGCCGAACGACCCGTCGAGCGTCGCTGGACACCCGAGATGCGGTCGGAATTCGCCGTCGTGCGACGAATTTCGCAAACCGCTTCTCCGGCCCGTTTTCCGCCCTCCGGGAATTGGTCGCACCGTCGCCTGAGGCTCGCCTCACCTGGCTCTCCTGCCCTGGACACAGTCCAATTCCCGAGGGCGCAAGATGTCCGGCCGGTCACGTCTCAGCGAACTTGCTGCCCTTTTCCTGAAACTCCGTACCGGTACCGCCTCCTGCAGTAACGTTCCCGTCAAATTGATCCCTCGAGGGGAGGTCGAACGAGTCGATGAGCACCAATCCGTTCGACGACGACAACGCCGCCTTCGTCGTCCTGGTCAACGACGAGGAACAGCACAGTCTGTGGCCCGTCTTCGCCGATGTGCCCGACGGCTGGCGCGTCGTGTTCGGGGAGGCCGAGCGCGCGGCGTGCCTGGAGTACATCGAAGCGAACTGGCCGGACATCCGGCCGCGAAGCCTGCGCGAGAGGCTCGCGAACACCACGGGCTGAACTGCTCGGCCGACTGAAATGGGGGCTGTCGGATGGGGCTTCATCATCGGGGAAGCCGGGCACGTCCGCCGACACGACGACAACGAGATAGCGCACCTCTCCCGGGATCGGGTCACCCCGGGACCGAACCGCCGCGCGCACAGGGGCGTCCGCGTGACGGTCACCGACCCGTCGACGCAGGAGTGATCAGCGGTGGATGACTCGGGTGGTGCGGTGTCGATCGCCGTCATCGGGATGGCATGCCGGCTGCCGGGCGGCATCGATTCGCCCGAGCGCCTCTGGGAATCGCTGATGCGCGGCGACGATCACGTCACCGAGATCCCCGCCGACCGCTGGGACGCCGAGGAGTACTACGACCCCCAGCCCGGGATCCCCGGCCGATCGGTCACGAAGTGGGGCGGATTCCTCGACGACGTCGCGGGATTCGATCCCGAGTTCTTCGGGATCAACGAGCGGGAAGCCACCGCGATGGACCCCCAGCACCGGCTGCTTCTGGAGATCTCCTGGGAGGCGATGGAGCACGCCGGGATCACCCGCGAGATGATGGCCGATTCGCTGACGGGTGTCTTCGTCGGGCTCACGCACGGCGACTATCAACTGCTGGCCGCCGATGCGGACGCCGTCGAGGCGCCCTACGGTTTCACCGGCAGCAGTTTCAGCCTGGCCTCCGGCCGGATCGCCTACGCGCTGGGATTGCACGGACCCGCGATGACGGTCGACACCGCGTGTTCCTCCGGCCTGACGGCGGTGCATCTGGCGTGCCACAGTCTGATCGACGGCGAGAGCGACCTGGCGCTGGCCGGCGGCGCCGCGGTGACGCTCGACCCCCGCAAGTTCGTCGCCGGGTCGGCCGAGGGCATGCTGTCCCCGACCGGGAGGTGCCACGCCTTCGACGTCGCGGCGGACGGATTCGTCTCCTCCGAGGGCTGCGCGGTCGTGCTGCTCAAGCGTCTGCCGGACGCCGTGCGCGACCGCGACCGCGTCCTGGCGGTGATCCGCGGTACCGCAGCCAACCAGGACGGCCACACCGTGAACATCGCGACCCCGTCAGCCGTCGCGCAGGCCACCGTGTACCGCAGGGCGCTCGCCGCCGCGGGCGTCGACGCACGCACCGTCGGGATGGTCGAGGCGCACGGTCCGGGCACGCCGGTCGGTGACCCGATCGAGTTCGCGAGCCTGGCCGGCGTGTACGGCGTCGAGAACGCCTGTGCCCTGGCGTCGCTGAAGACGAACTTCGGACATGCCCAGTCAGCCGCGGGCGCGCTGGGTCTGATGAAGACCGTGCTCGCCGTGGGGCGCGGCGTCGTCCCCCCGAACCTGCACTTCACCCGGCTGCCCGACGCGATGGCGCGGATCGACACGAAATTGTTCGTGCCGCAGCAGATCACGCCGTGGCCGGTCGGTGGAGACCATCCCCGCCGGGCGGCCGCGTCGTCCTACGGTCTGTCCGGAACCAACGTGCACGCGATCATCGAGCAGGCCCCCGACCAGGTGCCGGCGCGGGAGTCCGGGCCGCGGCCGGGTGAGCGCCTGTTTCCGCTGTCCTCGACGTCGGCGGACGAATTGCGCCGTACCGCAGAGCGGTTGGCGAACTGGTTGGCGGTCCACCGGGACGTCGACCTGGCCGACCTCGCGTACACGTTGACCCGGCGCCGCACCCACCGTCCGGTCCGCACGGCGGTGATCGCCCGCAGCAGCGACGACCTGACCCGGGCACTGTGCGACGTGGCCGACGGCGACACGCCTTACCAGCCCGCCGTCGGGCAGGACGACCGCGGGCCGGTGTGGGTGTTCTCCGGCCAGGGCTCGCAGTGGGCCGGCATGGGCAGCGAACTGCTCGCCACCGAGCCGGAATTCTCCGCCATCGTGGCCGCTGCCGAACCGTTGATCGCCCACGAGGCCGGATTCTCGGTGACCGAGGCGATCACCGCCCCGCAGACGGTGACCGGTATCGACCGCATCCAGCCCGCGCTGTTCACGATGCAGGTTGCGCTGGCCGCCACGATGCGCGCCCAGGGTGCCCGCCCGGGCGCCGTCATCGGTCACTCGCTCGGCGAGGTCGCCGCAGCCGTCGTCGCGGGCGCCCTCGATCTGGCCGACGGAGTGCGCGTCATCTGCCGTCGTTCGCGGCTGATGTCCCGCATCGCCGGCGCCGGTGCGATGGCCGCCGTGGAACTGCCTGCGCAGCAGGTGCTCTCCGAGTTGGTCACCCGCGGCATCGACGACGCCGTCGTGGCGGTCGTGGCGTCTCCCCAGTCCACCGTGATCGGGGGCGCCACCCAGACAGTGCGCGAGCTGATCGCGGCGTGGGAGTCGCGAGAGGTGATGGCCCGCGAGATCGCCGTCGACGTGGCGTCGCACTCGCCCCAGGTCGATCCGATCCTCGACGAGCTCACCGCGGCGCTGGCCGACCTCCGCCCGACGGATCCGGAGATCCCCTATTACTCGGCCACCCAGTACGACCCTCGCGAACATCCTGTCTGCGACGCCTCCTACTGGGTGGACAACCTGCGCAACATGGTCCGCTTCGCACCCGCGGTGCAGGCGGCGCTCGAGGACGGCTTCCGCGTGTTCGCCGAACTCTCACCGCACCCCCTCCTCACGCACGCCGTCGAGCAGACGGCCCGCGGACTGGACATGGCCCCGGCCGCGCTCGCCGCGATGCGCCGCGACCAGTGCCTGCCACACGGGATGCGGGGGTTCCTCGGGGATCTCTACAGCGCGGGCGCCGCCGTGGACTTCGCCGTGTCGTGCCCGGACGGTCGGCTGGTGGACGCGCCGCTGCCGACATGGACGCACCGCCGCCTGATGTTCACCCGAGGCACCCAGGAATCACCGACGCACGGCGGCCGCACGCTCTCGGTGCACCCGCTGCTCGGCGCGCACGTGCAGCTGCAGGAGGAACCCGAGCGCCACGTCTGGCAGGGCGAGGTCGGCACAGCCGCGCAGCCGTGGCTGGCCGACCACCGGATCCGTGACGTGGCAGTGCTGCCGGGCGCCGCGTACTGCGAAATGGCGCTCGCGGCGGCCACCGCCGTGCTGGGCGACACCGTCGAAGTGCGCGACCTGCGCTTCGAGCAGGCCCTGCTCCTGGACGAGCAGACCACGGTGGGCGCCTGCGCGGTGCGTCGCTCCGACGACGTCGCCGAGTTCTCCGTACAGACCCATCAGGGAGGCGAGCAGGCACGGCAGGCCACCGCGACACTGGCCGTCAGCACGGCCGACGCGCCACCGCCGCACGACCTCGGCGCGTTGCGCGCCGCCCACCCGGACACCGAGGACGGGGCGTCGGTGCGCGCGCGGCTGGACCGCCGCGGGGTGCACTACGGGCCGGCGTTCGGAGGGCTGACCGCCGTGCACCGCAGCGAGGACCGGTCCACGGTGCTCGTCGAGGTCGCTCTGCCCGGCGCGATCCGCTCCCAGCAGGATGCCTACGGCATCCACCCCGCCCTCCTGGACGCCTGTTTCCAGTCCGTGGCCGCCCATCCCGAGGTCGTCGCCCTCGGGGACGACGTGCTCGCGCTGCCGCTGGGCATCCGCCTGCTGCGGGCCGGCGGACCGGTACGCAATGCCCGCTTCTGCCTCGTCCGCGTCACCAGCGTGGACGGCACCGGGGTCGACACGGACCTCGACGTCCTCGATGACCGCGGCACCGTGCTGCTCACGGTCCGCGGGCTGCGGCTGGGCACGGCGCTGTCCGAGGCCGGGCACGCCGAGAAGATGTTCGCCGAGCGGCTGCTGACCATCGAGTGGCGCCGTCGCGAGCTGCCCGAACCCCCGGCGGGCGGTGCGGGGAGTTGGGTGCTGATCAGCACCGCCGCCGACGATGCCGTCGCAGGCTCGCTCGCCGATGCGATGAAGGGCCAGGGGGCGCACTGTGTCCCGATGTGCTGGCCGCTGCGGGCCGACCACGGCGCTCACCTCGACCAGCTGGCCGGCCACCTTCGCGGCGGCGCCATCCGCGGCGTCGTCGTCCTCACCGGGCCGGCCGACCAGCCCGCAGACCGGACGCCGGAACGGGGCCGCGACCATGTCGCGCACCTCACCCGGATCTGCCGAACCCTGTCGGAGGTCCGTGACGATGCGCCGCGCCTGTTCGTCATCACCCGCGCCGCCCAGACCGTACTCCCGGGCGACGTCGCGAACCTGGCGCAGGGCGGGCTGCGCGGCCTGCTGAGGGTGATCGGCACCGAGCATCCGCATCTGGGGGTCACGCAGGTCGACGTCGACGCGGCCACCGACTCCGGGCAGCTCGCCCGGCACCTGATCGGCGGATCCGACGAGGACGAGACCGCGTGGCGGGACGGCGACTGGTACGTGGCGCGACTGTCGCGCACGCCGCTGCGCCCCGACGATCGCCGCACCGCCGCGGCCCGCGTCGACCGCGACAGGATCGGGCTGGACATCCGCACACCCGGCGATCTGGAGACGCTCGAACTCGTGCTCGCCGAGCGGATCCCGCCGGGCCCGGGACAGATCGAGGTCGCCGTCACCGCGTCGAGCATCAACTTCGCCGACGTTCTCGTCGCGTTCGGTCGCTACCCGGCCTTCGACGGCCGGCTGCCCGCTCTCGGAACCGATTTCGCCGGCATCGTGTCGGCGGTCGGCCCCGGGGTGTCCGGCATCGCGGTCGGTGACCGCGTCGGCGGTCTGTGCGCGGACGGCTGCTGGTCCACCTTCGTCACCACTGACGCCTGCCGTGCGGTCCGGCTTCCGCAGGGCCTCACCGAAACGCAGGCCGCCGCGGTGACCACCGCGCACGCCACCGCCTGGTACGGATTGCACGAACTGGCCCGGATCAGAGCCGGGGACAAGGTGCTGATCCACTCGGGCACCGGTGGCGTCGGTCAGGCAGCCATCGCGATCGCCCAAACGGCCGGGGCGGACATCTATGCGACGGCCGGCAGCGAGAAGCGCCGGGAGCTGCTGCGCCACAGCGGAATACGTCATGTCTATGATTCCCGCAGCCTGGATTTCGCTGACCAGATCCGTCGCGACACCGACGGCTACGGCGTGGACATCGTGCTCAACTCGGTGACCGGTGCCGCACAGCGGGCGGGACTGGAGCTGCTGGCGTTCGGTGGACGGTTCATCGAGATCGGCAAGCGTGACATCTACGGTGACACCCGACTGGGGCTGTTCCCGTTCCGGCGCAACCTCGCGTTCCACGCCGTCGACCTCGGCCTGCTCGCCTTCAGTCATCCCGACCGGTTCGCCGATCTGCTGCGCACCGTGTATCAGCGCACCGCCGACGGTGCGCTGCCGATGCCGCAGAGCACGCTGTTCCCGCTCGCCGACGCCGCGACCGCGCTGCGCATGATGAGCGGCGCCCGCCACACCGGCAAGCTGGTGCTCGACGTGAGAACGCCGGCACACCATCAGGTCACCGTGCCGCCGGGTCAGGCGCGCGTCGTGCGCGCCGACGGTGCCTACGTCATCACCGGCGGTCTCGGGGGCCTCGGCCTGTTCCTGGCCGAGCAACTGGCGGCAGCCGGCTGCGGCCGCCTGGTGCTGTCGTCGCGCTCGCAACCGACGCCCGAGGCACAGGCGGTGGTCGAGCGCCTGCGAGCGGCGGGAACCGAGGTCGCGGTCGACTGCGGTGACATCGCCGCACCGGCGACTGCGCGGCAGCTGGTGGCCACGGCGACGGCGACCGGGCTGCCCCTGCGGGGGGTACTGCACCTGGCGGCCGTGGTCGAGGACGCCACGTTGGCCAACATCACCGACGAGATCATCGACCATGACTGGGCGCCCAAGGTGTACGGCGCCTGGCACCTTCACGACGCCACCGCCGGCCGGCCGCTGGACTGGTTCTGCTCGTTCTCCTCGGCCGCGGCACTCGTCGGCTCTCCGGGTCAGGGCGCCTATGCGGCGGCCAACAGCTGGCTGGACGCCTTCACCCACTGGCGTCGGTCGCAGGGGCTCCCGGCGACCGCGATCGCCTGGGGCGCCTGGGCGCAGGTGGGCCGGGCCGTGGAGTTCGCCGAGAGATCTCAGGCCGCCATCGCCCCCGACGAGGGTGCCTACGCCTTCGACGCGCTTCTGCGCCACGACCGCGCCCACACCGGCTACGCACCGCTCGCGGACAGTCCATGGTTGACCGTGTTCGCCGAGCGGAGTCCCTTCGCGGAGGCCTTCCGCGCCGGCGCCGCGGGGGTCACCGGCTCGAGCGAGCTGCTCGCCGAACTCGAGCAGCTGCCTGTCGACGAGTGGCCGGCCAGGTTGCGGCGCCTGATCTCCGAACAGGTCGCCCTGATCCTGCGCCGCGGCGTCGACCCGGACCGGCCGCTGTCCGGCTACGGCCTGGACTCGCTCGGCGCACTGGAACTGCGGACCCGCATCGAGACGGAGACGGGGATCCGCATCTCGTTCGCCGACGTCACCACCATCACCATCCGGGGTCTCGCCGACATGCTCTGCGGCACATTGGCGTCCGCGGAAGCGGCCTGAGATCGAGGGGCGCCGATGACGTACGACGACCTGCCGCTCACCCGCGGCCAACTCGACATCTGGCTCGCGCAGGAAACGGGGCGTTTCGGCACCGAGTGGCAGCTCGGTCTGTTCGTCGAGATCGACGGCCCGGTGCAGCGGGGGCCGCTCGAATGGGCGATTCGCCGCGTCGTGAAGGAAACCGAACCGATCAGGGCGACGTTCACCGAGCGCGACGGACGCGTCTCCCAACAGGTCGTCGATCACGCACCCGCGCAGCTCGCGTTCCATGACCTCACCGCCGCAGCCGACCCCGCCGGGGAAGCCTTCGCCATCGCCTCGCAGATCCAGCGCACACCGATGGCGTGGAGCGGTCCGCTGTTCTCGTTCGCGTTGTTCAAGACCGGTCCCGCTGCGTTCTACTGGTTCTCCTGCTGCCACCACATCATCGCCGACGGGTTCGGTATCGCGCTGATGGGCCATCGCATCGCCGCCGTCTACTCGGCCGTCGTCTCCGGCTCACCGATTCCGCCGCCCTTCTTCGGATCGCTGCGCGACCTCGTCGACATCGAGGAGGCATACGTCGCCTCCCCGGACTACCGCGACGACGCGGCTTTCTGGGCCGAGCACCTGCCGGCCGGCCCCGGCCCGGAATGGCCGCCCGCTGACGAGAGCACCGCCGTCGATCCCCGCCCCTCCGCCCCGATTCCCCTGGACCGCAGGGTACTTCGCGGGGTGCACGATCTCGCACGGGCGTGGCGGCTACCTCGGTCGTCGATCATCACCGCCGCCTGTGCACTGCTGGTCCGGAGCTGGTCGGGCGGTGGTTCCGAGGTGGTGCTCGACTTCCCGGTCAGCAGGCGCGTCGACGACCGGTCCAAGGCGCTGCCGGCAATGATGTCCGGTGTCGTCCCGCTGGTCCTGCCGGTGCCGCCCGGTGCGACCGTGGCGGAGTTCTGCGCCCTGGTCGACGCGCGGATCACCGAGGTGATTGCGCATCAACGCTTTCCGGTTCAGGGCCTCGCCGGGCGGGTCGCGGTGAACTTCATCCCGTCGGTGTTCACCCTCGATCTCGGCGGCGTCTGCGCGTCCGCGTCGTACACCAGCTCCGGTCAGATCCGCGGGTTCGGGTTGTTCTTCTCGGCGGCCGGTGACGATCTCTGTCTCAGCACGGCGGGCGCCGGACACCCGCTGGCGACCCGGGACGTGGCGGATCTCGCACGCGGCATGCAGAGGCTGTTGACCGCGATGACCGCCGATCCGGACGCCACGCTGTCGTCTGTCGATGCGGCCGGATGGGCGCGGGCCGACGATCCGGACGACTGGAGCAACCGCCGGATCCTGACCGAAACCGCTGCGGCGGTGAGCATTCCGGACGCATTCGCCGCCCAGGTCGCGCGCACCCCCGATGCTATCGCGCTGACCGGCGACGGCCGGTCGTGGACGTACCGCGACGTCGACGACGCGGCGAAACGCTTCGCCCACGTGTTGTCCGCGCACGGCGCCCGGCCCGGTGCGTGCGTGGCACTGCTGATGAACCGCTGCCCGCAGGCCGTGGTCGCGATCGTCGCGATCCTCAAGACCGGGGCGGCCTACCTGCCCATCGACCCCGCGCATCCGCAGTCGAGGCTGGAGTTCATGGTCGGCGACTCCGCTCCGGTCGCCGCGGTCACCACGACGGTGATGGCGCCGCGGTTCGCCGGTTGCGGACTGCCGGTGGTCGATGCCGACCACCCGTTCGCCGACGACCTGCCGTGCGCACCGCTCACCGGACCGGCCCCCGACGACGTCGCTCACATCATCTACACCTCCGGAACCACCGGTGTGCCCAAAGGCGTTGCCGTCACGCATCACAACGTCACGCGGCTCTACGACGGGATCGACGTCGGCACGCACCTGGGCGCCGATCAGGTGTGGACGCAGTTCTTCTCCTACGCGTTCGACTTCTCGGTCTGGGAGATCTGGGGCGCCCTGCTGCACGGCGGGCGGCTCGTGGTGGTCCCCGAGTCGGTGGCACGGTCGCCCGGCGACTTCCATGCACTGATGGTCAGCGAGCAGGTCACGATGCTGGCGCAGACACCGTCGGCGCTGGCGGCTCTGAGCCCGGACCGCCTCGCGTCGATGTCGGTGTTGGTCGGTGGCGAGGCGTGCCCCGCCGAGGTCGTCGACCGCTGGGCGCCGGGCCGGAATCTCACCAACGTCTACGGTCCCACCGAGACCACCATCTTCGCGTCCGCCAGTACCCCCTTGGCTCCCGGTTCGGGCGTGCCACCGATCGGGGCGCCGGTGTCCACCGCGGCGCTGTTCGTGCTCGACGGGTGGCTGCAGCCGGTACCGGTCGGCGTGGTCGGCGAACTCTACGTCGCCGGCCGCGGCGTCGGTCTGGGATACGTTCGGCGGCCCGGCCTGACCGCGTCGCGGTTCGTGCCGTGCCCGTTCGGCCGCCCCGGGGACCGGATGTACCGCACCGGGGACCTGGTGCGGTGGGACACCGACGGGCAGCTGCACTACCTCGGGCGGGCCGACGATCAGGTCAAGATCCGCGGGTACCGGATCGAACTCGGCGACATCCAGGCAGCGCTGGTGACGCTCGACACGGTCGCCCAGGCCGCTGTCGTCGCCCGGGAGGACCGCGCCGGCGACAGGCGGCTGGTCGCCTATGTCGTCGAATCCCGCACCGGTGCTGTCGATCCGGGATCCGTACGGGCCGCACTCGCCGACCGGCTCCCGCCATACATGGTGCCGGCCGCCGTCGTCGTGCTCGACACCCTGCCGTTGACGGTCAACGGGAAGCTCGACACGCGCGCCCTGCCCGCCCCGGAGTATGCCGACGGCGGATTCCGCGCCCCCGCCACCGCGGTCGAGGAGATCCTCGCCGGCATCTTCGCCGACGTGCTGGGCGCCGCCAGGGTGGGAGTGGACGACTCGTTCTTCGATCTCGGCGGCGACAGCATCCTCGCGATGCGCCTCGTCGCGACCATCAACAGCTCACTGGACGCCGCGCTCGCGGTGCGCGACCTGTTCGACGCCCCCACGGTCGGGCTGCTCGCGCCCCGGCTCGGCGCCGGCGCCGGCGGACGACCCCCTCTGGTCAGAGCCGCGCGGCCGGACGTGATCCCGCTGTCCTTCGCGCAGAGCCGGTTGTGGTTCCTGAACCGCTTCGACGCCGGCGACGCGACCTACAACATGCCGATCGCGCTGCGCATCGACGGAGCACTCGACGTGGCCGCGCTGCGCGCGGCGCTGTCCGATGTGGCGGCCCGCCACGAGCCCTTGCGGACCGTCTTCCCCGACACCGACGGCGTACCGCGCCAGCAGGTGATCCCGCCGGAGCAGGCCGACATCGGGTGGGAGGTGGTCGACGCGGCAGGGTGGACGCCGGCCCGCCTCGATGCGGCGCTCCAGCGGGCCGCGGCTCACGTGTTCGATCTCACTCGTGAGGTTCCGCTGCGCGCCAACGTGTTCCGCATCGACGACACCGAGCACGTGGTGCTCGGGGTGGTCCATCACGTGGCCGCCGACGGGTGGTCGGTCGGTCCGATGCTGGCCGACCTGAGTCAGGCCTACGCCAGCCGGTGTTCGGGCGCGGCGCCCGGATGGGCCGAGTTGCCAGTGCAGTACGTGGATTACACGCTGTGGCAACGGCAGCTGTTCGGCGACCTCGACGACGCCGACGGCGTGATCGGGCGGCAGGTGGCGTACTGGCTCGATGCGCTGGCAGGGATGCCCGAGCGGGTCGCGCTGCCCACCGACCGGCCGTACCCGGCGATCGCCGACGGCCGCGGGCAGACCGTGGCCGTGGAGTGGCCCGCGGAGGTGCAGCAGCGGATCCGGGACGTGGCCGCCGAGCACAACGCCACCGCCTTCATGGTGGTGCAGACCGCGCTCGCGGTGCTGCTGTCCCGGCTCAGCGCGAGTACCGATGTGGCGGTGGGCTTCCCGATCGCGGGACGCGACGATCCCGCGCTCGACGATCTGGTCGGTTTCTTCGTCAACACGCTGGTGCTCCGGGTCGACCTGTCCGGGGACCCCACGATCGCCGAGGTGCTCGACCAGGTGCGCCAGCGCAGCCTGGCCGCCTACGAGCACTCCGACGTGCCGTTCGAGGTGCTCGTCGAACGGCTCAACCCGGCGCGAACGCTGAGCCATCATCCCCTCGTTCAGGTGGCGGTGTCCTGGCACAACGTGCCCGGACCGGCCGATTCCCCCGCCGCGGGACTGACCCTGGGCGATCTCGAGGTGAACCGGTTGCCGGTGGACACGCACACCGCGCGGATGGATCTGTCGTTCTCGCTGTCGGAGCGGTTCACCGAAGCCGGGGATTCACAAGGCATTTCGGGCACAGTGGAGTTTCGCACCGACGTCTACGACACCAACACCGTCACCGCGATCGTCGACCGCCTGCACCGCGTGCTGACCGCGGCGATCACCCATCCGCAACAGCGCGTGTCGGCCGTCGACATCCTCAGCAGCACAGAGCACGCCCACCTCGGCATCACCGGCAACGTCGCGGCGCTGCGCGGCCGCGGTGATGGCGCCACCTCGGTGCCGGAGTTGTTCGCCGCGCACGTCCGATGCACCCCCGACGCGGTGGCCCTCACCCACGGCCGGCGGTCGTTGACCTTCCGCGAGCTCGACGACGCAGCCAACCGGTTGGCGCACCTGCTGATTGCCCACGGGGCGGGACCCGGTCGCACGGTGGCCGTGCTGTTCGACCGCTGCGCCGACGCCGTTGTCGGGATGGTCGCGGCACTCAAGACCGGCGCCGCCTACCTCCCCCTCGATCCGGCCCACCCCGACCGCCGGCTGCGGTTCATGATCGACGACAGCGCCCCGGTCGCCGCGATCACCACCGCGGCGCTGAGCGCCCGGCTGTCCTGCACCGACCTCACCGTGCTCACCCTCGACGACACGGACCTCGGCGAGCAGCCCGGCACGCCGGTGTGTGCGGCCACCGGCGATGACATCGCGTATCTGATCTACACCTCCGGCACCACGGGAACGCCCAAGGGCGTGGCGATCACGCATCACAACCTGGCCCACCTCGCCCAGTCCACCCCGCCCGAGCTCGGCCCCCACCAGGTCTGGACGCAGTGCCACTCCTACGGATTCGACTTCTCGGTCTGGGAGATCTGGGCGGCGCTGCTCGGCGGCGGACGACTCGTCATCGTCNCCCACCAGGTCTGGACGCAGTGCCACTCCTACGGATTCGACTTCTCGGTCTGGGAGATCTGGGCGGCGCTGCTCGGCGGCGGACGACTCGTCATCGTCGACGAAGAGGTCGCAGCCTCCCCGCCGGATTTCCACACGCTGTTGAAGAACGAGCGCGTCACGGTGCTGACCCAGACCCCGTCGGCGATCACCGCGCTCCCGCCCGACGGGCTCGACGGCGTGGCGGTGCTCCTCGGCGGGGAGGCCTGCCCCGCCGACGTCGTCGACCGCTGGGCTCCGGGACGCGTGCTGATCAACGCCTACGGTCCCACCGAGGGCACTGTGTACGCGTCCATGAGCCCACCGCTGCGGGCGGGTTCGGGTCCGGCGCCGATCGGTGGGCCCGTGCCGACCGCTGCCGTCTTCGTGCTCGACGATCACCTCCGTCCCGTGCCGCCCGGTGTGACGGGCGAGCTGTACATCGCCGGGCAGGGCGTCGGGGTGGGCTATCGCCACCGCGCCACGTTGACCGCAACCCATTTCGTGGCCTGCCCGTTCGGGGCGGCGGGCACCCGCATGTACCGGACCGGCGATCTGGTCAGCTGGGGACGCAACGACCAGTTGCGCTACCACGGCCGCGCCGACGACCAGGTCAAGATCCGCGGCCACCGCATCGAACTCGGCGAGATCCAGAGCGCACTCACCGCGTTCGATGATGTCGACCAAGCCGTCGTCGTCGCCCGCGACGACGGACCGACCGGCACACACCTCGTCGCCTACCTCACCGGTACCGCCGACCCCACGGCGGTGCGCGCCGCTCTGGCCGACCGACTGCCCTTCTACATGGTGCCCGCCGCCGTCGTCGCCCTCGACGCCCTGCCCCGCACCGTCAACGGCAAGCTCGACACCGATGCGCTGCCGGCGCCGGGCCATTCGTCCGGCGAGCACTACCGGTCTGCCGGCGACCCCGTCGAAGACACGTTGGCCCGCATCTACGCCCGAGTCCTGGGGCTCGACCGGGTCGGGATGGACGATTCGTTCTTCGACCTCGGCGGCGACAGCATCCTGTCGATGCAGGTGGTCGCCCAGGCACATGCCGCCGGACTGCGCTGCCGGCCCCGCGACATCTTCGTCGAACAGACCGTGGCCCGACTGGCCCGCGTGGTGGAGAGCGTCGACGGTGCGTCGGGGCCGATCGACGACGGGACCGGTGCGGCGCCGGCCACCCCGATCATGCGGTGGCTGCACGGTGTGCCGGGGCCGACACGGGAGTTCAACCAGACCATGGTGGTCCAGGCGCCTCCCGGCGTGAGCGTCGACGACGTCGTGGTGCTCCTGCAGGCGCTGATCGACCGCCACGGCATGCTGAGCGCCCGCCTCGAGGACGACGGGACGCTGACCGTCCCCCCACCGCAGACCCTCGACGCCGTCGAATGCCTGCGCACCGTCGAGCAGCTGACCGAGCAGACGCTCGTCTCCGCTCGGGCGCAGTTGGACCCGGCGGCCGGCGCCATGGTGCGCGCGGTATTCGCCTCTCCCACCGGCGAACTGGCGTTGATGGTGCATCATCTGGTGATCGACGCGGTGTCCTGGCGGATCCTGCTCGAAGACCTCAACGTGGCCTGGGCACACCACCGCGCCGGACACCCCGCCACCCTGCCGATCACCGGCACCTCGTTCCGCACCTGGGCCCGGCTCCTCACCGGCCACGCCGCCTCCCCGACGGTCACCGCCAACGCCGCTGCATGGCAACGGGTTCTGGACACTGCGCCGGTTCTACCGCCACCCGACCCCACGACCGACACCTACGCGCGGGCCGGCCGGCTCACGACCACCCTGGACAGTCGCACCACCCGCAATCTGCTGACCGAAGTGCCCGCGGCGTTCCACACCGGGATCACCGACATCCTGCTGATCGCGCTGGCGCTGGCCTGCACCGAGTTCACCGGGCGCCGCGCACCGATCGGCATCGACGTCGAAGGCCACGGCCGCGACGACACCCTCGCCCCCGACCTCGATCTGTCCCGCACCGTCGGATGGTTCACCACCACCCACCCCGTCGCCCTCGACACCACCGGCCTGACCTGGCAGCAGATCAGCACCGGCGACGCCGCCCTGGGCCCGATCATCAAGCGCGCCAAGGAACAGCTGCGCGCCCTGCCCGACGGTCTCACCTACGGCCTTCTGCGCCACCTCACCGACACCCTGCCGCTGCGCGGACCCGAACCCACCCTGGGGTTCAACCATCTCGGCCGCACCAGCCGGCCCGGCACCGGCGAACTCGACGACATGTGGCACCCCAGCACCACCGGCATGCAGTTCACCGCCGCCGCAGCCCAGATCCCGATGCCTCTCGGCCACACCCTCGAACTGACCACCGCCGCCGTCGACACCTCCACCGGACCCCAGCTCGACACCACGTGGACCTGGGCTCGATCGGCACTCGGCGACAACGACATCCAGCGCCTCAGCCAGCTCTTCACCGACGCACTCACCGGCATCTGCACCCATGTCCGCCGTGGCGGTGGCGGTCTCACCCCCTCCGACATCAGCCCCGCGGTCCTCACCCAACAGCAGATCGACACCCTCGAAGAGCGGCACGGGCTCCAGGACATCCTGCCGCTGACCCCCATGCAGGAGGGTCTGCTGTTCCACGCCAACAGCGCCGCGGCCAACGCCGACGACGTGTACGCGATGCAACTGGAACTCACCGTGAAGGGCGCCCTCGAGCCTCGCAGGCTGCGGGAGGCGGTGGACACCGTGCTCGATCGGCACCCGAACCTGGCGGCGCGGTTCTGCCCTCAGTTCGATCGGCCGGTGCAGCTCGTACCCGCCGACCCCACCGTCCCCTACCAGTACGTCGACCTGTGCGGTGACATCGCCGATCCGGTCACCCTGGAGTCGGAGATCCGGCAACTCTGCGCGGCGGAGCGGTCCGCCGTCTGCGACCTCGCCCACGGACCGTCGTTCCGCGTGGCCGTGATCCGCACCGCCGCCGAGCAACACCGGATCGTGTTGACCAACCACCACATCGTGGTCGACGGCTGGTCGCTGCCCGTCCTCGCGCGCGACCTGTTCGCCAGTTACTACGGACACCGTCTCCCCGCCGCCGGTTCGTTCCGGCGCTTCGTCACGTGGCTCGCCGATCGGGACGACGCGGCCGCACGCCAGGCGTGGCGCGAGGTACTCGACGGTGTCGAGACACCCACGCTGGTCGGCCATCCCGACCGGCTCGGACTGGGTCCGCGCGGAACGACCTCGATCCGGATCACCGGGGAGACCACGGCGGCGCTCAACGATCTGGCACGTTCGTGCCACACCACCGTGAACACGGTGCTGCAGGCGGCCTGGGCGCAACTGCTGATGTGGCTGACCGGTCAGCACGACGTGGTGTTCGGCACCGCCGTCTCCGGACGCCCGACCGACGTCCCCGGCGCGGATTCGATGGTGGGCCTGTTGATCAACACCGTGCCGGTGCGCGCCCGCATCGACGCCGACACGACGATCGCGAGCCTGCTCGAGCAGCTGCAGGAGGCACACACCCGGACCCTCGACCACCAGCATCTGGCGCTCAGCGACATCCACCGCGCCACCGGACACCGCAGGCTGTTCGACACCATCCTCGTCTACGAGAACTATCCGATGGACACCGCAGCGCTGTTCGGGGGCAAGCTGGCCGTGACCGAGATCGCCACCCGCGAGTTCAACCACTACCCCCTGGCGATGATCGCCCAGCCCGGCGAACGGCTCGGTCTGCGCATCGAATTCGACACCGGCGTGTTCGAACCCCACAGCATCGAAGCGCTGACCAAGCGGTTCAAGCGGGTGCTGACCGCCATGACCGCGGTGCCGGGGCATTCGTCGTGACGGCCGACCCCACCCGCCGACTGCTGTCGATCGACCTCCTCGACGACGACGAACATGCCGACCTCGACGAGTGGGGTCACCGGGCCGTCCTCACCCAGAGCGCGGCCGCAGTCTCGATCCCGGAACTGTTCGCCGCGCAGGTGGCGCGACGCCCGGCCGCCCCGGCACTCACCGCCGGTGCCCGATCGTGGACCTATCGGGAGCTGGACGAGGCGTCGAACCTGCTGGCGCACCGCCTGATCGGGTCCGGTGCGGGTCCCGGGCAGTGCGTGGCCGTCCTGATGGAACGCTCGGCGCACGCCGTCATCGCGATCCTCGCGATCCTCAAGGCCGGTGCCGCCTACCTGCCGATCGATCCCGCCCACCCGACGGCGCGGGTCGAGTTCATGGTCGCCGATGGCACGCCGGTCGCCGCGGTCACCACCGACGATCTGGCCGGGCGGTTCGCCGAGGCCGGACTTCCGGTCGTGCGCATCGACGACTCCACGTTCGACGGAGGTCCCGCGCCGGCTCCGACCGGATATCCCGCGCCCGACGACATCGCCCACATCATCTACACCTCGGGAACCACCGGAACGCCCAAAGGTGTTGCGGTGACGCATGCCAATGTGACCCGGCTGTTCGACCGCATCGACGTCGGGATCCCGATGTCCCCGGATCAGGTGTGGACACAGTGTCATTCGTACGCGTTCGACTACTCGGTGTGGGAGATGTGGGGCGCGCTGTTGCACGGCGGACGACTCGTCGTGGTACCTGCGGACGTGACGGCCACACCGCAGCAGTTCCATGCGTTACTGATCGCCGAACAGGTCACGGTGCTGAGCCAGACGCCGACGGCGCTGACCGCGCTGTCCCCCGACAGCCTGGACTCGGTCGCGGTGATGGTCGCCGGCGAGGCCTGCCCACCGGAAGTGCTGCGGCAGTGGGCGCCCGGGCGCACGATGATCAACGGCTACGGCCCCACCGAGACCACGGTGTACGCCACGATCAGCGCACCCCTGACACCGTCGGCGACCGTGGTCCCCATCGGCGCGCCGGTGCCCGGTGCCGCGCTGTTCGTCCTCGACCGCTGGATGCGCCCGGTGCCGGCCGGCGTCGTCGGCGAACTCTACGTCGCCGGCCGGGGTGTCGGCGTCGGCTATGTGCGTAGGCCGGCGTTGACGGCGTCGCGGTTCGTGGCCTGCCCCTTCGATCCCGCTGGGCGGATGTACCGCACCGGCGACCTCGTCCGGTGGGGCGCCGACGGCCAGCTGCAGTATCTCGGCCGTGCCGACGATCAGGTCAAGATCCGCGGCTACCGCATCGAACTGGGCGAGGTGCGCGCGGCGCTGGCGGACCTCGACGGCGTCGAGCACGCGGTGGTCATCGTCCGCGAAGATCAACCCGGGACCAAGCGCCTCGTCGGCTACGTGACCGAATCAGGCTCCACACCGGTGGATCCGACGACGCTGCGCACCGCGCTGGCCGATCGCCTCCCGCCCTACATGGTGCCCGCCGCGGTGGTGGTGATGGGCACACTGCCGATGACGGTCAACGGCAAGCTCGACACCGGCGCGTTGCCCGCTCCCGACTTCCGCGACCACGACACCTACCGCGCCCCCGCCACGGCGGTGGAGGAGACACTGGCCGGATTGTTCGCGCGCATCCTGGGGGTGCCGCGGGTGGGCAGGGACGACTCGTTCTTCGACCTGGGCGGCGACAGCATCCTGGCGATGCGTCTCGTCGCCGCGATCAACAACGCGCTCGACACCGACCTCGCCGTGGGTGCCCTGTTCGACACCCCCACCGTGGCCCGGCTGGCCCCCACCCTGACGGGTGCTTCCGGCAACCGGATGCCCTTGCAGGCCATGGACAGGCCGGCAGTCGTCCCGCTGTCTTTCGCCCAGCGGCGGATGTGGATCATCGACCAGTTGCAGGGACCGTCGCCGGTCTACAACATGGCCGTCGCGCTGGAACTGCGGGGCCGTCTCGACACCGGCGCGCTGACTGTCGCCTTGGACGATGTGGTCGCCCGCCACGAGTCACTCCGCACGGTGTTCCCGGATACCGACGGCGTGCCACGCCAGCAGGTGCTGGCGGCGACGACCTCGGCGGCGCGCCACTGGCACGTCGTCGACGCCGTCGGCTGGACGGAGGCCGAACTCCATCGCGCGGTCGAGGAGGTCGCCGCCGGGACCTTCGATCTCGCCACCGAGATCCCGTTGCGGGCCAGAGTTTTCCGCGTCTCCGAGGACCGGCACGTGCTGGTCGGCGTGGTGCACCACATCGCCGCTGACGGGTGGTCGGTCGCACCGCTGATCCGTGACCTCGGGGCCGCCTATGCCGCCCGGTCCACCGGGGTGGCACCGTCGTGGGCCGAACTGCCGGTCCAGTACGCGGATTACACGCTGTGGCAACGGTCCCGGCTGGGCGAGCTCGACGACCCGGACAGTGTGATCTGCGCGCAACTGGACTACTGGCGCGACGCGCTGGGCGGCATGCCCGAGCAGATCGCGCTCCCGACGGACCGTCCCTACCCCCTGGTCGCCGATCACCGGGGCGCGGCCATCACCGTGAACTGGCCCGCGGAGTTGCACCGGAGGATCCGGGACACCGCGGGCGCCCACCACGCCACCGGGTTCATGGTGGTGCACGCCGCGTTGGCGGTGCTGTTGTCCCGGCTGAGCGGCAGTTCTGATGTGGCGGTCGGCTTTCCGATCGCGGGACGCAACGATGCCGCGCTCGAGGATCTGATCGGGTTCTTCGTCAACACGCTCGTGCTGCGTGTCGAGGTGGCCGACGATCCCACGGTCGCCGACCTGCTGGCGCAGGTGCGCCGGCGCAGCCTCGCGGCCTACGAGCACTCCGACGTCCCGTTCGAGGTCCTCGTCGAGCGGTTGAGTCCCGCGCGGTCGCTGACCCGGCACCCGCTGGTCCAGGTGCTGCTGGCCTGGCAGACCGACGAACTGCCCGAACGGTTCGGCCTGGGCGAACTCGACGTCATCCAGATGCCGGTGGCATCCCACACCGCGCGCACCGACCTCTCGTTCGCGCTGTCGGAGCGCTTCACCGACGCCGGCGAACCTGCGGGCATCGCCGGCACCGTCGAGTTCCGCACCGACGTGTTCGACGCGGTGACGGTCGAGGCGATGGCGGCGCGACTGCAGCGGGTGGTCACCGCGATGGTCGCCGATCCGCAGGGGCGGGTGTCGGTCATCGACGTGCTCGACAGCGCCGATCACGACCGGCTGGACCGGCTGGGTAACCGGGCGGCGCTGTGGACGGGCACCGAGACGTCGGGGTCGATCCCCGACCTCTTCGCCGCCCAGGCTGCCCGGACACCCGACACCGTCGCGGTGAGGTTCGACGGACAGACACTGACGTACCGCGAACTCGACGAGACATCGGATCGACTCGCCCGCGCACTCGTCGGCCGCGGTGCCGGCCCGGGAACCGTCGTGGCCCTGCTGATGCCCCGCACGTCGGCCGCCGTGACAGCGATGCTGGCGATCCTGAAAGCCGGCGCGGCGTATCTGGCCATCGACCCGGCGCTGCCCGACGGCCGCGTGGCGTTCATGCTCACCGACGCCGACCCGGTCGCTGTCCTCACCACCGAGGGGTTGCGTGACCGACTTGCCGACCGACCGGCGGTGGTGCTCGACGACATCGACACCGCAATCGTCTCGGCCGCAGCGCTTCCCGCAAAGTGCGGAGACGACCTCGCCTACCTGATCTACACCTCGGGCACCACCGGCACGCCCAAGGCTGTCGCCGTCACCCACGCCAACCTGGCCCACCTCGCAGCGTCCACACCGCCGTCGCTGCCGCGCAGCCCGGTGTGGACGCAGTGCCACTCCTACGCCTTCGACTTCTCCGTCTGGGAGATCTGGGCCGCCCTGCTCGGGGGCGGCGGTCTGGTCGTCGTCCCCGACGACGTGGTCGTCTCCCCCGCCGACTTCCAGTCCCTGATCCGGGACGAGCAGATCAACGTGCTCACCCAGACACCCTCGGCGATCACCGCCTTGGACCCGGCAGCCCTGCCGCCGGTGGCGGTACTACTCGGCGGTGAGGCCTGCCCGGCCGATGTCGTCGACCGGTGGGCGGGTGGCCGCACGCTGATCAACGCCTACGGCCCCACCGAGATCACCGTCTACGCGGCCATGAGCGCACCGCTGCGCCCCGGCTCCGGCGCCGCCCCCATCGGGGGTCCGGTGTCCACGGCGGCGCTGTTCGTCCTCGACGACCGCCTGCGCCTCGTCCCCGAGGGCACCGTCGGTGAGCTCTATGTGGCGGGACCCGGCGTCACCGCCGGCTATCTGGGACGCACCGCGCTGACCGCGTCCCGGTTCGTGGCCTGCCCGTTCGGTCGACCCGGGGCGCGCATGTACCGCACCGGTGACCTCGTCCGGTGGCGCGCAGACGGAGCACTGCAGTACCTGGGCCGCGCCGACGAACAGGTGAAGATCCGCGGATATCGCATCGAACTCGGCGAGGTCCAGGCCGCGCTGGCCGCTCTCGACGGCGTCGGCACCGCGGCCGTCATCGCGCGGCACGATCGCCCCGGCCACCCCCGCCTCGTCGGATACATCACCGGCACAGCCGATCCCGCAGCCGCCCGGCGGGCACTCGCCGAGGCGCTCCCTCCGTACCTCGTCCCGACTGCGATCGTCGGCGTCGACGAGCTGCCGCTGACCGTCGGCGGCAAGCTCGACGTCCGCGCGCTGCCCGCGCCCGATGAGATCGTCGACCAGTACCGGGCGCCCACCGACGCCGTCGAAGAGATCCTGGCGGGAATCTACGCGCAGGTGCTGGGCCGCGACCGCGTCGGCGTCGACGACTCCTTCTTCGACCTCGGCGGCGACAGCATCCTGTCGATGCAGGTGGTGTCGCAGGCCCGGGCCGCGGGCCTGCTCTGCCGGGCCCGCGACGTCTTCGTCGAACAGACGGTGGCGCGGCTCGCCCGGGCCGTCGACATCGCCTCCGCTGCAACGGAATCAGCCGACGACGGTGTCGGCCCGGTGACGCCGACCCCCATCATGGAATGGTTGCGCCACCTCGACGGGCCGACCGACGAGTTCAACCAGACGGTGCTCGTGCAGGCTCCCGCGGGCGCCAGTCGCAGCGCGGTCGTCCTGCTCCTGCAGGCGCTCCTCGACCGGCACCCCATGCTCCGCCTCCACCTCGACGACGGCTCGCTGCGAGTCCCCGATCCCGGTTCGGTGTCGGCCGCCGACTGCCTGACGACGGTCGACGTGCTCGACCGGCAGGCGATCTCGGCGGCCAGGGCACGCCTGAACCCTGCCGCCGGAGTGATGCTCGCCGCGGTGTGGGCCGACACCACCGGCCGACTGGCGCTGATCGTGCACCACCTGGCCGTCGACGCGGTGTCGTGGCGAATCCTGCTGGAGGACCTCAATACCGCGTGGTCCCAGCACCGCGAGGGACAGCAGATCACGCTCACCGGCGCAGGCACATCGTTCGCGCGGTGGGCGTCTCTGCTGTCCGGCCACGCGCGATCGGTGCTCACCGACGCCGCGGCGTGGAAGCGCGTCGAGGCGGTCCCCGCACTCCTGCCCGCGCCCGACCCGACGGTCGACACCTACGCCGACGCCGGTCGCCACACGGCGGTGTGGGACGCCACGCTCACCCGGCGACTCCTCGGCGACGTGCCGGCCGCCTTCCACGCCGGCATCACCGACATCCTGCTGATCGCCTTCGCATTGGCCTGCGCCGAGTGCTTCGACAGCGGGCCCGCGGTCGGCATCGACGTCGAAGGCCACGGCCGCCACGAGGAGTTGTTCGCCGGCGTCGATCTGTCCCGCACGGTGGGGTGGTTCACCACGAAGTATCCCGTCGCGATGCACATCGACCGATTACGTTGGGAACAGGTCAGATCCGGCGATCCGGCGCTGGGGACGGTGATCAAGAGCGTCAAGGAACAACTCCGCGAGCTGCCCGACGGCGTGAGCTACGGACTGCTGCGCTACCTGCAGCCCGACAGCGGGCTGACCGGCCCCGACCCCAGCCTCGGCTTCAACTATCTCGGGCAGATGGACCTGGCCACCGATCTGCCCGACTGGCTGTGGCGCCCCGCCACCGACGGCTCGTGGGTCAGCGACGCCGGGTCTGCGGTACCGATGCCGTTGGGCCACAGCGTCGAACTCACGGCCGCGGCCGTCGACACCGGCGCCGGGCCACAGCTCCAGGCCACCTGGATGTGGGCGACCTCCGTGCTGCCCGACGGGCAGATCCGCCTGCTCGGCGAGCTGTTCTTCGACGCGCTCGCCGGGATCTGCACTCACGTCGCACAGGGCGGCGGCGGGCTCACCCCGTCGGACCTGCTGCCCGCCGTGCTCAGCCAGCAGCGCATCGACGAACTCGGCCGGCATCACCGCATCGCCGACGTTCTTCCGCTGACCCCACTGCAGCAAGGCCTGCTCTTCCACACCGCCGCGGCGCGCGACAGCGGTGAGCGCGGCGACGTGTACGCGATGCAGCTCGACGTGACGATCACCGGTCCACTCGATCCCGAGGTGCTGCACACCGCCGTGCAGACCGTTGTGCGCCGCCATCCCACCCTGGCCGCGCGCTTCTCCGGCGAGTCCGACCCGCCGATCCAGGTGATCCCCGTCGATCCCGACATCAGTTGGCAGTACTGCGAACTCGCCGACACGGATCAGATCGCGCAGCTGTGTGCCGACGAGCGCGCCGCGGTGTGCGATCTGACCCACGGACCGGCATTCCGGGCAGCCGTCATCCGGACCGCCACCCACCGGCACCGCGTGGTGCTCACCAACCACCACATCGTGCTCGACGGCTGGTCACTGCCGATCCTGATGCGCGACATCCTCGCCGCCTACGCCGGGCACCGGTTGCCACCCGCCGGATCATTCCGCCGGTACGTGGAATGGCTGGCCGGCCGCGACCGCGACACCGCCGTCGCCGCCTGGCGCGACGTGCTCGACGGCGTCGACAGCCCGACGCTGGTGGCCCCGCCTGACCGGACCAGATCCGGACCGCGCGGGTCGATGTCGACGCAATTGAGCGATCAGACGACGCGCGCGGTCGGCGAGCTGGCGCGCCGCCACCACACCACCGTGAACACGGTGCTGCAGGCGCTGTGGGCACAGGCGATGACGTGGCTCACCGGCCACCACGACGTGGTGTTCGGGACGGCCGTGTCGGGGCGGCCCGCCGAACTCCCCGGCGCGGACGTCACGGTCGGCCTGCTGATCAACACCGTGCCGATCCGGGCGCGGATCACCCCGACCACGACGACGACCGAGCTGCTGGCGCAGTTGTCCGACAACCACCACCGCACCCTCGACCATCAGCACATCCCCCTCGCCGACATCCACCGCATCACAGGCCAGGACCAACTCTTCGACACGCTGTTCGTGTTCGAGAACTATCCCCTCGACGCGTCGGCCATGACGGCCGTCGGCGACCTGGTGATCTCCGACGTCACCGCGCACGAGACGAACCACTATCCCCTGACGCTGCAGGCGATGCCGGGCGATCGGCTGTCGCTTCGCGTCGAGTACGACACGGAGATGTTCGACGCGGGAAGCATCGACGCGCTGGTCGGTCGACTGCAGCGGGCAGTGACCGCGATGGCGGCCGACCCGGCGCAGCGTCTGTCGGCGACCGACGTCCTGGCACCCGGCGAACGCGCCCTGCTCGACGAGTGGGGCAACCGCGAGATCCTCGCCGCGCGGACACCGGTCACCGCCTCGGTTCCCGAACGGTTCAGCGCGCAGGCACTGGCCACGCCGGACACGATCGCGGTCCGTTGCGGGGAGCACCGCCTCACCTACTGGGACGTCGAGGAGGCGTCCAACGGACTGGCCTGTCTGCTGGTCGAGCGCGGCGTGCGCGCGGGTGACTGTGTGGCCGTGCTGTTGCCGCGCTCCGATCGGGCGATCGTCGCGATGCTGGCCGCACTCAAGTCCGGCGCGTTCTACCTGGCGATCGACCCCGGGTTGCCGGAACAGCGGATCGCGTTCATGATCGGCGACGCCGCCCCGGTCGCTGTGGTGACGAACGCTGCGCTGCGCCATCGTCTCGAGGAGTTCACGGTCGGGATCGTCGATATCGACGATCCCGCCGCCGGTCCCCGTGCAGAGTCCGGACTGGCCCTGCCTGCCGGCGGTGATCTCGCCTACCTGATCTACACCTCGGGTACCACCGGCACCCCGAAAGGTGTTGTCGTCAGCCACCACAACGTGTCCCACCTGGTGGACAGCACGCCGGCTTCCCTGCCGGCGCGCCAGGTGTGGACCCAGTGCCACTCATACGCCTTCGATTTCTCGGTGTGGGAGATCTGGGCGGCGCTGCTGGCGGGCGGCACGGTGGTGGTGGTGCCCGACGACGTGGTGGTCTCCCCCACCGACTTCCAGGACCTCCTGGTGCGGGAGCGGGTGAACGTCCTCACCCAGACACCCTCGGCCGTCACCGCACTGGACCCCGACCGACTGCCGGCGGTGGCGCTGCTGCTGGGCGGGGAGGCGTGCTCGGCCGACGTCGTCGACCGGTGGGCACCGGGCCGCGTGGCGATCAACGCCTACGGCCCCACCGAGAGCACCGTGTACGCAGCCATGAGTGCCCCGCTGGGGCCGGGTACGGGGCCTGCGCCGATCGGCGGTCCGGTGGCCACCGCGGCGCTGTTCGTGCTCGACGCGGGGCTTCGCCCGGTGCCGCCCGGCACGGTCGGCGAACTCTACGTCGCCGGCCGCGGCGTCGGCGTGGGGTATCTCCGGCGCCCCGGTCTGACGGCATCGAGGTTCGTGCCGTGCCCGTTCGGCAGACCCGGAGACCGGATGTACCGGACCGGCGATCTGGTCCGCTGGCGTGCTGACGGGCAGTTGCACTACCTCGGCCGCGCCGACGATCAGGTCAAGATCCGCGGCTACCGCATCGAACTCGGCGAGGTGCAGGCGGCGCTGGCCGGCGTGGACGGCGTCGAGCGGGCGGCGGTGATCGCCGCGCGCGACCACACCGGCGTCACCCGACTCGTCGGGTACGTCACCGGCACAGCAGATCCCGTCGCTGCGCGCCATCGGCTTTCGGACCTTCTGCCGTCCTACATGGTGCCGGCCGACATCGTCGCCCTGGACGCGCTACCGCTCACCGTCGGTGGCAAGCTCGACGTGCGGGCGCTCCCGGCGCCCGAGCGCGTCCGCACCGCCCCCTTTCGCGCGCCGCGGACGGTCACCGAGGAGATCCTCGCCGCCACCTATGCCACGGTCCTCGGCGTCGACCGGGTCGGTATCGACGATTCGTTCTTCGACCTCGGCGGTGACAGCATCCTGGCGATGCGCCTCGCAGCGGCGGTCAGCGCCGCGCTCGGCGTCAACCTGTCGGTGCGCGCGGTCTTCGACGCGCCCACCGTCACCGGTCTCGCGGGTCGCCTCGCCGCCCACGCCGGCACCCGCGCACCCGTCGTCCCCGTCGAACGGCCGGCCGTCATCCCGTTGTCGTTCGCGCAGAACCGCTTGTGGTTCATCGATCAGCTGCAGGGCCCGTCACCGGTCTACAACATGGCCGTCGGGCTCCGGTTGCGCGGCGCCCTCGATACCGACGCGATGGCGGCGGCTGTCGCCGATGTCGTCGCACGCCACGAGAGCCTGCGCACCCTCGTCGTCGCCCCCGAGGGAGTTCCCCGTCAGCTCGTCGTGCCCGCCGAGGAGGCCGAATTCGGGTGGGAGGTCGTCGACGCCACCGGGTTCTCGCCCGCCCATCTCACCGACGCGGTCGAGGCGGCTGGACGCCACGCGTTCCGGCTGGAGTGCGACATCCCGCTGCGGGCGACATTGTTCCGCGTCGCCGAGCACGAGCACGTCCTCGTGGGCGTCGTGCACCACATCGCCGCCGACGGCTGGTCAGTCGCACCGCTGACTCGCGACCTCGGGGTCGCCTACGCGGCCCGCTGCCAGGGCCACGCGCCGAACTGGCCCGAGCTGGGCGTGCAGTACGTCGATTACGCGCTGTGGCAACGCGATCACCTCGGCAGCCTCGACGACGCGGCGAGTCCGATCGGCGCCCAGCTGGCTTACTGGCGGGATGCCCTGGCGGGGATGGCCGAGCGCATCGCTCTCCCCACCGACCGGCCCTATCCCGCCGTCGCCGACCAGCGCGGCGACCAGATCACCTTCGAGTGGTCGGCCATTCTGCAGCAGCGGATCCGCGAGACGGCACGTACGCACAACGCCACCGGCTTCATGGTGGTGCAGACCGCGCTCTCGGTCCTGCTGTCGGCGTTGAGTTCCAGTTCCGATGTGGCCGTCGGCTTCCCGATCGCCGGCCGCACCGATCCGGCGCTCGATGAGCTCGTCGGCTTCTTCGTCAACACCCTCGTGTTGCGCGTCGACCTGACCGGGGATCCGACGATCGCCGACGTGCTGGCGCAGGTCCGGCAGCGCAGCCTGGCCGCCTACGACCATCAGGATCTGCCCTTCGAAGCGCTCGTCGAGAAGCTCAATCCCACACGGACGCTGGCCCACCATCCGCTGGTGCAGGTGATGCTGGCGTGGCAGAACATGCCCGCCGCCGGAATGGGTCTCGGTGGCCTCGAGGTGAGCCAGCTTCCGGTGCGGACACACACGGCGCGGATGGACCTGTCGTTCTCGATGACCGAGCGATACAGCGAATCCGGCGCGCCGACAGGCATTTCCGGTACGGTCGAGTTCCGCACCGACGTGTTCGACGCCGAGACCGTCGGCACGCTCGTCGAGCGCCTCGAACGGGTGGTGACCGCGATCCTGGCCGACCAGGATCAACGCCTGTCAGACATCGGTCTGCTCGACGCGGCGGATCTCACCCGGTTGGCGCAGCTCGGAAACCACGCGCTGGTCACCGCACCGGCCCCCGCGGCGGCCTCCGTACCGGACCTGTTCGCCGCACACGTCGCGCGCACCCCCGACAGCAGTGCCGTCACCGGCACCGACCGGTCGCTGAGCTATCGGGAGCTCGACGGGGAGTCGAATCGGCTGGCGCACAGGCTGATCGACGTCGGCGCCGGGCCGGGGACGACCGTGGCGTTGCTGCTGCCGCGATCGGTGCAGGCGGTGGTCGCCATGCTGGCGGTCCTCAAGACCGGCGCGGCCTATCTGCCTCTCGATCCCGCGCATCCCGATGGGCGGCTCCGCTTCATGCTCGCCGACAGCGCACCGGTCGCCGCCGTGACCACCACCGGGCTGAGGTCCCGGCTCACCGGTGCGGACCTCGCCGTCGTCGACGCCGACGACCGCGCATCGGGTCCGGCGAGCCCGGTCGCGAGTGCGGTTCCCGACGACATCGCCTATCTGATCTACACCTCCGGCACCACGGGAACGCCCAAGGGCGTGGCGATCAGCCACCGCAACCTGGCCCACCTCGCCGAGTCCACCCCGCCCGAGCTCGGCGCCCACCAGGTCTGGACGCAGTGCCACTCCTACGGATTCGACTTCTCGGTCTGGGAGATCTGGGCGGCGCTGCTCGGCGGCGGACGACTCGTCATCGTGNGTCCCCCCCGCCCGAGCTCGGCGCCCACCAGGTCTGGACGCAGTGCCACTCCTACGGATTCGACTTCTCGGTCTGGGAGATCTGGGCGGCGCTGCTCGGCGGCGGACGACTCGTCATCGTGCCCGAGGAGATCGCAGCCTCCCCGCCGGACTTCGGGGAGCTACTGGTCCGCGAACGGGTGACCGTGCTGACCCAGACACCGACGGCCGTGACCGCCCTGTCTCCCGAGGGTCTCGACGGCGTGGCGGTGCTGCTCGGCGGGGAGGCCTGCCCGGCCGAGGTGGTCGACCGCTGGGCGCCCGGACGGGTGCTGATCAACGCGTACGGTCCGACCGAGGTGACGGTGTACGCCTCGATGAGCGCACCGCTGACCGTGGGTTCGGGGCCGGCGCCCATCGGAGCGCCGGTGCCCACATCCGCCCTGTTCGTCCTCGACCCGTGGCTGCGCCCCGTACCGCCGGGCGTGATCGGCGAACTGTACGTCGCGGGTCGGGGCGTCGGACTCGGCTACGCCGGCCGCAGCGCGCTGACCGCGTCCCGGTTCGTGGCCTGCCCGTTCGGAACGCCGGGCACCCGCATGTACCGGACCGGCGATCTGGTGCGGTGGCGCGCCGACGGCGCGCTGCTCTACCTCGGCCGCGCCGACGACCAGGTCAAGATCCGCGGCCACCGCATCGAACTCGGCGAGATCCAGAGCGCGCTGGCCGCACTCGACGACGTCGACCAGGCCGTCGTCGTCGCCCGGGACGACGGACCCACCGGCACGCACCTCGTCGCCTACCTCACGGGTTCCGCCGAGTCGGACGCGGTGCGCGCCGCCCTCGCCGACCGGCTGCCCTCCTACATGGTGCCCGGCGCCGTCGTCACCCTCGACGCGCTGCCGCTGACGGTGAACGGCAAGCTCGACACGAATGCGCTTCCCGTTCCAGGCATCCGAGCCGCGCAGTACCGGGCGCCCGGTGACGCCGTCGAGGAGATCCTCGCGGGCATCTACGCCCGGGTGTTGGGGCTCGACCGGGTAGGGGTGGACGATTCGTTCTTCGACCTCGGCGGCGACAGCATCCTGTCGATGCAGGTGGTCGCACAGGCGCGCGCGGCCGGGCTGGGCTGCCGGCCCCGCGACATCTTCGTCGAGCAGACGGTGGCGCGACTGGCCCGGGTGGTGCAGGCCGGCGTGCGCGCCGACGCGCCGGTCGACCTGGGCACCGGAGACGTGCGGGCCACCCCGATCATGCGGTGGCTGCACGAGGTGCCCGGCCCGACCCGGGAGTTCAACCAGACCATGGTGGTCCAGGCGCCACCGGGGGTGACCGCCGACGACGTCGCGGTCGTGCTGCAGGCGCTGATCGACCGTCACGGCATGCTGCGCGCCCGGCTCGAGACCGACGGCACGCTGACGGTGCCGGAACCGCAGACCCTCGACGCCGCCGGCTACCTGCGCACCGTCGAGCAGCTGAGCGGCGAGGCGCTCGTGTCGGCGCGGGCAGAGCTGGACCCGGCGGCCGGCGTGATGCTCCGTGCGGTGTTCGCTGCAGCGACCCGCGAGGTCGCGGTGGTCGTCCATCACCTCGTCATCGACGCGGTGTCCTGGCGGATCCTGCTCGAAGACCTCAACGTGGCCTGGGCGCAGCACCGCACGGGACACCCCGCCACCCTGCCGATCACCGGCACCTCGTTCCGCACCTGGTCGTCGGTGCTTGCCGAGTACGCCGCCTCTGCGGCCGTCGCCGCGACCGCCGAGCGATGGCGCGCTGTCCTGGCCGCCCCGCCTGCCCTGCCGCCGCCGGACCCGCACGCCGACACCTACGCCAGCGCAGCGAGTGTCACCGCCACGCTGGACACCGACACCACACGTCGGCTGCTCGGCGACGTGCCCGCGGCGTTCCACGCCGGTGTCACCGACATCCTGCTGGCCGCGCTCGCACTGGCGTGCGCCGAATTCGCGGGCAGCGCACAACCCATCGGTATCGACGTCGAGGGGCACGGCCGGGCCGAGGACCTGTCCCCCGGCCTGGACCTGTCGCGGACCGCGGGATGGTTCACCACCAGATACCCGGTGGCCCTGCAGGTTCAGCGACCGGACTGGACGCAGGTCGGTGCTGGCGGCCCCGTCGTGGGCGCTGTCGTCAAGCACGCCAAAGAAGAACTGCGCTCCCTCCCCGACGGGCTGACCTACGGCCTGGTGCGCCACCTCACCCCGCACAGCGATCTGCAGGCGCCTGAACCCACCATCGCGTTCAACTATCTGGGCCGCGCCGGCCATCTCGGTATCGACGACACCGACCTGTGGCGTCCGAGCCCCGACGGCATGACGATCGCCGCGGCAGCCGGGCAGATCTCGATGCCACTGGGCCACACCGTGGAACTCACCGCGGTCGCCGTCGACAGCGGTGCGGGTCCGGAGTTCACGACGACCTGGACCTGGGCCACCTCCGTGCTGACCCACGAGGACATCGGCCGCCTGAACCAGCTGTGGACCGACGCCCTCACCGGGATCTGTCTCCACGTCGCCCACGGTGGCGGCGGCCTCACCCCGTCCGACATCGCCCCCGCCGCCCTGACCCAGGACCAGATCGACGCCCTCGAACATCACCACGACCTGCGCGACATCCTTCCGCTGACGCCGGTCCAACAGGGTCTGCTCTTCCACTCCAGGACCGCACGGGAGTTCGGCGTCGGAGGCGACCTGTATGCGATGCAACTCGAGATCACCATCGCCGGACCGCTGAATCCCGATGCGTTGCACGACGCCGTGCGCGCCGTCGCCCATCGCCATCCTCACCTCGTGGCGCGGTTCGCCGACGGCTACGACCCGCCGGTGCAGATCATCGCCGCAGCGCCGCAGGTCCCGTGGCAGTACCGCGAGGTGGCCGGCGAGGACGACATCGCGCGGGTGTGCGCCGCCGAACGTGCGGCGGTCTGCGATCTGACAGACGGCACGCCGTTCCGAGTTGCTCTGCTGCGCACGGGTTCCGACGAGCACCGGGTCGTGCTGACCAACCACCACATCGTGCTCGACGGCTGGTCGCTGCCGATCCTGTTGCAGGAGATCTTCGCGGGCTACCTCGGTCAGCGGCTTCCGGCGCCACCGGTGTTCCGCCGCTTCGTCGAGTGGCTGCACGACCGTGATGCCGATGCCGCGCGCGCCGCGTGGCGGGAAGTGCTCGACGGCCTCGACGCACCCACGCTCGTCGGCCCCCCCGACCGATCGGAGAGCGGCGTCCGGGGCAGTAGCGCGTCCCGACTGCCCGAGACCACCACCGCTGCGCTGACCGACCTCGCCCGCGCCCACCACACCACCGTCAACATCGTGCTCCAGGCCGCCTGGGCCCAGACACTCGCGTCGCTCACCGGACACCACGACGTCGTCTTCGGCACCACGGTGTCCGGACGCCCCACCGAGGTAACCGGCGCCGAATCGATGGTGGGTCTGATGATCAACACCATCCCGGTGCGCGCCCGTCTGACCCCCGCCACCACGACGGCCGACCTGCTCGCCCAACTCCACGACGCGCACCACCGCACGCTCGACCATCAGCACCTGGCGCTCACCGAGATCCATCGCATCGCGGGCCAGGAGCAGCTGTTCGACACGCTGTTCGTGTTCGAGAACTATCCGGTCGACACCGCGGCGATGGGCGGCGTCGGTGAGCTGTCGATCACCGCCGTCGCCGCTCGCGAGACGAACCACTACCCGATGACCCTGCAGGCCATGCCGGGACGCGAGCTCGGACTGCGCATCGAATACGACACCACGGTCTTCGAGCCGTCGGTGATCGAAGCGGTGACGCGCCGGTTCCAGCGCGTGCTGTCGGCGATGATCGCCACCCCGCAGCGGCGGCTGTCCGCGATCGACGTCCTGGATCCGGCCGAGCGCGACACGCTGGGTCGCCTCGGCAACAGCACCATGCTGCTCGCGTCCCGCGATGCGCCCTCGGTGCCGGCGTTGTTCGCCGCCCAGGTGGCCCGCGGCGGGGATCGGGTCGCACTGAGCTGCGGTGGGCAGGTGCTGACCTACCGCGAGCTCGACGACGCCTCGAACCTGCTGGCGCACAGACTGATCCGACACGGCGCCCGGCCCGGGACCTGCGTCGCGCTGCTGACCGGTCGCAGCGCCGACGCGGTGGTCGCGATGCTGGCCGCCCTCAAGACCGGGGCGGCCTACCTCGCGATCGATCCCGCCGTACCGCCGGACCGCCTGCGTTTCCTGCTCACCGACGCCGACCCCGTCGCGGTGCTGACCACCGATGCGGTGCGCGCCAGGCTCGCCGGCCACGCACTGCCGATCCTCGACCTGGGCGAGGCCGGGCCAGACGACGCCGCCACCGCGTTGCGCGACCCCGACCCGGCCGACGTCGCGTACCTGATCTACACCTCGGGGACCACCGGCACGCCGAAAGGCGTTGCGGTGACTCATGCCAACGTCGCGCACCTGGCGGCGTCCCTGCCAGCGTCCCTGCCCGACGAGCAGGTGTGGACACAGTGCCACTCGTACGCCTTCGACTTCTCGGTCTGGGAGATCTGGGCCGCCCTGCTCAGCGGCGCCCGCCTGGTCATCGTCGACGAGGACACCGCCTCGTCCCCGGACCGGTTCGGTGAGCTGATCGCCGCCGAACGCGTGAACGTGCTGACCCAGACGCCCTCGGCGATCACCGCCCTGGACCCACAACGGCTCGACGCGGTCGCCGTGCTCCTCGGCGGGGAAGCCTGCCCGGCCGAGACCGTGGACCGCTGGGCACCCGGCCGCACCCTGATCAATGCGTACGGCCCCACCGAGATCACCGTCTACGCGGCCATGAGCGCACCGTTGCGCCCGGGCTCGGGTGCCGCGCCGATCGGCGGACCTGTGGTCACGTCGGCGCTGTTCGTCCTCGACGACTGGCTGCGGCCGGTGTCCGTCGGCGCTGTCGGTGAACTCTACGTCGCGGGCCCCGGCGTCGCGGTCGGCTACGTCGGGCGGCCCGGTCTGACTGCCACCCGGTTCCTGCCCTGCCCCTTCGGCCGGCCGGGTGGGCGCATGTACCGCACCGGCGACCTGGTGCGCTGGCGCAGCGACGGTCAGCTGGACTACCTCGGCCGCGCCGACGATCAGGTCAAGATCCGCGGCTATCGCATCGAACTCGGGGAGATCACCGCGGCGCTCACCGGGATCGACGGCGTCACCGGCGCTGCCGTCGTCCCCCGCCGCGATCAGCCCGGCGCCGCCCGGCTCACCGCCTACATCACCGGCACGGTCGCCCCCGCCGAGGCCCGTGCCCGGCTCACCGAACAGCTACCGTCCTACCTGGTGCCGTCGGACTTCATCGCGCTGGAGACGTTGCCGCTCACCGTCGGTGGGAAACTCGATGTGCGGGCGCTCCCGGCGCCCGACCCTGCCGGGGGCGGCCCCTACCGTGCCCCCACCAACGCCGTCGAGGAGATCCTCGCCGCGACGTTCGCCGACATCCTCGGCCTCGACCGTGTCGGTATCGACGACTCGTTCTTCGACCTCGGCGGCGACAGCATCTCGGCCATGCGGTTGGTCACCACGATCAACGCCGGGCTGGACACCGACCTGTCGGTGCGGACGTTGTTCGACACGGCCACGGTCGCCCAGTTGGCACCGCGGGTGCGCACCGGCGCCGGTCGCCGCGCGGCGCTCGTACCCGTCGAACGTCCCTCCAGGGTCCCGCTGTCGTTCGCGCAGAGCCGGCTGTGGTTCCTCGACCGCTTCGTCGGCGGGGTCGTGACCTACAACATGCCGACGGTGTTCCGGATCGACGGCCCCCTGGACGTCGACGCCCTCGGCGCGGCACTCGACGACGTCATCGCCCGGCACGAGTCGCTACGGACGGTGTTCCCCGACGTCGACGGTGTGCCGCACCAACAGGTGCTCCCCGCCCGACCCGGCATGTGGGGGCATCGCGACCACGGCGTGGTGGCCCTGTCGGAACAGGAAGCCGTCGCCGAGCTCACGGCGATGGCGGGCCACCGGTTCGACCTGTCGGCCGAGATCCCGATCAGGGCGCAGATCTACGCGCTCGGGCCCGATCGGCACGCCATCGGCATCGTGGTGCACCACATCGCCGCCGACGGGTGGTCGATCGCACCGCTCGTGCGCGATCTCGGGATCGCCTACGCCGGCCGGACCGCGGGGCAGCCACCCGGCTGGGCCGCGCTGCCGGTGCAGTACATCGACTACACCCTCTGGCAGCGAACACAATTCGGCGATCTCGACGACGACAAGAGCCTGATTGCCGCGCAGCTGGCCTATTGGCAGGATGCGCTGGCCGGGATGCCCGAGCAGCTGAACCTTCCCACCGACCGGCCCTACCCCGCAGTCGCCGACTACCGCGGCGCGACCGTGGACATCGAATGGCCGGCGGCGCTGCAGCAGCGCGTGCGAGAGGTGGCGCGGGCGCACAACGCCACCAGTTTCATGGTCATCCAGACCGCGCTGGCGGTGCTGCTGTCCAAGATCAGCGCCAGTTCGGATGTGGCGGTGGGCTTTCCGATCGCGGGGCGGGGCGATCCGGCTCTCGAGGAGCTGATCGGATTCTTCGTCAACACCCTGGTGCTGCGCGTCGATCTGGCAGGCGACCCGACGCTGGCCGACCTGCTCGCCCAGGTCAGACGGCAGAGCCTCGCCGCCTACGAGAACCAGGACGTGCCGTTCGAGGTCCTCGTCGAACGGCTCAATCCCGCCCGCTCGCTGACCCGTCAGCCCATCGTCCAGGTCATGCTGGCCTGGCAGAACTTCGCGGGCAGTGGCGACGCGGCCGGCGGTCTCGCGCTGGGTGACCTGACCGTCTCCCAGATGGGCGCAGACACGCACACCGCACGGATGGACCTGCTGTTCAACCTGGCCGACCGGTTCACCGGGGCGGGCGAGCCCGACAGGATCTGCGGCGTGGTGGAGTTCCGCACCGACGTCTTCGAGCCGAGCACCATCCGCCGTCTGCTGACGCAGTTCGAGCGGGTCCTGACCACATTGACCGCCGATCCGCACCACCGACTCTCCGCCGTCGACATTCTCGACGCGTCGGACCGCACGCGCTTCGACGCATGGGGAAACAGGGCCGCGCTGACGAGGCGACCGACCGCCGCCGCGTCGCTGCCCGCCCAGTGGGCAGCGCAGGTGGCCCGCACCCCCGACTCGAGCGCGGTGACGTTCGAGGGCCGGTCCGTGACCTACCGCGAACTCGACGAACGGTCGACCCGGCTTGCGCACCTGCTCACCGGATACGGAGCCGCACCCGGCCGCGCCGTCGCCGTGCTCTTCACCCGGTCGACCGACGCCATCGTCGCCATCCTGGCGGTTCTCAAAACCGGCGCGGCGTATCTGCCGATCGACCCGGTCGTGCCCGCGGGCCGGGTCGAGTTCATGATGACCGACGCCACCCCCGTCGCCGCCGTCACCACCGGGCACCTGAGGGGGCGCCTCGACGGCTTCGACCTTCCCGTCGTCGACATCGCCGACCCCCGGATCTCCGCGCAGCCCGACATCGCCCTGCCGTTGCCCGCCCCCGACGACCTCGCGTACTTCATCTACACCTCCGGCACCACCGGAGTGCCGAAAGGCGTTGCCATCACGCATCGCAACGTGACACAACTGCTGGAATCCCTCGACGTGGACGTGCTGCGCGCAGGGGTGTGGAGCCAGTGCCACTCCCTGGCCTTCGACGTCTCGGTGTGCGAGATGTGGGGCGCACTGCTGACCGGTGGACGGCTGGTCGTGGTGTCGGAGTCGGTGGCCCGGTCCCCGGAGGACTTCCGCGCCCTGCTGGTCGACGAGCAGGTCACGGTGCTCAGCCGCACCCCGTCCGCGTTCTACGCCCTGCAGACCGCCGACACCCAGAACGCCGATGCGAGTGACGAACTCGCTCTCGAGGCGGTGCTGTTCGCCGGCGAGGCTCTCGAGCCCCGGCGGCTGCGGACCTGGCTGACCCGCCACCGGGGCCGGCCGCGGATGATCAATCTGTACGGCACCACCGAGACCACCGTGCACGCCTCCTTCGACGAGATCACCGACCGCGACGCCGAGAGCAATGCCAGCCCCGTCGGGGTGCCGCTGGCCAATCTCGCCTTGTTCGTCCTGGACGCGTCGCTGCATCCCGTGCCGGCGGGCGTGGTCGGCGACCTCTATGTCGCGGGCGACGGCGTGGGCGTCGGATACTGGCGCCGTTCGGGATTGACGGCGTCCCGGTTCCTCGCCTGCCCGTTCGGTGTGCCGGGGAGCCGGATGTACCGCACCGGCGATCTCGTCAGCTGGAACGCCGACGGCAGGCTGCAGTACGTCGGCCGGGCCGACGACCAGGTCAAGGTGCGCGGCTACCGTATCGAACTCGGCGAGGTCGAGAACGCCCTGCTGGCCTGCCCCGAGGTCACGCAGGCCGTCGCGACCGTGCACGACGCTGGATCGGGCGGTCAACTCGTCGCCTATGTCACCCTCGATGACCTGTCCGGCGCCGAGCACGACGGTGCGGTCGTCGACGAGTGGCAACAGATGTACGACGACCTCTACGACGGAGCCGCACCGCCGGAGTTCGGCATGGATTTCCGGGGCTGGAACAGCAGCTACTCCGGGGAACCCCTCCCCCTCGAGGAGATGGTCGAATGGCGTTGCGCCACCGTCGATCAGATCCTCGCGCTGCGCCCCCACCGCGTGCTGGAGATCGGAGTGGGCACGGGGCTGGTGCTGTCGCAGGTCGCCCCGCACTGCGAGCACTACGTCGGCACCGACATGTCGGCGGTCGCCGTCAACGGCCTGCGCCGGTCGCTACAGCGCGCGGCGGTGCCGTGGCGCGACCGGGTCCGGCTGCTCACCCAACCCGCGCACGTCACCGACGGGCTGGAGCGGGGTTCCTTCGACGTGATCGTGCTGAACTCCATCGTGCAGTACTTCCCCCACCGCGGATACCTGACCGACGTGCTGGACACCGCGGTGGACCTGCTCGCGCCCGGCGGCACGCTGTTCGTCGGCGATGTCCGCCACCACGGTCTGCAACGGGCGTTCCAGGCCGGCGTGGCGCGCGCCAAGGCACCCGAAGCCGATACCGCCGAACTGCGTGAGCGGGTGCAGCGCGCGATGGTCGGCGAAGCCGAATTGCTGCTGGCGCCGGAGTTCTTCACCACGTGGTCGGCCCGTCACCCGTCGTTGCGCGGTCTCGATGTCCGGGTCAAACGCGGCCGGGCCGACAACGAGCTCACCCGCTACCGCTACGACGTCGTCGTGCACACACAACCGGCGCGCTCCGTCGCCGACGCACCCACCTGGGCGTGGCACTCCTGCGCGGACCTGGCCGGGCTCGAACGCCGGCTGTCGGCGGACCGGCCGAACACGGTTCGTATCGCGGCGATTCCGCGCGCCGGCCTGGCGGACGATGTCGCCGTGGAACGCGGACTCACCGCCGCATGGGCACCCGAATCCTCCCAGTCCGCCACCGCCACCCCGGACGAGTTGCACCACCTGGCCGGCACCCTCGGCTACGACGTCGCGGTCACCTGGGGTGACGAACCGGGCACGCTCGACGCCGTCTTCCTCGCCGACACCGGCGGCCCCCTCACCGATGTCTACCGCCCCCACGAAGGCATCTCGCGCCGCGCCGGCCTCTCCAACACACCGCATCTGAACACCACGATCGGCGCCCTGCGCCGGCGTCTGAGCGACCGGCTGCCGGACTACATGGTGCCCGCGCACATCATGGTCATCGACGAGTTCCCGCTGACCTCCTCGGGCAAGCTCGACCGCAAGGCGCTGCCCACACCGGTGTCGACCACGACGACCTTTGCGGCGCCGAGCAACCCGACCGAGCAGGCCATCGCCGACGTCTACGCGCAGGTGCTCGGTGTGGACCGGGTCGGGGTGGACGACTCGTTCTTCGACCTCGGCGGCGATTCATTGTCGGCGATGCGGGCGGTCGCCGCGATCAACGCTGCGCTCGACACGCATCTGGCGGTCCGCACCCTGTTCTATGCCCCGTCGGTCAGAAGCCTGAGCCAGCAACTGAACAGTGGCGACGCGGCGAAGGAAGTCGTCCCGGTCGAGTTCTACCGGCGGGGCGCCGGGGTACCGCTCTACTGCATCCACGACGGCCTCGGCCTCAGCTGGTCCTACCGTATGTTGGGCGAGTATCTCGACTGCCCGATCGTCGGGATCAACCAGGTGCGCGCCGAGGGCGAGCCGGAACCCTCGTCGATACGGCGCATGGCGCACACCTACGCCGACCGGATCCAGGCGGTCCATCCCGGCGGCCCCTACCGACTGCTCGGATGGTCGTTCGGCGGTGTCGTGGCCCACGAACTCGCGGTCGAATTGCGCAGCCGCGGTTGCCAGGTCGAGCGGCTCGTCCTTCTCGATCCTGCGTTCAGCGTCGGCCTGGTCACCGGCGGAGTGACCCTCGACGAAGAGCAGGTGCTCCAGCACATCCTGCGGACCAATCGGATCGATGTGCCCGCGATGTCGGGACCGCTGACCTATCAGCGCGCCGAGCAGCTGGTGCAAAGCCATGCCGGTGCCGAATTCCCCCTGCCGCCGCGCGAACTGCTCGATCTGATGGTGCACAGCGTCAACAGCAATCAGCACCTGCTGCGCCGCTTCCGCCCCCACGATTTCGACGGCGACATGGTGATCTTCACCGCCGGTCGCGGCACGATCGCTCCCGCAGGGTCGGCGATGTCGCGTCTGCTCGACGCGCGCACCCGGCTGGCCGCGCGCGCCAAGGTCCGCAAGTGGCGCCGTCACGTGAAGGGCACGGTCACCGCACAACAGGTGGACTGCACACACCACGACATGCTCAACCCGGCCTCCCTGCGGCTGTACGGCGACCTGTTGCGGGAAGCCCTCGACGGTCAGAACGTCAGCCGTGCAAAGCCTTCCGACTGATAGAGCTCCACGCAGCTCGCGCGCCGGACCTTGCCGCTCGTCGTGATCGGGATCGAGCCCGGCGCCACCAGTACCACGTCCTCGACGCCGACCCCGTGCGCATTGGAGATCGCCGAGGTGACCTCCTGTCGCACGGTGCGGAGCGTGTCGGCCAACTCGTCGTCGGACTGGCCACGCCTCTTGACTTCCACTATGACGACCAGCTTCTCGGTGCTCTGGTCGACGACGGCGATGGCCGCCGCGCGGCCGCCGGAGATCTCCTGGGTGGTCGCCTCGATGTCGTCGGGATAGTGGTTGCGCCCGCGTACGATCAGGAGATCCTTGATCCTGCCGACGATGAAAAGCTCTCCGCGCGAGAGGAATCCGAGATCGCCGGTTCGCAGCCACCCGTCGGGCGGCGTGTCGGGCGAGGCCGTGACGATCGTCGCCCCGAACACGCGGGCCGACTCAGCTGGTCGGCGCCAGTAACCGGGGCTCACGTTGTCTCCGCGCACCCAGATCTCGCCCACCGTGTCTGCGGGCAGTTCGGCGGCGGTGTCAGGATCCACGATGCGTACGCTCGGCGACCCCGGCACGCCGTAGCTCACCAGCGGGGTACCTTCGCGACACCGCACTGCGCGGCCGGCCGCGAGCTCGTCGGGCTCGAAGTGAACGAATTCTGTTGGCGGTCCGGGCTGATGCGCGGCGACGTACAGCACAGCCTCGGCGAGCCCGTAGGCCGGTCTGACCACCGAGGGATTCAGGTGGAACTGGGCGAAGCGCTGCGTGAAGCGCGTGAGCGTGGCCTCGTTGACGCGCTCGGCCCCGCTGAGGATGTGGAGCACGTGGCCGAGATCGAGGCCGGCCATGTCCTCGTCGGACGTGCGGGCGGCGGCGAGCTCGAACGCGAAGTTGGGAGCGGCGGTCAACGGTTGCGGGCTGCGCGCGACCAGTTGCATCCACCGGGCGGGCCGCGCGAGAAACGACAGCGGGCTCATCACCGCGGTCGGCCAGCCGCCCATCACCCCTGCGCACAGACCCAGCATCAGCCCCATGTCGTGGTAGAACGGCAGCCACGACACCACCGTCTTCGGCATCCGGTAATCGGGCAGGATGCCCCCGACGATCTGCTTCCAGTTCGCCGCGAGATTGGCGTGGGTGATCTCGACGCCCGCGGGAGTGCGCGTCGATCCGGACGTGTACTGCAGATAGGCGGTGTCAGGCCGATCCCGACGCGCCGCGCCGGGCCTGCGCGTGTCGAGATCCGCTGTGTCCAGCTCGATGACGACGGGCGCCTGCGCATCCCCCGCGGTATAGGGGGCGACGCTGTGCGCCACCGCCGATGTGGTCAGCACCGCCGTCGGGGACGCGTCCCGCAGGACGGCGGTGATGCGCTCGTCGTGGATCCCGGCGAGCGGAACCGACAGGGGCACAGCGATGACGCCCGTCTGAAGGGCGGCGAGGAAAGCGACGACGTACTCGAGGCTCTGGGGGGCGAGGATGACGGCCCGGTCACCGGCCGACGTGTGCTCCTGCATGTCGATGGCGAGGTTGAGCGACCGGCGGTGCAGTTGCCCCCAGGTCATCGACTCCTCGCCGTCGTCGTCATCGTGGAAGGTGAAGGCGACGTCGTTGGGCTGCAGGCTGGCCCGTTCGCGGAGCACGGCGAGCAGCGGCGATTCCTTCACTACAGGAACACCTCCGCCCGCGGCCGGCACGACGTACCGAGCTTAGGTCAATCGCGCGGGCGCGCAGGCGGAGTCGACAGATCAGCGCGGTACGGTGCACTCGGGGAGGAGTCCATGGCCGACTACTGGAACCACAACACCGCCTACCATCCGTGGTTGGTCTCTCTCGCAGCGACGCACCACGGTGATGTGCTCGACGTCGGTTGTGGTGACGGATTGCTCGCGCAACGCCTTGCGCCCGTGTCCCGGACGGTCGTCGGGATCGATACCGACCCGACGGCGACGCACCGGGCGCGCGCCAGGCTGGCGGCGGTGGACAACGTCTCCATCATCGATGCGGCCTTCGCCGATTACCCTCCGGCACAGTTCGATCTGATCACCTTTGTCGCCAGCCTCCACCACCTCGACCTGCGCGCGTCGCTGGTGCAGGCTCGCGCAATGTTACGGCCGCACGGCGAACTCGCGGTGGTGGGATTGAGCACGAACACGACTGTGCGCGAATGGCTTTGGTCAGGTGCGTGCCTGCCTGCCGTGCGCGTGGGGTCGTGGCTGCATCGGGAACGGCGTGACGTCGGACTGGTGGTGGCCGAGCCGAGCGAGGGGCTCGACGAGATCCGGCGCACCGCCGCGGAGGTCCTGCCGGGCGTGACGATCCGTCGGGCGCTCTACTACCGGTACCTGATGCGGTGGCGGAAGCCGGCCGGCTGACCTCCTAAAAATCTTTGGCCACTTCCATTTCAGCCGTCACAACCGGTGACTGACCTGTCGGCGGTTCGAACTAGTGTTCGATGTATGGGTGAAGTCGCGAGCGCGGTGGAGGCGATCCGGTCGCAGATCGCGATGCTGCACGAGGTCTGCGACACCCTGTCCCACCGCGAGCTGGTGGAGCTTTTGGCGGAGGTGACGACGGTGCTCAGGACCGTGCCGGCGTTGGAGCATCGGGTGTTGGCCCGGCTGACCGCCGAGACCGAACCGCGCCGGTTGGGTGAGTCGTCGTGGAAGACGGTGCTCACCACCGCGCTACGGGTGTCGGATCGCGAGGCCAAACGACGGCTGGCCCACGCGGCCTCGTTGGGACCGCGGCAAGCGTTGACCGGGGAGCCGATGGCGCCGGTGTGGGAGGCGACCGCCGCCGCGCAGTCTCAGGGTCTGCTCGACGCGGAACACGTGGCCGTCATCGCGACATTTCACGACAACCTGCCGTCGTNTGGGAGGCGACCGCCGCCGCGCAGTCTCAGGGTCTGCTCGACGCGGAACACGTGGCCGTCATCGCGACATTTCACGACAACCTGCCGTCGTGGGTGGATGTCGACACCCGCGCCTCGGCGGACCGCCAACTCGCCGAGTTGGGTACCGGCCTGAAGCCCGAAGACCTGAAGAAAGCCGCCGACCGGTTGGCCACCATGATCGATCAGGACGGCCCCGAACCCACCCACGCCGAACGCGTCCGCCGCCGCAGCGTCACCCTGGGGGAACAGCAACCCGACGGCATGAGCCGGCTCTCAGGCTGGGTCACCCCGGAATGGCGGGCGGTCTACGAGGCGGTCGAGGCCAAACTCGCCGCGCCGGGTGTGTGCAATCCCGATGACGAGCAGCCGTGTGTGGATGGCGAACCCGACGAGCAGCAGCGCCGCGCTGACACCCGCAGCCCAGCCCAGCGCCGCCATGACGCCTGGCTGGCCGTGGGCCGCATGGCGCTGTGCTCCGGGGAACTGGGCCAGCACAACGGGTTACCGGTCACCGTGATCGTGTCGACANGACGCCTGGCTGGCCGTGGGCCGCATGGCGCTGTGCTCCGGGGAACTGGGCCAGCACAACGGGTTACCGGTCACCGTGATCGTGTCGACAACTCTGCAGGAGGTGGAGAAGGGGGCGGGGGTGGCGGTCACCGGCGGCGGATCGTTGCTCCCGATGGGTGATCTGATCCGCATGGCGTCGCATGCGTTCCACTATCTGGCGGTGTTCGATCACCACACCAGCGAAGCTCTCTACTTGGGCCGCACCAAACGGGTCGCGAGCCCGGCGCAGAGGATCGTGCTGCACGCCCGTGACCGCGGCTGCACCCGCCCCGGCTGCACCGTGCCGGGCTACTGGTGCCAGGTCCATCACGTCACCGACTGGAAGAACGGCGGGCGCACCGACGTCGACACCACGACCCTGGCCTGCGGCCCGGAAAACCGGATGATCGAGACCACCGNCACGTCACCGACTGGAAGAACGGCGGGCGCACCGACGTCGACACCACGACCCTGGCCTGCGGCCCGGAAAACCGGATGATCGAGACCACCGGCTGGACCACCCGCACCAACCCCAAAGGCCAGACCGAATGGGTGCCCCCACCCGACCTCGACACCGGCCAGCACCGCGTCAACGGCTACCACCACCCCGAACGCCACCTGCTACCCGAAGACGACAANAGGCCAGACCGAATGGGTGCCCCCACCCGACCTCGACACCGGCCAGCACCGCGTCAACGGCTACCACCACCCCGAACGCCACCTGCTACCCGAAGACGACCAAGGACCATGACCCGTCCGATCGGCGACCGACACGGCGGAAGATGTGCTGAAAATCCGCCGACCAGCCGCGAGATTGCGTACGCAAGTATCATTGCTAGCGGCCTGAACTGGCTATATCAACCGATACGGCGCATCGGCCCTCCCTCGCCATCACAGAGATTCTGTTCGCCAGAATCGCATCATGGCGCGGGTTCCGGATGTTAACCTGCGTCGGCAGGGAACGTCAGACGAGCCCTTGCGCCGAGCATGTGGGGGTGCTCGGCAGCACTGCACCACCTGGGGGGGATCACCATGAATATCGTCCGCGTACTAGCGGTGAGCGCAGTCTCGGCCGCCGCGAGTCTGAGCCTCGCCGGCGTGGCGTCGGCGGACACGCTGGAAGGTTCCTACACGGCGACCGTGACCGGAAGCCTCGGCACCTATCTGGGCGCTGCGGCCCCGGTCTGGAATGTCAGCTCCTGTGGTCCCGATTGCGTGAAGATCGACGCCCAAGGGGCAGTACTGCATCCGCGGGGCGACGGGGGATGGTCCGGCACGTATACGGTCTACGCGCAGGACAACGGCGAAGCTGTGGTCTGCACGCGCAGTGTGACACCGGCATTGACCGCTTCTGATCTGTGCCCCAAGCCGCTGGGGCTGGCCGTCAACTATCAACTCACGAAGAACGGCTGACGTATGTCGGTGCGACTGCTCGCGGCAGCACTCGGTGTCAGCGCTGCCATCTCCGCCGGAATCGTGGGCGTGCACGACATTCCGACGGCGTCAGCAGACCCCGACGGTGGCGTGTGTGCGCGGCTGAACGGCGTTCCGTTCTACATCCCCCCGCAGGGGTACATGCCGCAACCGGGTGAAGTGATCACCGGACCCGTCACCGCGGGCCCGTGTCAGGAATCCGCAGCGACCCGACCCTCGATGCCCGAACTGCCTCAGCCGGCTTTGACCCCGTCATCGTCGTCGTCGCCGCCGTCCCCACCGCCACCGCTGCCCTGAGCGGCGCCAACCACGGAGACCAGCCATGCTCACCACACAATCGCGACGGGCAGCGCTTGCCTTCGTCGGATTCGGCGCTGCGCTGATCTGCTCGCCTCTGGTCAACGCCGAACCAGCTCCGACGGATTCACCAACGCCGAGTTCGAGTGCGCAGCCGCCCATTCCGCAACTACCCGACCTCCCCCGCAACAACCCGAACAACGTCGATCTCGCCGACAAGAACTGCTGGGTCGTCAATGGGGTGCCCACGATGTGGTCCCCGGCCCTCACGACCGGACCCGGTCAGTCGGCGACTCCCTGCTATTTCGTGTACGGCCTTCAGCCCCACTGACCGACCGCCGATGACTCGCACACTGCGTTGTCCGACCGTGATCTAGCGGAATGCCGGCCCGCGTGACCAATCCACGCGTCCTGCCAGGCGGCGCCGTCGACCCGCTCGCCGTAGACGACAATGTCGGCATGGTCGAGCAGAGCTTGTGGATGAAGCAGGTCGAGGCCGACCCCGGACACTCCGGCTGGTACGTCGAGCGCTTCCGGACCATGGCACGGGCAGGTGACGACCTGGACGGTGAGGCCCGCCTGGTCGACGCGATCGCGCCCCGCCGCGCCCGCATCCTCGACGCAGGATGTGGACCCGGCCGGCTCGGTGGGTACCTCTCGCGCGCCGGCCACGACGTCGTCGGGGTCGACGTCGACCCCGTGCTCATCGCAGCCGCCGAGCAGGATCATCCCGGTCCGCGCTGGATCGTCGGCGACCTCGCCGAACTGGACCTGCCCGGGTCCGGCATCACCGCACCGTTCGACGTCATCGCTTCGGCGGGCAATGTCATGACCTTTCTCGCCCCGAGCACCCGCGTCGCGGTCCTGGCCAGGTTGCGTGCGCATCTCGCCGCGGACGGTCGCGCGGTCATCGGCTTCGGCGCGGGCCGCGACTACGACTTCGGCGACTTCCTCGACCATGCGACCGAGGCCGGCTTCGCGCCGGATCTGCTGCTGTCGACCTGGGATCTGCGACCCTTCCGAGACGACTCGGAGTTCCTCGTCGCGGTGCTGCGTCCGGCATAGGCCGAACCCCCGAGGCCGCGGACCGTAGGCTGACCCGCGATGAGCACCCACGACGTCGACCATCGCCTGGCACCGCTCCCCGACACCGGATACGTCTACCGGACCTCGTGGCGGGTGGCGACGGGCGACGTCGGCGGCGACCTCAACCTGCGCCTGGACGGCGTCGCCCGCTACATCCAGGAGGTCGGCGCGGAGAACCTCGTCGACGCCGGCGAGGCCGAAGAACACCCCCACTGGCTGGTGCAGCGCACCGTGGTCGACGTCATCGAGCCGATCGGGTTCCCCAACGAGGTGACCTTCAGCAGATGGTGCTCGGCGCTGTCCCTGCGCTGGTGCACCATGCGGGTGGACCTCGTCGGCAGCGACGGCGGCCGCATCGAGACCGAGGGCTTCTGGATCGCGATGAACGCCAAGACGCTGACCCCGCAGCGAGCGACCGACAGCCTGCTCGCCCGGTTCGGCACCACCACCACCGAGCACCGCCTCAAATGGCGGCCATGGCTGCAGAATCCGGACACCGTCGAAGACACCGCGCCATTCGCGTTGCGCCGCACCGACATCGACCTGTTCGAGCACGTCACCAACACCGCCTACTGGCACGCCATCCACGAGGTGATGGCGGTCGCCCCCGAGGCGTGCACGCCGCCGTACCGCGCGGTGATCGAATACCGCAAGCCGATCAAGTACGGCGAAGAGGTGGTCCTCGGCTGGACCCACCGAGGCGACGCCGTGCAGATCGCGCTGAGCGTCGGCGACGAGGTCAGGGCCGCGGCGCTGCTGCGCCCCCTGTAGCTACGCTGAGCGGATGTCCGATCTCGTACTGACGCAGGTCGACGACCGCGTCATGCTCATCACCGTCAACGACCCCGACCGCCGCAACGCGGTCACCGCCGACAGCTCGGCGGCCCTGCGCGCCGCGGTGGAAGCCGCCGAGGCGGACGAGGGCGTGCACGCGGTGATCGTCACGGGCGCCGGTAAGGCGTTCTGCGCCGGCGCGGATCTGACCGCGCTCGGCAAGGCGACCGAGGACGGGCTGCGGGTCATCTACGACGGCTTCCTCGCCGTCGCCGAGTGCAGCCTGCCGACCATCGCCGCGGTCAACGGGCCCGCCGTGGGCGCCGGCCTGAACCTCGCCCTCGCCGCCGACGTGCGCATCGCCGGCCCGTCGGCACTGTTCGATCCGCGGTTCCAGAAGCTCGGCATCCACCCCGGCGGCGGCGCGACGTTCATGCTGCAACGCGCGATCGGGCCGCAGGCCGCCAGGGCCGCGCTGCTGTTCGGAATGCGCTTCGACGCCGAGGCGGCCGTCCGGCACGGGCTCGCCCTCGCGATCGCCGACGACCCGGTCGCCGCCGCACGCGAGCTGGCCGCCGGCCCGGCGTCCGCACCGCGCGACGTCGTCGTCGCGACCAAGGCGTCGATGCGCGCCACCTTCAACCCCGGCATCACCGACATGCACCAGCACCACATGGCTGTCGACGTCGAGATCGGCCCGCAGGCGCGGTCCATCGAATCCCCCGAGTTCGCCGAGCGGCTGGCCGCCGCCAAGCGGAGGTGAGCTTCACGGCGGGCAGGAGCGAAGCGACCCGGGGAATGTCACAGGTCGAGCAGCGCCGTCTGAGGCGCCTCGATCAGCGAGCGCAGCTCGCCCAGGAACGCGCCGACCTGCGCTCCGTCCGCCACCCGGTGGTCGAACGCGCACGTCAACCGCATCGTCGACCGCGCCACCACCTCGCCGTCGACCACCACGGCGCGGGGTTTCAGCGCGCCCACCCCAAGGATCGCGGCTTCCGGATGGTTGATCACCGGAACCCCGTCGTCGAGTCCCAGCGCCCCGAAGTTGGACACCGTGAACGTCGACCCCTGCATGTCGGAGGGTGCGAGCGTGCCCTCACGCGCGGCGGCCACCAGCCGCGCCACCTCGTCACCGAGCTGACGGGTGGTCCGGTCCTGCGCGTCCGTCACCACCGGGACCAGCAGCCCGCGCGGCGCTGCCACACCGACGCCCAAGTGGATTGCCGCATGGGTATGGACCCGCGGTCCGTCGACGGTGTCGAGCCATGTCGCGTTCAGCTCCGGATGACGGCGCAACGCGGCGACCACCATCCTGAGCACCAGCACGAACGGTGTCACCGCCGCCGCGCCGGCGGAGTTGCAGTGCTCCCGCAACCGCAGCAATGCGGTGCCGTCGACGTCGACCGACGCGTTCGCGTCGGGAATCTCACGGCGCGACAACGCCATTCGTCGCGCCATCGCCAGCCGCACGCCGGTGACGGGCGCATCCGGCGCGCCCCTGGCCGCAGAGAGTACATCGGCGCGGGTCACGATGCCGTCGGGTCCCGATCCGTTCACGCGGTCTAGCTCGACGTCGAGGTCTGCGGCCAGTTTGCGCACCGGCGGCTTGGTACGGGCACGCCGGCGGCTTCCGTCCAGCGCGTCGTCGGTGCCGTAACCCACCAGCACGGGCTTGCGCGGCGTCTGTTCCGCGTCGGCCGTCTCGATGCGCACCAGCACCGATCCGACAGGCAGCGTCTGCCCCTCGGCGCCACCGAGTTCGGCGATCCGCCCGGCATACGGGCTGGGGATCTCCACCTCGGCTTTGTTCGTCTCGACCGTGCACAGCGTCTGGTTCAGCGCCACCTCGTCGCCGACCGCCACCGCCCAACCGGTGATCGTCGCGTCCTCGAGCCCCTCACCGAGGTCGGGTACCAGGAAGTCCCGCAGCGCGCTCATGGCCGGCTCATCGCGTCGTCGACGCAGTCCAGGAGGCGATCGACGCCGGGCAGCCACAACCGCTCGAGTCTGGCCGGCGGATACGGCGTATCGAAGCCGGTGGCCCGCAGCACCGGTGCCTCCAGATCGTAGAAGCACTCCTCGGAGATGCGGGCCGCCAATTCCGCGCCGAAACCCAATGTGCGCGAACCCTCGTGCATCACCACCGCCCGTCCCGTTTTGCGCACCGACGCCGCGACGGTGTCGAAGTCGAGCGGATTCAGCGTCCGCAGATCGACGACTTCCAAACTGGCCGAACAGGATTCGGCTGCATTGAGCGCAGTGGCGACCAGAGAACCGTACGTGATGACGGTGACGTCCTCGCCGGCACGGCGAATGACGGCGCGCCCGATCGCTTCGGCCGGATTACGGGTGTCGACGACCTCCTTGGCCCAGTAGCGGCGTTTGGGTTCGAGGAAGATCACCGGATCACGCTCGGCGATCGCGTACCGCAGCAGCCAGTAGGCGTCCGACGGTGTCGAGGGAACGACGACTTTGAGCCCCGCTGTGTGCAGCCAGTACGTCTCGGTCGATTCCGAATGGTGTTCCACCGCACCGATTCCGCCGAACGACGGAATCCGGATCGTCACCGGCATGTCCACGTCGCCGCGGGTACGCATCCGGTACTTGGCCAGGTGGCTGACGATCTGGTCGAAGGCAGGCGCGGCGAATCCGTCGAACTGGATCTCGGGCACCGGCACGAAGCCGCGGATCGCCATCCCGATCGCGATCCCGACGATCGCCGACTCGGCCAGCGGAGTGTCGAAACACCGCTGCTCCCCGTACCGTTCGGCCAAGCCCTCGGTGACGCGGAAGACACCGCCGAGCGTGGCGACGTCCTCCCCGAACACCAGCACCCGGTCGTCGGCGGCCATCGCATCCGACAGCGCCCGGTTGATCGCCTGCGCCATGGACAGTGCCGGGGGCGCCGCGACCGGCGGCGGCTCAGGAGCGTCGTCGTCGAAGCCGAACGGTCTCTCGATGAGCTGGGTCATCTCACGACTCCTTCGCCAGTTCGGCGGTCAACTGGTCGCGTTGGCGCGCCAGGTCCGGGGTGATGCGGTGGTAGACGGTGTCGAACACCTCGGTGACGTCGACGTCGGCCTCGGTCAGCACGGCGTCGCGCAGCTCGCTGCGCAGCCGCTGGGCGCGGTGCGCGACGCGGTCCTCCAACCGCTGCGTCCACACCCCCTCCTGCTCGAGATACGTCCGGTACCGCGCCAGCGGATCGCGGGACTGCCAGAGGTCGACCTCGTCCGCGCTGCGGTAGCGGGTGGGGTCGTCGGACGTGGTGTGCGGCCCCATCCGGTAGGTGACCGCCTCGATCAGGGTCGGCCCCTCGCCGGCACGGGCGCGGGCGGCCGCCTCGGCCATCACCGCGAAGCACGCGAGCACGTCGTTGCCGTCGACGCGAATGCCGGGCATGCCGTAGCCGTCGGCGCGCTGGGCGATCGAGGGCGCCGCCATCTGGCGATGCACCGGCACCGAGATCGCCCACTGGTTGTTCTGCACGAAGAACACGCACGGCGCCCGGTACACCGACGCCAGGTTGAGCGCCTCGTGCACGTCGCCCTCGCTGGTGGCGCCGTCGCCGAGGAACGCGACGGTCACGCTGTCCTCGCCGAGGCGCTGGGCCGCCATCGCCGCGCCGACGGCGTGCAGGCCCTGCGTGCCGATCGGGATGGAGATCGGCGCGCAGCACTTGTCGGTGAAGCCGAGGCCGCCGTGCCATGTCCCCCGCCACAACGCCCCGACCTGCGGCGGGGAGATGCCGCGCACCAGGAACGCGCCGAGTTCGCGGTACTGCGGGAACAGCCAGTCGGTCTTGCGCAGGCACGCCGTCGCACCGACCTGGGCGGCCTCCTGCCCTCGGCACGAGGCGTAAAGGGCCAGCTCGCCCTGGCGCTGGAGGTTGACGAACTCGGTGTCGAGCTCGCGGGTGACGGCCATCGACTCGTAGAGCCAGGCCAGGGTCTCCGGGGGCAGATGTCTTCGGTATCGGGTTTCCGCCGTCGGCGCGCCGTCGGGCGCGACGAGCGCAATGGGCTCACGAACACCGGCCATACCGCCTCCTAGGGTCACTGGCGGCGGATCGCGCCGTCAGTCGACTGAGGTGCTCAGCACGGAGGTGGTCGGTGCTGACCTCTGGTGGGAGGTCTGTCCGTCAGCTGCCGGGGTGTGGCGCCAACGCGACGATGTGCTCCGCCGCCGTAGTGCTGGGGCATCCACCATTATGCCGCCGAAGCCGAGACCGCCCCTGCTGCGTGCGCGCCGTGTCGAGGGCGAGGCGCGCCGAATCGCGTAGTCGACTACTCATGCCCCCGCCGCCGTGGCGCCCCGTCAGAGTGGCGATTGCTCCGGTCCACCCACTTCTTGGAAAGCGAATCCCGATGACCATCACCTCGATCGAGATCAGACGAGCAGCGTCGTTGTTCCTGCCGGTGTCGGGGGTGCTCGCCCTGGCCGTCTCGGCCGTGCCGGCGCCCGCCGCCGCAGAACCGCTGCCGTACGGGCCGGACACCTGCATCCAGGGCTACGTCTGGCGCGAGGCGCGCCCTGGCGACACCGTCTGCGTGCTCCCCGCAGTCCGCGACCGCACCGCCACCGAGAACGCCCATCCGGCGTCCAACAAGGACCCACTCGCCGGCTCCGGACCGGAGTCCTGCTCCCAGGGCTACGTCTGGCGCGAGGCCTTCGACGGCGACACGATCTGCGTGACGCCGGCGGAACGGACCGACACCTTGGCCGACAACGCCGCGGCGCAGTCCCGCAGACAGGCCGACCAGCCCGGACAGCAGGCACCCGCCAACGGTTCGCACCGGGTGGTCTTCAACGTCACCGGCTCCGGGGAGGTGTTCAACATCGTGACCGATCCGGCCGGCCCCTTCGTGCCGGATCACACGCCGTTGCCGTTCGCGCGGACCTTGGACATCGGACCTGACGTCAGCATGCTCCAGGTGGTCGCCACCGGGCGGGACGCCCCGGGCCCGGGATGCTCGATCTCGATCGACGGCACGGTCGTGGCGTCACAGACGATCGGCGGCAGCGGGCACTGCATCTACGTCTTTCCGTGAGCTGCGGCAGCCCTGACGGTCAGCCGCGCGGCGCCAACGCGACGATGCGCTCCGCCCGCCGCAGGACGGGGGCGTCCACCATGATGCCGCCGAACTGGAAGACGCCCCGTTGCGTGCGTGCCGTGTCGAGGACGCGGCGCGCCCAGTCGACCTGCTCGTCGGTCGGCGCGTAGGCCGCGCGGATCACCGCCACCTGCGTCGGGTGGATGGCGACCTTGGCGTCGAAGCCGACCGCGACCGCGTCGTCGCTCTCGGCGCGCAGCCCGTCGAGGTCCCTGATGTCGAGGTACACCGAGTCCAACGCCAACCGCCCGTAGGCCTTGGCGGCGAGCAGACTCTGCGAACGGACGTGCTGCGCGACGTCACGGTAGCTGCCGTCCGGCCACCGGTTGGCCGTCCCGCCGGTCACGGCGAAGAGGTCTTCGGCGCCCCACATGACGGCGCAGGCGTTGTCGACGCGGGCAGTCTCGGTGACGGCCAGCGCACCCAGCGGGGTTTCGACGAGCACGACGATGTCGCGGGGCGCCAGCGAGGCGACCTGCTCGGCGGTCTCGGTCTTGGCCAGCATGACGGTGGTGTAGCCGGTCGACGCGAGCGCCTCGAGATCTCTTGCGTGGTCCGGTGTGCCGACCGGGTTGACCCGTACGACGGTGCGTGCCGGGTCCAGCGGGGTGTCGATCAGGGCCTGCCGGGCGACCGCGCGATCCTTCGCGGCCACGCCGTCCTCGAGATCCAGGATCACGACATCGGCTGCGGCCGCCGCTTTTTCGAAGCGCTCGGGTCGGTCCGCCGGGCAGAACAGCCACCCGGGACCGTTGGCCCCCCGCATCACGACTCTCCGCCGGGATGCTTGCGCACCATGGTCTTTCGCGATGCCGTCGCGACGATGTCGCCGTGCTGGTTGCGGCCGACGTGGCTGAAGGTCACGATGCCCTCACCCGGGCGGCTCTTGGACTCCCGCTTGTCGGTGACCTCGGTCTCGGCGTACAGCGTGTCCCCATGGAAGAGCGGTTTGGGGAAGCCGACCTCGCCGAAACCCAGGTTGCCGACGATCGTGCCCTGCGTCAGTTGCGCCACCGACAGGCCCACCAGCGTCGACAGCGTGAACATCGAGTTCACCAGCCGCTGATGGAACGGCGGCAGCGCATCGGAGAACGCGGCGTCGAGGTGCAGCGCCTGGGTGTTCATCGTCAGGGTCGTGAACAGCACGTTGTCGGCCTCGGTGATCGTCCGGCCCGGCCGGTGCTGGTAGAGGACCCCGGTGTCGAACTCCTCGAACCACAGGCCGCGCTGCACCACGACCTTCCGGTCGGTCACAGGCCGAGCTCCCGGGCGATCAGCATCAGCTGCACTTCCGTTGTGCCCTCGCCGATTTCGAGGATCTTGCTGTCCCGGTAGTGCCGTGCGACCGGGTACTCGTTCATGAAGCCGTAGCCACCGAAGATCTGGGTGGCGTCGCGGGCGTTGTCCATCGCGGCCTCGCTGGCGACCAGCTTGGCGACCGCGGCCGCCTTCTTGAACGGCTTGCCGGACAACATCAGTGCGGCTGCGTCGTAGTACGCCGCTCGCGCCGTGTGCGCGCGTGCCTCCATCCGGGCGATCTTGAACGCGATGGCCTGGTTGGTGCCGATCGCCCGCCCGAACGCGTGGCGCTCCCTGGAGTACTTCACGCTCTCGTCCACGCAGCCCTGCGCAGCGCCCACCGACAGCGCGGCGATCGCGATGCGGCCCTCGTCGAGGATGCGCAGAAAGTTCGCGTAGCCGCGGCCGCGCTCACCGAGCAGGTTCTCCTGCGGCACCCGCACGTCGTCGAAGCTCAGCGGATGGGTGTCCGAGGCGTTCCAGCCGACCTTGTTGTAGGCGGGCTCGGCGGTGAAACCCGCTGTCGGAACCGGTACCAGGATCGAGGAGATCTCCTTCTTGCCGTCGTGTTCGCCGGTGACGGCCGTGACCGTGACGAGCTTGGTGATGTCGGTGCCGGAGTTCGTGATGAACTGCTTGCTGCCGTTGATGACCCAGCTCGACCCATCCAGTTTCGCGGTCGTCTTGGTGGCACCGGCGTCGCTTCCGCCGCCGGCCTCGGTCAGGCCGAACGCACCAAGCGCCTTGCCGGAGGCCAGCAGCGGCAGCCACTCCTGCTTCTGCTCGTCGGTGCCGAACCGGTACACCGGCATCGCACCCAGCGACACACCGGCCTCCAGCGTGATCGCGACGCTCTGGTCGACCTTGCCGAGTTCCTCCAGCGCCAGGCAGAGCGCGAAGTAGTCGCCGCCCATGCCGCCGTACTCCTCCGGGAACGGCAGCCCGAACAGGCCCATGTCGGCCATGCCCGCCACCACCTCGTAGGGGAACGAGTGCTCCTCGTCGTGTTTGGCCGCCACGGGTGCGACCACGCCCTGCGCGAAATCGCGGACCGTCTTGGCCAGCTGCTCGTAGTGGTCGGGCAGCGTGCCGGTGGAGAGGAAATCGGTCATTGCTGTGGCTCCTTGGTTGCCGTGATCCGGGCCAGCACCTGGCCCACCTTGACCTGTTCGCCTGCGGCGACGAGAAGTTCGGCCACCCCGTCGACGGGTGCAGCGAGCGCATGCTCCATTTTCATCGCTTCGACGGTGACGACGACGGTGCCGGCCGTGACCGTCGCGCCGTCGGTGACACCGACCGCGACGACCGCTCCCGGCATCGGGCTGGTCAGTTCGGCGTCACCGCTGTGTTCGTCGTCGGGACGTACCGGCGCCTCACGCACCTCGTCGAGCACCGTGACGCGACCCGCCGCGGCCAGCCAGATCTGCCCGTCGGTCTCGGCGACGAGGTATCGGGTGCGCAGCCCGTCGATGGCCACATCGAGCCGGTCGCCCGCCAACGATGCTGTGAGCGTTCGGGTTTCGCCGTGCTCGACCGTCGCTGTCGCGGCCTGCGGAGTGCCCGTCACCCACACGTGATCGGTACGCTCCCCCGCCCGCAGACGGATCGGTATCGGCGCGCGGCCGGCGATGCGCCACCCCGACGGCACCTCCCAGGGGCTGCCCGGCTGCGCCGGCCAGTTGGTCAGCCATCGGTAGGCCGCGGCGGCGATCAGGTCGTCCTCGCGCGCCGGCGCCGGCGTGAAGTCCGGGGTGCGGCGGTCCAGCAGGCCGGTGTCGAGCCGCCCGGCTGCGACGTTGGCGTCGGCCAGCAGGAACCGCAGGAATTCGACGTTGGTGGTCACACCGAGGACGACGGTGTCGGCCAGTGCGGTGTCGAGCGCCCGCAGCGCGGCCGGCCGGTCCGCGGCATGGGCGATGACCTTCGCGAGCATCGGGTCGTAGTCGCTGCCGACGACCGTGCCCCGGGCCAGTCCGGAGTCCACCCGCACCCCTGGGCCGTGCGGTTCGCGCAGTGCGAGCACGGGGCCACCGGTGGGCAGGAAGCCGCGAGCGGGATCCTCGGCGTAGACACGCGCCTCCACGGCGTGCCCGACCATCCGGATGTCCTCCTGGCCGAGGGGCAGCTTCTCCCCCGCGGCGATCCGCACCTGCAGTTCGACCAGATCGCAGCCGGTGACCATTTCGGTGACCGGATGCTCCACCTGCAGACGGGTGTTCATCTCCATGAAGAAGAACTCGTCGGGGCGGTCGGCGGAGACGATGAACTCGACGGTGCCGGCGCCGGTGTAGTCCACGCTGCGCGCGGTGTCGCAGGCGGCGGCACCGATGCGGGCCCGGGTCGCGGCATCGAGCAGCGGTGAGGGCGCCTCCTCGATGACCTTCTGGTGGCGGCGCTGCAGGCTGCACTCCCGCTCCCCCAGATGCACGACGGCGCCGTGGGTGTCGGCGAGCACCTGAACCTCGATGTGTCGCGGATTGAGCACGAAACGCTCCAGGAACAGCGTGTCGTCGCCGAACGCCGAGGCCGCCTCGCGGCGCGCGCTGGTGAGCGCGGCCGGCAGGTCGGCGGCGTCGTGCACCACGCGCATGCCCTTGCCGCCGCCGCCGGCCGACGGCTTCACCAGCACCGGGAAACCGACATCGGGCGCTCCGGCGATCAGGTCGTCGTCGGTCAGTCCCGGCCGCGAGATACCGGGAACGACGGGCACTCCGAAGGCCGACACCGCGGCCTTGGCGGAGATCTTGTCGCCCATCGTCTGGATGGCGCCCACCGGCGGACCGATGAAGGTGATCCCCGCCGCGTTCAACGCCTCGGCGAATCGTGCGTTCTCCGAAAGGAATCCGTAACCGGGGTGGACCGCCTGCGCGCCGGTGCGTTCGATCGCGGCCAGCAGCGCGTCGATCGACAGGTAGCTGTCCCGCGCAGGAGCCGGTCCGAGTCGCACCGCGACGTCCGCCTCGGCGACATGGCGGGCACCGGCGTCGGCGTCGCTGTACACCGCGACCGAACGAATCCCCATCGCGCGCAGCGTGCGGATGACGCGGACCGCGATCTCTCCGCGGTTGGCGACCAGAACTGAGTCAAACATCCCGTCGCTCCGCTCGCCCCGAACGTCGAAAGCTCATCATCACATCCTGAAGACGCCGTAGGAGACCGGGTCGAGCGGTGCCTGACCGGCCACCGAAAGTGCCAGTCCCACAACGGTCCTGGTGTCGGCCGGATCGATGACACCGTCGTCCCACAACCGCGCGGTGGAATAGTAGGGGTTGCCCTGACTCTCGTACTGGGCACGGATCGGTGCCTTGAACGCCTCTTCCTCCTCGGCGGTCATGTCGCCGCGGACCGTGGCCAGCACCGAGGCGGCCTGCTCGCCGCCCATCACCGAGATCCGGGCGTTGGGCCACATCCACAGGAACCGTGGTGAATACGCGCGCCCGCACATCGAGTAGTTGCCCGCTCCGTAGGAACCGCCGATCACCACGGTGAGCTTGGGGACACGCGCGCAGGCCACCGCGGTCACCATCTTGGCGCCGTGTTTGGCGATGCCGCCGGCCTCGTAGTCACGGCCCACCATGAAGCCGGAGATGTTCTGCAGGAACAACAGTGGGGTGACCCGCTTGTCGCACAGCTCGATGAAGTGCGCACCCTTGACCGCGGACTCGCCGAAGAGCACGCCATTGTTGGCGACGATGCCGACGGGATGGCCGTGGATCCGCGCGAACCCCGTCACCAAGGTTGTGCCGTAGTCGGCCTTGAACTCGGCGAACTCGCCGCCGTCGACGATACGACTGATCACCTCGTGCACGTCGTACGGCACCCGCGGATCGACCGGCACGACGTCGTACAGCTCGGTCTGATCGGCGACCGGGTCGACCACGGGCGCCACGTCCCACGGGGTGTCGGCCTTCGGCGCCAGCGTGCCGACGATGCGGCGCACGATGCGCAGCGCGTCCCGGTCGTCGTGGGCGAGATGATCGGTGACGCCGGAGATCTTGGAGTGCAGATCCCCTCCGCCGAGTTCCTCGGCGGTGACGACCTCCCCGGTGGCCGCCTTCACCAGCGGCGGCCCGCCCAGGAAGATGGTGCCCTGGTTGCGAACGATGACAGCCTCATCGCTCATCGCCGGGACGTACGCACCACCGGCGGTGCACGAGCCCAGGACCGCCGCGATCTGCGCAATTCCGTTGGCGCTCATGGTCGCCTGGTTGTAGAAGATGCGGCCGAAGTGCTCGCGGTCGGGAAAGACCTCGTCCTGACGGGGCAGGAACGCACCGCCGGAGTCGACGAGGTACACGCACGGCAGCCGGTTCTGCGACGCGATCTCCTGGGCGCGCAGATGCTTCTTGACGGTCACCGGGTAGTAGGTGCCGCCCTTCACCGTGGCGTCGTTGGCGACGATCATGCACTCGCGCCCGGACACCCGGCCGATTCCGGCGATCATGCCCGCGCCGGGACATTCGTCGTCGTACATGCCGTCGGCGGCCAGTGCCGCGATCTCCAGGAACGGGCTGCCGGGGTCGAGGAGCCCGTCGACGCGGTCGCGCGGCAGCAGTTTGCCTCTGCCGACGTGGCGTTCTCGTGCTCGTGGCGGACCACCGAGTGCCGCCTCGGCGAGCTTGGCGCGCAACTGGTCGACCAACGCGACGTGGTCGTCGCGATGTGAGGTGCGCGCTGGCATCGTCGGATCCGCCTCGAGTTAATGAAGACTAACCGGTGGTATGTTAATCATGATTAACTCGCGTTGTCCACCATCGGCACGGAGGGTGCGCCATGACCGCCACGGACGCCGCGTCCCGCCGCAGCAGGGCCAAGTCCGATCGCCGGAGTCAGTTGCTCGCCGCCGCCGAGCGTCTGATCGCCCAGCACGGATATCTGGCCGTCCGGCTGGAGGACATCGGCGCGGCGGCGGGAGTCAGCGGTCCGGCGATCTACCGGCACTTCCCGAACAAGGAGGCGCTCCTCGCCGAACTGTTGGTGGGGATCAGCACCCGCCTGCTGCAGGGTGCCAACGACGTGGTGGACACCACCGAGGACGCCGGCGCCGCGCTCGAGGCGCTGATCGACTTCCATCTGGATTTCGCACTCGAGGAGTCCGATCTCATCCGCATTCAGGACCGCGATCTCGGCAATCTGCCACCGGCGGCCAAACGGCAGGTGCGGCGCGCCCAGCGACAGTACGTCGAGGTCTGGGTCGACGTGCTCAGACGGTGCCGCGCCGACCTCTCCGAGACGTCGGCGCGCGTGATGGCCCATGCCACCTTCGGCCTACTCAACTCGACGTCGCACAGCGTGAAGCCCGGCAGCACGAAAGCGGCCGAGGCCAACTCGCGGACCGTCCTGAGAACGATGACGGTCGCTGCGCTGACCTCGGCCGAACGTTGACGCCGAAGCGCTAGTACCAAGCTTTCCTGCCGCCGACCGGACGGCCGACCGAACCGAGTATCCAGAACACCGCGCCGATGACGAGCAGGACGACACCGATATAGGTCAGGATCGCCATACCGAACACCAGACCCAGGATCAGCAGGATCGCACCGAGAACGATCATGGCAACTCCATTCCTCGAATCATCCAGTCAGTGGATTACTGACTGGGTTGTGGGACCTGTGGGACTTTGCAATCCGTGACTTTCGGATTGACCCCCGCGTAGTTCAGCGGGCCCGCCACGACGGTCAGCGCGATGCTCCCGGCGGTGGCGCAGTTCGCGTCGCCGCCCGTGAAGTAGTCGCGTTGGTATGCGGCGAACACACCGATCAACAACCAGACGAGCACAATGACGCCGAGAATTCCCCGCATGCCGTGCCTCCTCCGTAATCGCGCCGACGTGACGCGCAGCAGGGTTTACCCGGGAGATAATTTCGATAAACCTGAAACCTGATCTTGTCAGCTGCCGAACGCCGCACCGAGCCAGGAGGTCATGGCTTTCAGCAGCACAGCACGGTTTTCGCGCTTGTCGATCTCGTGTCCGTCGTCGTCGAAGAGCAGCAACTCCGCCTGCTTACCCTGCTCGACGAGCGCGTCGTACATTTGCTGCGATTCGGTCGGCGGCACATTGGTGTCGTTGAGACCGTGCACCAGCAGCAGCGGGGCCGTGATCGCTGTGGCGCGCGGCAACGGCGACAGCTCCTCGAGGAGATCGCGGTCGCTGACCGGGTGCCCGTACTTCGGGTACGCCGCCGCGGCGATCCACTGCTCGGTGGTGCGGTACCAGGTGTTGAGATCGCTCATCCCGCAGATGCTGATGCCGGCGGCGAACTCGTCGGGGTGGAACGCCAGCGCCGCCTGCGTCAGGTAGCCCCCGTAGGACCAGCCGCAGCAGGCGACACATCCTTGCGGCGCATGGCCGTTGTCGACGAGGAAGCGGACCGCATCGGCGACGTCGTCGATCGCGGCGAAGCGGCGCTCCCGGTCGTCGGCGTGCATGAACGAGCGTCCGAAACCGCCCGAGCCGCGCACATTGGGCAGGAACACACAGATGCCCGCCTCCAACAGGCCGGGGAAGAACTCGTTGTATCCCGGCCTGCCCTGCCCTTCCGGTCCGCCGTGCAGGAAGAGCATGGCGCCGACGGTGGGCACCCCCTCCGGCGGCTGGAACAGCCAGCCGGTGAAGGACAGTCCGTCGCGAGCCACGACGGTCTCCAACGTCGGATCGGCCGAGAGAGGGCCCCTGCTCGGTTCGCGGTCGACGGGTTCCCACTCGCGGCTGCGGGGGTCGACCAGTTCGACGGTCGGCGGTTTGGCCGGCCCCTCCACCGTCATTGCCACCATCGACCCGCCGGCACTGATCGACAGCTCACTGGCGACCATGCCGGGCAACGGGATCGGCTCGAGCAGTGTGTTGTCCGCGTATTCGAGGATCTGTAACTCGCTGGCGCCGTGCAGGTTCCACAGGATCGCCACCGTGGAGAGGTCGTCACTGACGGTGAACTCGTCGAGTTCACACCCTTCCCGCTCGGCGAGTACGTGATAGGCGACGCCGTCGGCGGTGACGGTCACTTCGAGCAGTCGGGCGTGTTCGGCACCGTTCTCGCTGCGGATCAGCGCCCGCACGTAACCCTCGGTGCTGTTGATGTCGTAATCGCGGGCCGGATGGTAGAGCTTGGTCTGTTCGCCCTCCGGGCCGTAGCGCAACCGGCGGGGCCCGTGGTCGTCGAGGATGATCCCGGTGTCGGTGGTCGAGCCGGGGTCGAAGGGCAGCAGCCCGGTCTCGGTGAGCCCGCGCAGCATGATCAGGTCGCGGTACCCGCGCGGCCCGACCCGCACCAGCGACGCCCCGCACCACGCGTCGACCAGCCTGCCGCCGGACCGGCGATCCAGCACGGTGGTCGTGCCGTCGGCGGGATCGATCAGGCACGAACTGCCCACGTTGTCCTCGCCCGTCAGGATCGCGGCGACCTGCGTGCCGTCCCAGCTGATGAGTTCCGCGGTGCCTTCCACCCCCGACGGCCAGTGATCGATGCGGCGCGCCGCGCGATCGTCGGGATCGGTTGTCACAACCCAGATCTGGCTGCGGGAGCCGCCCTCGGGCGCCACCTGGCACGCCAGCCAGTGCCCGTCGGCCGAATGCAGCACCCGGGTCACCGGGCCCTCGACGGGCAACTCGACGTCACGCGAGGAGGTGGCCCGCCACCCGCGCAGGAACCGCTGCACCGCGCGCGGATATCCGCCGTCGTCGACCAGGTGGGCGAACGCGGTGGCGTCGGGCGACATCGACGCCCCGTAGACCCGACGAACCTGCTGTGCCACGGTGCACGATTCTCACACGCTTCACCCGTCTGATGCGCTCCCGGCTGCCGCGGACCCCCTGACCGGCCGCACAGGTACCCTGCAGCCATGAGGTGGGTATGACGGATTCACCTGACGGACGTCGTGACGAGCCGACGCAGGCCTTCGGTGGCGGCTACCCCGGCTATCCGGGCTATTCCGACCCGGCGTACGCGAGCCAGGCACCGTACGGGCAGCCCTACCAGCCGCCGCCCCCGCGGCCGACCGAGCAGCTGCCCCCCTATCAGTCCTACGGGTACGACCACTACGCCACCGGCCAATATCCGCCGCAGTACACCAACTCCTACGGCACCGAGCCGCCCCCGCCGCCCGAGGACCCCAAGCCCCCGCGGTGGCTCTGGATCGTCGCCGGGGTGGCGGTCCTGGCGATCATCGGTCTCGTGATCGCGCTGGTGATCGTCAACAGCTCCCGGCAGCAGACCGTGATGGCACCGGCCCCGACCCTGCCCGAGCCGACCGCGACGTCGACGCGGCCCACGCCCACCACCACGTCGCGCACACCGCGGACCCCGGTGCTGCCGCTGCCCACCCTGCCCACTTCACCGACCACTGCGCCGCCCGGGCGCACCACCACCCCCGGCGCCACCGACACCGTCGTCTACGACGTCGCCGGCACCGGACGGGTCATCAACATCACCTACGTCGACACCGGCGGGCTGTTGCAGACCGAGTTCAACGTGATGCTGCCCTGGAGTCGCGAGGTGTCGCTGGCCCAGCCGGGACAGGGGTCGGCCAGCGTCAGCATCATCAACGTCGGTCGTGAGGTGACGTGTTCGATCACCGTCAACGGGGTGCGGGTGCAGGAGCGCACCGGCGCCGGACTGACGATCTGCGCCGCCGCCGGCTAGCGCGACGTCCGGGTGTCCGGAACGCGCACCGCTGCCACCGCGGCCAGTCCGAGGACCAGCACGACGAGCAGCCCCACCAGCCCGGCCCGGTCGCTGTCGAAGACGTCGATGAACACCGAGAACAGCCAGGGCGCAAGGAAGGTCGCCGCGCGCCCGGCGGTCGCGTAGAGACCGAAGGTGACGCCCTCCTTGCCGTGCGCGGTCATCCGCATCATCAGGGTGCGGGCCGAGGACATCGTCGGCCCGATGAACAGGCACAGCAGCAGCCCGAGGATCCAGAACGCCACGGCGCCCGAGGACGCCATCAGCGTCACGCCCACCGCGATCATCGCCACCAGCGAGGTGACGATGACCTTCTTGGCGCCGACCCGGTCGTCGGCGTGGCCGCCGAGGACAGAACCGGCCGCCGCGACCACGCACGCGGCGATCCCGAACAGCAGCACGTCGGCCGCGGAGATGCCGTAGACCTGCACGCCCAGCACCGCGCCGAACGTGAAGATCCCGGTGAGGCCGTCGCGGAAGACCGCGCTGGCCCCGAGGTAGTAGATGACGTTGCGGTCGCGGCGCCACTCCTCGCGGATCTCACGCCAGATGCGTCGGTACGCGCCGAGGATCCCGATCGGCGCCTCACCGCCGGGGGTGCCGGCGGGACCCGAGATCAGCAGCGGCAGCGCGAACAACGCGAACCACGCGGCCACCAGGAGCATGGCCGCCCGCACGTTCTGCCCGTCGGCGGCGGGCAGGTTCAGCAGGCCGCGGGTGTCCCCGGTCCCGGAGACGAAGCCGACATACACCACGATCAGAGCCAGCACGCTGCCGACATAGCCTGCGCCCAAACCCATTCCGGAGACCCGGCCCGAGGTCTGCGGGGTCGACAGATCGCGCAGCATCGCGTTGTAGGGCACCGTCGCGAGCTCGCTGCAGGCCGCCGTGCCGGCGAGCAGGATCAGGCCCGGGATCAGATAGCGGTGGTCGTCGCGGATCAGGCTCATCGACGCCGTGAACAGCACCATGGCACCGGTGAGCACGGCCAGCGCGCGGCGCCGCCGGCCCGGGGCGTCCACCCAGACCCCGGTGACGGGGGCGAACAGCGCGACCACCAGCCCGGCCACGGCGAGCGCCCGACCGAGGTAGCTCGTCGGGTTGGCGTCACCGGGCAGGTCGTCGCCGACGGCGCCGGTCAGGTAGACGGAGAACACGAAGGTGACGGCGGTCGCGTTGACCGCGGTGGCACCGAAGTCCCACAGCGCCCAGGCTGCCACTAGAGACCTCCTCGGGCCGGCGACGGAGGGCCGGACCGGAGGCGACTCGCTCATGGACGCCCACGATATAGTCCGGCGCATGCCCGTACCCGGTCCCAGCGCGGACGCCCGCGCCGTCGTCACCGGCGCGTCCCAGAACATCGGTGAGGCGCTCGCCGTCGAACTCGCCGCCCGTGGCCACCACCTGATCATCACCGCGCGACGCGAAGAGGTGCTCAACGCACTCGCCGAGCGGCTGCGCGCCACCTACGGCGTCACGGTGGAGGTCCGCGCCGTCGACCTCGCCGATCCGGACGCCCGGGCAGGTTTCTGCGACGAACTCGCCGGCCGCGAGATCTCGATCCTGTGCGCGAACGCCGGGACCGCGACGTTCGGACCCGTGGTGGCGCTCGATCCGGCCGAAGAGAAGAAGCAGGTCCAGCTGAACGTCCTCGGTGTGCACGACCTGGTGCTGGCGGTGCTGCCGGGCATGGTGGCCCGTCGCGCCGGCGGCATCCTGATCTCCGGGTCGGCGGCGGGCAACTCCCCGATCCCCAACAACGCCACCTATGCGGCCACCAAGGCCTTCGCGAACACGTTCAGTGAATCGCTGCGCGGCGAGGTGAAGTCGGCGGGCGTGCACGTCACGGTGCTGGCGCCCGGCCCGGTGCGCACCGAGCTGCCGAACCCCGACGAGCAGTCGCTGGTGGAGCGTCTGATCCCCGACTTCCTGTGGATCGACACGGAGTACACCGCGAAGGTGTCGCTGGACGGGCTGGAGCGCAACAAGATGCGCGTGGTCCCGGGCGTCACGTCCAAGGCGATGTCGGCGGCCAGCGGCTACGCCCCGCGCGCGATCGTCGCCCCGATCGTCGGCGCGGTCTACAAGAAGCTCGGCGGCGAATAGCCTTCTCTCCCCCCGAAACTGCATTCCACGCGCCAAAACCCACGAAAAGCCCTCGTGGAATACAGTTTCGGCGGCTAGCGGCGGCGCCTGCGGCGACCGGTGCCGAAGATACTGCGGGTGATCTCGCGTCCGATCACCGTGCCCGCCGACCGCATCGCGCTCTTGAACGCCGGACTGTCCATCACCGTGTCGAGGAACCCGGGTTCACGCGGCTGCGCCGGCGTGGGCATCGGCGGGAGGTCCAGCGGTGGCGGCAGGTCGATGGGCGACGGAACCTGTTGGGCAGGAGGCTGTTCGGCGACCGGCGGAGGGGGCGCCATCCTGGCCGCCAGGCGCTCGTAAGCCGACTCGCGGTCGATGGTCTGGCCGTACTCGGCCTGCAGCGGGCTCGCCGAGGCGGCCGCGGCGATGGCGTCGGCGCCGATGGTGTCCATCAGCGACCGCGGCGCGCGCATCCGCGTCCACGCCACCGGAGTCGGCACCCCGCGCTCGGACAGCACCGTCACGATCGCCTCGCCGATGCCCAGCGACGTGAGCGCGGACTCGAGGTCGTAGATGTCGGTCTTCGGATAGGTGCGCACCGTTCTGGTCAGCGCCTTCTGGTCGTCCGGGGTGAAGGCGCGCAACGCGTGCTGGATGCGGGCGCCGAGCTGGCTGAGCACGTCCTTCGGGATGTCGGTCGGCTGCTGGGTGCAGAAGAAGACTCCGACGCCCTTGGACCGGATCAGCTTGACGGTCTGCTCGACCTGGGCCAGGAACGCCTTGGAGGCGTCGGTGAACAGCAGATGGGCTTCGTCGAAGAAGAACACCAGCTTGGGTTTGTCGACGTCGCCGACCTCGGGCAGCGTGGTGAACAGGTCGGCGAGCACCCACATCAAGAAGGTGGAGAACATCACCGGCCTGGCCGCCTGAGCGCCCAGCTCGAGCAGCGAGATGACGCCGCGTCCCGAGGCGTCGACGCGCAGGAGGTCGGAGGGCTCGAGTTCGGGTTCACCGAAGAACGTGTCGGCGCCCTCGGCTTCGAGGTTGACCAGCGCCCGCAGGATCACCCCGGCCGTCGTCGGGGACACCGCACCGAGGGCCTTGAGTTGGGGCTTGCCCTCGTCGCTGGTCAGGTACTGGATGACCGACCGCAGATCCTTGATGTCGAGCAGCGGAAGCCCCTGCTGATCGGCCCAGTGGAAGATCAGCCCGAGCGTCGACTCCTGGGTTTGGTTGAGCCCCAAGACTTTTGCGAGCAGGATCGGTCCGAAGCTGGTGACGGTGGCACGGACCGGCACTCCCTGACCCGACGTGCCCAGCGACAGGAACTCGACCGGGAACGACGTCGGCGTCCACGCATCACCGGTGTCGGCGGCGCGCTGGGTGACCTTCCCGTCGGCGACGCCGGGCCGCGACAGCCCCGACAGGTCACCCTTGACGTCGGCCATGAGCACCGGGACCCCGGCCGCGGACAGCTGCTCGGCGAGCACCTGCAGCGACTTGGTCTTGCCGGTGCCGGTCGCCCCCGCCACCAGCCCGTGCCGGTTCACCGTCGCGAGGGGGATGCGGATGCTGGCGCCGGGATCGCAGACGCCGTCGACGACGACCGCGCCGAGCTCGAGCGCCGCACCGTCCGCGCTGTAGCCGGCCGCGATCTGCTGAGCCGGACTGCCTGTCGACTCCATGGTCATGGGGGCACCCTACTTCGGCCGGACCGCGTTCCGGCGGGTGTCCGCGACCCGATCCCACCTCGGGAATTACTGTTGAGCGCTGTGCGTGACGAACTGGTGTGGATCGACTGTGAGATGACCGGCCTGGACCTGAAGTCCGACCGGCTCATCGAGATCGCCGTCCTGGTGACCGACTCAGAGCTCAACGTCCTCGGCGACGGGATCGACGTGGTGATCCACGCCGAGGAGGACGCGCTGACCTCGATGGTCGACGTCGTCACGCAGATGCACACCAAGTCCGGGCTGATCGACGAGGTGCGAGAGTCGACGATCGACCTGGCCACCGCGGAGACGATGGCGCTGGACTACATCCGCGACCACGTCAAACAGGCCAAGACCGCTCCCCTGGCCGGCAACTCGATCGCCACCGACCGCGGCTTCCTCGCCCGCGACATGCCCAAGCTCGACGACTACCTGCACTACCGGATGATCGACGTCAGCTCGATCAAGGAACTGTGCCGCCGGTGGTATCCCCGCATCTACTTCGGCCAGCCGGAGAAGGGTCTGGCCCACCGCGCGCTCGCCGACATCCACGAGTCGATCCGCGAGCTGCGCTACTACCGGCAGACGGCGTTCGTGGCCCCGCCCGGGCCGTCGACCAGCGACATCGCGGCGATCGCGGCCGGGTTGGGCCCGACGGCGAGCGCGGATTCGGTAACTGATTCGGTCGACAAGGGGTCCACCGGCTAGTATCGACGACGCCGCGTCAGCGGCAATGGTGGCTGTAGTTCAGTTGGTAGAGCACCAGGTTGTGATCCTGGCTGTCGCGGGTTCGAGTCCCGTCAGCCACCCAGCAGGTCAGGGGCCCATTCGGGCCCCTGACCTTTTTCTTGCCCACGACCGGGTGCCCGGTCAGGACGCGAATGACCACGCCGACGTCGCGATCAGATCCCCACGCTCGAGTGCCGCAGCGCGGTGCTGGTGCACCTGCACATAGCCGGGATCGGTCACCATCTCGACGAACGCCGCCGGCGTCGGGTACTCGACGATCAGCAGCGCATCCCACCACGGTCGTGCGCCGTCGCCGATGACGAAGGCGGGTGCGTGGCTCGCGACGCGGATCACCGCGCCCACCCGGTCGAGGTGTGGTGCCACCTCGCGGCCGTACTGCAGGTAGCGGTCGATGCCGCCCTCTCGTTCGAACTTGAGCAGGTTGACCATCACCACCGGACGGTCAGCCGGCATCGCCGCCAGCGTGGCGAATTGCTCAGGGGTGGTGTTGAGCGCGGTACTCATATCTGTCTCCTTGCGTGAGGTGATGCGTGGGGTTCTCCGTGAACCCGCTCCCGGAGGAACGGGACGATGTGGTCGGCGACCTGGTCGGGTTCCTCGAGCCAGGCCCAGTGACCGACACCGGGCAGGATCTCGATCCCGATCCGCGGGAACGCGCGGCGCTGCCGCTGCGCCTGCGCGACCGGGATGTAGACGTCGGCGGCGCCGAACACGACCAGGGCGTCCAGGTCCGCTCTTCGCAGGGGTGCCACCAACGCGTCCATGTCCCGTCGAGATGTGGAGCGGTAGAGGCGCAGCACGGCGCGCTTGGTCCCGTCCGACATCATGTGACCGGCGATCTGGTCGACCCAGTCGTCGGACAACCGCGGGTTGTCGTGACGTAGGACGAAGCGCGCGACTGCGCGGGTGCTGACCAGTTGGGCGAACTCGCCGAGCAGAGGAGTGCGCCATATCTTGGCAAGACGGTGCCAGCGGTAATCGAGTAGCACGCCCGTGTTGATCAGCGTCACGCTCGCCACCCGGTCGGCATGAGCAGCCGCCCACGTCAGCGCAAAGGGTCCGCCGAAGTCGTGGGCCACCAGATGGACCCGGCGGATACCGAGCTCATCGATGACCCCGCCCAGGTGGGCGGCATAGCCGGCGAGGGTGTAATCCAGGTCGGGTCGCTTGTCGGCGCCGCCGAAGCCCGGCATGTCGGGCGCCACGACCGGCGCGAACTCGGCCACCCGCGTCATCAGCGGGATCCAGTCGCTCCCTGCGCCGGGGTTGCCATGGACGAAAACGACCGCCTCTCCGTGGATTTCCTGGCCACCGACGAGCACGGGCGCACGCACCCCGTCGATGAGCAGCAGCCTGCTGTCGAGGGTCGTCACCGCAACGGCCCCTGGACCTCGGAGTCCACCCGCTGCCGGTAGGCCTCACGCGCACTCAGGTCGCCCTGCGTCATCACCGCGTCGGCCTTGAGCAGAACTTTGATGCGGTCGGCGATGCCGGGCGGGGTCCCGGCGACGAGCCGAGCGATCACACCCAGCTCTCGGGGCACGAACACCTCTTCGCGCCCGGTGCGCAACGCATCCACGATCGCGTCGCCCACCGCGTCGGGCTCGACGATCCTTGTGCCACGCGGCTTTTCGAACCCGCTGATCATGTCCGTGCGGACCAGGCCGGGCATCACGATCGTCGTGCGCACGCCGGTACGCCGTGTCTCCGCGCGGATGGCCCTGGTGAAGCCCACCACCGCGTGCTTGCTCGCCGCATACGTCGCACCGCCCGCGGTGGCTATCTGGCCGGCCGAGGACGCCACGTTCACCACGTGCCCGTGGCCGCGAGGCAGGAACCGGCGCAGCGCCAGCCTCGTCCCGGTGAGGACACCGGCGACGTTGATGTCGATCACCCGCGCGGTGTCGTCCGGGTTCTCGTGGACGAACGGCCCGATGGGCGCGATGCCGGCATTGTTGACCAGTGCATCCAGTTGGCCGACAACGCCTTCGGCCTCGGCGAGGAACGCCTCGAAGGCCTCGGGGTCCCTGACGTCGAGCGGCAGACCGACGGCCCGATCGCCGAGTTCTGCCGCCACCCCTGCGCACGCCACACCGTCGACGTCGCCGATGACGACTGACATGCCGGCCCGGAGGCAGGCCTCCGCGGTGGCGCGCCCGATGCCGCGGGCGCCGCCCGTGATGGCGACACGATGGACAGTCATGAAGATGTCTCCTTTCGGCAGTCGGCGGATCAGACGGCGTCCGCGACGAAACCGGTGGCACCGCCGCCGATGTAGTTCAGCCGGCCCAGCCCGCGCTGCTCGGCCAGCGCGTCGACGAGGTGGCGGATCATCGTGGCGTCGAGGATCGAATGGAACTGGCCGTCCTCGGTGAAGTTGATGTTGGCGCCCTCGACACGGATGAACAGCACGGTGTCTTCGGTGTTGGTCTCCGGGCAGACGAACGTGTGCACCGACCCGGCCGGCTCGTACATGTAGGAACCGGCGGTCTGCGGCTGCTCGGGGTACTCGAGGTAGTGCCAGCTGCCCGACATGGTGTACACCTCGGCGACGCCGGTGTGATAGTGCAGCGGCACCTGCGCACCGGGGCTGAACGAGGCCAGGACGACCCAGCAGCCGGCCTCGAGATCGAGCCGCAACGGCTTGACGTGCACGCCCTCGCTGAGGGAGTCCGTGATCAACGGAATGCTGCTCTCGTTGATCGACAAAAGTTCGGTCTGGGGCAGGGCGACGAGCGGGAGCACGGCACCTGAGCTGGTGGTGGCCGCTGTGGGTTCGGCGATGAGCGTCATCGAATGTCCTTGTCTGACGGAAACTCTCACGGTCCTTCCGCGGAGCCGGCGGCGTCTTCTCACCACCGACTCCCACGGTGCCGTACCGACGGGGGCCGAGTCTTGACAGTTCAGGACACCTTTTTGACTCCAGAGGACACGGCAGGCCCGATGTCGCCACACTCGAATCGAGCCGCCGGGCGACAGTCGAGCGGATACTCTGTCGCGACATGTCGGTGGTCCGCGGGACGGCGCTCTCGAGCTATCCGAGCCTGGTCACCGACCTCGGCGGCGATCCACTGCGCCTGCTGACCGACGCCGGCGTACGCCCGGCCGACGTCGGCAAGTACGACGTCTTCATTCCGTTCAGCGCCGTTCTGCAGGCGGTGGAGTCCGCTGCGTCCGCCACGGCGACTGTGGACTTCGGCCGGCGCCTGGCCGAGCGCCAGGGCATCGAGATACTCGGACCGGTCGGAGTTGCTGCGCGCACGGCGCCCACCGTCGCGGTCGCCCTGGCCATCTTCGGCAATTTCATGGCCGCCTACAGCCCGGCGCTGGCGATCCGGGTGATGCCCGGAAACGATCCGTCGCGGTCTTTCATCGCGATCGAGTTCTTGTCCGCGCAGGCGGTGCAGTGCCCGCAGAGCGTCGAATTGGCGCTCGGCGTCTCGCTGAAGGTCCTGCGGTTCTTTCTCGGATCGGACTGGTCACCACTGTCGGTGCACCTTCCTCACACCCTCGTGGCGCCTCGGGCGGATTATCTCGGGTATTTCGGCTGCAGACCGTATCCCGGCGAGCGCACCGCAGGTTTCACCGTCCGCAGCGCTGATCTCGCCCGGCAATTGCACCGCGACGATGTGGCCCACCGCGCCATCGTCGAGTACCTCGACGGCATCACCGCGCGCGACAGCGGGCTTGCGCAATCGATCCGCACGATCGTCCGCCAGCTTCTGCCCACTGGTGCCGCGTCACTGGACGTCATCGCCGCGCAGTTCCGGCTGCACCCGAAGACACTGCAGCGCAGGCTCGCCGACGAAGGCGTCACCTTCGCGGGACTGGTCGACGAGGTACGCAGGGAATCAGCCGAGCACTATCTGCGCGCGACGGACATGAGCCTGTCGCATCTCACCCACGAGTTGGGTTACGCCGAACAGAGCGTCCTGACCCGCTCGTGCCGACGCTGGTTCGGCTGCGGACCGTCCGCGTACCGCCGGCAGGAGCACTTACCTCCCCGCAGTCCGGTCCGCGCCTAGATGTTCGCGTTGCCCGCTTTCCACTGGTCCCACGAGATGTTCCAGTCACCGAGGCCGTCGGTGCCCGGCAGCGTCGACCCCACGGTGTTGACGATCTCCACGATGTCGCCGCGTTTGGCGTTGTCGTAGAACCACTTGCCGTTGCTGGTACTCACGTTGATGCAGCCGTGGCTGACATTGCTGTAGCCCTGACTGCCCACAGACCACGGCGCGGCGTGCACGTAGATGCCGCTGTAGGAGATCTGGGTGGCCCAGTCGACCTCGGTCCGATAGCCGTTGGGCGACTCTGCCGGCACACCGTAGGTGGAGGAGTCCATCACCATGTGCGACCGGCGGTCACCGACGATGTAGGTGCCGTTGTTGGTGGGCGTGCTGTTCTTGCCCATCGACACCGGCATCGACTTGATCACCTCACCGTTGCGCCTCACCGTCAACGTCTTGGTGTTGTCGTCGACCGTCGTTATCACCTGATCGCCGATGGTGAAGTTCGTCGAGACGTTCTCCTGGCCGAACAGTCCGTCCCCGAGGTCGACCCCGTAGGTGTTGACCGCCACCTCGACCTTGGTACCCGGCTTCCAGTATTCGGCTGGGCGCCAACGCACTTCGCGATTGCTCAGCCAGTAGAACGCGCCCTCGACCGAGGGGGTGGTCTTCACCTTGATCGCCCGCTGCGCGGCGAGGCGGTTGGTGATGTTCTCGTCGAAGCGGACCGCCACCGGCTGCCCCACACCGACGACCTCACCCTCGGCGGGCAGCACGTAGGGCATCGTCAGGTTCTCCGGCGAGTGCGTCTCGAAGGACATCTGGCGACTGGCGACACCGCCGAGACCGAGCGACTCCGCGGTCAGGGTGTAGCGCTTGTTGTAGCCGAGCGGTTCAGCGGTCTCCCAGGTCAGGCCGTCCTTCGACAGCCGGCCCTGCACGGATTCGCCGTCCTCGTTGACCATCGACACCGCGCCGAGCACGCCGAATTCGGCGCTCACCGTCACCGGGGAGTCGACACTGACGCCGACCGCGCCATCCTTGACAGAGGACGTCAGCTTGGGAATCAGCAGGTCACCGAACGGCGTGCCTTTTTCGCTGATCACCTGTGGTGTGGCCGCTTCATTGCCCCCGCCGCACGCGGTCAGGCCCAGCGCGAGCGCAGGGACCAGCGCGACGGCCGCCAGCATGGCCACCCTGCGCCGTGCACGGATCGCCGTGTTGACCTGCCTCATACTTCGCTCCACCTCGTCTACAGGATGTTCCCAGGATTGTTGCAGCCGATTCTACGGTGCGTTTCGACTGCTCACATGACGGCGACGTTGCGGGCCGAAGAACCCGCGACGAGGCGATTTCCGTCCTGCGGCGCGGGCCTGTTATTGTCGTCGACGCGCGCCGTTAGCTCAGTTGGTAGAGCAGCTGACTCTTAATCAGCGGGTCCGGGGTTCGAAACCCTGACGGCGCACCACCGTGAAAGCCCCGCCTCGGCGGGGCTTTCTTGCTCCTCGGGCCGTTGCCCACTGCGCCGGCCCGCGCTGGTGGATGATGCGGGCATGCCCGCCGCAGGCCGCCTGGCCGTCGCAGCCTTCCTGCTGGTGACGGCCTGCGCACCCGCCCCCGCCCCCAACGACAATTCCGCCGCGCCGCAGCATCTTTCGGGCCAGGCGGCCGCGATCAGGCGCATCGTGGCCGACGCCGTGGCCACATCGCACCTCAACGCCGCGATCGTCCGCGTCACCATCGACGGGCGCGAGGTGCTGACCGAGGCGGTGGGCGAGTCCATGACCGGCGAGCCGGCGACCCCGGACATGCACTTCCGCAACGGAGCGGTGGCGATCTCGTACGTCTCGACGCTGCTGCTCCTGCTCGCCCGCGACGGCACCGTGGGGCTCGACGACCGATTGTCCCGGTGGTTGCCCGAAGTACCGCACGCCGATCGGGTGACGCTGCGTCAACTCGCCCACATGACGTCGGGCTACGTCGACTACGTGCTCGGGAACACCGCGATGAACGACGCGATGTACGCCGACCCGTTCCGCAACTGGACCACCGACGAACTGCTCGCCTTCGCAGTCGACAAGCCGCTGCTCTACGAGCCGGGCACCAATTGGAACTACGCGCACACGAACTACGTGCTGCTCGGCCTGGCACTGGAGAAGGCGACCGGCCGCCCGATGTCGGACCTGCTGGCCGAGCGAGTCCTGCAGCCGTTGGGCCTGACCGACACCGTCGCATCCGAGAGTGCGGCGATACCGTCACCCGTGCTGCATGCGTTCACCTCCGAGCGGCGCGCGGCGCTCGGGATACCGCCGAACCAACCGTTCTACGAGGAGTCCACGTTCTGGAATCCGTCCTGGACCATCACCCACGGCGCCATTCAGACGACGAACATCGACGACCTCGAGGCGACCGCCGCGGGCATCGGGTCGGGCCGGCTGCTCGACCCCGAGTCCTACCGGATGATGGTGTCCACCGACCTGCGCGGCCGCACGCGAAGTCAGCCGGGGTGCAGCACGTGCGCTCCGATGACCGAGGGCTACACCTACGGGCTCGGCATCGTCATCTCCGGCGACTGGCTGCTGCAGAACCCGATGTTCAGCGGTTATGCCGCGGTGGCGGCCTACCTGCCCGCCCGGAAAATCGCGATCGCCGTCGCCACCACCTTCGCTCCCGCGGCGTTCAGCGCCGACGGTGACTACACCAACGCGGCCGAGGCGCTGTTCCGGTCGATCGGAGCCGAGCTGGCGCCCGAGGACGCACCGCCCATACCGCCGCCGCGGTAGACCGGCCCTCCTCGAGAGACGCATGTCTCCTTAATGCAACCTTAAGTTGATCTTATTTTTCTTAAGAACGCGCTAGGCTGGGGCGCATCGTCGATGGCTACGGCCAGACAGGAGTGCGCCATGTCTGCGACATACGAACCGGTCGTCCTGGTCAGCGGAGGATCCGGGGGCCTCGGTCCGGCGGTCGCACGGCGGATGGGCGGCACCGGAGGACACGTCGTCATCGCCGGCGCCGACAACGACCAGACCGACGCGAGCATCGTGACGGAAACCGTGGCGGCGGACCACGGCCACCTCGACGCACTGGTGTTGGACGCGTCGGAGTGTCTGTCGCTACCGGGCGAGGATCCCGGCACGCTGCGCGCATTCCACGAAAAGCACCGCGCACTGGTCTCGCTGGCGATGCCCCTGATGTCCCCCGGCGCCCGCATCGTCTACGTCACCAGTCATCAGGCGCACTTCTTCCCCCACAAGGCGGTACCCAAGGGCTGCACCGCAGCGGTGGCGAGCATGCGCGCCGGCGAAACCGCCCTGTACGCGATGCGCTCACAGCTCGGACGCCACGGCATCCACCTCAGCGTGGTGTCCAGCGAGAGGACCGGGAGCGGCATCCATTCCGCGACGTCGGTGCACGAGCTCACCGGTGCGGTCGTCGCCGCGGTGACCACCCGCACCCCGCCGGGTCTCGTCTGCGTCGGCGGGACGCACTACCTCATGACGGCCTGACGGTCGCCGAGCTCACAGCGTCCGGGCCAGCCGGGCGGCGAGCAGGTCGGCGAACCGCGCGGGATCGTCGAGGGCGCCACCTTCAGCCAGAACCGCTGTGCCATAGAGCAACTCGGCCGCCTCGGCCACGTCCGGGTCCTGCGCCCGCTCACCGTGGGCCCGCCGCAATCCGGTGACAAGCGGATGGTCCGGGTTCAGCTCGAGGATCCGCTTGGTGGCCGGGACCTCCTGCCCGGACGCCCGATAGAGACGCGCGAGAGCCGGCGTGATGTCGAAGGCGTCGGTGATCAGGCAGGCCGGCGACTCGGTCAGCCGGGCCGACAGGCGGACGTCCTTGACGTGCTCGCCCAGCGTCTCCTTCAACCAGCTGATCAGATCGGCGAACTGCTTCTCCTGCTCTTCACGCTCGGCCTCGTGTGCCGACTTCTCCTCCTCGGACTCGAGGTCCACCTCGCCGCGCGCCACCGATTGCAGCGCCTTGCCGTCGAACTCGGGGACGTTCTGCACCCACACCTCGTCGACCGGGTCGGTCAGCAGGAGCACCTCGTACCCCTTGGCTTTGAACGCCTCGAGGTGCGGTGACCGCAGGATCTGCTCCCGGGTGTCGCCGGTGGCGTAGAAGATCTGGTCCTGGCCGTCCTTCATGCGCTCGACGTAGCCGGCGAGCGTGGTGGCCTCATCGTCGCTGCGCGTGGAGGCGAACGAGCACACGCGCAGCAGCGCGTCCCGGTTGTCGAAGTCCGACAGCAGGCCTTCCTTGACGACCCTGCCGAACTGCGTCCAGAAGGTGCGGTAGTCCTCGGGACGCTCGGACTGCAGATCCGCGATCGTCGAGAGCACCTTCTTGGTCAGTCGGCGACGGATCGCCTTGACCTGACGGTCCTGCTGCAGGATCTCGCGGGACACGTTGAGCGACATGTCCGACGCGTCGACGACCCCCTTGACGAAGCGCAGGTACTGCGGGAGCAGCTGGTCGCAGTCGCCCATGATGAACACGCGCCGGACGTAGAGCTGGATGCCGACGTGGGCGTCCTGGGTGAACAGATCGAACGGGGCGTGCGACGGGATGAACAGCAGGGCCTGGTATTCGAAGGTGCCCTCGGCCTTCATCGCGATGACCTCGAGCGGGTCGTCCCAGGCGTGGGCGATGTGCTTGTAGAACTCCGCGTACTCCTCTTCGGAGACCTCGTCTTTGGATCGCGCCCACAGCGCCTTCATCGAGTTGAGCGTCTCGGCTTCGACCGTCACGGTTTCTTCGCCGCCCTCGTCGTCCGCGGGGCTGCGTCGTTCGACGTCCATCCGGATGGGCCAGGCGATGAAGTCCGAGTACTTCTTCACGAGATTGCGCAGCGTCCACTCCGCCGTGTAATCGTGCAGTTCGTTCTCGGCGTCTTCGGGCTTGAGGTGCAACGTCACCGACGTCCCCTGCGGGGCATCGTCGACGGAGGCGATGGTGTACGTGCCGTCCCCGCTCGACTCCCACCTGGTGGCCTCGCTCTCGCCGGCCTTGCGGGTGAGCAGCTCGACCCGGTCGGCCACCATGAACACCGAGTAGAAGCCGATACCGAACTGACCGATCAACGCATCGGCGGCGCCGGCGGTCTCGGCCTCGCGCAACTGCTGACGGACGCGCGCGGTTCCCGACTTGGCGAGCGTGCCGATCAGATCAACGACCTCGTCCCGGGTCATGCCGATGCCGTTGTCGCGCACCGTGAGCGTGCGCGCCTCCTTGTCAGCGTCGATGACGATGTGCAGATCCGAGGTGTCGACGTCCAGGTCCTTGTTGCGGAAGGCCTCCAGCCGCAGCTTGTCCAGCGCGTCCGAGGCGTTCGAGATCAACTCCCGCAGAAAAGAATCCTTGTTCGAGTAGACCGAGTGGATCATCAGATCCAGCAATTGCCGTGCCTCGGCCTGGAATTCGAACTGCTCGACCGTCGCGTTCATGAGACTCCCTCCTCGCTCTCGTGCACGAATGTAGCGAGACGCCGCGGCGCCGGACCGGGGCGGGTCGGTTCAGACCTTCTTCGTCTCGCCGTAGTACGCCAGCACCGCGTCCGAGACGTCGGTCGAGCGGGTCAGCACCGCATACGAGCGGATGAACGACTCACCGACGCAGCCGTCGATCTTGATGCGGAAGCCGGCCACCATGACCCACGGGTCCGCGCCGACGAACTGCTTCTCGGTCACCTTGACCATGTTGATGATGCCCGGCTTGAGACCGATCGTGATGCCGCCGCCCAAGTTCCCGCCCACGCCCGGCAGGACGCCTTCGGGAAACGGTGAGATGACGTCGGTGCCCAGAATGCCGAGCGACGAGTTGATGCCGGCGGTGCCCGTCAGCGAGACACCGTTGGAGGTGCTCATGTCGATCCCGCACCCGATCTGGTAGCCGACCTCGAGGACGCCCCGAGGCGGTGCGTCCTCGTCGGGACCGGACATCGATCCGGTGAAGACGCCGCCGACCTCGTACTCGCGGGACGACACCGCCGTCGTCAGCGGCGCGATGATCTTCTGCGTCTCGTCCTTGGCGCCCACGGTGAGCGTCCAGCCGTCCGGGCTCTTGGTGGTCGCCGGGGGCGGCGACACGACGGCGCCCTCCGGAGGTGCGTCGACGGGCGCGGCGGTGGGATCGGCGGCGGCGGCCACAACCGGCTGCTCGGGTGTCACCGGTGCGACGTCGGGTTGGGCGGCGGCCGCCGGAGACCACAGCGCGCCGAGCAGCAACCAGCCGGCCGGCAGGGCGAGGAACGGGAGCCGCACAGAACACCTCTTCGGTCCAGCGATGGTTCGGACGTGACCTGAGAACCTACAGCGTCACGACGACGGACCTACCGGAAAGTGATGAGATGCCGGCTCATCGCCGCGGCGCACCCGGCCCCTGCTGCCCGAGCAAAGGATTGACCTGCGCGCCGGGCTGCCCGCCGGGCTGTCCGACGTGCTGCTGCTGATGCTGCTGGATGGCCTGCACGAGCGGGTTGTCCTTCATCAGGGCGCGGCGGTCGTCCTCGCTCAGCTCGTAGAACGTCCACATCGCCCAGGCGGCGGGCCGCACGTAGAGGGTGACCTTCTGCCGCTTGCGGTTGTTCTGCGGCAGCATCGCCGGGATCGGCACCACACGGTCGAGGGTGACGGCGCTGACGAGCTCCTGCGCGAGTTGATCGACGTCGGTCAGATCCTGCAGCTCGTACACCGAAGCCTGGTGACTCGGTTGGGACGGGCCCTGCAGGGCGAGAAACCACGCCATCGCGTGTCTCCTTTGCTCGTGGGTCAGCCGTCAGCGTAGAGGACACGCTCGACGATCTCGCGACCCTCTCTCCCGCCGTTCGCCGGTCCCGCTAATTGACGATCTTGAAAAATCTTCGCGTAAACGCACCTGAGCGGCGATGGATGTGCTAGAAGTCACCGCTCGGGCCACAATAGCTACGGGCGTCAGCCGAGACCCACGGTAACGGCATTCAACGCGCCCGTCGAAAAGATAGCGGTTGCGCTGGGCAAAGAGCAAAGTCGGTGCTACTGTTCCGTTAGCTGTTATGCACAGGCGCCGTCCGGAGCGACCTCCGCGGCACGAAACGAGGAAATTAGCTGATGTCAGGGCTGGCGGAACCGGTGTCGCCGGAGATCGCGACAGACGATTCAGCCGAGGACACCGCTGCACCTCGCCCGGTGCTGATCCACAGCTGCAACCGGCTCGGACGCGTCGCGAACCCGCCCGGTTTCTCCCTGTCCGACTGGTTGCGCTCGGCCCGTCGTCGCTGACTGCGTCAGCGGCGAGCGCGCCGCACGGTCACGACGAGCACCAGAACGCCGACCCCCGCCAACGTGATGGCCACCGGCGGTCGCTTGACGAAGCGCACCACGCCGGCCTTCAGATCGTCGGCGAGCCGCCGCGGGTTCGCCCGCGACGCCAACGAATCGACGGTCAAGGCCAGCTGATCGCGTGCCTCGTCGATCTCGGCCTTGATGGTGTCGGGATCACGATCCGCCACGTATGCCTCCGCCTGTTTGCGCCCGCCCTTGTCTTGCCGCACTACCCTAGTTCAGCGAGCGCGCACCGCAGCGCCCGGTCACAGATCAACAGGAGACCACGACCCATGCCGCAGACACCCCGGCTCGAGGCGGGCGACACAGCGCCTGCGTTCAGCCTTCCCGACGCCGACGGCAACACCGTCAAGCTCTCGGACTACAAAGGCCGCAAAGTCATCGTGTACTTCTACCCGGCAGCCTCCACCCCGGGCTGCACCAAGGAGGCGTGCGACTTCCGCGACAACCTCGCCGAACTCAACGACGCGGGCCTGGATGTCGTGGGCATCTCACCCGACAAGCCCGAGAAGCTCGCGAAGTTCCGCGACAAGGAGCAGCTCACCTTCCCGCTGCTGTCGGATCCAGACCGCAGTGTGCTGCAGGCGTGGGGTGCCTACGGGGAGAAGACGATGTACGGCAAGACCGTGCAGGGCGTGATCCGCTCCACCTTCGTCGTCGACGAGAAGGGCAAGATCGAGGTGGCGCAGTACAACATTCGCGCCACCGGCCACGTGGCGAAGCTACGGCGCGACCTTTCGGTCTGATCCGGGCTTCGGCGCTCCTGCTGGATAGGTTCCCGCGCGCACCTCGGCGGTGATCGACTCGATTCGGTCGACGGAGGCGGACCAGCCGCGGACCTTCTCGGTGGCCAGCCACTCCTCGTCGCGCTCGATCTCGATTTCCCATCGCTGCAGCCCGGACAGCTTCGCGGCGAACGACAACGGCAACATCACCACCATGAGCGGCACGGCGATCAGCGTGGCGATGAAGAGGACGTCTCTGTCGTTCCGGTCCATCAGGGAGAGCCCGCCGAGGGCGTTGTCCTTATCCAGCCTCGGCACCCACCGGCGGCGCACCGTCCACCACGCGCCGTCCGGTGACTGCACGTCGTCGGCCATGACCGCATCTTATGGGGGCTGGCGACCCGCAGGCAGGCCTTCTCAGACTGGCGCGACTACCCCACGCCCGCGCTCGGCTTCTCGACGTGGCGGACGACAACATCCGCGCCGCCGGACATATGACCAAGCCAAGGCCCGACCTTCCGGTCTGGGCCGCCGCCTCGGCAGCTCGGTCACAGATCAAAGCGCTGATTCATCCTGGGAACCGTGGCGGGCCAGCCGAACTGACGGTCCAGCCGGAGCCGCATGGTGTCCGCGGGCTGAGGTTCGCCGTGCACGACGAACACCCGGCGAGGTGCCGTGCCGATCTGCGATGCCCACCGGATGAGCTCGTCGGCGTCGGCGTGTGCGGAGAGCATCTTCATATTCGCGACCTGCGCGTTGACCGGGATCCACTCGCCGTGGATCCGGATGTATCGATCCCCGTCGGCGATCGCCCGGCCGCGAGTGCCCGGAACCTGGTAGCCGGTCAGCACGATCGTGTTGCGCGGATCCGGGGCAAACGCCTTGAGATGGTGCAGGATTCGGCCGCCGGTAGCCATACCGCTGGCTGACATGACGATCTTCGGCTCCCGGTCGGCGGAGATCTTCATCGACTCCCCAGCCTCCCGGGTATAAGTGGCCATGGCGCACATCGCCTCGTACACCTCAGGCGCCAACCGGTGATCGTTCTGGTAGGTGCGCAGCAGCTCGCTGGCGTTGATCGCCATCGGACTGTCCAGATACACCGGGATCTCCGGCAACCTCCCCGTCGAGCGCAGCTGCCACAGGTAGTACAGCAGCGTCTGGGCCCGACCCACCGCAAAAGCCGGAATCACCACGGTTCCCGAGCGGTCCACCGTCGAATCGATGATCTCGGCCAGGGTGTCGGCAGGGTCGCCCCGCGCGTGCTCGCGGTCACCGTACGTGGACTCCATCACCAGGTAATCAGCCGCGGGGACGGGCTCCGGTTGCAGCATCACCGGATCGTCGTAACGGCCCAGGTCGCCGGTGAAGACGATCCGGCGACCTTCCCACCACACGTCCACAGTCGCGGCCCCGAGGATGTGGCCTGCCCGCCGGAACGTCACCACCGGTCCGTCGTCCGGCAGGGTCACCTCTCGGCCGAACGGGTGCGTCTCGAACAACTCGAGGGTTCGCCGCACGTCCTCGCTGTCATAGAGCGGCAAGGCCGGATGATGTTTCGTCGCGTGATGCCTGTTGAGGAATTCGGCGTCACGCTCCTGCAGCCTGGCGCTGTCGCTCAGAATGATGTCGCTCACCGCCGCGGTCGCGGCGGTGGAGACGATGGGCCCGCGGAACCCCCCGCGTACGAGCCTGGGGAGGTAGCCCGTGTGATCGAGGTGAGCATGGGTGATGACGACCGCATCGATGGTCGCGGGGTCTACGGCCGGCGGAGCCCAGTTGAGCTCACGAAGGTTCTTCACCCCCTGGAACAGACCGCAGTCGACCAGGATGCGTCGACCGGCGCTTTCCAGCAGATGTCGAGAACCCGTCACCGTGCTGACACCGCCCAGGCTGCGCAGCGTGAGGTCGGTACGCGACTCTGGGCCGTCACCGGTGAACATGCGGTCAGTCTCGCCGACGCAGGCGGGGGTGCGGGTCAGCTTGGACGGATCGCCGGCGTCGGCGTCATCGCCGCCGGTCCGAGCCGAGCTTCTCGAGCAGCAGCGCCTCGGCGGTCGCCGCCCGCTCCAGCACACCCAGGTGCAGGCTCTCGTTGATGCTGTGCGCCTGGGTGTCCGGATCCTCCACACCGGTCACCAGGATCTTGGCGTCCGGGAACGCGCCGGCGAACGCGGCGATGAACGGGATGGAACCTCCGACACCGGTGTCGACGGCGTCCGCGCCCCACGCCTCCCGAAATGCCTCCCGCGCCGCGTCGTACACCGGTCCGCTGACGTCGATGGCGTACGGCTGGCCGACGTCGCCGGGCGTGACGGTGACGCGCGCACCCCACGGCGCGTGCTGTTTCAGATGACGGGTCAGTGCCGCCAGATGTTCCGCGGCGTCGCCGCCCGGGGCGACGCGCATGCTCACCTTCGCCCGCGCCGATGGGATGAGCGTGTTCGACGACGCGCCGATCGGGGTGGTGTCGATGCCGATCACGGTGATCGCGGGCTTGGCCCAAAGTCGTTGCGCCACTGACCCCGTACCGATCTCGCGCACCCCGTCGAGCAACCCGGTGTCGGCGCGCACCCGCTCGGGGGTGTATTCGACGTCGGCGGCGACGGACTCGTGCAGCCCCTTCACCGCGACGTTCCCGTCGTCGTCGTGGAGGCTGGCGAGCAGGCGCACCAGAACAGTGAGAGCGTCGGGCGCGACACCGCCCCACATGCCCGAGTGCAGTCCGTGATCGAGGGTCGCGACCTCGACCACGCAGTCGGCGAGCCCCCGCAGCGAGACGGTCAGCGACGGGGTGTCGGTACTCCAGTTGTCGGAGTCGGCGATCACGATCACGTCGGCGGCCAACGCGTCCTTGTGCGCGGCCAGCAGCCGCGACAGTGAGGGCGACCCCGACTCCTCCTCCCCCTCGACGAAGACGGTCACCCCGACCGGGGGTTCGCCGCCGTGGGCGCGGAAGGCCGCCAGATGCGTGGCGATGCCGGCCTTGTCGTCGGCGGTGCCCCGACCGTAGAGCCGGCCGTCGCGTTCGGTGGGTTCGAAGGGGGCGGACCGCCATGCGGTGGCGTCGCCTTCGGGCTGCACGTCGTGATGGGCGTACAACAGCACCGTCGGCGCCCCGGCGGGCGCGGGATGGCGGGCGATGACCGCGGGCGCCCCGCCCTCAGCGACGATCCGGACATCGCCGAAACCCGCGTCGGACAACAGCTTCGACACCGCCTCGGCACTGCGCTGCACCTCCGGGCGGCGCTGCGGATCGGCCCAGACGGACTCGATACGCACCAGGTCCTCGAGATCGGCCCGCACCGACGGCAGCACGTCGCGCACGCGCTGGACGAGATCACTCATAGCGACGAGGGTAGTGCCCCGCTACCGCTCCTCGAGGATCGCGACCGCCGCGGCGGTGTCGGCCTCGTGGGTCAGCGACAGATGGATCGTCACCTCTTTGAGGTGCTCGGCGACCGCACCCGAGAGCCGGACCCGGGGACGGCCCCACATGTCGGTGACCACCTCGATGTCCCGGTGGATCGCCTCGGGAAGCACCGGCCTCTTGGAGAACCGCGACCCCGACCACGCCTTGATCACGGCCTCCTTGGCCGCCCACCGCGCCGCGAGGTGGCGCGCCGCCGACGAACTCTTGTCGGCGGCGTCGCGCCGCTCCCCTGGCGTGAACGTCTCCGCGAACACCGTGCCCGGCCGGTCCACCTGCTCGGCGAACTCCGGGATGGAAACGAGGTCGATGCCTATCCCGACGATGCCCACGGCCAGCACGCTATCTCACGGGTCACCGCTGATACACGCCGTTCTCTCCGAGTCGCGACGTCGCGTCCAGCAGCATGGCCGCTTCCTGCGCCTTCTCCGGCTGGTCGTGGTCGAAACGCCGGTCGGCGGGCCGCTCGTAGAGAGGCCGTCCGCCCGCGATCGCCGAGGCCAGCCTGCGCTGACCGGCCAGCGTGCGCTCCTGGGCCTGGGCGGTGTAGGCCGCCCGCTGCTCGGGATTCAGCGTGGCCAGGAACGCCTGCGGATGCACCAGCGCGATCAGGCCCGAGACGTGACCGAACCCGAGGCTGGTCACGAGACCGGCCTTGAGCGGGTACTTCTCGCCCAGCCGCAGCGTCTCCCGCGGCCACACGAAGTGCGCCGAGGTCGCCAACTCGTCGTCGACACAGTCCAGGCTGCGGTTCGGCGGGATGACGCCGTCGCGCAGGACCTGGCACAGCCCGATCATCTGGAAGACCGCGGCACCGCCCTTGGCGTGACCGGTCAGGCTCTTCTGGCTGATCACGAACAGCGGCGCCCCGTCGGACCGGCCCAGCGAGGCCGCGAGCCGCTCGTGCAGCTCGGTCTCGTTGGGGTCGTTGGCCAGCGTCGAGGTGTCGTGCTTGGAGATCACCGCGATGTCGTCGGCACCCACGCCCAGCTTGGCGAGCGAGCGCGCCAGCACCGAGTCCCTGCCGCCGCGCCCGGCGCCCAGCGCGCCGAGACCGGGTGCCGGGATCGAGGTGTGCACGCCATCGGCGAACGACTGCGCGTACGCGACCACCGCGAGCACCGGCAGACCCATCTTCACCGCCAGATCACCGCGGGCCAGCAGGATCGTGCCGCCGCCCTCGGCCTCCAGGAAGCCCAGCCGGCGCCGGTCGTTGGCCCGGGAGATCTTCGAATCGCTGATGCCCTTGGCGCGCATCGTCTCAGTGTCGGCGGTGGCCGCCATGTCACCGAAGCCGATGATCGCCTCGAGCGTCAGGTCGTCGAAGCCGCCCGCCACGACCAGCTCGGCCTTGCCGAGGCGGATCTTGTCGACGCCTTCCTCGACCGAGACCGCCGCCGTCGCACAGGCACCCACCGGGTGCACCATCGCGCCGTAGCCGCCGACATAGGACTGCATGACGTGTGCCGCAACGACGTTGGGCAGCACCTCCTGCAGGATGTCGTTGGGCTTGCTGCGGCCCAGCAGGTTTCCGTGGTACATCGTCTGCATCGAGGTCATCCCGCCCATGCCGGTGCCCTGCGTGGAGGCCACCAGGCTCGGGTGCACCCACCGCATCAGCTCGGCCGGGGTGAAGCCCGACGACAGGAACGCGTCCACGGTCGCCACGATGTTCCACAGCGCCACCCGGTCGATCGAGGTCGCCATGTCGGGGCTGATGCCCCACACCGTCGGATCGAACCCGGTCGGGATCTGAGCGCCCACGGTCCGCGACAGCTTGGTCTTGCGCGGTACGCGAATCTCGGTGCCCGCCTTGCGAATCACCTCCCAGTCACCGCTGTCCGGGATCGGCCGGGCGACAGTGTGCTCCGGGTCGAACTGGACGAACGCCCGCGCGTCGGCCTCGCTGGAGACCACGAACCGGAAGTCCTTGTCCAGGAACACACTGACCAGCAGCGGCGAGGCGTGATCGGGGTCGATCGCACCGTCGTCGACGAACTCACGGATGCCGCAGCGCTCGACCACGGTGTCGTGGTAACGCTCGACCAGCTCGGACTCCTCGACGAGCTCACCGGATTCCGTGTCGTACCAACCCGGTTGGGGGTCGTCCTCCCACGTGATCAGTCCGGTAGTCCAGGCCAGCTCGAGCACGCCGGCCGCGGACAGCTCGTTGTCGACCTCCATCTCGAAGCGGGTGCGCGACGAGCCGTACGGGCCCAGTTCGGCACCGCCGACGATGACGATGAGATCGGCCGGGTCGACGTCGAGGTCGGCCCACTCCGGAGCCGGAGCCGCCGGGGCGGGACGCGGCGGGGACGGCAGGGCCGAAATCGTATGGCCGGCAGCCTCTTCCTCGGACTCCGACTCGGCAGGCGCCGCCGCGGCGTCGTCACGGGCCTTGGCGGCCAGCTCCGACAGGTCGAGATCGGCCTCGGCCAGTCCGCCGGTCAGGTCGGCCTGCACGGGCTCCCGGGCCGCCGCGACCTTCGTCTCGACGTCGCACAGGTCGAGCAGCATGCTCGCCATCTGCTCGGTCGAGTAGGTGGTCACCCCGGCTTCTTCGACCGCATCGACGATGACGTCGTTGTGGCCCATCAGCCCGGTGCCACGGGTCCACCCGATCAGCGCGTGCGCCAGGCTGACCCGCTGCGCCCACGAGGTCTCGGCCTTCCAGCGCGACACCACCGCGTCCAGCGCCGCCTTGGCCTCGCCGTAGGCACCGTCGCCGCCGAACATGCCCCGGTTGGGCGATCCCGGCAGCACCACGTGCAGTCGGGCCGCGATGTCCCGGTCCGCACCGATGTGGGACAGCCCGGCGATCAGCCGCTGCACGGCCCACAGCAGGACTTTCATCTCCATCTCCGAACGCGCACCGGCGTCGGAGAGGTCGCCGCCCACGCGAGGCGCGGCAAAGGGGAACAGCAAGGTCGGCGACAGCGCGTCCTTGATGTGGATCGATTTGGGCCCGAGGCTCTCGGTCTGCTCGGTGCCGACCCACTCGACCAGCGCGTCGATGTCGTTGTAGGAGGCCATGTTCGCCGGCAGCACCCACAGCTTGGCGCCGAAGCACGCGTTGTCCCGGTAGAGGTTGCGGTAGAAGCCGAGCCGCGAGTCGTCGAGCTTGGACGTCGTCGCGATGACGGTCGCACCGCCGGCGAGCAGCTGAGCCACCACCGACGCGGCGATCGAGCCCTTCGAGGCACCCGTGACGACCGCGACCTCGTCGCTGTAGCAGCCCTTGCCCGGATTCTCCGCTCCCGCGGCAGCGCGGGCGTACAGCGACGCGTGGATGGTGCGTCCCGCCGCGAGCGCCTTGCCCTGCCAGTACGTCGCCTGGGTGCCGACCACGTGGCCGGCGCCTTCGAAACGCTCTGCCAGGCGAGACCATTGCGCCTCGACCTCGTCGGGCTCCATCAGCCAGATCTTGACGAGATCCTCACGGGCACTGGCCCACCGGTCGTCGAGGAGCACCGCCTTGCGGGCGTCGAACGACGGCGCGACCAGACGCGGCCAGTCCGACCCCAGTTCGGCGGTGACCAGGTCGATGAGCTCCGCGTCCGCGGACGACTCCGGCGTGACGAACGGGTCGCCCAGGCCCAGCTGATCGAGGATCGTGCGCGCCGCCGATGCGAGCACACCGTCGGGACCGGTGACCTGCTCGGCGAACTCACCGAGCGCGGCCGAGTCGACGACACCGCCGCCGGCGCCCCCGGCCGAGGGCAGCGCCACCGACACACCGTGACGCGCCGCCACGGCCGCCACGGCGGCGTCGATCGTCTTGTCCACGCTGGCAGCGTCGGCCAGCGCACCGTCGTGCAGACCGCCCAGCGCCCCACCGCGGACACTGGACCCCTCACGGGTGCCCAGCGCCACCTCGACGGTGACGTGCTTGGCCCAGCCCTCGCCCAGCTCCCAGGTCTTGGTGACCCGCTCGGTGAGGTAGGCCGGTCGCTTGCCCGACGGCCCGAAGACCGTCCGCAACTGGTCGTTGATCGCATCGGCGAGCACCGGGCCGAACGGCTTGTACGTCCGGGCCAGCTTGGTGACCTGAGACTTCAGCCCGGCCAGATCCGCTTCTGCGGCACCGTCGATCGCGCCGAGGTTCAGCTCCGATCCGAGGTCGACGAGCATCTGGTTGCGCCGCGACGACGCACCGTCGGTGATCGACTCGATGGAGTCCAGCGGCTCGATCTGGTCGATGCGGATCTTGGCCGACAGCGCGATGAGCGCCATCGTGGCGTCCGATGCGTCGAAGGTCAGATCGTCGGGCCGGGGCCCGCCGCTGGGCGCGGCCGCCGGAGCGGGCGCGGCGGGCGCCGCCTCC
>NZ_JYNX01000055.1 GCF_001044255.1 Mycolicibacterium chubuense
GACCCACCCGTCGAACATGAACTGCAAATGCCGCACCCACCATCTCGGCAAGACCTTCGCCGAGGGCTGGCGGGAAGTGCAATCACCCGACGGCACAATCACCTTCACAGCACCCGACGGCCGCACCTACACCACCCGCCCCGGCTGCGCGCTGTTCTTTCCGACCTTCCCCGCCACCACCGCCGACCTGCCGCTCCCGCCACCGATACCCCCACCCAACCCTCAACGTATCGCCAAGATGCCCACCNCCCCGCCACCACCGCCGACCTGCCGCTCCCGCCACCGATACCCCCACCCAACCCTCAACGTATCGCCAAGATGCCCACCCGCCGACGCCTCCGCAGCGCCGACGACGCCGCACGCATCAAAGCCGAACGCGCACACAACAAACAAGCCCGCACGGCGGCACTGAACGGCCCGCCGCGCGCGATACCCCTCAGCCGCGATGACCCGCCGTTCTGAAGCCCTGTCAGTGCAGCAGAGCCCCCCTCAGCGCGGCGCCCTGCATCTCGAACAGCCGCCCACTGGTCTCCCAGTCAGGGACCAGCGCGTCGAAACCGTGGCAGGTGCCCGGGAAGAGGTGGAGCTCGGTGGACACGCCCGCCCACTGCAGTCGCAACGCGTAATCGATGGCCTCGTCGCGCAGGGGGTCGAGTTCCGAGCACGTGATCAGCGCGGCGGGCAGGCCGGTGAGATCGGACCCCCGCCCCGGCGCCGCCTCGGGGGTGGCCGGCGCGCCCGCCAGGTAGTGCTCCCACATCCAGCGGACCGCCTCGGAGTCGAAACCCGGTGTCGACGAGAACTCTTCCTTGGACGGGCTCGGCCGGTCGTCGAGCACCGGCTGGTGCAGCATCTGGAACACCACGGGCGCGGCGTCCCCCGCCGCAGCCCTCGCAGCCACGCCCGCCGCCAGCGCTCCCCCGGCACTGCTGCCCGCCACGGCCACCGCACCGGCATCGATGCCGAGCTCGGCACTGCACCGCACCGTCCACTCCAGCACCGCGGCCACGTCGTCCAGGGCAGCCGGGAAGGGATGCTCGGGCGCCAGGCGGTAGTCCACCGAGATCACCGTGCAGCGGCCCCGCCGCGCGTACTCGATGCACTGCCGCTGATCGGTATCCAGGTTGCCGAGCACGAACGCGCCCGCGTGGCAGTAGATCACGGCCGGCGACGGCGGCGGACCGCCTCGATAGATCCGCACCTCGATGCTGTCACCCGATCCGCTGGTCACCGTGCGCTGCTCGATCTCCAATCCGATCGTGTCCAGTGTTCTGGCGGCTTCGCCGCGTCGTTGGTTCAGCGAATCGCGGACCGCGCCGAGCACGGCAGGCGACAGATCTGCGCGGGAATCGGCCAGATGCCGCAGGGCAGGGTCGAGCCGTTCGGTGATCGTCATCGGTCCACCTCCCGTTCGTCTGCGTCGAAACGGTAGTCTCCCGGCCGGAAGCGGCGTGTGAGCGCCCAGAAGTGCCCGGCGCTGCGCGGCCACTGCGTGACCACCCGGCCGTTGGCGGCGCGGAAGTAGTTGCTGCACCGCGTCAGCCAGACCGTGCCGGTCATCCACGTGTCGATCCGCGTGAGGAAGTCGGTCATCACCTCGGGACGCACCTCGATGACGGCCTTGTTCCTGCGGCGCAGATACTTCAGGGTCCGCACGATGTAGCGGGCCTGCGCCTCCAGCATGAAGATCACGCTGTTGGAACCGACATTGGTGTTGGGCCCGTACAGCATGAAGAAATTCGGATAGCCGGGCACGGTCATGCCCAGATAGGCGAAGGCTCCGTCGCCCCAGGTGTGGCTCAGGGTGGCCCCGTCCACTCCGCGGACCTCCAGCTGTCCCAGGTAGTCCGCCGCGGCGTAACCGGTCGCGCACACCACCACGTCGACGTCGAGTTCGGTGCCGTCGGCGGTCACCAGCGATCGCGACCGCAGAGCGCGGGCGGGGCTGGAGACCACCTCGACGTGCGGCTGACCGAGCGTGCGCAGGTAATCGCCGGCGAACACCAACCGCTTGCAGCCCATCGGGTGGTCGGGCGTCAGCCGACGCCGCAGGTCGTCGTCGGCGATGGCGGCCCGGAGAGACTGCAGCGCAAGGGCGGTGAACTCCCGGGTCTTGTCGCTGCCGTGCTCGATGACCGAGATGTTGGCCTCGCTGCGCCACCACAGCCGGTTGCGGTAGACCCTGGCGGCCAGCGGCACATGGGCGAACACCCACTTCTCCCGCCGGCTGTACTCCCGGTCGGGTTTGGGCAGCACCCACGTCGGCGATCGCTGCACCGAATACACCGTGTCGGCCATCTTCGCGATCTCGGGGATCAGTTGCGCCGCGGTCGATCCGGTGCCGAGCACGGCCACCTTCGCGCCCCGCAGATCCACGGAGTGATCCCACCGCGCCGTGTGGAAGATGGTCCCGGTGAACGGCTCCTCCTCGACGAGGTCGGGCATCACCGGCCGGCTGAACAGTCCGACCGCAGACACCACGATGTCGAAGAAGTACTCAGCGCCGCCCGCGGTGCGCAACCGCCAGCGCTGCACATCAGCCTGCCAGTGCGCCGAAACGATTTCGGTGTCGAGCCGCAGGTGTGGGCCGAGGCGGTGGCGGTGCGCGCAGCGCTCGAAGTAGTCGAGGATCTCCCGCTGACCCGACCACATCCGCGACCAGCGCGGGTTCAGGTCGAAAGAGTACGAATAGAGGTGCGATTTAACGTCACAGGCCAGGCCGGGATAGGTGTTGATCCGCCAGGTGCCGCCGATACCGCTTTCGCGGTCGAAGATCGTGACGTCGTCAAAGCCCGCCTTGCGCAGCAAGATTCCGAGCGCCAGTCCGCCCGGGCCGGCGCCGATGATCCCCACCGAGGGCCATGTCGTCACGACCGCCTCATCCGATCGTCAGGGATTGCCCACCATCGACGATGAGCTCCGATCCGGTGATGAACGATGCGTGCTCCGACGCCAGGAACGCCACCGCGTCGGCGATCTCGACGGGCCTGCCGATGCGGCCCATCAGCGCGTGCGCGGCCAACCGGGATTGTGTGTCCGCGTCGAGCATCGGTGTCTCGACCGGCCCGGGGAACACCGCGTTCACCCGGATCCCGTCGGGCGCCAGCTCCACGGCTGCGACCTGCGTCAGCCCCCTCAGCGCCCATTTCGACGACCCGTACGCCGCGTGGTTCGGGAACGGCCTGATCGCGCCCGTGCTGCACGTGTTGACCACCGAGGCGCCCGCGGCGTCCCGCAGATGCGGCAGTGCGGCGCGGATGCCCAGGAACGGCCCGAGACAGTTCACCCGCCAACTACCCTCGAATCCGTCGGCCGTCTCGTCGGCCAGCGGACGGCGATGCAGCACACCGGCGTTGTTGACCAGCGTGGTGAGTCCGCCGAACTCCCCGACTGTGGCCGCGATTGCCGTCGCCCACTGTTCGTCCGATGTCACGTCGAGCTGCAGCCCCAGGACGCCGTCACCGCAAGCCTCGACTGGGCGCACATCGCACGCGGCGACCCGGTAGCCGTCCTCGAGGAGCCGGGCCGTGATCGCCGCGCCCTGCCCGCGGGCGGCGCCGGTGACGAGTGCGACGGGCATCAGAGGGACCCGGTGGCC
>NZ_JYNX01000056.1 GCF_001044255.1 Mycolicibacterium chubuense
CGCCGCCGCACCGGCCCGGGGCATCCTGCTCTGCGCGGGACTGGTCGGCGGGGTGGCGGTGCTCTGCGCGGCGCTGCGCCGGTCACGGCCGCGCGGCGATGACGTCTCTGCGGGTTGACGCGGCCTGGACGCTCAGGTCGGGCCCGCGCGGCAGCACCGCGAGGACGGGCCACGGCGCCGCCCCGGCGCGCAGCGGCAGGCCGAGCCGGGCGGCGGTGTCGGTGTTCTCGAGGCCGAACAGCACGCCCGCATCGCTGAGCAGGAACAGCGGCCCCACGCTGTCCGGTCCGCTTCCGAGCGCCACGGCCTGGACGAACGCGCAGTGGCCTCGCGGCATCGCGACCGCATCGACGGCGGGGCCGGCGCCGTCGGCCTGGGCCAGCGTGACCGCGTCGTCGGGCACCGGGACCGTGTCGGTGACGAGAACGTCTGTGTGCGAACCGGTCTCGTCGAATGCCGGTTGCCACCGGGCGCACACCACCGATGCTCGGCCGACGCCTGCGCGGTCGGGGTACGTGCTGACCGGCAGGGTGTCGACGACGGGAAGCTCGCCCGCGAGATCCGGGCGCACCGAGGGAATCTCATCACCGACGCGCGCATCGGTGTAGCGGATCAGGTCCGCGGTCACCTCGCCGATCCGCTGCAGGCCACCGGCGAGCACGACGAACAGATCGGGCCCGCGCCCGGCAGCCTGCACCGAGACGACCGAGCCGACGGGACGGTCACGCAGCCGTCCCGGCCCTGCCGTGCCCCGCTGCGGGATGTGCGGCGGCACGATCGCCGGCGCCTCGGGGATCGCGGCCAGTACAGCCGGCGAGACCAGCTGTGGCTCAACGTGGTCGAGGTGCAATGCCCGCACAACCGCGGGATGCCGCAGGTCGACCCGGGCCCGGCGGCCGTCGTAGAGCAGATAGGTCAGTGCCGCACCGGCGCCCAGTGGCCTGACGAGCAGCCCGCGCTCCGGCGGCGCGGCACCGTCGGCGAGCGGACCCGCGATCACGGTGGTCGCGTTGCCGTCGTCGCAGACCGTCCACGACGACTCGGCGGGTAGCGGGACGGAGATGTACTGCGGTGCACCGGGAATCCCCATCTGAGCGCCCCGCCGCACCCGATCCACCGCCTCCTGGGACACCATCCGCGGCGGCGCGGCGTTGCCCGCCACCAGCCACGCGGAGGTCAGGTTGACCACGGGATGCAGCGTGCCGTCGACCCGGACATACAGCGCGCCGCTCTCGCGGACCATGATCACGGCCGCATCCCCGATGTCGGCGGCGGGCCGCACCAGCGCGAGCACCGCGCAGACCGCGACCGCGACGCCCGTCAACACCGCGCCCACGATGAGCGAAAGAGACTGTGCGCGAAGCGGATCGTCGAGCATCCCGGCGTCGCCGCGCACAAGGGCGTGCTCCATCCTGCGCACCAGGAACCGGTGACCGCTGACCTGCAGCCGCGTGGTCGGTTGCCGCATCACACCCCCTCGAGCGAGCGTAACGACGCCGCGCGGGGGGTCGGATCACTTGTTGTTGCGGCGTTCGCGGTAGGCGGCGACGTGCTGCCGGTTGCCGCAGTTGCCGGTGTCGCAGAACTTGCCCGATCGGTTACGGGACAGGTCGACCAGCACGGCGTCGCAGTCCGGCGCCGCGCACACCTTGAGTCGGCGCAGTTCGCCGGAGCGGATCAGGTCGGCCAGAGCCATCGCCATCTCGGCGCCCATGCGCTGCCACAGCGGATCGTGGATGGACGCCAGATGCAGATGCCACTCGGGCATCTCCGGGTGCCGTGTCAGCCAGGGCGCGGCGCGGGTATCGGCCAGCAGCGCGTTCACCTGACCGACCGCCCGGACCTCGTCGCCGGCGGTTTCCCAGATCGCGCCCAGCCGGGCGCGCAACCGGTGCACCGACCCGAGTTCGGCGGCGTCGTGATCGCGCCGTCCCGTCCACCCGAAGCTGTCCAGGTACTCGTCGAGTGCGTGCAGGTCACCGAGGTGTTCGCCGTCCACCCGATCGGAGTTGATCAGCACTCCCGCCGCCCGGAGGGTGAGCTCGGTGTCATGACTGAAAAGCATTTGACTCATGACTCCTTTCAGCGGTAGCGTCATGACCAAAGTTGATTTTACTCATGTCTTTGCTGTTGAGGCTGTCGAACCCGGAGGTGCACCCATGACTGTGCCCATCAGCGTGCCCACCGCCACGTCGCGGTTTCGTAGCGGTCTCCTCTTCGCGCTCGGCTCGGCGTTCGCTTTCGGCTGCTCGGGGCCGTTCGCCAAGGCGCTGATGACGGCGGGCTGGAGCCCGACGGCGGCGGTCACCGCCCGGCTGGCCGGCGGCGCGCTCGCGATGGCCGTGTTCGCCACCGTCGCACATCCCGGCTGGCTCCGCGAGGCGCGCCACCACCTGCGCACCGTCGTCGCCTACGGGCTGATCCCGATCGCCGGGGCCCAGCTGTTCTACTTCAACGCCGTCGCCCACCTGTCCGTCGGCGTGGCGCTGCTGCTCGAGTACACCGCGCCGATCCTGGTGGTCGGCTGGCTGTGGGCGACCACCCGGCGCCGGCCCACGACCCTCACCCTCGGCGGCGTGGCGCTGGCGGTCACCGGCATCACCGCGGTGCTCGGACTGGTGGGCCCGCACGGCTTCTCTGCAGTCGACATCAACCTGGTCGGTGTCGGGTGGGCATCGGCCGCGGCCGTGTGCGCGGCCTGCTACTTCCTGATGTCGGAGAAGGTCACGGGTCCCAGTGACGAATCCGCCGCCGAGTCCGGCGGATCCGCGCTGCACCCGATCACGTTGGCCGCGGCGGGCCTGATCGTCGGTGCGGTAACCGTTGCACTGCTCGGGGTGTCCGGTCTGATGCCGCTGACGTTCACCGCCACCGACACCGTGGTGGCCGGCTGGACCACGTCCTGGGTGCTGCCCGTCGTGGCGCTGGCCCTGCTTCCCACCGCGATCGCCTACACCCTCGGCATCGTCGGCATCGCCCGGCTCAAGCCGCGGTTCGCCTCCCTGGTCGGTCTGTCCGAGGTGCTGTTCGCGGTGCTGGCGGGGTGGGTGCTGCTGGGCGAGGCCGTCACCGCGGCCCAGGCCGTCGGCGGGCTGATCGTGCTGGCCGGCCTGGCGCTGGCCCGGCTGGGCGACCGCGGCGATCACCTCGACGAGACCAACACCGCGACATGGCCGGATGCCCCGCTAGGTGAACTAACATCGTCGGGGTGACGATCGATCTTGATATCCGCCGCGGGCCGGCGCTCGCCGCGGCCCTGTTCGCCAGCACGGCGCTCGTGTTCGCGCCCGCCGTTGCGGCACCCGTCGCTCACGCGCAGGGTTGCCCCGACATCGAGGTCGTCTTCGCCCGCGGCACCGACGAGCCGCCCGGCCTGGGTCGCGTCGGCTCCTCCTTCGTCGACGCGCTGAGCGGCCGCGTCGGCGGCCGCTCGGTCGGCACCTATGCCGTCAACTACCCGGCGACCTACGACTTCCTGCAGGTCGCCGCCGGCGCCAACGACGCCAGCGGCCACATCCAGTACATGATCGCGAACTGCCCGAACACCCGACTGGTGCTCGGCGGCTACTCGCAGGGCGCCGCGGTGATCGACGTCGTCGCGGCGGTGCCCGTGCCCGGCGCCGGGTTCACCGCCCCGCTGCCGCCGAACGCTCCCGACCACGTCACCGCCATCGCCGTGTTCGGCAACCCGTCGGCCAAGATCGGGCTCCCGTTGACCTCGAGTCCGGTCTGGGGGTCGCGCTCTATCGACCTGTGCACCCCGGGTGATCCGGTCTGCTCGGGCGGGAACGACGTCCCGGCGCACAGCAACTACGCCCGGTCCGGCCTCACCGACCAGGCGGCCGGATTCGTCGCGGGACTTCTGTAGCCCAGCTATGCGTTACGGTGTCTTGTGCGCATCGACCGACTGAACCGCCTGCTGCGTGCGGCCGTTGCCCTCGCGGTGATCACGCCGGCCGCCTCCGTCGTCCTCCCCTCGACCGCCTCGGCCCAGCCGTGCCCGGACGTCGAGGTGGTGTTCGCCCGCGGAACGAGCGAGCCGCCCGGTGTCGGCCGCGTCGGTCAGGCGCTGACCGACGCGCTGGCCAATCAGCTCGGCGGGCGCACCGTGACGACCTACGGCGTCAACTACCCCGCCAGCTACGACTTCCTCAACACCGCCGTCGGCGCCACCGACGCCGCCGGCCGGATCGCGTCGATGGCCGCGCAGTGCCCCGACACCCGGATCGTGCTCGGCGGATACTCCCAGGGCGCCGCCGTCGTCGACATGCTGGCCGGAGTTCCCCCGCTGGGCAACAAGATCGGCGACATCGGATCGGCTCCCCCGTTGGCGTCGGGATTGAACGGAAATGTCGCGGCAGTAGCGGTATTCGGCAATCCGGCGACCAAGTTCGGCAATCCGGTTTCGGCGGCGGGCTCGTTCGCCGGCAAAGCCATCGACCTGTGCGCCGACGGCGACCCGATCTGCTCGGACGGTCGAAACCCGTTCGCGCACACCCACTACGAATCGTCCGAATTCATCCCGCAGGCCGCCGGATTCGCGGCGGGCCGGGTCTGACCGACGCCGAAGAACCCTGACGCCGGTCCCGCTGAGTGTCTATCATCGGCGAGGTGACTGTCTCGCTGAAGGGTCGACGCCGCACTCTCGGGTCGCTGCTCGCCGCCGCGGCGGTGGTCGCGGGGCTCGTCGGACCCACCGCCCCGGCCGCGTCGGCGGAATCGTGCCCGCAGGCCGAACTGATCTTCGCCCGCGGCCGTCTCGAATCGCCCGGCGCCGGCCAGATCGGCAACGCGCTGGCGTCCGCGGTGCGCGACAAGACCGGGAAGAACGTCCGACTTTACGCGGTGAAGTACCCCGCCGACACCCAGGTCGACATCGGCGCCAACGACATGAGCCAACGCGTCTCCTACATGACCGGCGCCTGCCCCGACACCAAGCTGGTGTTGGGCGGTTACTCGTTGGGCGCCGCGGTGACCGACGTTGTGGTGGCAGTCCCGATCGCCGCGTTCGGTTTCAAGAACCCGATGCCCGACGGCGCTGACCGGCAGATCGCCGCGATCACGCTGTTCGGCAACGGCAGCCAATGGGTCGGGCCGATCGCGAACTTCACCAACCCGGCGCTGCGCGACAGGATCATCGAGCTGTGCCACGGCGACGATCCGATCTGCAATCCGACCGATCCCAACAACTGGCAGGACTACTGGCCCGACCACCTGGCCCCCGCCTACATCAAGGCCGGGATGGTGAACCAGGCCGCCGACTTCGTGGCCGGCCGTATCTAGCGGATCTCGTCGGCGCTGCGCAGATCCCTGGTGATGACGGTGCGCGCGGCGAGTTCGTCGTCGGGTGGGTAGTCGACGCCGACGAGTGTCAGCCCCCGGGCCGGTGCCGCAGCGAAATCGCTGGAGCGCCGTGTCTCGGTGAGCAGCGACGCACACCATGCGGCGTCCCTGCGGTGTTCGCCGACCGCGAGCAGTGCCCCCACCAGGGAGCGCACCATGTTCCAGCAGAACGCATCGGCGCTGACGTGGATCGAGATGCGCTCGGCGGCGCGCACGCAGTCGAGACGCTGCAGATCGCGAATCGTCGTCGCGCCGTCGCGATGCCGGCAGAACGCCGCGAAATCGCGCAGCCCCAGCAGTCCGCGGGCTGCCGCCGACATCGCGTCGACGTCGAGCGGCCGCGGCCAGGCCGTCACGAACCGCGCGTCCTGCGGTGTCACACCGAACGGTGCGGTGGACAACCGGTACGCGTAGTGGCGCCGCAGCGCCGAGAAGCGCGCATCGAAACCCGGTGCGGCGCGCACGATCTGAGTGATGCGGACGTCCTCGGGCAGCATCCGGCCCAGTCGTCGCACCAGCGGCCCGAATTCCTCGTCCCCGGAACGGGGGGTCCGCGGATAAGCGTGCGGCAGCGCTGCGGCGGGAACGTCGACGTGCGCCACCTGCCCGGTGGCGTGCACCCCGGAGTCGGTGCGGCCGGCCGCGCGGGTCACCACCGCGGTGCGGAACACCGTGCCCAGCGCGTCGTCCAGCACCCCGGCCACCGTCCGCTGACCGGCTTGGGTGGCCCATCCCGCGAAATCGGTTCCGTCGTAGGCGATGTCGAGGCGCAGACGAACGAGCCCGCCACCGGAATCGATGACGGGCTCGTTCATGGAACTGCTACTTGGCGTCGTCGGCCTTGTCGTCGGCCTTGTCGTCGCCGGACTCCTCGGCCTCGACCTCGGCCTCGGCCTCCGCGGTCTGGGCTTCTTCGATCGCGGCGTCCTCGGCGATCGGGGTCTCCTCGATGGCCTCGACCTCTTCGGCACTCGGCCCCTCGGTGGCCTCGGGCTCGACCGCAGCCTGCGGCGCGGCAGCGGCCGCGACCTTCTGGGCACCGGCCGCGCCCGACTCGATGTCGCCGCCGGAGCGGCTCCGGCGGGCCCTGTTGGCCTCCGACGTCACGGTCTTCTCCCGCACCAGTTCGATGACCGCCATGGGGGCGTTGTCGCCCTTGCGGTTCTCGACCTTGATGATGCGGGTGTAGCCGCCGGCGCGATCCGCGTAGAACGGGCCGATCTCGGCGAACAGGGTGTGCACGACGTCCTTGTCGCGGATCTTCTTCATCACCTCACGCCGGTTGTGCAGCGTGCCCTTCTTGGCATGGGTGATGAGCTTTTCCGCATAGGGCCGCAATGCCCGCGCCTTGGGCTCGGTGGTCTTGATACGGCCGTGCTCGAAGAGCGACGTGGCCAGGTTGGCCAGTAGCGCCTTCTGGTGTGAGGACGACCCGCCGAGGCGAGGGCCCTTGGTGGGCTTGGGCATTGCGACTATCTCCTATGTGGGGCCGACCCCCGTATCAGGTAGGGCCGGGACGGATGTTCTTTAGAGCTGTTCGGTTTCGGCGAAGTCCTGGCTGTCGTCCAGGTCGTAGCCGGCGTCGCTGTTCCAGGTGCCGGTGGCGACGTCGTAACCGGCGACCTCGGACGGATCGAAGCTGGCCGGGCTGTCCTTGAGCGAGAGACCCAGCTGGTGCAGCTTGATCTTCACCTCGTCGATGGACTTCTGGCCGAAGTTGCGGATGTCCAGCAGATCGGACTCCGTGCGGGCCACGAGCTCGCCCACGGTGTGCACACCCTCGCGCTTGAGGCAGTTGTACGAGCGCACCGTCAGGTCCAGGTCGTCGATCGGCAGCGCGAAGCTGGCGATGTGGTCGGCCTCGGCCGGCGACGGCCCGATCTCGATGCCCTCGGCCTCGACGTTGAGTTCCCGTGCCAGACCGAACAACTCGACCAGCGTCTTACCCGCCGAGGCGAGTGCATCACGCGCGCTGATGGAGCTCTTGGTCTCGACGTCGAGGATCAGCTTGTCGAAGTCGGTGCGCTGCTCGACGCGGGTGGCCTCGACCTTGTAGGTCACCTTGAGCACCGGCGAGTAGATGGAATCGACCGGGATACGGCCGATCTCCGCGCCGGACGCCTTGTTCTGCACGGCGGGCACGTAGCCGCGGCCGCGCTCGACGACGAGCTCGACCTCGAGCTTGCCCTTCTCGTTCAGCGTCGCGATGTGCATGTCGGGGTTGTGCACGGTGACGCCGGCCGGCGGCACGATGTCGCCCGCGGTGACCTCACCCGGGCCCTGCTTGCGCAGGTACATGGTGACGGGCTCGTCCTCCTCGGAGGACACGACGAGGCCCTTGAGGTTCAGGATGATGTCGGTGACGTCTTCCTTGACCCCCGGCACGGTGGTGAACTCGTGCAGCACACCGTCGATGCGGATGCTGGTGACGGCCGCGCCCGGGATGGACGACAGCAGCGTGCGGCGCAGCGAGTTTCCGAGGGTGTAACCGAAGCCCGGCTCCAGCGGTTCGATGACGAACTGGGAGCGGTTCTCGGCGATGACCTCTTCGCTCAGGGTGGGGCGCTGAGAAATCAGCATGGTGTTCTTCTCCTTCTCGGCAACCGCTATTTGATGCCGTTAGGTGATCTGCAGGACCGGATGGCCTGCAGACGTTTACTTCGAGTAGAGCTCGACGATGAGCTGCTCGGTGAGCGGCACGTCGATCTGCGCACGCTCGGGCAGCTGGTGCACGAGGATGCGCTGACGCTCGCCGACGACCTGCAGCCAGCCCGGGATGGGGCGGTCGCCCGCATTGGCCCGAGACAGCTCGAAGGGCAGCGTGTTGATCGACTTGTCCTTGATGTCGATGATGTCGTACTGCGCGACGCGGTAGCTGGGGATGTCGACCTTCACACCGTTGACGGTGAAGTGGCCGTGGCTGACCAGCTGGCGCGCCATCCGGCGGGTACGGGCCAGGCCGGCGCGGTAGACGACGTTGTCGAGCCGGCTCTCCAGGATGCGCAGCAGGTTGTCACCGGTCTTGCCGGGGAGGCGGTTGGCCTCCTCGTAGTACCGACGGAACTGCTTCTCCATGACGCCGTAGGTGAAGCGGGCCTTCTGCTTCTCCTGCAGCTGCTGGCGGTACTCGCTCTCCTTGATCCGCGCACGGCCGTGCTGGCCGGGCGGGTAGGGGCGCTTCTCGAACGACTGATCTCCACCGACGAGGTCGACGCCGAGGCGGCGCGACTTGCGGGTGACGGGTCCGGTGTAACGAGCCATGAGTGTTTCTTCCTCCCCTAGACCCGGCGCCGCTTGGGCGGACGGCAGCCGTTGTGCGGCTGCGGGGTGACGTCGGAAATGGCGCCCACCTCAAGGCCGGCGGCCTGCAGTGAGCGGATGGCGGTCTCGCGGCCCGAACCCGGGCCCTTGACGAACACGTCGACCTTTTTCACGCCGTGCTCCTGCGCCTTGCGGGCAGCGTTCTCGGCGGCGAGCTGGGCGGCGAACGGCGTCGACTTACGCGAGCCCTTGAAGCCCACGTGACCCGACGAGGCCCACGCGATGACGTTGCCCTGGGGATCGGTGATCGACACGATCGTGTTGTTGAACGTGCTCTTGATGTGCGCGGCGCCGTGCGGGACGTTCTTCTTCTCCCGGCGGCGGGTCTTGGCGGCACCCTTCTTGGGTGCGCCCTTCTTGGCTTGTGCCATCTCGGGTTACCTGGCCTTCTTCTTGCCGGCGATGGTGCGCTTGGGGCCCTTGCGGGTGCGCGCATTGGTCTTGGTCCGCTGGCCGCGCACCGGCAGGCCGCGACGGTGGCGCAGGCCCTGGTAGCAGCCGATCTCGATCTTGCGGCGGATGTCGGCCTGCACCTCGCGGCGCAGATCGCCCTCCACCTTGAGGTTGCCCTCGATGTAGTCGCGCAGCTGGGTCACCTGATCGTCGGTCAGGTCCTTGGTGCGCTGGTCCCGGCTGATGCCGGTGGCTTCCAGGATCTCCTGGGAGCGGGTACGGCCGATGCCGTAGATGTAGGTCAGCGCGATCTCCATGCGCTTGTCGCGCGGGAGATCGACGCCCATGAGACGTGCCACAGGGTGTTTCCTTCTCTATGCGGAGGTCTGGTCCCAGTCCGTTCCCGGGCTCGTACCGGGGTCCGGCCTCCGTGCCGGACGTGGATGTTTGCTCTTCGCGCGAGCGCTCATCGCTGTCGAGCGGCCTATCCGCTCAGTGGTACTGGGAGTTCGTCATTCAGTTGTGTGTGCGGGCTGAGCTCTTGTCAGCCTTGCCGCTGCTTGTGGCGGGGATCGGAGCAGATCACCATGACCCGCCCATGCCGGCGGATCACCCTGCACTTGTCGCAGATCGGCTTGACGCTCGGGTTCACCTTCACGGCTGTCGTCGATCCTTCTTCTCGTCGGTGTGGTTACTTGTAGCGGTACACGATGCGGCCGCGGGACAGGTCGTAGGGAGAGAGCTCCACCACGACGCGGTCCTCCGGGAGGATGCGGATGTAGTGCTGCCGCATCTTGCCGCTGATGTGGGCGAGGACTTTGTGTCCGTTCTCCAGCTCAATGCGGAACATCGCATTGGGCAGGGGTTCGACAACGCGACCCTCGACCTCGATGGCACCGTCTTTCTTGGCCATACTCTTTAGCGATCCTTGCTTTTCGTTTCGTGTCGGCGTGTTGGCCTGGTCGGCACAGCTTCCGGTCCGACTAGCAACGTGAGCCGGATCTCGGGAATTCCCGACAGGGCACGCAAGAAGTCGGCGCGCAAACCGCACCGTCGATCCATACTACCTGCTCGGCAGGCAGCCCCAAAATCGCTGAATGTGCAGCGTGCTACTCGTCTGTGGCCCGGTGCGGCCGGTCCAGCTTGGAGACGAACGCCGCGGCCTGGGTGCGCCGCTCCATGCCCAGTTTCGCCAGCAGCCGCGACACGTAGTTCTTCACGGTCTTCTCGGCGAGGAACATCCGCGCCGCGATCTGCTTGTTGGTCAGGCCCTCGCCCAGCAGATCCAGCAGCACCCGTTCCTGCTCACTGAGCCCCGACAGCGGATCGGTGCGCTCGGCGGCGTTGCGAAGCTTCGCCATCAGCGCGGCGGCGGCGCGGTTGTCCAGCAGCGACCGTCCCGCGCCGACCTCCTTGACCGCCTTGGCCAGCTCCATGCCCTTGATGTCCTTGATGACGTAGCCGCTGGCGCCGGCCAGGATCGCGTCGAGCATGGCCTCGTCGGAGGTGAACGACGTCAGCATCAGGCACCGCAGCTCCGGCAATCGGGACAGCAGGTCACGGCACAGTTCGACGCCGTTGCCGTCGGGCAGGCGCACGTCGAGCACGGCGACATCGGGTTGCAGGGCCGGAATGCGGGCGAGGGCCTCGGACACCGAACCCGCCTCGCCGATCACGTCGAGTTCCGGGTCGGCGCTGAGCAGGTCGATCAGACCGCGCCGCACCACTTCGTGATCGTCGACGAGGAACACGGTGACCATCAGTCCAGTATGGCCGCAATACGGCTGCGCGGGGGCAAGGGCGCGAGCAAAGGTCCCGATCGCAAGGGACCTCTGCCTCTGCCGCACCGGCCCGCCGGCACTGATAGTGGGGGCGTGGACGCGCAGGACGCCGACCGGCACACCGATCTCGCCGCCGGCGCCGTGCTGGTTCTCGAAGGCCCGATCCCGGACGCCGACGCGCTGAGCGAGGGACTGGGTGAGCGTCTCCTGGTGGTTCCGTATCTCCTAGGAATCGCAGCCGACCTATCCGGCGGCCTGCGGCGCGCCGCGCTGCCGCATCCGGGCGGCGACGAGGACCTGTTCGAGTTCGTCGCGCAGGCGATCAGGATGCCGCCGGACGACAGGCGACCGCTGTGGCAGTACTGGGTGATCGAGGGCCTCGCCCGCGGCCGCTGGGCGGTCCTGCTGACAGTGGACCCGAACATCGCCGACAGCTCCGCGGCCGTGCGCATGCTCACCGCTGCGACCGACTTCGGCGCCGCCGCCGCCCTGCCGTACTCCGGCGAGCACCGCGCAGCACCGGGCTGGGCCCGCGCGGCACGGATGCTCGAGGCCGCGGCGCGCACTGCGGGGAACCGGCTGGGCCGGCCCGTGACCGGCACTCGTCGGTTCAGCGCTGTGGAGGTTCCGCTGTCCGGGGTCGCACCGATCTGCCGGACCTTCGGCGTCGCTCTCGACGACGTCGCGCTGGCGGCGATCACCGACAGCTTCCGCGCCGCGCTGCTGCGCCGCGGCGAGGAACCTCGTCATGACTCGCTGCGTGTCTCCGGAATGCTGCCAGCCCTGCCGGTGGACGAAGCGGATCGGGTCGCGCAACTGCTCACAGTGCAGCGGCGACTCCTCCGGGCCAGGGTCGGCCGGCAGCGGATCGGTGGCGGTGCGCTACGCGGCGCCGTCGATCTGCTCACCGGCCTGCCGCGGCGCGGCCTGGTGGCGGTGACCATGGACACCGCTACGGACACAGCCGTTGCCGCGCGGGCGCAGACGCTGATGGGTCGCGCGGTGGTGCGGGTGCTCCCCGTTCCGGCACTGACATTGCGCCTTCGCACCGCGGTGGCCATCCTGAATGACGGCGACGACCTCGTCTTCGGGATCAGCAGCGACGACGACGCCGCCGATGTCGACGAGATCGCCTTCGGCATCAAGAAGGCCCTGGCCTGTCTGGCCGCGGCGGCGCGCCGCCCCCGGTCGGGTCGCCCCGCGCTGGCGATGATCCATCCCAGCGTGGCGAACGGATGATCCGGCTGTCTGTGCCGGCTGCGACGAAAGAGGGCGCCGAGAGATGAGCACCGCTGTCAATGTCCCGGAAGTGGTTGTCGGCGTCGACGATTCACCATCGTCGCAGGCGGCGCTCGAGTGGGGGGCCGACGAGGCGGTGCGCCACGGCGCACCGCTGGCCGTCCTGTATGCGGCGACACCGCCGATCGGCATGTGGCCGATCGCGCCGCTACCCACCGGATTGCTGGAGTGGCAGCGCCAGATCGGCAAGGACATCCTCGACGACGCCGAGCGGATCGCCGGGGACCGCACCCAAGGAGCTGTCCCGGTGAGGGCGGAGTTCGCCGTCGTCCCGCCGACGGCGGCGCTGGTCGAGGCGTCCCGCACGGCCCGGATCGTCGTCGTCGGGTCGCGCGGACGCGGCGCACTGGCCCGCACCGTGCTGGGCAGCGTCAGCACCGGACTGATACACCGCGCGCACGGACCGGTGGCGGTCGTCCACGACGAACCGCCCCCGGCCACCGATGCGCCCGTCGTCGTCGGGTTCGACGGTTCGGCCGCCTCGCGGACCGCGGTGGAGATCGCCTTCATCGAAGCCGCCCGGCGGGGTGTCACCCTCGTCGCCGTGCACGCCTGGTGGTCCCCGGGGGCGTTCGACCTGCCCGGCTTCGACTGGGAGGAACTGCGGCCAGGGGTCGAGCGGGAACTGGCCGAGCAGCTGGCCGGCTGGCGGCAGCGGTTCCCCCAGGTGACCGTCGAACCGGTCGCCGTCCCCGATCAGCCCGCTCACCGACTGGTCGAACGCGCCGAGGGGGCGCAGTTGCTGGTGGTCGGCAGCCACGGCGAGGGCGCCGTCGCGGGCGCGCTGCTCGGCTCGGTGAGCAGCGCCGTCGTCCAGGCCGCCCGGATACCGGTGATCGTCGCCCGCTCGGGCTGACGCGACGACTGCTCGGTATGGATCTGCACGCCTTTCCCACTCTCGCCGTCATCCTGGTCATCGCGACGGTCGCGGGCCTGATCGCGATCAAGCTTCGTCAACCCCTGATCGTGGCCTTCATCTTGGTCGGCGTGGCCGTGGGGCCAGTCGGTCTGTCCTGGGTGTCCACCGCCGACACCCTGGAACTGCTCGCCGAACTCGGGTTGTCGATCCTGTTGTTCCTCGTGGGTTTGCGCCTCGATCTGCACATGATCCGCAGCACCGGCCCGGTGGCGGTGGCGACCGGGCTGGGGCAAGTGGTCGTCACCGCGACCCTGGGATACCTGACCGCGCTCGCGCTCGGCATGGGGACGGTGACCGCGCTGTATGTGGCCGTCGCGCTGACCTTTTCGTCGACGATCATCATCGTCAAGTTGCTCTCCGACAAGCGCGAGCTCGACCAGTTGCACGGACGGATCGTGCTGGGTCTGCTGATCGTGCAGGACATGGTCGTGGTGCTGGTGATGATCGCGCTGACAGCCTTCGGGCGGGACCGGGCAGGCGGTGTGGGATCCGGCATCGCAGCGGTGATCGGCAGGGGCGCTGTGCTGCTGATCGTCCTGTGGCTCCTGATGCGGTTCGTACTCCCCTGGTTGATGCCGCAGATCGCCCGGTCGCAGGAGCTTCTGGTGCTTTTCGGGGTGTCTTATGCGGTGTCGGTGGCCGCCGGTAGTGAATGGCTCGGCTTCAACGCGGAAGTCGGGGCGTTTCTGGCCGGGGTCTCGTTGGCCAGCACTCCGTTTCGCGATGCTTTGGGCGCGCGGTTGGTCAGCCTGCGCGACTTCCTGCTGTTGTTCTTCTTCATCACCCTGGGAGCGGGTCTCGAATTCACCGACGCTGCTGAGCAACTCGTGGAAGCGGCGGTCCTGTCGGCCTTCGTCCTGCTCGTCAAGCCGTTGATCATCGTCGCGATCATGGCGGCGATGCGCTATCCGGTGCGGGTGGGCTTCCTCGTGGCCGTGCCCGCCGCACAGATCTCGGAGTTCTCCCTGATCCTCGCGGCGCTGGGGTCGAGTCTGGGGCACATCACCAACGCCACCGTCAGCCTGATCACCGTGGTCGGTCTGATCACCATCACCGCGTCGACGTACATGACCACCTACGACCACCAGATCTTCGAGCGCGTGCAGCGCTGGCTGTCCGTTCTCGAACGCCGGCACAGCGGGCGGGCACAGCAGGCTGAGCCCGGCGACGACGTCGACGTGATCCTCTTCGGGCTGGGGCGTTTCGGCAGCCATCTCGCGGAGCTGTTGGGCAATGCCGGTCACCGCGTCCTCGGCATCGATTTCGATCCGCACGGCATCGCTTCCCACCATGACCGCGGCGTCACAGCGACCTTCGGCAGCGCGGAGGACATCGGTCTCCTCGAGGCGCTGCCGTTGGACCGGGCGAAGTACGTCGTCAGCGCCATTCCGACGCTGCGCACCAATCTCGCGCTGCTGCAAGGCCTCCGCCACCACGGGTTCGCCGGGACCGTCGCGTTGACCGCGCACACCCGCCATGACGCGGAACAGCTGCGCGCCGCGGGCGTGGACATCGTGCTCGAGCCGTTCTCCTCGGCGGCCCGCACGACCTCGGACACCCTGCATCAGCTGCTCGCCGACGACGAGGGCGGACCGCGCTAGGTAGTGTCCAATCATACCCCCGTAGGTATGAAGGGCCGGATCAGCCCGCGGCGCTGTCGGGTGCGGCGCCGACGCTGACCAAGCCCGAGTGCACCAGGGCGCTGGTCACGAAGCGTTGCACCGGACGCGATTGGAAGAACCCCGCGTGTCCGCCGCGGTACCACTCGATGTCGGGCCCGCCCCAGTGTTCCCAGAGCCGATGCACCTGCTCCCGCGGGTGCACCACCTGGTCGGCGAGGCCGGCGTAGATGAAGCGGCCGGCCTTCGGCACCTGCGGCGGCAGCGACAAGGGCGAGATCATCCGGCCCAGCGGGGCCGCGAGGGCGATGGTGGCGAGCCGCGGATCATCGGGGCGCAGTCCGGAATGACGGCCCAGCAGTTCCATCAGGTCGGCCACCGGCACGCCGAGGATCGCGCAGGTGAGGTCGCCGTCCAGACCGGCGACGAGCGCCGCGATGAATCCGCCCAGGGACAGTCCGTAGACGCCCACCTGCGCCGCGGGCTGCTGTCGTCGTACCCAGCCCAGCAGAGCGCGGATGTCCCACACCGCCTGTGCTGTCGCGTGGATGTCGTCGAGCAGGTCCTCGCCCGGGAACACCGCCCCCTTGGGCAACCGCTTCGACCGTGGTCCGTGCATGGGCAGCACCGGAAGCACGACGTTGAGGCCCAGTTGTTCGTGGAGCTGCCACGCCCGGAAGAGCGCCAGGTCGATTGCCGCGCGGCCCATCTCCGTACCGTGGATGCACACCAGCCACGGCCGCGGCTCCGAGTGACGCAGCATCAGGCCGTAACCGCGTGAGGTTGATCGATACTCGAGCCAGCGGTCACCACCGGGCTCACCGGGCAGGGGGCGGTAGTCGCTGCCCCACCGAAGTCGTTCGTAGGAACGGTTGCCGCGCTGCACCGGATGTACCTCGACGCCGGTGAGCCGGCGCGGCGCGGTGAAGAAGCGGCGAGGATCATCGAGCAAGCCGCGGCCATCGTAAAAGTCAAGAGCCGCACCAACTTCTTCGTGGATACGCGCGAACGCCACCGGATCACTCAGCGGGCGGCGGGCCCGCAGACCGAGAAGCACCACCTCGTCGCGCAGCGCCTCGGCAGCCAGGGCGAGCGTCGGCCGGGCAAGCGGCATCTGGTTCGGTGCGGATCCGAGGTAGTCGCGCCACGACCGCGCGTAGTAGCCACCCGTCCTGGCCAACGGCCCCAGGGCGGCTCGCAGCGGCGCAGCGGGTTCCATCCTCGCGACGCTATCCGCGCCGACGAACCACCACAGGAGACATTGGTCACCGGTAAGAGTGGCACAACGACACCGGGATCGTCCGCGCACGTGTCACGGCCGCACCACGGTCACCGGAACGTCGACAGATTGCACCACCGTCGAACTCACCGATCCGAGCAGCATGCCGGCGAACCCACCGCGGCCGTGCCTACCGACCACCACCAACTGCGCGCGCTGCGATTCCACGATCAACCACCGCGCGGGCGCGTCGTATTCGAGCCGGCGAAGCACCCGGACGTCGGGGTAGCGCTCCTGCCATCCGGCGAGACGTTCGGCGAGCACCTCAGCGGCCGACTCCTCGTGCGCACTCCACTGGGCGCTCTCGTACGGCAGTGCGGCGATGTCCGACCAGGCATGCACCGCAACGAGATCCACGCCGCGCACGGCCGCCTCGTCGAACGCCAGCGCCGTCGCCGCCTCCGAGGCGCGCGAGCCGTCGATACCGACCACGACAGGTGACGCCGGGGCGGGCAACCGGCCGTACCGACTGTGCGCAACGGTGACCGGACAGTGCGCCTGATGCAGCAGACCGGTGCTGACCGAACCCATCAGCAGCCGGCCCAGTGCGCCGCGTCCCCGGCTGCCGACCACCACCATCCGCGCCTGCCGGGACACCGCGACGAGCGTGGGCAGCACCGTGCCGCAGCGGAGTTCGCAGCGGATGTCCGGAACACGGGCGGGATCGGAGTCGGCGAGCACCAGCGCGCGGGCATGCGCCAGGGTGTCTTCGGCGTTCTCCCGCTCGCCCCCCGCGACGGCGGGCGTCACCACGGTCATCAGCGTGATCGGAACGCCGTGCCGGCGGGCCTCGTCAGCGGCCCAGCAGACGGCGGTCGCCGACTCCTGGGACCCGTCGATCCCGACGAGGATGCCGTAGTCCATGCCAGTCAACGCTAGGACGGCCGCCCGCCAGGTTTTAGGGCCGTTGGTCCCGCTTCTGCGAACGTGGTTTCCCGCGGCCCCAGGTTGGGGATACCTCATGGAATATGCAAGATGAAGGTCGGCGGCATCACCGCCTGGCAGGCCGGTGGCTTCGCGGTCGAGCGCGGCGCGCCGAAGTGGGACCTCGAACGCCAGGTGCGTCTGGCCGCCGGGCTCATCGTCGCCCTCAGCGTGCTGGCGAGCCTCGTGGTGCCCGGCGCGCAGTGGGTGGCATTCGCCATCGGGGCGGGCCTGACGTTCGCAGCGGTGACCGACACCTGCGCCATGGGCATGCTGCTCGCTCGGCTTCCGTACAACCGCGGAGCGAAATGTGATGCGCAAACCGTGGTCTCGCAATTGGTGAGCGCGCGATAATCACATCGACGGAAGGACGCGACATGGGATTCGCACTGTCGACCGTGCTGCACACGTCGTTCGACGACGCGCTCGCCCGCACCCGAGAGGCACTCGCGGAACAGGGCTTCGGCGTGCTGACCGAGATCGACATGCAGGCGACACTCAAAGCCAAGCTCGGTGAGGACATGGAACAGTACGTGATCCTCGGTGCGTGCAATCCGCCGCTGGCTCACCGGGCCGTCGAGATCGACCGCCAGATCGGGCTGCTGTTGCCGTGCAACGTGGTCGTGCGCGCCGATCCCGGCGCCGACGGCGACGTGCTCGTCGAGGCGATGGATCCGCAGGTGCTCGTCGACGTGACCGGCGAGGCCGAGATGCGGTCGATCGCCGACGATGTCGCCGCGAAGCTGCGGACCGCGATCGACTCGCTGTAGTCAGATCAGAAGTACAGCCGCGCCCGCGATGCGGCCCGAGCTCAGATCGTCCAGCGCGACATCGGCCTGATCCAGGCGATACTCCGGGGTGGTGACCTCGATGCGGTGCCGCCCGGCGAACTCCAGGAACTCGCGCGCATCGGCCCTGGTGTTCGAGGTGACCGAGCGCACCTGCCGTTCCTGGAACAGGTGCGTCTGGTAGTTCAGCGGCGGAATGTCGCTGAGGTGGATACCGGCGATCGCCAGCGTTCCCCCGCGGTCGAGCGCCTCCAGGGCGGGCAGCACCAGGTCCCCGACCGGCGCGAAAAGTATTGCCGCGTCGAGGTTCACGGGAGGAGCGTCGGCCGCGCCCTGTGCCGAGGCCGCCCCGAGCGCCAAGGCCAGCTCACGGGCGCTCTCACCGCGCGTCATCACGTGTACCTCGGCGCCCCGCGCCAGCGCCACCTGCGCGGTGATGTGGGCGCTGCCGCCGAATCCGTAGATGCCCAGGCGGCCCCCGGCGGGCAAGTCGGCCCGCATCAGCGAGCGGAACCCGATGATGCCCGCGCACAACAGCGGCGCCAGCTCGCTGTCGGAATACCCCTCGGGCAGGCGATGAACGAAATCAGCAGGCGCGGTAACGAATTCGGCGTAGCCGCCGTCGGCGTCCCACCCGGTGTACTGCGACTCGGGACACAGGTTCTCCTGCCCCCGGAGACAGAACCGGCAGTGCCCGCAGGTGTGCCGCAGCCACGCCACCCCCACCCAGTCACCGGTCCTGAACTCCTCCCCCGCGTCCGGACCGAGCGCCACGACCTCGCCCACCACCTCGTGACCGGGGGTGACGTGGGGCCGGTGCACAGGCAGATCACCTTCGGTGACGTGCAGGTCCGTGCGGCACACCCCGCACGCGTGCACGGCGATCAGCAGCTCGCCCGCCGCGGGCTCAGGGACATCGGCGCTGACGAGTTCGAGCGGACGGGTGCGCACCGGACCCGGGGTGCGGACCCGCCATGCGCGCATCGACGAGGACGTCATGGTCGGAGTCTGTCAGATGTCGGAGAGCGGAGCGCTCCACGTGACGCACGTGCCGCCGTCGGGCGGTGCGGTGATCGCAAGATCTCCACCGGCACTGTGCGCACGGCGGGCGAGATTGGCCAGCCCGCTGTGCCGTTGATTGTCCGCGGGTATTCCGTGCCCGTCGTCGGTCACCTCGACCCGAAGGTCGTCGCCGACGGCCACCTCCACCGTGACCGCGTGCGCACCGGAGTGGCGCACGGCATTGCTCAGCGCTTCGACGACAACGGCTTCGGCGTGATCGGCCAGCGTCTCCGGCACCACGCTCATCGGCCCCGACATGATCAGCGTCGCACTGATCTCGCGATCCTCGGTGAGACATGCGACGGCGTCCTGGATGCGCTTGGCGAATCCCCCGTGAGCTTCCAGCGGGTGCCCGAGGTCGAAGATCGTGGAGCGGATGTCGTTGATGACGGCCTGCAATTCGTCGACCGAGCGCGTCAGCCGGCCGGCCAGTTCAGGCGAGCGCAGCCGGGCGATGACGCCTTGGAGGTCCATGCCGACGGCGAACACCCGCTGGATCACCTGATCGTGCAGGTCACTGGCGATCCGCTCCCGGTCGGCGAGCATGGCCAGCTCGGTGCTCGACCGCCGGGCCCGCGCGATCGTCAGCGCGATCGCGGCGTGGTTGGCGAAATCCTGCACCAACTCGAGGTGGCTCTCGTCGAAGCGCGGCGCGCCGGCATCGCGCGCCACCGCGATGACTCCCAGGGTGACGTCGTCCGAACGCAGCGGCACGACGATCGCGGATCGTTCACCCAGCTCGGTGAAGGACTGGATCGGCCGCCGGAACGTCTCGGTGATGACCGGCTCGCCGGACCGGAACACTGCCCCCGTTGTCGATCCTTCGACCGGAATATGCTGTCCCAGAACGTCATCGGCGTATCGTCCGGAAGCAGCGGACACCACCAACGTGTCCACCGACGCGCCCGGCTGGACCGGGTCGTCCGGAACCAGGACGATCACCTGCTCGGCGCCGGCCAGGTGGCGGGCGCGGCTGGCGATGAGATGCAGGGGCCGCACGTGCGGATCCGAGTCCGAGAGCAGCGCGGCGGTGATCTCCCGGCTGGCCGCGGTCCAGCGGGCGGCCTCGCGCACCTGCTCGATCAGCCGCGCGTTGTCGATGGCGACCGCCGCGACCGACGCCAGCGCACGCCCGGTGGCCTCGTCGTCCTCGGTGAACGTGCGGCCGGGACGGTCGTCGGCGACGTACAGACCGCCGTACGGTTCTCCGCGGATGACGATCGGCACACCGAGGAACGCCCGCATGTCCGGATGGTGCTGGGGAAATCCCGCCGATTCGGGATGCTCGCCGAGATCGGCGATTCGCACGGGCTGCGGATGCTCGCGCAGCAGCCCGAGCAAGCCCTTACCCACGGGCAGATGGCCGATCTTCCCGACAGCGTCGTCATCCATCCCGTCGTGGACGAACGACGCGAGCATGCCGTCGGCATCCCAGACCCCGATGGCGCCGAACCGCGCCCGGGTCATCACCATCGCCGCACGGACGAACCGCTGCAGCGTGCCATCGAGGTCGAGGTAGGGGTCGAGATCCGATCCGATCTCCAGGGCCACCTGCAACAGCGACGGGTCGGTGTTCACTGGTGATCGACACCTCCGATGCGACCGGACGACGGCGCGCCGAGGCGTCGTTCACCGGTCACGTCGAGTGTCCTCCTTCACGCAGACACGAACAAGCGATCCCGCTGGGAACTTGCCGTGGATGCGACCACGGGGTCGTTCGGGGTCAGAACGCGGCTTTGGCCTCGACGTAGTGCACGAGGTCGTCGAGCGTGCGCAACCGCTGATAGTCGGCCTCGGGGATGTCCACGTCGAACCTCTTGTGAATGCCGAGAAGGAAATTCAGCCAGTCCATCGAGTCCAGATCCACCTGGTCGCGCAGCAGCACGTCGTCGCTGATCTCGTCGGGCTCGACCTCCGGAGCGATCGCGGTCAGCACCGAGAGCACGTCATCGCGGATCTCGTGGGTGGTCTTCATGGCGTGCCTCAGTTCTCGAGCAGGTCGGGTTGTTGGAGAAGGTCGTTGATCGCGGAAAGGAACAGCGCGCCGCGGTGGCCGTCGCTGGCGCGATGATCGGCCGCCAGACTCGCGTGGACCGTCGTCGCGATCCGTATTCCGCCGTCGACGGCGCGGACTCGCTGGGCGGGTCTGCCGAATCCGACCAGCGCCACCTGCGGCGGGTAGATGACGCCGAACACCGAGTCGACGCCCTGGTCGCCGAGGTTGGTCACGGTGATGGTGGGGTCCGACATCTCCGAGCTGCGCAACGATCCGGCGCGGGCCCGCGCGACGAGGTCGCTCAGGTCGGCCATCAGCTCGCCGAGCTTCTTGCCCGCCACGTCGTGGATCGCGGGCGCGACCAGACCACCACCGCGCAACGAGATCGCCACCCCGACGTGCACGGCGTCGCCGGGCGCGAAGCCGGTATCGCGCCAGAACCCGTTGAACTCCCCGAACCGGTGTGCGGCCAGCGCGACGGCCTTCAGGTACAGCACCGCCGGCAGGACCCGTTCGGTGATGGAGCGCGCCGCGTTGCGTTCGTTGAGCCAGCTCAGCGCCGGGTCGAGGACGATCTCGTCGGCCAGGTAGTAGTGCGGGATCTCACGCTTGGACCTGCTCATCGCCGCCGCGATCGACTTGCGCATCTCCGCACCGCGGCGGGCGGCGGCCTCCTTGGCCGAAACCGCTGGGGCAGGCGCCACCGGCACCACCTCCGGGGCGGCGGCCTGCACGTGCGCGGCGGCGTGTTCGACGTCGCTGATGACCACGGCGCCCTGCGGACCGGTACCGGTGAGCGACTCGACGTCGACACCGAGGGACACGGCCAGCCGACGGGCCGCCGGGGACACCCACCGACGATGGTGCGGGCCGGCCGGTGGTGGTGGTGGTGGCGTCCGCGGTTGCGGGGCGGGGACACTCGGAGCAGGCGCGTCGACGGCCGTCACCGGCGCCGGGACGCGCTCCGCGGGCCGTTCGGCGGGCGCCTCACCGGGGGCGAGCAACGTGGCCAACGGCGTTCCGACCGAGACGGTCTGCCCCACGGGCACGAGCAGTTCGCCGACGACGCCCTCCTGCCAGCATTCGATCTCCACGGCGGCCTTCGTGGTCTCCACGACCGCGACGATCTGGCCGCGCGAGACGGTGTCGCCCGGCTTGACCAGCCACTCGTTCAACGTGCCCTCGTCCATGTCGGCGCCCAGGGCCGGCATCGCGAACTCGATCATGCCGGCTGTCCCACAATGGCTTTCACCGCCGCGACGATGGTCTCGGGCTGCGGCAACGCGGCCTGCTCGAGGTGTTTGGCGTACGGGATCGGCACCTCGGCGGTGCAGACCCGCGCGACCGGGGCGTCGAGGTCGTAGAACGCGTTCTCCATGATCTGCGCGCTGACCTCGCCCGCGAGACTGCCTGTGCGCCAGCCCTCGTCGACGACGACCGCGCGATGGGTGCGGCGGACCGACTCGACGAACGTGTCGGTGTCCAGCGGGCGCAACGAACGCAGGTCGATCACCTCACAGTCGATGCCGCCCAGCGAGAGTTCGTCGGCGGCGTCGAGGACCTTGGGCAGGCAGCCGCCGTAGGTGATCACCGTGACGTCGGACCCGGCGCGGCGGATCGCCGCCCCCGAGATATCAGTCGGCGCCGCGGTTTCCACGTCGGCGGAGACGTTGTAGAGCTGCACGTGCTCGAAGATCACCACCGGGTCGGGATCGGCCAGCGCGGCGCCGAGCATGCCGTAGGCATCCTCGACCGTCGCCGGGGCCACCACCTTGATGCCCGGGATATGGGCGAACCAGCACTCCAGGCTGTGCGAATGCTGCGCGGCGAGTTGACGTCCCGCGCCGGTGGCCATCCGGACCACCAGCGGCACCGAGAACTGACCGCCCGACATGTGGCGCAGCGCCGCAGCGGTGTTCACGATCTGATCGAGCGCGAGCAGGCTGAAATTGACGGTCATCACCTCGACGATGGGACGAAGGCCGCCCAGTGCGGCGCCGATGCCGACACCGACGAAGCCCAGTTCCGACAGCGGGGTGTCGCGGATGCGATCCGGGCCGAATTCGGCCAGCAGCCCTTTCGACGCGGCGTAGGTTCCGCCGTAGGCGCCGACGTCCTCCCCCATCAGCAGCACCCGGTCGTCGGCGGTCATCGCGTCGCGGATCGCGTCGTGCACGGCGGTCCGGTAGGTCGTCTTGGTCATCGAAGTGCCTCCGCCGGGGTCAGGACGTCTCGGGTGAGATCGTCGACCGGTTCCCATGTGCCGGCCTCCGCATAGGCCACAGCGCCGGTCACTTCGTCCTCGGCGGCCGCGCGGATGTCGGCGACGTCGTCCTCGCTGAGCGCGCCGGCTGCGACGCACCGCTCGGTGAAGGCGCGGATGGGATCCCGCTCCTTGGCGTGCTCGACCTCCTCCTTCGAGCGGTACAACTCGGGGTCGAACATCGAATGCGGCCGGAACCGGTAGGTGCGGAACTCCAGAAAGAAAGGGCCGCCCCCGCTGCGGACGTGGTATGCCCCTTCCTCGGCGGCGGCCCGGCAGGCCAGCACGTCCATGCCGTCGGCGGCCAGCGCCGGGATGCGGTAGGACGCCGCCTTCTCGGTCATATCGGTCTGCGCCTGCTCGTGCGCGATCTCGGTGCCCATCGCGTAGTAGTTGTTCTCGCAGCAGAACAGCACGGGCAAGTGCCACAGCGCGGCCAGGTTCATCGACTCGTGAAAGGCCCCTTCGGCGACCGCGCCTTCGCCGAAATAGCATGCGGTGACCCGAGATCGGCCCAGCTGCGCGTCGGCCAGCGCGAGGCCCACCGCCAGCGGCAGCCCGCCGCCGACGATGGCGTTGCCGCCGTAGAAGCGGGTCCGCGCGTCGAACAGGTGCATCGAGCCGCCCCGGCCGCGCGAGCACCCCTCCTGCTTGCCGAACATCTCGGCCATGATGTTGGTCATCGGGATGCCCCGCAACAGCGCGTGGGCGTGGTCGCGGTAGGTGGCCACCACCGCGTCCTCGGCCTCCAGGGCGCGCAGCGATCCGGCGGCGACGGCCTCCTCGCCGACGTACAGGTGCAGGAAGCCGCGAATCTTGGCCGCGCTGTAGAGCTCGGCGCACTTCTCCTCCATGAGCCGCACCCGGATCATGTCGGACAGCAGCGGGGTGGCGACATCGCGGTCGATCATGAGGCGGTCTCCATCGTGGAGGTGTCGCCCTCGGGCAGACCGAGTTCGCGCGCCTTGAGCAGCCGCCTCATGATCTTTCCGCTACGGGTGTGGGGCAGTGCGTCGGTGAACTCGATGACCTTGGGCGCCACGGCGGCCCCGAGTCGCTTGCGGGCGTGTGCCATCAGCGAGCGCATCGTGTCATCGTCGGCCGGGTAGCCGTCTTTGAGGGCAACGAACGCCTTGACCACCTCGCCGACGGTGGGGTCGGGCACGCCGATCACGGCCGCCTCGGCAACGGCGGGATGGTCGGTGAGCGCGTTCTCCACCTCGAACGGACCGATCAGGTGGCCGGCGGATTTGATGACGTCGTCGGCGCGGCCGACGAACCAGTAGTAGCCGTCGACATCGCGCTTGACCAGGTCACCGGTCAGGTACAGACCGTCGGCGAAGCTGTTGCGGTACCGCTGCTCTGCATGCAGATAGGTCCGGAACATCGACGGCCAACCCGGTGTGAGCGCGAGTTCGCCTTCGACGTCGGGTTCGTCGATGACCGACACCGTGCCGTCGTCGTTGCGGCGCACCACGCACGCGGTGACCCCGGGCAACGGCCGGCCCATCGAGCCGGGCTTGATGTCGAACGCCGGCGTGTTGGCGATCATGATCCCGCCGGTCTCCGTCTGCCACCAGTTGTCGTGGATCGGCAGACCCAGCACGCGCTTGCCCCACCACACCGCCTCGGCGTTCAGCGGCTCTCCGACACTCGCCACGAAACGCAAACGGGGAAAACGGAACTGGGCCGCCAACTCCGGCCCCGCCTTGATCAGCATCCGGATGGCCGTCGGCGCGGTGTACCAGACCGTCACGCCCTGGCTTGCCAGGATGCGGTACCAGCGCTCCGCGTCGAAGTCCGCCTCGTCGACGATCGACGTGACACCGTGCAGAAGCGGCGCGATCACCCCGTAGGACATCCCGGTGACCCATCCGGGATCTGCTGTACACCAATAGATGTCGTCGGCGTGCAGATCGAGGGCGTACAGTCCCGTCACGTAGTGCATCGTGACGGCGCCGTGCACGTGCAGCGCGCCCTTCGGGGTGCCGGTGGTTCCGCTGGTGAAGTGCAGCAGGGCCGGGTCGTCGGCTGTGGTGTGGGTGATCGGCGCCTTATCGGAGGCCGCATCCATGCAGCGCCAGAAGCTCAGTGTGCCGGGCTCGTCACCGTCTGCGATGCCGTCGTCGATGAGCAGAACGTGGGTGAGCGAGGGCAGCTGCTCGCGGATCTTGGCCACCTTGCGCACATAATGCGCACGGGTGGTCACCAGCACCTCGGCCTCCCCGAGGGACAGGCGTGTGGCGATCGGCTCGGGACCGAACGCGGAGAACAGCGGGGAGACCACGCTGCCGTTGCGCAGCGCACCCATGATCGTCACGTAGAGTTCCGGGCATCGGCTCATCATCGTGAACACCCGATCGCCCTTGCCGACCCCCAACTCCCGCAGCACATTCGTGAAACGTCTTGCGAGCCGCGCCAGTTCGGCGTAGCTCAGCTCGCGGGTGGCCAGGTCGCCGTCCCAGCCTTCGGCGGCGACGAACCGCAGCGCGGTGTGCGAGGCCATCGGTCCGTGCGCGTGGCGGTCGACGGCCGCGTAGGCGATGTTGCACCCGCCGTCGGCCATGCCGGCACACACCCGGGGGGCCGTCGCCCAGCTGAACGCGGCGCGGGTGCCGTCGTAGTCGGTGAAGTTCGGGTGAACGCGCCAGTCGTCGTCGGTCTTGCGGATCAGCGACGTCGCCGCGGTCATCGGCGCGCGTTCACGGAAAGCGTGCCGGCGCGGACGGCCACCGAGATGTTGTCCATGACGCGGTCGAGCAGATCCCCATAGGCCGACCCGTCGTCATGCAGCGCGCGGTAGCCGCGGTGGCGCAGGAACACGTCGAGCCGGCGGTCCAGCGGCCAGTCCGCGTAGGTCCGGCCGGCGAACTCCGACGAGAGGAAGTCCCAGGCGATGTCGTCGAGTGCCGCCTCGGGCGTGTCGAGGGGTTCCGTCGGTGTCATGGCAGGTCCTTTCGGCAGGCGTCGGAGCCCATCGTTTGTCACCGCCCGAGCCGGAAATAGAGACCAAGGTCACACGCTGGTCGACCGGTGCCCTAAGTCCCCGGGCGCAGAGTCCGCTCGGCTCTGTGACGAGACCCTTCACGGCCCACCATGAGCACATGCCCGCCATCACCGAGCCCGCCCGCGACGCCGTACGGCAATTCAACAAACACGTACTGAACCCGGCGATGCTGCTGGTCGCGGGCCGCACGCATTGGTATGCGGCGGTGATCCGCCACACCCGGCGCCGTTCCGGCAGGTCCTACGCAACGCCCGTGGTGGCCGAGCGCACGCCCGACGGCGTCCTCATCCCGCTGCCATACGGCGCCGGGGTCGACTGGTTGCGCAACGTGATGGCAGCCGGCCGGGCCACGGTGACCGTCCATGGCGAGTCCCTCGACCTCGTCGACCCGCACGTCGTCGACGCCGCGATCGCGGCGCCGCAGCTGTCTGCGCGTCGGCGACGTGCCTTCGAGCGCTTCGGCATCGACCACTTCGCCGCGCTCTCGGTGGCGACCCCTTCGAAAAGAGGACGACCATGACCACTGAGCACCTCCGCGCCCTCGCCGGCGCGCCGGGCCCGTTCGTGTCGCTGTATCTCGACGGCACCGGAGACACCCGGGACGACACGGCGCGGTGGGGCGCCATCCGTGAGCACCTGGAGGACTGTCACGTCGCCGGCCGCACGATCGAGGCGGTCGAGCGGGCCGTGCTGACCCACCGACCCAGACCGCATCGGCGCGGGCAGGCGGTCATCGCAGGTGGGGAGGGGGTGCTCGTCGACGAGCCGCTCGTCAGCCCTCCGTCGGTGACCGTGTTGCGGGTTTCCGACTATCCCTACGTCCTGCCGCTGCTCACCGCGGAGGCGGCACGACCGCCGTACCTCTTTGCGGCGGTCGACCACCTGGGCGCAGACCTGACGGTCCACCGCGATCGCGCCGTCGACCACGAGACCGTCGCGGGCGGGGGCTTTCCCGTCCACAAGTGCGCCAGCGCAGGCTGGAACGGCCACGTCGACGGGCGCGCCGTCGCCGGCGCACTCGACGNCGGCGACACGCAGCACAGCGCCGAGGAGGCGGTGCGGATGAACGTGCGGGCCATCGTCGATCGGATCACCGAACTGGCCGATCGAACCCATGCCGAACTCGTGTTCGTCTGCGGCGAGGTCCGGTCCCGGTCGGATGTGCTGTCAGAATTGCCGCACCGCATCGCCACCCGCGTCGTCTCACTTCCTGCCCGCGCGGAGGGCGGGCGCGCTGACGAGCGCGAGTTCGCCGGTCTGCTCGACGCCGAAATCGCCCGGCGCTGTCGCGACCGGGTCGCCATGGTCGTGGCCCGGTACCAGTCGGAGACCGGGCGCGAGTCGGGCCTGGCCGTGCAGGGGCTGCCGGCGGTCTGCACGGCGCTGCGAGACGGCGCGGTGGAGACCCTGATCATCGGCGACCTGGGAAACGCGACGCTGGTGGCCGGCGACGACCCGACCGTGGTCGCGCCGGACGCCGACGCCCTGTCGCAGTTCGGCGAGGCGCCGCGCCGGGTCGCCCTGGCCGACGAGGTCCTGCCGTTCGTCGCCATCGCCACCGACGCGGCGGTGGTGATCGCAGACCAGGACCTCGCCGTGGCCGACGGGGTCGCCGCGGTGCTGCGGTACCCGCAGACCGACGCCCTGTCGACGATCACCGACCACGCCGAGAATCGATAGGACGCTGATGCAACGGCGCGACGAGGACGTCGAGGTCCGGGTTGCGGGTGCCACGGTGGCCGGTCACCTGATCGTCCCCGCACACGCGCTGGGGATCGTGGTGTTCGCCCACGGCAGCGGCAGCAGCCGACACAGTCCGCGCAACCGCTACGTCGCCGAGGTGCTCAACCAGGCGGGCATCGCCACGCTCCTGTTCGATCTGCTGACACCCGACGAGGAGCGAGATCGGGCCAATGTCTTCGACATCGGGCTGCTGGCGTCCCGACTGGTCGACGTCACCCTGTGGCTGGCCGGTCAGCCCGCCACCAGGACGCTGCGAGTCGGCTATTTCGGCGCCAGCACCGGCGGTGGCGCCGCTGTGGCCGCCGCGGCCGATCCCCGCGTGGCGGTCTCGGCCGTGGTGTCTCGCGGCGGCCGGCCGGACCTCGCCGGCTCGGCACTGTCACGCATCACCGCGCCGACCCTGCTGATCGTCGGTGGCCGCGACCTCGAGGTGCTGGATCTCAACCGCCGGGCGCAACAGGCGATGGAGGCCGCCGACTGCACAGTGGCCGTCGTCCCCGGCGCCACTCATCTGTTCGAGGAGCCGGGCGCCCTGGAAAGGGTGGCCGTGCTGGCCAGGGACTGGTTCGTCGACCATCTGACGGCAAGGGTCCAACTGCCCTAGACCCTCGTGGCCGGCCGGCCGACCATGGGACAGACGAGGCGCACGCCCAGCGCTCCGGTACCGGAGGAGAACACCGTGACCACTGCCCGAGACATCATGCATGCCGGCGCCACCTGCGTCGGAGAACACGAGACATTGACCGCCGCGGCGCGGCACATGGCCGAACTGGGGGTCGGGGCACTGCCGATCTGCGGGGACGACGAGCGGCTGCACGGAATGATCACCGATCGCGACATTGTGATCAAATGCCTTGCGGCGGGCCATGATCCCGACGCGATGACCGCCGGGGAGCTCGCGCAGGGGCTCACCTATCACGTCGATGCAGACGACGGAATCGACGACATGCTCAACGTCATGGAGGAGCACCAGGTCCGCCGGCTCCCCGTGATCGACGATCACCGCCTCGTCGGAATCGTCAGCGAGGCCGACATCGCCCGGCATCTGCCGGAGCACGCCATCGTCAGCTTCGTCAGAGCAATCTGTTCTCCGAAGTCGATCACCAGCCACTGACCGCACCTGACCGGTCGCTCAGGTGCGGCGCGCGACGATCACCGGGGCGCGCACGTCGCGCACCACCGCGGTGCTCACCGAACCGAGCAGAACACCGGCCAGTGCACCGCGGCCGTGACTGCCGACGACCACCAGCTGGGCGCGCTCGCCCTGGATGAGCAACTGGCGGGCCGGGCTCTCGAAGCGGATCAACCGGTGCACCGCCACGCCGGGGTGACGTTCACACAACGGTGCCAACGCCGTGTCGAGCTGGTATTCCGCCTCCTCCTGCTTCGCCGCCACCTCGGCCCGGTTGGCCGACGGGCCCCCGACCCCGTCGCACACATACATCGCGACGACGTCCACGCCGCGCCACGCCGCCTCCTCGAACGCGATCTCCGCGGCCTGCACCGAGTGGCGTGACCCGTCGACGCCGACCAGGACGGGCCGGCGCCTGGCGCTCGCCGACACCGTGGGATCGGCGTGCACCACCGCCACCGGACACCGGGCGTGGTGCAGCACCCCGGCGCTCACCGACCCGAGCAGACGATGCATTCGCGTGGAGCCGCCGTGGCGCCCGAGCACGACCATCGCCGCGTTCGCAGACAGGTCGGTGAGCGTCGACACCGGGTCCCCGGCAAGCCGCGCGCTGCCGATCTCGAGCTCTTCGCCGGCCGCCTCCGCCGAGGCGGCGGACACCGCGTCGGAGACGATGCCGTCGAGGGCCGCCTCGGCTGCGTCCTCTGAGGCGACATGCACGACCCCGAGCGGCACGCGACGCATGCGCGCCTCGGCGACGGCCCACCGAACCGCCGCCATCGCCGACGGCGATCCGTCCGCACCGACCACCACTCCCGCCGAACAGATCCCATCGGACATCGCCGTCTCCTGACGCAGTTGATGCCAGCGACGTTACGAATCACCGGCCCATCACGCAGGAGTCAAGAGCTGGCACAACGAGTGCCGATAGTCCCTATCTCGGGGCGGATCGGGTGGCCACAGTGGACACATGACCATGAGGAATCACGTGACCGGACCCGCGGCAGGTGAGTACGACATCGATCCGGAGAATCAACTCGAGCCGGAGGACACGCTGATCGACCGGGGCGGTGCAGATCTCCTCGACGAGGGTTACTCCCCACCCGAACAGCCCTACGCACCGGGAGCTTTCGGCTCCTTCGAGACCCTCGAGCAACGGCTCGCCGAGGAGGAACCGGACCCGGCGGCGCGGGTGAACGTGTTGTTCGACGATGCCGAGCAGCAGCTCTCGGACGAGTCCGAACGCGCCGACGAGTTCCCGCGCCGAGACGAGGTGGGCCGCAGACGGGCCGGCCGGCTGCTGGCGCCGGACCGGGGTTTCGGGGAGGACGACGAGGCGGAGATGGTGGCCGAGGACGTGGGCATCGACGGCGGTGCCGCATCGGCCGAGGAGGCCGCGGTCCACCTCATCGACGACGATGCGGACGGCTCATGGCGGTGATTCCGACGCGTCGCGACGGGCGCCGCACCCTGTGCGCGGCCGAAGGCGTGGTGGCGGTCCTGCGGCAGTGCAGTCTCGATGATGCTTTCGGCGATATCGTGCGTACCGCCCAGCGTCACAACGTCGCTCCGTTGCGACTCGCCGAGGCCCTTCTCGCCGCAACCCAGTGCGACACCGGCGCCGACGCCGATCCGACGGCGACGCAGGTGGTCGAGCAGACGTGGGGCGACCTGCTTCGAACCGCCCGGCTGCTCACACCGTGTCTCTAGAGAGCACCGAAGGACCAAAGCACTCATCGATAGGGCTATTTCGGCCTTAACGCCCGCTTCGGCCCGGTGGTGTGATCGAAGGATCGCGATGAGGGGAGCCGACGATGAAGTCGATGAGCCGACTGGCACGTCACGCGCACCCGGCCTCCCCGACCTACCTGCTCACCGATCGGCTGCACCGCGAACGCACCGTCCGCGTCACCGCCGACGAGATCACCGCCACCGTGTCGACATGGCTCGCCCCGCTCGAGGTGCAGACTCCCCTGGTCGACGAACTGTGCCGGTCGATCCAAGACGGCGCCTGGTCGCAGGCCCACGCGATCGCCGACATGCTGTCGCTCGACGTCACGGTCGCGGCCTGACTCGTCAGCTGACTCCGTGCAACCGCGCGCTGGCCGTCGCCGCCGACGCCTCGGCTTGGCGCGCCCGTTCGGCCCGCCGCTTGATCCCGATCAGCATGCCGCGCGTGACCAGGGCGCGCGCCGGCCCGAACAGCTCCGCGAACACCACTTCCCCCGGATGGCGCAACGCCAGCCGGGATCGGATCAGCAGGCGGCACTGGTCGTCGCCGCGCGGCGAGAGGTGAAACGACCACACCACATCCCAGGCCCGGCGCGCGGACTCGGCACGCAGCACGACGGTGCGCCCCTCGACGATGTCGACGACGCGCAGCGCGACACCGTCGGTGATGCCGAGCCAGCGCCTCGGCACCAACCGGACCGTGTCCCCGACCGTGAGGTGTTGCCATTCCGGATGCACTGTGTCCGCGTTGCGGTACTGCAGCCCAACGAGATTCTCCATCGCCTCGAAGCTGTACAGGCCGCCGCGGTCCTGGCCCATCTGCACCAGCCAGGGCCACACCTGCTCGGCCGGGGCGTCGATCGACACGCCCTCGGTGGCCTGCAGCAGCGGCGCGCGCACCAGGTCGTCGCCCGGCAGCGAGGCACCGGCTTCGGCTTTCGTCGTACCCCAGTCGCGGAAATAGCGGCGGGCCGCGTAGAGCACCCCGGCTGCGGCGAGCATCGTCACCAGTCTGTCGGTCATCTCCCCAGCGTGGTCGGCCGCAGGTCGCCGCGGCTAGGGCCAGTGGTCCTCTCGCGGGCCGGCACGGGTCCCGCCGACCAACGGCCCCCCTCTGTGGGACTTCGGTCCCTAGTGCGCGCCGGAGCGCGGGTGGTCGGATGGACCCCATGGGCGAGGCGTGGGGCATCAAGGTCGAAGACGACATCGCCGACGGCACATACCAATTGCACGCCGAGCTCCCCGGTATCGATCCCGCGGAGGACGTCGACGTCATCGTCGGCGACGGCGTGCTCACGATCACGGCCGAGCGCACCGACACCAAGGATGCGCACGGGCGCTCGGAGTTCAGCTACGGCTCGTTCACCCGCTCGGTGACGTTGCCGTCCGGCGCCGACGAAGCGGCCATCACCGCCAGCTACGACAAGGGCATCCTCACCGTCACCGTTCCCCTCGAGGAACCGGTGACCCCCGAGAGGCTTGTCGCGGTCGAGTCGGCCGGGTGACCTGGTCGCGGCCCCGGGTGCGTCCCACACCCCGCCCCGGGGCCGCGGCCTCCCCCCACGTGCAGAGGAGACCACCATGGGACGGCAGCGACCGGTTCTCGCCGATGTGATGGCGGTCGTGGGTGTCGCCGCCCTGTATCGCCGTCACGTCGCGCCCTGGATGTACACCTGGGGTGCGCGCCCCGACGAGGTGCGGGCCACCCTGCCCGGCGACGAGCTCGTCGCCCCCGATGCGTGCCGGACCACCCGGGCCCTCACGATCGACGCCCCGCGCCGCGACGTGTGGGCCTGGCTGGTCCAGCTCGGCGAGGGCCGCGGCGGGTTCTACAGCTACTCACTGCTCGAACGCGCGGTAGGCGCCGACATTCACAACGCCGACGAGATCCGCCCCGAATGGCAGCGACTCGACGTCGGCGACACGATCTGGCTGGCGCGCCGCTACGGACCCGGGGCACGCCAGATCGTCGCGGCGGTCGAACCCGGATCGCACCTCGTGCTGGTCTCCCCCGCCGACTACGAGCGGCTGCAACGCGGCGACAAGGCGTCCGGTTGCTGGTCCTTCGTGCTGCGACGCGAGCAGAACTGGACCCGGCTGCTGGTGCGTGGCAGCGGCAGACCGGTCGGGCACATCTGGTTCGACATCCCGCACTTCGTGATGGAGCAGAAGATGATGCGCGGCATCGCCGCGCGCGCCCAGCGAACGCACCGTAGCCAGGTCGTCGACGCCATCCGCACCGAGCATCCGGCCGGAGTGGGCTGAGCCGATATCGGCTGGACAGCGGGCGCATAATTGGTCTCGATGACAGGCCCTGCCGCAGCGCCCCGTAAACCCGTGATCTTGACCGTCGACGACGACCCCGCGGTCTCCCGCGCGGTCGCCCGCGACCTTCGCCGCCACTACGGCGAGAAGTTCCGCATCGTCCGCGCCGAATCGGGGCCGGACGCGCTGGAAACCCTCAACGAACTCAAGCTGCGCGGCGAGACCGTCGCCGTGTTCGTCGCCGACTACCGGATGCCGCAGATGAGCGGCATCGAATTCCTCGAAGCGGCGATGGACATCTTCCCGATGGCCCGCCGCGTGCTGCTCACCGCGTACGCCGACACCCACGCCGCGATCGACGCGATCAACGTCGTCGACCTCGACCACTATCTGCTCAAGCCGTGGGATCCGCCGGAGGAGAAGCTCTACCCGGTGATCGACGCGCTGATCGAGGCCTGGCGCGCCACCGGCGAACGCGCGATCCCGCACACCAAGATCATCGGTCACCCGTGGAACGCCCGATCCTCCGAGGTGCGCGAGTTCCTTGCCCGAAATCGCTTGTACTACAGCTGGTTCCGGTCCGACGAGCCCAAAGGCGCGGCACTGCTGGAGGCCGCGGGCCAGGACGGGATGACGCTGCCGGTGGTGATCACCGAGCAGGGCGAGACGCTGATCGACCCCACCGACGCCGAGCTGGCCGCGACGCTCGGACTGACCACCACGCCGTCCGGAGACTTCTACGACCTGGTGGTCATCGGCGGCGGCCCCGCCGGGTTGGCCGCCGCGGTGTACGGCGCGTCCGAGGGCCTCAGGACCGTGCTCATCGAGCGCACCGCGACCGGCGGGCAGGCCGGCCAGAGCTCCCGCATCGAGAACTACCTCGGTTTCCCCGACGGCCTGTCCGGCGCGCAGCTGGCCGAACGGGCCCGCCGCCAGGCCGAGAAGTTCGACGCCGAGCTGATCACCGCCGCCGAGGTCGTCGCCCTCGAGGTCGACGGCGTCGCCCGCACGGTGCACCTGTCCGACGGCCGCGCCATCGGCACCAGGGCCGTCATCCTGGCGATGGGCGTGGAGTACCGGCAGCTGCCCGCAGAAGGATGCGCGGATCTGACCGGCGCCGGGGTCTACTACGGCGCGACCACGTCGGTGGCCTCCGAATGCGACGACGACGAGGTCTACGTCATCGGCGGCGCGAACTCGGCCGGGCAGGCCGCGATGTACCTGTCGCGCACCGCGAAGTCGGTGACCCTGGTGATCCGGCGCACGCTCGAGGACTCCATGTCGCACTACCTGATCCAGCAGATCCGGTCCCGCGACAACATCAAGGAGATGCCGAACACCGTCGTGCACGCGGTGAAGGGCAACGGCCATCTGGAGGGCATCTGCCTGGAGCACACCGACACCGGTGAGCGCGAGGAGTTCGCCTGCGGCCGCATGTTCATCTTCATCGGCGCCGAACCCCGCACCGACTGGCTCGACGGCGTGGTGGTCCGCGACGACCACGGGTTCATCGTCGCGGGCCCGGACCTGCGCGACATCAGCGGCTGGACGCTGGATCGCCCGCCGCACCACCTGGAGACGAGCGTGCCCGGTGTGTTCGTCGCCGGCGACGTCCGCTCCGAGTCCGCCAAACGGGTGGCCGCCGCGGTCGGCGAAGGGTCGATGGCCGTCATGCTCGTGCACCGCTACCTGGCCGAGACATGATTTTCCAGGGGCGGAATCAACTCCGGGCTGATCGCGTTTCACTACGTCACGGCTGATTGGGCAATCAGGAAGGATCCGACATGGGCGAGAAGTGCCTTCCCGACGAGTTGCGCACCCTGTTCCTGTTCGAGCACCTCAACGACGACCAGCTCGCGACGCTGTGCGCCAACGGCCACATCGCCACGTTCGAGCCCGGCCCCATCCATACCGAGGGTGACCCCGCGACCTGCTTCTACGTGCTGATCGAGGGTGAGCTGGTGATGTCGAAGCGCTCCGGCGGCGTGGACATCGAGACCAACCGGACCTCCCAGCGCGGCGTCTACTGCGGCGCATGGTCGGCCTACATCCCGGGCGAGGAGCACGTCTACCAGGCGTCGGTGCGGGTCACCCGGCCGTCGAAGTTCTTCGTCCTCGACGCGAACGCCTTCGCCGAGTTCATGCAGAAGGAATTCCCGATGGCGGTGCACCTGCTGGAGGGGCACATGGTCGGCGGGCTGCGGCAGCGCCAGATCCTCGGTCAGCGGGAGAAGCTGCTCGCCCTCGGCCAGCTGTCGGCGGGCCTGACCCATCAGCTCAACAACCCGGCCGGTGCGACGGCGCGCGCGGTCGCCGACCTGCGTGAAGGCGTGGGCAAGATGCGGCACAAGTTGGCGATGCTCGCCGACGGCAAGTTCACCCCGGCCGCGCTCAAGGTGCTGGTGAGCATCCAGGACGAGGTGGCCGAGCAGGTGGCCAAGTCGAAGTCCCAGGAGCTCACCGCGCTGGAGACCTCCGACCGCGAAGACCAGATCGGCGACTGGCTCGACGAGCACGGCATCGCCAGCGCGTGGGACTACGCGCCGACGTTCGTCGAGGCCGGACTGGACGTGGACTGGCTGGAGCGGGTGGAGGCGTCCATCGACGACATCGACTGCTCGGCCACCCTGCCCGGCGCGATCGGCTGGCTGAAGTACACGATCGACACCGAACTGCTGATGAACCAGATCGCCGAGGCGAGCAAGCGGATCTCGGCGCTGCTGGCGGGCGCCAAGCAGTACTCGCAGATGGACCGCGCCGAATACCAGAGCGCCAACGTGCACGAGCTGCTGTTCAGCACGATCAAGACGATCTTCGGGGACAAGCTCGGCAAGGACAAGCCGGTCGCCCTGCACTGGGACAAGGACACCTCCCTGCCCGAATTGCTCTGCTACCCGGGCGATCTGAACCAGGTCTGGACGAACATCATCGACAACGCGATACAGGCGATGAACGGCCACGGCAACCTGACGATCCGGACCATGCGGGAGAACGAGACCACGGTGCGGGTGGAGATCTGCGACGACGGGCCGGGAATCCCCGAGGACATCCAGGAGCGCATCTTCACGCCGTTCTTCACCACCAAGCCGTTCGGCGAGGGCACCGGGCTCGGCCTGGACCTCGCGTGGCGCATCGTCGTCGAGAAGCACCACGGCAACCTGTCGGTGCAGTCGCAGCCTGGCGACACCCGGTTCATCGTGTGCCTGCCGTTGGAGGCGCCGGCCCCGCAGCAGGCCACCGCGTGAAGCCCGCGCTGGGCAGGTTCGGATCGTTCGGCCGCGGCGTCACCCCCACCCAGGCCGCGGAGATCGAGGCGCTGGGCTACGGCGCCGTCTGGGTCGGCGGCTCCCCACCCGCCGAACTCGAGTGGGTCGAGCCCCTGCTGGACGCGACCACCACGCTTGCGGTGGCCACCGGCATCGTGAACATCTGGACCGCCGCCCCCGGCCCGGTCGCCGAGTCCTTCCACCGGATCCAGGCCGCGCATCCCGACCGCTTCGTGCTCGGCATCGGCGTCGGCCACCCCGAGGCGCAGCAGGAGTACCGCAAGCCGATCGACGCGCTCACCGACTACCTCGACAAGCTCGACGCGTACGGGGTGCCGCGGGAACGGCGCGTGGTGGCCGCGCTCGGCCCCAAGGTGCTCCAGCTGTCGGCGGCCCGCTCCGCCGGGGCGCACCCGTACCTGACCACTCCGGAACACACCGCCCGCGCCCGCGAATTGATCGGGCCCGAGGCGCTGCTGGCACCCGAGCACAAGGTGGTTCTGACCACCGATCCCGAGCGGGCGCGCGAGGTCGGCCGCAAGGCGCTGGCCGTCTATCTGGACCTGGCCAACTACGTGAACAACTGGAAGCGGCTCGGCTTCGATGATCAAGACGTCGCGAAACCGGGTAGTGACCGTCTGGTGGATGCCGTGGTCGCCTACGGCACCCCCGACCAGATCGCCGCGCGCCTGACCGAACACCTCGACGCCGGCGCCGACCACGTGCCCGTGCAGGTGCTGACGTCGGCCGACACGCTGGTCGGTGGCCTGGCCGAGTTGGCCGGTCCGCTGGGACTGACATGAACCGATGCGAGGAGCAGAAATGACCGAAGGTCCGTCGCTCAAGCCCGCCCTGGGACGCTTCGGCGTGTGGACCGGCGCGCCGGTCACGCCCGAGCAGGCCGCCGACATCGAGAAGCTGGGCTACGGCACGGTGTGGGTGGGCGCCTCGCCGGCGGCCGATCTGGCGTTCGTCGAACCCCTCCTGGAGAAGACGGAGACGCTGCAGGTCGCGACCGGCATCGTCAACATCTGGACCGCCGACGCGGCCGAGGTGGCCGAGTCCTACCACCGCATCGAGAAGGCGTTTCCGGGACGCTTCCTGCTCGGCGTCGGCGTCGGCCATCCCGAACACACCCAGCAGTACACCAAGCCCTACCAGGCGCTGGTCGACTACCTCGACGTGCTCGACAGCGCGAAGGTGCCGACGAGCCGGCGGGTGCTGGCCGCGCTCGGACCCAAGGTGCTCAAGCTGGCCGCCCAGCGCAGCGCGGGCGCCCACCCGTACCTGACCACACCGGTGCACACCGGCCAGGCTCGCGAACTGCTCGGCCCCACCGTGCTTCTCGCGCCGGAGCACAAGGTGGTGCTCACCGACGACGCCGCCGCGGCCCGCGACATCGGACGGCAGACGGTCGACTTCTACCTGGGCCTGTCGAACTACGTGAACAACTGGAAGCGCCTCGGGTTCACCGACGACGACCTCGACCGGCCCGGCAGCGACCGCTTCATCGACGCGGTCGTCGCGTACGGCTCCCCCGACCAGATCGCCGCGCGGCTGACCGAGCATCTGCAGGCCGGGGCCGACCACGTCGCGATCCAGGTGCTCGGCGGCGGTGACGAACTGCTGTCGACGCTCGAGGAACTGGCGGGCCCGCTGGGGCTGGGTCAGGGCTGAATCGTCGTCTGCTCGTCGATCACGGCCATCGCGGCCGTCATCGACTGCTTCTTGTCGAGCGGTCCCTGCGCGTCGAGCGCGAGAAGATAGACGTTCTTCGGCCCGGTGATCACGACGGTTTTGCGCGCGACGAAGGTCGGGGCCCCGTCGATCGTCGCGGTGCCGGCGATCTGCACCGCGTCGAACCCGCCGAGGGTGCTCGGCTGCCCCGTCAGGGGGCCGTCCCACCCGGGCGCCCGCGTCACGGCGGTGGGCGCGTACTCGAGCAGCTTGGCGGCGTCGACATCGCCGTCGAGGCGCGCCATCCGCGCGATGATCGCGGGCGGGTTCGGCGTCTGGCCGGCGGCCTGCAGGTAGATGGCGCCGTAGGCGTCCTTCGGGGTGTTGCGGCCCACGTCCGCCCAACCCGCGGGCATCGGCAGGTGCAGTTGGGGCGCCCCGGGGTCGCTGCGTTTGACCATGGTCTGGGTGATGTCGTTCTGCTCGAGGTACTCGGCGATGGTGAGCGCGGCGGCAGGCGCGGCCGACGTGGCGCTCGCCGACGACGGGGCGGAGTCGCTGTTCTCCCCCGACCCGCACCCGGTCAGCCCGATCGCCACCGCCGCGAATACGCCGATCACTGCCGCTGTCCGCATGTCCTGTCCCCCTTCGTCACGCTGCCGCCGTGACAGCAGACCACAGACGCCGGCCGGTCAAGATCCTTTGCGCCCGATAGGGTCGACAGTCATGCGACTGTTGGTCACCGGAGGCGCCGGCTTCATCGGCGCCAACTTCGTCCATGCCACGGTGCGGGAACGCGACGACGTGCGCGTCACGGTGCTCGACGCGTTCACCTACGCCGGTAGCCGCGAGTCGCTGACTCCGGTGGGTGACGACATGCGGCTGGTCGAGGGCGACATCACCGACGCCGCGCTCGTCGAGAAGCTGGTCGCCGAGTCCGACGCCGTCGTGCACTTCGCCGCCGAGACCCACGTCGACAACGCGCTGGCCGATCCGGAGCCGTTCGTCCGGTCGAACGTGCTGGGCACCTTCACGGTGCTCGAAGCGGTGCGACGCAACAGCGTTCGGCTGCACCACATTTCGACCGACGAGGTGTACGGCGACCTGCCGCTGGGCGACCCGGTCCGGTTCACCGAGGCGACGCCGTACAACCCGTCGAGCCCGTACTCGTCGACCAAGGCCGCGTCCGACATGCTGGTGCGCGCCTGGGTGCGGTCCTACGGTGTCGCCGCGACGCTGTCGAACTGCTCGAACAACTACGGCCCCTATCAGCATGTCGAGAAGTTCATCCCGCGCCAGATCACCAACATCCTGACCGGGCGGCGACCGCGGCTCTACGGGGCCGGGGCCAACGTGCGCGACTGGATCCACGTCGAGGACCACAACAGCGCGGTGTGGCGCATCCTGACCGACGGCACGATCGGCCGGACCTACCTGATCGGCGCCGACGGCGAACGCGACAACCTCACGGTGCTGCGCACGATCCTGCGCCTGATGGACCGCTCCCCCGACGACTTCGACCACGTCACGGACAGGGCCGGGCATGATCTGCGCTACGCGATCGACCCGTCGCCGCTGCGCGACGAGCTGAGCTGGACCCCGTCGCACACCGACTTCGAGGCCGGGCTGCGGGACACCATCGCCTGGTATCGGGACAACGAATCCTGGTGGGCGCCACTGAAGGACGCAGTGGAAGCGCGCTACCGGGTGCGTGAGGGATGAGGGTCCGCGAGCTGGCCGTCGCCGGAGCGTGGGAGCTGACGCCGGTGGTGCACGCCGATCCGCGCGGCGCGTTCTTCGAGTGGTTCACCGACGCGGATTTCACCGCGATGACCGGGCACCGGCTGGACCTGCGGCAGGCCAACTGCTCGGTGTCGCGGGCCGGGGTGCTGCGCGGTGTGCACTTCGCGCAGGTACCGCCGAGCCAGGCCAAGTACGTGACGTGCGTGCGGGGCGCGGTGTACGACGTCGTGGTCGACATCCGGGTCGGCTCACCGACCTTCGGTCGCTGGGATGCGGTCACCCTGGACGACCACGACCACCGCGCCGTCTACCTGTCCGAGGGCCTGGGGCACGCTTTCCTTGCGCTGCAGGACGATTCGGTGGTGACCTACCTGTGCTCGGCGGGTTACGACCCGGCGCGCGAGCACACCGTCAACCCGCTGGACCCGGCGCTGGGCATCGAGTGGCCGTTCGACGGGGAGCTCATCCTGTCCGACCGAGACCGGGCGGCACCGACGCTTGCCCAGGCGCAGACGAGCGGACTGCTTCCGTCGTTCGAGGAGTCCCGGGCGTTCGTGTCGGCACTCGGGTCCCGGCCCACAGCGCCGCCGCGGTGAGCGCGACGAGCACAGCGCCGCAGCCGAACACCGTCAGGTCGAACGGGCCGGCCGCCGGTCCCCCGGCCTGGGTACGGGCCGACCCGCGCAGGAACGGCACGACGGCGAGGACGGCGACCGCGACGGCCGCCTCGCCCGCGACCACGCCCGGGAAGTGGTGCACGGCCAGCCGCAGTGCCGTCCGGGTGTCGCCGTCGGCCTGCGCGGCGCGGAGGCGCGGCAGCAGCACCCGGGTGTTGTAGGCGCCCGCTGCCAGCAGTGCGCCGACGAGCACCAGCTTGACGGACAGATGCCATCCGTACGGCGTGGTGATCAGCTGAGCCGGCGTGCCGACGTGCGTCCAGGCGAGCCACGCCCCGGAGACGATCATCGCGCCGACGCACCACAGCGCCAGCACGCTGAAGCGTTCCCAGGTCCGGGCCCAGTCGTGGGCGCCAGGAGCGTCGTTACGGTCCCGCCGGCTGAGCAGGCCCGCCGCGGCCAGCACGATCAACCCTCCGACCCAGATCAGCGCCCCGAGGACGTGGGTGGCGGTGAGCAGTGCGCGGGGCAGAGCGGCGAGCGACGACGGCATGACGGGAATCAGCGCGCCGAGTGCACCGGCGACCGCGGTGCCGGCGGCCGGCCACGGCGACGGCCGCCACCGGAGCAGGACCAGACCGGCCACGGCCGCCGCGAACGTCGCGGTCTGACCCGGCGAGGGTGTCCGGGCGGTGCAGAACTGCAGCACCGCGCTGCCCGCCACCACCACCGCGGCCGGCAACGCCAGCGTGCGTATCCGCGCTGCGACGGGGCCGTCGCGCACGGCCAGGAACGCCACGGCGATGCCGATGGCCACCGGGAGTGACGCGGCGAAGGTGGACAGGACCGCCGTGAGGATCTCGATCGGCGACGGATCGGGCGGGACGGTTCCGGGCATGGTCACCGACGCTAGGAACCGGGGATGAGAGCGGCGTTGGCGTCGGCTGTGAATCTCTGTGCGTGGCGGCCCTCTGCGCCAGAGCACCGCAAAGTGAACCGAATGACACCGTCATCCGTTTTACTGGGAGTCGGGGTCCATCCGCCGGAGGTATCGATCATGTTTGACGCGACCCGCCCACTCGTCTTTGCTGCCGCCGCGATGCTGACGCTGAGCTTCGGCACCCCCATCGCCAACGCCGAGCCCCCGGCACCCGGCTCCGCCTGCGGCCCCGACAAGGTGATCACGTCCATCAACACCTGCGAGCCGCTCAACTCCTCGTGCACGGGGTACGACGGCATGCTGATCGGCCGAGTGGCTGCCGACGGGCGGTGCGTGATTCCGGGGCTCGACGGCACCCGGTGGTAGCCGGAGAGACTGGCGGTCCGAAGCCAGCCTGAGAGCCCTGCGCCAGGTGCTCACCTCGCTCGAGTAGTGCGTCCACCCCTTCGCGTCCCCGACTCCTCACATCCCTTGTCAGAGCCCGCACCGCATTACTAGGATATGCAAGTATCGACCAGTCGGAAGGCGTCACATGAGCACTCGGAAGACCACTCGGATCCCCCACTTCATCGACGGCAAGCGCAGCGAGCTGGCGTCGGCCCGGACGGCCGACGTGATGAATCCCAGCACCGGCGAGGTGCAGGCACAGGTGCTGCTCGCCAGCAAGGCCGATGTCGACACCGCGGTCGCCTCGGCGGTCGAGGCGCAGAAGCAATGGGCCGCCTGGAACCCCCAGCGCCGCGCCCGCGTGATGATGAAGTTCATCGAGCTGGTCAACGCCAACACCGACGAGCTGGCCGAACTGCTGTCCATCGAGCACGGCAAGACCGTCGCCGACTCGAAGGGCGACATCCAGCGCGGCATCGAGGTGATCGAGTTCGCCATCGGGATCCCGCACCTGCTCAAGGGCGAGTTCACCGAGGGCGCCGGCTCGGGCATCGACGTCTACTCGATCCGTCAGCCCCTCGGCGTCGTCGCCGGCATCACGCCGTTCAACTTCCCCGCGATGATCCCGCTGTGGAAGGCGGGCCCCGCGCTCGCCTGCGGAAACGCGTTCATCCTCAAGCCCTCCGAGCGCGACCCCTCGGTCCCGCTCCGGCTCGCCGAGCTGTTCCTGGAGGCAGGCCTGCCCGCTGGGGTCTTCCAGGTCGTGCAGGGCGACAAGGAGGCCGTCGACGCGATCCTCACCCACCCCGACATCCAGGCCGTGGGCTTCGTCGGCAGCTCCGACATCGCGCAGTACATCTATGCCACCGCCGCCGCCCACGGGAAGCGCTCGCAGTGCTTCGGCGGCGCCAAGAACCACATGATCGTGCTGCCCGACGCCGACCTCGATCAGGCCGTCGACGCGCTGATCGGCGCCGGCTACGGCAGTGCCGGTGAGCGCTGCATGGCGATCAGCGTCGCCGTGCCCGTCGGCAAGGAGACCGCCGACCGTCTCCGCGCGCGGCTGGTCGAACGCGTCAACCAGCTGCGCGTCGGCCACAGCCTGGACCCGAAGGCCGACTACGGCCCCCTGGTGACCGCCGCCGCCCTGGAACGCGTCAAGAGCTACATCGCCCAGGGGGTCGACGCCGGAGCCGAGCTCGTCGTCGACGGCCGCGAGCGCACCACCGACGAACTGAGCTTCGACGATCAGAGCCTCGAGAACGGCTACTTCATCGGGCCCACGCTGTTCGACCACGTCACCCCCGACATGAGCATCTACACCGACGAGATCTTCGGCCCGGTGCTGTGCATCGTGCGCGCTGCGGATTACGAAGAGGCGCTGAGCCTTCCGACCAAGCACGAATACGGCAACGGGGTGGCGATCTTCACCCGGGACGGCGACGCCGCCCGCGATTTCGTGTCCCGAGTGCAGGTCGGCATGGTGGGTGTCAACGTGCCGATCCCGGTTCCGGTGGCCTACCACACGTTCGGCGGCTGGAAGCGGTCCGGCTTCGGCGACCTCAACCAGCACGGCCCCGCGTCGATCCAGTTCTACACCAAGGTCAAGACCGTCACCGAGCGGTGGCCCTCCGGCATCAAGGATGGCGCCGAGTTCGTCATCCCGACAATGAAATAGCGCCTGTGGACCTGTTCAGTCTCGACGACGACGACCGGGTGATCGCCGAGACCGCGGCGGCCTTCGCCGAAAAGCGGCTCGCGCCCTACGCGTTGGAATGGGACGAGACGCACCACTTCCCGACCGACGTGCTGCGGGAGGCGGCCGAACTGGGCATGGCCGCGATCTACTGCCGCGAGGACGTCGGCGGCAGCGGCTTGCGACGCATCGACGCCGTGCGCATCTTCGAGATGCTCGCGACCGCCGATCCGACTGTCGCGGCGTTCCTGTCGATCCACAACATGTGCGCCTGGATGGTGGACAGCTTCGGCACCGAGGAGCAGCGCAAGGCGTGGGTGCCGCGGCTGGCATCGATGGATGCCATCGCCAGCTACTGCCTCACCGAACCGGGGGCCGGCTCGGACGCGGGCGCGTTGCGCACCAAGGCCGTTCGGTCCGGTGACGAGTGGGTGCTCGACGGCGTCAAACAGTTCATCTCCGGCGCCGGCTCGTCCGACGTCTACATCGTGATGGCACGCACCGGAACCGAGGGGCCCAAGGGCATCTCGGCCTTCGTCGTCGACAAGGACACGCCAGGGCTGAGTTTCGGCGCCGAAGAGCAGAAGATGGGCTGGAACGCCCAGCCCACCCGGCAGGTGATCCTCGACGGCGCCCGGGTGCCGGCCGAGGCGATGCTCGGTGGAACCGACGGCGAGGGTGCGGGTTTCGGCATCGCGATGAAGGGCCTCAACGGCGGCCGCATCAACATCGCGGCCTGCTCGCTGGGCGGCGCCCAGGCGGCCTACGACAAGGCCGTCGGCTATCTGGCCGATCGGCAGGCGTTCGGCGGCGCGCTGCTCGACGAGCCGACGATCCGATTCACTCTGGCCGACATGGCCACAGCGCTGGAGACCTCGCGGATGATGCTGTGGCGGGCCGCGACGGCACTCGATGACGACCATCCCGACCGGGTGGAGTTGTGCGCGATGGCCAAGCGCTACGTCACCGATGTGTGCTTCGACGTCGCCGACCAGGCGCTGCAGTTGCACGGCGGTTACGGCTATCTGCGCGAATACGGACTGGAGAAGATCGTCCGCGATCTGCGGGTGCATCGAATCCTGGAGGGCACCAACGAAATCATGCGCGTGGTGATCGGGCGAGCAGCCGCCGCCCGGGCCCGCGCCTCGTGACGGGAGAGCTCAGATGACGACGATCGCGTTCCTGGGACTGGGCAACATGGGCGGGCCGATGGCGGCGAACCTGGTGGCGGCCGGGCACACGGTGCACGGTTTCGATCCGGTGGTCACGCTCCGTGACGCCGCGGCGGAGAAGGGTGCGGCGGTCTACTCCAGCGGCGCCGAGGCGGCCGCCGGCGCCGACGTGGTGATCACGTCACTGCCCAACGGCGACATCGTCAAGGCCGCGTACACCGAGGTGCTGCCCGCCGCCAAGGACGGTGCGCTGCTGATCGACACCTCGACGATCTCCGTCGACGACGCCCGCACGATTCACGCTCAGGCCGGCGAGCGCGGACTCGCGCAGATCGACGCCCCGGTGTCGGGCGGCATCAAGGGAGCGACGGCCGGCACGCTGGCGTTCATGCTCGGCGGCACCAAAGAAGCAGTCGACGCCGCTCGCCCGGTGCTGGAACCCATGGCGGGCAAGATCATCCACTGCGGCGACTCCGGCGCCGGGCAGGCCGCCAAGCTGTGCAACAACATGGTGCTCGCGGTGCAGCAGATCGCGATCGGTGAGGCGTTCGTGCTGGCCGAGAAGCTCGGCCTGCCCGCGCAGTCGCTGTTCGACGTGATCACCGGGGCGACCGGCAACTGCTGGGCGGTGCACACCAACTGCCCGGTGCCGGGGCCGGTTCCGACGTCACCGGCCAACAACGACTTCAAGCCGGGGTTCGCGACGGCGTTGATGAACAAGGATCTCGGGCTCGCGATGGCCGCGGTGGCGTCGACGGGCTCGTCGGCTCCGCTGGGCAGCCACGCCGCCGAGATCTACCGGACGTTCAATGAAGACCACGCCGACAAGGACTTCAGCGCGGTCATCGAGATGCTGCGCGGCTGAACCGATCAGGCGGCGGTCACCGGGTGCGCGACGCGCCACTGGTCGCGCACCCGCTGACAGTCGACGACGCGCAGCGGAGCGGCCTCGGCGGTGGCGCCGGTCAGAACCGTCGGCAGCCCCGCGGCCGCGGCCATGCGCTGGCTCGCCGGCGATCCGGCGAATGCGAGCGCCTCGTGCGGGGCGGCCCCCAACTCGGCCAGAGCGGCCCGGTAGAGATTGGCGGCGGAGCCCCCGGGGACATCGGAGGCGGTGACGATCGCCGCGACCACGCCCTCCCCTACGAGCTGACGCACCAGCGGCGCCACCCAGGAGTGATTGCCCGAGCTGACGATGCCGACACTGATCCCGGCCGCGTACGCCTCGGTGATCAGATCCACCAGCCCGGCCCGGGCGGTGATGTCGGCGTCGAGGATCGTCTCGGCGAGGATCATGTCCTTGGTCGCGCAGATCTCGTCGACGAGCAGTTCGGCGAGCACGTCGCACTCGGAGCTGATCCCCCGTTTGCGCAGCTCCGCGGCCACCCGGCGGCGCTCGTCGCTGAGCGCCATCAGCTGCCGGTAGCGCGCCTCGGACCAGACGATGTCGAGGCCCAGCTCGGCGAACGCCCTGTTGAAGGCGGGCCGGTGACCCGCGCACTCGATGTCGGCGAGCGCGTCCAGGTCGAACACGACTGCGCGCAGCGACGGCACCGCGGCGTCGCCCGGGCGCGGCCAATCCCACCAGAACCGACCGGCTCGCCATGTCTTCTGCTGCGTGGGCTGCATGACGAGAATCGTGTCTCAGGTCACACCGCGTCCGCCTCCCCCGTGCGGGGGATTCGCCGCGCCAACTTGGCCGGAAGCGGCGGGCCGCGCCTCTAAGGTGAGGGCCATGACCACCCGTCTGGATCGCGAACCGGTGCGGATCGTGCTGGTCGACGACCACGAGATGGTCATCGAGGGGCTCAAGGCGATGCTCGCCGCGTTCGACAGCAGGGTGACCGTCGTCGGGCAGGCGGTCGGCGCCGACAAGGTGATGAGCGTGGTCGCCGACCTCGACCCCGACATCGTGCTGTGTGACGTGCGGATGCAGGGCTCCAGCGGGCTCGACGTCTGCCAGCAGCTGCGGAAACGCGATCCCGACCGGCGGGTGGTGATGCTGTCGGTCTACGACGACGAGCAGTACCTGTTCCAGGCGCTGCGGGTCGGCGCGTCGGGGTATCTGCTCAAGAGCATCAGCAGCGAGGAGTTGGTGCGGCAGCTGGAGTTCGTGCACAGCGGCGCGACCGCGATCGATCCGGGTATGGCCGCGCGCGCCGTCGACACCGCGGCCCGGCTGCAGCGCGACGAATTCTGGCCGGGCGCGCGCCAGGGCCTCACCCAGCGTGAGAGCGAGATCCTCGCTCTCGTGGTCAACGGGCTGTCGAACCGGGCCATCGCGGCCAAGCTGGTGATCGGCGACGAGACCGTCAAGACCCACCTCAGCTCCATCTACCGCAAGCTCGGGGTCAGCGACCGAACCGGCGCGGTGGCGACCGCCCTCCGTGAAGGCATCTACCAGTGAGCACGCCGTCGCGGGCGGTGCTGACCGCCGACCGGGAGTTGGCGCTGCTGCGCGAACTCATCCAGGCGGCGTCGCGCGGTCCCGGTGTCGAGCCGTTGGCCGCCGCGGCGGCGCGGATGATCACCGCGGCCACCGACAGCGACGTGTGTTTTGTGCACGTCCTCGACGACACGGAACGCTCACTGACGCTGGCCGGCGCCACCCCGCCGTTCGACGCAGAGGTCGGCAAGATCAGATTGCCTCTGGGACAAGGTATTTCGGGCTGGGTGGCCAGCCATCTGGAACCTGTGGTGATCCGCCGCGACAAGGAGTCCGACCCACGGTATCTGCCGTTCGAGTCGCTGCGCGGGCGGGATTTCACGTCGATGGTGTCCGTGCCGATGGAGTCGACGCCGGGTGGGCTGGTCGGCGTGCTCAACGTGCACACCGTCGCCGAGCGCGACTTCGGCGACCGCGACGTCGAGCTGCTGCTGGTGATCGGCCGGCTGATCGCCGGAGCCATGCACCAGGCGCGGCTGCACCGCCAGCTGGTGGCCCGCGAACGCGCGCACGAGAACTTCGTCGAGCAGGTGATCGAGGCGCAGGAGATCGAGCGGCGGCGGCTGGCCGGCGACATCCACGACGGCATCTCCCAGCGCCTGGTGACGCTGTCCTACCGGCTGGACGCGGCGGCGCAGGCGGCGAAGTCCCCCGACGACCGCGCCGCGCTGACCGAGCAGCTCGACCGGGCCCGCGAGCTGGCCGACCTGACGCTGCAGGAGGCCCGTGCCGCGATCAGCGGGCTGCGGCCACCCGTGCTGGACGACCTCGGCCTGTCCGGCGGGCTGGCCAGCCTGGCGCGGTCCATTCCGCAGATCGGCATCGACGTGAATCTGGCCGACACCCGGCTGCCCGACCACATCGAGCTCGCGCTGTATCGGATCGCCCAGGAGTGCCTGCAGAACGTCGTCAAGCACGCACACGCGACGCGGGCCCGGCTGACCTTCTCGCTGGACCGCGGCCCGCACGGCGATATCGCCCGGCTCGAGATCGCCGACGACGGCGTGGGTTTCGACACCCTCGAGCGTCCGCTGGGCAGCGACGAGATGGGCGGCTACGGCCTGCTGTCGATGGCCGAGCGCGCCGAGATCGTCGGTGGCCGGTTGAACATCCGCTCGCGTCCCGGTGCCGGCACCACGGTCACCGCGACGATCCCGCTCCCGGCCCGCTAGCGAGTCGCCCACGAATCGAGATAGCCGCGCAGCGTGTCGGCTCTGCGCCGCAGTCGATCGGCCGCGTCGTGCCTGCCCATCGACCGGTAGTCCCGTGTGTGGGTGTCGTACTCGCCGATGAGGTCTCGGAGCACGGCGTGGACGTCGGTCATCGCGAGTTGACGTCGGGGCACCTCGGTCGACCGGACTCCACTGGCGGACCCGGCGATGGGTCCGTCGGTCCACCGCAGGGCGTCGTCGTTCACCGGCACGGCCTCGGCGTTGTCGACTGCTGCGATCAACGTGCGCAGAGCGGAGATCCTGTCCTGGTCGCGGGCCACGAGTGCGCGTCGGAGGTCGCGGCGCAGCTGCTCGCGAAACTGCCCTGGTTCCGTCGGGGTCGTCATGGTGTCGCCTGGCGGTTCAGGAAGGCGTGCAGGGCCTTCCCATCGTCGAACGACCCGTGACCCGCGCGGTCGAGCAGCATGATGGTTGCTGACGGCTGCAGACGCGTCAGTCGGGCAGCGGTGTCGTGCGAGTCGAGCATCCGGTCACCCGCCCCGAGCGCGACGAAAAGCGGTGCAGTGACAGCTTTCAGGTCATCGTCGGTGAAGACGGGAAGAGTGTCGTGGCGAGGGCGGTAGTTGCGGTGGATCACCAGCATGTACTCCATGACGGGGTCGGGAACGGTTCCGGGCCCGAGAACGACCCGCAGCGCCAGACTCCGGCCGCGGTCGCCGAACGGCATGAGTATCAGCGCGGCGAGCACGGCAGCATGGCGTTGCCGGCCGATACCACCCGGGGCGCGCAGAGCCAGTCGTTCCACGCGGTTCGGCCGACGAATCGCGAAATCGGTTGCCAGCCAACCACCCAACGACACACCCACGAAAGCTGCGGAGGCGACGCCCAGTTCGTCGAGCACGTCGTCGAGCCATCGTGCGTACGCATCGGACTCGAGGGACGGACGGGACGCGGCGCTCAGGCCCGGCTCGCCGATGATGTCGACCATGTACAGCCTGCGGGTGGAGGACCAGCGCGGCGCCTCGTCCCGCCAGATCGCGCTGTTGCTCCCCGCACCGTGTAGCAGGACAACCGGCGGCGCGTCCTCGGGACCGCAGGCCAGCACGAAGGTCTCGCCTTCGCGGGTGGGGATGACGCGATGATGCAGCGGCACTGTCCAGTCTTGGAGGAGCTCTCGGTACCTGCGCTCAACGGCATGCCTGCCGGATGCGGAGCGGTAGATCGTCGTACTCACTCCTGTTCCTTCCGAGTCATCTCGCCGATCAGATCGAGCACCACTGCCGCGGATTTGGGATCACCCGTGATGAAAACCGTGAGGCGGCAACCGGTTTCGTCGTAAGTCGAGTGGAGGTCGAGCGCTCCGGGCCGGCTGCCGTCACCGATCGCCGATGCGGTGACATGCGTGGTGATGCGGTCCATCGTCAGACGGTCGACGTTCTCGATGTGGACGACGGTCGACGCGTGGGCCTGTGGCCCTGCGGTGGCCGGTTCCTCGGATCCCATGCCGGTGAAGGCGCGCAGGTCCCGTTCGGCGATCCGGTACTGCTTGCCCACCCGCACGGCCGGGAGGCGACCGTTGCGGACGTATCCGCGAACGGTGCGCACGTGGAGTCCGAGGATGTCGGCCACCTGTTCGGCCGAGTAGACGGCTAGGGTCACGATTGCACCATACCGCATCATTCGTTGATGGGGATATGGAGGGAACGATAGGGAACTATAGGGAGGCTGGCGGCAATCGTCCGATCAGTCATCTGGGTCGCCATTTCTGTCGGACCCCTTTGTCATGATGGTGGCATGTCCTCGCCGGCAACGTCTTTGGTCGCCTCCCGGCGTATCGACGAGCGGTTGGACGTGTTGTTCGACGAGCTGGCCGAGCTGACCGGGCAGCGCAACGCGATCGATGGCCGCATCGTGTCGATCATCGCCGAGATCGACCGCGACGGGCTGTGGGCCGCCACGGGTGCGCGCTCGGTGCAGAACCTGGTGGCCTGGAAGACCGGGGTGTCCCCGACCCGCGCCACAGTCCTCGCCGCGGTGGCCCACCGGATCGAGGAGTTCCCCCGCTGCGTCGCCGGACTGCAACAAGGACAGCTCTCCCTGGATCAGGTCGGCGCCATCGCCGCGCGCGCCGCCACGGGCTCCGACGCCCACTACGCCGAGCTGGCCCGCACCGCCACCGTCAGCCAGCTGCGTACCGCCCTCAACCTCGCCCCCAAACCGAAACCCAAGCCCGACCCCGAGCCGGAACCCGAGCCGGAACCCGAGCCTGAGGCCGAGGCTGAGGTGGTCCCCGAGCCCGAGCCGGTGTGCACGATCAGCCACACCACCGACGAGCAGTACACCTGCTGGCAGATCCGGTTGCCGCACGTCGAGGCCGCGACGTTCGAGGCGGCGCTGCAATCCCACAAAGACGCCCTGATCGCGCAGTGGAAAGCGCTCGACCCCACGGCCACCCGCCCCCCGATGCCCACCACCGGCGACGCGTTCCTCCGGCTGATCGACGCGGGCTGGGACGCCGACGCCGCGGCGCGCCCGCACGGGCAGCGCACCACCGTGGTCGTGCACGTCGACGTCAAAGACAAGGTGGCCGCGCTGCATCTGGGGCCGCTGCTGTCCGACGCCGACCGGCAATACCTGACCTGCGACGCCACCTGCGAGGTGTGGTTCCACCGCGACGGGCAGATCCTCGGCGCGGGCCGCTCCACCCGGGTGATCAACCGCCGGCTACGCCGCGCCCTGGAATACCGCGACAGCTGCTGCGCGGTCCCCGGCTGCGGCGCCACCCGCGGTCTGCACGCCCACCACCTGCGGCACTGGGAAGACGGCGGACCCACCGACCTGGACAACCTGGTACTGCTGTGCCCCTATCACCACCGCGCCCATCACCGCGGCACCCTCACCATCACCGGACCCGCCGACCGGCTCGTCGTCACCGACCGCGCCGGCCGACCCCTGACCAACCGATCCCTGGCCCGCCCACCCACCACCGNTCACCATCACCGGACCCGCCGACCGGCTCGTCGTCACCGACCGCGCCGGCCGACCCCTGACCAACCGATCCCTGGCCCGCCCACCCACCACCGACCCACCCCACGTCGCACCCTGCCGCGGACCCACCGGCGAACGCGCAAACTGGTGGTGGTACGAACCGTTCGACCCCCAACGGCCACCCTCGACCAACTAGTCGCCCGCGAACTCAACCGTGGCAGTCCCCGCTAGAAGTCGCCGGCGCTGTGGCGCAGCGCGCGGATCGACTCGGCCAGCGCACGCGACTGCGCGTCGGTGATGCCGATGTCGGCGAAGACGTCGTTGTTGAGCGTGACGGTGGCGTCCTCGACGGTGGAGCGGCCCAGATCCGTCAGCCGCACCAGCGTGGTTCGCCCGTCGGTCGGATGCGGAATCCGCTCGACCAGCCCGTCGGTCTCCAGTCGGCGGATCGCGTGGGTGACGCTGGTGACGTGAACCTGCAGCCGGTCGGAAGCCTTGGTGATCGGCAGCGCGCCGGCACGGCTGAACGCCAGCAGCCGCAGCAGCTCGAAGCGCGAGAAGCTGAGGTCGTAAGGCCGCAACGCGTTCTCGACACGGGCCAGCAGGATCTGATGCGCGCGCATCACCGACGTCACCGCGACCATGCCGTCGGCCACGTCGCCCCACCCGCAACGCTCCCAGTTGGCGCGCGCCGCGGCGATCGGATCCCGTCGCTCCGAACGCCCGTCCGATTCGGTGGCCACGCCTCTTCTTACCGCATCGCTGCTGCGACGGTGCGGATCACCGCCCGCGTCGACGCCCGAGAACCGACGGTGATGCGCACGCCACCGTCGTCGTACTGTCGGACCAGCAGGCCCGAGCCGTCGAACGCATCGCTCCAGCGCACCGCGGCGCCGGGCAGGTACACGAAGTTCGCCTGCGCGTCGGTGGTGTAGACGCCCATCGCGCGCAGCCTCATCTGCAGCCGCCGGCGTTCCGCCGTGATGGTCCGGATCCGTTGGCGCAGTTGATTTTCCGCTTCATAGGAGGCGACGACGGCGACCAGCGCGGGCAGCGACACCCCGAACGGCAGCTGCATCGCCCACAGTGCCCGCCCCAGCGCCGGCGCGCAGAAGCCGTAGCCGACCCGCAGCCCCGCCAGCCCATAGGCTTTCGAGAACGTGCGCACCACCACGACGTTGCCGAACCGGTGCACCAGGTCGACGGCGTCGACGCGGTGTTCGGGAGCCAGGAACTCCACGTACGCCTCGTCGAGCAGCACCACGGTGTCGGCGGGCACCCGGCCCAGGAACCGCTCGAGGGCGCTCACCTGCTCCACCGTGCCCGTCGGGTTGTGCGGGCGGCACACCACCACCACCCGTGCGCCGACCGCGGCGTCGGCCATCGCGTCGAGGTCGTGGTGGCCGTGCCTGTCGAGCGGAACCGTCACCGGCCGCAGCCGAGCCATCCGCGCGAGGATCGGGTAGCCATCGAACGTCGGCGTCGACGTCACCAGCGTGTCGCCGGGACTGGTCAGCGCATGCAGCACCTGCATCAGCACGCCCGTCGCCCCCTCCCCGATCACCACCTGATCGGCAGCCACCCCGAGGCGGCCCGCGATGACCGACCGAAGCCGGTGCGGCAGGAACTCCGGATAGCGGTTCAGCGAGTCCAACGAGGCGCGCACGGCGGCGCGTACCGCGGGCAGCGGTGGGAACGGACTCTCGTTGAGCGACAACGCACACGGGTTCACCGCGTCGGGCAGCACGGCCACCGCCGCGGTGTCGCGCGCGGCCATCAGGGGCGTCCGCCCCACTGCACGGCGGCCGCACCGGCGAAGTCGCCGGCGTGCGCGAAGGCCGCCATCAGCACGGTGTCCCCGGCCCGCACGCGGCCGTCGGTGACCGCCCGGTCGAGGTTCACCGGGATGCCCGCGGCGAACAGGTTGCCGCACTCGTCGAACGTATCGACGTGTCTCGACGCGGGCACCTCGAGCGCCTCCCGCCAGTTGCGCAGGAACACCCGGTTGGGCTGGTTGCTGACGAACAGGTCGATGTCGTCGGGCGCCAGGCCGAGCCGGTCGCAGACGGCGTAACTCACCTCGGGCACCTGGCGGTTGCCGCGGGCCAGGACCTTGGTGATCTTGGCCTCGGTGAAGCCGATGCATCCCTCACCGGGGCCGGCCTGCCACCACAGCCGTGGCGGATCGACCGCGATGGTCATGTCGCCCGCGTATTCGCCGTAGGTGCGGCATTCGACGGCGAGGATCGGCGAGGCTTCCGACCGGGTGACCAGACCGACCGCCGCGCCGTCTCCGGGCACCGCGGCCTGTGCCTTGGTCCGGATGGTGGGCTGGTCGAAGATCTGCCCCGCCGCGTTCTGCACGACCGCGATCAGGGCGGTGCGGCCCTCGCCGGCGGCGAGCAGCGTGCGGGCCAGACCCAACCCCAGCACGAACGCCGCGCAGCCGCCATTGTGCAGGTCGATCACGTGCCGCGGCTTCATCCCGAGCCGGTGGGCGATCGCCCCGCCCGCACCGTAGAACGGCATGTCGGGCAGCTGGGTGTGGGTGATCAGCACGTCGGCACCGCGGACCAGGTCCTCACCGTGGCGCTCGAGCAGTCCGGCGGCGGCGCGTTCGACCATGTCGGCCGCGGTGGTGCCGGGTGCGACGTGGTGGCGGTGCCGCGGCGCGCGGAACATCCGGTTCTCCCGCAGTTCGTCGGTCTCCGCGAACTGCGCGTAGTACTCGGCGTCGATCGGCTCGCCGGGCAGATGCACGGACACGTCTAGCAGGCTCACGGGTTCGGTTGTGGTCACGGCGTTCTCATCTCATCCATGCCGGCGTGACCGGAAGGCCGTTGCGGTGCCGGTGTTCGGCGATCACCTTGAGGTTCGTCAGCTCGAGCTGGTGGCCGGGCCCGAACATGTCCCAGAAGTCACCCACCCACACCGGCCGGCCGGCGGGCGCGGTCTCCGGATAGGGGTTGTGGTCGTAGAACGGGTGGTGACAGTTCGTCCACAGCACCACCGACCCGGGCTTGTCGAAGACGACCTGCGCGTCGACGACCCGCATCAGGTAGATCATCCACAGGTGCTTGCCCTGGTCCCACGCGCAGTGGTAGTCGACGGTCATCGCCTCGGGGTGCGCGACGGTGCGGGTGTAGATCGCGCTGCCCGGACCGCCAGGGCCCGCGCCCAGCCGGTCGTGGGCGAGCCACAGTCCGGGCTCGTCGGTCGGGGTGAAGCCGCGCAGGCTGTACGTCCACTCCTCCAGACAGCGGGTGTCGGTGAGGTAGTCGAAGAGTTCGTCGGGTGGGCAGTCGATGTAGTCGTTGACCGTGCAGTAGGTGCCGAACACCTGGTCGTGCGGGTACACCGACCGCATCCGTTCCATGATGATCGGCGTGGCCTGTTCCTTCGGGGACGTCTCGATGCGGATCAGACCGTCGATCTCGTCAAGCGTGCGCAGCGACATGCGGGGACTCCTTCTGGGTGAGAAACGCCGCGAACGGCGGGATTTCGTCGGGCGAGCATTCAACGGCGACCACCGACGGGCCGTCGCAGGCCAGGGCGGTGCGCAGGGCGGCGGGCAGGTCCTGCACCGTGTCGACGTCGACACTGGGCAGCCCGGGGAACATCGCGGCCAGACCGGCGCCCAACCGGCTGGGTCCGAAGCGGTTCCGGCCGTCGCCGCCGGAGTAGAACAGGTGCTCGCGGGTCACGCACATCGCGTGTGCGTGATTGTCGAAGAGCAGGAACGTGATCGGCAGCCGATAGCGCAGCGCGGTGTGGATCTCCATGCCGTGCATGTAGAAGGACCCGTCGCCGGCGATCACCACGGTGCGGCGGCCGCGGTGCGCCGCGGTGCCGACGGCCGCGCCGAAGCTGTAACCCATGCCGCCCATACCGAGGGCGACGAGGAATCTGCCGTCGGCGCGCGCGGGCAGGTGGTAGATGGCCGCCGCGCCGATGTTGCCGGCGTCGACGACGATGTCGGCGCCCGCGGGCAGGGCGGCGTCGATCGCGTGCAGCGCGGCGCGGTACCGCACTCCGGGACCGTCGGTCGCCGGGGGTGACAGTTCGTTGAAGGGCAACGGTTTTCGTGCAGATCCGGATCCCCGACGGACAGCGGCGGCGAGCGCGGGAAGGGCGGCGCGCAGGTCATCGGCCCGGCAGTGGGTGGCCGCCACGAACGGCACGGCCGAACCGATCGACAGGGTGGGGACCGCGGCCAGCGCGTCGTCGAGGCCGGCGCGAGCCGTGACGTCCAGGCGGGTGCCGACGAGCAGGCAGGCTGCGCTGCGCCCGAGTTCGGCCGCGACGCCGGGGTGTCCCATCACGCCGGTGACCGGGGCGCCGGGGGCGACGTCCTTCGCGTCGGGCACCGCCGCAGGGTGCGCACCGAGCGCTTCGCAGAGCATCCGCAGTTCCGCGCGGGCGTCGTCGCGGGCGACCTGCTCACCGGCGATCACGGTCACCGGCCCGTCGGCCGTGCGCAGCGCGAGGATGATGCCGGCCAGATCGGGAAGCGGCGCGCGCAGATGTCGGGGTGCCGGCAGCCCGACGATCGGCGGCAGGAGGGACTGCTGAATGTCTTTGGGCAGCAACAGCACTGCGGGGCCACCGGTGGCGGCCGCGGTCAATGCCTCGGCCAGTGCGCAGACGATGTCGGCGGACCGGGTCACGCGGCGGCAGTACAGCGACACCGCGGAGAACAGCGCCTCGGCGTCGAGAGCGCCGTCAGCGCCGCTGGTGTCCTGGAAGGCGCCGCGGCCGTCCAGCCGGGTCGGGGCCTGTCCGACGAGCGCCAGAACGGGCACCCGGCGGGCCAGCGACTCGCCGAGGCCGGGGATGAGGTTCAGGCAGCCGCCGCCCGACGTGGCGGCGACCACGCCGAGCCCGGCTCCGCTGCGGCTGTAGCCGTCCGCCATTGCGGCAGCGCCGAATTCGTGTTTGGCCAGGATGATGTCGATGTCCTCGCGGCCGGCCGCGGCGTCGAAGAGGTCTTCGATGTTCGCGCCGTCGACGCCGAAGAGGTGCCGGACCCCGCGGGCGACCAACCGGTCGACGATGTCGTCGACGACGCGATACCCCTGGCCCATGCCGCACCACCTTCCTTCACCGGTGACACGACGGCAGAGGCGGTTTGGTTCAGAGCTGCTTTTCCAGCAGCACCTTTCCGTCGGAGACGGACACCATCTGCACGGCGGCGATGTCGTCGCGCTGGATCGGGGTGGTGCCGCTGGGCAGTGCGGTCGCGCCCGGTACGCCGAGCCACGTCGCGATCTGCGACCGGTTCCCGTCACGGGTGAGCACCACCATGCCGAGATCCTTCGGCGCCGCGTCGTTGTTGCCCCACTGGCCGTAGGTGCACACCATGTCGACGCGGGTGCCCCAGCCGAAGTTGGTCAGCGCGATGCTCGCGTTGATCGGGGTGGGGGCCACCTTCGTCATCTCGATCATCTGGGCGGTGTTCTGGGTGTCTGGCCGATTCTGCAACCCGATGATCTGCGGCCGGGCCACCAGGAGGACGCCGACGGCCAGCACCGCGGCGGCCAATCCGATCACCGCCGAGTTCACCCACCGGGAGCGACGCCGGCGCCAGCGGACCTTGGCCAGCACGGCGTCGCGCACCTCGGGCCGCAGCGGCGGGTCCGGTTGTTCGTCGTCGAGGGCGTTCACGTCGTCGAGGTCGAGCAGTCCCAGCAGGCTCGGCATGCCGCCGAGTTCGGCGACGGCGGTGCGGCACCGGGTGCAGCTCTCGAGGTGGCGCTCGTACTCGAGCCGCTCGTCGCTGCTCAACGCGCCCAGCACGTACGCGGCGTCCCAGGTCAGGTAGCGGTCGTCGACGGTCATCGGGTCACCCCCATCTCCTGAAGGCCCAGTCTCAGGGCGCGCATGGCGTAGTGCAGTCGCGATTTCACGGTTCCCTCCGGAATGCCGAGGTCCGCGGAGATCTGCGCGGTCGTCCAGCCCTGGTAGTAGGCCCGCCGGACGACAGCGCGGTGTTCCTCGGACAGCTGCGCGAGCGCGGTGCCCACCAGGATGCGGTTCAGCGCCGCGTCCACCTCGTCCGACGAGGCGCGGTCGGCGACGTCGTCGGGCACCGGATCCGACGCCTCGTTGCGGAAGCGGGCGCTGCGGCGCTCGTCGATGATCATGTTGCGGGCCACGGTGAACAGCCAGGCCCGCGCCGAGCGGTCCGCGTCGGCGGTGACCTCGGGGTGGCGCCATGCCCGCAGCAGAGTCTCCTGCACGACGTCCTCGGCGCGGGCGCGGTCGCCGGTCAGCCGCAGCGCGTAGCGCCACAGCGCGGCGGCGTGTTCGTCGTAGAGCACGCGCATCATGGCGGCCTCCGGATCGTCCATTCCCCAACCTCCGTCTACTACACGGTGTCGGCGACGGTCCGGTTCACTCAGAGGGTCAGAATTCTCGGTCCGTCATCGGTGACCGCGACAGTGTGCTCCCAGTGTGCGGCCCGGGAGCCGTCCGTGGTGACCACAGTCCATTCGTCGTCGAGAACACGCGTCTTGGCGGTGCCGAGGGTCAGCATCGGTTCGATCGCGAGCACCGAGCCGGGCGCCAGATGCGGCCCGCGTCCCGGCGCGCCCTCATTGGGCAGGAACGGGTCCATGTGCATCTGCCGGCCGATACCGTGCCCGCCATAACCCGCGACGATGCCGAACGCGCGGTCGTGGCGCTTCTCGGCGGCGCGGGTGCCGTTCTCGATGGCGTGGGAGACGTCGGTGAGCCGGTTGCCGGGCACCATCGCGGCGATGCCGGCCTCCATCGATTCCCGAGTGGCCGCGGAGAGCGCCTCGTCGGCGGGGATCAGCGGGCCGACACCGAACGTGACCGCGGAGTCGCCGTGCCAGCCGTCCAGGATGGCGCCGCAGTCGATCGACACCAGGTCGCCGGTGGCCAGGAGTTCGTCGGCCGACGGGATGCCGTGCACGACGCGCTCGTTGACCGAGGAGCAGATGGTGGCGGGAAAGCCGTGGTACCCGAGGAACGACGGGATGCCGCCACCGTCGCGGATCACCGCCTCGGCGACGGCGTCGAGCTCGAGCGTCGACACTCCGGGTGCGGCGGTCTCGCGGACCGCCCGCAGCGCCGCGGCGACCAGCGCGCCCGCGGCGGCCATCGCGTCGAGCTCCCCGGCGGTGCGCTGGGGAACGACCTTGCGGCCCCGCAAGCCGGGTAGAGAGACCATCTAGCGGCCGAGCGCCTTGAGCGCCCGGGTGAAGACCTCGTCGAGCTCGCCGACGGCGTCGACGGTCGTGAGGGTCTCGCTGTAGTAGTCCAGCAGCGGTGCGGTCTCGTCGCGGTAGACCTTGAACCGGTTGCGGATGACGTCCTCGGTGTCGTCGGCACGGCCGCGGCCCTGGAGCCGGGACACCAGCTCCTCCTCGGGAACCCGGAACTCGAGCACGGCGTCGAGCGACAGATTGCGCTTGGCCAGCATCTGGTCCAGCGCCTCGGCCTGCTCGACCGAGCGCGGGAACCCGTCGAGGATGAACCCGGCCTTGGCGTCCTCGTCGTCGAGGCGGTCGTCCACCAGGGCGTTGGTCAGCGACGCGGGGACCAGATCTCCGGCGTCGAGGTACTTCTTGGCTTCCACCCCGAGCTCGGTGTTGTTGCTGATGTTGTAGCGGAAGAGGTCACCGGTCGACACGTGCGGCACCCCGAGCTTGTCGGCCAGCTTCTGCGCCTGCGTCCCCTTGCCCGCGCCGGGCGGTCCCAACAACACGATTCTCATTTGAGGAACCCTTCGTAGTTGCGCTGCATGAGCTGGCTTTCGATCTGCTTGATGGTGTCCAGCGCGACGCCGATCGCGATCAGCACCGCGGTACCGCCGAACGGCAGGTTCTGCACCGAACCGGTGTTGCCGATCTCCAGGAACAGGTTCGGCAGGACCGCGATGATGCCCAGGTAGATCGAGCCCGGCAGCGTGATGCGGGACAGCACGAAGCGCAGATAGTCCGCGGTGGGCTTGCCCGGCCGGATGCCCGGGATGAACCCGCCGTACTTCTTCATCTCGTCGGCGCGTTCGTCGGGGTTGAACGTGACCGAGACGTAGAAGTACGTGAAGAACACGATCAGCCCGAAGTACAGCGCGATGTAGACCGGGTCGGCCGGATTGGTCAGGTAGTCGGCGACGAACGTCTGCCACCAGCCGTTTCCGGGATTGTCGCTGGCGCTCTGGATCAGCTGGGTGATCAGGTGCGGGATGTAGATCAGCGACGACGCGAAGATCACCGGGATGACGCCCGCCTGGTTGACCTTCAGCGGCAGGTACGTCGACGTGCCGCCGTACATGCGCCGGCCGACCATCCGCTTGGCGTACTGCACCGGGATGCGGCGCTGACCCTGCTCGACGAACACGACGCCGACGATGATGATCAGCGCCGCGATGCAGACCAGCGTGAACACCATGCCGCCGCGGCTGTCCAGGATCGTCTTGCCCTCACTGGGGATGCGGGCCGCGATGCCGGCGAAGATCAGCAGCGACATGCCGTTGCCGACGCCGCGCTCGGTGACCAGCTCGCCCATCCACATCACCAGCGCCGAGCCCGCGGTCATCACCAGCACGATGATGACCAGGCGGAAGAGGTTCATGCCCTCGCTCTGGCCCTGGATGATGTCGAGCGTGCAGCCCTGCAGCAGCCCGCCGTTGGCGGCCAGCGCCACGATCGAGGTGGACTGCAGGATCGCCAGCGCGACCGCCAGGTAGCGGGTGTACTGCGTGAGTTTCGCCTGACCCGCCTGGCCCTCTTTACGCAGCTGCTCGAAGCGCGGGATCACCACACCGAGCAGCTGCACGATGATGCTCGCCGTGATGTAGGGCATCACGCCGACGGCGAAGACCGACAGCTGCAACAGCGCGCCGCCGGAGAACAGGTTGATCAGCGAGTAGATCTGCGCGGAGTCGCCGCCACTGACCTGGGCGATGCACTGCTGCACGTTGGGGTAGTTGACCCCGGGCGACGGGACCGTGGCACCGACCCGATAGAGGATCACGATGCCCAGCGTGAACAGGATCTTTCGCCTCAGGTCGACTGTCCGCAGGGATGAGATGAAAGCCGAGAGCACTCTTTCCTCCTGCACGGCCGGGTCGATCGCGGCGTGCTCTTTGGCTGGCGTGACCAGCGTCGGTTAAGTCTTGTGCGCGACGGCCCCGGCAGGCAACGGGCCTGCGCAGGTCACGCGATTGGAACAGTCTACGAGACTAACAGTTGCATCTTGGTTGGCCCGAATCCCGGGAGCGCAGGAATGCGAAAGCCTGCGGTCAGGTTCGAGGAGTACAGTCGCCACCGAAGCTTGGTTAACCCAGCTAAGTAATTTGATCTTCCCGAGAGGAGCAGACGATGGCACGCAGTGACAACGACACCTGGGACCTCGCGTCCAGCGTCGGCGCAACGGCCACTATGGTCGCCGCGGCGCGCGCCGTGGCGTCGCGGGCCGACGAGCCGGTGATCAGCGACCCCTTCGCCGAACCCCTGGTCCGCGCGGTGGGCGTGGACTTCTTCACCAAGCTGGCCTCCGGCGAACTCACCCCGGCCGACCTCGACGCGGGCGATGGCGGCCAGTCCCCCGTCGGCATCACCCGCTTCGCCGACGGGATGGCCGCCCGCACCCGCTTCTTCGACGACTTCTTCGCCGACGCGGTGGCCGCCGGCGTCCGCCAGGCCGTCATCCTGGCCTCCGGCCTCGACGCCCGCGCCTACCGGCTGGACTGGCCGGCCGACATGGTGCTCTACGAGATCGACCAGCCCGAGGTCATCGCCTTCAAGCAGCAGACCCTGGCCGGGCTCGGCGCCCAGCCGACCACCGAGCTGCGCACCGTCGCGATCGATCTCCGCCAGGACTGGCCGGCCGCCCTGGCCGAGGCGGGCTTCGACCCGAGCCGCCCGAGCGCATGGATCGCCGAGGGACTGTTCGGCTACCTGCCGCCCGACGCGCAGGACCGGCTACTGGACCAGATCGACGAGCTCAGCGCGCCGGGTAGCCGGCTGGCCGCCGAGGGCGTGCCGTCCCACCACGAAGGGGACTCCGAGGAGCTGCGGGAGAAGATGAAGGAGTCGACCGATCAGTGGCGCAGCCACGGCTTCGACCTCGACTTCTCCGAGCTGGTTTTCCTCGGCGAGCGTGCGGAGGTCGCCGAATACCTGCGCGGGCACGGCTGGACCGCCGACGGCGCGCCCACCACCGACCTGCTGGTCCGCTACGGCCTCCCGCCGATGAACCCGGACGAGGGCTTCGCCGACGTCGTCTACGTCAGCGCGGCGAAGTAGCCCCGCCGTGGCGCGCGCCGAAGGGGACCGGTGGGATCTGGCGTCCAGTGTCGGGTCGACGGCGACGATGGTCGCCGCGGCGCGGGCCGTCGCCAGCGTGGAACCCGACCCGCTGATCGACGACCCGTACGCCGCTCCCCTGGTGCGCGCGGTCGGCATCGACTTCTTCACCAAGGTGGTCGACGGGACGCTCACGTTCGCCGACTCCGACGACTCCGGGGCAGCGCGGCTGATGACCGACGTGATGGCCGTGCGGACCCGGTTCTTCGACGACTTCTTCCTCGACGCCGCCGCGGCCGGGGTCCGGCAGGCGGTCATCCTGGCCTCGGGGCTGGACTCACGGGCGTACCGGCTGCCCTGGCCGGACGGCACGACGGTGTTCGAGATCGACCAGCCTCAGGTCCTCGAATTCAAGGCCGCCGCCCTGGCCGACCTCGGCGCCGCGCCGTCGGCGCACCACCGGGCCGTGGCCGTGGACCTGCGCGACGACTGGCCGGCCGCTCTGCGCGCCCACGGTTTCGACGAGACCGTCCCGACCGCGTGGAGCGCCGAGGGTCTGCTGGTCTACCTGCCACCGGACGCACAGGACCGCCTGTTCGACCACATCACCGCACTCTCGGCGCCCGGCAGCCGGCTGGCCACCGAATACCATCCCGACGCCGGCGCCTCCATCGGTGAGCGAGCCCGCGCGCTGAGCGCGCAGTGGTCCGATCACGGGTTCGACGTGAACGTGGCCGATCTGTTCTATCCCGGGGAGCGCACTCCCCCGACCGACTACCTGTCCGGGCAGGGCTGGCAGGTGAGCACGCGGACCCGCCCCGAGGTCTTCGCCGGGTACGGGCGCACGTTCGGCACCGGCGAGGCGCTGGCACCGCTGCGGAACTCGCTGGCGCTCACGGCGGTGAAGTCGTGAGCCGCACCGACGGCGACACCTGGGATCTCGCCTCCAGCGTCGGGGCGACCGCCACCTCCGTCGCGGCGTCGCGGGCGTTCGCGAGCCGCGGCCCCCGCCCGCTGATCGACGACCCCTACGCCGACCTGCTGGTCGAGGCCGTCGGCGTCCCCCACTTCGTCGAGGTGGCCCGCGGGAAGACCGACATCCCCGAGGAGATGCGCGAGCACATCGCCGTACGCACCCGGTTCTTCGACGACGTGCTGACCGACGCGGCCGACGCCGGCGTCCGGCAGGTCGTGATCCTGGCCTCCGGCCTGGACACCCGGGCCTACCGACTGCCCTGGCCGGCAGGCACATGCGTGTTCGAACTCGATCAGCCCAGCGTTATCGAGTTCAAGACCCGGGTGCTCGCAGACGCCGGGGTGACGCCCACGGCGACCCGGATTGCCGTCGGCGTCGACCTGCGCGACGACTGGCCCACAGCGTTGCAGGACAACGGTTTCGACGCCGATGCGCCCACCGCGTGGATCGCCGAGGGCCTGCTGATCTACCTGCCGCCCGAGGCCCAGGACCGGCTGCTGGACCACGTCAGTGCCCTGTCCGCGCCGGGCAGCGTGCTGGCCACCGAGCACATGGACCCGAAAGCGCTCACCGGCGAGTGGGCGAAGCAGCTCAGCGCCCTGAGCCGCCGCCACGGCAGCGACATCGACCTGTCCTCGCTGTTCTACACCGGCCCGCGCACCGCGGCGGGCGACCATCTGCGTGAGCTCGGCTGGCAGGTGACCGTGCTGCCCAACACCCAGGCGTACGCGGCCCACGGTTTCGACCCGCCGACCGACTCGCTGATCGCGATGGTCGGCGATTCCGGATACCTGTCAGCTCACCGGGAGTAGCACATGGCACGCAGCAGCGATGATTCGTGGGATCTGGCGTCCAGCGTCGGCACGACGGCGACGATGGTCGCCGCGGGCCGGGCGATGGCGAGCGCGGCTCCCGGCGCCCTGATCGACGATCCGTTCGCCGCGCCCCTGGTGCGGGCGGTCGGCGTCGAGTTCTTCACCATGATGATCGACGGCGAACTCGACCTGTCGGTGTTCGGCGACGCCTCTCCCGAGCGGGCCGAGGCGATGGTCAACGGAATGGCGGTGCGCACCAGGTTCTTCGACGACTGCGCGCTGGCGTCGACGGCCGCGGGCGCACGGCAGGTGGTGATCCTGGCCTCGGGTCTGGACGCCCGTGCCTACCGTCTTCCGTGGCCGGACGGTGTTTGCGTGTTCGAACTCGACCAGCCCGAGGTGATCTCGTTCAAGACCTCCACGCTGGCCGCGCTCGGCGCGCAGCCCACCGCGACGCGCTGCGCGATCCCGATCGATCTGCGCGACGACTGGCCGGCAGCGTTGCGCGACAACGGTTTCGACCCGACAGCCCGCACCGCATGGCTGGCCGAGGGACTGCTGATCTACCTGCCGCCCGAGGCACAGGATCAGTTGTTCGATCGGATCACCGCGCTGTCGGCGCCCGGATCCACGATCGCCACCGAGTGGGCGCCGGGCATCGTCGACCTCGACGCCGAGAAGGCGCGGGCCATGTCGGCGCCGCTGCGCGACCACGGCCTGGACATCGACATGCCCTCGCTGGTCTACACCGGGCAGCGCACCCCGGTGATGGACTATCTGCGGTCGGTCGGCTGGCAGGTCAGTGGCACGCCGCGCGACGAACTGTTCGCCCGTTTCGGGCTGCCCGCGCCCGGCGATGCCGCGCCGGACGGCCCTCTCGGTGAGATCGTCTACGTGAGCGCCGAACTCAGTACCGGGACGCCCCCAGCCACAGCACGTTGACGCCGGTGAGCGAACGCCGGGACTGATCGACCACGTCGGTCAGCGAGCGAACGGCCAACGCGCTCACCATCTCCGAGACCGATGCGGCGGCAGGCTGCGACGACGCCTTGGGCCGCAACATGTCCCGCAGCGACGAGCCGGGCAGGTGAGCGATGTGCACCTTGGTGTCCTCGTCGATCCCCGCGAGCGCCTTGGCCCGGGTGATGGCGGTGCGGAGCCCGCCGAGCTCGTCGACCAGACCGCGCTCGAGCGCGTCGGCGCCCGTCCACACCCGGCCGCGGGCCACCTGGTCGACCGCCTCGGCGGTCATCCGGCGACCGTCGGCGACCCGGTGGACGAAGTCGGTGTAGAACAGGTCGGCCTCGGCCTCCACGTGCGCCTGCTGCTCCTCGGTGAACGGCGCGTTGACCGACCACGCATCGGCGTTGGCGTTGGTGCGCACGGTTCCTGAGCCGACGCCGAGCCTGTCCTTGAGGTCACGGGCGACGAGCTTGCCCGTCACGACACCGATCGACCCGGTGATGGTGCCCGGATTGGCCACGATGGCGTCGGCGGCCATCGACACGTAATAACCGCCGGAGGCTGCGACGGCGCCCATCGACGCCACCACCGGCGTGCCGCGCTCGCGCAGCCGCACCACCTCCCGCCAGATCGTCTCCGATCCGGTGACCGAGCCGCCGGGGCTGTCGACGCGCAGCACCACCGCGGCCACATCGTCATCGGCGCCGGCCTGCCGCAGCGCCGCGGCGATCGTGTCACCGCCGGCGCTGGCGCCGCCGAACGGCGACACCGGCCGGCCCCGGCCGCTCACGATGGGCCCCGCCAACGTGACGACGGCGATCGTCTGCTTGCCCTTGCGGCCCGGCAGCGTCGGGGTCGGCATCGATGGCCGGCTGGTCCGCGCGTACCGGGACAGGAAGAGCCGCGGCGGTGCGTCGTCGCCGTCGGCGTCCCCGTCCGCCGCGGCGCCCGTCATGTCCGCGATCCGCGCATAGGCCTCGTCGCGGAAGCCGATCCGGTCGACCAGTCCCGCGGTCACCGCGTCCTCGCGCAGCAGGGGCGCACGGTCGGCGAGCCCGTCGATCGCGGTGGGATCGATCTTCCGTGCCGCCGCCACCGCCTCCCACACCTGGGCGCGCAGGCTGTTCACCAGCGCCGTGTCGGCCTCGCGGTGCGCCTCGGTGTAGCCGTCCTGGGTGAACAGGTTCGCCGCGGACTTGTACTCGCCGCGGGCGGTGAACTGAGCTTCGACGCCGAGCTTGTCGAGGGCGTCGCGCAGGAACAGCGCGCTGGTGGCGAAGCCGACCAGCCCGACCGTGCCCGACGGCTGCATCCACACCTCGCCGAACGCCGAGGCGAGGTAGTACGACAGCGTGCCGGGGTAGGTCTCGGCCCAGGCCAGCGACGGCTTGCGTTCGGTGAACGCGGCGATCGCCGCGCGCAGTTCCTGCACCGGTCCCGGCGGGGCGGCGTCGAGCTGGACCCGCGCGATCAACCCGGCGACCCGGGGATCCTCGGCGGCCCGGTGGATGGCGGCGATGGTCTCACGCAGCAGCAGCGGGCGGCTGGCTCCGAGGATCCCGGAGACCACGGCGACCGGGTCGAAACCGGCGGTCTCCGGGGGCATCTGCTGCAGATCGATCTCGAGGATGCAGCCGGCGGGCACCCCTTGGTGGCGGGCGGTGTCGACCTTGCGGGCCAGCTCGCGGAAGTCATCCGGGCCGGGCAGGAATCCGGGCACGCCGGAGAGCACAGAGATCATGGCACCGAGCGTACCGACGCCCGGGTGGGGGTCAGCGCCCGACGAAACGCGCGTGCTGCGGACAGTAGGCCTGCACCGACGCCTTGAGCAGTCCGCCGGCCTGCGCGCGATCCAGGCCCCGGCTCGTCAACGTGGTGAGCACGCCGCGCACGGCGGGCACCGGGTTGACGGAGTTGCTCGACAGCGATGTGGTCAGCATCTCGCACACCTGCTTGCCGACCTGCGGAAGATCGGTGTCCGGCGCGAAGGGGATGTTCATCTTGCCGACGGTGTCGGTGAACCACTGATCGGCCGTCTGCGCCTGCGCCGGTGCTGCCATACCGAGGGCGATCCCGGTGGCGACAATCGCCGTGACAACGGTGCGCCGGTGATTCATCGAGACTGCTCCTTGTTCTCCCCCGTCGGGTGGGTCATCGCCCGGGACGGCTCCGACGTTACCGGCCACCAACCAAAAACCCCCGCCGGAGCGGGGGTTCTCAGCTGTGGAACGACTTACAGTTCGGTGGCGGTGCCACCCGCGGCGGTGATCGCCTCGCGGGCGCTGCCGCTGAACTTGTGCGCGGTGACGTCGACCTTGGCCGACAGCTTGCCGTCGCCCAGAACCTTCACCAGAACGTTCTTGCGCACCAGGCCCTTGGCCACCAGCTCGTCGACGCCCACGGTGCCGCCCTCGGGGAACGCCTTGCCGAGGTCGCCGATGTTGACGACGCCGTACTCGGTGCGGAACCGGTTGCGGAAGCCCTTGAGCTTGGGCAGCCGCATGTGGATCGGCATCTGGCCGCCCTCGAAGCCCACCGGGACGTTCTTGCGGGCGCCGGTGCCCTTGGTGCCGCGACCGGCGGTCTTGCCCTTGGAGCCCTCACCGCGACCCACGCGGGTCTTGGCGGTCTTCTCGCCGGGAGCCGGCTTGAGATCGTGCAGCTTGATGGGTGCCATGTCGCTATACCTCCTCGACCGTGACGAGGTGGTGCACGGTCTTGATCAATCCGCGGGTCTGCGAGTTGTCCTCGCGCACCACGGACTGGCGGATCTTGCGCAACCCGAGCGTGCGCAGGGTCTCGCGCTGCTTCCAGCGCGCACCGATGGTGCTGCGCACCTGGGTGATCTTGAGCTCTGCCATGTTCCTTACGCCGTTCCCTCACGCGCGGCGCCGGCGGCCAGGGCCTCAGCCTCACGACGGGCCTTGAGCATGCCGGCGGGCGCTACATCTTCGATCGGCAGACCGCGGCGGGCCGCGACCTCTTCGGGGCGCTGCAACAGCTTCAGCGCGGCGACGGTGGCGTGCACCACGTTGATCGCGTTGTCACTGCCCAGCGACTTGGCCAGCACGTCGTGCACGCCGGCGCACTCCAGCACCGCGCGGCACGCGCCACCGGCGATGACACCGGTACCGGGGCTGGCCGGGCGCAGCATGACCACACCGGCCGCGGCCTCACCCTGGACCGGGTGGGTCACGGTGCCGCCGATCAGCGGAACCCGGAAGAAGTTCTTGCGTGCTTCCTCGACGCCCTTGGCGATCGCGGCGGGCACCTCTTTGGCCTTGCCGTAGCCGACGCCGACCATGCCCTTACCGTCGCCGACGATCACCAGCGCGGTGAAGCTGAACCGGCGGCCGCCCTTGACGACCTTGGAGACGCGGTTGATCGCGACGACGCGCTCCAGGTACTGGCTCTTCTCGCGGTCGTCGCGTCCGCCCCGGCCGCCGCGGTCGTCACGGCGGCCCCGGCCACCGTCACGGCCACCGCCGCGATTGTCCTGCGCCGAACCGGCGCCAGCCTGCTCGGCCATCATGCAGTCCTCTCGTTGACAGTCATCAGAACTTCAGCCCACTCTCGCGTGCCGCGTCGGCCAGGGCCGCGATCCGTCCGCCGTAGGTGTACCCACCGCGGTCGAACACGACCTCGTCGATGCCGGCGGCCTTGGCGCGCTCGGCGATCAGCTGACCCACCCGCGCGCTGGCGGCTTTCTTGTCGCCCTCCACGGCCCGCACGTCGGCCTCGATCGAGGACGCCGCGGCGAGTGTCACGCCCTCCAGGTCGTCGACCAGCTGCACGTGGATGTGCCGCGCGGAGCGGTTGACCACCAGGCGCGGACGCTCGGCCGTACCGGAGACCTTCTTGCGCAGGCGCGCATGCCGGCGCAGCCGCGAGGTACGCCGCGTCTCGGAGATGTTCTTGCCGACCGGGGTGTGCCCGGCGTTCTCTTTGGTGTTCGTGGCCATTTGCTACTTACCCGTCTTTCCGACCTTGCGACGGATCTGCTCGCCTTCGTAGCGGATTCCCTTGCCCTTGTAGGGATCGCTCTTCCGCAGGCGGCGGATGTTGGCCGCAATCTGGCCGACCTTTTGCTTGTCGATACCGGAGATCGAGAACTTGGTGGGCGTCTCGACCGCGAAGGTGACGCCCTCCGGAGCGGTGATCAGCACCGGGTGGCTGTAGCCGAGCGCGAACTCGAGGTCGTTGCCCTTGGCCACCACGCGGTAGCCGACGCCGAAGATCTCCATCTTGGTGGTGTAGCCCTGGGTCACACCGTCGACCAGGTTGGCGATCAGTGTGCGGGACAGCCCGTGCAGCGAGCGGTTGCGCCGTTCGTCGTTGGGGCGGGTCACCACGATGGCGCCGTCGTCGTCGCGCGAGACCTCGATCGGCTCGGCGACATCGAGGGTCAGCGTGCCCTTGGGGCCTTTGACGGCCACATTGCGTCCGTCGATCGTGACATCGACCCCGGCAGGAACCGGGACCGGCTGCTTTCCAATGCGAGACATGTCTTATCTACCCCTCACCACACGTACGCGAGGACTTCGCCGCCGACACCCTCGCGGGAAGCCTGGCGGTCGGTCCTCAAGCCGGACGACGTAGAAATGATCGCCACGCCCAGCCCGCCGAGAACGCGGGGCAGGTTGGTGGACTTCGCGTACACCCGCAGACCGGGCTTGCTCACGCGGCGCAGGCCGGCGATGCTTCGCTCCCGGCTGGGGCCGTACTTGAGCTGCACGACGAGGGACTTGCCGACGCGGGCGTCCTCGGTGCGGTAGTCGGTGATGTAACCCTCCGACTTCAGGATCTCGGCGATGTTGGCCTTGATCTTGCTGTGGGGCAGGGTCACTTCGTCGTGGTACGCCGAGTTGGCGTTGCGCAGACGTGTCAAGAAGTCTGCGATCGGATCCGTCATGGTCATGACAGCCGGTTCACCTTTCTCGCGGCGGTTCCCCGAACGGGGCCTGCCGCAACTGTTTTAGTAGTGGTTGGCTGGCTTACCAGCTGGACTTCTGCACGCCGGGCAGCTCGCCGGCGTGCGCCATTTCGCGAAGGCAGATGCGGCACAGGCCGAACTTGCGGAACACCGCGTGCGGCCGGCCGCAGCGGTTGCAGCGCGTGTAGCCCCGCACCTTGAACTTCGGCTTCTTGTTGGCCTTGTTGACCAGAGCCTTCTTTGCCATTGCTCAGTTCTCCTTGAACGGAAAGCCCAGCGCCCGCAACAGCGCTCGTCCTTCGTCGTCGTTGGTCGCCGTGGTGACGACGGTGATGTCCATGCCGCGCGGACGGTCGATGCTGTCCACGTCGATCTCGTGGAACACCGACTGCTCCGTCAGCCCGAAGGTGTAGTTGCCGGTGCCGTCGAACTGCTTGCCGTTCAGACCGCGGAAGTCGCGGATACGGGGCAGCGAGATCGAGATCAGGCGATCCAGGAACTCCCACATCCGGTCGCCGCGGAGCGTCACGCGGGCGCCGATCGGCATGCCCTCGCGGAGCTTGAACTGCGCGATCGACTTACGGGCCCGGCGGATCTCGGGCTTCTGGCCGGTGATCAGGGCGAGGTCGTTGACCGCACCGTTGATCAGCTTCGCGTCACGGGCGGCGTCGCCGACTCCCATGTTGACGACGACCTTGACCACACCCGGGATCTGCATCACGTTGGCGTAGCCGAACTCCTTCTGCAGGGCGTCGCGGATCTCTTCGCGGTAGCGCTGCTTCAGGCGAGGCAGGGTCTTCTCAGCAGTCGTCATCTCAGATGTCCTTGCCGTTGGTCTTGGCGATGCGGACCTTCTTGCCGGTCTCGTCATCGATGCGGTACGTGACGCGGGTCGGCTTGCCGTCGGAATCGAGCAGCATCACGTTGGACACCGCGATCGCCGCTTCCTGCGTGACGATGCCGCCCGAGGACGCGCCGCGCTCGTTGGCCGACTGTGCGGTGTGCTTCTTGATCCGGTTCACGCCCTCGACGAGGACCTTGTTGCGCTCGGGGTAGGCCACCAGGACCTTGCCCTTGGCGCCCTTGTCCTTACCGGAGATGACGAGCACCGTGTCGCCCTTACGGACCTTCATCTACAACACCTCCGGGGCGAGCGAGACGATCTTCATGAAGCGCTTCTCGCGCAGTTCGCGACCGACCGGCCCGAAGATGCGCGTACCGCGCGGGTCGTTGTCGGCCTTGATGATGACGGCGGCGTTCTCGTCGAACTTGATGTAGCTGCCGTCGGCGCGACGGCGCTCCTTGACGGTGCGCACGACGACGGCCTTGACGACGTCGCCGCGCTTGACGTTGCCGCCGGGGATGGCGTCCTTGACGGTGGCCACGATGACATCACCGATGCCCGCGTAGCGCCGCGACGAGCCACCGAGAACGCGGATGCACAAGATCTCCTTGGCGCCCGTGTTGTCGGCGACCTTCAGCCGCGATTCCTGCTGAATCACTCGATCTCCTCGACCTGGGTTTTCGTATGCACGCAGGATTACCGACCCTGACGTGCGCGGTCTTTGTTCCCTAAGAGCACGCAGGGTTTTCTCTGACATGCGAGATCCAGAGATAACCGAGGTCTGCCCTAGGCAACCCCTACATACTAGGTGAGCTCGGCGAATGCGCCAAATCGCTGGTCAGGGCGGGCTCAGAGCGCGCAGCGGAAGCCGATGTGCGTGGTCGCGCTGTCCTGTGACTGGGGCGACCGGGCGGCCGGCCGGTAGCGGTGGCAGTACTCCGGCGCGCACAGGTGCGACCCGCCTTTGAGCACCTGACTCACCGCGGGGTCGGGTCCGGACGGTCCGCAGCACGACTCGGTGTCGCCGGCGAGCGCGTGATGGCCGGCGAAGCGGGTGGTGGTCCATTCCCACACGTTGCCGATCATGTCGACCAAGCCGTAGCCGTTGGGCGGGAACGTCCCGACCGGCGAGGTGCCGGCCCAGCCGGTGTTGCGGTACGGGAAGGCGCCCTGCCAGGTGTTGGCCATCACCTGCCCGCCCGGGGCCGTGTCGTCGCCCCACGGATACGTCGTCGTCGCACCTCCGCGCGCGGCGAACTCCCACTCCGCCTCGGTGGGCAGCCGCCGGCCCGCCCACCGGGCGTAGGCCAGTGCGTCGGTGTAACAGACCTGCACCACCGGGTGGTCGGCCTTGTCCTCGACCGAGCTGTCCGGCCCGTAGGGGTGCCGCCAGTCCGCGCCGGGCACCCATTCCCACCACTGCCGCCAGTCCCGCAGATCGACCGGTCCGCGGGTGGGCCGGAACACCAGTGCGCCGGCCACGAGGTCGGCCGGTGCAGCCCCGGGAAACTGCGCCGGGTCGGGCGGGATCTCGGCGACCGTGCGGTACCCGGTGTCGGCGACGAACGCCGCGAACTGGGTGTTGGTGACGGGGTGCCGTTCGATCGCGAACGGCGCGACGGTGACCGTGTGCACCGGCGCCTCCTCGGGATAGAACTGGGTCGATCCCATCCGGTACCGGCCGCCGTCGAGGTCGACGAGGTCGGTCAGCATGCTGCTCAGGGTAGGCCGATCCGCAGTCCCTGCGTCAGCACCGCCGCGGCGTCGTCGAAGCCGGCGGTATCGGTCGGCGCCTCGACGTACACCGCGATCAGGTAGCCGGGCACGTGCACGATGCGGGCCTGGTACACCACATTCTCCGGCGTCGTCCCGCCCAGCATGCCCATCAGCTTCTGTCCGCTGAACCCGCAGGTCTCGGCCGGAAGCAGGCTCAGCGTGCTCATTTCGGTCTTGGCGGTCAGGTCGTCGGCGTAGCCGCGGAACGCGGCGGCGGCATCGAGCGGGGTCGCGGTGATCGTGACCGTGGCCGACATGTTCTCGGGTCCGGTCAGCGTCGCGCCGTCCGGAGACGGTGTGGTGGTCCACTCTTGGGGCGCTCCGACCACCACGGTGGGCGCCGCCGGGTCGTCGATGCGCACGTCCACCGGGACGGCCGGCGGAGCCGCTGGTGCGCAGTCCTCGTCGGTGGGTGACGCTCCCGGCGTCGGGACCACGCCGGGCACGTCGTCGGCCGGGGCGACCGGCGGTGCGGCCGACGCCGTGGTGGTCGAAGATGTTGCGGGCGTGCTGGATTGACCGCTCTGCGCGGTGGCCGCACCGTCGCTGCTGCGGGTGCAGGCCGGCGCGAGCATCACGGTGCACACCAGCAGAGCGGGCAGGATGCCGCGAATCACGTCAGTCCCTGGCGAAGGCGCGGGCGAAGTCGCGTTCGAGGTCGGCGTACGGCGTACCGGAGACGTCGATCTTCACCTGGGCGATGCTGCCGCCGGTGAACGGGAACGGCGCCGCGAACGCCCGCGAGACCGGCGAGCCGTTGTTGACCCCGACGCTCAGGCTCGCACTGGCCAGGCCGAAAGTGCCCGGGTGCACGCGCATCCCGCCGTAGTCGGCCACCGGAGTTTCGTCGACGTAGAGCGCGGCGTCACCGATCGGGGTGTGACTGCCCTCCGCGGTCCCCGTGAGCGTGAACGCGAAGCCCAGCGTGTGCAGGCCGGCGGTGAGGGGCTCCGACGCCGCCAGCGTCTGCTCCTGTTCGCCGAGGAAGTTGTAACAGAAATGCAGCCGGTTCCCCTGCACGTACATCACGTAACCACCGTGCGCACCACCATGTTTGACGATGACACCCTCGGCACCGTCCGCGTCGACGGCGACCTCGGCGAGGACGGCGAACGACCGGCCGCGCAGTTCCACCACGGCGCCGATGCCCACGTCGGCGGTGCCGGGATAGTAGACGTAGGACGAGCGTTCCCCGGCGAGGTACGGCCGCCACCGCGACATCGTCTCGATGATGTTCAGATCACCCAGCGGGAGTCCGTTGTACTTGCCTGCTTCGGCGAACCACAGATCGATCAGTTCGGCGAGCTTCTCGGGGTGTTCGCCGGCCAGATCGTGACACTGGCTGCGGTCGGACTCGATGTGGAACAGTTCCCAGCGGTCGTCGTCGAAATGCGACCAGCCCGCCGGCGACGCGGCGTGCACCGCACTGGCGAACCAGCCCTTGTGCCAGATGCCGCGGGTGCCCAGCATCGTGTAGAACTGCGTCTCCTTGCCGGTGGGCGCATGCGGATTCTCCAGCGCCACCTTGAAACTCACGCCGTCCAACGGCTTCTGCGCCACCCCGCGCACGGTCGCGGGCGGGGTGATGTCCAGCAGGTCGTACACCGTCGGCGTGATGTCGGCGACGTTGACGTAGTTGTCCCGCACCTCGCCGTGAGCGCTGATCCCGTTGGGCCAGGAGATGATTGCGGTGTCGGCGATACCGCCTTCGTGGGAGGCGTAGCGCTTGAAAAGTTTGTACGGAGTGTTGAACGCCATCGCCCAGCCGATCGGGTAATGGTTGTAGGTCTGCGGGCCGCCGAGATCATCGAAGTGCTTCAGGCTCTCCTCGACGGAATCGATGTAGCCGTTGAAGAACTTGACCTCGTTGACCGATCCGTTGGGTCCGCCCTCACCGCTGGCCCCGTTGTCGGAGATCACCACGATGATCGTGTTGTCGAGCTGGCCGGACTCCTCGAGATAGTCCAGTACACGGCCGATCTGGTCGTCGGTGTAGGACAGGAACCCGGCGAACACCTCGGCCATCCGGCTGAACAACCGCTTCTCGTCGTCGCCGAGCGAGTCCCAGGGGCGCACGGTGTCCTGCGGCGGCCACGGCTCCCCGTTGGGTCCGGAGACGTCGGAATACGGATTCACCGGCGAGAGTTCGGTGTCGGGCGGCACGATGCCGAGCCGCTTCTGGTTCTCCAGCACGATCTCGCGGTAACGCTCGTAGCCCATGTCGAAGACGCCGGCGTAGCGGTCGGCCCACTCGGCGAACACGTGGTGCGGCGCATGCCCGGCACCCGGGCACAGGTAGGTGAACCACGGCTTGTCCGGGGCGATGACCTTGGTGTCCCTGATGAATTCGATGGTCTTGTCGGCCAGGTCCTTGGACAGGTGATAACCCTGCTCGGGTGTCGCCGGCGGCGGCACGGGGTGGTTGTCGTAGACGAGTTCGGGATACCACTGATCGGTTTCGCCGCCCATGAACCCGTAGAACCGCTCGAAGCCGCGGCCCAGCGGCCAGTGCCGTTTGGTCGCCGCGAGATTCGACTCCTCCAGCGGGGTCAGATGCCACTTGCCGACGCAGTAGGTGTTGTATCCGTTCTCGGTGAGCACCTCTGACAGCAGCGCCGTGTCGAACGGAATCCGCCCGTTGGAGTTGGGGAAACCGTCCGTGAACTCCTCGATGGTCGCCATGCCCACGGTCGTGGCGTTGCGCCCGGTCAGCAGCGACGCGCGGGTCGGTGAACACAGCGCGGTGGTGTGGAACTGGGTGAGACGTATGCCGCGCTCGGCGATGCGGCTCATCGCCGGCATGTTCACCAGACCGCCGAAGCAGTCCCAGGTCGCGATCCCGATGTCGTCCCACACCAGATAGAGCACATTGGGCGCGTCGGGCTGGGCCACCGGCGCCGCGAACGGCCCCCAGTCCGGCTCGGAATCCCGGATGTCGAGCTCGATCTTGCCGTTGAACTCCGTGGTCATAGCGCCGGACAGTACACCCCGCGAACGCTGCGGACACGCAAAAACCCCCGCCGCCGGGTGGCGTGCGGGGGCTGTCGCGATCGTCGTCCGATCGGCGGTGCTACTTGGCTTTCTCGAGCACCTCGACCAGGCGCCAGCGCTTGGTGGCCGACAGCGGGCGGGTCTCCATCAGCGAAACGCGGTCGCCGACACCGGCGGCCTCGTTCTCGTCGTGGGCCTTGACCTTCGTCGTGGTCCGGATGATCTTGCCGTACAACGGATGCGACTTGCGGGACTCGAGCTCGACCACGATCGTCTTCTGCATCTTGTCCGACACGACGTAACCGATGGCCGTCTTGCGACGGCCGCGCGGCTGCTCGGTGCGCGGCGTGTGCTTGCCGTCTGCCTGCGTATCTGCCATTAGGAATCCTCACCTCCGGGTCCGGCGGCCAGACCCAACTCACGTTCGCGCAGCACGGTGTACACCCGTGCGATCTCCTGCCGGACGACCCGCAGCCGGCGGTTGTTGGCAAGCTGGCCCGTCGCCATCTGGAAGCGCAGGTTGAACAGCTCTTCCTTGGATTCGCGGAGCTTGTCGGTCAGTTCCTCGTCGGTGAGCTCACGGAGCTCTCCCGTCGAAACTCCTACTGCCATCAGAAGGTCTCCTCTCTGGTGACGATGCGAGCCTTGATCGGCAGCTTGTGGATGGCACGGGTCAGCGCGGCCCGTGCGGTCGCCTCGTCGGGGTAGCTCAGCTCGAACAGCACGCGGCCGGGCTTGACGTTGGCCACCCACCACTCCGGCGAGCCCTTACCCGAACCCATCCGGGTCTCGGCGGGCTTCTTGGTCAGCGGACGGTCCGGGAAGATGTTGATCCACACCTTGCCGCCACGCTTGATGTGCCGGTTGATGGCGATACGAGCGGACTCGATCTGCCGGTTGGTGATGTACGCGTGCTCCAGAGCCTGGATGCCGTAGTCACCGAAGCTCACCGTGGTGCCGCCGCTGGCGATGCCGCGCTGCCGGGGGTGGTGCTGCTTACGGTGCTTGACCTTGCGGGGAATCAACATGACTAGCTCTCCGTGTTCTCCGGGGCGGATGCGCCCGCGGCAGCCTCGGTGCCAATAGTGGCCTCGGCGACGGCGGGTGCTTCTGCTGGGCTCTCCGTGGCAGCTCGACCAGCGTCGGTGCTCGTCGCCGTGGTGCCCGACGCGCCGCTACGGCGCGGGCGGGTGCCCGACGGACGCTCGCGGCGGGGCCGATCGGCACCTGCCGGAGCCGCGGCGGTCAGCTCGCGCTTGCCGCCCACGATGTCGCCCTTATAGATCCACACCTTCACGCCGATCCGGCCGAAGGTGGTCTTGGCCTCGTACAGGCCGTAGTCGATGTCGGCGCGCAGCGTGTGCAGCGGCACCCGACCCTCACGGTAGAACTCCGAGCGGCTCATCTCGGCACCGCCGAGGCGGCCCGAGCACTGCACCCGGATGCCCTTGACGTTGGGCTGGCGCATCGCCGACTGGATCGCCTTGCGCATCGCACGGCGGAACGCCACGCGGTTGCTCAGCTGCTCGGCAACACCCTGGGCGACCAGCTGGGCCACCGACTCGGGGTTCTTGACCTCGAGGATGTTGAGCTGCACCTGCTTCTTGGTGAGCTTCTCCAGGTCGGCGCGGATGCGGTCGGCCTCGGTGCCGCGACGGCCGATCACGATGCCCGGACGCGCGGTGTGGATGTCCACCCGGACGCGATCGCGGGTGCGCTCGATCTCGACGTCGGCGATGCCGGCGCGCTCGAGGCCCGTGGCCAGCAGCTTGCGGATCGCCACATCTTCCTTGATGTAGTCGGCGTACTGCTTGTCGGCGAACCACCGGGACTTCCACTCGGTAGTGATGCCGAGCCGGAAGCCGTGCGGATTGATCTTCTGACCCACTACTCCGAGCCTCCCTTGTTGCTGGATGCCTTGCTGGCCTGCGCGCGACGTGCGCGCGCGGCAGACGCGGACGCACCCTGCTTGCCCGTGTTCCTGGGCGGCCGGCTCTCGACGATCACGGTGATGTGGCTGGTGCGCTTACGGATCCGGTATGCGCGACCCTGCGCACGGGGCCGGATCCGCTTGGCGGTCGGGCCCTCGTCGGCGTGGATGGTGGCGACCACGAGCGTGGACGGGTCCAGCCCCTCGTTGTTCTGCGCGTTGGCCGCAGCACTGGCGATCACCTTGGCGACCGGCTCGCTGGCGGCCTGCGGCGCCCAGCGGAGGATGTCGAGGGCTTCCTCGACGCTCTTGCCGCGGACCAGGTCGATGACGCGCCGGGCCTTGGTGGCCGACACGCGCACGAACCGTGCCTTCGCGGTCGCGAACGGATATTCAATCGCTGTAGTCATTACCGCCTCTTGGACTTCCGGTCGTCCTTGATGTGACCCTTGAAGGTGCGGGTGGGCGCGAACTCGCCCAGCTTGTGCCCGACCATCGACTCGGTGACGAACACCGGCACGTGCTTGCGACCGTCGTGGACGGCGAAGGTGTGGCCGATGAAGTCCGGGATGATGGTGGACCGGCGCGACCAGGTCTTGATGACCTGCTTGGTGTTCTTCTCGTTCTGTACGTCGACCTTCTTGAGCAGATGGTCGTCGACGAACGGGCCCTTCTTCAGGCTGCGTGGCATCGCTTTACTCCCTAGCGCTTCTTGCCGGTGCGCCGGCGACGGACGATGAGCTTGTCGCTCGCCTTGTTCGGCTTGCGGGTGCGGCCCTCGGGCTTGCCCCACGGGCTCACCGGATGGCGACCGCCGGAGGTCTTGCCCTCACCACCGCCGTGCGGGTGGTCGACCGGGTTCATCACGACACCACGGACGGTGGGGCGCTTGCCCTTCCACCGCATGCGGCCGGCCTTGCCCCAGTTGATGTTGGCCTGCTCGGCGTTGCCGACCTCGCCGACGGTGGCGCGGCAGCGCACGTCGACGCGGCGGATCTCACCGCTGGGCATACGCAGGGAGGCGTAGGTGCCCTCCTTGCCCAGCAGCTGGATGCTGACGCCGGCCGAGCGGGCCAGCTTCGCGCCGCCACCGGGCCGCAGCTCCACAGCGTGGATCACGGTGCCGGCAGGGATGTTGCGCAGCGGCAGGTTGTTGCCCGGCTTGATGTCGGCGTTGGCGCCCGACTCGACGACCGCACCCTGCTTGAGACCCTGCGGCGCGATGATGTAGCGCTTCTCGCCGTCCAGGTAGTGCAGCAGCGCGATGTTCGCGGTGCGGTTCGGGTCGTACTCGATGTGCGCGACCTTGGCGTCGACGCCGTCCTTGTCGTGGCGACGGAAGTCGATCACGCGGTAGGCGCGCTTGTGGCCGCCACCCTTGTGCCGAGTGGTGATGCGGCCGTGGGCGTTACGGCCACCCTTGCCGTGCAGCGGACGGACCAGCGACTTCTCCGGGTGGTCGCGAGTGATCTCGGCGAAGTCGGAGACGCTGGCACCGCGGCGACCGGGGGTCGTCGGCTTGTACTTGCGAATTGCCATGATTGTCTAGTTCTCCCTGCCGGCTACGCCGGCGCTCCGAACAGGTCGATGGGCTTGCTTCCCGCAGCCAGCGTCACGATGGCGCGCTTGGTGTCCTTGCGCTTGCCGAAGCCGGTGCGGGTGCGCTTGCGCTTGCCCTGCCGGTTGGCGGTGTTCACGGACGCGACCTTGACCTTGAAGATCTTCTCGACGGCGATCTTGATCTGCGTCTTGTTCGAGTCCGGGTGCACGACGAACGTGTACACGTTGTCCTCGATGAGCCCGTAGGACTTCTCAGAGATCACCGGGGCCAGGATGATGTCGCGGGGATCGGTCACGGTAGCCATCAGGCCGACACCTCGTCTTTCTTGGTCGCGCTCGCGATGTACGCGTTGAGCGCCTCGACGCTGAACACCACGTCGTCGGCCTTGAGCACGTCGTAGGTGTTCAACTGGTCCGGCGAGATCACATGCACGCCAGGCAGATTGCGCACGCTCAGCGCGCTGGTCTCGTCGGCGCGGCCGATGACCACCAGCACCTGCTTGCGATCGGTCAGCGTCGCCAGGAACGACTTGGCGCTCTTGGTCGACGGCTTCTGGCCCTCGACCAACTCGGTGACCGCGTGGATGCGCTCGTTGCGCGCCCGGTCCGACAGCGCACTGCGCAGCGCGGCGGCGATCATCTTCTTCGGGGTGCGCTGGCTGTAGTCGCGCGGCTGCGGGCCGTGCACGACGCCACCGCCGGTGAACTGCGGCGCACGCGTCGAACCCTGACGGGCGCGGCCGGTGCCCTTCTGGCGGTACGGCTTCTTGCCACCGCCGGAGACCTCGCCGCGCGTCTTGGTCGCGTGCGTGCCCTGGCGCTTGGCCGCGAGCTGCGCGGTCACCACCTGGTGCATCAGCGCGATGTTGGGCTCGACATCGAACAGCTCGGCGGGCAGCTCGACCGAGCCGTCCTTCTTGCCTGCCGGTGTCAGCACATCAATATTCACAGTCATGCCTTCTCGCCTCGCTTGATTGCGCTGCGGACAACCACCAGTCCACCGTTGCGCCCGGGGACGGCGCCCTTGATCAACAGCACGCCGTTCTCGGCGTCGACCTTGTGCACCTTCAGGTTCTGCGTGGTGACGCGGTCGCTACCCATCCGGCCCGACATGCGCGTGCCCTTGAACACGCGGCCCGGGGTGGCGCAGCCACCGATCGAGCCCGGCCGGCGGTGCACGGCCTGCGCGCCGTGGCTGGCGCCCTGGCCGCGGAAGCCGTGGCGCTTCATGGTGCCCGCGAAGCCCTTGCCCTTGCTGGTGCCGGTCACGTCGACGTACGCGCCGTCGGCGAAGATCTCGGCGGTCAGTTCCTGACCCACCTCGTACTCCGCGGCAGCGGCCTCGTCCTCGAGCCGGAGCTCGGCGAGGTGGCGGCGCGGATTGACACCGGCGGCGGCGAACTGCCCCGTCACCGGCTTGGTGACCTTGCGGGGGCTGATCTCGCCGTAGGCGAGCTGCACGGCGCTGTAGCCGTCACGCTCCGGGGTGCGGATGCGCGTCACGACGTTGGGCCCGGCCTTGACGACCGTCACCGGCACGACCTTGTTGTTCTCGTCGAACACCTGCGTCATGCCCAGCTTGGTGCCCAGAATGCCTTTTCTAGCCATGGTTTCTGGAATCTCCTACTGGATGTTGACGTCGACGCTGGCCGGCAGATCGATGCGCATCAGGGCGTCAACGGTCTTCGGCGTCGGGTCGAGAATGTCGATCAGCCGCTTGTGAGTGCGCATCTCGAAGTGCTCCCGCGAGTCCTTGTACTTGTGCGGGGAGCGGATGACGCAGTACACGTTCTTTTCGGTCGGCAGCGGCACCGGGCCGACCACACTCGCGCCCGTCCGGGTGACCGTCTCGACGATCTTGCGCGCAGAGGCATCGATCGCCTCATGGTCGTAGGCCTTGAGCCTGATGCGGATCTTTTGTCCCGCCACGCTTCTCCTACCTCACTACTAACGGGCCCTCGAAGGGCCTGGCTGTGCCGCCGCTGTTTACCTGTCTGTGGTTCACCGGCCCCCGCGGTCGGGTGTGTCGCCCGAGATCGAGGTGGGGACCGGATGCGCCCCGCGAGGGGCGCCAGTCGCATGCCCGGCCAGGCGAACCCGGCTCAAGGCAACCCGAACAGTATGCCTCAGATCCCGGCGTGCTCCAAATCCCTGGTGGAAGGCTCTTCGGCTGGTGCAGTCCGCGTCGTGGAGCACCACGCGTCCCACATAGTCACCTTTCGGTGGGGTTCACTCGCACTCTATGTACAGAACGTGAAGAGGTGGGGCCTGCGACTACTTCAGCCCCGCCCAGAACGCGCACTGATGCTCGTCGGCGAAGGAGTCGATCATCCGGCTGCCGTCGGGTTGCAGGGACATGACCTGGTTGCCGTCGCCGAACGCGTCCCACTGCGGCCGGCCGTCGATGTCGGGCGACGCCGACTTCACGAACGACGACCAGTAGTCGATCATCTCGTCGGAGAGTTTCTGCTGCGCCGGGTCCAGGGGCAGCGCTCCCCCGACGTCGAACAGGTACCGCAACTCCAGCGAGTGGCTGGCGCCGACCGGGAACGGCAGGGTGCGCAGCGGCTCGGGCGCCGGCGCGGCGCGGTCGTTGAACTCGTAGAAGTAGACGGGACCGCCGGTGATCGCACGCGCCAGCCGGTCGCCGATGCAGGAGAACACCCCGTCGGTGACGGCCGCGGAGTAGGCCAGCGGGACGCTCGGGTAGGCGGCCAGGGGATAGCGTTGCGCCACTGCCGGCGCGTTGCGGCCGAAGGCGTCGGCCAGCAGTCGCGGGTAGTCCTGCGGCGTGTAGCGGACTCCCTCGCGGACGTACTGCATGCCGACGAACAGCGTGAACTCGTCGCGGGTGGTGCCCATCAGCACCGGCACCTGCTGGGCGTCGGCACTGCCAATGGTGCTCATGGGGTCGCGGGGCAGCGCGGCCGTGCCGGTCACCGGGCCGGTGAGCTCGTCGTCGCCGATGTTGTAGAACCACGCCGGCTCGCGCAGCTTGTCGGCGGGCAGCGCGCGCAGACAGCGGGCAGCCTGGGCCGGATCGGCGCACCCGCGGCCGGCCGCGTAGGCCAGGGAGCGGTCCTGGGCGACCGGCAATGCGGCCTGGGCCTGGCACGGCCCGCTCTGGATGATCGCGGCGGAGAACAGGCCGCGGGAGCCGGGTGCGACGAGGTGGTCGCACACCGACATGCCGCCCGCGGACTCCCCCGCGACCGTGACGCGGCCGGGGTCGCCGCCGAACGCGGAGATGTTGTCGCGGACCCAGCGCAACGCCGCCTGCTGGTCGGCCAGGCCGTAGTTGCCGACCTGACCGGGCGCCCCGAGGGCCGGATGGGCCAGGAAGCCCAGCGCGCCGAGGCGGTAGTTGATGGTGACGACGACGATGTCGCCGCGCGCGGCCAGCCGCCGGGCGTCGTAGATCCTGCCGCTGCCGTTGACGAAGGCCCCGCCGTGGATCCACACCATCACCGGGCGTGGCTTCGCCGACGCGGCCGTCGGGGTCCACACGTTGAGACTGAGGCAGTCCTCGTCGGTCTGGCGGCCGAGTTCGATGTCCCCGCTGAGGCTCTGCATGCATCGCGGCCCGAACGTCGTCGCATCGCGCACGCCCGGCCACGGCGCGGCGGGCTGCGGATCGGCGAACCGGAGGGGCCCGACAGGCGGTGCGGCATAAGGGATTCCGGCGAACAGCCGATGATCCTGGGCGACCACGCCGCGCAGCGTCCCCGTCGTGATCTGCGCCAGCGCCGGGTCGGCCGGTGGCGGCGGGGGCGACTCACCACGTCCACCGGCGCATCCGGCGACCAGTGCGACGGCGAACCAGACGCACAGCACCCGGCGAAGAACCGTTGCGGGCGTCACGAGATCCGAGCTTAGCCGTGTCGCCGAAGTGCTTCCGCTACGTGGCGCCCGTCACATAAGATGGTGGGAGTTGACACGCGTCAAGTACCTCGGAGGAGAACTTCATGACCCCACGCACGATGGACGACGCCGCCAAAGTCCTGGCCGACCCCACGGCATATGCCGACGACGCCCGACTGCACGCAGCACTCGCCCATCTGCGGGCCAACGAGCCCGTCGCGTGGGTGGACAACCCGCCGTACCGTCCGTTCTGGGCGATCACCAAGCACGCCGACATCATGGCCATCGAACGGGCCAACGACCTGTTCCTGTCCGAGCCGCGCCCGCTGCTGGCGACGGCGGCCGCCGACGACTACATGGCCGCCCAGATGGAGGCCGGCATGGGCATCCGCACGCTGATCCACATGGACGATCCGCACCACCGCAAGGTGCGCGCGATCGGCGCCGACTGGTTCCGCCCGAAAGCGATGCGGGACTTGAAGATTCGCGTCGACGAACTGGCCAAGCGCTACGTCGACCGGATGCGGGACATCGGCCCCGAGTGCGACTTCGTCACCGACATCGCGGTGCAGTTCCCCCTCTACGTGATCATGTCGCTGCTGGGGCTGCCCGAGGAGGACTACGGGCGCATGCACTCGCTGACCCAGGAGATGTTCGGCGGCGACGACGACGAGTACAAGCGCGGGGTCAGCCCGGAAGACCAGATGGCGGTGCTGCTGGACTTCTTCGCCTATTTCGCCAAGCTGACCGCGTCGCGCCGGGAGAACCCGACCGACGATCTGGCCTCGGCGATCGCCAACGGCAAGATCGACGGTGAGCCGATGTCGGACATCGACACCGCGTCGTACTACGTGATCGTCGCCAGCGCCGGCCATGACACCACCAAGGACGCGATCTCCGGCGGCCTGCTCGCGCTGATCGAGAACCAGGACGAGCTGGCCCGGCTGCGCGACAACCTCGACCTGATGCCGACCGCGGTCGAGGAGATGATCCGCTGGACCACCCCGGTCAAGGAGTTCATGCGCACCGCGGCCGAGGACACCACGGTGCGCGGGGTGCCCATCGCCAAAGGCGAGAACGTCTACCTGGCGTACGTGTCAGGCAACCGCGACGAGGAGATCTTCGACGAACCGTTCCGCTTCGACATCGCCCGTGACCCCAACCGGCATGTGTCGTTCGGTTACGGCGTGCACTTCTGCCTCGGCGCGGCGCTGGCCCGGATGGAGATGAACAGCCTCTTCACCGAGTTGGTGCCGCGGCTCGAGTCGATCGAGCTGGCCGGCGAACCCGAGCTGGCCGCCACCACGTTCGTCGGCGGTCTCAAGCACCTGCCGATCCGCTACTCGCTGCGCTGACCGCCAGGAAGCCGTCGACCGCGGCGACCGCCACGGCGCGGTAGTCGAAGTCGATCAGCGTGCTGAGCCTGCCGAACGCAAGCGGGCCGATCAGCAGAGCGAACGCAGTGGCCCGGTCCACCGCCCCGAGTTCCGCGACAGCCTCGGGGCTGTCGAAGATCGCGTCGAAGGGCGCCGAGTATTGTTCGGCGATCCGCTCCCGCAGCGACCGGACCTGCGCGCCGCCCTGACCCGCGGACGGCACCGCCGCGATGTCCGGGCCGAGCGACAGCCACGCCATCGCGGTCAGTGTCGTCGGCACCTCGGCGATGGACGTGGCCCATTCGCCGACGATCGCGATGAGCCGCTCGCGCAGGGTGCCCGACTCCGGCGGCATCGGCGGCGGCGGAATCAGGCTCATGAACGCCGCTGCCACAAGATCATTCGCGCTCGGGAAGTGGCGGTAGAGGGTGGCGCGCGCGACGTTGGCCTGCCGGGTGACCGCGTCGATGGTCACCGCGCCGGGGCCGCCGGCCCTCAGCAGCGCCGTTGCCGCGTCGAGCAGACGGGCGCGGGACCGGGCCGGCCTCGGGTCGCCACTGGCGGCCGTCATGGTTTCCTCCACCTCCACAGCGGGAAGAACAAGACTATCGGTCTCCCAACGAGACTGTTAGTCTCGAAAGTCTCCGGCGAGAGAGAGCCCATGGCCGACACCCTCACGCAGTCAGATCAGGATATCGACGCCGAGATCGCCCGCCTGTCACCACGCGCACGTCGCTGGCTGCTGGCGGTCGCGAGCGTCGACGTGCTGATGGTCATCTCGTCGATGGTCGCCCTCAACGCGGCCCTGCCCGACATCGCGGTCCAGACGTCGGCGACGCAGAGCCAACTCACCTGGATCGTGGACGGCTACACGCTGGCGCTGGCCTGCCTGTTGCTGCCCGCCGGCGCGCTCGGGGACCGCTACGGCCGGCGCGGGGCGCTGCTGGTGGGGCTCGCGATCTTCGCGCTGGCCTCGGCGGCTCCGATCCTGCTGAACAGTCCGACCCAGCTGATCGCCGCCCGCGCCGTGGCGGGCGTCGGCGCGGCGTTCATCATGCCGGCGACCCTGTCCCTGCTCACGGCCGCGTTCGGCAAGGCCGAGCGCAACAAGGCCGTCGGTATCTGGGCCGGGGTCGCCGGATCGGGGGCGATCTTCGGTTTCCTCGGTACCGGCGTTCTGCTGCAGCACTTTTCGTGGCAGTCGATCTTCGTCGCGTTCGCCGCCGCGGCGCTGGTGATGTTCGCGCTCACCTGCACCATCGGCAGTTCACGCGACCAGACGCGCACCCCCATCGATTGGCTGGGCGCCGCACTGATCGGCACCGGGATCGCGGTGTTCGTGCTCGGGGTCGTGGAGGCGCCCGCCCGCGGCTGGACCGATCCCCTGGTGCTGGGCACCCTGGCCGGCGGCGTGGTGCTGACCGTCCTGTTCACCATCGTGCAGCTGCGGCGCCGCCACCCGCTGCTCGACGTGCGGCTGTTCCGTCGGCCGGATTTCGCCACCGGCGCCGTCGGGATCACGTTCCTGTTCATCGCCAACTTCGGCTTCTTCTTCATCGAGATGCAGTTCATGCAGCTGGTGATGGGCTACACCGCGCTGCAGACCGCGTTCGCGCTGTCCCCGCTGGCGGTCCCGGTGCTGATCCTCGGCGCCACCATGCACCTCTACCTCCCGAAGGTGGGCCTGCGGCTGTCGGTCACCGTCGGCCTGCTGCTGATGGCCGTCGGACTGTTCTGCATGCGTTTCCTCGAGGTGGACGCCACGTTCCTCGATCTGATGTGGCCGATGCTGATCATCGCCGCCGGCATCGGATTGTGCACGGCCCCAACGACATCGGCGATCATGAACGCGGTGCCCGACGAGAAGCAGGGCGTCGCGTCGGCGGTCAACGACGCGACGCGGGAGGTCGGCGCCGCGGTCGGGATCGCCGTGGCGGGCTCGATTCTCGCCGCGTCCTACCGCAATTCGCTGACGCCGCAGGTCGCCGGCTTCGGCGAGCAGATCCGCCACACCGCCACCGATTCGCTGGCCTCGGCGCTCGCACTGGCCGAGCACCTGGGCCCGCAGGGCGGACCTCTGGCCGAGGTCGCGCGGGCGGCCTTCTTGCACGCCACCGATCAGGCGCTGCTGGTGCTGTCGATCCTGCTGGTCGTCGGCGCCGTGTTCGTCGCCGCCTGGGCGCCGGGCCGCGACGGCAGACAGCTGTTCAGGCGATGAACTCCGCAGCCCGGTGCGCGGCCATCACGATCGTGGCATGCGGGCCGCGGCTGGGGATCGCCGGCAGCACCGACCCGTCGACCACCCACAGCCCCTCCACGCCGCGCACCCGGCACCGGGTGTCCACGACGGCGCTCGCGTCGGTGTCCAGACCCATCCGTGCGCTGCCACACAGATGCTGCGATGTCGCCCAGGAGGGCTCTGATTGCACTGTGTCACCGGCGATTTCGTGGGCGATGGCGGTGCCGTCGCGCAGCAGGCGGACGTCGGCGGGCGCGCTGTCGTAGCGCTGCTCGATCACCGGGTCGCGGTCGGGATCGTCCGACGCGAGCGTGATCCGCCCTCGCGAAGCCGGCCGCATCAACGTCACCCCGAGGTGGGGCTGATCGGTCGGGTCGTCGCGACGGCCCGTGGTCATCGCGCCGAAGCCCGCCGTGTACGGCCGGATCTCCACCCCGTCGGCAGTGGTGAGCACGGCCTCCAGCGGCGGGACCCCATGGGTGGCCGGCCAGCTGACGGGGAGCACCCACTCCGGGTGGTCGACCGTGTCGACCCCCACCGGCAGATCGACCGCGACCGGCACCCCGGCGGCGCGCAGCACGGCGGCGGGGCCGATGCCCGACAGCATCAGCAGATGCGCCGAGCCGATGGCCCCGGCGCACAGCACCACCCGATCGGCGCGCAGCGTGGCGAGCCCATCCGGTCCCACGACGTCCGCCCCGACCGCCCGGCGGCCGTCGAACCGGATCCGACCCACGCGGGTGTCGGTGAGCACCGTGAGGTTGGGCCGGTGCATCGCCGGTTCGAGGAACGCCCCACCGGGTCCGACCCGCGTGCCGCGGTCGATGTTCAGCGGCACCGCCCCGACCCCCGGCGGCACCGTCCGCTGCCGGGTCGAGCCGTTCAGGTCCTCGACCCACGCAAAGCCCGCTTCCCGGGCCGAGCGGACGAACGCCGCTGTACAGCCGTCGAATTCGGCAACCCGGCGCACCGTGATGGGTCCCGCCGTACCGTGCGGCTCTCCCTCGAAGTCGAGGTCGCGCTCGATGGCCTTGAAGTGCGGCAACACGTCGGCCCAGGCCCACCCCGGCAAGGCCCACCCGTCGATGTCGGCGGGCAGCGCCCGGCAGAAGTATCCGCCGTTGATCGCCCCGGATCCGCCGACGACCGCGCCGCGCATGATCTGCACCGAGCGGCGGGGATCCTCGGTGAGGACGGCGGTGTAGCGCCGCGCGACCGCGCTCGCCTGCCCCAGCGGCAGCCGCAGTCCGTCGGTGATCTGGTCGCGGACGCGCGGATCGGTGGGCGCGGGTCCCGATTCGACGACGATGACGTGGCAGCGCTCGTCGACGGAGAGCCGCTCCGCCAGGACGGATCCGGCGCTGCCGGCGCCGATGATCAGGACGTCAGCCAACGGGCCTCAGGTTCGGATCTGCGGCTTGAGCGCCCCGGCGTGGCGCTCCCGCACCACCCCGGTCCACAGCCCGAGTCCGTAGGCGATGTCGTCGAGACGCTTGAGCAGCAGGTAGGTGAGCACCCCGACCCGCTTGGTGTCGTCGTCGGCGCTGCCGTGGCTGCGGGTGGCCCAGTCGAACACCCCGTCGAGGACCGCGGCCACCAGCACCACCTGGCGGCACCGTCGTGAGAGCACCGCCGCGATCAGCGCCACCGGCCAGTAGTGCCGACAGATCGCCGACGCCAGCTGCAGCGCCGCCGACCACAGCCCCTGCGCGGCGACGACGGCGACCTCCAGGGGCTCGGTCTGCACGCTGGACAGCGACTTGGCGATCCGCCGGCCGGTGATCGCAGCGACCGCCGCCGACGCCAGATACCCGAAGCACGAGCCCAGCGCGACCAGCATCCAGACCACCAGCGTCCACCCCGAGATCACCAGCGGGGCGGTCTTGCCGGGATGGCGGATGGACAGCGGGGCTGCCGAACCCCCGTAGAAAGACTTGCGCGCGAACCATTTTCGGAGTTCGGTGCGATGGTCGTGGGCGACCAGCGCGATCGGCTCGTAGCGCAGCCGGGCACCGGCTTCGTTGAGCCGCCAGCACAGGTCGACGTCCTCCCCGGAGGTCAGGGTCTCGTCGAAGCCGCCGACCTCGATCAGCGCACTGCGCCGGCAGATGATGGCGGCGCTGGGCACGTAGGACACGGTGCCGAACGGCACCACCGGCGCCTCCCGGAGCCCGAGGTCCAGCGACGAGCGGACGGCCTCGTAGCGGGCCACCACACTGTCGGAGGGATGCAGCGCGACGATCCGCGGCGCGGCGAGCGCGACGGCCGGATCACAGAAGTGGCCCAGCAACGCCTCGAGCCAGCCCCGGCGCGGCACGACGTCGGAGTCCAGGAACGCCACGAAGTCGGTGTCGCAGGCCGCCAGTCCGGCATTGCGCGCGGCGGCAGGGCCTCTGCTGCGCTCCAGCCGCAGGATCTTCAGGTCGCAGTGCACGTCCTGGAAGTCGGTGTCGCTGACCGGTGTCGCCGAGCCGTCGTCGACGACCACCACCCGCAGCCCGCGCAGCGCAGTGAGCAGCCGGGTGAGCCCAGTTGGGTTGTCCCGCACCGGGATCACGACCGTGACGTCACGGTGCGACGGCCCGCTCAACGGCCGCGGGTGGGCGACGGTGGCATCGAGCAGGGTGCGGGCCAGCTGTGCGCTGACCGCGTCGTGCACCTCGAGCCTGCCGCCGGTGAGCATCGTCTGCGCGGCCGGCGCCAGCCGCAGCAGGCGCGTCGGCGAACCGCCGAGCAGCGCGGCACCCTCCCCGAGGACGCGCACGCGTCGATCCACCTGGACGGCGAAGCCGTCGGGCAGGCGCGGCCCGCTCACCTCAACATCCCCTCGCGGTCAGGTGCCCACCGAGTGACGCGGCCCAGACACGCGTCGAGCATCTCAGCAAAGATCCTGCCCCCTTCTTCCGCCGTCGCCGTCGTGGGGTCCCCCAGGATCCCCAGCGAACTGACGGCGGCGACTCCCCCGCGGCGCAATTGTGGCATCAAGTCCGTCAGCGGCAAAAGGTTACCGGCCACCAGGAGGTCATCGCGCACGACGTGCGGCGAAATATGTAGCAATACAGAAGTTTCGGTGTGGCCCGCGTGCGCGTCGGCCTGCGCAGCGACGCAGGAGCACCAGCCCGCGTCGCGCCCCTCGTACCGCAGCAGCGTCACGGCCCGGCGCAGCGCCTCCACGTTGCCGCCGTGGCCGTTGACGAACACCACCCGCGACGCCCACCGGCACGCCGATCGCGCGAACTCGACGAGCAGTTCCGCCAGTGCCGGTGTGCCGATCGAGACGGTTCCGGCGAATCCCTCGTGCTCACCACTGGCGCCGTAACCGATTGCCGGAGCAACCATCCACGGGTCGGACGTCCGCTCATGCAGCAGCGCCACGAGCGCATCGGCCACGGCGGTCGCGATGCGAGTGTCGGTGTCCAGCGGCAGATGAGGTCCGTGCTGCTCGGTGGAACCAACCGGGACGACCAGCGCGGGCGACGAATTCTGCAGCTGCCTCGACGTTGAGTTCCCGAGCTCGCGGGGAAAAGCCACGCGAGCATGGTAGGCCGAATTCACCTGGTGTGCGCCAGTTGTTGGCGCATGCGTGGCCGTTGATTTCCCGCAGTTCGTCACACCGGCGGACGACGGTTTCACGTCAGCCCCCTCTGCCCCGCACGTACCAGGCCCGAGGAAGCGGCGCTCACGCCCCCAGGGTGCGGGTGAAACCGTCGGGAATCAGGATGTCCTCGCGGGTCAGATCGTGGATCGAGGACTTGCCCAGCGCCATCAGCGCCGAGTCGACGCCACCGCGCATGATGTCCAGGACGTTCTCCACACCGGCCTGTCCGTTGGCGGCCAGACCCCACAGGTAGGCCCGGCCGATCATCACCGCACGCGCGCCCAGAGCAACCGCCTTGACGACGTCGCTGCCGCGCCGGATGCCGCCGTCCAGCAAAACCTCCACCTGATCGCCCACCGCATCGGCGATGGCCGGCAGGCACCTAATCGCCGCCGGCGTCCCGTCCAGGTTGTTGCCGCCGTGGTTGGACACCGTGATCGCCGAAACACCGGCATCGACAGCACGTTTCGCGTCGTCGACACGCACCATGCCCTTGAGGAGGAACGGGCCGCCCCACTGTTCGCGCAGCCACGCGACGTCTTCCCAGGTCGGCGGCGGGGTGCCCATCCACTGGCCGTAGGCCTCGAAGAACGTCGGGCCGGTCTCTCCGCGCCGTCCCTGGTTGGGAACCCGCAGGTCGGGCGGGCGCAGCTGCTTGGCGAAACTGAAGAACCACCGCGGCTTGGTGATGACCTCCGGAGACATCCGGATCATGGTCTTGAGGTCCATCTGCTCGGGGATCTTCGGGCTGCCCCAGTCGCGACCGTGCGAGAAGCTCCAGTCGGTGGTCAGGATCAGGCCCTTGGCCCCGGCCGCCCGGGCCCGCTCCATCCGCGCCAGGATGTCGTCGCGGCTGCCGAGCCAGTAGATCTGGAAGAAGATCTTGTCGTTGACCGCGGTGACCTCTTCGATGGGCTTGCTCGCGAAGGAGGACAGCCCCATCGCGGTGCCGCGGGCCGCGGCGGCGCGCGCGACGGCCACCTCACCGTCGGGGTCGACGGCCTGCACGCCGGTGGGCGAGATGATGACGGGCAGTGAAATGTCCTGTCCCAGCACCGTTGTCGCCATGTCGCGCTTCTCGGTGGCCCCGATGACGTGCGGCGCGAAGCCGAGCTCGGCGAACGACTCGACGTTGTCGGAGACCGTCACGCCCTTCTCACTGGCCGAGATCAGAGAGGAGTAGGCCGACTTCGGCAGCCGCTTCTTCGCCCGCTGCTGGGCGATGGCGACGGTTTCGAACCAGGTATCACGTGCCATGGGACTACACAGGACTTTCGTTGCAGAATTTCTTCGGAGGGGCGCTCAGCAGGGTGAGCGGGACGGGGCCCTTGGGGGTGCGGCCGCCGCTGCGGGAGTGGTCGACGCTGGGCTTGGGCTTGTCCCGGTCCAGGGCCAGCGCAGGTTCGCCGTACCCCTGCACGCATTCGGGATCCGGACCGTCCAGCGGCAGACCGGTGAAGAACTTCGCCGCCATGCAACCGCCGCGGCAGGCGTCGTAGTGCCCGCAGCTGCCGCACGCCCCGGCCGACTGCGGCTCGCGCAGCTCCCGGAACAGCTCGGAGTTCTGCCAGACGCTCTGGAAACCGTTGTCGGTGAGAATGTTTCCGGCGAGGAATGTGTCGTGGATGGCGAACGGGCAGGCATAGACGTCCCCGACGGGGTCGATCAGGCAGACCACCCGACCGGCGCCGCACAGATTGAGCCCGGCGAGCGCGCCGGGTTCACCCAGCCCCGACAGGTGGAAGAACGAGTCGCCGGTCAGCACGCGTTCGCCGTGGGCGACCAGCCAGTCGTAGAGCTGCACCTGCTGAGCCGGCGTGGGATGCAGTTCGTCCCAGACGTCGGCACCGCGGCCCGAGGGGCGCAGCCGGGTGATGCGCAGCGTCGCCCCGTAGGCGTCGGCGAGCGCCTTGAAATCGTCGAGCTGGTCCACGTTGTGGCGCGTCACGACGACCGAGATCTTGGCGTCCGTGAAACCCGCCGCGCGCAGGTTCTCCAGCGCGCGCGTCGCCATCGCGAACGACCCCGGTCCACGCACCGCGTCGTTGACCTCCGCGGTGGCGCCGTCCAGCGAGATCTGCACGTCGACGTAGTCGCTGGCCGCCAGCTTGGCGGCGACCTCTTCAGTGATGCGCACGCCGTTGGTGGAGAACTTGACCCCGACGTGGTGGGCCGTCGCATAGTCGACGAGCTCCCAGAAGTCCGAGCGCACGGTCGGCTCGCCGCCGCCGATGTTCACGTAGAACACCTGCATGCGTTCGAGCTCGTCGATGATGTCCATGCACTGGCGGGTGGTCAGCTCGCGCGGATCGCGCTTGCCCGACGAGGACAGGCAGTGCACGCAGGACAGGTTGCAGGCGTAGGTCAGCTCCCACGTCAGGCAGATCGGTGCGTCCAGGCCGCGTTCGAACTGGTCGACCAGGCGGGGCACGGGGGCGGTGACGGTCATCGGTCCTCTCCTGCGATCAACATGTTCGAGGCGACCAGCACGCTCATCGCGTGCAGGTAGGGCGACAGCTGGGAATCCTCGACTCCTGCTGCGCGACAAGCGGATCGAACGTCGGGGTGATCACCCAGCGAGTTGATCACCTCGACGATCGTCCGGTTCTTCAGGAACGACAGCTTGCGGGTCCCGAAGTGGTAGAGCAGCGCGCCGAACGGCTCGGGCCGGACGGCCACCTGCGGATGCAGCCGCCAGCGCTGGTCCGGATCGAAGGTCGGCGCGGTCATGATCAGTAGACCCCGCACATCCCGTCGATGGAGACCTCTTCGACCAGGCTCTCGGTCACGAGCTCGTCGTTCTCGGTGTGCTGACTCGGCTCCATGGCACTCGCCTTTCTGTTGGATGGGCTCGACATTTGTGACGCAGATCGCAACAATAAGGCACCGGGTGCCTAAATGGAAGGGGGATGCCGATGCAGCCCGCCAGGGCACGCGTGGGCCGCCGTCGGTCCACGAGCTGGGAGCACATCAGCGCGGTCGCGATCGACCTGTTCTCCGAGCGCGGCTTCGACGATGTCAGCGTCGACGACGTCGCGGCGGCGGCGGGCATCGCCCGCCGGACGCTGTTCCGGTACTACCCCTCGAAGAACGCCCTGCCGTGGGGCGATTTCGACGCCCATCTCGGCCTGATGAAGGGCCTGCTGGCCGCGACCGATGCGGAGGCGCCGGTGCACGAGGCGCTGCGCGCGGCGCTGCTGGCCTTCAACGACTTCGACGATGCCGACCGGCACCGTCAGCGCATGCGGCTCATCCTGGAAACCGAGGCACTGCAGGCATATTCGATGACGATGTATGCGGGATGGCGGGCGGTGGTGGCGTCGTTCGTGGCGGCTCGGCTGCGCATCTCCCCCGCGGATCTGATTCCGCAGACCGCGGCCTGGACGATGCTCGCGGTGGCGCTGGCCGCCTACGAGCAGTGGCTGGCCGACGAGTCGGTGTCGCTGGCCGCGGCGCTGGGTGACGCGTTCGATCTGCTGGCCGGCGGGCTGGCCGGGCTGGAAACTCGGGTGTCGGAATCTGCCCGCCCACGGCGACGATGAAGGTGTGAGCGCCGAACCCGAGGCCGACCCCGCTCCACGGGCGCTGCTCGCGCTGTACGACGAGGCTCTACCCGCCGTCTACGGGTACTTCGTCCGGCGCTGCGGTGACCGCGGAACGGCGGAAGACCTGACGTCGGAGACCTTCCTGGCCGCGATGGACGCTGCCCGCAAGCCGACGCCGCCGCCGGTGACGGTGCGGTGGCTGATCGGGGTGGCGCGCCACAAGCTGGCTGACCACTACCGCCGGGGGCACGGACGGTTCACCGTGTCGGTGGCCGAGGCGCCCGAACCGGCCGACCCACCCGACGAGTGGGACGCCGAACTGGACCGCATCGTCGCCCAGCAGGTGCTGGCGCGGCTCAACGAGCAGCACCGCACCGTGTTGGCGCTGCGCTACATGGACGACTGCTCGGTCGGCGAGTGCGCCGAGTTGATGGGCCGCACGGTGCACGCCACCGAGGCGCTGCTGGTGCGCGCCCGGCGCGCGTTCCGGGAGAACTACCCCCACCGGGAAGGAGAAAGGCCGTGAGCGAATCCCTCGATCCGTTGCACGTGCTGCGCGGTGGCGACCTTCCCGTCGCCCCCGATCCGGCCTTCGCCGCACGCCTGAGGTCGCGACTGGAGGCGGCCGCGGACCTGTTCGATCGTCAACCGGAGCGAACCCGAGGAGTGAGCATGAGCGGAACCGACACCGTCCTGGCAGAACTGGCTGCCCCGTCGACGCCCCGGGCCGCGGCGATCCCGTATCTCGCGGTCACCGACGCTCGCCGTGCCCTCGCCTGGTACGGCGACGCGCTGGGGGCCGCCATCGTCGGCGACCCGATCGTGATGGACGACAGCCGGATCGGCCATGCCGAGCTGGCGATCGCAGGCGGGGTGTTCTACCTCGCCGACGAGTACCCGGAGATCGGGCTGAAAGCACCTGCGGCGCAGGAGGTCTCGGTGAGCCTGATGCTCGCGGTGCCCAATGTGGATGCGGCACTGCGACGCGCTCGCGACCTCGGCGCCCAGGTTCAGCGTGAGCCCTATGACGCCCATGGTGGGCGCAACGCCACGATCGTCGACCCGTTCGGGCACCGGTGGATGCTGACCGGACCGGTGCCCGGCGCGGCGGTGCCGATGCGGCACGGCGATGCCGGGTACGTGGCGGTGTGGACGCCGGACGCGCAGCGGGCGGCCGCGTTCTACGGACACGTGCTGGGGTGGCAGCACGAACCGGCGACAGGGAGGGTTCGGAAGCCCGGGCTGCGCATCGGCTTCTCCTCGGTCCCGGACGAGCACACGCTGTTCTGCTGCTACGCGGTGGACGATCTGGCCGCAGCGCGGGCGGCCATCACCGACGGCGGCGGCACGATCGGCGACGTCGAACAGTTCGATTTCGGCGCAGTGCTCACGGCCGTGGATCCGCAGGGACGCCGGTTCGGTGTGTTCGTTCCCCTGCCGGGCGAGGGTCGTCCAGCGCTGAACGGATCGGGGCCCGCAGACCTGTCCTACATCACGTACGAGGCGACGGAGTCCGCCGGCTTCCGGTCGTTCTACGGCCACGTGCTGTCCTGGACCTTCGAACCGGGCCGGATCTCCGACGGCTGGGCTGTCCGGGACTGCCACCCGATGTCGGGTGCGGCCGGCGGCTGCGACGCCGCGGTGACGGTACCCATGTGGACGGTCACCGATATCGACGCTGCCGTCGTGCGGGTCCGGGAGGCGGGGGGTGCGGTGATCGACGAGCCGACGCAGCAGGCGTACGGGAAGTCCGCGCTGTGCACTGACGATCAGGGCACCCGGTTCTATCTCGGCGAGCTCTGAGGCGTCAGAACGGTGGATCGTCACGGCCGGGCGGGTGATCCGGTGGCGCGGCATCCCCAGCTGCCCGGTGGGCGTCGTCGGCTGCTGCGCGGACTTGTTTGTTGTGTGCGCGTTCGGCTTTGATGCGCGCGGCATCGTCCGCGCTGCGTAGGCGTCGGCGGGTGGGCATCTTGGCGATACGTTGAGGGTTGGGTGGGGGTATCGGTGGCGGGAGCGGCAGGTCGGCGGTGGTGGCGGGGANGTGGGCATCTTGGCGATACGTTGAGGGTTGGGTGGGGGTATCGGTGGCGGGAGCGGCAGGTCGGCGGTGGTGGCGGGGAAGGTCGGAAAGAACAGCGCGCAGCCGGGCCGGGTGGTGTAGGTGCGGCCGCCGGGTGCTGTGAAGGTGATCGTGCCGTCGGGTGATTGCACTTCCCGCCAGCCCTCGGCGAAGGTCTTGCCGAGATGGTGGGTGCGGCATTTGCAGTTCATGTTCGACGGGTGGGTCGNGTGCCGTCGGGTGATTGCACTTCCCGCCAGCCCTCGGCGAAGGTCTTGCCGAGATGGTGGGTGCGGCATTTGCAGTTCATGTTCGACGGGTGGGTCGGTCCGTAGGGCCAAGGCTCGCTGTGGTCGATGTCGCAGCGCTCGGCGGGGACGTCACAGCCCGGGAAGCGGCAGAACATGTCGCGCAGCCGCACGAACTGGGCCAGCCGCGCCGACGGGCGGTAGTTTGACTCGGGGTCGGGCCCGGGCAGCCACAGCGGGTTGACCTTCGCCCCGGCGCGGATCGCGTCCGCCAACGCCGCAGTGGGCATCACCGTGAGCCCGGGCAGCAGCGCCAGCCCGGTGTCCTTCAATGGCGCCGGCGCGCAGTCGGTCTCGGCGTCAGTGT
>NZ_JYNX01000057.1 GCF_001044255.1 Mycolicibacterium chubuense
GATGACCAAACGCGCTTTCGACACCAGCTGAAACTGGCCGAATCACCTATGCCGATGTCTTGAGACACCCTATTCCGATGTCTTGAAACACCACACTGCCGGGGGCACTGTGTGATTTTTCGCGTCGAGTGTCCGCTTTCTGACGCGTCGTGCGGGTGACGCCGTCACAAACCGTACGTTCGGCGGGTCAGGTACCGCGGGTGTCGATCACCCGCTGGGCGATGTCGGTCAGCTTGGTGTTGCTGTCCTGCGACAGCCGGCGCAGCATGTCGAATGCCGCCACATCGTCGACGTTGTAGCGCTCCATGATGATGCCCTTGGCCTGCCCGATGCGGTCGCGGGTCGACAGCGCCGACTGCAGCTGCTCGTTCTGCCGGCTCGCCATGATCGCCGCCGCGGCATGGGCGGCCAGAATCGCCCCGATGTTCTCGTCCGGGGCGCCGAAGGAGTTCGGTTCTTGCGCGAACAGGTTGAGGGCGCCGGCGGTCTGGTCGGTCGTGTACAGCTTGAACGACAGGCCGCTACGCACACCCAACTCGGCGGCCGCGGCGGAATACCGCGGCCAGCGATTCTCGGCGGCGAAGTCGTCGGACCGCACGATGAACTCGTCGAGGGCGGCCTGCAGGCAGGGCCCTTCCTTGAACGTCATCTGCAGCCGGTCGAGCTCATGCGGCAGTTCAGAGGTGCCGGCAACCGACTCGAAGCGGCCCGCCTTGCCCACGAAGAGGATCCCGGCCGCGTCGGCGCTCGGGATGAGTTCCATCACCTCGCGGGTGACGTCGTTCAAGACATCGTCGACACTGCGGGGCGCTGCCACCGCCCGGGCCAGCTCAGCCATTCGCTGCGCGAGCTCCTGATTGGTCGACCCCGTCATGACCCTGATGATTCCCACATCGACGGAACCGTACACCGGGCGGGGTTTGCCCTGCTGACTTGCGGGCAATGCAGGCCCGCAGACAGGTGCCTCGGTCGACCAAGGCCCCTGTTAGGTCTCGTCGGTTCAGACCTGCAGCCGACGAGACCGCACTTGCTCCCAGTCACTCCGTTAGTTGTAGTAGCGTGCCGAAGATGAGCGCACCCGGTGTGTGGATCCTCGGCGGGTACCAGAGCGACTTCGCTCGCAACTTCGATCGGGAGGGGCTGGACTTCTCGGGCCTGACGGCCGAGGTCGTCGACGCGACGCTGGCCGCATCCCGGCTGGACGCCGCCGATATCGGTGTCGTCCACGTGGCCAACGCCTTCGGTGAGCTGTTCGCCCGGCAGGGCCACCTCGGCGCGATGCCGGCCACCGTCCACGACGGCCTGTGGGACGTGCCTGCGACCCGGCACGAGGCGGCGTGCGCTTCGGGCAGCGTTGCGACTCTGGCCGCGATGGCCGACCTGCGCTCGGGCGCCTACCGCACCGCCCTGGTGATCGGGGTGGAGCTGGAGAAGACGGTGCCCGGTGACGCAGCGACCTCGATCCTGGGCACCGCGGCGTGGACGGGCCACGAAGGTGCGGACGCGAAGTACGTGTGGCCGCACATGTTCGAGACGGTCGCAGCCGAATACGACCGGCGCCACGGCCTCGACGACACCCATCTGCGGGCGATCGCGGCCCGCAATCTCGCCAACGCGCGCGCCAACCCGAACGCGCAGACCCGCACCTGGGCCGTGCCCGAACCGCTGACCGACGACGATGTCAGCAACCCCACCATCGAGGGCAGACTGCGCCGGTTCGACTGCAGCCAGCTCACCGACGGCGGCGCAGGCGTGGTCCTGGTCACCGACGACTGGCTGCGCGACCATCCGACCGCGCGACCGCTGGGCCGCATCGACGGCTGGGGGCACCGCACCGTCGGCCTGGGCCTGCAGCAGAAACTCGACCGCTCAGCCGGTCAGCGCTATGTCCTGCCCCATGTGCGCTCGGCCGTGCAGGACGCGTTCGATCGCGCGCAGGTGCGCCTCGACGACATCGACGGGTTCGAGGTGCACGACTGCTTCACCCCCAGCGAGTACCTCGCCATCGACCACATCGGGCTGACGCCGCCGGGCGAATCGTGGAAGGCCATCGAGAGCGGCGACATCGACGTCGACGGCAGGTGCCCGATCAACCCCAGCGGCGGTCTGATCGGAGGCGGCCATCCCGTCGGCGCGTCAGGAGTCCGGATGCTGCTCGACGCCGCGAAACAGGTGAGCGGAACCGCCGGCTCCTACCAGGTCGACGGGGCACAGACGTTCGGCACCCTCAACTTCGGTGGCAGCACCGCCACCACGGTCACCTTCGTCGTCGGGAGTCACCCATGAGCCTGCGTACCCATCCGGAGATCGTCGCCACCTACCTGTCGACGCTGCCGGCCGATGACGACCACCCCTACCGGACCGGGCCCTGGCGGCCGCAGACCACCGAGTGGGACGCCGACGATCTGACCGTGGTCGCGGGCAGCATTCCCGACGACCTCGACGGCGTGTATCTACGCAATACCGAGAACCCGCTGCACCCGGCGCTGAAGAACTACCACCCGTTCGACGGTGACGGAATGTTGCACATCGTCGGCTTCCGCGACGGAAAGGCGTTCTACCGCAACAGGTTCGTCCAGACCGACGGCTTACGCGAGGAGAACGCGGCGAACGGCCCGCTGTGGCCCGGCATCGCCGAACCGATCGAGTTGTCCCGCCGCGACTACGGCTGGGGCGCAAGGACTTTGATGAAAGACGCGTCGTCGACCGATGTGATCGTGCACCGCGGCGTCGCGCTGACCAGCCACTACCAGTGCGGCGACCTCTACCGCATGGACCCGTGCACCGGCGACGCGCTGGGCAAGGAGGACTGGAACGGCGGCTTCCCGTCCGACTGGGGAGTGTCGGCGCACCCGAAGGTCGACGCCCGCACCGGGGAACTGTTCTACTTCTCCTACAGCAAGCAGGCGCCGTATCTGCGCTACGGCGTGGTGAGCGATTCCGGGCAGGTGGTGCACACCGTGGACGTCGAGCTGCCCGGCCCGCGACTGCCCCACGACATGGCGTTCACCGAGAACTATGTGATTCTCAACGACTTTCCGCTGTTCTGGGAGCCCTCGCTGCTCGAGCACAACGTGCATCTGCCGCGATTCCACCGCGACACCCCGTCGCGGTTCGCAGTCATCCCGCGCAGGGGCGACGTCTCCCAGATCAGGTGGTTCGAGGCCGACCCGACCTACGTGCTGCACTTCCCCAACGCCTACGAGGACGGCGACGAGATCGTGGTCGACGGCTTCTTTCAGGGCGATCCCGAGCCGGCCGACAACGGCATGGGGAACAAGTGGCAGCGCGCCTTCCGGTTCCTGGCGCTGGACCGGATGCAGGCGCGGCTGCACCGGTGGCGGTTCAACCTCGTCACCGGCGAGGTCCGCGAAGAGCAGTTGTCGGACAGCATCAGCGAGTTCGGCATGATCAATCCCGACCACGCCGGCCTGCGCTACCGCTACACCTACGCCGCGACGGGCAAGCCGGCCTGGTTCCTGTTCGACGGGCTGCTCAAACACGATCTGCACACCGGCCGCGAGGAGCGCTTCGCGTTCGGCGACGGCGTGTACGGCAGCGAGACCGCGATGGCGCCCCGGACCGGCGGCGGTGCCGGCGATCGCGCCGAGGACGACGGCTACCTCGTCACGCTCACCACCGACATGAACGCCGACGCCTCCTACTGCCTGGTGTTCGACGCGGCCCGCGTCGGCGATGGTCCGGTGTGCACCCTCGCACTGCCGGAACGGATCTCGAGCGGCACGCACTCGACGTGGGCACCGGGGGCGGACCTTCCCCGGTGGCGCGAGACCGACTCCGCGGCCGCCGCGATCGGCCTGTGACGGGCGGTCCGAACGCCGTCGCCCGGATGCTCGGAACACTCGGTGACGAGTGGACCCTGCTGATCATCCAGCAAGCGCTGCTGGGCGCCACGCGGTACGGGGATTTCAGCGACGCGCTCCCGGTATCACATTCCGTGCTGTCGGCGCGCCTGCGTTCCCTGGTCGATGAGGATCTGCTGACCCGCCGCGAGTACCAGACCAGGCCGTCGCGTGCCGAGTACCCGGTGACGCCCAGGAGCCGGTCGCTGTGGCCGATGCTGACCTCCATCTGGGAGTGGGAGCGCACCTGGGTCACCGAGCACGTGACGTCGCTGCCCGCGATGCGGCACGCCTCGTGCGGCGCCGACTTCTCTCCTGTGCTGACCTGTCGCGCCTGCGACACGCAGGCGACCGAGAAAGACGTTGTGGCGCAGTGGGGTCCGAGTGGTTCCTGGGCCCGGTCCACGCCGTCGACGACCCACCGGCGCAGGTCGGGTGAGCGCCGTCTCGGCGCGGGCGCGGTGTTCCCGCAGACGATGAGCGTGATCGGCGACCGGTGGGGCTTCGCGCTGCTGGTGGCCGCGTTCGTCGGGATCGACCGGTTCACCGATCTGCAGACCGAGCTGGGCGCCCCACCCGGAACCATCGCCCACCGACTCACGACGTTCACCGCCGATGGGATACTGCACAGCACCGGAGGCCGGTACCGGCTGACCGAGAAGGGCCGCGCGTTCTTCCCTGTGCTGGTGTGTGCGCTGGAGTGGGCGCAGCGCTGGTATCCCGACCCCGAGGGCACCGCGGTGCTGCTGACCCACCGCGGGTGCGGGCGGCGGTTCCACCCCGCCCTGGTGTGCGATCAGTGCTGTGTTCGGCTGCGCGGATCCCGGATAATGACGGCATGACCACGCTCGAAAACCGTTCCGCCACCGCCCTGCTGGTCGTGGACGTGCAGAACGTCGTCGTCGACGGCGCCTACCGGCGAGACGCCGTGGTGGCCAACATCGCCGATCTCGTCGAGCGCGCGCGGCGCGCGGACACCCCGGTGGTGTGGGTCCGCCACCACGACGACGGGCTCCCCTACGGCAGCGACGGATGGCACATCGTGTCCGAGCTGTCTCCCGCCGATGGCGAGCCGATCATCGACAAGAGCTACGGCGACGCGTTCGAGGACACCCCGCTGGAGCAGACGCTGGCCGACCGGCGGGTCGGCCGCCTCGTGGTGACCGGCGCGGAAACCGATGCCTGCGTTCGCAGTACGCTGCACGGCGCGTTCACGCGCGGCTACGACGTCGACCTCGTGGCCGACGCGCACACCGCCGGCGACAAGACCGCATGGGGCGCGCCCCCGGTTCCGGCTGTCATCGACCACACCAACCTCTACTGGGCCCATCAGGCCGCGCCCGGCCGGACCGCCGGCGTCGTCGCGACGATCGAGGTCGACCTCGGCGGGCGCGAGTGACCAGTCAGCGCCGGCGGCTCTTGTGCCGGTACATCTCGGCGTCGGCGGCCCGCAGTAGCGATTCGACGTCGTCGGTGACCGCCTGGGCGTAGCCCACCGATGCGGCGAGCCGCACCGGCGTGGTCGCGGTCTGGTACGGCGCGGACAGGTCGAGCGCGACGCGGCGGACGAGCGCAGGCCGGCCGGTGGAGCCCGGAGGCACGGGCATCACGACCACGAACTCGTCGCCGCCGAGGCGGTAGGCGCTGTTGGGCGGCTCGACGAGCGAGGCGAGCCGCTGTGCGGCGGAGGTGAGGACGGCGTCGCCGACGGCGTGACCGTGCACGTCGTTGACGAGTTTGAAACCGTCTAGGTCGATGAAGAGCACGCCGATGGGCTCGTCCGGGGACTCCGCGTGGTGCCACTCGAGGCGCTCCACCAGCGCGCGCCGGTTCGGCAGTCCGGTCAGCTGATCGGTGACCGCGAGCCGGGCCAGTTCGACCTCGGCGGCTCTGCGCGCGGTGATGTCCTGGAACTGGGCAACGGCCACGTCCTGTCCGTTGCGCGCCGCCGGCACCAGCACGAGGTCCCGCTGCAGCCACACCGCTGTGCCGTCGGCCCTGAGGTATCGCCGTTCCGACGACAGATGCGGCGTTGTCCCGTTCACCAGCGCGGTGAACTCCGCCTCCCCCGACTCGAGGTTGTCGGGATGCACGAACCGGCGGAAATCGCCGCCGACAAGTTCCGGCTCGGTGCAGCGCATCAGCGCGCAGAAGGCCGGATTGGCCTGCAGCACAATGCCGGCCGTATCGACCACCACGGTGCCGACCGGCGCGTGCGCCATGCTGATCTCGAACAGTCGCACGGCCTCGTCGCGTGTCCGTTCCGCCTCCACCCGGGCCGTCACGTCGGTGACCTGGACGACGAAGCCGCGAACCTCGTCGTCGACGATGTCGGGAACGTAGGACGCCTGCGTGTGCCGGGTCATGCCGTTTTGGTCGATCAGTGTGCGCTCGAAGAGTTGCTCCCGGCCGGCCAGCACGCCGTCGATGTGGGGCAGATTCAGGGCGTAGACAGCCTCGCCCAGCACGTCTCTGATGTGCCGACCCCGGATCTGATCCGGGGTCATCCCGAAGTATTCGACGTACGCGGCGTTGGCGATCACATTGCGGCATTCGTGGTCCCAGTAGCCGACCAGCGCAGGGAGGCTGTCGATGAAGCGGCGCAACTGAGACGTCTCGTCGGATCCCTCGAGCGGCGCCCCGGTCGCGGGATCCGCGACGACGTCTCGTTGCACCACTCCTCTGTAACGCAGTTCGCTGCGCGAAGGGAGGGCCTTTGGACCCTCATCCCTCGCCGGCTCTGTGGAAACCGGAGAAATTCGTCCGAAAGTTCTTGGCACTCTCAGATGTCGAGTGCTAATCTCGCTGGTGCACAGTGATTTAGTCGCCCGCCAGGGTGGCGGGCCCTGAGTGACGTAGGAGGTGGATTACTGTGCTCCGCTTTGATCCGTTCAGTGACCTTGATGCGTTGACCCGGGGCTTGCTGAGCAGCCAGACCGGATCAAATCGCGTTCCGCGTTTCATGCCGATGGACCTCTGCAAGATCGACGACCACTATGTGCTCACCGCCGATCTGCCCGGCGTCGACCCCGGTTCGGTCGACGTCAACGTCGACAACGGCACGCTGACGATCTCGGCCCACCGCACGGCGCGGTCCGATGAATCGGCCCAGTGGCTCGCCAACGAGCGCTTCTTCGGCGGCTACCGCAGGCAGCTCTCGCTCGGCGACGGCATCGACACCGGCGCGATCTCGGCGACCTACGAGAACGGCGTGTTGACGGTGACCATCCCCGTCGCGGAGCGCGCGAAGCCCCGCAAGGTGGAGATCACCCACGCGGGCTCCCAGGCGTCCATCTCGCCGACCACGGTCGACGCCGAATAGTCCGACGGCTCCGCCGGTGCGGCCCAACCGGATTCGCCGGTTGGACCGCACGGCGGGCCACCCGATGCCGGCAACCACAGCAGATCAGCCGCCCCCCGCCGGCTGGCGCAGCGGCAGCGTCAGGACGAACCGTGCCCCAGGCCGGTGCGGCACGTTGACGAGGTCGCCGCCGTGCGCCCGCGCCAAGGCCCGGGCGATGGGCAGGCCGAGTCCGGCGCCGCCACGATCACGGTCGCGGGCTTCGTCGAGGCGGACGAGCCGTTCGAAGATGTGGTCGCGCTGATCGTCGGGCACCCCGGTGCCCGTGTCCGTGACGGTGAGGACGGCGCGACCGCCGACCGCGCGCGCATCGATCGCGACGGTCCCGCCCGGGGGTGTGTGACGGCGGGCGTTGTCGACGACATTGGCCAGGATCTGCGCGATACGCAGAGGATCGGCGAGCACCGGCAGCGTGGTGTCGCCGCTGCGCCGGATCTCCAGTCCGGGGGCCAGGACGGCGCTGCGGTCCCGCTCGGCATCGGCGAGAGCCGCCAGGTCGCACGGCTGCAGATCGAGCGGCGAGCCGGCGTCGATGCGGCTGAGGTCGAGCATGTCGGCGACCAGCCGCCCGGCCCGGCGAGCCTCGCTGAGCACGAGTTCGGCGCGGTGTCGCTGCCGGTCCGACTCCGGGTCGTCGCGCTGCACGGCCGAGGAGACGATCTGGTCTGCCGCGGCGAGGATCCCGGCGATGGGCGTGCGTAGCTCGTGGGCGGCATCGGCGAGGAATCGGCGCGTCGACGCCTCAGCGTGTGAAGCGGCCTGCGCCGAAGTGTGCGCCCGGTTCTCGGAGTACTCCAGTGCGTCGACCATGGTGTCGAAAGCCTGTGCCGCGCGGCCGAGTTCGGTGCCCGGTCGGTCGGGGCGCATGCGGCGGCCGCGGTCGCCCGCGGCAATCGATTCGGCGACGTCGGTCAGCCGGGTCAGCGGCAGCATGGTGGTGCGGGCGATCAGCGCGACGCCCACCGCGGTGATGACGAGGACCGCGATCCCGGCGACCACCATGAGGATGCGCAGTTGCCGCAGCAGGGCCGACGTCGCGGTGGTGTCGGCCACCAGGATCAGCCGGCTGCCGTCGGGCAGAACGTGGTCGACGGCCGTCGCGGTGGCGTCCGGAGGTGGCGGCGGGCGAGGTCCGTCGGGCCGTCCGGGACCCCGGTCGCGGCCCGGCGGGCGGGGCGGAGGCGGCGGGGGGACGTCCTGGCCGATCACGATGTCGGGGTTGATCGCCGGGTCGCCGTAGCGCTCGCCGTCGGCGGTCACGACTGCTGCACGGATGCCGCCTCCGTCGACTTCGGCGGCCCATTGCCACGGCGGCGCGCCCGCCCGGGCCAGGGCGTCGACCCGGCTGACGCCGGCCTGCAGACGGTCGTTGAGATCCCGCCGGGCCTGGGCGCCGATCAGCAGGTCGATGACGACGCCGAGCACCACGAGCAGGACGGCGAGGAAGGCCAGCACGGCGATCACCACTCGGCGCTGCAGCGACGGCGTCGCGGTGGTCGGGGTCACCGGGCCGGGGCCTGCAGTCGGTAACCGATGCCGCGCACGGTGTGCAGGATCCGCGGACCGTGCGCTTCCATCTTGCGACGCAGGCTGCTGATGTGGACGTGGACCAGATTGTCGTCGTAGGAGGCGTACCCCCACACCGCGTTGAGGATCTGGTGGGCGCTGACGATGCGCCCCCGCTGGTCGAGGAGGAAGTCGAGAAGCCGGAACTCGGTGGCCGTCAACTCGAGCCGGGTGCCGGCGCGCGACGCGACGCCGGCGCCGCGGTCGACGACGAGGTCACCGGTCTGCACGGTGGCGGGCAGGCGGCCCCGGCGACGCAGGACCGCGCCCACGCGGGACACCAGCTCGGGCAACTCGAAAGGTTTGACGACGTAGTCGTCGGCGCCGCCGTCGAGGCCGCGCAGCCGGTCGGGGAGGCCGTCGCGGGCGGTCAGCATGATCAGCCCGACGTCCCCCCACTGCCGGATGACGTCGGCGAGGACGAACCCGTCGCGGCCGGGCAGCATGATGTCCAGGATGACGAGGTCGGGCCGGTAGCCGTCGAGCGCCTGCTCGAGGGCCTCGCCGTCGACACGGCCTTCGGCGGCGTACCCGGCGGACGCGAGGGCGTCGACGACCATCTCCCGGATGGCGAGGGAATCCTCGACCACCAGCACGCGCGCCGGGGCGCGGTCGGTGTCAGCGGGTGCGGCCATGGGTCCATTCTGGCCGGGACCGCCTGAAGCCAATCTGAAGACTTCGCTGCGGGCGGCGTTCTTCAGGTTGGCTTCATGACCGCGCTCTAGCGTCGCGATCGGTTCACGTTCCGACGACGAAAGAGTTCTCATGGCCAACGATGAACGCCCGCAACACGATCCGGCGGACGACAACAACACCGACGACATCCACGAGACCGACCGCATCTCCGCATCGCAGCCGTACTCTGCGGAACCCCAGTACGCCGCACCCGCAGCCACTCCGGTGGCGGCCGAGGAGAAGAAGGGACGCTGGGCGTCCGTGCGGGAGCCCGCTCGACGGCACCCGGTCGGTGCGGCCGTCGGTGCCGCCGCGGCCGGTCTGGTGATCGGGTTCCTCGGCGGCACGTTGTTCGACGCCCACCCGACGATGTCGCTGTCGGTCGGCACCGCGTCCGTCGCGCAGCCGGCGCCGCCCCTCCCGGCTGGCCCGGGCTGGGGTCCCGACGGGCCGAGCGGCCCCGGTGGACCCGGCGGTGGCCGCGGATGGGGTCCCGACGGGCCGGGACGGCACCACGGACCCGGCGGTCCGGAAGGCCCGGGCGGTCCCGGTGGTCCGGAAGGCCCCGGTGGTCCGGGCCGCGGTCCGGATGGCGGCCCCGGCGGTCCGGGTGGGCCCGATCGTCAGGGTCCTCCCCCGCCACCCCCGGGCGGACCTGGAGGCCCCGCAGGCCCCGGTGGGCAGGCCCCTCCGCCACCGCCGGCCCAGGGCGGCCCCGCCGGCCAGACACCCGGATCCGGGCAGGCGCCCGCCCCGAGCACTGCGCCGTTGCCCGCCGAACGGGGCGCCACTCCGCAAGCCTGACGTCGTCGCACCCGGGTGACGCATCGCCCCGGCGTGAGCGCCGGGCCGTCGCTACGTGCGGTCCAACCGGAATCGCAGGTTGGACCGCACGGCCGGCCACTCGATGTCGAGGATCGAGTACACCACCGTGTCGCGCCGCGAGCCGTCGGGCAGCAGCTGATGGCTGCGCAGGATGCCGTCGCACTTTGCGCCCAACCGTTCGATCGCCGCACGGCTGGTCGCATTGAAGAAATGGGTACGGAATTCCACTGCGACACAGCCCAACACGTCGAAGGCATGGCCCAGCATCAGCAGTTTGGTCTCGGTGTTGACGCCGGTGCGCCGAGCCGCGGCGCTGTACCAGGTGTTCCCGATCTCGAGCCTGCGGTTGGGGCCGTCGACGTTCATGTAGCTCGACGAGCCGATCATCGCGCCGTCGAGGCCGCGCACCACGAACGTCAGCCCGGTCTCGGGCGTCTGCACCGCCAATCGCGTCCGCAGCCAGTCCGCGGCCGCACCGGCTTTCGGCGCACCGGTGTACCAGAGGCGACCGAGTTCGCCATCGGCCGCGAGCGCTTCGATCTCCGCGAGATGATCGTCGCGCAGGGGTTCCAGCGTCACCCAGCGCTCCCCCGCCAGCGTGACCGGTTCGACGAAGCCGCTCACCGGACCCTGCCGGTGGTCGGCACCGATCGCGTCCACGCCGCCAGCATCGTCCACACCGACAGCAGCGCCGCGGCCACCGCGACCCCGCCGGCGACGTAGAGGCCGTAGCCCGCCGACACCGGTGGATACACGTAGAGCCGGTAGTACCAGAAGGCGAGAACCACCAGGATCACCGAAATCGCCAGCGCGACAGTCGAAGCCATCCGGGCCGAGATGTCGCGTGCTGCCATCGCGCCGGCCACCACCAGCGACGCCGCCAACAGCACGACCAGCTGACCCACACCGAAGCCCGGCGGCGGGACCGGCATCACGCCCGCCACGCCGCCGATCGCGTTGGCCCGGCCGCCCCCGTCGGCCGACGACGTGAGCCAGGGCAACCAGGCGCTCACGGCCACGACCAGCGCACACAGCGCCACCAGCCAGCCGGGACGGGCGCGAGACATGGGCAAAGACTACTAGGGTGGGCCGATGAGCGATCTCCCCGAATGGGCGCGTCGGCTGGAGCTTTCCCCGCACCCCGAGGGGGGCTGGTACACCGAGACGTGGCGCAGCGACCTGACGGTGCCGGAGTCCGCTCTGCCGCCGGATTACTCGGGCAGCCGCAACGCCGGCACGGCGATCCTCTTCCTGCTCATGCCAGATCAGCAGTCGGCGTGGCACACCGTGCGCAGCGCCGAGCTGTGGCTGTACCACTCGGGCGGCCCGCTGCTGCTCGAGGTCGGCGCCGAGCAGGACACCGCGACCACTCATCTGCTGGGCGCCGACATCATGGCCGGAGAGACCCCGCAGTACGTGGTGCCGCCCGGTCACTGGCAGCGCGCCCGTCCGCGTGACGACCAACCCTGTCTCGTGAGCTGCGTCGTCGTCCCCGGCTTCGACTTCGCCGATTTCGCGCTCGGCGCGCCTACCGACTGAGCAGCTCGACCGCGGCCGACACCAGGGCCGCATTCCCGTCGGCGCGGGAACCGTCGGGCAGCGCCAGCGTGTCCTCCATCCCGATCCGCGCCTGCAGCCCCCGCACGCCCGCGTGCCGGAGCAGCGGCCAGCAGCTGTCATCGAGCCCGTGCAGCAGTACCGGCGCCGGCGAGTCCGCCGCGGACACCAGCGCGAGCACCTCGTCGGCGGTGGCCACGTCACCGTCGGCGCCGAGTTCGACCATCACGCGCAGGCAGTGCGCCGCCACCCCGGACGCGGCCCACGACTGGGCGGCCTCCGCATGGAAGATGCCGGCCTCCACGCCGATGCCACGGCTGAGCAGCAGCTCGGCCAGCTCCGGCGAGCCGGGTTCGTGCCAGTTCACCGACGCGAAGTCGGGCAGCACGGACCAGCTGTCGATCGCGCGCAGTCGCTGCGTCGCATCGGGCAGCGCCCAGTAGCCGGTGGTGACCCCGAGCGGCAACCCCGGCACCGCGTCCCGCACCGCGGCCACCGCGGCCGCGACGTCGGACGCCGACAGCGAATCGACGCCGTCGGCGTTCTTCGGATGCAGGTGCACCGCCCTGGCGCCGGCGGCGTGCGCCGCGACCGCCTCGGCCGCCAGCTGATCGGGGCTCACGGGCAGCGCGGGGTGCTCGTCGGGCGTGCGCGCCCCGTTGATACAAGCCTTGAGATAGATCATCGAGCCGGGCATACCGACCATCCTCGCCCGAACTCGGTCCGATGGCCGATCGAATTCCTCCGCACGCCGCCTGCCGTCGCGCGGCGAGGAAAGGTATGGTCGGCGAAGCCAGTTCTCGTGGCCGGGCGGGTCAGCAGCGTACCCGCGCCGTGCGCCGCAGGTGAATACGAAAAAGGCGGCCTGCCCGAAGGCAGGTCGATGATGACCGCAGAAGGATGGGCGAATGTCGAACACGGAAACCGAGCACCCGCAGGGCGAGGCCCAGTCGAAGTGGCTGTCGAAGTCCGCCGCGGAGACGCGCGGATCCGACAAGCAGGAGGTGCAGTTCCACTACGACATCTCCAACGACTTCTTCAAGCTGTGGCAGGACCCGAACCAGGTCTACAGCTGCGCCTACTTCGAGAAGGACGATTACACCCTCGAGCAGGCCCAGATGGCGAAGATCGACCTGTCGCTGGGCAAGCTCGGGCTCAAGCCGGGCATGACGCTGCTCGACATCGGCTGCGGCTGGGGCGCGACCATCATGCGGGCCGTGGAGAAGTACGACGTGAACGTCATCGGCCTGACGCTGTCGGAGAATCAGAAGGAGCACATCGAGAACCACTGGTTCGCCAACTCCACCAGCAAGCGGTCCATGGAGGTCCGGCTGCAGCCGTGGGAGGAGTTCGAGGGTCAGGTCGACCGGATCGTGTCAATCGGGGCGTTCGAGCACTTCGGTTTCAACAAGTACGACGACTACTTCAAGAAGACGTACAGCTGGATGCCCGAAGACGGCGTGATGATGCTGCACACGATCATCATCCCCGAGGATGAGGAGATCAAGGCCAAGGGACTGCCCCTGACCATGTCGAATGTGCGCTTCATCAAGTTCATCATGGATTACATCTATCCCGGTGGCCGTTTGCCGCTGGCGTCGATGGTGCGCGATCACGCGGTGAAGGCCGGCTACACGATCACCCGCGAGCAGCACCTGCAGCCGCACTACGTCAAGACCCTCGACACGTGGGCGTCGAACCTCGAGAACAAGAAGGACGAGGCCATCGAGATCACGTCCGAGGAGATCTACGAGCGCTTCCTCAAGTATTTGCAGGGCTGCGCCAACCTGTTCCGCGACGGCTACACCGACGTCGCACAGTTCACGTGTGAGAAGCAGGCATTGACGTCGGTGTAGTAATTTGGGCACGTTCGTGACGGAGTCGGATGGAGGTCGGTCGGGGAATGGCTGAGAGTGCGGTGGGTCCGCCCGGGACGGGCAAGGACATGACGCCCCACTTCGAGGAGGTGCAGGCGCACTACGACCTCTCCGACGACTTCTTCGGTTTGTTCCAGGACCCGTCGCGGACGTACAGCTGCGCCTACTACGAGCGTGACGACATGTCGCTCGAAGAGGCGCAGATGGCCAAGATCGATCTGTCGCTCGGCAAGCTGAACCTCGAGCCGGGGATGACGCTGCTCGACATCGGATGCGGCTGGGGGTCGGTGCTCAAGCGCGCGATCGAGCGCTACGACGTCAACGTCGTCGGGCTGACCCTCAGTCGCAACCAGCGCAAGTTCGCCCAGGAGCTGCTCGACGGCATGGACACCGAGCGTTCGCGCCGGATCCTGCTCCGCGGCTGGGAGCAGTTCGACGAGCCGGTCGACCGCATCATCAGCATCGAGGCGATCGAGGCGTTCCCGCAGGAGCGCTACGAGCCGTTCTTCAAGATGTGCAGCAGCGTGCTGCCCAGCGGCGGACGCATGCTGCTGCAGGCGATTCTCGGCCACCCGTTGAAGAAGTGGCCCGAGATGGGTATCCCGATCACGATGACCGACCTGAAGTTCATGCGGTTCATCGCCAAGGAGATCTTCCCGGGCGGATCGGTGCCCGGCGAGGAGAACATCGTCGAGCTGTCCGCGCAGGCGGGATTCACGCTGGAGCAGACGCAGTTCCTCAACAAGGACTACGTGCGCACCCTCGACACCTGGGCCGAGGCGCTCGAAGCCCACCACGACGAGGCGGTGGCCGCCACGTCGGAAGAGGTGTACCAGCGGTACATGAAGTACCTGGTGGGCTGCAGCGACTTCTTCAACCGGGGCGTCAGCGAACTCGGGCAGTTCACCCTCGTCAAGGCCTGACGCGTCAGATTTCGGTCAGAGTCATCGCCGGGCCGCCGGGTATTCGTCGGCCATGAGCAAGGAATTCAAGAAGGGCGACAAGGTCACCTGGCAGAGCCACGGCAGCACTGCCGAGGGCACCGTCGAAGAGAAGATCACCTCCGACACCGAGGCCGCCGGCCGGACGGTGCGGGCGTCGGAGGACGAGCCGCAGTACCGGGTGGTCAGCGACAAGAGCGGCGGCGACGCGGTGCACAAGCCGGATGCGCTCGAGAAGAAGTCATGAGCGGCTCAGCTGACTCGGCCGAGACCTACGACGAGTTCTCCGACGCGGTGAACATGACCGCGTCGGAACTCGACAAGTGGCTGGACACCGACGAGTCGAAGGCCGTCGGCCAGAAATCGTCCGACGGCGGCGAGTCCACCGGGCATCACAGCGGGCGGCGGATCGTCGAGATCCTCGAGTCGAAGAAGGCCGACCTGTCCGATGACGACTACGCGCACATGCGCAAGGTCGTGGGATACGTCAAGCGGCACCGCGCGCAGGGGCCGTCGAAGGACGTCGAGCACAGCAAGTGGCGGTACTCGCTGATGAACTGGGGCCACGACCCCCAGAAGAAGCAGTAGTCCCCCGCGGTCAGGCAGTGACGCCGAGGACGCGCAGCGCGTTCTGCTTGTAGATCAACGGCAGCACGGCCGGGTCGACGTCGAGGGTGTCCAAGTCGCGGCGCCACCGGTCGATCTGGATGTACGGGTAGTCGGTCCCGAACAGCACCTTGGTGCGCAGCTGACGGGTCATCGCGTGGACCAGCTGCGGGGGGAAGTACTTGGGGCTCCACCCGGACAGGTCGATGTAGACGTTCGATTTGTGGCCGGCGATGGCGATCTGGGCGTCCACCCACGGCACGGCGGGGTGCGCCATCACGATCGTCAGCTCCGGAAAGTCGGCGGCGACGTCGTCGAGCAGCATGGGGTCGGAGTAGCGCAGCTTGATGCCGTGCCCGCCGGGCAGGCCCGCCCCCATGCCCGTCTGGCCGGTGTGGAACAGCGCCGGCACGCCCGCCTCGGCGATGGCGTGGTAGATCGGGTAGTACGACCGGTCATTGGGTTCGAAGGCCTGCATGCTCGGATGGAATTTGAAGCCCTTGACCCCGAAATCGCGGACGAGTTCGTGTACGCGGTGCACGGCGTGGCGGCCCTGCCACGGATCGACGCTGCCGAACGGGATCAGCACGTCGTTGTTGCGGGCCGCGCCCGCGACCAGATCCTCGATCGAGTTGGGTGCGTGCCGCATACCGTGCCGGGCGTCGATGGTGAACACCACCGCGGCGGTGTTGTGCCGCCGGTAGACGTCCGCGACGGCGTCCACGGCCGCGACGATGCCCGCCGGCATCTTGAAGTACCGGGCGGTGGCCTCGACCAGCACGTCGTCATAGGCCCGGTGCCCGTGGCTGTCGATCTCCACGTGCGTATGGATGTCCACGGCCTCGATGCGGTCGAAATCGATTCCGTAGGTGTACTTTTCGCTCGACACCGCGCCGAGCGTACGGTTTCTGACGGAATTCCGCCGAGAATCGTCAGAAACCGTACGTTCGGTGTCAAGCGGGGGCGTACCCCAGCGCGGCCTTGATCTCGAGGTATTCGTCGAAGCCGAACTGGCCCCACTCGCGCCCGTTGCCGCTGCGCTTGTAGCCGCCGAACGGGGCGTTCATGTCGAACCCGTGGTTGATCGCGACCGAGCCGGCGCGGATGCGCCGCGCCACCGACCGGGCCTGCTCGAGATCGGCACCCGAAACATAGCCCGCCAGACCGTAATCGGTGTCGTTGGCGATCTCGAGCGCCTGGTCGAGGTCGTCGTAGCCCAGGATGCACAGCACGGGGCCGAAGATCTCCTCGCGCGCGATCGTCATGTCGTTGGTGACGTTGGCGAACACGGTCGGCTTGACGTAGTAGCCGGTCTCGATCCCGTCCGGGCGGCCGGGCCCGCCGACGACGAGCGTGGCCCCCTCGTCGATGCCCTTCTGCAGCAGCCCCTGGATCTTCTCGAACTGTGCCCGCGACGCGACCGGCCCGATGGCCTTCTTGTCGTTCGGATCGCCGACTTTGACGGCAGACGCGGTCTCCCGGGCGACCGCGATCGCCTCGTCCATCCGCGCAGTGGGCACCAGCATGCGCGACGGCGCGTTGCAGCTCTGCCCGCTGTTCATCATCATCACCGACGTGCCCGCGGCGACACTCTTGGCGAAGTCGTCGTCGTCGAGCACGATGTTCGGGCTCTTGCCGCCGAGCTCCTGGGTGACCCGCTTGACCGTGGCCGCGGCGTTCTTGGCGACGTCGACACCCGCCCGGGTCGAACCGGTGAACGACACCATGTCGATGTCGGGGTGGCTGGACAGCGCCGCGCCGACACCCGGGCCGTCCCCGTAGACGAGGTTGTACACCCCGGCGGGAACGCCTGCGGCGTCGAGGATCTCGGTGAAGATCTGCGCCGAGTAGGGCGCGACCTCGGACGGTTTGAGCACCATGGTGCAGCCGGTGGCCAACGCCGGGAACACCTTGCACGCGATCTGGTTGATGGGCCAGTTCCACGGCGTGATCAGGCCGCACACGCCGATCGGTTCCTTCACCACCAGCGTGCTGCCGTGCTGCTCTTCGAACGCGAAGTTCTTCAGCGCGTCGATCGCGGTGGACAGATGCCCGAGCCCCAGGTTCACCTGGGGCCCCGCCGCCAGCGACGTGGGCGCACCCATCTCCTCGTGGACGGCGTCGGCGAGGTCACCCGCGCGCTTCTGATATTCGGTCATGATGGCCGACAGCACCTCGAGCCGTTGCTCGCGGGTGGTCTGCGACCACGTCGCGAACGCGCGGCGCGCCGCCTGGACCGCGACGTCGACGTCGGCCGAGGACCCCAGGGCGATCCGCCCGGAGACCTCCTCGGTGGTCGGATTGTCGACGTCGAGGCTGTGGGGCCGGATGGGGTCCACCCACTGCCCATCGATGTAGAACTGGAGATATTCGCGCATGGTTTCCACTCTCCCTCAAGGGCCGTGTCTACTGGGTGCCTTCGGCGTACCAGGTCCGGAATCGGTCGTACTTGGGCATCTCCTCGGAGTTCGCCTTCGGGTCGATGCACACGTGCACGACGCCGACCTTGCCGCTGGCGTAGGCGCGGGCGATCGCCGGTCCGATGTCGTCCTCCTTCTCGACGTACTCGCCGTGGCAGCCGAAGCCTTCCGCGACCTTGTCCATCCGGACGTCCTTGCTCCAGTGCACACCGGGTTGCGGTGACGGCTGCGCGAAGGTGCGTTTGTACACGCCGACCTCGAGCCCCCACTGGTGGTCGACGCCCACCACGCACACCAGCGGCAGATTCAGCCGGGCGGCGGTCTCCAGTTCGGCGATGTGGAACAGGAACGCCGAATCGCTCGTCAGCAGCATGACCGGGCGTCTGCCTCCGTCGGCCACCGAGGCGCCGATGGCGTACGGCAGGCCGGTGCCGAGGTGACCGAAGTTCTGATTCCAGATCACATCACGCGGTTTGGCCTGCGAGTAGGTCCAGCCGAATATGACGGTCGCGCCGCCGTCGCGGACCATGATGCCGTCGTCGGGAAACGCCTTCGTCGCTTCGACGACGAACCGCGCGGGGTGCACCGGCGTCCGTCCGGTGGGCGCGCTCTCGGCGAGCTGGGCGAGCTCTTCGGCGTCGTCGCGGATCAGCGTCTCGAGGGTGGCCGACGGGGTGCGCGGCGTGTCCTCGAGCGCGTCGACGAGTTGCGGCACGACTCCGCGCAGATCCCCGACCAGGGGGACGTCGAACTGGCGGTTGACCCCGATGGCGGCCGGGTCCTGTTCGACGTACACCCATTTGCGGTGGGCGTCGTTGGCGGCCCAGTGCTGGGTCCGGCCGTAATGCATGGGTTCGCCGAGTTCGGTGCCCAGCGCGACGCACAGGTCGGAGTCCTCGACGGCCTGGTTGGCGGCCGGGGAGAACAGGTAGGGGAACGTGCGGTCCTCGAGTCCGGGGATGAACGAGGTGCCGCCGGAGGTCTGGATGACCGGGCAGTTCATCAGGTCGGCGAGCTCTTTGACCTGCCGCTGGGTGCGTGAGGTGTGTACGCCGTGGCCCACCAGCAGGATCGGGCTGGTGGCCTCGCGGATCAGGGTGGCCGCCCGGGCCACCTCGCGTTCGCCCGCCCCCTGGTTGACGAGGCGATACCGGTGCGGCGGCAACGAGTCCGGCACGTCGAGTTCCTCGAGGATGACGTGCGACGGGTATTCGATGTAGCACGGTCCGGGCGTGCCGGACAGCGAGCGGCGGATGGCTTCGCGGATGATCTCGTCGGTCTGATCGGCGTACTCGATCGAGCTGCTGAACTTGACCGCCGGCGCGAAAAGCCGCTCCTGCTGCACGAATTGGATCCGGCCGCGGCGTACCCGGCGCTCGGTGATGCGGGCCCGCTGGCCGCCGAGGAAGATGACGGGCGAGTTCTCGACCAGTGCGCACATCATCGCTCCGGCGATGTTGGCGACGCCGGGTCCCAGAGTGCCGATGCACAGTCCCGGCGTGCCGGTCATGCGCGACGCCGCCTCGGCCATGAAGCCGGCGGACAGTTCGTGGTGCGGCGCGACGACCGACCAACCGCGTGCGTCGGCCTCGGTGAACAGGTGCACGAAGTTGGGATCGGGAATGCCGAACAGTGTGTTGACACCCTCGGCCTCGAACAGGTCGAGAATGCGTTTGTACACCGGTACGCCCATGGTCATGTCCCTTTCGAATATCTCTGTGCGATGCGATGTCGTTGTGCTGCAGTCGATCCGAACAGAGATCGGTTCAGTGCAGCGCGTTTGAGATAGGTGTGGATGCCGGCCTCCCAGGTGTAGCCGATGCCGCCGTGCAGCTGCATGGTCGTGCCCGCGGCGTCGACGGCGGTCGAGCACGCGTGGGATTTCGCCATCGCGGCCGCGACACCGGCGTCGGCGCCGTCGGCGAGCGCGGCCACCGCGTCGTCCACGAGTTGCCGCGACACCTCGATGCCGACGAGCATGTCGGCGCACGCGTGCTTGACCGCCTGGAACGAGCCGACGGGCCGGCCGAACTGGTGGCGCACCTTCACGAATTCGACGGTGCGGGCGAGCATCTGCTGGGCGATGCCGAGGCTGTCACACGCGACCGCGACCGCGGCCCGGTCCTGGAGCGGGCCAGGAGATCCGGGCAGGACGGCGTCGGGGCGGGCGGCGTCGGCCGTGACGGTGGCCAGGCGTCGGGTCTCGTCGACGACGGGCTGCGCGGTGACGGCGACGTCTGCCGAGCGCAAGACCACGACGCCGCCGGCGAAGGGGATCAGAATCCGTTCGGCCCCAACGGCGTCGGAGACGAACTCGGCGCGGCCGGACACCGTGCCGTCGTCGAGGCGGAAGTCGCCGACTGCGACGGCGAGACGGCCCGGCCCGGTGGCGACCGTGCCGAGCAGATGGTCCCTGATGTCGGTCGGCGGCAGGGCGGTGAGCACACCGGCGGCGAGCACGGCACCGCCGAGGAAGTCGGTGGCGGCGGCGGCTCGTCCGATCTGTTCGCAGACGATCGCGGTTTCGGCGAACGTCGCACCGGCGCCACCGAGGTGCTCGGGCACTTCCAGACCGGTCCAGCCGGCGTCGACGAGCGCGGGCCAGTCCGGTACCGCATCCCCGGCGAGCAGCCGACCGGCCACGGCGCGCAGCTCGTCGTGGTGTTCGGCGAAGGACGTCGTCACGTCACGCTCGGCTCTCGAGGCAGACCGAGACCGCGTTCGGCGATGATGCTGCGCTGGATCTCGCTGGTGCCGCCGGGGATGGTCCACTCCCACGAGCCGACGAAATCGAGCACCCACGAACGGGATTCCCATCCACTCGACAGCGGCTTGGCCACCACGGTGTGGGCCCGAAGACCGCCGATCTCTGCCCCGAAGCCGGTCAGCCGCTGCAGCAGCTCGCTGTAGTACAGCTTGACGATCGACGCGTCGGCGGGCCCGCTCGGGCCGTGCTCGACGAGGCGCCGGCACAGCGCCCGCAGCCCGGTGATCTCGGTGTCGAACTCCGCGAGGCGGTCGGCGACCACCGGATCATCGGCCGGGGCGGATTCGACCAGCCACCGGAATCCCGCGTTGCCGAGTCGCTCGGCCAGCTCGAGCATCGTCATCCCGCGCTCGGCGCCCAGCGTGGCCTGCGCGACCTGCCAGCCGGCGTTCTCGGCGCCGATCAGGTTCGCCGCGGGTATCCGCACGTCGTCGAGGAAGATCTCGCAGAAGTGGGAGTCACCGATCGCGTTGCGGATCGGCCGCACCTCCACACCCGGGCTGGTCATGTCCAGCAGGAAGTACGAGATGCCGTGCCGCTTCGGGGCATCCGGGTCGGTGCGGGCCAGCAGCAGACACCAGTCGGCGTGCAGACCGCCACTGGCCCAGAGCTTTTGACCGCTGACGACGAACTCGCCACCGCACTTGCGTGCGGTGGTGCGCAGTGCCGCGAGGTCGGATCCGGCCTCCGGCTCGGAGAACCCCTGCACCCAGACGTCGCCGTCGAGGATGGCCGGCAGGTGGCGTCGGCGTTGCTGCTCGGTGCCGGCGGCCAGCAGCGTGGCCGCGGCGTGGTGGATGCCGACGAAGGCGAGCACCAGCCGCGGCGCATCGTGGGCGGCCAGCTCCTGATACAGCACGACCTGTCGAGCCACGCTCATCCCGCCGCCCCACTGCGCCGGCCAGTGCGGTACCGCATAGCCTGCGCGGTGCAGCGTGGCGAACCAGTCCTTCTGGAAGCGGACGAATTCGGCGTCGTCGACGCTGGTCTGGTCGGTGCGCCAGTCCTTCGGGATGTGGTCACGGCACCAGCTGCGCACCTCGGCGCGGAAGTCATCGAGGCCGCTCATGCGAACAACCCCGCCAGCCCGTGGTGGCCGGCCACCCGGGTCAGATGGTCACGGGTGCCCGACAACCCGAACGGCAACCGGCGCAGCGGCAGGCTGACCCGCGACAGCCACGACAGTGTGGTCTCGTCGCAGAAGCCGACCGCGCCGTGCAATTGGTGGCAGACCCGGAACACGACGTCGGCGGCCTCCAGCGCCGCCATCCGCAGGGCCAGTGCGTCTTCGGTGGCTCCGGGCTGACCTGTTGCGATGCTCCACAGCGCGTGCTTGGCGAGGACCTCGAGCCCCGCCCGTTCCACCTCGGCGTCGGTGAGCTGGAACTGCACCCCTTGGAACGCCGACAGCGGCCGGCCGAACTGGGTGCGCAGTGTCACGTGGGCGACGGTCAGCTCGACCGCGCGGTCGAGGATGCCGAGCAGCGTCCAGCACGGCAACACCAGACCCAGGGGCAGGTCGTCCGCGCCGGCGTCGTCGAGCGGTGACAGCCGGAGTTCGGCGACCAGACCCGGCAGCGCGTCACCGAGGACGGTGACACGATGCCGGGCACCGTCGACAGTGACGGCGGCCCAGCGCGATTCGACGCCCGCCACCGCCCCGGCGGGGCGCGCACCCCCCACGACGATCAGCCCGTCCACGTCGAGATCGGCGGGCGCCGCGAGCCGCTCGGCGAGCGGATAGGGCAGCGCCCAGTAGCCGGCGCTGCGACACAACGCTGCTGCGGCCTCGAGATCGTCTGCGTCGCTGCGGGGGTCCAGGTCCCACGCGCCGAGCGCCGCCAGCACCGGGCCCACCAGCGCCTCGCGCGTCTGCGGCGCGGCCTCCGCTCGCGCGACCAGCCGGTCGCCGCCTGCGGATTCGAAGGCGTGCCGCGCCTGCCGGCCGAATTCCACAGCGTCGTCGCTGAGATCGAGGATCACTTCTCGGCACCGCCAAGCATCGCGCGCGACAACAGGATCCGTTGCATCTCGATGCTTCCCGAGGACACCGTAGCCGCCTGGGCGTAGCGCCAGTGGTCCTCGACCTCGCCGAGGAACCATCGGGCCCGGCTGTCGCCGTGGCGCACCTCCGCGGCGATGTCCATCAGCACCTCGGCGCTGTCCTGGTCCAGCGTCGTCACCGCGATCCGGTAGGCCGCAGCATCGGCGGGGGTGATGCGGCCGCTGCTCTGCGCCTCGACCACCCGGTAGGCCAGGAGTCGCGCGCGCCGACAGTGGGTCAGCATGCGGACCCATCGCGCGCGCAGTTCGGCGGACAGGTCGTCCCAGCGGTCGCCGAGCACGCCGGGCGCGGCCGCCAGCAGCCGTTCGCATCGGGCGTAGCGGGCGATACCGACCCGTTCGAACGCCATCACGTCGGCGACGATCGCCCAGCCGGTGTCGACGGCGCCGAGGACGTCGGCGTCGGTGACCCGCAGATCGTCGAAGAACACCTCGTTGAGGTGGTGGGGCCCGAGCATGGTGTCGAGGGGTCGGACCGTGATCGCGGGATCGTCCATCGGCACCAGGAAGATCGTCAGGCCCTGTTGCTTCTTCTGGGTTGCACCGTCTCCGACCCGCGAGGTGCGGGCCAGCAGGAAGCACCACTGCGCCATCGTGGCGTAGGACGTCCAGATCTTCTGGCCGTTCACCAGCCATCCGTCTGACCCGTCCTCGGCACGCCGCGCAGTGGTGCGCAGCGACGCCAGATCCGACCCGGCCTCCGGTTCGGAGAACCCCTGGCACCAGATCACCTCGCCCGCCGCGATCGGCGGGAGGTGGCGGCGCTGCTGCTCGGGCGTGCCGTGGCGCATGATGATGGGGCCCACCCAGTTGACGCCCATGTACTGCGCACCGCGAGGTTCGTGGTGCGCCCACATCTCCTCCCGCACCACGGTCTGCTCCCAGACCGACGCTCCCCCGCCGCCGAACTCCGGCGGCCAGGCCGAGCAGAGCAGGCGGCGGTCGGCCAGTGTCCGGCAGAACCGTTGCGCCGTCTCGAGATCGGCGGGATCGTCGGTGAACGCGCCGAGGAAGTGCTCGGGGATGTGCTGTCGCACCAGTTCGCGCAACTCGGCGCGCAGCGCGGCGGCACGCGGACCCATGTCGAAATCCATCAGCGCGGCCCGCCCGCGGTGAGCCCGAGTTCGGCGAGCACGTCGGCGGTGTCGGCGCCCAATTCGGGCGCCGGGCCGCGGACGCGCCCCGGTGTGCGGGAGAACCATGTCGGCACGCCCGGGAACGTCACCGGACCGTGCGGGGTGTCGAGGGTCTCGAAGAGCCCGACGGCGTTGAGGTGTGGATCGTCGAACAGGGCATCGGGTGAGTTCAGTGGTGCGGCAGGGATTTCCAGCTCACCGAACAACGCGAGCCACTCCGCGGTGGTGCGCTCGGCCATGGTCTCGGCGACCAGCCCGTAGACCGTGTCGATGTGGTGGGCCCGCGTCTCGAGTGTCGCGTAGAGCTCCGAGGCCCAGGCCGGGCGGACGGCACCGATGAAGGCGTTCCAATGCTTGTCGTTGTAGATCAGCGCCGCGACGTAACCGTCCTTCGTGCGGTAGGGCCTGCGGTTGGGTGCGACGGTGCGCGGGTACACGGCGGGCCCCAGCGGGGGGTGGAACATGGCGCCGTTGGCGTGCTCCACGAGCATGAAGGACGCCATGGTCTCGTACATGGCGACCTCGACCTCCTGTCCCTGCCCGGTGCGTTCACGGTGGAACAGCGCCATCGTCGTCGCGTACAGAGCGGTCAGGCCGGCCACCTTGTCGGCGATGATGGTGCCGACGTAGTCGGCTTCCCCGGTGAGTTGCTTCTGAACCGCGGGCAGCCCGCATTCGGCCTGGATGGTGTCGTCGTAGGCCGGCCGGTCGCGGTGCGGGCCGCGCCTGCCGTAGCCGTAGCAGTTGGTGTACACGATCGCGGGGTTGATCGCGGCGACGTCGTCGTAGCCGAACCCGAGCGCGGTGACCGCCTTGGCGCGCATGGAGTGGATGAACACGTCGGCGCGCTCGATCAGCGCCCTCAGCGCGGCCCGGCCGTCGTCGCCCCTCAGGTCCAGCACCACGCTGCGCTTGCCGCGGTTGACGTTGACGAACACCCCGCTCATCCCGGGTGCCGGGCCGACGGAGATGTAGCGCGTGTTGTCCCCCTGCGGCGGTTCGACTTTGATCACCTCGGCGCCCATGTCGGCCATGATCTGCGTGCAGTAGGGACCCATCACCATCGCCGTGAGATCGATGACGCGCAGCCCGGCCAGCGGTCCGGTGTCAGGCACGGGTGGCTCCGTGTCCGGCCATCGCGAAACTGTGGCGCAGATGATCGGCGTGCCCGTCGGGCAGCACCGGGAACCGGACCGGCGCGGACATGTCCCGGATCTGCGGCAACTGCGCGGCGACGTCCTCAACCGTCCAGGCGGACCGGTGCACACCGGGCGATTCGGTGATCGTGGCCACCGCGACCCGGCCGGCGATGGCCACCAGGATATCCCCACTGAGAGAGCAGGTTTCGTGGGCGAGGTAGCCGACGACGGGGGCCACCAGGTCCGCGCCCATCGGTGGATAGGCTGCGGTGTCGATGCCCTCGGCCATCCGGGTGACGGCGCCCGGGACGATGACGTTGGCCGTGACGCCGTGGGCGGCGCCCTCGATCGCCGCGACGTCGGCCAGCCCGAGCATCCCCGCCTTGGCGGCGGCGTAGTTGGCGACGTCGTGGTTGCCGTAGAGGCCGCCGATCGACGACGTCAGCACGATCCGGCCGTAGCCGGCGTCGCACATCGGCCCGAATGCGGGTCGCAGCACGTGGAACGCCCCGCGCAGGTGCACATCGAGCACGGCGTCGAAGTCCTCGGAGCTCATGTCCCGCAACGGTGCCCGTCGCACGATACCCGCGTTGTGCACCAGGATGTCGATGCGGCCGAAGCGTTGCACCGCGGCGTCGATGACGGCCAGGCCGCCCTCGGGGGTGGCGACGGAGTCGGTGCTCGCGACGGCGCGCCCGCCCGCCTCGGTGATCTCGTGGGCCACCCGGTGTGCGGGCCCGGCGTCAGCGCCCTCGCCGTCCAGGCCGGCGCCGGAATCGTTGACCACGACCGCGGCTCCGCGTGCGGCCAGCAGCAACGCATAGGACCGGCCCAGCCCGCGGCCCGCTCCGGTCACGACTGCGACGCGCCCGTCGAACCTCATCTCAGCCACGGAGTTCGAGGCCTTCAAGGGTGCCGGCGGCCCGCCACTGGGTCAGCAGGTCGTCGAATGCGTAGAACCCCGGCGAGTAGAAGTCCCCGAGGAAGGATCCGTTGCCTTCTGCGCTGCCGCGGCCCTCGTTGTTGTAATAGCCGGGCGTGCAGGTGAGTTCGAAGGCGGAGTTGTCGATCGCCAGTTCCCGGACGGTCCTGACCCAGGCGTCCTGCCCGTCCTGACTCGGCTCGACGGTGGTCGCACCCCGGTTCTGGGCTTCGGCGATGATGTAGGCGATGTGCTCGGCTTGCTGCTCGAACATCGCGGTGGTGTTGGCCGACACCCCACCTTGGATGAAGCCGGTGAAGAACAGGTTGGGGAACCCACGGCTGGTCATCCCGTGCAGGGTCTTGTAGGAGTCGTGCCAGTAGTCGAAGAGCGACAGTCCGTCGCGGCCCGCGATGCTGTCGATCGCGTACCGGCGGCTGATCTCGGTGGAGATCTCGAAACCGCTCGCGAAGATGACGCAGTCGACCTCGTATTCGATACCGTTGGCGACGATCCCGTTCTTCGTCAGTCGTTCCACACCTCGGCTTTCGGCGACGTCGACCAGCGTGACGTTCGGTCGATTGAACGCCGACAGATAGCTGTCGCTCGAACACGGCCGCTTGCACATGAATCGGTAGTAGGGCTTGAGCGCCTCGGCGGTGCCGGGATCGGAGACCAGGGTGTCGATGCGCCGGCGCAGGCGCTCCATGATCTTGAAGTCTTCCTCTTCGCGGATCGCCATGATCTGTTCGATACCGAGTGAGGCGGGGTCCTCGCTGGCTGCGATGCGCGCGGACATGTTGCGGCCCAGTTCGGTCCAGAAGTCGCACACCAGATCCGGCTCGCCGAACACCACGCCGACGAACGGGGACCAGTTGTGGAAGTTGCGCTTGCGTTCCTGCTGCCAGCCCGGCTGCAGGGAGGCGGCCCACGCCGGGTCCGTCGGGGTGTTCGCCCGCTCGTCCACCGAGGACGGGGTCCGCTGGAAAACGTACAGCTGTTTGGCATCTCGACCCAGATGGGGAACCAGTTGCACGCCTGTCGCCCCGGTGCCGACCAGCGCCACGCGTTTGTCCGCGAGCTTGCGCAGGCCACCGTCGGCGTTCCCGCCGGTGTAGTCGTAGTCCCAACGGGCGGAGTGGAACACATGGCCCGTGAAGTCCTTGATGCCGGGGACACCGGGCAGCTTCGGCCGGTTGTACGAGCCTTGCGCCATGACGACGAACCTCGCCCGGATCTCGTCACCGCGGTCGGTGGCGATCAGCCAGCGTTCGGATCGGTCTTCCCACTGCAGTTCCCGCACCTGAGTGGAGAACAGCGCACCGTCGTAGAGGCCGAAGTGCTTGCCGATGTTGCGGCAGTGTCCGAAGATCTCCGCGCCGTCGGCGAACTTCTTCGACGGCATGAACCCGAGTTCCTCGAGCATGGGGATGTAGCAGTACGCGTCGTTGTCACACTGGATTCCGGGGAAGCGGTTCCAGTACCACACGCCGCCGAAGTCGCCGGCCATCTCGACGACGCGCACGCCCTCGACACCGGCCTTCTTCAGATACGCCCCGGCCAGGAGTCCGGCGAATCCTCCGCCGAGGATCACGACGTCGGCGGTCTCGATCACGGGATCCCGCTCCAAGACCGGCGTGTAGGGATCGACCTCGGAGAAGTCGGCGAAGTCGTCGGTGGATTCCAGATACTGGCCGGAGCCTTTCGGGTGCAGGCGCTTCGCCCGCTCCTGCGCGTACTTCTCCCGCAGCGCGTCGATGTCGATGTCGTACGGGGTGTCGGTGGGCCCGCAGGGCAACATGTTCCTCCTTTCAGGCGATTTCGGCGCGGCTGGTCGCGCCCAGCGCGACGCAGCACGCCGAAATCACAGGGTGCGGGGCGCTCCGGTACCCATGTACTTGGCCAGCTGGTGGTGCAGGTTGACGGTGCTGCGCTCGCGGTAGGGATTGGGCAGCGTGCCGGGGAAGCCGGCGGACTTCATGCCCTGCTGGACCGCGGCCATGTTCGAGAAGTCCTGAGGCAACACCGACCGCCAGTCCGGCGAATCCTTGGGCGTGTACACCCATTCCGTCTCGGGTTCCTGCCCTTTCGGGTAGAGCTCGAACACCGCGACCTCGAACAGGCACCGGTTCGGGTTGTAGCCCGGATCGGGCCGGGCGCTGTAGCACAGGGCGCTGGTCAGACCCTGGCCGATCTGGAAGTTCGGAAACAGCTGCCACGCCGTGCCGCTCTGGCCGAGGATGTCGGCCGGAATCGTCGGCCAGATGACGCCGCGGGCCTCGTCGTCGCGGCGGGCGGAGGTGAGCCAGTGCTCCAGGACCTTGTCGGCGGGTGTGCCCTCGGGCAGCTCCTCGACCAGTCGTTTGGCGGCATCCACCAGCGTCTGTGTGGTGGTCGCGTNAGTCGGGTTTGTGCGGAGTCGCGTTCGGCGGCCAGGCGGATCTTGGACTTGGTCTCGTCCATGCCCTTCGGTGCGTCGTAGCCGATGTTGCTGTGCCGCCCCTGCGCTTTCGCCCAGCCCTTGAACTCCCCGAACCTGTTGAACTCCGGGTGGGTGGTGAACACGTGATAGGTCTCGTTGAACGCTTCCAGCGCGACCTTCCAGTTGCAGTCGAAGGCCAGCCATCGGCGCCACTTGTAGCGCATGTTCTCCAGCCCGAACGGGTCGAGGATCTTGGCGGCCGGGAACAGGTAGTCGGCCAGCGGTTCGCAGTCGGGGTCCATGCTGACGAACAGCCAACCGCCCCAGGTGTCGACGCGGACGGGCGCGAGATGGGTGTTGCGCGCGGTGAGTTTGCCCTGCCAGTCGTCCTGCTCGCGAATGTGGGTGCAGGCGCCGTCGAGGCCGTAGGTCCAACCGTGGAAGCCGCACACGAACGACTTGCGTGCCCGCCCGACCGCGTTCTTGGCGCACTCGGGGGTGTCGATCAGCCGGCGGCCGCGGTGCATGCAGACGTTGTGGTGGGCAGAGAAGGACGAGCATGACGCCCCAGGACCCGTGCGCACCACGATGATCGAGTCGTCGAGGATGTCGTAGGTCAGGTAGCTGCCCACCTCGGGCAGTTCCTCGACGCGGCCCACCTGCAGCCACACCTTGCGCCACAACCGATCGCGTTCGGCGCGGGCGTACTCCTCGGAGGTGTAGGCCTCGACCCCGATGGTCATCGGTTCGGACAGCTCCTCGGCGGCGTCCACGTCGGTCATCACACGCTCCTGATGGTGTCTCGGAAGGACTCGTCTTTGAGGAACAGCGAGGTGTTGTCCGCGCCCAGGTGGGTCCACTTCAGGTTCAGTCCGCCGTCGACGAGCAGGGTCTGACCGGTGATGTAGCTCGACAGGTCCGACAGCAGGAAGAGGATCGCGCCGGCCTGTTCCTCGGGTGTTCCCCGGCGCCCCATGGCGATCGCGGTGCGGTCCCGTCCGGGATCGTCGTCGACGTAGGTGGCCGACGCCGCGGTGCGGGTGACCCCGGGTGCGACGGCGTTGACGCGGATTCCGTCGGCGGCGAGCTCGACGGCCATCGTGCGGGTCATCGCCGCGACCGCCGCCTTGGCGGTGCCGTAGGCGATGTGGAACGGCGCGGTGTTCATGCCGCTGATCGACGACACTGAGACGATCGACCCGGCAGACCCCTGGCTGCGCAGTTCCCGGCTGATGGCCTGGCTCATGAAGAACGCCGTCTCCAGGTTCGCGGTGAACAGGGCGCGCCAGTCCTCCCGGGTGACGCGGAGCGACGGCATCCACGTGCCCGGGGCGGCACCGCCGGCCACGTTGACCAGTCCGTAGAGCGTGCCGTCCGCGCGGCGCGCATGGTCGAGCACCGTCGCGATGCCGTCGTCGGTCGAGGCGTCGGCGACGACGGGCAGGACCGCCAGCCCGGCGTCCGCGAGCGGGACGACGTGTTCGTCGAGATTGGTCCGCGAGCGGCTCACCGCGACCACGGTGGCGCCCGCCTCGGCCGCCATTCGCGTCACCGTCGTGCCGATGCCGCCGCCGCCCGCGCCGGAGACCACCACTACGCGGCCCGACAGCTGCAGCGCGACGCCGCTCATCGCCGCCTCTTGTCCGGACAAATAACATGACTCTGCATATCGGAGAACACTATTCCGCAGCGGATATGGCTCGTCAAGGGTGTCTCGAGCGCTATTGTCTGGACTACTTCGGCTTGCTAACGTGCGGACGCATGAACGCCCGGTACCCCGCGCAGCCGCCGGCTGCTGCGCCCGGCTGGCAGGTCCGGCGTGTCACCGCACCCAGTCGGCTCTACGGCGCGAACGGCCTGCGCACCGGGCCCGACGGACGCGTGTACATCGCCCAGGTGACGGGCAGTCAGATCAGCGCACTGGACGTGGCCACGGGCGCGATGCACACCGTCAGCCCCCTGGGCGGTGACATCGTCGCGCCCGACGACGTGGCCTTCGGCGACGACGGGACGCTGTACGCGACCGAGGTGATGGACGGCCGGGTCAGCGCCCGTGACCCCGGCGGGCGGACCCGGGTGCTGCGCGACGATCTGCCGTGCGCCAACGGCATCACCGTGCACCGGGGCCGGTTGTTCGTCGGTGAATGCCGCGAGGGCGGCCGACTGATGGAACTCCCCCTCGACGGCGGCCTGCCCCGGGTCCTGCTCGACGAACTGCCGTCCCCCAACGCGATGGAGGTGGGCCCGGACGGCTTGCTGTACTACCCGCTGATGACCGCCAACGAGATCTGGCGGGTCGACCCGGAGGGCGGTGAGCCGCAGCGCGTCGCCGCCGGCCTCGGAGTGCCGGACGCGGTGAAGTTCGATGTCGAGGGCTTCCTGGTGTCCACGCAGGTGGCCACCGGTGAGGTGCTGCGCATCGATCCACGGACCGGCGCGACGACCGTGCTGGCGCAACTGTCGCCGGGCCTCGACAATCTCACCTTCGTCGACGGGCGGCTGTTGGTGTCGAACTTCACCGGCGAGATCACCGAGATCGGCCCGGAAGGAACAACATCGACCGTGCTGCAGGGCGGGCTGAACTGGCCGCTCGACCTCACCGTCGCCGGCGGCCGCCTTCACGTCGCCGACGGCACCTACTTCTACGCCGTGAGCCCCTCGGGGGCGCTGGAGACGGTCGGCATGCTGTTCTCCCCCGGGTACCCCGGCTTCCTGCGCGGGGTCACCGCCGTCGGCGCCGACGAATTCATCGTCACGACTTCCGGCGGACAGATCGCCCGGTACCGGCCCGCAACGGGTGAGACCGATTATCTGGCAACCGGATTCGATCAGCTCTACGGTCTGGCCGTCGATACCCACGGTGGCGTCGTGGTCGCCGAACTGGGCACCGGGCGGGTGCATCGTCTGCACGGCGACACGGTCGAGACGATCGCGACCGGTCTGCGCGATCCGGTCGGCATCGCGTTCGACACCGACGGCGCACCTCTGGTCGCCGAGTCCGGGGCGGGCCGCGTCGTGCGGCTCACCTCCGGCGGCGCGGACGTCGTCGTCGACGGCCTGCACCGCCCGCAGGGGATCGCGTTGCGGGACAACCGGCTCTATGTCGTCGACGCCGGCGCCAAAGAGCTCGTCGAGGTCGATCTCGGCACCGCGGCGCGCACACCGATCGCGACAGGCCTGCCCGTCGGGCCACCTCAGGGAGTCCAGCCCAAACCGCTGCGGGGCATGCCCCCGTTCTCCGGGCCCCAGGGACCGTTCGCGGGGATCGCCGCGGCGCCGGACGGCACGCTCTACGTCTCGGCTGACGGCGACGGCAGCGTGCTGGCGGTGATGCACGCATGACCACGACCGCCGGTGACCACCGCTACCTGCAGGTGGCGCGCACACTGCGCAAGGAGATCGTCGACGGGGTGTTCCCGGTCGGCTCACACCTGCCCACCGAACACGAACTCTGCGAGCGGTTCGCGGTGAGCCGCTACACCGTTCGGGAGGCGCTTCGCCGATTGCGCGAGGACAACCTGGTGTCGTCGCGGCCCCGGGCGGGCACGCTCGTGGTGCCCCGGCCGGGCACCAGCTCCTACGCCCAGGACGTGATGTCGATCGACGATCTGCTGGCCTTCGCGCAGGGCGCCCGGTTCGCGATCGAGACCAACGCCATGCTCACCGTCGACGACGAGATCGCCACCCGGACCGGGCTGGCGAGCGGCACGGAATGGCTTGTGGTGACCGGATATCGGCGCGTCGACGAGCACAGCGCGCCCCTCTGCCGCACCGAGTACTACATCAACCGCAGCTTTGCCGCAGTGGGCCGGCTGCTACAGCACCACGGCGGCCCCATCTTCCCGTTGATCGAGGACCTGTTCGGCGTCAGCGTGGTGGAGGTGCACCAGCAGATCTGCGCGGTCGTGCTGTCCGCCGACCTGGCCGGACCACTCGCGGTCGACGCCGGCTCGGCCGCGCTGCAGATGCAGCGCACCTACACCACCTCAGACGGCGAGACCGCCCAGGTCACCGTCAACACCCACCCGTCGGCCCGGTTCCGGCACTCGATGACGATGCGCAGGGTGCGGGACACCCCGTGAGACCCACGCTGGCCGACAGTCTGCGCGACGCGGCACGCCGCACGCCGGACCGCATCCTGATCCGCGGCGAGGGGCGCACCGTCAGCTGTGCCGAGTTGCTGCAGCAGGCAACCGCTCTGGCGCATGCGCTGGCCGGCCGCATGCCCGCCGGCAGCGTGGTGTCGTCCATGGTCCCGAACTGGCCCGAAGCGGCCGTGATCTACCTCGGCGCCACGCTGGCGGGCATGGTGGCCAATCCGATCCTGCCGTCACTGCGCGACCACGAGCTGTCCTATCTGCTGTCCGACTGCGACAGCCGCGCGGTGTTCGTCCCGCATCGCTTCGCGGGGCACGACTACGTCGCGATGCTGGAGAGGGTCAGCGCTGCGCTGGCCTCGCCGCCGGAGGTCGTGGTGGTGCGCGGCGAGCCGGGCTTGCACACCGCGTTGCCCGAGCTGCTCGACGAACCCGCCGTCGGCACGCTGCCGACGCTGGATCCGCACGCCACCCGAATGATCCTGTACACCTCCGGCACCACTGGTCGACCGAAAGGTGTTCTGCACAGCCATGACTCGATCCACGCGCTGATCACCCAGCTCGGCACCCACTGGCGGATCGAGCCCGGGGACACCTTCCTGGTGGCCTCCCCGGTCGCCCACATCGGCGGATCGATCTACGCCTTCGAGTGCCCGCTGCTGCTGGGCACCGAGGCGGTGCTCATGGCCCGCTGGGACGCCGACGCCGCCGTGGCGCTGATGCTCGAACACCGGTGCACGCACATGGCGGGCGCCACCCCGTTCCTCCACGGGATCCTCGCAGCAGCAGAGCGGGCGGGTACCCGCCTGCCCGACCTCAAGGTGTTCATCTGCGGCGGCGCGTCCGTACCGCCGTCACTGATCCGCCGCGCGGCCGGATACTTCGAACAGGCCGCGGTCAGCAGGGTGTACGGGTCGACGGAGGTGCCGGTGACGACCGTCGGTTCCCTCGACGACGCCGACCGCGCCGCCGACACCGACGGCCGTCCCGGCATCGCCGACGTCGTGCTCGTCGACGGTGAGATCCGGGCCCGCGGCCCGCAGATGCTGACCGGATACCTTCACCCCGAGGACAACCACGAATCCTTCGACGACGCAGGCTATTTCCGCACCGGTGACCTCGGCCGCTGGACCGGGGACGGCCACCTGGTGGTGACAGGACGCCGCAAGGACATCATCATCCGCAACGGCGAGAACATCTCACCCACGGAGATCGAAGACCTCCTCATCACCCACCCACAGGTCGCCGAGATCGCGGTCGTGGGGGTGCCCGATCACCGGACCGGTGAACGCGCCTGCGCGGTGATCGTGCCGGAGGGCCACGCCCATCCCGACGTCGGCGCCCTGCGCGAGTTCCTGACCGGTCGCGGCGTGGCGACGTTCAAGGCGCCCGAACAGGTGGTGCTCGTCGAGCAGCTGCCGAGAAACGACGCGGGCAAGGTGCTCAAGCACCGCATCAGGGCTGCGCTGACCGAGGAGGCATGACATGCAGGTGGCCATCGTCACCGGCGCCAGCAGTGGCATCGGCTTCGCCTGTGCGACAACGCTTGCCGGGCAGGGCATGGCGGTACTGGGCACCGGACGGGATCCGGACCGGCTCGCCGAGTTGGAGAACACCGTGGGCTCGGACCACATCGCCACCGTGGCCGTCGATCTGACCGAGGGCGACGCGCCGCAGCGGATCGTCGGCGCCGCGCTGCAGCGGTGGGGCCGCATCGACTTCCTGATCAACAACGCCGGCATCGGCAGCCCGAAGCCGCTGCACGAGACCGACGACGAGACGCTGGACCGCTTCCTGGCCGTCATGCTTCGCGCACCCTTCCGGCTCGCCCGCGACGCGATCGCGCACATGGGGCCGGGCTCGGCGATCATCAACATCACCTCGACGTTCGCCGTGGTGGGCGGACTGCGCGGCGGGGCCTACTCGGCCGCCAAGGGCGGGCTGACGGCGCTGACCACCCATATCGCCTGCCAGTACGGCGCGCTCGGAATCCGTTGCAACGCCGTGGCTCCCGGCGTCACGCTCACCCCCATGGTCGCCGCGCGGCTCGACGACGAGCGGTTCCGCAAGATCAACATGGAGATGACACCGCACCAACGGCTCGGCCGCGTGGAAGACGTCGCGGCCACCGTGGCGTTCCTGTGCTCCGACGGCGGCAGCTTCATCAACGGGCAGACGATCGTGGTCGACGGCGGATGGAGCTCGACGAAGTACCTGTCCGACGTGGCGCTCGACTCGCGGTGGATCTCCCCGTGAACCTGTTCTCGCTGCTGGATCAGACCGCGGCGCGGCACGGCGACCGTGGCGCCGTCTATCGCGGTGAACACCAGGTGCACACCTGGGCGCAGCTGCGCGAGCGTGCGCTGCGGATCGCGACGACGCTGCACGGCCTCGGACCGGGCGCGCGCATCGCGGTGGCCAGCGAGAACCGATCGGAGATCATCGAGGTGATGTTCGCGACCTGGGCCGCCGAAGCGGTCCTGGTGCCGATCAACGCCAAGCTGCATCCCCGCGAGATCGAGGAGATCCTCGTCGACGCCGGCGCCGCCCTGGTCTTCGCCTCGCCGTCGATCGCCACGCAGCTGGAACCCTTCACCCCGGTCCCGATCGAGATCCTCGACGGACCGGAGTACCGATCGCGCTGCACCGCGGCGCGGGCCGCCGCACCCCGGAACACCGATCCGACCTGCCTGGCATGGCTGTTCTACACCAGCGGCACCACCGGACGGTCCAAGGGCGCGATGCTCTCCCACCGCAACCTGATGGCCATGACGGTGGCGCACCTGGCCGACTTCGACTCCCCCGACGACCACAGCAGCCTCGTCCACGGAGCACCGATGTCCCACGGCTCGGGTCTGTACGTCGCGCCGTACGTGGCGCGCGGCGCCCGGCAGGTGGTGCCCGCGTCGGGGGCGTTCGACCCGACCGAGTTCCTCGACCTGTGCGCCACCCACCCCGGCTGCAGCGCGTTCCTGGCGCCCACGATGGTCGCCCGGTTGGTGCGGACCGGCCGGGACCGGCCGGCCAACCTCCGCACGATCGTCTACGGGGGCGGCCCGATGTACGTCGAGGACCTCAAGAAGGCGATGGCCGCCTTCGGGCCCGTCTTCGTCCAGCTCTACGGGCAGGGCGAGGCACCGATGACGATCACCGGACTGCGCCGGGCCGACCACCTCGGCGAGCACGGGTGGGCCCCGGACGCCGTGCTGGGGTCGGTCGGGTACGCCCGCTCAGGCGTCGACGTCGCCGTACTCGACGCCGGCGGGCGACCCGCCGCCGTCGGCGAGGTGGGCGAGATCGTCTGCCGCGGGGACGTGGTGATGGCCGGGTACTGGAACAACCCCGGGGCGACCGAGGCCACGCTGCGCGACGGCTGGCTGCGCACCGGCGACATGGGTTCCTTCGACGCCGCCGGCCACCTGACGCTGCGGGACCGGTCGAAGGACGTGGTGATCAGCGGGGGCAGCAACATCTATCCCCGCGAGGTGGAGGAAGTCCTGCTCGAGCACCCGGACGTGGTCGAGGCGGGCGTCGTCGGAGCGCCCGACTCGGAGTGGGGCGAGATCGTGGTGGCGTTCATCGTCGGGCAGGCGCCGCCCGCCGAGCTGGACGCCCTCCTGCTCGACCGCATCGCGCGGTTCAAACGGCCCAAACGGTACCTCTATCTGGACGAGTTGCCCAAAAACAGCTACGGCAAGGTGCTCAAACGCGATCTGCGGGCCCGTCTGCGGTGAACGGTCTCATTTTTGACATTGATCGGTTTGGTTTTGACGTAATGGGTAATTCCTGCACCGAAGACGAACGCTCCTACATCTGAAGATCGGATTTGATCATGATTGTGCTCGGTATCATCCTCCTGTTGATCGGCTACTTCACCAGCTTGTCGATCCTCTACACGATCGGTGCAATCCTGGTGGTGGTCGGAGTCGTGCTGTGGATCCTCGGCGCGGTGGGCCGCCCGGTCGGTGGTCGAAAAGTCTGGTTCTGACCGGCCGACACGTTCGGCCAAAGCCCCCGGTGCCGCGTCGTTGTGCGGCATCGTTGATCTATGACACCGAAAGTTCCCAGCCCTAAGGAGATCAGAGCGGCTGCGCAGGCAGCGGCCGATGCCGCCGAATCGATGGCATCGACCGCCCTGCGCATTCCGCCTGCCTCTATCCAACTCGCAGCCGAGATGCCGGACCTGATCGAGAATCTCGCGACCGCGACGCAGCGACTCAATGCCGTGATCGATCGCGCCGAGCGCTACCTCGCGCTCGCCGACCCGATGCTTCGCACGATGGATGCCCTGCTCCCCCAACTCGAAGCCCTGGTCGCGACCGGCAACGACGTCTACCGCACGGTGTCCTCGATGCCGGGCGTGTCGACGCTGGGCCGGTTCACCAACCGCGGCGGGACAGAACCTCCCCGGGAGGAGAAGCCGCCCCGGCGACGCTCATCCCGGCCGAAGCCTCAGTCGACGTAGCCGGATCCGCCGACGTAGACGGTGGTGCCGTCCGGCGGTGGCGCGTCGACCGCCGCGGCGATCGCGGCGGCGAACTCTTCCACGCTCGGCAACGGCCCGTCCGCCCGCCGCGCCGCGACCCCGTCGCGGTCACCGCGCTCGAGCAGACGCAGCATGACGCTCCCCTCCAGCAGATCTCCCGAAACCACGACCAGCTCAACATCTTCGGCTGCCAGTTCGGCACGCAGCGCGTGTTCGCCCGCGTGTTTACTCTCGGCGACCGGCGCGTAACCGGCGATCGGAACCGGCATCTGACCGAAGAAGTGCGCTGGGTGGCTCGTGACGAAGACGACGAGCCCTTCCCCCGACATCGACGCGACGGCGCGGCGGGCCACCGCGAGCTGTGCGTCGCGGTTGAGCCGCATCGCGTAGCCGGGGTCGGCGTGGCGCTCCAACCCTCCGGACGCGTTGAGTATCAGGACATCCAGCCCGCCGAGGTGCTCGTCGATGTCGTCGAACATCGCGGCGACAGCGCGTTCGTCGCACAGATCCGCCCGCACCGCCGTCGCGTCGGCACCCGCGGCACGCACACCGTCGACGACCTCGGCGGCACGACGGTCCTTCTCCCGGTAGTTCATGACGAGGTGCCGCCCGGGACGGGCGAGCAGGCGGGCGACCTCCGCGCCGACACCACGGGACGCGCCGGTGATCAGGACGACCTGGGGCCGTTCAGCCATGCGGGGTGCCGGTGAGGTCGTAGTCGACCATCACGCCGCCCCACGTCTCCCCCGCGCCGTAGGCGACGAGCAATGCCCTGCCGCCCGCCGGGATCGTGCCCTCGGCCAGCGACGCGCCCAGCGCCAGCGGGATCGAGGCCGCCGAGGTGTTGCCGAAGTTCTCGACACAGTCCACGAACACGGCCGAGCCGATGTCTGCCTCGTCGCGCACCCGCTGCAGGATTCGCGAGTTGGCCTGGTGTCCGATCACGATCGAGGGTTCGACGTCGTTCTCGCGCAGGATCTTCGCAGTCTCGGTCATGGTCCGCACGGCACGGTGGTAGACCCGGATGCCGTCGAGCGCGATGCCCTTGCCGATCTGTCCACGCATCAGATCGGCGCCGGCGCCGTCCGACCCGGCGTGCCAGCGGTGCTTGCGGAACTCCGGCCGCGGTTGCAGGAGCACCGCGGCGGCGCCGTCCCCGAACAGGGGTCCGGTGTTGCGGTCGGTCTTGTCGAGCATCCGTGACATCGCTTCGACGCAGCAGACGATCACCCCGGCGCCGTCGCCGGCGTCGCACAGTGACAGCCCCGAGATCAGCCCATACACGAAACCGCTGCAGGCCGCCGACATGTCGAAAGCCAGGATGTCGTTGGGCAGGCCGGCCTTGGTCGCCACCCGCTGCGCGATGCCGGGCACGGCACCACCGGCGGAGCTGCTCACCACCAGCAGCGCGGAGATCCTGCCCTCCCCGTGGCGGGCGACCAGCGGGGCGCACACCCGGGCGGCCACCTCGTCGAGCGGTTCCGATTCGTCCATCCACCAGCGCGCACCCACCCCCGTGCGGCGGCGGATCCACTCGTCGGTGAGTCCGATCGAATCGAAGTACGCGTTGGGGACGTGTTCTCCGCTTGTCTCCGTGACGATGTCGACGATGCCGGCGTTCACGGCGCGTCGATCAATCCCAGGAAGTACATCTTGATGTCGGCGGGGCTGACGCATTCGTCGAGCCGCTCGAGGTCCGCCTCGACGCCGAACTCCCGCTCGAGGAGTTCGGTGAGTTCGGCGACGTCGAGGGAGTCCAGATCGAGATCCCAGATCGCGGTGCCGAGATCCTCGACGCCGGCCTCGGGAGATCGCCGTCGCACGATCTTGAGCACGATCGTGTTCATACGTTCATCGATGGATGCCATCGTCTCCGACCTTTCACCGTCGCTCGTCGAGTTTGTACAACACCGAACCTGATGTCGTGATCGACCGTGCACCGACGACGATCTCGACTACCGTGCCCGCCCTCTCGGCCATCAGCTCGACGCTGCTCTTGTCGGTCTCCAGCACGGCGACCACGTCCCCCCGCTCGACCACATCGCCGACCGACACCAGCCATTCGACCACGAGGGCATCGGTGAGGCCATGCCCGAAGTCGGGTACGTGGATGTCGACGGTGTTCTCGGCGCCGCTCACCGGCACATCTCCTCGATCGCGTGGGTGATCTCCGGCCGCCCGATCAGATGGTCGTTCTCGCGGTCGGCGGGCGGGTAAGTGGCGCGCGGGGGAGCCAACCGCCGCACCGGCGCGCTGAGCTGATGCCAGGCGCGTTCGGAGACGGTGGCCGCCAATTCGGCTCCCACACCGCAGAATCCGACCGCCTCGTGCACGACCAGTAGCCGAGTGGTGCGGGCGACGGAGGTCAGCACCGCGTCGACGTCCATCGGTGCGATCCAGCGCAGGTCGATCACCTCGACGTCGACGGTGCCGGCCAGCGCGTCGGCAGCGGCGAGCACGTCCTCGAGGACCGCTCCGTATCCGGCGACGGTGATGTCGGATCCGCGGCGCACGACGCGAGCGCCGAGCGCCGAGACCGGCTCCTCGAGACGCTGCGCGCGTCGGCGGTTCCAGTACAGCCGCTTGGGCTCGAAGAAGACCACCGGCGAGCCGAGACGGCAGGAGTGCGCGAGCATGGCGGACGCGTCCTCGGGGTCCGACGGGTAGGCGACGTGCAGGCCCGGGGTGTGGGCGAACAGCGCCTCGTTGGACTCGCTGTGATGCTCCACCGCGCGGATACCGCCACCCACCGGGACCCGCACGACCAGATGCAGATCGAGCTCCCCGTTCCACCGGTCGGGCATCCTGGCCGCCTGGGTGACGATCTGGTTCATCGCGAGGTAGACGAAGCCGTCGAACTGGATCTCGCAGATCGGTTTGAGTCCGGCGATGGACATGCCGATCGCCTGACCGACGATCGACGACTCGGCCAGCACCGCGTCGCGCACGCGGCCCGCACCGAAGCGCTCCTGCAGGCCCCGGGTCACGCGGAACACCCCACCGAGACGGCCGATGTCCTGCCCGATCAGCACCACCGACGGGTCATCGTCCATCAGTCCGCGCAGAGCGCCGTTGAGTGATTCGGCCAGGCAGTGGGGCCGTGCGCTGGTCATCGCCCGAAGGCCTCCACCATGGCCCGGCTCTGCGCCGCGACGTCGTGCGCGACGTCGTCCAGCCACGGGTCGTCGACCAGACCGGCGTCGTGCAGCCGCTGCCGGTAGCGCAGCACCGGATCGCGCGACGCGGCGGCCGCGAGTTCGTCGCGGTCGCGGTAGACGGTGTGGGCATCCGAGCTGCTGTGCCCGGCGGTGCGGGTGGTCTGGATCTCGATCAGCGCCGGCGTGCCGGTGCTCTCGACGTGCCGCCTCGCGAGCAGACACTGCAGGTAGGTGTCATCGGGATCGTCGTCGGGCACCGTCCAGGAGGTGATACCGAAGCCGCGCGCGCGGGTGGCGATCGAGGTCAGCATCTGTTCGTGGCTGGGCTTGGAGATCGCCCACCCGTTGTTCTGCACCACGAACAGCACCGGCGCGGACTCGACCGCGGCCAGGTTCATCGCCTCCGAGACGTCGCCCTCGCTGGTGGCTCCGTCACCGAGATAGACGACGACCGTCTCGGCACGGTCCTGCAGCCGACGCCCGATCGCGTACCCGACGGCGTGCAGCGTCTGCGCCGCGACCACCAGTGTGTAGGGGAAGAACCGGTGCCGACGCGGATTCCACCCGCAGAAGGTGCGCCCGGCCCACTGCGCGACCAACCCCACGCCGTCGATACCGCGGACGACCGCGACGGCGTGGTCTCGGTAACTGGGGAAGATCGTCGCCGCGTCGCCGATGGCCATCGCCGAGGCGACCTGCGCGGCTTCCTGCCCCCGACAGGACAACCACAGGTCCACCCTGCCCTGATTCTGCAGCCGGACGGCTTCGTCGTCGATGCCGCGGGCCACGAGCATGTGGCGCAGCATGGCACGGCTGGTCTCCACGTCCACAGACGTTGCCACATCGGTCAATCCAGCACCGTCCCCGTCGGTGTCAGCATTCGGGACCGCTCCCAACATCCGGCCCACCCGCGCCCGGCCCTTCTGCCCGACGCGCCGTGAGGCTGACCTTTGGTTCAACTTCTTAGGCACTGTAACTTACCGCACCGTCGAAAATCTGGTGTTGCTCCCGGCAACGGCCGACCGGCGGCCCGGCGCATTCAGCCGGCGGCGTCCTCCGAGGACGACGGCCGGGGTGCGGTGGCCCCGGAGGAACCGAACAGACCGGACCGCGGGGGCGCGCCGTGCCCGTGAACGCCCTCGGCGTAAGCGGTTTCGGCGTGCTGGGAGAAGTCGACGCCCGACACCTCGTCCTCGGCGCTGATCCGGAAGCCGATCAATCGATCGATCAGCGTGGCGAGGACGAACGACGCCGCGAAGGCGTACGCCGCGACCACGAGCACGGCCACCACCTGCTTGCCGAGNGGTCCGGGCGAGCGCCAAGACCGTCGCCGGTCATCGCATCGGTGGCCAACAGCCCGATGAGCAGCACGCCGACCACCCCGCCCACGAAGTGCACGCCCACGACGTCGAGCGAATCGTCGTAGCCGAACCGGAATTTCAGACCGATGGCGAAGGCGCACACCACGCCTGCCGCCAACCCGACCACCACCGCGCCCAGGGTGTTGACGGTGCCGCACGCCGGGGTGATGGCCACCAGCCCAGCCACCACACCGGAAGCCGCGCCGAACGTCGTCGGCTTCCCGTCACGCAGCTGCTCGACCGTGAGCCAGCCCAGCATGCCCAGACAGCCGGCCACCAGGGTGTTGAGGAAGATCGCGGCGGCTGTGCCGTTGGCCGCCAGCGCCGACCCGGCGTTGAACCCGAACCAACCGAACCACAGCAGCCCGACACCGAGCAGCACGAACGGCAGATTGTGCGGACGCATCGCGTCTTTCTTGAAGCCGATTCGCGGGCCCAGCACCAGCGCAAGCGCCAAAGCCGAGGAACCCGAGACGATTTCGACCACGAGCCCGCCGGCGTAGTCCAGCACACCCCACCGGAACATCCATCCCCCGGGAGCCCACACCCAGTGCGCCACAACGGCATACACCACGACCACCCAGACGGGGACGAACGCCACCCACGCCGCGAACTTGGCCCGGTCGGCGATGGCGCCACTGACCAGGGCCGCGGTGATGATCGCGAAACTGAGCTGGAACGTCACGAACAGCAGCTCCGGCACCTGCCCGTGCAGCGTGTCGGGGGCGATTCCGCTCAGCCCGGCGTGCGCCAGATCGCCGATCACCCCGCCGGCGCCGGTGCCGGAGAACGCGAGACTGTACCCGAGGAGCAGCCACGTCACCGTCACCAGCGGGATCGCGATGAAGCTCATCATGATCATGTTCAGCACGCCGGTGGTGCGCACCATGCCGCCGTAGAAGATCGCCAGGCCCGGCGTCATCAGGAGCACCAGTGCGGTGCTGGCCAGCAGCCATGCGGTGGCGGCAGGATCGAGCTGGTTCACGGTCGACACTCCTTCGGGTCCCGACCGAGAATGTCGGCTCCGCGTTTCGGGCACGCGGCGATCATGTTTCGGCCATGTTTCGCGCCGTCCCGCTGATCGCCGTCCGCCTCAGCCGCCGAGCAGGTCGCGCACCGCCCGCCGTGGTCCGTAGGGCCGCAGCATCTGGCTGGCCGGACGGGTCCGCACGATCTGCGGCCACCAGAACCACCGGCCGAGCAGCACCGCGATCGACGGCGTCATGAAGGACCGCACGATCAGGGTGTCGAACAGCAGACCCAGACCGATGGTGGTGCCGATCTGGCCGAGCACCACCAGGTCGCTGAAGACGAACGACGACATCGTGGCCGCGAACACGAGCCCGGCCGCGGTGACCACACCGCCGGTGCCGGCCATCGCGCGGATGCTGCCGGTTTTCAGACCCGCCCCGACCTCCTCCTTGAACCGGGAGATCAACAGCAGGTTGTAGTCCGCGCCGACGGCCAGCAGCAGGATCACCGCCAGCGCCAGCACGATCCAGTACAGCTGGATGCCGAAGATGTACTGCCACACCAGAACCGACAGCCCGAAGGACGCACCGAGCGAGAGCACCACGGTACCGACGATGACGGCGGCCGCGACGAGACTACGGGTGATGAACATCATGATCAGCAGGATCAGCGCGAGCGCCGCGAGCGCGACGATCAGCAGGTCGTATTTCGGGCCGTCCTGGACGTCCTTGTAGGTGGCGGCGACCCCCGCGACGTAGATCTTCGCGTCCGACAGCGGCGTGGCCTTGATGGCGTCGAACGCCGAGTCGCGGATCGAGTCGATGTGCGAGATCCCCTCAGGCGTGGCCGGGTTGCCCTGGTGGGTGATGATCATCCGGGCCGCCTTGCCGTCAGGCGAGAGGAACAGCTTCAGACCGCGCTTGAAGTCCGGGTTGTCGAACGCTTCGGGCGGTAGGTAGAACGAGTCGTCGTTCTTGGCGGCGTCGAACGCCTGCCCCATCGCGGTGGCGTTGCGCAGCGCTTCCTCGCTCTGGGCGTTGGTGCCGCCGGTGGTCGCGTAGTTGGACAGCGTCAGGTCGCGGTTGCGCTCCTGGATCGCGATCTGCGGCGGCAGCAACGCCAGCAGTTGCGGTTGCAGCGCGTCGAGCTTGTCGAGGCTCGCCGTGATGCTGGTGAACTGATCGGACAGCGCGCTGATGCCGTCGAGCGAGTCGAACACCGACCGCAGCGCCGCGCACATCGGGATGTCGAAACAGTGCGGCTCCCAATAGAAGTAGTTGCGCAGCGGCCGGAACTGGTCGTCGAAGTTCGCGAGCTTGTCCCGCAGGTCGGTCACGATCGTGACGGTGTCGTGGAACGCCTCCGTCTGCTCGTGGGTCGCGGCGGCGCTGGCCTGCTGCAGGGTGAGCTGCTGCTTGAGGATGTCGATCGTGTTGCTGATCTCCGCCGCCTGCTTCATCAGGTCGGCGGCGCGATCCTTCTGGTAGCTCAGGTTCATGATCTGGCTGGCGCTCTGCGCGCTGATCTGGAACGGGATGGAGCTGTGGCTGATCGGCGTGCCGAGCGGCCGCGTGATCGACTGTACGAGCGCCACTCCCGGGGTGTGCAGCACCGCCTTGGCGACGCGCTCGAGGATCAGCATGTCCGCCGGATTGCGCATGTCGTGGTCGGTCTCGATCATCAGCAGCTCGGGGTTGAGCCGGGCCTCGGAGAAGTGCCGTTCGGCGGCGGCGTAGCCGACGACCGCCGGGGCGGTGTCGGGCAGGTAGGGCCGCGCGTCGTAACTCGTCTTGTACCCGGGCAGCGCCAGCAGCCCGATCAGCGCGATCGCGCACGTCACCACCAGGATCGGGCCCGGCCAGCGGACGATCACGGTGCCGATGCGCCGCCAACCCCGGGTCCGCATCGCCCGCTTGGGTTCCATCAGCCCGAACCGGCCGGCCATCACGATCACCGCCGGACCCAGCGTCAGCGCGGCGGCCAGTGTGACCAGCACACCGATCGCCGCGGGTATCCCGAGCGTCTGGAAATAGGGCAGCCGGGTGAAGTACAGACAGGCCACCGCACCGGCGATCGTCAATCCGGACCCGACGATGACGTGCACCGTGCCGCGGAACATGGTGTAGTACGCGGGTTTTCGGTCCTCACCGGCGCCGCGGGCCTCGTGGTAGCGGCCCACGAGGAAGATCGCCCAGTCGGTGCCGGCCGCGATCGCGAGCAGCGTCAGCAGATTGGTCGAGTAGGTGGACAGCCCGATGAACCCGTAGTTGGCCAACACCGCGACGACCCCTCGCGCGGCCGCCAGCTCGATGGCCACGGCCACCAGCACGATCAGCATCGTCACCACGGACCGGTAGACGATGAGCAGCATGATCGCGATGACGAGGAACGTGATGGCGGTGACCTTGTGCGTGCCCGCGCTGCCCACCTCGAAGTTGTCGGTGATCAGTGGCGCGGCACCGGTGACGTAGGCCTTGACGCCCGGCGGCGGCGGCACCTCGGCGACCAGGTGGCGGACCGCGTCGACGGACTCGTTGGCCAGCGCCTCGCCCTGGTTGCCGGCGAGGTAGACCTGCACCAGCGCGGCCTTGCCGTCCTTGCTCTGCGAACCGCCCGCGGTGAGGGGATCGCCCCAGAAGTCCTGAATGTGCTGAACGTGGACGGTGTCCTGGCCCAGCCGCTTGACCAGGGTGTCGTAGTAGCGGTGGGCGTCGGCGCCGAGCGGCTCGTCCCCCTCGAGCACGATCATCGCCGCGCTGTCGGAGTCGAACTCGCGGAAGGTCTGGCCGATGTGCCGCATCGCCATGATCGACGGCGAATCCGCGGCGTTCATCGACACCGAGCGTTCCGCGCCGACGACCTCGAGCTGCGGGGCGGCGATGTTGGTCAGCGCAGCGACGGCGACCCACACCAGGAGTATCGGCACGCACAGCACCCGGATCAGGTGCGCCACCCGCGACTGCCCGCCGTCGGCGTGCTGCCCGCTCATGCCGACTTGTCCAGGCAGGCGATGTAGCCGTTCACGTTGTCGGTGGTCCTCTCGTCGGTGACGACGCCGTTGACCGTGATCCGACAACCGATCTGGGCACCGTCACCCTGCGCGCGCAGGTCGGCGAACAGCGTGGGGTCGTCGGTGGTCAACGTCGTCGACCACGGCAGGGTGACGTCGTCGGCCCGCTGGGGCTGCGCGTTCGCGTCGAGGTAGTTGACGGTCGCGACGGTGCCCGGTGAGCCGAACACCTCGAACAGCACCCTTTTCGGGTTGTATCCGGTGTTCTCCAGGGCGTCCGCGCTGGGCCGTGACACGGTGTTGGTGGAGCCGAAGATGCCGTGCAGGCGGTAGACAGTGAACCCGACGATCGCGACGACGACGACGGTGACGATGAGCGTCCAACGTTGTCTCACGACTCTTCCGACCGACACCCTGCTCATCCGCGAGCCCACTTCCGATCGCCCCGACGGCCGCTGCGCACCCCAGTGACCGGAACGAAACGGTACGGTACGGTACTGTCCGCTGCAAGCGCTGGCGATTCCGGCGCGGCGACGGCGGAGAGGCTTATGGTGGGGCGCGTGGTACCCGACTCGGCGTTGTCCGGCGCCGTGCCACCCGACCCGGGATCCGACCAGTGCGGCTGGACCGAGCGGGAAGCCGAGCTGCTGACCGTGACGCTGCGGCTGCTGCAGTCACACGGTTATGACCGGCTGACCGTCGACGCCGTCGCCACCGAAGCCAAGGCGAGCAAGGCCACGATGTACCGCAGGTGGCCCTCGAAGGCCGACCTCGTGCTCGCGGCGTTCATCGAGGGCACCCGCGAATCGGCGGTCGCCCCCAACACCGGCAGCCTGCGCGAGGATCTGATCGCGATCGGCACGTCGGTGGCCGCGCACTCCCGGGAGCACGCGAGCACGATGCGGGCGGTCCTCAACGAGATGTCCCACAGCGCGGACCTGCGGGCCGCGATGCAGGACAAGTTCGTCCGGCACCGGCACAGGATGATCGAAGAGGTGCTGACGGCGGCCGCCGAGCGCGGCGAGATCAGCACCGCCGCGATCAACCCCGAGATCTGGGACGTCCTGCCCGGCTATCTGGTGTTCCGCAGTCTGATGTCCGAACGCCCGCCCACCGACGAGACCGTTCGCGCGCTCGTCGACGACGTCGTGCTCCCCGCCCTGCAGCGCACCAGGCCCTGACGTCAGCGCGCGTGCGCGGCGAAGAAGTCGGCGCCGGCCTGCGAGGCGTCGAACCCGAATCCGGTCGGCCAGACGTGACCGCCGCCGCCGATGATCGCGAACTCGACTGCGGTGCCGTCGGCGCAGCCGGTCGACGACGAGCGGCCCGGGGTATCGACTGGCGGCGGGCATCGATCGATGGCGCGCCAGCGGTTGACCAGTTCGGGTGCGGAGACGATCACGCTCGGTCCGCCGCGGCCCACCATCGGGCCGCCGCCGAACGGGACCACCGGATCGGCGTCCCCGTGCACGGCGAGCACCGAGACCGGCCGCGACGGCGCGCACGGGACCGTCGCGCCCAGCGTCCCGGCGACCGACACCACCGCGGCGACCAGATCAGCCCGGTCGCAGGCCAGCCGCTGGGCCATGAACCCACCGGCCGACATTCCCGTCACGAAAACCCGGCCCGGGCTGATGGCGTACTGCCGGGTCAGCTCGGTGATGAGCGTGGACAGGAAGCCGACGTCGTCGACGCCCTGCCGGTCGGGCACCGACGCTCCGCGGCCGTCGGCCCAGCTCAGGTCGACACCGTCAGGGTAGGCGACCACGAATCCGTATCGGTCGGCGATGGCGTCGTAGTTCGTCGTCACCGCCTGGTCGCGGCCCGTCAGCCCCGCCCCGTGCAGGTTGATCACCAGACCGTTGGCCGCTCCGGGCGGCGCATGCACGAGGTAGGTGCGCTGCAGGCCGCCGATGGACAGCAATCCCTGGCCAGCGGCCGGCGCCGCGCTCACCGGGGCGACTCCGACGACGAGGATGCCGAGCACCGTGGCGATCAGGGTGACGAGGCGAGCAGCGGTCAGGCGCACGGGCGCAAGTATTGACACAACGACATGGACCGAAACGGAACGCCAGACGTCGCGGCGACGTCGACCGGTGAGAGACAACACGGCTTCCATACTCACCCCGCGCCGACGGTGGTAGACACGCAGGTGGTGTCTGTCGACGAGAAGGAGGTCCGCGTGCGCGTCGTCATCGCGGGGGGTCACGGCAAGATCGCGCTGCTCACCGAGGCGTTGCTGAGCGCCCGGGGCGACTCGGCCGTCGGGTTGATCCGCAACCCCGAGCACGCTGCCGATCTGACCGTGGCGGGCGCCGAAGCCGTCGTGATCGACCTGGAGCACGCAGGCGTCGACGAGGTGGCGACCCACCTGCGCGGAGCCGACGCGGTGGTCTTCGCCGCGGGTGCGGGCCCGGGCAGCGGGGCGGCGCGCAAGCAGACCGTGGACCGGGACGCGGCGATCCTGCTCGCCGATGCCGCCGAGGCCGCGGGCGTGAGTCGCTACGTGATGATCTCGGCCATGGGTGCCGACGCCGACACTCCCGACGACGCGGCCGACGAGGTCTTCGTCGCCTACCTGCGCGCCAAGGGTGCCGCCGATGACGAGATCCGTTCTCGTACAAAAATTTCCGCCACCATCGTGCGGCCGGGCCGGCTCACCGACGACCCGCCGACCGGGCAGGTCACCATCGCCGAGCGCACCGACCGCGGTGAAGTGCCCCGCGCCGACGTCGCCGCGGTGATCGTGGGTGTGCTCGATGCGCCGCAGACCGCGGGACGCACGTTCGACCTGATTTCGGGCGACACTCCGATCGCCGATGCGCTGCGGTCCTAGCCGCGAGCAGCGTCAGGACGGCGCGAAGACCGCCTTGAAGCGGTTCAGCGACTCTTGGATGTCACTCTTGAGCGCGCCGGCGACCACCATGCCGATCGGCCCGAACAGCGCGGGGCCGCCGAGGTGGACGTCGAACTGCACCGTCGAACCCTGCTCGGCCGGCTTGACCTTGCCGATCAACTTGACCTTGACACCGCCCCGGCCGTCCCCGTTGAGCGTCATGGCCTCCGGCGGCTTGAAGTGCACGACGGTCCAGCGCACGCGGTTGAGCATGCCCTTGACCTCGACGATCGAGTCGAGCGTGGTGCCCTTGTCGATGGTGTCGGGCAGCGGGGAGCGCCACACCCGGTGAATGGACAGCCACTCCTTGTAGCGGGAGAGGTCCGACGCGCTCTCCCATGCCCGTTCGGGGGGCAGCGGCACGTCGACCGAGACCGACAGCTTGGCCATACCGCGAGCGGGCCTACGACACCGGAGGAGCCGTCGGGGGCTCCTGCTGCGGCGGCACCGGGGGCGGCTGCGGGGGCGTCTGGTGCGACTGCGGCGGTTGCTGCGGCTGCTGCGGCGCGGTCTGGTCGGCGACGGCCTTGCGGGCGGCGTCCTGCACCTTGTCGACGGTCGACGCGTACTTGCCCTGCGTCTTCTTGTCCACGAGATCACCGGCCTTGCCGATCACCGTGTCCACTTTGTCGGCGTTCTTGGAGAGTAGATCCTTCGCCTTGTCCAGAAATCCCATGCGGTCGACTCTACCGCTCCGGCGTGCGCCACAGCCTGCGGGTTTCGCCCAGAACGGCGCCCTGGACCCACCAGATCACCTCGACGGCGACCGCACCGAGCACCCCGATGCCCACCGCGGTGGAGGTCGTCACGACGTTCGACGGATCGAGCATGAACAGATCGCGCGCGACGGGGAGGGAGAAGATCACCACGTACGCGACTGCGGACACCGCGACGAGCGCCACCCGCCACCACTCGTAGGGCCGGGCGACCACGGCCAGCACCCACAGCGCCGAGACCAGCAGCGTGATCAGCGCCGCGGTCGAAGCCTGCGTCTGTTCCACCTGACTCGCCGCCCGCCCCTGGTAGGCCAGCACATAGGAGATGAACGTCGCGATCCCGACGGCCAGACCCGACGGCAGCGCCGAGGTCATCACGCGCCGCACGAAACCCGGATGGGCCCGTTCGGCGTTGGGCGCCAGCGACAGGATGAACGCGGGGATGCCGATGGTGAACCACGCGGCGATGGTGACGTGGATCGGCTGGAACGGGAACAGCAGCGGATCGGTGCCGAAGATCTTCGCCGACAGACCCGCCAGCCCGACGAGCACCGCGAGCAGCACCGAGTACACGGTCTTGGTCAGGAACAGGTTGGAGACCCGTTCGATGTTGCCGATCACCCGCCTGCCCTCGCCCACCACATAGGGCAGCGTGGCGAACCTGTTGTCCAGCAACACGATCTGCGCCACCGCCCGCGATGCCGAACTCCCCGACCCCATGGCGACGCCGATGTCGGCGTCCTTGAGGGCCAGCACGTCGTTGACGCCGTCGCCGGTCATCGCGACGGTGTGGCCGCGGGACTGCAGTGCATGCACCATCGCCCGCTTCTGGTCGGGCCGCACCCGTCCGAACGTCGTGTACTCCTCGAGTGTCTCGGCCAGCTGCTCGGGCTCCGCAGGCAACCGGCGCGCGTCCATCGTCTCCCCGGTGAGGCCGAGCGACCCGGCGACCGCACCGACCGAAACCGCGTTGTCTCCCGAGATCACCTTCACCGAAACGCGTTGGGAGGCAAAGTAATCGAGGGTGTCGCGGGCGTCGGGGCGGACGCGTTGCTCGAGCACCACCAGCGCGGCGGGCGTGACGGTGCCGGGCGCTTCGGGATCGTCGACGGGGCGGTCGCTGGAGCCCAGCAGCAGCACCCGCAGACCCTGGGCGCCGATGCGCTCGGCCTCCTCGGCGGCCGGTGAGGCCGGATCGAGCAGGACGTCCGGCGCGCCGATCACCCAGTTGCCGTGCTCGCCATAAGACGTGCCGCTCCATTTGGTCGCCGACTTGAACGGCGCGGTCGCCGTCGAACTCCACCCCGGCGGCATCCGGTAGGCCTCACCGATGGCGGCCATGCTGGCGTTGGGACGGGGATCGTCGGCGGCGAGCTGGGCCAGGACGTCGGCCACCTCCGACGTGTCCAAGGTGGTGACCTCGCTGACGCGCATGCCGTTCTCGGTCAGGGTGCCGGTCTTGTCGGCGCACACCACGTCGACCCGCGCGAGCCCCTCGATGGCGGGCAGTTCGTTGACCAGACACTGGCGCCGGCCCAGCCGCACGACGCCGACCGCGAACGCGATCGAGGTCATCAGCACCAGACCCTCGGGCACCATCGGCACCAGCGCGCCGACCATGCGCAGCACCGACTCCTGCCAGCCGGCGTCGGTGGTGAAGAGCTGGGTGTAGATGATCAACGCTCCGGCCGGCACCAGCAGGTAGGTGATGAATTGCAGGATCTTGTTGATGCCGCTGCGCAGTTCGGATTTCACCAGCGTGAACTTGCTGGCTTCCTCGGCCAGCTTGGCGGCGTAGGCCTCCCGTCCGACCTTCGTGGCCCGGTAGGCACCCCCGCCGGCGACCACGAAGCTGCCCGACATCACGTGCTCGCCCACGGCTTTCGCGATCGGATCGGCCTCCCCCGTCAGCAGTGACTCGTCGACCTCCAGGTTGGCCGCCTCGAGGATGTCGCCGTCGACGACGATCTGGTCCCCCGGCCCGAGCTCGATGACGTCGTCGAGCACCACCTCGCTGGGCAGCAGCGGCGCGGTGCGGGATTGCCTGCGGACCAACGGTTTCGCCTGGCCGACGATCGCGAGCTTGTCCAACGTCTGTTTGGCGCGCAGCTCCTGGATGATGCCGATCGCGCTGTTGGCGATGATCAGCAGGCCGAACGCACCGTTGATCAGCGAACCGGTGGACAGCACGATGACCAGGAGCACACCGAGGATCGCGTTGATGCGGGTGAACACGTTGCCGCGGACGATCTCCGAGACGCTGCGCGCCGCGCGGGTCGGGACGTCGTTGCTCTTGCCGTCGGCGACGCGCTGCGCGACCTCGGCATCGGAGAGACCCGCGGAGACCACAGCCGTCATCGAAGGAACACTCCCCTGCCGTCCTCGTCGTAGTACTCCAGCGTCAGCTTGTCGCCGTCGAACGTCGCCGTGGACACCGTTCCCGGGGGCGCGTTCTCGGTGACGAACGCGAACGTGAACACGTTGCCGTCCCAGTGCCGCAGCTCCACGTCCAGCGTGGTGCCCAGCCGCAGCCGCAGCGCCCCGTTCACCTCGCTTACGGTCGCCGCACCCCAGAAGCCGTTGCGGTACGTGCCGGCGTAGGTCTGCAGCGGCGCCGGCGGCGCCGGCTCGGACGGCGGGGTCTTGCCGACCAGCGACCCGACCGGGGCGTCCATCTCCTCGAACGCCTTGCGGTAGAGGCCGTACCAGTCCTGCCGGATCTCGCCGAACTGGACGAGGTCGGCGAACTCGGCGGTCAGCGTCTCCGGTACACCGATCGGCGTGGCGTTGGTGAGCGCCACGATCGCCACGTCGGCCGACGGCAGGATCAGCACGTTCGTGCCGGCGCCCAGTTCGAACGCCCCGGAGTGACTCACTTCGGTCCGCGCCGCCGACGTGGTGCCGACGTTGAAGCCGAATCCGTAGAAGCCCGAACGCATCGCCGGTTCGGTGGCGGGGCTCGACACGATCTGCGGGGTCACCGCCGGCAGCAGCGCGGCGCGGTCGACGATCTGCTTGCCCTGATAGCTGCCGTCGGCCAGCATCATGGCCAGCCAGTGGGTCATGTCCTGGACCGATGCGCTGGCCCCGCCGGCGGGCCCTTCGGCGTCGGCGTTGCGGATGTAGCGCGGCTGGTAGGAGCCGTCGACGTGGATGTGTCCCACCGCGCGGTCGGGCCGCAGCGCGAAATCGGCATAGCGGTAACTGGCCGTCGTCATGCCCAGCGGGGTGAACAGCACGTCGGCGGCCAGGTTCTCCCACGGCTTGCCCGCCGCCACCGCGGCCGTCTCCGCGCCCGCAGTGAAGCCGAAGTTGGTGTAGGCGTAGGAGATCCGGAAAGGATCGAGCGGGTACTCGCGCAGTTTCTCGAGGACCTGCCTGCGATCGTAACCGAGGTCCTCGAGCTGGTCACCGGCGTGGTCGGGCAGTCCGGAGCGGTGCGACATCATGTCGCCGATCGTCACCATCGGGGTGACCGCAGGGTCGGACAGCGCGAACCACGGCAGTTTCGCCACGATCGGGGTGTTCCAGTCCACCGACTTCACCCCGACCTGGTGGGCCACCACGGTGGCCGCCAGCGACTTGGACACCGATGCCAGCTGGAAGACGGTGTCGGGATCGACGCGGTTACCGGGATCGTCGGGCAGCGTCGCGTTCTTGACCCCGAAACCCTTGGCGTACACGGTTTTTCCACCATGGACGACGGCCACCGCCATCCCCGGGATGCCCGACTTGCGCATCAGGTCCCCGGCCAACTCGTCGAGTCTGCCCACCGCGGCGTCGACCGCGTTCCCGGGCAGGGGCATCGCGGGCACCAACGGGGGCGGGGTGTCCCCGGCCTGCCCGGCGGTCGGCGGTGACGACGAGGAAGGCGAGGATGGCGTCGTGTCGGCGCCGCACCCGGCGACGAGCACGGTGAGCATCGCGAGCGCGGCCACCCGGGGTTTCATGGTCGAACGGTAACCCGTCGGCACCGTCTACAGGCGCCACCACGGGTCGAATGTCGATTCGCCGTCCACCCGTCCTCCCGGAATGGGCACCGCGATCCGCACCCCTTCGGCGTCGGCGGCGGCGACCAGGCGTTCGGCCGGCTCGGCCCACGGATGCGGCGCCAGCCGGAACGTCGCCCAGTGGATCGGCATCATCAGGCCGGCGTCGGCGTCGGTCATGTCGAGGTGCGCGCGCACCGCGTCCTCGGGATTCATGTGGATGTCGGAGAACGCCGGATGGTAGGCCCCGATCGGCAGCAGCGTCAGGTCGAACGGGCCGAACTCGGCGCCGATCTCGGCGAAGCTCTTGGTGTATCCGGTGTCGCCGCCGAAGAACGCGCGGTGCGACGGCCCCATCACCACCCACGACGCCCACAGCGTGGTGTCACGGGTGAACAGCCGGCCGGAGAAGTGCCGGGCCGGGGTGCACACCAGCGTCAGGTCACCGATCCGGTGCGATTCGTTCCAGTCCAGCTCGACGATCCGGCTCTCCGGGATGCCCCACTTGCGCAGGTGCGCGCCGATACCCAGCGGCACCAGGAACGGCGCCCGCTGACTGTGCGCCAGCGCGACGATCGTGTCGATGTCGAGGTGGTCGTAGTGATCGTGGCTGATCACCACGGCATCGACGGCGGGCAGCGCTTCGATCAGCAGCGGCACTTCGTGCATGCGCGCCGGACCGACGGCACGCGACGGCGAGCAGCGCCGGCTCCACACCGGGTCCGCCAGCACGCGGTAGCCGTCGACCTCGATCATCGCGCTGGAGTGGCCGTACCAGCTGGCCGCCGCGGGACCGGCGGTCGGATGCGGCACGGGCGGATCTGCGAGCGGGATCGGGGCCGGCGGCTTGCCCGAGTTCCCGGCGTTGGCCAGATCGCGCAGCAGCATCCGCTGCGCCTCGCGGTCGGCCGTCATGCCCGACGGCGCCTCGAGATTGACGAACTTCCCGTCGCGGTACTGCGGGGAGCGCCGCGCCACCGGTGCGATCTCGGCCGGGGTGGCCCCCAGCGACTCCGGGGTGCCCTGCAGTGCCCGCAGCACCCAGCCCCCGGCCAGCAAGGACGCCGTGCCGAACCCGAACCGCAGCGCCGCGCCGAGCATCAGGCGCCCTGGAACTTCGGTGCGCGCTTCTCGATGCGCGCCACCTGCGCCTCGATGATGTCCTGGCTCTTCCACGCCCGGTCGAACAGCTCCTGGTGCGCCGGCCACGGATCCTCGTAGGCGCCGTCGTCGTTGAGCACCCGCTTGGCGTGCTGCAGGGCGAGCGGCGCATAGCCCGCGATCTCCTGGGCCCACGCCTGCGCGTCGGCCGGCGTGCCGATCCGGTTGGCCATCCCGGTCTGCAAGGCCGCCTCGGCGGTGAGCCGCTCGGCGCCCAGCAGCATGCCGCGCGCCCGGCCGGCACCCACCAGCGAGGTCAGCCGGCGGATGCTCCAGTTGTCCAGCGCGATGCCGTACTTGGCGACGGGGAACTGGAAGTACGCCTCGGGCGCCACCACGCGCAGATCGCAGATCATCGACAGGATGACGCCCGCGCCGATCGCGGGACCGTTGACCGCGCCGATGACCGGCACGGGAGCCCGGTCGATCGCCAGGTTCAGCGCTCTGGCCTTGTCGGGCAGCTCGTCGGCGACGCCCTGACCGCCGGACAGGTCGGCGCCCGAGCTGAACACGTGCCCCTGGCCGGTGAGCACGATGGCGCGGACGTCCTCGACGGCCGCCTTCTCGATCGCCTCGCGCAGGCCGTCGACCAGTTCGGCGTTCAGCGCGTTGCGCCGCTCGGGACGCTGCATCTCCAGGGTCAGCACGTTGCCGTCTCGGGTGGCTTCAATCATGCCCCCAGACTATTAGCCTCTTCCTGTGAGCCGGATCCGCGCCCTGGAGCTGCGCGACGCCCTGCTCGACGAGGGTTCGTTCGTCAGCTGGGACGATCCGCCCCTGCAGATCGTGGCCTCGGAGTCCTACCGCCGCGAACTGGCCGACGCCGCCGCCACGACCGGCCTGGACGAAGCGGTGCTCACCGGTGAGGGCCGGGTGTTCGGCCGCAGGGTCGCGCTGGTGGCGTGCGAGTTCGACTTCCTCGCGGGGTCGATCGGCGTGGCCGCCGCCGAGCGCATCGTCGCGGCGGTCCGGCGAGCCACCGCCGAGGGCCTGCCGCTGCTGGCCTCCCCGAGCTCGGGCGGCACCCGCATGCAGGAGGGCACGGTCGCGTTCCTGCAGATGGTGAAGATCACCGCGGCGGTCGAGGTGCACAAGCAGGCGCACCTGCCCTATCTGGTGTACCTGCGCCACCCGACCACGGGCGGGGTGTTCGCCTCGTGGGGGTCGCTGGGGCATGTGACCGCGGCCGAACCGGGCGCGCTGATCGGCTTCCTCGGGCCGCGCGTGTACGAACACCTCTACGGCGAGCCGTTCCCGGCCGGTGTCCAGACCGCCGAGAACCTGCAGCGCCACGGCGTCATCGACGCGGTCGTGCCGCTCGACGTCCTTCGCGCCACCCTGGACCGCACGCTCACGGTGGTCGCCGACGCACCCGGGCAGGCCCCGTCCGCGCCCCCGGCCGAATCCCTGCCCGACATCCCGGCCTGGGAGTCGGTCGAGGTGTCCCGCAGGCCGGACCGGCCCGGGGTCGGCGCGCTGCTGCGCCACGGCTCCACCGAGCGGGTGCTGCTGTCCGGGACGGGGCAGGGCGAGGCGGCGACGACGCTGCTGGCGCTGGCCCGGTTCGGCGGCCAGCCCGCCGTCGTGCTGGGCCAGCAGCGGGTGGTCGGCGGCGTGGTCGGGCCGGCCGCCCTGCGCGAGGCGCGACGCGGCATGGCGCTGGCCGCCGGTCTGCAGTTGCCGCTGGNGCCAGCAGCGGGTGGTCGGCGGCGTGGTCGGGCCGGCCGCCCTGCGCGAGGCGCGACGCGGCATGGCGCTGGCCGCCGGTCTGCAGTTGCCGCTGGTTCTCGTCATCGACACCGCGGGCCCGGCGCTGTCGGTCGAGGCCGAGGAGGACGGGCTGGCCGGTGAGATCGCCCGCTGCCTGGCCGATCTCGTCACGCTGGACACCCCGACGGTGTCGGTACTGCTCGGCCAGGGCAGCGGCGGCCCCGCCCTGGCGATGGTGCCCGCCGACCGGGTGCTCGCCGCGTTGCACGGCTGGCTGGCGCCGCTGCCGCCGGAGGGGGCCAGCGCGATCGTCTACCGCGACGTCGACCACGCCGCCGAACTCGCTGCCGCCCAAGGGGTTCGATCGGTCGACCTGCTGGCCAACGGCATCGTCGACGTCGTCGTGCCCGAGCACCCCGACGCGGCCGACGAACCCCGGGCCTTCATCGAGCGGCTCTCGGCGACCATCGCCGCGGAATTGCACGCGCTGAGATCGGTGCCCGCCGAACAGCGGCTCACCACCCGGTTCGAGCGCTACCGCCGCATCGGCCTGCCCTGACACCTGCCGAAACGGTATTCCGCGCGGCGATGTCGTCGAAAAGTCAACGTGGAATACAGTTTCGGCGTCAGAGGAGCAGAGTGAGCGCCGCGATCACCACCTGCAGCCCGCCGCCGCCGAGAGCGAACCACGCGGCCGGGCGCATGCGGGCGACCCGCCACACGCACACCGCGAGGGTGAGCATCAGCAGCGCGAACCCGCCGTAGCGCAGCACCGGGCCGCCGCCGTGGGTGAGGAACATCGCGGCCCGCCACACGAAGCCCTGCAGCAGGAGCAGCACCACCGTGCCGGCGAAGTCCTTGAGCCGCCGATCGTCCGCGACGCTCACCTCACACCACCTCTCCCTGCCCCGTGATTTGGGTGTCATTGGTCAACGTACGCGTGACCAACGGCACCGAAATCACACCTCGATCGGCGGGTGCAGCTGTTCCATCGTGTACTGCCGGTTGCGCCGCGCCGCCCACGAACTGGCCGCCAGTGACGCCGCCAGCACCGCCGAGAGCACCGCGATGGCGGTCCACAGGCGTGCGTCCACACCGCCGACGGTCAGCTGCCGTAACCCGTTGACGGCGTAAGTCATCGGGTCGAAGGGATGCAGGATCTGGAACGGCTTGGCGGTGGTCTCGACCGGATAGATGCCTCCGGCCGACACGAGTTGCAGCATCAGGAACGCCAGCGTCACCACCCTGCCGACCGCGACGCCGAACAGCGCGTTGAACGCCTGGATCAGAGCGAGGAAGGCGCCGGCGACGAGCACCAGGAATGCCACGGTCGCCACCGGATACTCGGCGTGCAGCCCGACGCCGAAGTGGACGACGGCGTACATCACCACCACCTGGCAGGTCACGATCAGCAGTCCGGGCCAGTAGGAGGCCAGCACCACGCGCAGCGCACCCAGCCCGTTCACGATGGGCCGGGACTGCAACGGCGTCAACAACATCCACACGATCAACGCGCCGATGAACAACGCCAGCGGCATGAAGAACGGGGCGAAGCCGGTGCCGAAGGTGGCCGCCGGATGGGTGTTGCGCAGATCGAGGCCCGTCGGCGCGGCCAGCGTGCGCGCCACCGCGGTGCGCTGCTGCGGGTTCCACGACGGGATCTGGGTGGCCCCCTCGCGCAGCTTGGTGGCCAGCTCCTGGCCGCCTGCGGCGAGCTTGCCGGTGCCGTCGGCGAGTTGATGCGCGCCGGAGGACAGCTGCTCCCCGCCGGCGGCGAGCTGCACCAGCCCGGCGTCGAGGCGGTGCGCGCCGGAATCCAGTTGGTCGACACCGTCGCGCAGCGATGCGACATCGGCGCGCAACCCGCCGTTCAGTGACCGCGTCAGGAACGTACGCAGCTTGCTGTTCGGGTCACCGAGCTCGGTTTCGAGGCGAGAAGCGCTGTCCCGCAACTTGATCAGACCATCGTCGGTCGCCGGGTCGATGCCCTGGGCGCGGAGCAGCCGCTGGGCCCCCGCCAGGGCGTTGCCCGCGTCGCGGACCGCGGGGTCGGGGTTGGACTGCAGGAACCCGACGGTCTGGTCGACGATCGCCGCGGCCTGGGCGCTGTTGACGTTGAGCGCGGCGATCCGGTCGGTCGTGGAGCGCACCGCGCCGGACAGGTGCTGCGCGGCACCGGCGACCTCGTCGGGATTCAACCCGAGACCACCCACCCGGTCCAGGAATTCGAGCAGCGGCCCGGTGGCGGTGTCGACCGCACCGGCGAGCCGCCGGGTGCCCGCGGACAGTTGCGCCGATCCCGACTGCGCGCTGCGCAACCCGGACTCCAGCGTGTCGGCGCCACCGGCGAGCTTGCGAGCACCGTCGTCGGCGGTGACGATCCCGCCCGCCAGCTGCTGTGCGCCGTCGGCGGCCTGGTCGAGACCGCGGCCGGCGTCGCCCAGCCCGTTCACGACGGTGCCGATGCCGCGCTCGGCGATCGTCGCGTTCACCTGGTTGAGGATCTCGCGGGAGGCGTTCTGCCCGATGACGGTGCCCAGGTAGTTGTTGGCGTCGTTGAACGTGAACCGGATCTGCGCCTGCTGCGGGTCCGGACCCGCCGGGGAGCTCACCCGCTCGGAGAAGTCCTCGGGCAATGTGATCGAGAAGTAGTAGCGGCCGCCGGCCACCCCGTCGGCGGCCTCGGCGGCCGACACCTCGGTCAGGTCGAGTTGACCGGAGTCGATCAGCGCGCGGGCGACCTCGTCGCCGGCGCGCACGGGCTGCCCCTGCGCCTGCGCGCCGCGGTCCTCGTTCACCAGGGCCACCGGCACCTTGTTGACCTCGGCGAACGGATTCCAGAACGCCCACAGATACATCGCGCCGTACAGCAGCGGCATCAGGATGATCGTGACGAGAGCGATGCGGGGCATCAGACCGCGCGAATACCGCTTGAGGTCGGTGCCCAGCGACATACCGGCAAGCACCACTAGGCACCACCCTTCTGCTGGCCCGCGAGCTCGGCGCGGGACACGTTGGCGACCGGGATCTGACGCACCGGATGGCCGGTGACGCCGTTGACGCTGGCGGTGAGCACCGTCTGCTCGCGGCCGAGGTCGACGAGCCGCCCGACGAGCAGGTCCCGGTTGTGATCGCTGGTCACCTGCTCGAGGTTGCCGACCACCAGCAGCGGCGGGCGGGCGGTATTGGCCAGCGCGATGCGCAGCAGCAGGCCGTCGAGTTCGGTGAGCTCCTCGACGTACTCCGAGAGCGGCGGCAGCGGCAGCTCACCGAACACCGGCCCGCACACCCGCGCCAGGTCGGCCTCGTCGGCGCGTCGAATCAGCCTGTACCACCGGGCATCCCAGCGCAGTTGCTCGGTGATCAGGTCGCAGACCGTGACGGACTCGTAGACGGTGTCGAGTTCGTCGATCCCGGCGAGAGCCGCGGCGGCGAAGATGTCCTGCACCCGGGTCCGGCCGAACACCGACAGCGTGCCCGACTTCGGGCGCATCCGGCCGGCCAGCGTCATCGACAGCGCGGTGCGCCCCGACCCCGCGGGGCACACCAGCACGGTCACCCCGCCGGCCTCCACCTCCAGGTCGACGGGGCCGTACACCGGCCCCCACGGGCCGCGCATGGTCAGTCCGCGGGCGACGATCGCGGGCTCGGGAGCTGGGGCGTCCGGCACTCGGCAATCCCACCACACCCGGCGGTGGCATTCTGGGCATGTGGAGTCGCTCCTGCATTTCGCCGGGAACTTCTGGTGGCTGATCTTTCCGCTCAGCGGAGTGATCGGCGGCGCAGTGCGGGGTGTCTCGGCGGCCAACGAACGGCGCGCTCAGCGGCGGCTGGAGCGCTACCGGATCAAACAGGAGACCAAGGTCGCGCTGGCGCGGGAGAAGGCGGCCGGTCAGACCCGCGCGGACGGCACCCGGCGGGACATGGCCAAGGTGCTGCAGCGGCACGACGCCACCGACCAGCGCTGGCTCTCCTATGAGATCGACGTCGCCAAGCTGCTGGATTTCCCGGTGATGACCGACATGCGCGAACCGCTGACGCTGGCGTTCCACAAGGCCAAGAGCCGCGCCGACCTGCTGCGGCCCGCGCAGCTCGACGACATCCTCGGCGACCGGGCCGCCCAGGTCGAATACCGCGACGCGGTCGGCGAGTACGTCGCCGCGTTCGACGCCGCCGAGTCCGAGGCGATCCGCCGGCGCCGCAGCGACTTCTCCGCTGAGGACCAGGGCCGGCTGGCCCGCGCCCAGCACCTGCTGCGGCTGGCGGGCGACGAGGCCGCCACCCCGCAGGAACGACAGAACGCCTACGGCCGGGCCCAGAAAGAGCTGGCCGGGTTGATCGTGTTGCCGCCCGCCGCCCGCGCCGCGATCGAGAGCAAGGTGCTCGGCGAACTGGAGGCGTGACGCTCAGGTCGGCGCCGGTGCGGTGGGTAGCCTCGCCGACGTGGATTACGAAACCCTGCACTGCACCGTGGACGCCGACGGCGTGGCGCTGCTGACCCTGTCCCGGCCGGAGCAGCTCAACGCCTTCAGCGTGACGATGGCCCGCGAACTGGAGCAGTTCTTCACCGTCGACGCCCGCGACGACGCGATCCGCGCCGTCGTGGTCACCGGCGCCGGACGGGCGTTCTGCGCGGGGATGGACCTGTCCGCGCCGGGCAACGTGTTCGGTTTGGACGAGAGCCTGGCCCCGACGCCGGAGCAGATGCGCGCCGACTACGCGAGCGAGCCCCTGCACAGCGGGATCCGCGACACCGGTGGCCGGGTCACCCTCGCGATCCACGCCTTACCCAAGCCCGTCATCGCGGCGATCAACGGCGCCGCGGTGGGCATCGGCGCCACCATGACGCTGGCCATGGACATCCGGGTGGCGTCCGAGGCCGCCCGCATCGGTTTCGTGTTCGGCCGGCTCGGGATCGTGCCCGAGGCGTGCTCGTCGTGGTTCCTGCCCCGGCTCGTCGGCATCCAGCAGGCCTTGGACTGGGTCTACTCGGCCGACATCATCTCGGCCGAGGACGCGCTGCGCGGCGGGCTGCTGCGCTCGGTGCACAGTCCGGACACCCTGGTGTCCGAGGCGCTCGAGCTGGCACGCAGCTACGTCGCGGGGCGTTCGCCAGTGGCGCTGGCCCTGGCCAAGCGGCTCATCTACCGCAACGGTGCCGCCGACTCGCCGCTGCAGGCCCATCTCAGCGACTCGCTGGCGATGTTCTACACCTCCATCGGCGACGGCAAGGAAGGCGTCGCGGCGTTCCGCGAGAAGCGGCAACCGGAGTTCTCCGGCAGTGCCAACGCGTTGCCGCGGCTCTTCCCCGAGGACGATTGAGCTCTCAGGCCAGCGCCAGCGCGGCGAGCATCGCACACGAGGTCACCAGCAACAGGGGCACCCGCAGCAGGTTGCGCCGCGTCCACCGCACCGCGGCCGCCTCGTCGACGTCGGCCGGGTCCTTCCTCTCGAACTCGGCCGCCTGCGGGATCAGGTCGAACAGCGCCCACAGCCGCATCGCGGCGTGGCTGACCAACGCGACCAGCAGTGCCACCCCAACGCCGGGGTCGCCCCAGGTCATGATCAGCGTGACGACGAGCAGGATCTCGAAGATCACCGGTGCGGGCAGCCAGAAGCGCACCCGGGCGATGCCGCCGTTGCGCGACTGGATGATGCCCGGCCGGCGGGGCCAGTACGGGTCGACGACGAGCGCCTCGTAGAGGGCGCCGCCGAGCGAGATACAGGCCGCCAGCGTGGTGGCGGCGAGCAGGACGAGCGTCGGGGTCGACACAGTTGGCAGATTAGCGAAGTGCCAGGATGAGCCATGGCCGAGATCACGCCGTTCCGCATCGCCGTGCCCGATACCGACCTCGACGATCTCGCCGACCGGCTGCGCCGCACCCGGTGGCCGGAGCCCGAATGCGTCGACGACTGGAGCCAGGGCATCCCGCTGGCCTACACTCGTGAGCTGGCCGACTATTGGCGCGACGAATACGACTGGCGCGCAACCGAAGCCGAGCTCAACGGATTCGACCAGTTCGTCACCGAGCTCGACGGGCTGCCCATCCACTTCCTGCACGTCCGCAGCGGCCGCACCGACGCGTTCCCACTGCTGATCACCCACGGTTGGCCCGGCTCGGTGCTCGAATTCCACAAGGTGATCGGACCGCTCACCGACGCCGGGTACGACGTCGTCTGCCCGTCACTGCCCGGGTACGGCTTCTCGGGGAAGCCGTCCGCGACCGGCTGGGGGGTCGAGCGGATCGCCTCGGCGTGGAACGAGCTGATGACCCGCCTGGGCTACGAGCGCTACGGCGCGCAGGGCGGCGACTGGGGTGGGGCGGTGACGACGCAGATCGGCCGCCATCGAGGCGGCTGCGTGGCCATCCACCTGAACATGCCGACGGCGGGTCCGCCCCGGAACCTCGCGGACCCCACCCCCGAGGAGGCAGCCGCGCTGCAACGCCGCGATGAGCATCGCCGCTGGGGCACAGGCTATTCCGGTCAGCAGTCCACGCGGCCGCAGACCCTCGGCTACGGGTTGGCGGACTCCCCCGTGGGACAGATGGCGTGGATCGTCGAGAAGTTCTGGGCCTGGACCGACAGCAACGGCCACCCCGAGAACGTCCTCACCCGCGACGAAATGCTCGGCAACGTGATGCTCTACTGGCTCACCAACTCGGCGGCCTCGTCGGCGCGCTTGTACTGGGAGAGCTTCGGCAGCTTCCGCGACGGTGCGCCGGTGACGCTGCCCACGGGCATCGCGGCGTTCCCCAAGGAGATCGTGCCGCCCCGGCGCACCTGGTGCGAACCGCACTACAACATCACCCGGTGGACGGACATGCCGCGCGGCGGGCACTTCGCGGCCTTCGAGCAGCCCGAGTTGTTCGTCGATGACGTCGTCGCGTTCTTCGACGAGTTCCGCTGAGTCACAGTCCGAGCAGGCGCACGCTGTCTTCGCGCATGTCGACCTTGCGCACCTTGCCGGTCACGGTCATCGGGAACTCGTCGACGACGTGCACGTAGCGGGGAATCTTGTAGTGCGCCAGCCTGTTCGACGCGAACTCGCGCAGCGCGGCCGCGTCGAGTGCCGGCCTGCCCGGCTTCATCCGGATCCAGGCGCAGATCTCCTCGCCGTACGTCGCGTCCGGCACCCCGATCACCTGGGCGTCCTCGACGTCGGGATGGGTGTGCAGGAACTCCTCGATCTCCCGCGGGTAGATGTTCTCCCCGCCGCGGATCACCATGTCCTTGATGCGGCCGACGACGTTGCAGTAGCCGTCCTCCCGCATGATCGCCAGGTCACCGGTGTGCATCCAACCGTCGGGATCGATGGCCTCTCTGGTCTTCTCGTCGTCGCGCCAGTAGCCGAGCATGAGTGAATAACCGCGGGTGCAGAATTCGCCCGGTTCCCCGCGCGGCACCGTCTCCCCGGTGTCGGGGTCGACGATCTTGATCTCGACGTGCGGGTGGGCCCGACCGATGGACGACGTGCGCCGGTCGAGGTCGTCGTCGATGAGGGTCTGACACGACACCGGTGACGTCTCGGTCATCCCGTAGGCGATGGCGACCTCGGACATGTTCATGTCCTCGACGCAGCGCTTCATCACCTCGACGGGGCAGACGGCGCCTGCCATGATGCCCGTGCGCAGCGACGACAGATCCGTCGTGGCGAAGTCGGCATGGTGCTGCATCGCGATGAACATGGTCGGCACCCCGTACACGCCGGTGCAGCGCTCGGAGGCGATCGCGCGCAGGGTGGCCGCCGGATCGAAACCGGCGGCGGGGATCACGATGGTGGCGCCGTGCGTGGTGCAGCCGAGGTTTCCCATCACCATGCCGAAGCAGTGGTAGAAGGGCACCGGGATGCACAGTCGGTCACCGGCGCCGAGCCGGATCAGCTCGGTGACGAAGTAGCCGTTGTTGAGGATATTGCGGTGCGACAACGTCGCACCCTTCGGGAAACCCGTTGTCCCCGAGGTGTACTGGATGTTGATCGGATCGTGGTGGGACAACCCGGCGAGCCTGTGCGCCAGCTGGTCGGCGCCCACCGAGTCGGCGTCCTCGCGCAGGCGGACCCAGTCCTCGGTGCCGAAGAAGATCACATCCTCGACGGTCGGCATCTGCGGGCGGACCTCGGCGACCATCGCGACGTAATCCGAGGACCGGAACGACGTCGCGGCGAACAGCGTGCGCAGCCCGGACTGCTCGAGCACATAGGCCAGCTCGTGGGTGCGATACGCCGGGTTGACGTTGACCAGGATGGCGCCGATCTTCGCGGTGGCGAACTGCACGATCACCCACTCGGCACTGTTGGGCGCCCAGATCCCGACCCGGTCCCCCGGTTTGATGCCGCGGGCCATCAAACCCCTTGCCACGACGTTGATCTCGGCGTCGAGTTCGGCGTAGGTCCAGGACCGTCCGGTGGGGACGTCGACGAGGGCGTCGGTGTCGGCGAAGGTGGCGGCGATGCGTTCGAAGTTCGCGCCGATCGTCTCCTCCAGGATCGGCGCGTCGGTGGGTCCGGCGTCGTACGACAACTCGGTCACGTTGCTCACCTCACCAGGTCCTCGTAGCGGAACTCCGTGTCGATCGGCGTGCCGGCGCTGTGCGCGTCCTGCTCGCGGCGGCGCAGGTCGACCCGGCGGATCTTGCCCGAGATCGTCTTGGGCAGGTCGGCGAATTCGACACGGCGGACTTTCAGGTACGGCGCCAAATGGTCGCGGCTGTACTGCAGGATCTGCTTTGCTGTTTCGGCGTCGGGGGTCCAGCCGTCGGCGAGGGCGATGTAGGCCTTCGGGACGGCCAACCGGGTGTCGTCGGGGGCGGGCACCACCGCGGCCTCGACGACGGCCGGGTGTTCGATCAGCACGCTCTCCAGCTCGAACGGCGACACCTTGTAGTCGGAGGACTTGAACACGTCATCGGTGCGCCCGACGTAGGTGATGTAGCCGTCGTCGTCGCGGGTGGCGACGTCCCCGGTGTGATACAGGCCGTCCCGCATCACCATGGCGTTGCGCTTCTCGTCGTCGAGGTAGCCGGTCATCAGGTTCAGCGGACTCGCGTTCAGGTCCAGGCAGATCTCGCCCTCCTCGGCCCGTTCGCCGGTGAGCGGGTCGACGAGTACGACCGGAACGCCGGGCATCGGCCGGCCCATCGACCCGGACTTGACGGGCTGACCCGGGGTGTTGCCGACAGCCAGCGTCGTCTCGGTCTGCCCGAACCCGTCGCGGATCGTCAGCCCCCAGGCGCGCTCGACCTGCGCGATGACGTCCGGATTCAGCGGCTCACCGGCGCCCAGGACCTCCCTCAGATGCGGTGGCCGTTCGCCGAGGTCGGCCTGAATCAGCATGCGCCACACCGTCGGTGGCGCACAGAAGGTGCTGACCTCACCGCGGTGCAGTTGCTCGAGCAGGGCGGCCGCGTCGAAGCGGGCGTAGTTGTAGACGAAGATCGTCGCCTCGGCGATCCACGGCGCGAAGAAGCAACTCCACGCGTGCTTGGCCCAGCCCGGCGAACTGATCGCCAGGTGTACGTCACCCGGTCGCACTCCCAGCCACGCCATCGTCGACAGGTGGCCCACCGGATAGCTGACCTGCGAGTGCTCCACGAGCTTGGGCTTGCTGGTGGTACCGGAGGTGAAGTAGATCAACAGCGGGTCCGTGGGTGCGTTGCCCGGATCGAACGGCCCTGCCGGCGCGACGTCTCCCGCGTCGGCGTAGGCGTGCCAGCCCGGCGCCGTGCCGCCGACGGCGACCCCGGCGAAGGTCTCGTCGACACCGGTGAACTTCGCCGCGTCCGACGCGTTGGCGATGACGAACCCGGCGCGTCCGCGCCGCAGCCGGTCGGCGACGTCGTCGGGACCCAGGGCCGCAGTCGTCGGCATGATCACCGCACCGAGCTTGGCCACGGCGAGCATCGACTCCCACAGCTCGACCTGGTTGCCGAGCATCAGGATGACCCGGTCACCCTTCCCGACGCCGAGGCCGCGCAACCAGGTCGCGACCTGATCCGATCGGGCCGCCATCTGTCCGAAGGTCACCTTCACCTCACGGCCGTCCTGCTCGACGATCCACAGCGCGACGTCGTCGGGCCGGTTCGCGGCGACCACGTCGAACCAGTCGGTCGCCCAGTTGAACCCTCCGGTCAGCCGCGGCCACTCGAACGTCTCGACGGCCTTGTCGTAGTCGCCGATCACCTCGACCAGGTGGTCCCGCGCCGCGCGGTAGCGCTCCGTGTTCGTCGTCATGACCAATAGGATCCAGGTCACACCTGCCCGTCCGCCACCCCCGAAAGAGGGTACGACCCGATGCCCGATCCGTCGGCGCTGCTGCGCCCTCGCGACACCGACGCACTGCGCGCCACGCTGCGCCGGATGGCGGCCGAAGGTGCAGCGCCGGTGCTGTTCGCCGGGGAGGTGCACCGCGAGACGCTGGTGCTCAGCGAGTTCGTCGGCACCAGGACCGGGAATCTGCGGGGTCTTGCCGTGCAATCGAAGTCCGGGCTGGGCGGGGCCAGCATGGTGGCAGGCCGTCCGATGTCGGTGGCCGACTACCGCAACGCCGCGACGATCACGCACGACTACGACGCACCAGTGCTCTCGGAGGGCATCAGATCGGTGCTCGCGGTGCCGGTGTTGGTCGACGGGCAGACCAGGGCGATGCTCTATGCCGCGCACCGATCCGGTTCGCCATTCGGCAGCAGAGCCGCCGACCTGCTGGTCTCCTCGGCGCGTTCGCTGGCCGAGGAGCTGCGCATCCGCGACGAGGTGGACCGCCGGCTGCGGCTGCGCGAAACCCAACTCGCCGGCGCGGCGGGCGCCGGCACCGAACGTATCCGCGAGGTGCACGCCGAATTGCGCGGCCTGGCCGCCTCCTCCCCGCTGCCTCTGCAGAATCGGCTGCGCGAGCTGGCCGACCGGCTGGCCGGAGCGCTCGCCGCCACACCGCCCGGCGCCGCGCCGCTGTCGCCGCGTGAGCTCGACGTGTTGGCGCAAGTCGCCTTGGGGTGCACCAATAGCGAGGCCGCCCAACGGCTCTCGCTGAAACCCGAGACCGTGAAGAGCTACCTGCGCAGCGCCGCGGCGAAACTGGGCGCGCACACCCGGCACGAGTCGGTCTCCAAGGCGCGGCGGGCCGGGCTCATCCCCTAGGTTTCGATCGGCGCGACCCGGCCCGCGAACGTCACCGCCTCGACGCCGTGCTCCCGGGCGTCCGCCTCGGCTTTGGCGTGCTCGGCAGCCAGATCCAGGGAGCGCGCCATCACGATGTAGGCCACCGCCGAGGCGGCCAGACCGACGAACAGCGCCATGTCGACGTCGTTCATCGCCGCGGCGATCGGTCCGGTGTACCAGACGGTGACGACGAACGGAATCATCGCGAGGATGCCGATGGTGTAGGCCGCCAGTCCGCGCCAGCCCCAGGTCCCGTACACGCTGCCGCGCGGCACGAAGATCTCCCGCACCGCATACCGGCCGCGGCGGACGAAGTAGTAGTCGACCAGGTTGACCGACGTCCACGGCACCAGCAGGTAGAGCAGCACGACCAGGAAGCTGCCGAAGTTCGCGAGGAACTCGCCACTGGACAGCACCGCGCCGAGCAGGCCGCACAGCGCGATCACGGTGCAGGAGATGACGCGCAGCCGGCGGGTGGGCTGCACCGCGCGGAACGAGTCGACCACGGTGATCAGCTCGATCGACGCGGCGTAGATGTTCACCGTGATGACGGTGATCAGCCCGGGAAGCGCGGCGGCGAGAAGCCACAGACCGGAGCCGGGCAGGATGTCGTCGGCGGTCTGGCGGACGGCTTCCAGCGGGGAGAGGTCGGCGAACAGCGCGGCGACGAACGCGCCGAGCACCATGAGCCAGGCGGCGCCGACGAACACCCCGGTGTAGGTGTGGAACAGGGCCTTTCGCGGGCTGGTCTGCGGGGGCAGATAGCGGGAGTAGTCCGACACGTAGGGCGCCCAGCCGAGGGCGTACGCGGCGGCCGCGGCGAACTGAACCAGGAACGCCGCCCAACTGAACCCGCCGAAGCCGAACTGCCCGGCAGGCAGGTCGGAGACGGTCAGCGCTACGACGGTGAAGACCCCGAACGTCGCGAGGAACAACCACGTCAGCCAGGTCTGCACGCGGTGGATCCAGTGGTAGCCGTAGATCGCCAGCGCCAACGCAAGTGCGGTGATGCACACGAACCACAGATCTCGGACGTCCGCACCGGTCGTCAGCGTCAGCACGTCGGCCGCGAGGATCTGGTTGAACACGTTGAAGCCGACGATGCTGAAGATGACGACCGCGCAGATCACCACCACTCCGCGATAGCCGAATTGGGCGCGCGACTGGATCATCTGCGGCAGACCCAACTGCGGCCCCTGCGCGGAATGGAACGCCGTGAAGACGGTGCCGACGGCCGCACCCAGGATGATCGCCACCAGCGAGGTGAGGAACGACGCCCCGAGTGCTGCGCCCACCATGCCGGTGGCCAGCGTGGTGAGGTTCGCGTTGGACATGAACCAGAGCGGGAACAGGGTCGAGGGTTTTCCGCGGCGGTCCTGTAGCGGCACCCAGTCGATGGATTTGGATTCGATGGCAGACGAGTCACTGGACATGGGTCCTCGCTTCGGATCGGGAGGTCGGGCGGACAGGGATCCGGGGTACCGCGATGTCCCCGTACAGTTCGGGCCGGCGATCGGCGAACAGGTCGTTGAATTCCCCGATCGATTTGTCGAGGGTCAGGTCGAGCTCGGTGGACGCCGCGGTGTTCGCGGTGGCCGGCGTGGCGCACAACCACCCGTCGGGCGAGATGACGCACGTCCCGCCGGTCCACTCCACCCCGCGTTCGCTGCCGTGCCGATCGGCGATGACGGTGGGCAGCCGTGACGACCGCGCGGCCGCCATGGCCTGGACGATCTCGGGCGCATGCTCGCCGGACGGCCGATCGACCAGCGGCCAGTTGACGGGCAGGGCCAGGATCTGCGCGCCGCTCAGCGCGAGTCGTCGTGGCAGTTCCGGGAATTCGTTGTCGTAACAGATCGCCACGCCGAGGCGGCCGATCGGGGTGTCGACGACCATGCCCGCGTGCGGCCCCGTGTCGAAGATCCGGTGCTCGGTCCCCCACAGATGCGACTTGCGGTAGCAGCCGAGGACCCCTTCAGCGCCGAGGACGAGCGCAGAGTTGAACAGCGTGTCCCCGTCGCGTTCACAGAAGCCGAGTACCACCACCGTCTCGATGGGCAGTGCGGCCCCCAGCGACGTCAACCGCTCGTCGTCGGCGCGCAGCGCGCACGACCACGCCTCGCCCTGATCCGCGAAAACGTATCCGCTGGTGGCCAACTCGGGCAGCACAATCAGGTGCGGGCCGCTACGCGCGCTCTGCCCGAGGGCATCGCGGATCGCGCCCAGGTTGCGCTCGACGTCACCGACCGTCACGTCGACGGGTACCGCGCTCACCCGTATCCGCCCAGCCATCGGTCAGCTCACCGCCCGCGCTCGACCGCGGGGGTACCGTCGAAAACACCGGAGTGGCGGCCGATTTCCTCGATGCGGATGGTGGCGGTGGCTTCGTGGGCGGCGAGGCCCTCGAACGCGGAGATGCGTTCCACGGCCGGTGCCAGCTGCGCGGTGGCCTCCCGGCCGGCGCGCTGGTAGGTCAGCGGCTTGAGGAACCGCGACACCGACAGCCCGGCGTTGTACCGCGATGTCTTCCCGGTCGGCAGCACGTGGTTGGTGCCGGCAATGCCCTTGTCGGAGTATGCGACCGTGCTCCAGGGGCCGACGAACAGCGATCCGTAGTTGCGCAGTTCCTTGTGGAAGAAGTCGTCGTCGGAGGTCTGCACCTCGAGATGTTCGGGACCGAGGACGTCGCTGATCGCTGCCGCCTGCGCGCGGTCGACGGCCAGGATGACCGAGCCGTAGTCACGCCATGCGGCGCCGGCGATCTCCCGGGTGGTCAACGTCTGCAGCTGCCGCTCGATGGCGTCGATCACGTTGCGCCCCAAAGTCTCCGATGTGGTGATCAACGCCGCCGGCGAGTTCGGCCCGTGCTCGGCCTGGCCCAGGAGATCGGCCGCGACCCACTCCGGATCGGCGGTCTCGTCGGCGAGTACCGCCACCTCCGAGGGGCCGGCCAGCAGATCGATACCCACCCGGCCGAACAGCTGCCGCTTGGCCTCGGTCACGAACGCGTTGCCCGCGCCCACGAGCATGTCGACCGGCGCGTCGCCCAGCAGCCCGAACGCCAACGCGCCGAGGGCCTGAACGCCGCCGACGGCGAACATGCGGTCCACGCGGGACAGATACGCGCCGTAGAGGACGGCGGGGTGCACTCCGTGTTCACCGGACGGCGGCGTGCACGCCAGCACCGTCGGCACGCCGGCGGCCTTGGCCACGCCCACCGTCATGAAGGCGCTCGCCAACAGGGGGAAGCGGCCGGCGGGCAGGTACGCCCCCACCCGCGCGACGGGGATGTATTGCACGCCACCGGTGACACCGGGTGCCAGCTCGATCTCGAAGTCGCTGAGGTGCTGCCGTTGCGCCGCTGCGAACCGGTTCGTGCGCTCGTAGCCGAGTTCCAGCGCCTCACGGACGTCGGCCGGCAGGGCGTCGCCCGACTTGCGCAGCTCGTCGTCGCTCACTTCGAGGGCGCCGGTGTAACCGTCGAGATCGCGGGAGTACCGGCAGACCGCGTCCAGTCCGGTGCGCTCGATGTCGGCGAGCATCTGCGAGACGCGCTCGACGACCTTCGGATCGCGCTGCGCCGGTGGGCCGTCGACCGCGGGTTTCTTGAGCCAGGTGAACGGACCCAGAGCGCGGGCCTCTTCGGTGGTGATCTGCATGACCGATGACGCTAGGCCGATTTCGCCCACAGGACTAGAGGGACACTTCCTGGACTTACTACAGGTTTTTCCTATGGCTCGGTCGTGAGGCGATCAGCGGCACCGACGAGTGGTCGTCCGACTCGACGACCGGCAGATCGCGGATCGTGTCCTCGGCGAGGCGCGCGAATTCGCGGGTGGCATTGGACAGCGGACGGACCCGGTGCCGGGCCAGCGCGATGATGTCGAACAACGGCTCGGCGAACGGGACGGTGTGCAGACCCGGTGGGAAGGCGTCGCTGTCGATCACGGCGCCGCTGGCGATCGTGTCCCCGATCCCGGCCGCCACGAGTCGCAGCGCCGACTCGACGTGTTCGATCTCGATCAACGGCTCCAGGCGCAGCCCGGCCAGCTGCGCCCGCTCCGCCAGTTGGCGACGGGTGGGATCCTTCCATCCGTAGTGCGCGTCGTAGAGGACGAGATCGGCGGCGGCGAACTGCTCGATGGTCACCGGCGCGGCGGCGTGGGAGGCGTCGGCGCTGACGTAGAACACCTCGTCGCGCAGCAGCGGGCGCACCGTGAGCTCCTCGTCGTCGATCGGCAGGATGAGGATGCCCGCCTCGATCTCGCCGGCCTGGATCGCGGCCGCGGTCTCCGCCGAATTCTGGCCGACCAGGCGCACCCGTACCGCGGGATACCGCTTGTGGAAGGTCTGGACCAGGCTGGACAGCAGGTAGTAGTCCGCGTTGCGCGGCATGCCGAAGGTGGCCGTGCCGCCGCCCAGTGAACCCAGGGCGCGCACGGCGTGCACACCGCCGTCGACGGCCTGCACCACCTGCTGGGCATAGGGCAGCAGCTCCCGCCCGGCCGCGGTGAGCGTGAGCCGGCGACTCCCCCGCACGAAGAGCTGGATGTCGAGCTCGTCCTCGAGCCGGCGCACCAGCTCCGACACCGAGGCCTGAGCAATGGCCAACTCGTCGGCCGCCGCGGTGAACGAGCCGAGCCGCTCCGCCTCCAGGAAAGCCCTGAGCTGATTGAGAGTCATCCCGGGACAACCCTATGGCCGGGCCGGCCTGATGTCAGGCCAGGGACTGAACCCACGACCGGTGCAGCGCGGCGTAATGACCGTCGGCGCGCGCCGTCAACTCCTCTGGCGAGCCGTCCTCGACGATGCGGCCGTGCTCGAGCACCAGCACCCGGTCGGCGATCTGCACCGTCGAGAGCCGGTGCGCGATCACGATCGCGGTCCGCTCGGCGAGCACCGTCTCGAGCGCCCGCTGCACCATCCGCTCGCTCGGGATGTCGAGCGACGACGTGGCCTCGTCGAGGATCAGCACCGCGGGGTCGGCGAGGAACGCCCGGGCGAACGCGACCAGCTGCCGCTGCCCCGCCGACAGCCGGTCGCCGCGCTTGGCGACATCGGTGTCATAGCCCTCCGGCAGCGCGTCGATGAACCCGTCCGCGCCGACGGCCTGGGCGGCCGCCCGTACCTCCTCGTCGGTGGCGCCGGGCCGCCCGAAGCGGATGTTGTCGGCGACCGTGCCGCCGAACATGAAGTTCTCCTGCGTGACCATCACGACGTGACGCCGCAGATCGGCCTGCCTGAGGTCGCGCAGGTCCACCCCGTCGAGGGAGACGCTGCCCGCGACCGGGTCGTAGAACCGGGTGACCAGTTTGGCGATCGTGGTCTTACCCGCGCCCGTCGTTCCCACCAGCGCGACGGTCTGACCCGCAGGCACCACCAGGTCTAGATCCGGCAGCACCGGCCTGTTGGGGACGTATTCGAAGCGGACGTCGCGGAAGGCGATCTCCCCACGCACCGAGTCGAGTTCGACCGGCTCGGCCGGATCGGCGATCCCCGGTTTCTCGGCGAGCACCCCGGCGAGCTTCTCCAGCGCCGACGATGCCGACTGGAAGGTGTTGAAGAACTGCGAGATCTCCTGCATCGGTTCGAAGAACATCCGCAGGTACAACAGGAACGCGGCGAGCGTGCCGATGGTCATCTGCCCGTGCAGCACCCGGTATCCGCCGTAGAGCAGCACCATGCCGGTGGTGATGTTGCCGACGAACTTCACCCCCGGCATGAAGATCGCCAGCAGTTTGAAGGTCTTCTCGTTGATCACCCGGTAGCGGTCGGCGATGTCTTCGAAGATCTGCTGGTTGCGCGGCTCGCGGCGGTAGGCCTGCACCGCCTTGATGCCCGTCATGGTCTCGACGAACTGGACGATCACCAGCGCGGAGATCTCGCGCACCTCGCGGTAGATCCGTGACGACTCGCGGTGGAACCACGCCACCAGCGCCACCAGGACGGGGAAGGCGGCCAGACACATCAGCCCGAGTTTCGCGTCGAGCGTGATCAGCAGCACCGAGGTGCCGAACAGCGTGAGGACCGCGGTGATCAGAGAGTCGAAACCCGTCTCCAGCATGTCCTGGATCGCTTCGACGTCGTTGGTGGACCGGCTCACCACGCGGCCCGAGGTGTAGCGGTCGTGGAAGGCGATGTCGAGCCGGCCGAAATGCCGGAACACCCGCCTGCGCAGTTCGCGAAGCACCCGCTGGCCGATGCGGCCCGACCGGCGCAGGAAGAACATCCGGGCGCTGGCCTGCACGACCACCACGCCGCACAGCACCCCGACGATCACCATCAGGGTGCGCGCCGAGCCACCGTCGAGCAACGGGGGGATCCCGTTGTCGATGCCCTTCTGCACCAACAGCGGAACGGACAGCCGCGCAACGTTTTCCACCACCACGACGATCGCCAGCGCCAGCACCGTCCAGCGGTACGGGCGCAGCAGCGAGCCCAGCAGGGCCCGCGCCTCGCGGCGGCGCGGCACCGATTCGTCGATGGGCAGGTCGTCGTGTTCGTCGAACCGGCCACGCCAGTCGGGTGCCACGCTCACGGCCGTCGCTCCAGGATCTCGCGCTCCAGCGTCGGGCGGCGATCGTCGTCGTCGGGCAGCGCCAACGGCTCATCCGACCAGTCGGTCTCGCGCTCACAGCCGTCGTCGAGTTCGTCGTCGGCGGCCAGCAGGTAGCGGTACTCGGGCACGTCGGCCAGCAGCTCGGCGTGGGTGCCGACGTGGGTGATGGTGCCGTTCTGCAGCAGCGCGACCCGGTCGGCGAGCAGCACGGTCGACGCGCGGTGGGCGACCACGACGCCGGTGACCGCGTGCAGGACGCGGCGCAGCGCCTCCTCGACGACGGCCTCGGTGTGCACGTCGAGCGCCGACAAGGTGTCGTCGAGCACCAGGATGCGCGGGCCGGCCAGGATCGCGCGCGCCAGCGAAAGACGTTGCCGTTGACCGCCGGACAGGCTCATGCCCTGCTCGCCGATGCGGGTGTCCAGGCCGTAGGGCAGGTCGTAGACGAACTGCGCGGCGGCCACCTCGACGGCCTGGCGCAGCTCGTCGTCGGATGCGTCCGGCTTACCGAGGCGCAGGTTCTCGGCCACCGACATCGAGAACAGCGTCGGATCCTCGAAGGCCGTCGCGACCGCCTGCCGCAGCGCGTCGAGGCTGAGTTCGCGGATGTCCTGCGCGTCGATGCGGATCTCGCCCTCGGTCACGTCGTACAACCGGGACAGCAGACCCACCAGCACCGACTTGCCGGATCCGGTCGCGCCGACCAGCGCGAGCGTCTCCCCCGGCTCGACGGTCACGGTGACGTGACGCAGCGCCCAGTCCTCGGAGTCCGGGAACCGGAAGCCGACGTCGACGAGTTCGAGGCGGCCGCCGCGCGGACTCTGCTCGCGCGGACCGTCGGTGATGTCGCGTGGCGCGTCGAAGATCTCGGCGATGCGGTTGGCCGCCGTGAACGACTCCTGGGTCATCGACAGCAGGAAGCCCAGCGACGCGATCGGCCAGACCAGCGACAGCATCATCGTGATGAATGCGACCAGCGTCCCCATCGTCACGGAGCCGTGCCCGGCGGCGTACGCGCCGAAGCCCAACACCAGGATCAGCGTCAGGTTCGGGATGATCTCCAGCAGCGTCCAGAATTTCGCCGACACCGTCACCCGGTTCACCTGGGTCTCGTAAAGATCGGTGAGCTGCTCGTCGAACCGGTCGTAGACGTAGTCCTCGCGGCCGAACGACTTGACCACCCGCAGCCCGAGCGCAGCCTCCTCGACGTGGGTGGCGACGTGGCCGGCCTGGTCCTGCGCCTGTCGCGACAGCCGGGTGTACTCCTGCTGGAAGTGCAGCACGGTGAGCGTGATCGGGATGATCGACACCAGCACCACCACGCCCAGCGGCCAGTACATCGCCAGCAGGATCGCGGTGACGACGGTGATCTGAAGGACGTTGAGGATCAGGAACGTCAAACCGAACGACATGAAGCGCCGAATCGTGCTGAGATCGTTCATGATTCGCGACAGCAACTGGCCCGACTGCCAGCGGCCGTGAAACGACATCGGCAGGATCTGCAGCCGCGCGTAGAGGTCTTTGCGGATGTCGGCCTCGACACCCATGGTCGCGCGGGCCACCAGCCATCGCCGGATGAACCACAGCACGGCCTCGGCGATGCCGACCCCCGTCGCCGCCGCGCCCAGCGTCCACAGCCCCTGCTGGTCCTGATGGCGCACCGGCCCGTCGATGACGGCCTTGGTCATCAGCGGGATCGCCACAGTGGCCGCGAGGCTTGCGAAGGCGACGGTGAACATCAGGATCCACCGGCCGCGGTACGGCAGCAGGTAGGGCAGCATCCGCCACAGGTCCGAGCTCGGCCTCACCCGTCGGGGTGGCGGCGCGATCGCGGGCGCTGCGCGCAACGCGTTGTCTCCGAATTCAGCCACTCAGAACATCTTCCCACTGCGGGCAAGTGGTTAACTCGTCTACCGAACGTGCGGTGCAGGGCAGATGTGCGTGCGGACCGGTATGACCGCAGACGCGCCGCTCGGGGCCGAACTGGGTGCGGTACAGCTCGGCGTAGCGGCCGCCGCGGCCCAGCAGTTCGGTGTGCGTGCCGCGCTCCACGATGCGGCCGTCCTCGACGACCAGGATCAGATCGGCGGCCCGGATGGTCGAGAGCCGGTGCGCGATCACCAGCGACGTGCGGCCGGCGAGCGCTTCGGCCAGCGCCTGCTGCACCTTGGCCTCCGACTCCGAGTCCAGCGACGCGGTGGCCTCGTCGAGCACGACGACGCGGGGCGCGGCCAGCAGCAGGCGCGCGATGGTCAGTCGCTGACGCTGGCCCCCGGACAGCCGGTATCCACGCTCGCCGACCACGGTGTCGAGCCCGTCGGGCATGTCGGCGACGACCTCGTCGAGCCGGGCGCGACGCAGCGCCTCCCAGATCTCGGCGTCGGTCGCCTCCGGGGCGGCGAGCGCGAGGTTGGCCCGGATCGATTCGTGGAACAGGTGCCCGTCCTGGGTGACCATGCCGACGGTGTCCTTCAGCGACGCGAACGTCGCGTCGCGCACGTCGACGCCGCCCAGCCGGATCGCGCCGGAATCGACATCGTAGAGCCGCGCCAACAACGACGCCGTCGTCGACTTCCCTGCGCCTGACGACCCCACCAGCGCCACCATCTGACCGGGGTGCGCAGTGAACGAGATGCCGTGCAGCACTTCGTCGGCGCCGCGGTCGTCGAGTTCGGCGACCTCCTCCAGCGAGGCCAGCGAGACCTTGTCGGCGGCCGGGTAGGAGAAGTGGACGTCGTCGAACTCCACGGTGACCGGGCCGTCGGGGATCGCGACGGCGCCGGGCCGTTCGCGGATCAGCGGAACCAGGTCGAGCACCTCGAAGACACGCTCGAAACTGACGAGCGCCGTGGCGATCTCGACGCGGGCATTGGCGAGCGCGGTCAGCGGCGCGTACAGCCGGGTCAGCAGCAGCGCCAGCGACACGATCGCGCCGGCCTGCATCTGACCGCCCAGGGCCAGGGCGCCGCCGAGGCCGTAGACCAGCGCGAGCGCCAGCGCCGACATCAACGTCAGCGAGTTCATGAACGTCGCCTGCAGCATCGCGGTGCGCACCCCGATGTCGCGCACCCGGCCCGCCCGCACGGCGAACTCGCGGGATTCGACGTCGGTGTCCCCGAACAATTTGACCAGCGTGGCGCCGGGCGCCGAGAACCGCTCGGTCATCTGCGTGTTCATCGTGGCGTTGTGGGCGGCGGCCTCGCGGGACAGCGTGGCCATCGCCGAGCCGATGCGCCGGGCCGGCAGGAGGAACAGCGGCATCAACACCAGCGACACCAGGGTCACCTGCCAGGAGATGCTGATCATCACCGCGAGCGTCAGCGTCAGCGTGACGATGTTGGAGACCACCCCGGAAAGCGTGTCGGAGAACGCCCGCTGGGCGCCCATCACGTCGTTGCCCAGGCGGCTCACCAGCGCGCCGGTGCGGGTCCTGGTGAAGAACGCCACCGGCATCCGCTGCACGTGGTCGAACACCGCCGTGCGCAGATCCAGGATCAGGCCCTCGCCGATCGTCGACGACAGCCACCGCGTCAGCAAAGACATCGCCGCCTCGGCGAGCGCCACCGCGGCGATCACCGTCGCCAACAGCGCGACCACGCCCACAGTGCCGCCACCGGTGATCTCGTCGACCACGCGGCCGGCCAGCAGTGGCGTGGCCACCGTCAGCACGGCACTCAGGACGCTGACCAGGAGGAACACCCACAGCATGCGGTGGTGCCGACCGGCGAATCGCCAGATCCGCGCCAACAGCCGACGGTCCGCCAACGACCGCAGATCACCGCCTCGGGCATGCGTCTGCCGGTACAGCGACTGCCGGGCAACCGTTTCCAAGCTCATCTCATCACCGTAGAACCTCAACAATGGGTGAGGTCAAAGACTTCCCAGCCGGCCGGGATAGGGTTCAGACCCGTGTCCGAGGTGACCGTGATGACCACGCCCGTCCCGGTGGTGGAGACGAAACTGCAGGCCTGGGAGCGGCGCGCCGAGTGGCCGCTGGCGCTCGCGGCGGTGCTGTTCCTCGCCGCCTACAGCGTCGAGGTACTCGCGACGCCCGCCGGTGCGGCCGCCGTCGCGGTCCGAATCGTCAGCATCGCGTCATGGTTGATGTTCGTCGTCGACTACGCCGTCCGTCTCTGTCTCGCCGACCAGCGGTGGCGGTGGTTCTCCCGTCACCTGTTCGATCTGGCGATCGTCGCCCTGCCCGTGCTGCGGCACCTGCGGCTGCTGCGCCTGGTCACGTTGATCACGGTGCTCAACCGCGCCGTCGGGCACGCCATCCGCGGTCGCGTGGTGATGTACACGGTCGGCGGCGCGGTGCTGCTGGTCTACGTCGCGTCGCTCGCCGTCCTGCAGAACGAGCGCGGCTACCCCGGCGCCCAGATCACCCACTTCGGCGAGGCGCTGTGGTGGGCGATGACGACGATCACCACGGTCGGCTACGGCGACCTGACGCCGGTGAGTCCCACCGGGCGGGTGATCGCCGTGCTGCTGATGATCGGCGGCATCAGCCTGCTGGGCTCGATCACCGCGACGCTCGCCTCGTGGATCGTGCAGCGCGTGGCCGACGAGGACACCGCGGCGCGCGTCGTGACCACCGAGCACATCGACGTCCTGGTGACCGAGATCCAGGAGCTGCGGGCCGAGGTGCGGCGCCTGGGCGGCAGCTCCCGGCCCCGCGACGGGCTGGACGGGTAACGGGCCAGGGTCCCCCAGCTCGAGGCCCGCATCAGGCAAGATTGCGGGCATGGACAGTGCAGTGGGCTCGCCCCGGGTGCTCGTGGTCGACGACGATCCCGACGTGCTCGCCTCCCTCGAGCGCGGCCTGCGGTTGTCCGGTTTCGACGTGTTCACCGCCGTGGACGGCGCCGAGGCCCTGCGCAGCGCCACCGAGACGCGCCCCGATGCGATCGTGCTCGACATCAACATGCCGGTGCTCGACGGCGTGTCCGTGGTGACCGCTCTGCGCGCGATGGACAACGACGTTCCGGTCTGTGTGCTGTCGGCGCGGTCGTCGGTCGACGACCGCGTCGCGGGGCTGGAGGCCGGCGCGGACGATTACCTGGTCAAGCCGTTCGTGCTCGCCGAGCTGGTGGCCCGGGTGAAGGCGCTGCTGCGGCGGCGCGGATCCACGGCGACGTTCTCGTCGGAGACCATCACCGTCGGCCCGCTCGAGGTCGACATCCCGGGCCGGCGCGCCCGCGTCGACGGGGTCGACGTCGACCTGACCAAGCGCGAGTTCGATCTGCTGGCGGTGCTCGCCGAACACAAGACCGCGGTGCTGTCCCGCGCGCAGCTGCTCGAGCTGGTCTGGGGCTACGACTTCGCCGCCGACACCAACGTCGTCGACGTCTTCATCGGCTACCTGCGGCGCAAGCTGGAGGCCAACGGCGCGCCGCGCCTGCTGCACACGGTCCGCGGCGTCGGATTCGTCCTGCGTCAGCAGTGATGAGCGCTTGCGCGAAGAACCGGCGGTAGTGATGAGCGCTTGCGCGAAGAACCGGCGGTAGTGATGAGCGCTTGCGCGAAGAACCGGCAGCAGTAGCGTGATCGCCCTGTCCCGCATCTTCCGGCGCACACCGTCGCTGCGCACGCGGGTCGCGTTCGCCACCGCCATCGCCGCGGCGATCGTCGTCGGCATCGTCGGCACCGTCGTATGGGTCGGCATCACCCAGGACCGCAAGGAACGCCTCGACCGCCGTCTCGACGAGGCGGCCGGCTTCGCGATCCCGTTCCTGCCGCGCGGCCTCGACGAGATCCCGCCCTCGCCCAACGACCAGGACGCCGTGATCACCGTGCGCCGCGGCGACGGCCAGGTGACGTCCAACAGCAAGGTCGTGCTGCCCGAGCTGGAGCCCGGCTACGCCGACACCTACGTCGACGGGGTGCGCTACCGGGTACGCACGGTGCTGCTGTCCACCCCGGAGCCGATGTCCGTCGCCGTCGGCGCCACCTACGACGCGACGATCACCGACACCAACAACCTGCACCGGCGGGTGCTGATCATCTGCACGCTGGCCGTGGGTGCGGCCACGTTCGGCGGCTGGCTGCTCGCGGCGTTCGCGGTGCGCCCGTTCAAACGGCTGGCCCAGCAGACCCGGCAGATCGACGCCGGCGACGAGGCCCCCGACATCGACATCCGCGGCGCCACCGAGGCCGTCGAGATCGCCGACGCGATCAAGGGCCTCGTCGGGCGCGTCTGGGAGGAGCAGGGCCGGACCAAGGCGGCGCTGGCGTCGGCACGCGACTTCGCGTCGGTGTCGGCGCACGAGCTGCGCACCCCGCTGACCGCGATGCGCACCAACCTCGAGGTGCTCGCGACGTTGGATCTCGGCGAGGAGCAGCGCAAGGAGGTCGTCGGCGACGTGATCCGCACCCAGACCCGCATCGAGGCGACACTCGGCGCGCTGGAGCGGCTCGCCCAAGGGGAACTGTCCACCGAGGACGACCACGTGCCCGTCGACATCACCGAGCTGCTCGACCGGGCCGCCCACGACGCGATGCGCGTCTACCCCGACCTCGAGGTGTCCCTGGTGCCGGCGCCGACGGTGATCATCGTCGGGCTGCCCGCCGGCCTGCGCCTGGCGGTCGACAACGCGATCGCCAATGCGGTCAAACACGGCGGCGCCACCCGTGTGCAGCTCTCGGCGGTCAGCTCGCGCGCCGGGGTCGAGATCGCGATCGACGACGACGGCGTCGGGGTGCCCGAGGAGGAGCGCCGGGTCGTGTTCGAGCGGTTCTCCCGCGGCTCCACGGCGTCACACTCGGGATCGGGGTTGGGGCTGGCCCTGGTGGCGCAGCAGGCCGAATTGCACGGCGGCACCGCGTCATTGGAGGCGAGCCCACTCGGCGGGGCGCGGCTGCTGCTGCGCCTGCCCGGCCCGCACTAATCTCCGCCGAAACTGTATTCCACGCGCTGTTTCCGGCGTTCTGGCCGCGCGGAATACAGTTTCGGCGACGGGTCAGCGGGTGCCCAGAAGGTCGATGACGAAGATCAGCGTCTTGCCCGACAGCCGGTGCCCACCGCCGGCGGGACCGTAGGCCTGCTCCGGTGGGATGGTGAGCTTGCGACGGCCACCGACCTTCATCCCGGGGATGCCGTCCTGCCAGCCCTGGATGAGTCCGCGCAGCGGGAACTCGATGGACTCACCGCGGTTCCAGGAGCTGTCGAACTCCTCCCCGGTGTCGAACTCCACGCCGAGGTAGTGCACCTCCACGTTGGCGCCCGGCACCGCCTCCGGACCGTCGCCCACGACGAGGTCTTCGATCACCAGCTCGGTGGGCGGCGGGCCTTCGGGGAAGTCGATCTCGGGTTTGGTAGCCATGACGGCCACCCTAGACCGCCGACCGGACCTCCTCGGGCTGCAACCACTCGGTCGGGCGCAGCAGCACCACCTCGGGCACGATGCAGGCCGCCGACAGCCGCGTCGTCATCCGCACCACCTCCGCCACATCGCGCGGGGTGATCATCGTCGAGGCCGCGATCGCGTCCCGATAGGTATCGGCCATCGGGGTGTCCACCAGGCCGGGACAGATCGCGGTGGCCTTGATGCCCGACGTCGAGAGTTCGTCGTGCAGCGCCTCGGTGAACCCCACCACGGCGGCCTTGGTCGCCGAGTACGACGACAGCGTGGCCTCGCCGCGCTTACCGGCGTTCGAGGCCGTGTTGACGATCTGGGCCCGACCACGTTGTCGGACAGCCTCTTTGAGCAGCGGCTGACACTTGGCGGTCAGCAGCACGACGGCGCGGATGTTGACCGCCAGCTGAGCGTCGAGGAAGTCGGCGGTGATGTCGCCGACCAGCCGGTTGCCGGCGATACCGGCATTGTTGACCAGCAGGTCCAACGACGCGTGTTCGGCGGTGTGGAGCGCGACGACCTCGTCGAGGAACGCCTCCTCGGCCACCGACCCGGCGAGCGTGCGCACGGCGGGGCCCTTCGCCGCGACGACCGATGCCGCCGCGGCTTCGAGCTTGGCGGGGTCTCGGCCCACCATCGTCACCGCGAAGCCTTCCTCCCGCAGAGCCGCCGCGATCGCCACGCCGATGCCTCCGGACGCCCCGGTCACCAGGGCACTACGCACAGTCACCCGATCATTAGATCCCGCCGGGGGGCAGACTGTAGGCGTGGCCAACGACGAAGACATCCTCGCCCAGGTGAACCAGCTCGTCGCGGAGGAGAAGGAACTCCGCGACAAGCTGCAACATCACGAGATCGACGAGTCCGAAGAGCATCAGCGGCTGCGCGCCGTCGAGGTCCAACTCGACCAGTGCTGGGATCTGCTGCGCCAGCGCCGCGCGCTGCGCGAGACCGGCGGCGACCCCGGCGCCGCCCAGGTGCGGCCCGCCGACGAGGTCGAGGGCTACCTGAACTGAGCGCTCGCACCGACACCCGGGTCGACGCCGTCATCGTCGGCGGCGGACACAACGGTCTGGTGGCCGCGGGCTACCTGGCCAGAGCGGGCCGTCGGGTGCGGGTGCTGGAACGACTCGATCATGTCGGCGGTGCGGCCGTGTCGACGCACGCCTTCGAGGGGGTCGACGCCCGGCTGTCGCGGTACTCGTACCTGGTGAGCCTGCTGCCGCAGCGCATCGTCGACGATCTCGGCGCCCGGATCCGGCTGGTGCGCCGACGGTACTCGTCCTACACCCCCGACCCGGGCACCGGCGGCCGGACCGGACTGCTGGTGGGACCGGAGTCGACGTTCGGTGCGGTCGGCGCCGCGACCGACGAGGCGGGGTTCGACGAGTTCTACCGGCGCTGCCGTGCCGTCACGACGCACGTCTGGCCGACCCTGACCGAGCCGCTGCGTACCCGCTCCGAGATGCGCCACGCCGTCGTCGCCGCAGGCGGAGCCGACGCGCAAACGGCGTGGCGGGCGATCGTCGACCGTCCGATCGGCGAGGCGATCACGTCAGCGGTGCAAAGCGACCTCGTTCGCGGGGTGATGGCCACCGATGCGTTGATCGGCACGTTCGCGGCCCTCGACGACGCGTCGCTGCGGCAGAACGTGTGCTTCCTCTACCACCTCGTCGGCGGCGGGAGCGGCGACTGGGACGTGCCGGTCGGCGGGATGGGTGCGGTGACCGGCGCGCTGGCGGCGGCCGCGGCCGGCTTCGGGGCGGATATCGTCACCGGTGCCGAGGTGGAGTCGATCACTCCCGACGGTGAGGTGCACTACCGGCACGGCGGCGCCGAGCATCGAGTGGTCGCCGACCGGGTCCTGGCCAATGTCACGCCGGCCGTGCTGGCGCGGCTGCTGGGCGAACCCGCCCCCGACGTGGCGCCCGGGGCCCAGGTGAAGGTGAACCTGATGCTGCGTCGACTGCCGCGACTGCGGGACGCGAGCGTGGCCCCGGAGCAGGCCTTCGGCGGGACGTTCCACATCAACGAGAGCTACGCCCAACTCGACTCCGCCTACCGGCAGGCCGCCGGAGGTGCTGTGCCCGAACCTCTTCCCTGCGAGATCTACTGCCACTCACTGGCCGACCCGACGATCCTGTCCGACGAGTTGCGTGAGGCGGGTGCGCAGACGCTCACCGTGTTCGGACTGCACACGCCGCATGGGCTGACCGCGTCGGGCGCGCCCGACCGGACGCGTGACGCACTCACCTCCGCGGTGCTGACGTCACTGAATTCGGTTCTGGCCGAACCCGTTCAGGACGTGCTCATGGAGGACGCGGCGGGCCGGCTGTGCATCGAGACGAAGACGACGGCGGATCTCGAGGACGCGCTGGGCATGACGAACGGCAACATCTTCCACGGGTCGCTGTCGTGGCCGTTCGCCGAGGACGACGAACCCCTCGCAACGCCGGCGCAGCGGTGGGGCGTCGCCACCGCCCATGACCGAATCCTGCTGTGCGGGTCGGGCTCTCGTCGCGGTGGCGCCGTGTCGGGGATCGGTGGGCACAATGCCGCGATGGCGGTGCTGGAGGCTTAGCCGTTGGCCAGCTTGTCGAGCAGGGCGCGCAGCGTCAGCAGGTCGGCGTCGTCCAGCGTGGTGAGCACGTCGGGAGCCGGGTCGCGGACAGCGTCGATTCTGCTCACCACCTCGCGGCCCGCGTCGGTCAGCGACACCACCTTGCAGCGACGGTTCTGCGGGTTCACCTCGCGCACCACCAGCCCGCGGTCCTCGAGGTCGTTGACCGCAACGGTCGCTGCGGGGGCGTCGATGGTGGCGGCGGCGGCGAGTTCCTTGACGGTCATCGGAGCGCGGCTGAGCCGCTTGAGGATTCGGATCCGGCTGAACGGCAACCCGGACTGCTCGACCACCGCGCGCTTCCACCCGTCGCGGTGATCCATCACCAGCGACGACAGGTCGCGCCATACCGTGTCCGCGAGGCCGTCGTCACCGGACATGGGCGTCCACCCGGTTCGGCGTTCCGGCGATCAGCGGTGCGAGCCGCTCGGCGGAGCGCATCGCCCGCGCCGATGTGGAGAACAGTCCCAGCGCGAGGATGATCAGCCCGAGGGCGATGCACACGAACCAGAGCGGCCGGGCGGCCGCGGCGAAATCCGCGCCCGCCATCGTCATCGCGGACCCGGCGACCGAACCGCACAGCGCCACACCGATACTGACGCCCACCTGACGGCTCGTCGACGTCACGGCCGACGCGGCCCCGGCCCGGTCGAGCGGCATGCCGCCCACCGCGGCGTTCGTGATGGGGGCGTTGACCATCGAGAACCCGATGCCGAACACCGCGAAGACCACCAGCAGCGACCACACCGGCGTCGAGGCCGTCAGGAACGTCAGCATCGTCGACGCCGCAGCGATCAGCACGCCGGCGATCACCAGCGACGGGCGGGCCCCGAAGCGGCCCACCAGCCGGCCCGAGAGCGGTGAGAACACCAGCGCGCCCACCGCGATCGGCAGGTAGATCAGGCCGGTGTGCATGGCCGAATAGCCCCGCTCGCCCTGCAGGTACAGCGACATCATGAAAAGGAAGGCTCCCCAGGCGGCGAACGCGCTGACGGCCGATACGGTCGCGGAGGTGAACGGGATGCTGCGGAAGAAGCGCAGATCGAGGAAGGGGTCGTGGCGGCGGGACTCGTAGCGCAGGAACGCCGCGAGCGCGACGACTGCGACGGCCGCGACGCCGAGGACGCGGGCGTGCGTCCAGCCGAGGACCGGGCCCTCGATCAGCGCGTAGACGACGCCGAAGAGGGTGACCACGGCGAGCAGCTGACCGATCGGGTCGACGTTGCGCATCGTCGCGGACTTGGTCTCGGGGACGAAGATCGCGGTCAGCAGCAGCGCGGCCGCGCAGATGGGCAGGTTGATCCAGAACACCGAGCGCCAGCCCACGGTCTGGATGAGCAGTCCGCCGACGATCGGGCCGAGCGCCATCGAGATGCCGACCACCGCACCCCACACGCCGAGAGCTCGCCCGCGCTCTTCGCGGCCGACGAAGATCTGCGAGATGATCGACAGCGCAACGGGATTGAGCATCGACCCGCCGATGCCCTGCAGCAGGCGGGCGCCGATGAGCGTGTCGATCGTCGGGGCGAGGCTGCACGCCAGCGATCCCACCGCGAACAGCGCGAGTCCGGTCTGGAACACCCGGCGGCGGCCGAAGCGGTCGCCCGTCGCGCCGGCCAGCATCAGCAGCGACGCCAGCACCAGCGTGTAGATGTCGACGACCCACTGCATCTGCGCCGGCGAGGCCGACAGGTCGGTGCGGATGGCGGGGATCGCGACATTGACGATCGTGGCGTCCATCGACACGATGAGCAGGCTCAGACAGCAGGACACCAGCACGATCGTCTTGCGTCTCGGCGTCAGCGTGCCGACGGTTTCATTCACACAACTATTGTGAAACTACAACTATCACGATCACAAGTGACAGCGCTGTGACGCTCGACGCACCCCGGCGTCGGCGGGATCAGCGGGAGCCGATGTCGGCGTAGTCGCGCTCGGTGTAGCCGGTGTAGATCTGCCGCGGACGGCCGATCTTGTTCGGCTCACCGTGCATCTCGCGCCAGTGGGCGATCCACCCCGGCAGCCGGCCCAGCGCGAACAGCACAGTGAACATCCGCGTCGGGAAGCCCATGGCCCGGTAGATCACGCCGGTGTAGTAGTCGACGTTCGGGTAGAGCTTGCGCTCGACGAAGAAGTCGTCGGTCAGCGCGATCTCCTCGAGCTCCTTGGCGATGTCGAGCAGCTCGTCCTTCACGCCGATCTTGCCGAGGATCTTGTCGGCCTGCTCCTTGACGATGCGGGCACGCGGATCGTAGTTCTTGTAGACGCGGTGCCCGAAGCCCATCAGCTTGACGTTGTCCTCGCGGTTCTTCACCTTCTTGACGAAGGTCGCCACGTCGTCGTCGCCGTCCCGGATCTTCGACAGCATCTCGAGCACGGCCTGGTTGGCGCCGCCGTGCAGCGGGCCCCACAGCGCGTTGATGCCGCCGGAGATCGAGGTGAACAGGTTGGCCTGCGAGCTGCCCACCAGCCGCACCGTCGACGTCGAGCAGTTCTGCTCGTGGTCGGCGTGCAGGATGAACAGCATGTCCAGCGCCCGCACGATCTCGGGATCGACCTCGTAGGGCTCGGCCGGGAAACCGAACGTCATCCGCAGGAAGTTCTCGACCAGCGTCAGCGAGTTGTCCGGGTAGAGGAACGGCTGCCCCTCGGACTTCTTGTAGGCATACGCCGCGATGGTCGGCAGCTTTGCCAGCAGGCGGATGGTCGACAGCTCCACCTGTTGCGGGTCGAACGGGTCCAGGGAGTCCTGGTAGTAGGCGCTCAGCGCGTTCACCGCGCTGGACAGCACCGGCATCGGGTGCGCGTTGCGCGGGAAGCCGTCGAAGAACCGCTTCAGGTCCTCGTGCAGCAACGTGTGCCGCTGGATCTGGGTGGTGAACTTCTCGAGCTGCTCCTCGGTCGGCAGCTCGCCGTAGATCAGCAGGTAGCTGACCTCGATGAAGTTCGAGTTCTCCGCGAGCTGTTCGATCGGGTAGCCGCGGTACCGCAGAATGCCGGCGTCGCCGTCGATATAGGTGATGGCGCTCTTGGTGGACGCCGTGTTGACGAAACCGCCGTCGAACGTCGTGTAGCCGGACTTTGCCAGCAACGAACCCAGCGCGATGCCGTCCGCGCCCTCAGAAGCTTTGACGATGTCGAGTTCCAACTCGCCACCGGGGTAGGACAGGGTGGCGTGCTCTTTCCCGGCTTCGGCGTTATCGGCCACTGGGATCCCTTCGGTCTCGGGTCTATCGGGAATCGTGGAGTCTGACTACAGAAGGTAGTCCCATTCCCGTGCGCACGCCCGCGGGGGTCGCTGACAGCGGCATCAGACGGGTTGCCCGAGCCCCGCCGTCTCAACCATGAAGTCGGCGTAGATCGCGTCGAAGGCCGCCACCGCGTCGTCGACGTCGAATTCGGCCGCCGTCGCGGAGTTGCCGGCGAGCTCGAGCATCGCGGTCATCAGCAGCGCGCTGGACACGGCGGACACCAATTTGACCCGCCGATCATCGACGGTGGTGCCCATCCGCTCGGCCAGCACGGCGTCCACGCGGTGTGCACGGTACTCGACCGCGGCGTGCTGCAGCGTGCCCGACGAGATCAAGATCCGCATGATCAGCAGCAACCGATCCGAGGACAGGCCCCCCGGCGCCGCGCGCTTGCTGTTCTCGGCCATCGCGAGATAGGCCCGGCGCACAGCGTCGAGGTGGCACATGTCCCGCGGTTGCCGCGCCAGTTCCCGGGCCACGGTCTCGAGAATCTCGTCGACCAGGGCGAGCACGATGGCGTCCTTGGTGGTGAAGTACCGGCTGAAGGTGCGCGGCGACACGTCGGCGATCGCGGCGATCTGTTCGACGGTCGTGCTGTCGTAGCCCTGGCGGGCGCACAGGTCGACCGCGGCGTCCATCAGGGTGGCGCGGGTGCGGCGTTTCTTGCGCTCCCGCAGCCCGAGGATGGGCTCCGCCCCGACGTCATCCACGCTGGTGGATGCTAGTCCGTCGGGCTGTGCGGTGAGGGCGGATCAGGGCACCCGAGCAACCCGGTAGCGGACGAACGCGGGCACCGCGAGGACGGCGAGCACCACACCCACGACCACGAGCACGCCCCCGCCCGCCGCGGCGACCGTCGTGCCGACCGCGGCCGCCACCGCGCCGTGCGCCGCATCGGCCAACCGGGGGCCGCCGGCGACGACCACCGTGAACACGCCCTGCAGCCGGCCGCGCAGCTCGTCGGACGCGGCCTCCTGCAGGATCGTCGACCGGAACGCCGCCGACACCATGTCCGCCGCGCCACCGAAGGCCAAGCACGCCAACGCGATCCACAGCATGGTGCCCGCCGCTCCGTGCGCCGCGCCGCTGGCGACCCCGAAGCCGACCATCGCGAGACCCCACGCCACGATGGCGACCACCACCGCCAGCCCCTGCCGCTGCACGCGGGGCAGCCATCCGCTGAAGATGCCGCCGGCCACCGCTCCCGCCGACATCGCGGCGGCGAGCAACGCCATCGTCGTACCGCCCTCGACGGGACCGCCGAAGCTCTCGTGCGCCATCTGAGGGAACAGCGCGCGCGGCATGCCGAAGATCATCGCGATCAGATCGACGACGAAGGACATCAGCACCACCCGGTTGCCCGCCAGGTAGCGGAACCCGTCGAGCACCGCGGTCAGCCCGTAGCCGGGGGCGTCGTCACCGGTGACCGTGGGTGGCATCGGGGTCATCCGGACCGTGGCCCAGATGGCCGCGAGGCAGGTGATCGCGTCGATCAGATACAGCGCGGACAGGTCCACCCAGTGCAGCATGACGCCGGCCAACAGCGGGCCGGCGATCGCGCCGAACTGCATCACCGTCATGTTCAGGGTGTTCGCGGCGGGGAGCTGTCCCCCGGGCAGCATGCGCGGAATGGCCGCGGAGCGGGTCGGCGAGTTCACCGCGTAGAAGGCCTGCTGGAGCGAGAGCAGGCTGAGCACCACCCACACGTTGTTCAAGCCGAGCGCCGACTGCAGCCACAGCAGTACCGACGACAGCGCCAGCCCGCAGGAGGTGATGACCAGCAGCAGACGCCGATCCATCGCATCGGCCCACGCGCCGCCCCACAGCCCGAACACCACCAGCGGCACCAGCGCGAAGAGTCCGGCCAACCCGACGTAGAGCGAATTCTGGGTGAGCGCGTACAGCTGCACGGGCACCGCGAAGATCGTCAGGTTCGCGCCGATGACGGTGACGATCCCGGCCAGCCACAGCCGGCGGAAGTCGGGGGCCTGCAGAGGTGTGGTGTCGGCGAAGAGCCGGCCCACTACGGCTGAAGGCGTTCGACGAACCCGTCCCGAACCCGAATCCTGTTGTGCAGCCGGTTCTCCCGGCCCTGCCAGAACTCGACCTCGTCGGGTGCGATCAGGTAGCCGCCCCAGTGCGGCGGTACCGGGACGGTCTCACTGCCGGCGAACCGTTCGGTGACCTCGGCGAGTTGGGCGCGCAGCGCCTCCCGCGAGGCGATGGGCCGGCTCTGCGCCGACGCCCACGCCCCCAGCTGCGAGCCGCGCGGCCGCTTGGCCCAGTAGTCGGCGGTCTCCGCGGCGGGAACCTTGGTCACCGGGCCGCGCAGGTGGACCTGCCGGCCCAGGGCGTACCACGGGAACGTCGCCGACGCGTACGGCTGCGCGGCCAGGTGCTCGCCCTTGGCGGATTCGTAGTTGGTGTAGAACGTGATGCCCGATTCGGTCACGCTCTTGCACAACACGGTGCGGGTGACAGGTCTTCCCGCGGCGTCGACGGTGCCGACCACCATCGCGTTGGGCTCGGCCACCCCGGCCTGACCGGCGTCGGCCAACCAGCTGTTCAGCAGCGCCACCCATCCGACGTCGAGCCAGTCCGCGTCCAGATCGGAGCTGCCGTCTTTCTCCACCGAGCCGTATTCCACCCGCATCCGGGCGAGGTCGTCAGATGTGCCCACGCGATCACGCTACGCGGAACCCCGTCTGTCGGCTGCGCCGACGGAAGCCCGACTGTCAGCTGCGCCGACGAGGCGTGATGCGACAATCACCGCATGACTGCGGTGCCGAAGGATTTCGCTCCCGGACTGGCGGGCGTGGTGGCGTTCGAGACCGAGATCGCCGAGCCGGACAAGGACGGCGGCGCGCTGCGCTATCGCGGCGTGGACATCGAAGATCTGGTCGCCGACCGGGTCACCTTCGGGGACGTGTGGGCGCTGCTGGTCGACGGCCGCTTCGGGCACGGCCTGCCGCCCGCCGAGCCGTTCCCGCTGCCGATCCACAGCGGCGACGTCCGCGTCGACGTCCAGGCCGGGCTGGCGATGCTCGCCCCGATCTGGGGCTACTCGCCGCTGCTGGACATCGACGACCAGACCGCGCGCGACCAGCTGGCCCGGGCGTCGGTGATGGCGCTGTCCTACGTCGCCCAGTCCGCCCGCGGCATCTATCAGCCCGCCGTTCCGCAGCGCAAGGTCGACGAATGTGACACGGTCACAGCGCGTTTCATGACCCGCTGGCAGGGCGACCCCGATCCGCGGCACATCGAGGCCATCGACGCGTACTGGGTCAGCGCCGCCGAGCACGGCATGAACGCCTCGACGTTCACCGCGCGGGTGATCGCGTCGACGGGCGCCGACGTCGCCGCCGCGCTGTCGGGCGCGATCGGTGCGATGAGCGGCCCGCTGCACGGCGGTGCGCCGGCGCGGGTGATCCCGATGATCGAGGAGGCCGAGCGGACCGGGGACGCGCGCGCGGTGGTCCGCGGCATCCTCGACCGCAACGAGAAGCTGATGGGCTTCGGGCACCGGGTCTACCGGGCCGAGGATCCGCGGGCCCGGGTGCTGCGCGCGACGGCCGAGCGGCTCGAAGCTCCGCGCTTCGAGGTCGCCGCGGCGCTCGAGCAGGCCGCCCTGGCCGAACTGCGGGAGCGCCGACCCGACCGGGCGATCGAGACCAACGTCGAGTTCTGGGCCGCCGTCATCCTCGACTTCGCCCAGGTGCCGCCGACGATGATGCCCGCGATGTTCACCTGTGGCCGCACGGCCGGCTGGTGCGCGCACATCCTCGAGCAGAAGCGGCTGGGCAAGCTGGTTCGGCCGTCGGCGATCTACGTCGGGCCCGCTCCGCGCAGTCCCGAGGCGGTCGAGGGCTGGGACCAGCTGAACCGGCAATGACCGACCCGCGGGCCGTCTTCGCCTCGGCGGCAAGGTATTTCGCATCGCTGGCGCGCGACGTGCCCGGTGACCGGTGGAACGGTCCGGGGCTCGGCGAGTGGTCGGTCCGCGATCTGGTCGGGCACACGTCTCGGTCGCTGATCACGGTGAGCACCTATCTGCAGGCCCCCGCGCAGCACGAGGACGTCACCGAGCCCGCCGACTACTACGTCCGCATCAACGACTATGCCGCCGGAATGGGCGCGGCCGCGATCGTCGAACGCGGCCGCCAGGCGGGTCGGGACCTCGGTCCTGATCCCGTCGCGACGATCGACGGGCTCGTCGAGCGCGTGCTGACGGACATCGACACCGCCGGGGATCCGCTCATCGAGGTGATCGCCGGGCTGGGTCTGCGCCTGAGCACCTATCTGCCGACGCGGACCTTCGAGATCGCGGTGCACGGTCTGGACATCGCGTCGGCGATCGGGACGGACCGCACACCGCCCCGTGAGGTGCTGGCGGAGGCCGCGGCGCTGGCCGCGCGCATCGGGGTGCACCTGGGTAGTGGGCCGGCGCTGCTGATGGCGCTCACCGGACGGACCGGCCTGCCCGCGGGGTTCTCGGTGGTCTGACGCGCCGATGAGTTTCCGGTGGCGGCCCGGTCAGCATCGACAGCCACCCGGCCGTCACGCAGCGAAGGAGACCCCATGGCCATCGACAACACCCCGATGCTGGTTCCGCACCTCGTCGTCGACGACGCGGCCGCCGCACTGGACTTCTACACCCGGGCGTTCGACGCCGAGGAGATGGTGCGCCTGCCCGGTCCTGACGGCAAGCTGATGCACGCGTGCATGCGGATCAACGGCTCGATGGTGTTCGTCAACGACGACTTCCCCGAATACAACGACGGGAAATCGTCCACCCCGAATGCGCTCGGCGGCACGCCGGTCACGCTGCACCTGCACGGGGCCGACGTCGACGGCCGCTTCCAGCGCGCTCTCGACGCGGGCGCCGTCGTGGTCAACCCGCTCGAGGACCAGTTCTGGGGAGACCGCTACGGCGTGGTGCGCGATCCGTTCGGGCACCACTGGGCGCTCGCCGAATCGGTGCGCGACGTCGACGTCAACGACATCGCCGCGCAGATGAGCAGCGGCAGTTAGCCCGCCCGCCGGTGTGTTTGCCGGGCGGGGCCGACACGCGCGGTGATACTGGGCTGTGCTCTGGCTGCTGCAGTTCCCCCCGGTCGTCCTGGGGCTGATCTGGATTGCTGTCGTCGTCGGGATCTCCGTCGGCGGGCTCGTGCTGTTCCGCAAGGTGGTGTCCCACACCCGGCTGGAATCGGCGAATCCGGTGTCGTCGGCGGTGTTTCAGGTCGCCGGGGTGCTGTACGCGGTGCTCGTCGCGTTCGTCGTCGTGGTGGTGTGGGAGCAGTTCGGCAACGCGGAGGACGCCAGCAGTATGGAGGCCTCGGCGGTCGCCGACCTGCTGCGGGACTCCGACGCGCTGCCCGCCGCATACCGCACCGAGGTGCAGCAGAACCTCGTCGCCTACTCCCGCGACGTCATCGACCATGAGTTCCCGCGGATGCGGCACGGCGAGACGATCACCGAGCAGTCCGACGCGCTCAACAACGTCTGGCAGGCCTACCTGAAGGTCCAGCCCGAGACCCGCAACGAGATCGCGTTCTTCGACCACGCGATCGTGCGACTCAACGATCTGAGCGCCAACCGCAAGCTGCGGGTGTCGACCGGCGACGCCTCGGTGCCCGGGGAGTTGTGGGTGCTGCTCATCGGCGGCGGCGCCGTACTGATGGTGTTCACCTACCTGTTCGGCACCCGGGACCTGCTGGTGCACGGGCTGGCGGTGGGGTTGACGGCGTCGTTGCTGGCGTTCGTCATGTACCTGATCTTCGCGCTCGAACATCCCTACGTGGGCGCGTTGTCGGTGCAGCCCACGCCGTTCGTGAACGTGCTGACCGACTGGTCCGACTAGGTCGTCTCAGCGCAACAGGCCGGACAGCAGCCGGCGGTGCGCGGGCTCGGCCGGCGCCTCGGCCGCGGCGCGCACCATCTCGTCCACCGAGGTGAACTTGGCGCGCGGGCGGGTGCCGTGACCGCGCGCCACCTCGGCGCGGTCGATCGCCTTCCAGCCCTTCTCGTCGACCACCGCGGGTCGCCTACCGCGCACGAACCGGGGCAGCGCCGAGGGTTTGTGCACCGGATCGGTGAGCAACCCTGCGTTGTAGTCGTCGACGAGCGTGTGCACCGTCTGCGCCGCGCAGGACTTGTTGGTGCCGATGAAGCCCGTCGGCCCGCGCTTGATCCAGCCGGCGACGTAGCTGCCGGGCACCGCGGTGCCCGCGTCGGTGACCCGGCCGCGGTCGTTGGGCACCACGGCGGCGGTCTCGTCGAACGGGAGTCCGCGGATCGGCATGCCGCGGTAGCCGATCGACGTCAGCACCAACCCCGCGGGGATCTGCTGCACCTGATCGGAGCCGGTCACCTCGAACTCGATGCCCGTCACCCGCGTCGGCCCCAGCACCCGGCGCGGCGTGAGCTGGTAGGCCAGCCGGATCCGGGGCCGGGTGACCGGCGCGGTGGCGTCACCGAGCTTGGCCAGGATCTCCAGTTTGTTGCGGGTCAGCGCATCGGTGGCGGCGGCGAGATCCTCACGCACGCGCTGGTGGTCAGCCGGGTCGAGCACGACGTCGCAGCGCGCGGTCAGGCCGATCAGCTCGGGCAGGGTGAACGCCGAGGCGGCGGGCCCCCGCCGGGCGGCGATCACCACCTCCCGAACCTGGGAGGCGCGCAGCGCCTCCAGAGCGTGATCGGCGATGTCGGTGCGCGCCAACGCATCCGGATCGGTGGTCAGGATGCGGGCGACATCGAGGGCGACGTTGCCGTTGCCGACGACGACCACCCGCTCGCCGTTCAGATCGACCGACAGATCCGCGAACTCGGGGTGGCCGTTGTACCAGGCCACGATCTCGGTGGCCGTCGCGGTGCCGGGCAGATCCATGCCGTCGATGTCGAGGCGCTTGTCGGTGGGCGCGCCGACGGCGTACAGCACCGCGTGGTGGTGCTCGAGCAGCTCGTCGTGCGTGAGGTCCGATCCCACCTCGACGTTGAGGTAGAACCGGAAGTCCCGGCGGGCGGCGATCGTGTCGAACAACGTCGTCACCCGCTTGGTCGCCTGATGATCAGGCGCGACACCGGCCCGCGCGAGCCCGTAGGGCGTGGGCAACTTCTCGAAGACGTTGACCTGCACGCCGCGCTGGGTGAGCAGTTCGTCGGCGGCGTACATCGCCGCGGGCCCGGAGCCGACGATCGCCACCCGCAGCGGTCCGCCGCCGCGGGCTGCCACGACGGGCGCGTCCGGCACCGGCGCCAGCTTCGACGTCGGCGGCAGCTTGCCCTCCCGCTCGGGGTAGAAGCCGGCGTTGATCTCGAGGAACGGCAGCTGCTCGTCGGTCAACCGGGTGTCCGGGGCGATCGCCCCGACGGGGCAGGCCGACACGCACGCGCCGCAGTCGACGCAGGCCACCGGGTCGATGTAGAGCATCTCGGCCGTGGCGAAGCCCGGCTCATCCGGCGAAGGATGAATGCAGTTGACCGGACACGCGAAGACACAGGACCCGTCGCTGCAACACGACTGGGTGATCACATGGGGCATGCGCCTACGCGACCGAGGCCAGGTGCTCGCGCTGGGGCTCGCTGCGGTACCGGCTGGGGCGGCCGCCGATCCGGCACATCCGCCACACCAGCTTGGCCACCGGGTTCATCAGGCCGGTGTCGTGGGCAAGCATCCGCACGTCGCCGAACATGTCGCGCAGCATCTGGCGGGATTCCGGTGACTTGAAGAAGATCTCCTTGCGCACCGAGCGCGGGATGTCGAATTCCTTCCAGAACGCCCGCGGCGGAACGATGATCGCCGAGCACAGCACCCGCATCACGACGGGAACGTAGAGCGAGAGCCAGAAACGCTTGCGGCGCGGCAGATTCGGGACGCGCTTGCGCAGGTACTCGTGCGCGAACGAGATGTGCCGCGCCTCCTCGGCGACGTGGATCGCCATCACGCGCTCCATGATCGGGTGCAGCGCCTTGCCCTCGCGCAGCACGTTCTTCTGCGTGTGGTCGATGGGCTCCTCGCCGGCGAGGATGCCGAACCAGAACGGGATCGGTAGCGGTCCGGCGACCAACGGGATGGCGGGCTGGACCCACTTGAGCAACTTCGGCATGCCGGGCACATCGGCGCCGATGCGGTTCACCATCTCCTGGAACATCAGGGTGTGGTTGCACTCCTCGACCGCCTCGTGCAGGCAGTAGCGGTATTCCGGTGATCCGTTGGGCGTCCAGAACGCGTACTCCATCAGGCCACGGATGAGGATCGACTCGAAGTGCAGACCGACCTTCGCGACATTGGCCTGACGCCACATCCCGATCTGGATCTGCCGTTCCTTCGACTGCGACCGATACCACTCGTGCTTACCGATCGGATCGGTCGCCGGCAGGATCCAGCGCTCGTCGTTCGGGGTCACCGCGAACTCGGGCGAGTCCCAGTCGATGTCGGTGTAGGGATTGAAATTGCGCCGCACCGATCCCTCGGACAGGGTCTGCAGCGTGTTGACGTACTCCGCGTCGTCGAAGACGTCCATGTTCCTGCGCCAGCGCCGGACGATCTTGGTGCGCGCTTCCTTGACAGCCATTGTGAGCCTCCATGCCTCGAGTGAGGTTTACATTCATATGCTCGCTGTCCAGTGACAGTACCCGCGGTCCCAGGAATTAACCAGGGTCAATTCCGCGGTGTGCGGCAACCACGTTACCCGCGTCACATGTGAGCCAGATCACCGTCGGACGGCCCTCCGGCGGCCGGATTCGGTCCATCCCGCGGCCCGGTTCTAGGCTGGCGGCATGGCCCAGGACCTGACGATCCCTGACAACCTCAAGCCGCGCGACGGCCGCTTCGGGTGCGGCCCGTCGAAGGTCCGACCCGAGCAACTGACGGCACTGGCCGAGGCCGGTCACCTCTTCGGCACCTCGCACCGACAGGCTCCGGTGAAGAACCTCGTCGGCCGGGTCCGCGACGGCTTGCGCGAGTTGTTCTCCCTGCCCGAGGGGTATGAGGTGATCCTCGGCAACGGCGGCTCGACCGCGTTCTGGGACGCCGCCGCGTTCGGCCTCGTCGACAAGCGTTCGCTGCACCTGACCTACGGCGAGTTCAGCGCGAAGTTCGCCTCGGCGGTCGCCAAGAACCCGTTCATCGGCGATCCCGTGGTGATCAAGGCCGACGCCGGCAGCGCACCGGCGCCGATGTCCGATCCGTCGGTCGACGTCATCGCCTGGGCGCACAACGAGACCTCGACGGGCGTCGCGGTTCCCGTGCAGCGGCCCGCCGACTCCGGCGACGCGCTGGTGGTCATCGACGCGACGTCCGCGGCCGGCGGCCTGCCGGTCGACATCACCGCCGCCGACACCTATTACTTCGCGCCGCAGAAGAACTTCGCCGGCGACGGCGGGCTGTGGATCGCGCTGATGTCCCCCGCCGCGCTCGCCCGGGTCGAGGCCATCGCCGCGGCGGGCCGGTGGGTGCCCGACTTCCTGTCCCTTCCGATCGCGATCGAGAACAGCGTCAAGAATCAGACCTACAACACCCCCGCGATCGGCACGCTGGTGCTGCTGGCCGAGCAGATCGACTGGCTGCTGGGCAACGGCGGGCTGGACTGGGCCACCAAGCGGACCGCGGACTCGTCGGAGCGGCTGTATTCGTGGGCCGACGCCTCGGAGTTCGCCACCCCGTTCGTCAGCGATCCGGCGCTGCGGTCCGCGGTGGTCGGCACCGTCGACTTCACCGACCAGGTGGACGCCGCGGCCGTCGCCAAGACGCTGCGCGCGAACGGCATCGTCGACACCGAGCCCTACCGCAAGCTCGGGCGCAACCAGCTGCGTGTCGGGATGTTCCCCGCCGTCGACCCCGACGACGTCAGCGCGCTGACGGCCTGCGTCGACTGGGTCGTGCAGCGCTTGTAGCGACTGCCGCGTGTCACCGCGGTAACGGGAAGATAACGCAGTAGGGTGACCGCGTATCGGGCTCAGCGCAGCCCGGAGGAGGTCGCCATGCGGGAACTGAAGGTCGTCGGACTCGACGTCGACGGCAAGCGGATCATCTGCGAATCCGACGACTCCGCGGAGAAGTTCGTCCTGCGCTCAGACGAGCGACTCAAGGCCGCGGTACGCGGCGACCGGGTCGCCTCGAACCAGACCACGATCGATGTCGAGGTGCCGAACATGCTGCGCCCCAAAGATATTCAAGCCAAGATCCGCGCAGGAGCCTCGGTCGAGCAGGTAGCCGCCGCCGCGGGCGCGGATATCGCGCGGGTCGAACGCTTCGCCCATCCCGTGTTGCTGGAGCGCTCCCGGGCGGCCGAGCTGGCCACCGCGGCGCATCCCGTGCTGGCCGACGGACCGTCGGTGCTCACGCTGCTCGAGACGGTGACCGCCGTGCTCATCGCGCGCGGACTCGATCCGGAGGCGACGAACTGGGACGCCTGGCGCAACGAGGACGGCCGCTGGACCGTGCAGATGGCGTGGAAGGCGGGACTGTCCGACAACGTCGCGCACTTCCGGTACGCGCCGGGCGCGCACGGCGGCACCGTGACGGCGTTCGACGACGCCGCCTGCCAGCTGATCGACCCGAACTACGCGCGGCCCTTGCGGCCCCTGGCACCGGTGGCGCAACTGGCTCTCGAGGAGCCGGAACCCGCTCCGGCACCCGAACCCGAAGCCGAAGCCGAAGCCGAAGCGGTGGAGGTCGATCAGCCTGTGCCGGCGGCCAAGCCGGCCCGTCCCCGCAAGCAGCGGCCGACGGTGCCGGCCTGGGAGGACGTGCTGCTAGGCGTGCGCTCCAGCGGCGGCCAGCGCTAGCAGCCCGATCCACGCGCCGGCCACGCCGACGCCGGCACCGAGCACGAACCACCGCCACACCGGAACCCGGCGCCACCCCCACACCGTGGGCGCGAGCCCACCGACGGCGACGAGATTGAGCCCGACCGCCAGCAGCGGGTGCACCCGCGCCAACCCGATGCTCAGCACGACGATGGCGGCGCCGAGCACGGCGGCGACGAACGCCGCGACCGTCAGGCCGGTGCCCCACGGCATCGGCTCGCCCGTACTCACGGCGCGAGCCTATCCCGCTCGTAGAACGCCAAAGCCGCAGCCGTGGCGACGTTGAGCGAATCCGTGCCGCGCGACATCGGGATGCGGGCCCGGACATCACACGCCCGCATCGTGTGCTCGGCCAGACCGGGGCCCTCGGCGCCCACCAGGATCGCGACCCGGCGGCCTGCCGACTCACCGATCACCTGGGCGAGCGTCTGCGCGCCGGGGTCGGGCGTCATCGCAACCAGCTGAAAACCGTTGTCCCGCATGAGTGTCAACTCCCCCGGCCACTGCGCGGCCCGGGCGAAGGGCACCAGCAGCGCATGCCCCATCGAGACCCGCACGGCCCGCCGGTAGAGCGGGTCGGCGCAGCCGCTGCCGAAGACCACCGCCCCTACCCCCAGCCCGGCGGCGTTGCGGAAGATGGAGCCGAGGTTCTCGTGATCGTTGACGCCCTCGAGCACCGCGATCGTCGCGGCGTTCTCGATCACCTGCGGCACCGTCAGCTCGGCGGCCCGCGACGCCGACGCGAGCACGCCGCGGTTGAGGTGGAAGCCGACCACGTCGGCCATCACCTCGGCGCTGACGCGGTAGTACGGCGCGCCGAGGCCCTCCAGATCCGCGCGCAGTTCGCCGAGCCGCCGGTCGGTGCCCAGCAGCGCCCGCGGTCGGAACCGGGAGGCCAGCATGCGCTGCACCACCAGCACCCCCTCGGCGATGACCAGTCCTTTGCCGGTGGGCAGGTCGGGCCTGCGGTCGACGCTGTTGAGATCGCGGAAGTCGTCGAGGCGCTCATCGGCGGGATCGTCGATGTCGACGACGTCGACCGGTCCGGTTTCCACGGCGCTCGACACTACCGACGCCCGGTGGGCGATCGACTACGTTGGGTCCGATGACCGCGCCGCCCGAACCGCCCCCGCTGCCGCGTGCGCTGCTCGCGCCGTGGCCGGTGATCGTGGTGATCACCTGCGGTTGGCTGATCGCCACATTGCTCGCCTTCACCGTCGACGCGCTCCAGGGGTGGCGGCCGGTGACGATCGCGGGCCTGGGCGTCGGCGTCCTTGGCACGTCGATCTTTCTGTGGCAACGTCACGCCGTGCGCCGCGGCTCCCGCGGCGCGCAGAGTGGCTTGGACTGACCCGACACCCACGAGAAGGGGACGACGTCATGGCGGCGCCGATTTTGCAAGCGCAGATCGACATCAACGCACCGGTTTCCACGGTGTGGAAACTGGTCTCGGACCTGGACCGGATGCCGCAGTGGAGTCCGCAGTGCCGGTTCATGAAGGCTCTCGGCGAGCTGCGCCCGGGGGCGCGCACCATCAACATGAACCGCCGCGGGCGGCTGTTCTGGCCGACGACCTGCCGCATCACCGAACTGGTGCCCGAGCAGAAGCTCGCCTTCCGGGTCAACGAGAACAACACCGTGTGGAGCTATGAACTCGAGCCCACCGAGGCCGGCACCCGGCTGATCGAGACCCGCAACGCCGAGAACGGCACGAAGGCGATGTCGACGTTCCTGGTGGGCAAGTTCATGGGCGGCGTGCCGAGCTTCGAGCAGGAGCTCGTCGACGGCATGAACGCATCGCTGGCCCGGATCAAGGCCGCCGCCGAGAACTAAGCCTGGTCGGTGCGTTCCACCAGGTCCAGCACGCCGTCGTCGAACGGGTCGTAGAGGGGCGAACCGGCCCCTTGCGGCGCCGGGGTGTCGGAGTGCGCGCCGCATCCGTATTCGGCGTCGACGACGTGTCCGTCGGCGGCGTATTCGTTGGCGCACACACCGAACATCACGCCCAGCGCTCCGCCGAGCGGCAGGTAGAAGCCGCAGTCGCGGCACATCCGGCGCGTCGCGCGCGCCATCGCCGAACCCGGCCCGTGGTCACCGTCGTGCCAGCGTTGCGCGGCGTCGTTGCGGCCCCACAGGCTCAGCACCCGGCGCCGGCCCAACCCGACCTCGACCGCCACCTCGTCGATCTGCGGATCGCCGGTGGCCATGAAGCCGGGCACGAGCCGCGGATCGTCGGCCGGGGGCGCCAGCAGGTCGCCGGGACTCAGATCGCCGGCCCGGACGCGCTCCTCCCAGGGCACCCACTTGGGCGCCAGCAGCGCGGTAGGTCCGGGAACCAGCACCACCTCGCTGATCGTGGCGTGTGTCGCGCCCGGCGATGCCGCCACCACGACCGCCCATTGCCATCCGCGGTAGCCGGGCATCTGCGCGAGGAACCGGTGGGTGGCCGATGCGGGGCCTTCGAATCCGGCGCCCAGGTACTCGCCGACGGTCTCCTCGCCGCTGAACTCCGCGATCGCCGCGCGGGCGACGTCGACCGCGCCGCGCAGGATCTCCTCCACCTCGGCGGACATCGGCTCGGGCTCGATCACCTCGGGCTCGGTCACCTCGGGTTCGGTCACCTCGGGTTCGGTCACCTCGGGTTCGGTCGGCGCAGCCTCGGAATCCGTCGCCTCCGGCTCAGGCTCGGACGTCGGCTCGGCCTCGGGCGCCGCCGCCTCGGCGTCAGGCGCCGTCGGCTCGGGCACGAGCCCGGCCTCGGGTTCGGCCTCGTGCGGAGGGGGTTCGGTCACGCTGTCCATCGGTGTTCATCTTGCCCGACAGGGACCGGAGCTAGCCACACCGGTTGCCTGCACGCCCGGTGTCGCCGCCATGGGGGAGAATCGACTCGTGACAGGAGCGCGGCGCGACCACCCGGACCCCGAGGGTCCGCCCGGCGGACGCTACTACCCTCCGCGCCCACCCGCCGGGGAGCATCCCGGGATGGCCAACTACCCGAGTGATCCGGTGGCCGCGCCCGGCCGGCGCCGGTCTTCGACGGCCAACGAGAGCGCCAACCGGTGGCTTCCCCCACTCGACGATCACGCCCGTCGCCGCGACTATGACCGCTTCGACGCGGACAGGTCGGGGGCGACCGGAGGCGAGAAGGTGACCGTCACGCGCGCGGCCGCGCAGCGCAGCCGTGAGATGGGCTCGAAGATGTACGGGCTGGTGCACCGGGCGGCCACCGCCGACGGCGCCGACAAGTCCGGTCTGACCGCGCTGACCTGGCCGGTGGTGGCGAACTTCGCCGTCGACGCCGCGATGGCGGTCGCCCTGGCCAACACGTTGTTCTTCGCCGCCGCGACCGGGGAGAGCAAGAGCCGCGTCGCGCTCTACCTGCTGATCACCATCGCCCCGTTCGCGGTGATCGCCCCGCTGATCGGGCCCGCACTGGATCGCCTGCAGCACGGCAGACGGGTGGCGCTGGCCGCATCGTTCGCCCTGCGCACCGCGCTCGCCGTCATCCTCATCGCCAACTTCGACAGCGCGACCGGCAGCTTCCCGTCCTGGGTGCTGTATCCCTGCGCCCTGGGGATGATGGTGCTGTCGAAATCGTTCTCGGTGCTGCGCAGCGCGGTGACGCCGCGGGTGCTGCCCCCGACGATCGACCTCGTCCGGGTGAACTCGCGGTTGACGATGTTCGGCCTGCTCGGCGGCACCATGATCGGCGGCGGCATCGCGGCCGCGGCGGAGTGGGGTTTCCAGCTGTTCCGGATGCCCGGCGCGCTCTACGTGGTGGTGGCGGTCTCGATCGCGGGCGCGGTACTGGCCATGCGCATCCCGAAGTGGGTCGAGGTCACCGAGGGCGAGGTGCCGGCGACCCTGAGCTACCACGGTCAGACGGCCGGACTGCGTCGCGGGCCCGCGCCCAGCGCGAAGGCGCGACAACCATTGGGCCGCAACATCATCACCGCGCTGTGGGGCAACTGCACCGTCAAGGTGATGGTCGGCTTCCTGTTCCTGTATCCGGCGTTCGTCGCCAAGGCGCACGACGCGAGCGGCTGGGAGCAGTTGCGCATCCTCGGGCTCATCGGTGCGGCGGCGGCCATCGGCAACTTCACCGGGAACTTCACCGCCGCGCGGCTCAAGCTGGGCCATCCCGCCCAGTTGGTGGTGCGCTGCGCCGTCGCGGTGACGGCGATGTCGCTGGCCACCGCGCTGACGGGCAATCTGCTGGTGGCCGCGGCGACGACCCTGATCACCTCGGGTGCGAGCGCGATCGCCAAGGCGTCGCTGGACGCCTCACTGCAGGACGATCTGCCCGAGGAGTCACGGGCGTCGGCGTTCGGGCGGTCGGAATCGCTGCTCCAGCTCGCGTGGGTGGTGGGCGGCGCGACGGGCGTGCTGATCTACACCGAGTTGTACGCCGGCTTCACCACCATCACCGCGCTGCTCATCCTCGGGCTGGCCCAGACGGTGTTCAGCTACCGCGGTGAGTCGCTGGTGCCGGGGCTGGGCGGCAACCGCCCGGTGATCGCCGCCGCCGAGGGTGTCCGCGCCGAACCGGCGGTGACCCGCGAGTGAAACGCATTGTCGCCGTTCTCGCGGCAGTCGCCCTGATCGCCTCGATCGGCTCCGGCGTGCTGGTGTGGCGGCTCACCCGCGATCGTGCACCGGACCTGCCCGAGATCTCCGCCTACTCCTCCGGACACCTCGCCCGTGTCGGCCCGTATCGGTTCTGCCAGGTGCTCAACCCCACTGACTGCGTGGTGCCCGGGGACCAGGGTGAGGTGCCGGTGACGGGCCGCCGCCCCGTGCAACTGTCGCTGCCCCCCGCGATCGCGAAGGCGCCGTGGGTGCTGCTGCGCGCCTACGAGGACGGCGATGTCGTCGAGGAGTTCCGCCCCGATTCCCGTCTCGCGGTGACCATTCCCACCGTCGATCCCCAGCGCGGGCGGCTCAACGGTTTCGCGGTGCAGCTGCCCACCCTGGTGCGCGACGAGGAGGGCAACGAGTTTCCGGTGCCGCACGCCGAATGGTCGGTACGCACGGTCTGGAGCTGATCAGCCGGCGCCGTGGTCGGCGGGCACCTGCTCGCCCTCGCGGGTCGGACCCGGCGGGGTGCCATCCCCGAATGGCCTGCCGCCCAATGCTTCTCGGCCGTGCGGGGTGAGCCAGTTCGACAGGTCGGGCCCCTTGGGCACGACGCCGGTGGGGTTGATATCGCTGTGCACGATGTAGTAGTGCTGCTTGATCTGGACGAAGTCGGTGGTATCCCCGAAGCCCGGCGTCTGGAACAAGTCGCGCGCATAGGCCCACAGCACGGGCATCTCGGAGAGCTTGCTGCGGTTGGTCTTGAAGTGTCCGTGGTAGACGGGGTCGAAGCGCGCCAGCGTGGTGAACAACCGCACATCGGCTTCGGTGATGGTGTCCCCCACCAGATATCGCTGATCGGCGAGCCGGTCGGAGAGCCAGTCGAGCGCGGTGAACAGCCGGTCATAGGCCTTCTCGTAGGCGCGCTGCGAACCGGCGAAGCCGCACCGGTACACGCCGTTGTTGACCTCGGTGTAGATGCGCTGGGCCACCTCGTCGATCTCCGCCCGCAGCGGCTCGGGATAGAGCAGCGGCGCGCCGTCGCGGTGATGGGCCGTCCACTCGGTGGAGAAGTCGAGGGTGATCTGCGCGAAGTCGTTGGTCACCACCTCACCGGTCGGCACGTCGACGACCGCGGGCACGGTGATGCCCTTCGGGTAGTCGGCGATGCGCTTGTTGTAGGCGTCGCGCAGGTAGTGGATGCCCAGCACCGGGTCGACGCCGTCGGGGTCCAGGTCGAACGTCCAGCTGCGCTCGTCGTGGGTGGGTCCGCAGAACCCAATGGAGAGAACGTCTTCCAATCCCAGGAGCCGGCGGACGATGATCGTGCGGTTCGCCCACGGACACGCGCGTGCGACGACGAGGCGGTAGCGACCCGGTTCGACGGGGTAACCGTCGCGGCCGTCGGCGGTGATGCGGGTCGTGATGTAGTCGGTGTCACGCTGGAAATCGCCGTCGGAGGACGACGGGTCGGCGACGTAGCTCATGACACAGTCATACCCGCCGGGCCGGCCCTCAGGCGTCGAGTTCGCGCGCGACGGCCTTGACGACCTCCGACACGCGGCGGGCCACCTTGCGATCCGGGTAGCGCCCCTTGCGCAGCTCGGGCTGCACCGCGCCCTCGAGCAGCGTGATCATGTCCTCGACCATGCCGTGCAGTTCGTCAGGGGTGTGCTTGTGCTCGGCGGCCGTGGCCTCGCGGCGCGTCCGGGTCAGGCTCGGCGGCGGGTCGATCAGCTTGAGGCTCAGGGCCTGCGGGCCGCGGCGTCCGGCGGCGACACCGAACTCGACGCGCTGGCCCGCCTTGAGACCCTCGACACCGGCGGGCAACGCCGAGGAACGCACGTACACGTCCTCACCGTCTTCCTGCGAGAGGAACCCGAAGCCCTTCTCCGCGTCGTACCACTTCACCCGGCCGGTCGGCACTGGTCTCACCTGCTTGTCTGTCTGAGCCGATATGTCTGCCGCCCATAGTGGGTACAGACTCTTCACATAGAGGAAGCGCCCCGCCTGCGTCGGGACGCGTCGTGGGAGATCCTACTCGGACGTCGCCGCAGCCAGCACCCCCTTATGTCGGTAGGCTGCAATCACCGCTGGAGGAAGAGATGCGCCTGATCCTGAACGTCATCTGGTTGATCTTCGGTGGCCTGTGGCTGGCGCTGGGCTATGTGCTCGCCGCGCTGATCTGCTTCGTGCTCATCATCACCATCCCCTTCGGTTTCGCGGCGCTGCGCATCGCGCTCTACGCGCTGTGGCCGTTCGGCCGCACGATCGTCGACAAGCCCGGGGTGCGCCCCGGCGCCCTGGTCGGCAACATCATCTGGCTGATCGTCGCGGGAGTGTGGCTGGCGATCGGGCACATCATCACCGCCGTCGCGATGGCGATCACGATCGTGGGCATCCCCCTGGCGCTCGCCAACCTGAAGCTGATTCCGGTGTCGCTGATGCCGCTGGGCAAGGAGATCGTGCCCGTCAACGGCGGCCGCGACGCCGCCCAACCTGCGTTCGGCGTGACCCGGTGAGCGTTGTCGCCCTCGGGGTGCCGTCCGTGCGCGGGCCGGTGTCGGGCGCACCCGCCGACGGACCCCTGGTCGACACGTTCGGCCGCGTCGCGACCGATCTGCGGGTGTCGCTGACCGACCTGTGCAACCTGCGCTGCACCTACTGCATGCCCGCCGAGGGCCTCGACTGGATGCCGGCCGAGCAGAAGCTGCGGGTCGACGAGCTGATCCGGTTGCTGGGCATCGCAGTCACCCGGCTCGGGATCACCAGTGTGCGGTTCACCGGCGGCGAACCGCTGGTGGTCCCCCACCTCGAGGACGTCGTCGCGGCGACGGCGGCGCTGCGGCCGCGTCCGGAGATCACGCTGACGACCAACGGGATCGGGCTCGCCGGGCGCGCGGACGCGCTGAAGAGCGCCGGCCTGAACCGCATCAACGTCTCGCTCGACACCGTCGATCCGCAGCGGTTCGCGGCGATCACGCGCCGCGACCGCCTGGACGCGGTGCTGGCCGGCCTGCGCGCCGCCCGGGCCGCCGGGCTGTCGCCGGTGAAGGTCAACGCGGTCCTCGACCCGGTCACCGGGCTCGACGACGCGGTCGCCTTGCTGCGGTTCTGTCTGGCACACGGCTACCAACTGCGCATCATCGAGCAGATGCCGCTGGACGCGGGCCATTCTTGGCAGCGCGAGCGCACCCTGAGCGCGGACGACATCCTTGCCGCGCTGCGACGGGACTTCACGCTGACCCCGCATCCGGGACCGCGCGGCTCCGCCCCCGCCGAGTTGTGGCAGGTGCGGTCGGGCACCGGCGCCGACGCGGCCGTGCTCGGCGATGTCGGGATCATCGCGTCGGTCTCGCACGCGTTCTGCGCCAGCTGTGACCGGTCCCGGCTCACCGCCGACGGCCAGGTCCGCAACTGCCTGTTCGCCCGCGACGAGACGGACCTGCGGGCTCTGCTGCGCAGCGGCGCCGATGACGACGCGCTCGAGGCGGCCTGGCGGGCCGCGATGTGGGCCAAGGCGGCCGGGCACGGCATCAACGATCCCGGTTTCGTCCAGCCGGACCGTCCGATGAGCGCGATCGGCGGCTGAGGGGTGGGCGTGACTGTGCGGTACTTCGCCGCGGCGCGCGCCGCTGCGGGCGTCGAGCACGAGACCGTCGAGTTGCACCCGGGCGCGACGGTCGCCGACCTGGTCGACACCCTCCGTTCGCGCGGTTCGGCGCTGTCGGCGGTGCTCGCCCGGTGTTCCTATCTCCGTGACGGAGTCGCGGTGCGCGACACGCGCACTCCGCTCGGCGACGGGCAGACGGTGGACGTCTTACCACCGTTCGCCGGGGGGTAGACGACCGTTCGCGCCAGGAGTATTCCGTGATTTACGTCACATCACGGAATGGTCACGAGATGGCTACGGCGAGGTAGAGACGCGCCGCACCTGCAGGAACAACGCTCCCTGCAGGGATTTTAGAGATTTTTTAGTATTTGCCGTGGCCAACGACACGACGGTGGACACGAGGTGACGGGACCTTGGCGAGCCGTTACGGTCTTGAACCAGGCCGATCGCCCCCACTTTGACCGGCCCGCCGCGTGCCAACTGCGCCGAACTCCATCCGTTGGTCCGCGGGGACAACGAGACCCAACCTGGATGGAGGCGGGGGACCCACCGGTCCACCGAAACAGAAGGACCAGGAGCCGATTCGGTTCCTTGGGGTGAAGCCGACGTCGTTTCGACGCCGCCGGCCGGGCGACCTCTCCAGCCCGAACCCGACAGCTGACCTCGCGGGCGCATACGAGAGGACCTCGCGCACTTATGAGTGGACGGCATCGCAAGCCCACCAATTCAGCAGTAAGCGTCGCCAAGATCGCCGTCACCGGCGCGGTCATCGGCGGCGGCAGCCTGGCGCTGGCCGGTACCGCCGGCGCCGCGACCGACAACGAATGGGACAGGGTCGCCAGCTGCGAGTCCGGTGGCAACTGGGCGATCAACACCGGCAACGGCTACCAGGGTGGCCTGCAGTTCTCGCCGAGCACCTGGTCCGGGCACGGCGGTGGAGAGTTCGCGCCGGCCGCCCATCTGGCCACCAAGGAAGAGCAGATCGCCGTCGCCGAGCGCGTGCTGGCGTCTCAGGGCAAGGGCGCCTGGCCCTCGTGCGGCGGGCCGCTCTCCGCCGCAACGCCCCGCAACGTCGTGAACGAGGCTCCGCCGGCCCCGGTCGATCCGCTCGGCCTCAACGGTCTGCTGCCTCCTCCCCCGCCGGCCGATCCGCTCGCGCCGCCGCCGCCCGCTCCGTTCGATGCGATGTCCGCTCAGGCGCCGCTTCCTCCGCCGCCCGTCGACCCGCTCGCCGCGCCGCCGGCTCCGGAGGCGCTTCCCCCGGCTCCTGCGCCGATGGACGCTCCGCTTCCGCCGCCGCCGGGCGATCCCTTGCCGCCGGCCCCCGCGCCGGTCGACGCCGCGCCGCTGGATGCACCGCTTCCCGCACCGGCTCCGCTGCCTGACGCCGCACCCCCGGTCGTCGACGTCGCGAACATCGCGCCGGCCGATGCGCCGCCGCCCGTCGATGCGCCCCCGCCGGCCGAGCCCGTCGTGGCGGCCGCTGACTGGGACCCCGCTCAGGGTCCGGCGACGCCACCAAACTCCTGATCAAAATGGGTCTCCGCGGCGGGCGGGACTCA
>NZ_JYNX01000058.1 GCF_001044255.1 Mycolicibacterium chubuense
CGCGACCCCCGCAGACCGAGATCATCGAACCCGTCGTCGACCTGGAACGGCCCCGCCGGCGCCGGCCCCGCCCGGCCGACGAACCGACGACGGAGTCACGTCGGCGCGCCAGGTCGTCGTCGCGCGAACCCCGCGAACCGCGCGTCCCACCGGCGGAGCGGCGCGAGCGGGACCGGCAGCGCTCCGAACGTCCCCGCCCCGCCCGCCGACCCCGCTACGACGATTACGACGGCTACGACGGCTACGACGGCTACGAGGGCCGGGGCGGCTATGAACCGCTCGAACCGCACGCACCCCTGTCCCCCGGCGCGTATCACCCGATCTCGCGGGTCCGCTACCGCGGCGGTGACGACACCGCCGAGCCGGAGTACCGCAGCCGCAGGCGGGCGCCCCGCGACGCCGACGCGGACCGCTGGGAGTACGACATCTAAGGAACGGCCCGCAGGAAGCGTCCCGCCACATCGACCGCGGGTGTGGAACTGCCTGCGTCGCTGACGAACACGGCCAACGCGAGGTCACCCCGGATCCCGACGAACCAGCCGTGGGCATGCTGGTCGTCGATGTACTCGGCCGTGCCCGTCTTGCCCAGCATGTCCGGGATGTCCTGCAACTGGGTGGCGGTGCCGCCGGTGATGGTCTCGCGCATCATGGCCTGCACCTGCTCGTCGACACCGGCGGGCAGCGGTTCGGGCGTGCGGTCGGCCTTGCCGGGCTGACCGGTGACGATCGCCGGCGCCGGCACCGAGCCGTGGGCCAGCGTCGCGGCCACCAGCGCCATCCCGAACGGCGACGCGGTGACCTTGCCCTGACCGATGCCTTCCTCCACGCGCAGCGCGGAGGTGTCGGCGACCGGCACCGAACCCGTCACGGTCGTCATGCCCGGCGCGGTGTAGTCGACGCCCAGGCCCAGCTGGGCGGCGGCTTTGGTCAAACCGTCGGGGGGCAGGTTCACCGCGAGCCGCCCCATCGTGGTGTTGCATGACCGGGCGAACGCGGTGTGCAGCGGCACCTGGCCGAGATCGAAGTCGTCGTCGTTGGGGATCTGCCGGCCCTCGATGTTCTCCGTGCCTGGGCAGCCGACGACGCTGTCGGGGGTCACCTGGCCGGCCTGCAGCGCGGCCGACACCGTCACGGTCTTGAAGGTCGAGCCGGGCGGATACAGCCCGGTCAGCGCGATGGGTCCCTGCGCGTCGGCGGGGGCGTTCTGCGCGACGGTCAGCAGGTTGCCCGTCGACGGCTGGATCGCGACCAGCGCCGCGGGCGTGGGCAGTGACGCCAGGGCGTCCTCGGCGGCGCGCTGCATGCCGATGTCGAGCGTGCTGGAGATGTCGCCGACCGGCTTGGCGTCCGCGCCGCCGACGCGCTGCGCACCGGCGGTGGTCTGCGCGGTCACCGCCCACCCGGCTGCCGCGTCCATCCGCTGCTGCCACAGCTCGGACAGCCCGGACAGCGTCGGCGAGGTCAGGGTCCGGTCGGTGGCCAGCAGCCTGGTCTGCGGTCGCAGCGTGACGTTCGGCAGCGCGGTCAGCTGGGCCTCGATCGGAGCCAGGTCGTCGTCGCGCAGCGTGACGGCCGTGACGGGTTTGCCGGCGGCGAGGTCCCCGCTCAGCGATGCGGGCGTGATCGTCGGCGCGATCGGATTGAGCAGTGCGGCGACGGCATTGACGTCGGCTCCGGGCGCGACGTCGACGAGGGTGACGACGTGCTGGGTGAGCAGTTCGGCGCCGGTCCGGTCGAGCACGCGCGCCGCGGGTTGGGCTACGAGCGTGCTGAACGTCAGCGGGCCCTTGTCCAGGCCCGGCGCGACGGTCGCCGCGTCCCACTGGATCTTCCAGGCGTCGCCGTCGGCGGTCGCGCGGCCGTTGCCGGTGTAGCTCCACTGGATCTGCTTGTCCTGACCGAACTTCCACGTGGTGTCGAGCGTGAAGGTGCCGGCGCCGTCGTTGTCGTCGACTGCGCCGACGCCGACGTGGACGTCCTTGCCGAGGCTGTCGAACAGCGCCCCGAGGGTCTTTCCGGCCGCCGCCTCGTCGGTGGTCAGCGCCGCCGCAGCGGCCGCGTCGCCGCGACTGAGCGCGTCCGCGAACGCCGCCACCGTGGCGCGCAGGCGGTCACCGGCATCACTGCAGCCGGCGAGCATGAGGGTGGCGACGAGCAGGACGACGGTGACTGTTCGCAGAGGGCGCACAGGGCCCGAACGTACCCGCTAGGTGCGCGCGGGACGGATCTCCCGGGGCAGAGCGAAGACGAGTGTCTCGTTGGCGGTGGTGACGGGCTGCACCGTGTCGTAGCCGTAGCCGGCCAGCCGGTCGAGCACCCCGCGGACCAGGATCTCGGGGACCGACGCGCCGGAGGTCACCCCGACCGTCGTCACGCCGGACAGCCACACCGGGTCGATGTCCTCGGCGTAGTCGACCAGGTGCGCCGCTTCCGCGCCGGCGCCCAGCGCCACCTCCACCAGCCGCACCGAGTTCGACGAGTTGCGCGAACCCACGACGATCACCAGCTGGCATTCCGGCGCCATCGCCTTGACCGCCACCTGGCGGTTCTGGGTCGCGTAGCAGATGTCGTCGCTGGGCGGATCCTGCAGCGTCGGGAACTTCTCCCGCAGCCGGCGCACGGTCTCCATCGTCTCGTCGACCGACAGCGTGGTCTGCGACAGCCACACCACCTTGTCCGGGTCGCGGACAGTCACGTTCTCGACGGCGTCGGGGTTGTCGACGACCTGGACGTGGTCGGGCGCCTCACCGGCGGTGCCGACCACCTCCTCGTGGCCTTCGTGGCCGACGAGCAGGATGTCGTAGTCGTCGCGGGCGAATCTCTTGGCCTCGTTGTGCACCTTGGTGACCAGCGGGCAGGTCGCATCGATGGTCTGCAGGTTGCGCTCGGCGGCTTCGGTGTGGACCCAGGGGGCGACGCCGTGCGCCGAGAACACCACGATGGCGCCCTCGGGCACCTCGTCGGTCTGCTCGACGAACACCGCACCGGCCTTGGTCAGCGTGTCGACGACGTAGCGGTTGTGCACGATCTCGTGGCGCACGTACACCGGCGCGCCGTGCTTGGCCAGCGCACGCTCGACGGTTTCCACGGCGCGGTCCACGCCTGCGCAATATCCCCGGGGTTCGGCCAGCAGCACCCGCTTGCCGGTGTCCTGGCCGGGGGTCGTGCCCAGCGCGGAGCGGCTGGCGCCCGGAATCCCCATGTTGACAGTCGGCGGCATGAGTCCCAGGGTACTGACCCGCCACCCCCGACGCCCAGCCGTAGGCTGTCGCCATGGCAACTGCACCGTACGGGGTTCGTCTGCTGGTGGGTGCTGCGGTCACCGCCATCGAGGAAACCCGCAAGCTCCCGCAGACGATCCTGATGTACCCGATGACCATCGCGAGCCAGATCGCCCAGATCGTCATGAAGGTGCAGCAGGACGTCGCGGTCCTGGTGATCAAGGGCGACGAGACCCTCGAGACGATTTTCCCGCCCAAGGACGAGCAACCGGAGTGGGCGACGTTCGACGAGGATCTGTCCGACGGGCCGCAGACTGACGGCGACGTGGTCCCGCTGCCGGTGCGCGACGGCGAGCGGCTGACCGAGGGCCGGTTCGCGCTGTTCAGCGAGGAGCCGGAGAGCCCGAACACGACGGCGGCCCCCACCACCTCGTCGGCGGCGTCCGATGCCCCGGAGATCGTCACCGAGATCGACTACGAGAACCTGACGCTGGCCCAGCTGCGCGCCCGGCTCACCTCGCTGCGCATCGCCGATCTCGAAGCGCTGCTGAGCTACGAGGAGTCGACGAAGGCGCGCGCCCCGTTCCAGACGCTGCTGGCCAACAGGATCACCCGCGCGTCGGCGAAGTGAGCGCCCCGGGGCAGTCGCCGGAGAATCCGTTCCCCGTCCGCGGCGTCGCGATTCGCGTCGCCGGCTGGATCGACAAGCTCGGCCCCGTGTGGGTGGAGGGGCAGATCGCGCAGCTGACGCTGCGGCCGAATTCCAACACCGCCTTCATCACGCTGCGCGATCCGGCCGCCGACATGTCGCTGTCGCTGACCTGCCCGCGGGACCTGGTCACGAATGCCCCGGTGAAGATGACCGACGGCACGCAGGTGATCGTCTACGGCAAGCCGAATTTCTACACCGGCCGCGGCACGTTCTCGCTGCGCGTCAGTGACATCCGGGCGGTCGGGGTCGGGGAGCTGCTGGCCCGCATCGAGCGGCTCCGCCGGCTGCTCGACGCCGAAGGCCTGTTCGACCCGCGGCTCAAGCGGCCGATCCCGTTTCTGCCCGGCACCATCGGGTTGATCACCGGCCGCGCCTCGGCCGCCGAACACGACATCATGGCGGTCGCCTCCGGCCGCTGGCCCGCGGTGCGGTTCGAGGTGCGCAACACCGTCGTGCAGGGGCCCAACGCGGTCCCGCAGATCGTCGAGGCGCTGCGCGCGCTGGACGCAAACCCCGAGGTCGACGTGATCGTGCTGGCGCGCGGCGGTGGCAGCGTCGAGGATCTGCTGCCGTTCTCCGACGAGACGCTGTGCCGGGAGATCGTCCGCTGCACCACGCCGGTGGTCAGCGCGATCGGCCACGAACCCGACAACCCGCTCTGCGACCTGGTCGCCGACCTGCGTGCGGCCACCCCCACCGACGCGGCCAAACGGATCGTGCCGGACACCGCTGCCGAGCAGGCGCTGGTGAACGACCTGCGCCGGCGCAGTGCCCGGGCGCTGCGCAACTGGGTCAACCGCGAGCAACACACGCTGGCCCAGCTGCGCAGCCGGCCGGTGCTGGCCCGGCCGCTGGAGGCGATCAACGCCCGCGCCGACGAGATCCACCGGGCCCGCCGGGCCGCGCGCCGCGACATCACCCGGCTGCTGACCGCCGAGACCGACCGCGTGGGCCACCTGGCGGCGCGGTTGACCACTCTGGGGCCGGCGGCGACGTTGGCGCGCGGGTACGCGGTGGTACAGGCGGTGCCGGCGAACGGTGCTCCGCACGTTCTGCACGCCGTCGCCGACGCGCCGGCGGGGACGCGGCTGCGCGTGCGGGTGTCCGACGGAGCGATCACGGCCGTCAGCGAGGGCGGGGCGGGAGACGAAGAATGAAGCCTATTAGCAAGCTCGGCTACGAAGAGGCCCGCGACGAGCTGATCGAGGTCGTGCAGCAGCTCGAGCACGGCGGCCTCGACCTCGATGCATCGCTGAAGCTGTGGGAACGCGGGGAGGAACTGGCCAAATGCTGCGAGGCGCATTTAGCTGGAGCCCGTAAGCGTGTCGAGGATGCGCTGGCCGCCGGCGACGGCGGCGAGGGCTGAGCCGGCCGTTTTTCCGCGGCCGGGGCTGGAAAACTGGAACACGTTTCAGTTAGTCTGCCCGCATGGGTGATGCATCGTTGACGACCGAACTCGGCCGGGTCCTGGTGACCGGTGGCTCCGGCTTCGTGGGCGCGAACCTGGTGACCACGTTGCTCGACCGGGGCCTCGAGGTGCGGTCGTTCGACCGCGCGCCGTCGCCGCTGTCCGCGCACCCCCGGTTGGAGACCGTCGAGGGCGACATCACCGACCCCGAGGTCGTCGCCCGGGCCGTCGCCGGGATCGACACCGTCATCCACACCGCGGCGATCATCGACCTGATGGGTGGCGCCTCGGTCACCGAGGAATACCGCCGGCGCAGCTTCGCGGTCAATGTGACCGGCACCGAGAACCTCGTGCGCGCCGCGCAGGCGGCGGGCGTCCAGCGGTTCGTCTACACCGCCTCCAACAGGTTCTCGAACAAGGACGGGCTGCTCGCCGCGCTNGGAAGGGGAACGACTAGGCGTCGAGGTCCTTCTGCACCAGCGTCGTGATGGGCGGTCAGCGGATCTCCGGCGGCGACGAGACCCTGCCCTACACCGAGCGGTTCAACGACCTCTACACCGAGACCAAGGTGGTCGCGGAGAAGTTCGTGTTGTCGCAGAACGGGGTGGGCGGCATGCTCACCTGTTCCATCCGGCCCAGCGGCATCTGGGGCCGCGGCGACCAGACGATGTTCCGCAAGGTGTTCGAGAGCGTGCTCGCCGGCCACGTCAAGGTTCTGGTCGGCAGCGAGAAGGTCAAGCTCGACAACTCGTACGTGCACAACCTGATTCACGGTTTCATCCTCGCCGCCGAGCACCTGGTGCCCGGCGGGTCGGCACCCGGCCAGGCCTACTTCGTCAACGACGGCGAGCCGATCAACATGTTCGAGTTCTCCCGCCCCGTGGTCGAGGCGTGCGGCCAGCCGTGGCCGACGGTGCGGGTGCCGGGCCGCCTGGTGTGGTTCGCGATGAAGGCGTGGCAGTTCCTGCACTTCCGCTTCGGCCTGCCCAAGCCGCTCCTGGAACCGCTTGCGGTGGAACGCCTTTACCTGGACAACTACTTCTCGATCGCGAAGGCCGAGCAGGATCTGGGCTACCGGCCGCTGTTCACCACCGAGCAGGCGCTGCAGCAGTGCCTGCCCTACTACGTCGAGTTGTTCGACCGGATGAAGGCCGGCTCGGGCGAGCCGCTGGTGCACGCCGCGGCACCGTCCGCACCCAAGGGCTGAGCGCGGGTGAACACCGCCTGAGATCTCGGCGAATCGGCTGACCCGACACCGACGCAGTCCTAGATTGGCGGAACCGATGGTGAAGGAGCCGCCATGTCCGATCAGTCCCGTCCCAACATCCTCGTCATCTGGGGAGATGACATCGGCATCTGGAACCTCAGTTGCTACAGCCGCGGAATGATGGGCTACTCCACGCCCAATATCGACCGGATCGCCACCGAGGGCATGCTGTTCACCGATTCCTACGGCGAGCAGAGCTGCACCGCGGGGCGCTCGTCGTTCATCACCGGCCAAAGCGTGTACCGCACCGGGATGAGCAAGGTCGGCATGCCCGGTGTGGACATCGGACTCCAGAAAGAAGATCCGACGATCGCCGAGCTGCTCAAGCCGCTGGGATACGCCACCGGCCAGTTCGGCAAGAACCACCTGGGCGATCTGAACAAGTATCTGCCGACCGCGCACGGGTTCGACGAGTTCTTCGGCAACCTCTACCACCTCAACGCCGAGGAGGAGCCCGAGCACGAGGACTACCCGACGGCAGAGGAAGCCCCGCTGCTGCGCAAGGCGCTGCTCCCCCGCGGCGTGATCCACTCGTGGGCCACCGACGAGGATTCCGGCGAGGTCGACGAGCGCTACGGCCCGGTCGGCAAGCAGCGCATCGAGGACACCGGACCGCTGACCAAGCTGCGGATGGAGACCATCGACGACGAGACCACCTCGGCGGCAGTTGATTTCATCCGCCGCCAGCACGAGTCGAGCACCCCGTTCTTCGTGTGGATGAACATGACGCACATGCATTTCCGGACGCACACCAAACCGGCGAGCCGCGGACAGGCCGGCCGGTGGCAGTCGCCGTATCACGACACGATGATCGACCACGACCGCAACGTCGGAACGCTGCTGGACCTGGTCGACGAACTCGGGATCACCGAGGACACCATCGTCATCTACAGCACCGACAACGGCCCCCATGCCAACAGCTGGCCCGACGGCGCGACCACCCCGTTCCGCAGCGAGAAGGCGACCAACTGGGAAGGCGCCTTCCGCATCCCGGAACTGATCCGCTGGCCGGGAAAGATCGCGGCGGGCTCGGTGTCCAACGAGATCGTCCAACACCACGACTGGCTTCCGACGTTCCTGGCCGCCGCGGGCGACCCCGACATCATCGACAAGCTCAAGGCGGGCCTGACGATCGGCGACATGACGTACAAGGTGCACATCGACGGCTACAACCTGGTGCCGTACCTGACCGGCGAGGTGGACAAGAGCCCGCGCCGCGGGATGATCTACTTCTCCGACGACGGCGACGTGCTGGGTATCCGGGCGGACAACTGGAAGATCGTGTTCATGGAGCAGCGCTGCCAGGGCACGTTGCAGGTGTGGTTCGAACCGTTCACCCGGTTACGCGCCCCGAAGTTGTTCAACCTGCGCACCGATCCGTTCGAGCGCGCCGACGTCACGTCGAACACGTACTGGGACTGGCTGATCGACCGGCTGTACCTGATGTTCTACGGGTCGGCGATCGTGACCCAGTTCCTGGAGACCTTCAAGGACTTCCCGCCGCGGCAGGAGCCGGCGTCCTTCACGATCGACAATGCGGTCGAAGAGCTCGAGAAGTTCCTGGCGACCGGCGGCGGGTGAGAATGACCCCACTCGCGTCATGGAACGACGGCTCCGCGAAGTCGGCGATCGTCGACTTCGTGGACCGGGTCGTCCGCGACGTCGCGCCCCCCGAACGCGTCGCGGTGTTCGACAACGACGGCACGCTGTGGTGTGAGAAGCCGGCCTACATCCAACTCGACTTCCTCATCCGCAGGCTCGCTGCGAAGGCCGCGGCCGATCCCGGCCTCGCCCGCGAGCAGCCCTACCTGGCGGCGAGCACCGCCGACCTGGGCTGGTTCGGTGCCGCGATCACCAGGCACTACCAGGGTGATGACACGGCATTGAAAGTCCTTGCCGCTGCGGTGATGTCGCTGCACGAGTCGATGGCCGTCGAGGATCACGCCGCGTTGGTGAGCGCGTTCTTCGCCGAGGCGACGCACCCGACACTGGGTCGGCCGTACCGGGATTGTGTGTACGCCCCGATGGTGGAACTTCTCCGCTACCTCGAGGACCATCAGTTCAGCTGCTACATCGTCTCCGGCGGTGCGCGCGACTTCATGCGCCCGGTCACCGAGGCCGTGTACGGCATCCCGCCGGAACGCGTGGTCGGCAGCGCGCAGGGGCTGAAGTTCACCGGCGACTCCACCGGCCACGGCGATCTGCTGATCCAGCCGACCCTCGATGTGTTCGACGACGGGCCGGAGAAACCGGTGCGCATCTGGAGCCGCATCGGCCGGCGGCCGATCCTGTCGGCAGGCAACTCCAACGGCGACGACGAGATGCTGATGTACTCCGGGCGGCCCGACGCCAGCGCACTGCGACTGATCGTGCTGCACGACGACGACGACCGCGAATTCTCCTACACCGCAGGGGCCGAGCGCCTGCTCGAGCACGCCGGAGCGCACGGATGGACCGTGGTGAGCATGAAGAACGACTGGGCCACGGTCTTCGGTGACTGACGACCTGGTGTGGATCCCGGCCCAGACCGCCGTGGTGGGGTCCGACGAGCACTATCCGGAAGAGGGACCGGCGCGTGAGGTCACCGTCGACGGGTTCTGGATCCAGCCCCACCCGGTCACCAACGCCCAGTTCGGTGAGTTCGTCGCGGCGACGGGCTATGTCACCATCGCCGAGCGACCGCTCGACCCGAACGACTACCCGGGGGCGCCGCCGGAGAACGTGCAACCAGGGTCGATGGTGTTCCGGCGCACGGACGGCCCGGTCGACCTGCGCCACCTCAATCTGTGGTGGCGGTGGACGCCGGGAGCGAGTTGGAACCACCCCCGCGGACCTCGCTCGTCGATCAGCGGTCGTGACGACCATCCGGTGGTGCACATCGCGTTCGACGACGCGCTGGCCTACGCCCGGTGGGCCGGGTACGACCTCCCGACCGAGGCGGAATGGGAGGTGGCCGCCCGGGGCGGACTCGCACACGCGGTGTACACGTGGGGCGACGAGCCCGAGGGTCGAGAACGTCGGCTGGCGAACTACTGGCACGGCGAATTCCCGTATCTGCCCCACACCGGTTACGGGCAGAGCACCCCGGTCGGATCGTTCCCGCCCAACGGCTATGGGCTCTTCGACATGGCCGGCAATGTCTGGGAGTGGACGAGCGACTGGTACGGCGCCACCCGCGACGCGCAACCCTGTTGCGCCGCAGACACATACGATCCCGATCAGCCGCAGTTCGCGGTGCCCCGCCGGGTGATCAAGGGCGGCTCGTTCCTGTGCGCCGACAGCTACTGCATGCGTTACCGGCCCGCAGCCCGGCGTCCGCAGCCGGTGGACACCGGCATGAGCCACATCGGGTTCCGCTGCGTCAAACGATGACGGTTCAACCACCGAGGAGCACCATGGAACAGCACACACCCCCGCGCCGATCCGACCACGAATGCCGGTGCTCGTGCAGCAAGTGCAAGGAGGGCAAGCACTGTCACAACCTCGCGGCCGGCTGCCGCGCGTCGCACTGGTAGCCCTCAGGCTCCTTCGGCCAACTCCTTGATCGCCGCGAGTGTGGCGGGGATGCCGGTGCGGGCCGCCTCGCTGCGCTTGGCGACCTCGTCGTCGGCCGCGTCACCGAAGCGCTCGCGGAACCCCTCGAGCCCGGCGGGCAGGAACTCCCAGTGCTCGGTCAGCCGGGTGCCGTCATCCTCGGGTTCGAGGGTGTAGCCCCACCGGGCCCAGCCCTTGTTGACCTCCCAGGAGAACTCGCGCCCTGGATCGGCCGCGATCACCTGGCTGCGGGTCTCCCACGTGCGCTCGGGCAGCTCGTTGCGGCCGGTGAACCACGCGCCCACGCGGGGTCCGTCGCCCTCGTCCCACCAGCAGGCCTTGCACACCGGGCTCCACTGCCCCGTCCTGGTCACGTCGGACACCAGCGCGTAGAGCTCGTCCGGTGGCACGGCCACCGACACCGACTCTGATCTCTTCAGCTCCGTCACCCGCACGAGTGTGCCAGCACGGAAACGGACGGCGCTATTGCGTTTCGGCCGCCCAGGTGTGACCTTGTAACACGTTCTCGTTTCCGGCCGTCAGGAGTGTTCGATGATCGACGCCAGCGACCGGATCGCCGTGATCGTCGGCGGGGCGTCGGGCATCGGCTGGGCCACCGCGCAGGCACTGGCGGCCGACGGCTGCCGGGTCACGGTGGCCGACGTCAACAGCGACGCGGCGCAGGGGCGCGCGACCGAACTGGGCGGTCCGCACACCGCGGCGCACGTCGACGTCACCGACGAAGGCTCGGTGGAAAGTCTGTTCGACGGCCCGATCGACATCGCGGTCAACTGCGCGGGTTTCAGCACCGTCGGCCTGATCACCGATATGGCCGCCGAGGATTTCCGGTCCGTCATCGACGTCTGCCTCACCGGGGCGTTCCTGGTCGCCAAGCACGCGGGCCGGCACCTGCGCGCGGGCGGCTCGCTGGTGCAGATCGGTTCGCTCAACGGCCGGCAGCCCGCGGCGGGTATGAGTGCGTACTGCGCCGCCAAGGCGGGGCTGGCGATGCTGACCCAGGTGGCCGCCCTGGAGATGGGTGCCCGCGGGGTCCGCGTCAACGCCGTCGCCCCCGGCTTCGTGCACACCCCGCTGACCGCGCCGGCCGCCGCGATCCCCGGCGTCGTCGAGGACTACATCGACAACACCGCGCTGGGCCGGGCGGGCACCCCCGAGGACATCGCGAATGCCGTTGTCTACCTGTGCGATCCGCGGTCGTCCTGGTTGACCGGTGAGGTGCTCGACATCAACGGCGGCGCCCACCTCAAGCGCTATCCCGACGTGCTGGGTCACGTGATGCGCCTGGTGGACCAGTCGTCGTGAGGGGCATGCCGTGACCGGCAGCTTCAGCGTGACCCAGAAGCGCGCCCTCGCGGTGGCGACGCTGATCGCGCTGGGGTTCGGCGCCTACTTCCTGCGCCACTATCTGCTGCTGATGGCGGTGGCGGCGGTGCTCGCCTATCTGTTCACCCCGCTCTACCAACGGCTGCGGACGTCGATGAACGTCGGCCTGTCGGCGACGGTGACCCTGCTGGCCGCCGTCGCGACGGTCGCGATCCCGCTGGCCGGGGTGATCTTCCTGGCGGTGCTGCAGATCAGTCAGATGGTGACCAGCATCGGGCACTGGGCGGAACAGACCGACTTCACCGCGCTGGCGCAGCGGCTGCTCGACTCGGCCAACGCGCTGCTCGCCCGCGTGCCGTTCCTGGACATCACGCTGACACCGGACTCGGTGCGCCAGGCGGCCACCAAGCTCGGCCAGGGCGCCGGGCAGGTGGCGCTGGACTTCGCGCGGAACTCGGTGGGCGGCATCGCGTCGACGGTGACGGCGCTGATCCTGTTCCTCTACGTCTTCCTCGCACTGGTCACCAACGGCGGCAAGGTCGTCGACCTGTTCCGCGACCTGAATCCGTTGGGGCCGCAGGTGTCCGACATCTACCTGGCCAAGATCGGCGCGATGGTGTCCGCCACGGTCAAGGGGCAGTTCATCATCGCGGTGTGCCAGGGCGTCGCGGGCGCGGTGTCGATCTACATCGCCGGCCTGCACGACGGCTTCTTCATGTTCGTGATCTTCCTGACCGCGCTGTCGTTCATCCCGCTGGGTAGCGGCATCGTCACGATCCCGCTCGGCATCGGGCTGGCCGTCTTCGGCAACGTGGCCGGCGGCATTTTCGTCGTGGTGTTCCACATCGTGGTGGTCACCAGCATCGACAACCTGCTCCGCCCGTTCCTGGTGCCCAAGAGCGCGCACCTGCATCCCGCGCTGATGCTGCTGGCGGTGTTCGCCGGACTCAAGATGTTCGGCTTCTGGGGCATCGTGCTGGGCCCGGTGCTGATGATCGTCATCGTCACGACGATCAGCGTCTACCTGGCCGTCTACCAGGGTGCGCCGCTGGACTCGATCACCGGGACCCGGGCCGATCCCGCCGACGACGAGGCCGAACGCACGGTCCCGTGGTGGCGCCGCCTGCTCCCCGGTAAGCCCGGTGAGCCGGCGCCGGCCGTCACGTCAGACGAGACGTGAGGAACTCGACGACACGCTTGCGCGCCTCGTAGGCGGGGTGGCCGTCGACCTCGCGGACCTGGTCGGTCAGCACCGAGTGCGCCATCCGGCCGATGCCGTCGGGGTTGCCTTTCTTCGAGCTGATCTCGATGACCTCGAACGCGTCGCCGAGCCGGCTCTTCAACGTGGTGAACCGCTCCCCCGGCGACATGGCGTCCTCGCTGAACCGCAACCCCATCACGCACAGACCCTCAGTGGCCGCGCGCTGCTCGATCACCTTCATCTCGGCCTCGGAGACCCCCGGGTCGCGCTTGTGCCGCGGCGTCAGCGGCAGCGGGACCGACGGCTGACTCATCACCGGCGCGAGCACGCTGTCGTCCACGGCCGCGGCGAGCGCGAAACCCCCGGTGAAGCACTGCCCGATCACCCCAACACCCTTGCCCGGCGTCTTCTCGTTGAGGTCGCGGGCCAGCGCGCGCAGGAAGTGCGCCACCGGCCGGTCGGCGTTGGTCGCGAACGCCGCGAATTCCTTGGCCACGCAACCCTTCAACAGCACCGGGACGGCACCGGGACCGAGCGCGGGTGCGCCCGGGGTGCCGAACAGCGACGGTGCGGCGACGGTGAAGCCGTTGTCGACAAGATGGTTGCCGAGGGCCAGCACACCGGGATGCAGCCCGGGCATCTCGGGGATCAGCACGACCCCGGGTCCCTCGCCCTTGCGGTACACGTCATGGGTGTAGCCGGCCGCGGTGAACGGCGTGGCGACCCAGCCGGACAGGTCGGCTTCGGGAGCCGCCCCAGCGGCGACATGGGGCTTGCGCGAGGTCATGGCGGCTCCGTCGGTCAGGTCACGGTCAGCGGCGACTGGGACTGCGTCGCCGCCGCCAGCGTACGGTACTCGTCCGTACCCGCGGCGCCGGTCAGCGCGAGTTGCGCGGGCCCGGTCGGGCCGCGCACCTGCGCCGTCCACACCGGCTCGGCCGCCTTGCCGTCCCGCTCGCCACCCTGGTAGACGATCCAGCGCACGCCGTCGACGTCCACGGTGCCGGTGGGCACCAGATCCGGCCCGAACGACGCGATGAGCTTGTCCTCGTCGGCGTTGCTCTGCGTCAGGCTCAGATACATCCCGCTCGGGGCGAGGAAGCCGACCACCGACGCCACCGCGCGCACCGGTTGGCCGGTCACCGGATCGGTGCGCCCGCCGTCGATGCCCTTGCGGCTGCCGGAGTTCGCCCGCCAGTCGCGCGGCAGCAGCGGCACCCGGATCGGGATCTTGAGCGCATCGGCATCGGCCTGCAGTGCCGCGGGGGCGTCGTAGTCGGGCACCGGGCCGGGGCCCGGGCCGGTGGGCGCGAACGAGCACATCCCGAGCACGCCGGCGAGGATCACGCAGGCCACCACGAGCGGGCCGATCGACCAGAACATGTCCCGGCCGTCCTGCAGCAGGCGGGACTTCGCCGGCCGCGCCACGGGCACGGTGTAGCCCGCTTCGGCCGGGTCGGTGCTCTCGCGCTCCGCGGCGTGACCGGAGTCGGGCGGCGTCGTCATGTCTGCCAGTATCCCTCTTCCCGAACAGTGGGCGGTTAGTGGGAGAATCTGGCGCATGACGCCATCGAGACGTGAAGCCCCGGACCGCAACCTGGCCCTGGAACTGGTGCGGGTCACCGAGGCGGGCGCCATGGCGGCCGGCCGCTGGGTGGGACGCGGAGACAAGGAGGGCGGCGACGGAGCCGCCGTGGACGCCATGCGGGAGCTGGTCAACTCGGTGTCGATGCGCGGCGTCGTGGTGATCGGCGAGGGCGAGAAGGACAACGCCCCGATGCTCTACAACGGCGAGGAGGTCGGCAACGGCGACGGCCCGGAGTGCGACTTCGCGGTCGACCCGGTCGACGGCACCACGCTGATGAGCAAGGGCATGCCCAACGCCATCTCGGTGCTCGCAGTCGCCGAGCGCGGCGCGATGTTCGACCCGTCGGCGGTGTTCTACATGAACAAGATCGCCGTCGGCCCGGACGCCGTGGACGTCATCGACATCACCGTGCCGATCGGCGAGAACATCCGCAGGGTCGCCAAGGCCAAGAACTCCAGCGTCGCCGACCTGACCGTGTGTGTGCTCGACCGTCCGCGGCACGCCCAGCTGATCGCCGAGGTGCGCGACGCCGGTGCCCGCATCCGGCTGATCTCCGACGGCGACGTCGCCGGCGCCATCTCGGCCTGCCGGCCCAACTCCGGCACCGATCTGCTCGCCGGCATCGGTGGCACGCCCGAGGGCATCATCACCGCCGCGGCCATCCGCTGTATGGGCGGCGCCATCCAGGCGGTGCTCGCCCCCACCGACGACGCCGAGCGGCAGAAAGCCGTCGACGCCGGACACGACCTGGACCGCGTCCTGCACACCGAGGACCTCGTCTCCGGCGAGAACGTGTTCTTCTCCGCGACCGGCGTCACCGACGGCGACCTGCTGCGCGGTGTCCGCTACTCCGGTGGCGGCGCAACCACGCAGTCGATCGTGATGCGCTCGAAGTCGGGCACGGTCCGGATGATCGAGGCCTACCACCGGCTCTCGAAGCTCAACGAGTACTCCGCGGTCGACTTCACCGGCGACAAGTCCGCCGCCTATCCATTGCCGTAGTCCAACCACCTCGAGAAAAAACGAACAGGGAGCCCATGGCCGACAGTGTTGTCAACGCAGCCGACGAACCCGAGTACCGCATCGAGCACGACACCATGGGCGAGGTGCGGGTGCCCAAGAACGCGCTGTGGCGGGCGCAGACCCAGCGCGCGGTGGAGAACTTCCCGATCTCGTTCCGGCCGTTGGAGCGCACCCAGATCCGCGCGCTCGGCCTGCTCAAGGGCGCCTGCGCCCAGGTGAACAAGGACCTGGGCCTGCTGGCGCCGGAGAAGGCCGACGCGATCATCGCCGCGGCCGCCGAGATCGCCGACGGACAGCACGACGACCAGTTCCCGATCGACGTGTTCCAGACCGGCTCGGGCACCAGCTCGAACATGAACACCAACGAGGTCATCGCGTCGATCGCGGCGGCGAACGGGGTGACGGTGCACCCGAACGACGACGTGAACATGTCGCAGAGCTCGAACGACACGTTCCCCACCGCGACGCACATCGCGGCGACCGAAGCCGCAGTGCGCCATCTGATTCCGGCTCTGGAGGTACTGCACGAATCGCTGGAGGCCAAGGCCCGCCAGTGGCGCACCACCGTCAAGTCCGGCCGCACCCACCTGATGGACGCCGTTCCGGTGACGCTCGGCCAGGAGTTCGGCGGGTACGCCCGCCAGATCCAGGCGGGCATCGAGCGGGTCAAGGCGACGCTGCCCCGGCTCGGTGAGCTCGCGATCGGCGGCACCGCGGTGGGCACCGGCCTGAACGCCCCCGACGGGTTCGGCGCCAAGGTGGTCGAGGTGCTGGTCGACCAGACCGGGATCGCCGAGTTGCGCACGGCTGTGGACAGTTTCGAGGCTCAGGCCGCCCGCGACGGGCTCGTCGAGGCGTCGGGTGCGCTGAAGACGATCGCGGTGTCGCTGACCAAGATCGCCAACGACATCCGCTGGATGGGGTCGGGTCCGCTGACCGGGCTGGGCGAGCTGCAGCTGCCCGACCTGCAGCCGGGCAGCTCGATCATGCCGGGCAAGGTCAACCCCGTCATCCCCGAGGCCGTCACTCAGGTGGCCGCGCAGGTGATCGGCAACGACGCGGCCGTCACCGTCGGCGGCCTGTCCGGTGCTTTCGAACTCAACGTCTACATCCCGATGATGGCGCGCAACGTCCTCGAGTCGTTCACGCTGCTGTCGAACGTGTCGAAGCTGTTCGCCGCCAAGTGCATCGACGGATTGGTGGCCAACGACGCGCACCTGCGCGAGCTGGCCGAGTCCTCGCCCTCGATCGTGACGCCGCTGAACTCGGCGATCGGCTACGAGGAGGCCGCGAAGGTCGCCAAGGAAGCGCTCAAGGAACGCAAGACGATCCGCCAGACCGTCATCGACCGCGGTCTGATCGGCGACAAGCTCTCCGAAGAAGAGCTGGACCGCCGGCTGGACGTGCTGAAGATGGCCAAGGTGCACGACGGGCGCTGACGGCGACGAATCAGTCGAATCGCCTGACGAATCGCGGCGGTGGGCAGAAGATAAGGGCCACACCCTGTTCCAGGCTTTCCCAGGAGGCGATGTTGCCTGCCGACCGCGATTCTGCAGCGCTCGTGACCACGGCGACCAGCCAACCCGCATTGACAACGGGTTTCGTCATGCTCGGACTGGCGTCTCTGCTCGACCTGTCGACAGGCAGGCGCGCCTGGGGCGCCGACCGCGTGCTCGCGGTGTCCGGGGCCGCCGCCGCCGGGTGGTACCTGATGGAGGAACGTCGCAGGCAGTGACGGTTACGCGCCGTTGGTGGGGCCGCCCGAGTTCTGGTCCGGGATGTCGGTGATCGGGAAATTCGGCATCGGCGCGGGCGACGGCGTGTCCGGCAGCGACGGGATCTGGTCGGCCGGGATGTCGACGAGCTCGTTGACCGGCGGGCCGTTCTCGCGACTGCCGTAGAGACTGCCCGGCGCGCGCGGGCCGAGCATTCGGCTCACCGTCACCAGGTGATAGCCGTTGGCCTTGAGCACCGGGATGAACTGGGACACCAGATCCACCGTCGAGGAGTAGGTGTCGTGCAGCAGCACCACCGAGTTCGGCTTGATCTGGCTCATCAGCAGCGCGCGGGTCGCGGCGGTGTTGCTGTCGTTGGCCCAGTCGAACGGGATGACGTCCCAGTTGATGTCGGCCAGCCCCTGCCGGCCGGCCTCGGCGAGCACCGCGTCGTTGACCAGCCCGCCGGCAGTGCGCGACAGCGTGGGGCGCTGACCGGTGGCGGCCTGGATCGCGTCGATGCCCTTGCTGAACTGGGCGGCGATGTCCTGCGGCGGGATCGTCGTCATGTTCGGGTGTTCCCACGTGTGGGTGCCGATCTCCATGCCGGCGTCGGCGATCCGCCGGGCTCCGGCCGGATTGGCGGCCACCTTGTTGCCGATCAAGAAGAACGTCGCCTCGGCGTTGTTGGCGCGCAGCACCGACAGCAGGCGGTCGGTGAACGGGCTGGGCCCGTCGTCGAACGTCAGCGCCACGCACTTGACCTGTGCGCAGTTCACGTCGTCGGCGTTGGCCGGCCGGACGTGCCCGGTCAGGCCGCCGACCACCAGCACCGCCACGGCGGCGGCGACGCCGAGCACCGTCCTGGTGTAACGCCAGGTCAGGCTGTCGAAGCGGGTGAGCACGGAGGCAGCTTACCTACCCACCCTGCGAATCGGGCGCGGGCGATGACGCTCAGCGTCGGTGTCCGCGCCCGATTCGCGTCACGGCAGGGCGCCGGGACTGATCTCCTCCAGCATCTCGGTGACCAGCGCCGCGATCGGTGAGCGCTCGCTGCGCAGCAGCGTGATGTGCGCGAACAGCGGGTGCCCCTTGAGCTTCTCGATCACCGCGGCCACGCCGTCATGCCGGCCGACGCGCAGATTGTCGCGCTGGGCGACGTCGTGGGTGAGCACCACCCGCGAGCCGCTGCCCAGCCGGGACAGCACGGTCAGCAGCACGTTGCGCTCCAGCGACTGTGCCTCGTCGACGATCACGAAGGAGTCGTGCAGCGAGCGGCCGCGGATGTGGGTCAGCGGCAGCACCTCGAGCATGCCGCGCGAGAGCACCTCCTCGAGCACCGCCGGGGAGGCCAGCCCCTCGAGGGTGTCGAAGACGGCCTGCGCCCACGGGCCCATCTTGTCGCTCTCGCTGCCCGGCAGGTAGCCCAGATCCTGGCCGCCGACCGCGTACAGCGGCCGGAACACCACGACCTTGCGCTGGGTGCGGCGCTCCAGCACCGCCTCCAGGCCGGCGCACAGCGCCAGCGCGGACTTGCCGGTGCCGGCCTTGCCGCCCAGCGACACGATGCCGACGGACTCGTCGAGCAGCAGATCAAGGGCGACACGCTGTTCGGCTGACCTTCCCCGGAGGCCGAACACCTCCCTGTCACCGCGGACCAGCTGCACCCGCTTGTCGGGATTGACCCGGCCCAGTGCGTGAGAGTTGCTGCCCAGCAACCGGATTCCGGTGTGACAGGGCAGATCGCGGGCGGCCTGCAGGTCGATCTCGCCGTCGGCGAACAAGGCGTCGACGTCCTCGGAGCCCACCTCGAGCTCGGCCATCCCGGTCCAGCCCGACGTGATCACGTCCTGCGCGTGGTACTCGTCGGCAAGCAGCCCGACCGCGCCGGCCTTGACGCGCAGCGGGATGTCCTTGCTGACCAGCGTCACCCGCTTGCCCTCGGCGGCCAGGTTGGCTGCGACGGTCAGGATGCGGGCGTCGTTGCTGTCGGTGCGGAAGCCTGCGGGCAGCACGGTCGGATCGCTGTGGTTGAGCTCGACGTGGAGCGTACCGCCTTGTGTCCCAACGGGAATGGGTTGATCGAGGCGGCCGTGCTCCAGGCGTAGATCATCGAACATCCGTAGTGCCTGGCGCGCGAACCAGCCGAGTTCGTGATGGTGCCGTTTGGCCTCGAGTTCGCTGATCACCACCAGCGGAACCACGACCTCGTGCTCGGCGAACCTCGTGATGGCCCAGGGATCGGACAACAACACGGAGGTGTCGAGCACGTAGGTGCGGACGGGAGAATCGGTCACGTAGCGCTCCTCGAGGCTGCGCGAGTTCGCGGTGCCCCACGCGAACATCTCGGTGGACACGAGCGCGGCCGAAAGGACCGGGGCCGGCCCTTTCGTCGAAACGAATTCGGACCGCCCGGATAGCAGAGCATGTCGCTAGCCATCGAAAACGACGCTACTCCCGGTGCAGCATCCGCGCCTCGCAGGCGCGCCGGGACGAAACGGCGTGCCGGTTACGAGCTCGTGAACTCCGCGAACCGGGGTTCGTCGGTGAGTCCCCATGCCGCGAGCGAGTTGGCGACGGCGGAGCGCAGCGCGGCGCGGTCGAAGATGCCGGCCTCCGCGACGGTGGCCACCTTGTCGGCGTAGGCGTCGATGTCGGCGCCGACGAGGTCGAGCGCGGCGGCGCGGGTGGCGATCGCCTCGACGGTCTCCTCACGCGAGGAGCTCAGACAGTAGGCGACCACGTTGGTGAAGAACTCGGCGTGGCGTTCCTCGTCGCTCGCGATCCGACCGACCAGCCCGCGCAGCACCGGCTCGTCGATCTGGGCGGCCAGGTTGCGGCAGAACACGGCATGGCTGCGCTCCCACATCGCCATGAAGGCCAGGGTCTCGAGCTGGCTGTAGGTGTCGGCGCGGTAGCCCTTCATGACATGGGCGACGCGGACGTCCTCGTTCGCGACCGGATCCACCTCACGGGTGACCACCAGGTAGTTGCGCAGCGCGATCGCGTGCAGGTGCTCCTCGGCGGTCCAGCGGCCCAGCCACCGGCCCCATTTGTCCTCGAGGATGAAGTGCTCGACCAGCTCGCGGTGGTACCCGGCGAGGTTGTCCTTGGTGATCAGCAGGATCTCGAGGGCGTCGGTGACCTTCTTGGGCAGCGTCACGTCCGAGGCGTCCCAGTCCCGGCCACCGAGGAAGGCGAAGTTCTCGCCCTGGTCGAACGGCACGTAGTCGTGCGCGAACCAGGCGTCCTCGGTGTCGAGGTGGCGCCGCAGCTGCTCCAGGACGACGGGCTCGAGCTCGAGGGTCAACGCATCAGCGACAGGTTTCTGTGCCATGCGGTTACATTAACCCAATTCTGTGGGAATCGTAAAATTTCCGCGCCGTGTCGTCAGAGGGTCAGCCCCGGGTACAGCGGGTTGGCGTCGAGCAGTTCGGCGGCGGCGGATTTCACCCGCTCCGCGGTCCCGTCGGCCAGCGTGTACTTGGCCTTCGACGGACCGTTCGGCCCGGCTGCGGGCTGGGTGTTGGACAGCACGTCGACGACGAGCTCGGCGACCCGGTCGAAGTCGTCGGCGCCGAACCCGCGGGTGGTCAGCGCCGGCGTGCCGAACCGGATGCCGCTGGTGTACCAGGCGCCGTTCGGGTCGGCCGGGATCGCGTTGCGGTTGGTGACGATGCCGGAGTCCAGCAGCGCCGACTCGGCCTGCCTGCCGGTGAGCCCGAACGACGTCACGTCGAGCAGCACCAGGTGGTTGTCCGTGCCGCCGGTGACCAGAGAGGCGTCCCGCTTGACGAACCCGTCGGCCAGCGTCTGCGCGTTGTCGGCGACGGCCTGGGCGTAGGTGCGGAACTCGGGCTGGCGGGCCTCGGCCAGCGCGACGGCCTTGGCGGCCATCACGTGCGAGAGCGGTCCGCCGAGCACCATCGGGCAGCCCTTGTCCACCGCGGGCGCGTACTCCGCGGTGGCCAGCACCAGCCCGCCGCGCGGGCCCCGCAGCGACTTGTGCGTCGTCGTCGTCACGACGTGCGCGTGCGGCACCGGGTCCTCGTCACCGGTGAACACCTTGCCCGCCACCAGGCCGGCGAAGTGCGCCATGTCGACCATGAAGGTGGCGCCCACCTCGTCGGCGATCTCGCGCATCTTGGCGAAGTTGACCCGGCGCGGATACGCCGAATAGCCGGCCACCAGGATCAGCGGCTTGAACTCGCGCACCGCGGCGGCGACGGCGTCGTAGTCGATGAACCCGGTCTCCGGATTGGTCCCGTACTGGCGCTGGTGGAACATCTTGCCGGAGATGTTGGGCCGGAAACCGTGCGTCAGGTGGCCGCCGGTGTCCAGTGACATTCCCATCAGCCGCTGGTTGCCCAGCTTGGCGCGCAACGTCTCCCAGTCCGCCTCGGACAGGTCGTTGATGTGTTTGGCGCCGAACTCGGCCAGGCCCGGTGTCTCCACCCGGGTGGCCAGGATCGCCCAGTAGGCCACCAGGTTGGCGTCGATGCCCGAGTGCGGCTGCGCGTAGGCGTACGGGGCGCCGAACAGCTCGCGGGCATGCTCGGCGGCCAGCGCCTCGACCGTGTCGACGTTCTGGCAGGCGGCATAGAACCGGTGCCCGATGGTGCCCTCGGCGTACTTGTCGGAGAACCAGGTGCCCATCGTCAGCAGCACGGCCGGCGACGCGTAATTCTCGCTGGCGATCAACTTCAGCGAATGACGTTGATCGTCAAGCTCTTTGCGGGTGGCCTCGGCGATGCGGGGTTCGACGCTCTCGATCACCCGCAGCGCGGCCCGGTAGGCCTCACTGGCGGTGTCGGCGTACTCGGCGCCCTGGCCAGAGGTGGTGACGGACTCGGCGGTCATGCCCACGAGAGTAGTCCGCGACGGGCGCCCCCGAGAAACCACATCGGGCGTTTCAGGCGGCCCGCAGCGACGACGGGATCAGCGGTTCGTCCAGCAGTGTGGTGAAGCGATCGGTCAGCGTCACCCCGTCGGGGCGGTCGTCGAGCCAGCCGCGCAGCAGCCGGTAACCCTCGACGTAGGTGCTGGTGTACGCCCGCCACAGCGGCGAGGACAGGAACCGCAGCATCTGCCGGGCGCGTTCGTCGCCGACCAGCAGCCACCGCTTGAGGAAGTCGACCACGTCGTCGACGTCGCGGTGCTCGTCGTGCAGCATCAGCGCGGCGTCCTGGCGGACGTCGGCCAGCGCGGCCGTCGCCTCCGAGATCGTCTCCGCCCGCGCGCCGTCGAACCGCAGCCCCAGATCGGCGTAGATGTCGGCGGCCCAGCTCCCCCAGCCTGGTCCGACGGCGGCATAGAGCGCCAGATCGGCCAGCCCCTCGGCCATCAGGCACTGCGGCGTGTTGACCAGGAAGATCGTCTGCTCCGCCTGCCCCTTGCCCTCGACCAGTCCGGCCTCCTTGCGGCAGTGCTCCGTGTGGTGCCCGGGATAGGACTCGTGGGCCACCAGCCGCGGCAGGTTGGACATCTGCTGCTTCAGATCGGCGTTGACGGCGACCGTCGACCGGTAGTCGCCGAGGTAGTAGTTGAACCCCGACCACGGTTTGTCGGTCACCACCTCATAGGTGATGGTCTCGCGGTCGGGCAGCGGGAACGTCGCGCGCACGCGGTCGCGCAGCGCGGAGGAGAACGCTCCGATGGCCTCCTCGAGCCGCGCCGGCGGGATCTCCTCGGCCACCCGGTGGGCCCCGATCCGCTCGGCGAGCGGACCCGTGCCGCCGAGCGCGTCGTCGAGCTTGGCGTGCGCCTCCCGGTAGCGCTCCGGGTCGCCCTTGGTGATGCGGACGTCGAAGTAGGCCTCGACCTCGTCGACGAAACCGACATCCCCGCCGGCGAACTTTCGGGCCGCGCACTCCAGCGCGCGCAGGTGCGCGCCGACGAACGCGGCGCGGTCGCCGTCGAGTCCGGCCGGGAGTTCGGCCAGCAACCTGCGCGCCTCACGGGCGAGCCCGGCCGGATCGGGCGCGGGCTCGTCGGCGACCGCACGCCGCAGTGCCGGGTCGCCGGTGAAGGAGTCGACGTAGCCCTCCTCGATGCGGTCGAAGCGCAGCCCGAGCATCAGGTAGTCGCGGATCAGGGGCGCAGAACCAGTACCGGCGTCCATACCCACCACGCTAACTGCAAGACTGGGGCCATGGCGCGGCTGAGCGAACCCAGCCCCTACGTGGAGTTCGACCGAAGTCAGTGGCAGGCACTTCGGATGTCGACGCCGCTCAAGCTGACCGAGGACGAGCTGGTCAGGCTGCGCGGCCTCGGCGAGAAGATCGACCTGCTCGAGGTCGAAGAGGTCTACCTGCCACTGGCCCGGCTGATTCACCTGCAGGTCGCGGCGCGACAGGCGCTGTTCTCCACCACCGCGGACTTCCTCGGGGAGCCGCAGCAGAATCCGGACCGGCCGGTGCCGTTCGTGATCGGGGTGGCCGGCAGTGTGGCGGTCGGCAAGTCGACCACCGCGCGTGTGCTGCAGGCGCTGCTGGCGCGCTGGGAACACCACCCCCGGGTGGACCTGGTGACCACCGACGGCTTCCTGTATCCCAACGCCGAGCTCTCCCGCCGGAACCTGATGCACCGCAAGGGTTTCCCGGAGAGTTACGACCGCAGGGCGCTGATGCGCTTCGTCACCGCGGTCAAGTCCGGTGCCGACGCGGCGTGCGCCCCGGTCTACTCACATCTGCTCTACGACATCGTGCCGAGCGAGAAGCAGATCATCACGCATCCCGACATCCTCATTCTGGAGGGACTGAACGTGCTGCAGACCGGGCCGGCGCTGATGGTCTCGGACCTGTTCGACTTCTCGGTGTACGTCGACGCCCGCATCGAGGACATCGAGGAGTGGTACATCTCCCGGTTCCTGTCGATGCGGGCCGGCGCCTTCGCCGACCCGGCATCGCACTTCCATCACTACTCCACGCTAAACGATGAGCAGGCCGTGTTCGCCGCCCGCGACATCTGGCATTCGATCAACCGGCCGAACCTGATCGAGAACATCCTGCCGACGCGGCCGCGGGCCACGCTGGTGCTGCGCAAGGACGCCGACCACTCCATCAACCGGCTGCGGCTGCGCAAACTCTAGATGCGCCGCACGCCCTGGTACTGCAGCTCGGCCATCACCAGCGTGTAGACNACGAACACCTCGTTGGCCTCGACCGGAGAGAACCAGGATCACGGTCGCGACGGTGAACAGCAGGTTGCCGACGGCCAGCACCAGACCCGACGTGCGGATCGCCGGGCGCGACGCGAGCACCAGCACCGCGAGGCTGAAGACGACGAAGAACGCACCCGTCGCGTACTCGAACGTTGCCGTGGTGCCGGACAGCTCGGCCACCCGGGGCGCGAAGATCAGCAGTCCGATGCCGGTCAGCCCGCTGAGCACCGCGTCGGCGCGCATCGCGAAGCGGAGCAGGGAGTCGGTGGAGGTGTTCAGGCGGGAATTGAGTGCAGCGGTCATGACGATTCCTTTCTGGTAGGGACATTTCGATTCGACCGGTGCCGGAGTCGACGCCGTGACCTCTCCCGACGGCGACTCCGGACCGGCTCATGCGGGGGTCACGCCAACCGGCGCACCCCGAGGTACTGCAGCCAGGACAGCCCGACGGTGGCCGCAATGAATGCCAGCGCGGCGGCGACGCCGGCGTGGGTCAGCGGCAGCGCGCCGCTCACCAGCACGACGGCCACGGTGGCGGTGAAGACGACGTTCCCGGCGAGTACCGCGACGCCGACCCGGCGGATGCCGGCCAGCCGCGCCGCGCTGAAGAGCGCCGCGCCGTACGCGACGAGCGCGGCTCCGCCGAGCCAGGCGGCTGTGGCGGTGAGCCCGAACAGGCGGCCCAACGGGTCTGCGGCCATCGCGACGAACAGGCCGAGGCCCGCGCACATCGTCGCGTCGGCGCGCAGCGCGACGCGCAGCAATTGGTCCTGCGACGGGGTGACCCCGGCGGGGCGGTGGGTGACGGCGGTCATGTCACTCACGGTTCGCAGATTCCGCTGCCACATCGACACCGGTTACTGCCAACTGCTGCCAACCGCAGGTCAGCGGGGTCAGCGCACGGCGACGAGGCTGCTCTTGAGGTCGGTGGCGATGACGCGCGCGGCGGCGTTCTGCCAGTTGTGCAGCGAACGTTGCGGCACCTCGGTGACCAGCCACTGCCACGCCTGGCGCGCCACCGGGTCCAGGCCGGCGGCGGTGGCGTTCTGGGCGTAGGCCCGCACACCCACGACGTACGGGAAGTACAGCGCGTTGTAGTGGCGCCACTGTTCGGTGGTGCCGAAGTCGGCGCCGTCGCGGGGCTTGAGGGCGGCGATCCGCTCGGCGAGCAGCGCGCGCAGTTCGTTGGCCCGCTCGAGCGGCTGATCGGGGGCGCCGCGGCGAGCCAACCGGTCGTCGATGATCGGCAGGGCCGTCAGCGGGCTGGCGACCAGCTTGGACAGATCCGAGTAATGCCCGAGGGCGCGGCGGGTGACCCGTACGAACGTCTCCTCGTCCATCCCGTCCAGCGGGCCCGACGCCCGCAGCGGCAGGGCAGCCTCGGTGCTGCGTAGCGCGGCCCGTTCGGCCCGCAGATCCGGCGAGCGGGAGAACGCCAGCCGGTCGAGCAGCCCGGCCAGCGGGTCGGCCAGCACGTTGACTGCGATCGCCACGGCCAGGCTGGTGAACAGCAGCACCGCGAGCGTGGTGGTCTGCCCGGAGACGGCCAGCCCGATCAGCACCTGCCCGCCGAACAGCGCCGCCACCACCGTCGTCCCGATGAACGAGCGCAGCATGGCGTTGCGCAGCGCCTGACCTTCGTCGAACGCGTCCCCGATCGCGACCGCAACGCCGAGCAGCACGACGTCGAAGCCGGTGGACGCCAACGCCAGCCAGCTCGGGACCAGGCCGAGCGGGATGACCAGGATCGCGTTGCCGAGCGCGAAGAACAGCGTGGCCACCACGACGAAGCCGACGACCGGGCGGGGCTGGTTGCGGCGCACGATCGCGTACACCATGGCGCCCAGCGCGGGTACCGACACCGCGGCGAACAGCACCCAGTGGCCGAGCCGCAGCGGACCCTCCACACCGCCGGCCATCGCGGCGCCGCTGAACGCGACGATCGCGGCGGCGCCGACCAACGCCGCCTCGCCGGCCCGGCTGCGCCACGAGTCGCGCCGCCGCGACAACTCCAGCAGCACCGCGAACCAGGCGATGCCGGGCACCGCCATCAAGTAGACCTCGACGCGACCGAGCGCGTCGACGCCGCCGGTGGTCCGGATGGCGTCGAGCGCCACCACCGCGGCGAAGCTGGTCAGCCCGACGGCGGCGAGCACAAGTACGGGCTTGCGCGGGTCACGGGCCAGCAGGTAGAGCCCCAGCCACCAGCTCAGTGCGAACACCAGAGCGGACAGGCCGATCACGACCGGTGTCCTCTACAGCCCGTAACGCCGGTGTCGGGCGCTGTAGTCGCGCAGGGCCCGCAGGAAGTCGACCCGCCGGAACTCCGGCCAGTACGCCTCGGTGAACCACATCTCCGAATACGCGCTCTGCCAGAGCAGGAAGCCCGAGAGCCGCTGCTCGCCGGAGGTGCGGATCACCAGATCGGGATCGGGCTGGCCGGAGGTGTACAGGTTCTCCGAGATGGCCTCGGCGGTCACCGCTTCGATCAGCTGATCGCCGGTGGCGCCGTTGGCCAGCTCCTTGGACAGCAGCGCGCGCACCGCGTCGACGATCTCCTGGCGGCCGCCGTAGCCGACGGCGACGTTGACGTGGAACGTGCCGCCGTTGCCGTCGGTGGACTGCACGGCCTCGCGGAGCCGCCGGGCCGGCTCCTCGCCGATCAGCTCGAGGTCGCCGACCGTGCGCACGCTCCACTGGTTGGCCGGCGCGCAGATCTCCTCGACGACGTCGGTGATGATCTCGATCAGCGACGCCAACTCGTCTGGGTCGCGCTGCAGGTTCTCGGTGGACAGCAGGTACACCGTCGCCATCTCGATGCCGGCGTCGGCGCACCAGCGCAGCATCTCGGCGATCTTGTGGGCGCCGGCGCGATAGCCGTAGGCGACGTCGTCGTGACCGAGTTCACGCGCCCAGCGGCGGTTCCCGTCGCACAGCACGGCGATATGCCGGGGAAGCTCGGATTTCTGCCGGGAGAGCCCCTGACGCAGCCGCATCTCGTAGAGCCGGTAGGCCGGTTCCTTGAGCCGCCGCGGAATGAGGTCCACGAGGATCCAGACTACTGTGGCCCACGGAAACCCCAAGCCGGTCAGCGGAGGTGACATGCCCACGTCTGTCGATCCTCGGAACACGGAAGACGAATCGCGGGGAGCCGAGGACCTGCCCGAGGCGGTCGCCGACGGCGTCACCCAATTCCTGGGCAAGCCGCGGCTGCGGGGGTGGATCCATGTGTACTCCGCGGCGGCGGCGGTGATTTGCGGCGCCACGCTGGTGGCGGTGTCGTGGTCGCTGCAGTCGACGCGCGCGGGCGTCGCGACGCTGATCTACACGCTGACCATCGTCGCGATGTTCACCGTCAGCGCCGTCTACCACCGGGTGAACTGGACATCGCCCACCGCGCGCAAGTGGATGAAGCGCGCCGACCACTCGATCATCTTCATCTTCATCGCCGGCAGCTACACGCCGTTCGCGGTGCTCGCCCTGCCGGAACGCAGCGGCGAGGTGCTGCTGTGGATCGTCTGGGGCGGCGCGCTGGCCGGGGTACTGCTCAAGATGTTCTGGCCGTCGGCGCCGCGGTGGGTCGGGACGCCGCTCTACATCCTGCTGGGGTGGGTCGCGGCGTGGTTCATCGGACCGATCATGCAGGGCGCAGGTGTGGCAGCGGTGGTGCTGCTGATCGTCGGCGGCGCGCTGTACAGCATCGGTGGGGTGCTGTACGCGCTGAAGTGGCCGAACCCGTGGCCGACGACGTTCGGCCACCACGAGTTCTTCCACGCATGCACGGCCGTCGCGGCGATCTGCCACTACATCGCGATGTGGTTCGCCGTCTTCTGACCTGACCTGCTCCCCCCTGTGCGCGTGCGTGCGTGTCTGCAGGCAACACGCCGCGCAATCCCACGAGTTTCCGCACGCTCGTGAAACGCCCGCGGGCGAGGGCGTGCCGCGCCGACAGCGCGAACGTGCGCAGACTTCGCGATTCCTGCGGCGTGTCGGCCGCAGACACGCACGCTCGCGCTTAGGGATGTGACGGGGTTACAGCGGCGTGATGTTCTCCGGGCCCCAGTAGGCCTTCATCGACGTGATCTTGCCGTCGCCGTCGAACGTCATGACCTCGATCGGCTCGATGCGCATCGCGCCGCCCACCGTGATCGCGAACACGAACGCGGCCTCGTGCCCGCCCGCCCGGAACGTCAGCAGCTCGGTGGTGATCTCGTGATCGCCTTCCATGCCCTTGTAGAAGCCGGCGATGGCGTGCCGCCCGATGTGCACCTCGCCGCCGCCGACCGGATCCTCCAGCGTGGCGTCCTCGGTGTAGAGCGCGGCGACCTCGTCGGCGGTGCCGCCGGCGACCGTGTCGAGGTAGCGCTGGACGAAACCTTGCAAGACGTCGGGCTCGAAGCTCATGAGCGGCACGCTACACGGACGGCCTCAGGGCGGCAGCGAGATCCGCGGCGGTGCCAACGGGCAGGTCGCACACCCGTCCGCGGCACACGTAGGCGGCGTCGGCGTAGCGCAGCGCGCGCTCGGCGGGGGCCAGATGCGCGGCCAGCTGCAATGCTTCGGCGATCGACGACGCCCCCGAGGGCGTGGCGCCGTCGAGCGGATCGGCGGGCCGCAGCAGCAACTGCTCGGCGTCGTCGGCGACGTCGTACCAGCGCCCGGGATGTTCCGGGTCGGCGAAATGGTCGAGCGCGACGTCGAGCAGGTCACCCGCCGCGGCCAGCCATCTGTCCTCTCCGGTCAGCTGATGGAGGGTGAGCAATCCGGTGGCCAGCGCCGCGTGGTCGTCGAGGATCGCGGCGCTCTCGCCCACCACTCCGCCGAGGCTGGCCCGCCGCAGCCGGCCGTCCCGGACGTTCAGGGCCAGCAGCGCTTCCGCGCAACCCGTTGCCGCGTCGACCAATTCGGCATCCCCGAGGGCGACGCCGGCTTCGCACAGCGCGGTGATCGCGAGCCCGTTCCAGGCGGTGACGATCTTGTCGTCGCGGCCCGGTTGCGGACGCGTCGAGCGCGCGGCGCGCAGAACCGTGCGAACCCTCTCGTACCGGGCGGCGTCGTCCGGGTCCGCCCGCAGCTGCAGCACCGACGCGCCACCCTCGAACGTGCCGGCGTCGCTCACGCCGAAAAGCTCCGCAGCCCAACGCCCTTCGTTCTCGCCGAGCGACTCGCGCAACTGGGCCGGGCTCCACACGTACGTCAGGCCCTCCTGGCCCGCCGCGTCAGCATCCAGCGACGAGACGAACATGCCGTCGCGGCGCAGCTCATCGAGCAGGAACCGAGCGGTCTCATGAGAGACTCTGCGCGCCAGCGCATTCGGCGACAACCGCGACCAGTGCGCGTAGACCCGCAGCAGCTGGGCGTTGTCGTACAGCATCTTCTCGAAATGCGGGACCACCCATGCGGCGTCCACACTGTAGCGGGCGAAGCCGCCGGCGAGCTGGTCGTAGAGACCGCCGCGCGCCATCGCCTCGCAGGCGCGGGCCGCCGTCGCCAACGGGGCCGCCGCACCGGTCCGTTCGTGGTGCCGCACCAACGCCTCCAGCAGCGCCGACGGCGGGAACTTCGGCGCGGTCCCGAAGCCGCCGTGCACGGTGTCCTCGTCGGCCAGCACCGCCTCGACCGCCGCGTCGCACAGCCCGGCCGTCACCTCCGGCCCGCCGCCCGGCAGGCCGGAGGCCATCGCGCGCAGTTCACCGGCGATGTGGTCCGACGTCTGCTCGACCTCGGCGCGCCGGGTCCGCCACGTCTCCTCGACGGCCGAAAGCAGTTGCAAGAAGGTCGCTTTCGGGTAGTACGTGCCGCAGAAGAAGGGCCTGCCGTCCGGGGTCAGGAAGCACGTCATCGGCCAGCCGCCCTGCCCGGTCAGCGCGACCGTCGCGTTCATGTAGACGGCGTCGAGGTCGGGCCGCTCCTCACGGTCGACCTTGACGGGAACGAAATGCGCGTTGGCCAGCGCGGCCACCTCCAGGTCGGCGAACGACTCGTGGGCCATCACATGGCACCAGTGGCAGGCGGCGTATCCGATGGACAGCAGGATGGGGACGTCGCGGTCGGCGGCCTCGGCGAGCGCCGCGGGCGTCCACTGCTGCCAGTGCACCGGGTTGTCGGCGTGCTGGCGCAGATAGGGGCTGGTCGACGCCCCGAGGGTGTTACGTCCCGGAGCCGGGCTCACGGGCCGCCCCCGGGTCGGCCGGGTTGTCGGTGGCGAGATCGGGGTCGGCGTCCTGCTCGTCGAACGACTTCGGCAGCTTCTTGAGGTGCCGGTTCATCGACCACACCAGCAGGAAGACGCCGATCAGCAGCAGCACGATCACGATGAGCCCGAACGGGCTGGCCTTACCGAAATCGGGTCCGGTCTGCTGGGGCCCGTCCTGGGCCAGCACCTGGGTCGCGAGCAGTGTCAGCATCGGCTCATTCTCGTCCCTCGATCCCGGTGAACAGATCGGTCTCGGGCAGCCGCACCGGGACGCGGGACCGGGCGAGTTCGTACTCCTCGGTCGGCCACAGCCGTTGCTGCCACTCCATCGGCGTGGTGAAGAAGAAACTCTTCGGGTCGATCTGCGTGGCGTGGGCCAGCAGCGCCTCGTCGCGCTGGGTGAAGTACTTGGAGCACTCGATGCGGGTGGTGACGCGCTTGGCGAGCAGATCCTCCTCGGGATCCCAGTTCTCCAGCCACTTCGCGAACGGGCCTTCCTGGCCGTGCTTGGTGAACTCGTCCTGCAGCACCTGCATGCGCTGCCGCAGGAACCCGTGGTTGTAGTACAGCTTGTGGGTGCTCCACGGCTCGCCGGCATCCGGGTACAGCAGGTGATCGGCGGCGGCCTCATAGGCCGCGACCGACACCTGGTGGCAGCGGATGTGGTCGGGGTGCGGGTAGCCGCCGTTCTCGTCGTAGGTGGTCATCACGTGCGGCTTGAAGTCCCGGATGACCCGGACCAACGCCTCGGTGGGCACCTCGAGCGGTTCGAGCGCGAAGCAGCCCTCCGGCAGCGGCGGCAGGGGGTCACCCTCGGGCAGCCCGGAGTCGACGAAGCCCAGCCATTGGTGCTCGACGCCGAGGATCGCTGCTGCCTTGGCCATCTCCTCGCGACGGATCTCGGCCATCCGGCCGTGCACCTCCGGCAGATCCATCGCGGGGTTGAGGATGTCGCCGCGCTCCCCGCCCGTCAGCGTCACGACCAGCACCCGCACGCCCTCGTCGACGTACCGCGCCATCGTCGCGGCGCCCTTGCTGGACTCGTCGTCGGGGTGCGCGTGTACGGCCATCAACCGCAGTTCGCTCAACCTGGTTCCTCTTAGCTGCTCACCTGCATGGACTCTCACGATCAGGTTCAACAGAACCCACGGGTTCTATAGTTCCAGTCCTAGTACACCTATCCGAACGACGGGCATGCAAAACGAGATGATCGATCGTCCCGCCGCGCGCTACGGCACCCAGGGACCCAGCCGACCCAAGCGCCGCCTGATCGTCATCGCCGCGACGGTCCTCGTGGTGGCCCTGGGCGTGGCGATCGCGGCCGTCGCGTTCACCCGCCTGGGCTCCGCGGACGTCAAGGGCGAACTGGGCGGCTACCGGGTCGTCGACCCCGGCACGGTCGAGGTGACCGTCAGCGTCACCCGCGACGACCCGTCGGCGCCCGTCGTCTGCATCGTGCGGGCCCGGTCCTACGACGGCGACGAGGTCGGCCGCCGGGAACTGCTGGTGGCCCCGTCCCCGGCCAAGACGGTGCAGGTCAAGACGGTCGTCAAGACGAGCGCGCCTGCCGTCGTCGGCGACGTCTACGGCTGCGGCAGCGATGTGCCGGAGTACCTGGTCGGACCGTCCTGAACGGTCCCGCAACCAACTGCGGACTGCGAAAACGTGAAAACCGGGTATCCCCCCGGTGCTATCATGGACCGATACACGGTTCCTGCTGGGGCCGTGTATTGCTGCATTTGAGAGCCGATCGACCGGCGACGGATGCGGCGATACACGTACGACAGCCCCGGCGCCGTGAACCGGAGAACTTTTCACGCACACAGCGATGAAAGCGACGACGACAGGAGCGCGCCGACATGACCGATACCCAGGTCACCTGGCTGACCGAAGAGGCCTTCGACAGGTTGAAGGCCGAACTGGACCAGTTGATCGCGAATCGTCCCGTCATCGCCGCCGAGATCAACGACCGGCGCGAAGAGGGCGACCTCCGCGAGAACGGCGGCTACCACGCCGCCCGCGAGGAGCAGGGCCAGCAGGAGGCCCGCATCCGCCAGCTGCAGGAACTGCTCAACAACGCCAAGGTCGGCGAGGCCCCCAAGCAGTCCGGCGTCGCCCTGCCGGGCTCGGTGGTCAAGGTCTACTACGACGACGACGAGGGCGACACCGAGACGTTCCTGATCGCCACCCGGCAGGAGGGCGTCAGCGACGGCAAGCTCGAGGTCTACTCGCCGAACTCCCCGCTGGGCGGCGCGCTGATCGACGCCAAGGTCGGCGAGACCCGCACTTACACGGTGCCCAACGGCAATACGGTCAAGGTGACGCTGGTCTCCGCGGAGCCGTATCACGGCTGACCGCCGTGGCGCAGATCGCCGAGGACCTGTTGTTGCTTCTGCTGGACAACGGGTCCGCACAGCCCGGGCTGGACAATCCGCGGCGTGGCCACGTGCTGGCCGCCGCGACCCTGCTCGACATCGCGTACTCCTGCCGGGTGCGCCCGTCGGTCGACGGTGAACCCGTCCCGCCGGGCCGCCTGGTGGCGCTCGACGCCGCGGGGCCGTCCGATCCTGTCATCGCACCCGCGCTGGACTACCTGCGTGCCACCCCGCGCCGGCCGGCCGACGCGATCAAGGTCCTGGCCCGGCGCACCGAGGGCCGCCTCCTCGAACACCTCGAGCGGATGGGTCAGCTTCGCCGGGTCAGCTTGCCGAGCAAAGGTTTTCGTCGGCGCGAGGCTTTTCCGCTGACCGACCGACGCCGGGCCGGGCCGGCCCGTGACGCGGTTCTGGCGGCACTGTTCGACCGCAGGCCGCCCGCTGCACAGGCAGCGGCGATCATCACGGTGCTGCACGCCGCCGACGGGCTCGGTGCGCTGCTCAGCCTCAACGACCGGGGCTGGCGCTGGGTGCACGCCCGTGCCGGGGAGATCGCCAGCGGCAGCTGGGTCGACGAGTCCCCGACGGGCATGGCCGAGGTGAACCTGGCGGTCACCGCGTCCGCGGTGCGCCAGGCGCTCGCGCAGCTGTCTTAGGACAGGGCCTGCTCGACGTCGCCGAGCAGATCGGCGACGTCCTCGATCCCGACCGACAGACGCACCAGATCGTCGGGCACCTCCAGCTGGGATCCGGCGGTCGAGGCGTGCGTCATCGCGCCGGGGTACTCGATCAGGGACTCCACCCCGCCGAGCGATTCGGCGAGGATGAAGATCTCGGTGCGGGCGCAGAAGTCGCGCGCGGCCTGCGGGCCACCCTTCAACCGGAGCGACACCATCCCGCCGAAGCCACTCATCTGCTTGGCGGCGACGTCGTGGTGGGGGTGGCCCGGCAGGCCCGGGTAGAGAACGGTCTCGACGGCGGGATGCCCGTCGAGGAACTCCGCGACGGCCGCGGCGTTCTCGCTGTGCCGCTGCATCCGCAACGGCAGGGTCTTCAGGCCTCGGATGGTCAGGTAGGCGTCGAACGGACCCGGCACGGCGCCGGCGCCGTTCTGCAGGAAGGCGAACGCCTCGTCGAGCGCCTCGTCGTTGGTGAGCAGCGCGCCGCCCACGACGTCGGAGTGCCCGCCGATGTACTTGGTGGTCGAGTGCAGCACGATGTCGGCGCCCAGCGTCAGCGGCTGCTGCAGCGCCGGCGAGGCGAAGGTGTTGTCGACGAGCACCTTGGCCTTCTTTTCCGCGGCCAGCGCCGCGATCGCGGCGATGTCCGCGATCGACAGCAGCGGATTGGTGGGCGTCTCCACCCAAATCAGCTTGGTGCGGTCGGTGATCGCCGCCCGCACCAGGTCCAGGTCGCCCAGCGCGACCGCGGTGTAGCTGATGCCCCACAGCGAGAACACCTTGTCGATCAACCGAAATGTGCCGCCGTAGGCGTCGTCGGGAATGACGATGTGGTCACCGGGTCGCAGCACCGCCCGCAGCACGCAGTCGGTGGCGGCCATGCCCGAGCTGAACGCCCGCCCGTAGGACGCCGACTCCATGGCGGCCAGCGCGGCCTCGAGCGCCGAGCGGGTCGGATTGCCGGTACGCGCGTACTCGAAGCCGCCGCGCAGCCCGCCGACGCCGTCCTGGGCGAACGTGGAGCTGGCGTAGATCGGAGGGTTGACCACTCCGGTCGCCGGGTCAGGCCGGTATCCGGCGTGAATGGCCTTGGTGGCGGGGCCGAGGGCGCGGAAATGGTCGGCTGCGCTGCGCTGCTCGCTCATGGTGGCCCAGGGTAGCGGTGTAGAACTTATCCATGTCCACCGAAGGCGTCACCTCGATCGAAAGCCTGTTGGACCTCGACTCGCTGCTGAGTGCCGAGGACATCGACCTGCGCACGATGGTGCGCCAGTTCGGTGAGCAACGGCTGCGCCCGCACATCGCCGAATGGTTCGAGACCGGCCAAGTGCCGGTTCGCGACCTCGCCGTCGAGATCGGCAAGCTGGGTCTGCTCGGCATGCACCTGACCGGATACGGCTGCAGCGGGTCGAGCGCGACGGCCTACGGCCTGGTGTGCCAGGAGCTCGAGGCCGTGGACAGCGGGCTGCGCAGCCTCGTCTCGGTGCAGGGTTCGCTGGCGATGTTCGCCATCCACCACTGGGGCAGCGAGGAGCAGCGCGAGCAGTGGCTGCCCGGGATGGCCGCCGGTGAGCTGATCGGCTGCTTCGGGCTGACCGAACCCGACTTCGGCTCCAACCCGGGCGGGATGCGCACCACCGCGCGGCGCGACGGGTCGGACTGGATCCTCAACGGGTCGAAGATGTGGATCACCAACGCCTCGGTGGCCGACGTCGCGATCGTGTGGGCCCGCGCCGACGACGGCGTGCTCGGCTTCGCGGTGCCGACGTCGACCCCAGGATTCAGCGCCCGCGAGATGACGCACAAGATGTCGCTGCGGGCGTCGGTCACCTCCGAGTTCAGCCTCGACGACGTGCGGGTGCCCGAGGACGCGAGACTGCCGGGCGCCCGGGGACTGTCGGGTCCGTTGAGCTGTCTGTCCGAGGCACGCTTCGGCATCGTGTTCGGCGCTGTCGGGGCTGCGCGGGACTGCCTCGAGTCGGCCCTCGACTACGTCGGCAGCCGGCAGGTCTTCGACAAGACGCTGGCCGGGTATCAGTTGACGCAGGCCAAGATCGCCGACATGGCCGTGGAACTGGGCAAGGCGCAGCTGCTGGCGCTGCACCTGGGCCGCCTCAAGGACGAGGGCCGCATCCGGCCCGAGCAGGTCAGCGTCGGCAAGCTGAACAACGTCCGCGAAGCCATCAAGATCGCGCGACAGTGCCGAACCTTGTTGGGCGCCAACGGAATCACGCTGGAGTATCCAGTGATCCGGCACGCCAACAACCTGGAGTCGGTGCTCACCTACGAGGGCACCTCGGAGGTGCACCAGCTGGTCATCGGTCAGGCGTTGACCGGCGTCAGCGCGTTCCGCTGACGCCGGCCCCGGCCCGCTCTAGTAGTGGTGGGTCGGCGGCTGCGAGTGCTGACCCTGCGGGGCCAACGGCACACAGACCGTCGTCATGATCTTGTCGGCGAGCGTCTGCCGCTTGGCGTCCCACAGCGGGAACAGGTAGCCGATGTAGCAGATGATCGCGTCGACGAGGTGGGCGAGCTGGCGCACGATCGACAACCCGAAACCGATGGGCTGCCAGGTCTTCTCGCTGACCACCTTGAACTTCATCACCGACTTGCCGATGCTCGAGCCCGTGGTGCCCTGGCGGTAGCCGTAGTTCCACACGACGTAGACCAGCGACAGCACCGAGGCCAGGAAGGTGGCCAGCGACCCCACGACGGAGTAGCTCGAGGTGCAGGAGTAGCCGCCGTTGATGGTCGTGCAGTTGTTGTCTCCGGTGGCGATCGCGATGCCCTGCCCGATGCCGGCCAGGATGAACACCGGGATGTTGTCGATGAACCATGCGGCCACCCGCGAGATCCACGGTGTGTAGCTCTCTTTCGGCAGCACCTGTGCGGGGGCCGACGGCGGGTAGCCGCCCTGCTGCGGCGGCGGGAAGCCGCCCGGCGGGTAATTGCCTTGCGGGGGCGGCGGATATCCGCCCGGAGGCGGTGGCGGGGTGTAGCCGCCCTGCGGGGTCGGCTGGCCCGGCGGCGGGTAGCCACCCGGCGGGGGGTAGCCACCCGGTGGCGGGTAACCGCCTGGAGTGTCTGTCATCGAATCTCCCTCCTCGAATCAGATCGGCAACGCAACGTGGTTCAGGACTTTGTCGACGAGCGTCTGACGCTTCTCGTCCCACAGCGGGAACAGCACGGCGATCAACCAGACGATGCCGACGCAGAGCCCCGCGATGACCCAGTAGATGATCTCGCGAACGAAGGACATGCCGAAACCGACCGGCTGCCCGGTCTTTTCGCTCACGATCTTGAACTTCATGACGCCCTTGCCGATGCTCGACCCCGTGGTCCCCTGCCGGTAGCCGAGGTTCCAGACCCAGTAGGCCAGGGCGAGGATCGCGGTGACGGCGATCGCGATCTGACCCGTGGTCGAGGCACCGCTGGCGCAGAACTCGCCGAGGTCGTACTCCGAAGTGTCGGTGACGCAGGCGGTCTCTTGTGTGCCGAGCAGGATGCCCACACCGATGCCCTGGAGGATCAGTAACGGGATGACGTCGATCACCCACGCCAGCACTCTGCTGAGCCATGGGGTGTAGGCCGACTTCGGTAGCCCCGCCGCCGGGCCCGCGGGCGCCGCGGGGTAACCCATCATCCCCTGCGGTGGATAGCCTCCGGCTGACGGCGGTGGCGGCGGATACCCGCCCGGTGGTGGTGGCGGCGGAGGGCTCGCAGGGGGTGGTTGATCGGTCATGATGCCTTCCAGTCAGTTGCTTAGCTGGGACAAGCGAGAACACCATACCTGAGAAAAGCCTGCGAGCAGGGGTTTTACGGTCTGCTCCGCGTGGGGGGCAGCGCGGTTCACGGCGTTTGCCAGCCGTCGGGGACAGCGTCGATCAGCGGCGCGAGCTGGTGTCCGACAGGTAGCCCAGCAGATCGTGGCGGGTCAGCACGCCGACCGGCTTGCCCTCCTCCACCACCATCACCGCGTCGCACTCCCGCAGTGTCTTGGCCGCGGTGCTGACCAGTTCGCCGGCGCCGATCAGCGGCAGCGCGGGGCTCATGTGCTGGGAGACCGCGTCGGCGAGCTTCGCGCGTCCCTCGAACACCGCGGAGAGCAGCTCGCGTTCGGAGACGCTGCCGGCGACCTCCCCGGCCATCACCGGTGGTTCGGCCCCGACGACCGGCATCTGCGACACCCCGTACTCGCGCAGGATGCCGATCGCGTCGCGCACGGTTTCCGACGGATGCGTGTGCACCAGGTCGGGCAGCGCGCCCGACTTGCCGCGCAGCACGTCTCCGACCGTGGACTCGGCGACCGATCCGTCGAGCCGGCTGCGCAGGAATCCATAGGACGACATCCAGCCGTCGTTGAAGATCTTCGACAGGTATCCGCGTCCGCCGTCGGGCAGCAGCACGACGACGAGCGCGTCAGGGCCCTCCCGTTCGGCGACCTGGATCGCCGCGTGGGCGGCCATCCCGCACGATCCGCCGACCAGAAGCGCCTCTTCGCGGGCCAGCCGCCGCGTCATGTCGAACGAGTCGGCGTCGGAGACCGCGATGATCTCGTCGGGCACCGACGGGTCGTAGGCCGACGGCCAGAAGTCCTCGCCGACGCCCTCCACGAGGTAGGGGCGCCCGGTGCCGCCGGAGTACACGGACCCTTCCGGGTCGACGCCGATGACCTTGACCCGGCCGCCGGAGACCTCCTTGAGGTAGCGGCCGGCGCCGGTGATCGTCCCGCCGGTGCCGACGCCCGCGACGAAGTGGGTGATCTTGCCGTCGGTGTCGGCCCAGATCTCCGGGCCGGTTGTCTCGTAGTGGCTCTCCGGGCCCATCGGGTTCGAGTACTGGTCGGGCTTCCAGGCGCCCTCGATCTCGGTGACCAGCCGGTTGGACACGCTGTAGTAGCTGTCCGGGTCATCGGGTGCGACGGCGGTGGGGCACACCACGACGTCGGCGCCGTAGGCGCGCAGCACGTTCTGCTTGTCCTCGCTGACCTTGTCCGGGCACACGAAGATGCACCGGTAGCCGCGCTGCTGGGCCACCAGCGCCAGCCCCACGCCGGTGTTGCCCGACGTCGGTTCGACGATGGTGCCGCCGGGCTTGAGCTCGCCGCTGGCCTCGGCGGCGTCGATCATCTTGATCGCGATGCGGTCCTTGGAGCTGCCGCCGGGGTTGAGGTACTCGACTTTGGCGGCCACCGTGCCCGCCCCCTCGGGGACGACGGAGTTCAGCTGCACCAGAGGGGTGTTGCCGATGAGCTCACTGACGTGCCGGGCGATCCGCATGCGTCCATCGTCTCAGGCCCGGTGAACGACTACCAGGTGGCCTCTCGGATGTACTCGCCGATCTGCTTGATCGAGCGGCCGGCCTCCGGCACCGCGGGCGCACCGAGCTGGAAGACATGCATCTGACCGGGCCAGATGCGGACCTCTACCGGAACGCCCGACGCGGCGAGCAGCCGGGCGGCCTTGCGCGCATCGCTGAGCAGAACCTCCGAGCCGGACACGTGGATGAGCGTGCGCGGCAATCCGGGTTCGATGTGGTCGAGCGGCTCGAAGACCTCTTCGGGCTTGCCGTCGACGATGCGCTTGGACCCTGCCTGCTCGATCAGCTCGACCAGCGCGTGAAAAGCCTTGGGCGGGAACATGACATCGCTGCGGATGTTCGGGTGGTCGGCCCGCGCCTCGTTGTCGATCTCGAACAGCGGGGACATCGTGACGATCGCCGCGGGGGTCTCGGCGCCGTACCCCTCGACACCTTCGAACTGCAGGCGCTCGGCGAGGGACAGCGCCAGATAACCGCCGGCCGAATCACCGGCGAGCACGATCTGGTCCGGCTCGTAACCGGTCTCTCGCAGCCACCGGTAGGCGTCGAAGCAGTCGTCGAGGGCGGTGCCCACGGAGTGCTTGGGGATCATCCGGTAGTTCACGACGAGCACCGGCGCATCGGCGTAGCGGGACAGCGCGGTCACCAGCCGGCCGTGGGTGTTCACCCCGCACGTCAGGAATGCGCCGCCGTGCATGTAGAGAATCACGCTGCGCTTGCCGTCGGCCGGCAGCACACCGGAGGCGCGGACCAGCTGCGCGGTGCAGTGCGGCAGGCCGATGGTCGCGCGCACGGTACCGGGCACCGGGCGGATGACCCGCGCCGCGAAGTCGACCAGACCCCACGGCCACGGCAACTTGGGGGCGTAGCTGCCCACGGAGAGGAACGGCTTGATCGTCGCCATCGCCGCCAGGCCCATCAGTCGGCCGGCGATGCTCGGCCCGTCCTCGACCACCTCGACGGGCGCACCGTCACTGACCGGGAAGCGGCGCGGTTTGTGCCCTCGACCTGGTCTGACACCGAGGTGTGCAGAACTGGGGATCTTGCTCGGTGCCGTCATCGCCACCACTCCCTACGCCGTTGTAGTCCCAGGACAAGCCAAGATACTCAGACAAGCTCGTAACTTAGCTTGGCATCTGTAACCATTATCACAATTGTCTAAACGTTATTGGTACCGGAGTTGATACCGCACCGTGACCGCCGATTACCTCTGCAACGCGCGAATCGGCCGAAATCGCACCTAAACTGACGACGTGGGCATCAGCCACCGTGCTCCTCACGTCCGCACGCCGCGTCGGTCGACGGTAGCCCTGGCGGCCGTGGCAACCCTGGCGTCGACGGGCTCGTTCTACGTGGGCGCTCGCAATCTGCTGACCGGGCAGGCCGATCAGGCCCGCCGCGTCATCCCGAAGTCCTGGGACATCCCGCCGCGCGCCGACGGCGTCTACACCGGTGACGACGGCCCTCCGCAGCGCTGGCACCGCGGGGTGCCGTTCGACCTGCACCTGATGATCTTCGGCGACTCCACGGCCACCGGCTACGGCTGCGCCACCGCCGACGAGGTGCCCGGCGTGCTGCTGGCCCGGGGGCTGGCCGAGGAGTCCGGGAAAAGCATCCGGTTGAGCACGAAGGCCATCGTCGGCGCGACGTCCAAGGGCCTGTCCGGTCAGATCGACGCGATGTTCGTCGCCGGTCCCCCGCCGGACGCCGCGGTGATCATGATCGGCGCCAACGACATCACCGCCCCCAACGGCATCGGCCCGTCGGCCCGCCGGCTGGGCCGTGCCGTGCGGCGGCTGCGCGGCAGCGGCGCGGTCGTCGTCGTCGGCACCTGCCCGGACTTCGGGGTGATCAAGGCGATCCCGCAGCCGCTGCGCTGGGTGGCCCGCAGCCGCGGACTGCGGCTGGCGCGGGTGCAGGCGGGCGCCGTGCGCGCGGCGGGCGGAGTCCCGGTGCCGTTCTCCGATCTGCTCGCGCCGCACTTCCAGCAGGCGCCCGAGGAGATGTTCTCCTCCGACATGTTCCATCCGTCGGCGGCGGGTTACGCGCTGGCGGCCAAGCAGTTGCTGCCCGCGCTGCGCGAGGCCCTCGGCGAATCGGCCGCCGGTGATCCGGCGCTGGAGTCGCGTTCGGCGGAGGGCGCGTCGCTGCTGTCGCGGGTCGCCAACCTCAGCCGGCTGTGGCGCCGCTCGACCGGGGTGCCCGCGCCGATCGTGGTGGCTGCGAGCTAGGTTCACAGCAGAGAACTCGCTGTCTACCGAGGAGTCGTCATGCCCGAAGCCGTCATCGTCGCCACCGCCCGCTCCCCGATCGGCCGGGCCAACAAGGGATCGCTGGTGTCCATGCGGCCCGACGATCTGGCCGCCCAGATGGTCAAGGCCGTGCTGGACAAGGTGCCGGCCCTGGACCCGCGCGACATCGACGACCTGATCATGGGCTGTGGCCAGCCCGGCGGTGAGGCCGGCTTCAACATCGGACGCACGGTGGCGGTGCAGCTGGGCTACGACTTCCTGCCCGGCACGACGGTGAACCGGTACTGCTCGTCGTCGCTGCAGACCACGCGCATGGCGTTCCACGCGATCAAGGCCGGCGAGGGCGACGCGTTCATCTCCGCCGGCGTCGAGACCGTGTCACGTTTCCTCAAGGGCACCTCCGACGGGTGGCCGGATTCGAAGAACCCGATCTACGCCGACGCCATGGCCCGCACCGAGCAGGCCGCCGCCGGGGCCAGCGAGTGGCACGACCCGCGCGAGGACGGCAACCTGCCGGACGTCTACATCGCGATGGGCCAGACCGCCGAGAACGTCGCCGCCTTCACCGGCATCAGCCGGGAGGACCAGGACCACTGGGGCGTGCGGTCGCAGAACCGTGCCGAAGAGGCCATCAAGAGCGGCTTCTTCGAGCGTGAGATCGTGCCGGTGACGCTGCCCGACGGCACCGTCGTCACCACCGATGACGGCCCGCGCGCCGGCACCACCTACGAGGCCGTCAGCCAGCTCAAGCCCGTGTTCCGACCCAACGGCACGATCACCGCGGGCAACGCGTGCCCGCTCAACGACGGCGCGGCCGCCGTGGTGATCATGAGCGACACGAAGGCCAAGGAGCTGGGGCTGACACCGCTGGCGCGCATCGTGTCAACCGGGGTGTCCGGGCTGTCCCCGGAGATCATGGGCCTGGGCCCGATCGAGGCGGTCAAAAAGGCGCTGGCCAACGCGAAGATGTCGATCGGCGACATCGACCTCTACGAGATCAACGAGGCGTTCGCGGTCCAGGTGCTCGGCTCGGCGCGGGAGCTCGGGATGGACCTCGAGAAGCTCAACGTCTCGGGTGGGGCGATCGCGCTGGGGCACCCGTTCGGGATGACGGGCGCCCGCATCACCGCCACGCTGCTGAACAACCTCGCCACGCACGACAAGACGTTCGGCATCGAGACGATGTGCGTCGGCGGCGGCCAGGGCATGGCGATGGTCGTGGAGCGCCTCTCCTAGCTTGTGCGGCGAGACTGCGGGGAGATCGCCAGATCACGAGATTCCACGATCTCCCCGCAGTCTCGATGCCCAGGCGCGCTCGATTCGCGCCCGGATGTCGGACTGTCGGTCCGCTTTGAGGACGCGGATGACGAGCCACCCGAGGTCTCGGAGATCCTCGGAACGGCGGATGTCTCTGGCGTACTGCGCGTCGTCGGTGCGGTGATGTTCGCCGTCGTACTCGACGGCGATCATGACGCCCGGCCACCCCATGTCGAGGTAGTACCGCCGTCGGCCGTCGAGGCTGACGACGGGGATCTGCGTGTGAGGTCTCGGGTGGCCCGCACGGATGATCAGCAGGCGCAGCCATGTCTCCTTCGGCGACGCCGCACCCGCGTCGTAGAGGTCCAGAACCGTCCCGAGTTGCCTCAATCCACGAGCGCCGCGGTGCCGCCGAGCGCAGGCCATGACGTCGTCGGCACGGAGTCCCGTGGCATTGCCCAGGGCGTCGAGTCGCGCGACCGCGTCGTCGAGACGGCCCCGCCGAGCGAGGTCATATGCGGTCCGGGCAACGGTGGTCAGCCGTAGGCCGTGAAGGCTCGTGTACTCGTCTGGTCGCAGGCGGACGTCGGAGGTGATCAGGCCGGGCGGCCGACGCGCGTTCGACCAGACGAGCTCGATAGGGAGCGCGGGATCGACCCATCGCGCGCCGTGAAGGGCCGACGCGGTCAGTCCTGCGATGATGCCTTCGCGATGGGACCAGAGCCACGCCGCCTTGGCGCGGTGCTCGAGAGTCAGCGATACCTCAGCCGGTGCGTATACATCCGGGTAGACCGCCTGATAGGACGAGCGCAATTCGTGCTTCCTGACGAGACCTTGTGCGATCGCTTCACTGCCGACGAAGGGCCAACTGCGGGGTGTCACGCTGCCAACGTCGCACGCCTGAACGCCGGGGCCGTCGCCCAGACTGCGGGCAGATCGCAATCTGGGGATGAATCGCGATCTGTGAGCAGTCTGGACGCACACCAGCGCATGAAAAAGGGGCGCCCACCGCAGTGAGCGCCCCAATTTCGAGCCGAGACTAGTCGCTGTTGAAGTAGCTCAGCAGGCGCAGGATCTCGATGTAGAGCCAGACCAGGGTCACGGTCAGGCCGAGCGCGATGCCCCAGGCCGCCTTCTCCGGCGCGCCGGCGCGGATCATCTGGTCCGCGGCATCGAAATCGAGCAGGAACGAGAACGCCGCGATGCCGATGCACACCAGCGAGAAGATGATCGCGATCGGGCCGCCGCTGCGCAGGCCGAGGCCGTCGCCGCCGCCGACGCCGAACAGCGCGAGCACGAGATTGCCGAGCATCAGCACCAGAACGCCGATCATGGCCGCAACCATGAACCGGGTGAACTTCGGCGTGACGCGGATAGCGCCGGTCTTGTAGACGACGAGCATGCCCGCGAACACGCCGATGGTGCCGAGCACCGCCTGGCTGATCAGCGCACCCGCGCTGATCCCCGACACCATCAGGTTCGCGACGACGAAGGAGAACGCGCCGAGGAACAGGCCCTCGAGCGCGGCGTAGGTCAGGACGACACCCGGGTTGTCCTGCTTACGGCCGAACGTCGCGATCAGAACGACCGCGAGGCCGCCGAAGGCGCCCACCAACGTGAAGGGCATCGCCAGCGCCACGTTCTGGGCGACCAGGAAGTAGGAGACGACGGCGACCGCGGACAGCACGGCCAACGTGATGCCGGTCTTCGTGACGACGTCATCGATCGTCAGCGGGCGCGAGACGCCGCGCTGCTGCTGATCGGGGTAGGCAGTGTAGGGATCGGCGTGTACCGCTTGCGCACCGTAGCCGGCGGCTCCGGTACCGAATTGCGCGTATCCGCCCTGCTGCCCCTTGGGCAGCGTGCGAAATACCGGGTTGCTGCTCTCGCGCACCGTCGGTTCCTTTCCTGATGTCGTGTGTCGGCCTGTGCCGAACACTGGTTGAACGATCGGCGGGCCGGGACGGTTCCCGGTTCCGCAGAACAGTTCCCAGGCTCTTCACAGGAAACCTTACCCGGGCCCGCGCAATCCGGGGTGACGATCTAGATTGCTCCCGTGGAGGAAAACGAGGATGTCCTAGTAAGTGTGAGCAACGGCGTCGGCCACCTCACCCTCAACCGGCCCAAGGCCATCAACTCGCTGACCCACCTGATGGTCACCGCGATCTCGGCGGCGCTCAACGCGTGGCAGGACGACGACGACATCCGTGCCGTCGTCGTGACCGGGGCGGGTGACCGGGGCCTGTGCGCCGGCGGCGACGTCGTCGCGATCTACCACTCGGCCAGGGCCGACGGCGCCGAGGCTCGCAGCTTCTGGCATGACGAATACCTGCTGAACTCCTTCATCGGCCGCTACCCGAAGCCGTACGTCGCGGTCATGAACGGCATCACGATGGGCGGCGGCGTCGGGATCAGTGCCCACGGCAGCGTCCGCGTGGTCACCGAGACCACCAAGATGGCGATGCCCGAAGTCGGCATCGGGTTCATCCCCGACGTCGGCGGCAACTTCATCCTGTCGCGGGCGCCCGGCCTGCTCGGCGTGCATGCGGCGCTGACGGGCGCCCCGTTCAGCGGCGCGGACGCCATCGCGATGGGCTTCGCCGATCACTTCGTCCCCCACGACGACCTGGAGGCGTTCCTCGGTGCCGTGGAGGCCGACGGGGTCGACCACGCGGTCGCCGCGTTCGCGCAGCAGCCGCCGCCGAGCACGCTGCTCGCCCAGCGCGACTGGATCGACGAGTGCTACTCCGGTGCGACCGTTGCCGACATCGTCGACGCACTACGCCGACGCGGGGAGGGACCGGCCGACGAGGCCGCCGACCTCATCGCGTCCCGCTCTCCGCTGGCCCTGTCGGTCGCACTGGAGGCCGTGCGCCGGGCCGCGTCGCTGACCACACTGGAAGACGTGCTGCGCCAGGAGTTCCGAACCTCCTGCGCGGCGTTGCGTTCCCATGATCTGGTGGAGGGCATCCGGGCGCAGCTCATCGACAAGGACCGCAACCCGCAATGGTCGCCGGCGTCTTTCGACGCCGTGACCGCCGCGGACGTCGACGCGTACTTCGCCTCCGCCGACCCCGATCTGACCTTCGACCAGGAGCAGCCATGACCGCAGAGAACTACGAGACCATCCTCGTCGCCCGCGACGGCCGGGTTGCCACGATCACGTTGAACCGGCCCAAGGCGCTCAACGCGCTCAACAGCCAGGTGATGACCGAAGTGACCACAGCCGCAGCCGAACTCGACGCCGACCCGGGCGTCGGCGCGATCATCGTCACCGGCAACGAGAAGGCGTTCGCGGCCGGGGCGGACATCAAGGAGATGGCGAACCTGTCGTTCGCCGACGTCTTCTCCTCCGACTTCTTCGCCGCCTGGGGCAGATTCGCGGCCACCCGCACCCCGACCATCGCGGCGGTGGCCGGGTACGCGCTGGGCGGCGGCTGCGAGCTGGCGATGATGTGCGACATCCTGATCGCCGCCGACAGCGCCAAATTCGGCCAGCCCGAGATCAAGCTCGGTGTGCTGCCGGGGATGGGCGGCTCCCAGCGGTTGACGCGCGCGATCGGCAAGGCCAAGGCGATGGACCTGATCCTGACCGGCCGCAACATGGGTGCCGAGGAGGCCGAGCGCGCCGGGCTGGTGTCCCGCGTCGTCCCGGCCGACACCCTGCTCGAGGAGGCCCGTTCGGTCGCGCAGACGATCGCCGGCATGTCGCTGTCCGCGTCGCGGATGGCCAAGGAGGCGGTCAACCGCGCCTTCGAATCCACCCTTGCGGAGGGCCTGCTTTACGAGCGCCGGCTGTTCCACTCGGCGTTCGCCACCGACGACCAGACCGAGGGCATGGCCGCCTTCACCGAGAAGCGTTCGCCGAACTTCACGCACCGCTAAAGTGCCCTGGTGACCGATACCGTTCCCGCGACCGAGGTGGAGGCGCCGGCGCCGGCGCCCCGCAAACCGTGGTGGGTCCGGCGCTACACGTTCACCGGCACCGCCGTGGGTCTGGTCCTGCTGTGGCTGTCGATGACGCCGTCGCTGCTGCCCCGCGGTCCGCTGTTCCAGGGCCTCGTCAGCGGCGGCGCGGGCGCGATCGGGTACGGCATCGGTGTGTTCGCGGTGTGGCTGGGGCGCTACATGGCGTCGAAGGACTCCAGCCCCCCGGCGCCGCGCTGGGCCTGGTTGGTGCTGCTGGTCGTCGGCGTCATCGGGCTGGTGCTGGCGATCATCTGGTTCCACGAGTGGCAGGACGACGTTCGCGATCTGATGGGCGTCCCGCGGCTGACGCTGGGCGATTACCCGCTGGCCGCGGCCATCTCGGTCGTCACGCTGTTCGTGTTCGTCGAAATCGGGCAGTTGATCGGCAGACTGGTGCGCTACCTCGTCCGTCAGCTCAATCGTGTTGCCCCGCCTCGGGTTTCGGCGGTCATCGTGGTGACGTTGTTGCTGGCGTTGACGATCGCGCTGCTCAACGGCGTGGTGGTGCGGTTCGCGATGAGCACCATCAACAAGACGTTCGCGGCGGTCAACGACGAGACCGACCCCGACAACGCGCCGCCGGACACCGCGCTGCGCTCGGGTGGTCCCGAATCGCTGGTGAGTTGGGAGTCGCTGGGCCATCAGGGCCGCATCTTCATCTCCGGCGGCCCGTCGACCGACGAGCTCAGCGCGTTCAACGGCCGCCCGGCCACCGAGCCGATCCGCGCCTACGCCGGCCTGAATTCCGCGGACGGCATCAAGGCCACCGCACAGTTGGCGGCGTTGGAGCTGCAGCGCACCGGCGGACTCGACCGGGCCGTGGTCGCGGTCGCGACGACCACCGGGACGGGGTGGATCAACGAGGCGGAGGCCTCGGCGCTGGAGTACATGTACAACGGCAACACCGCGATCGTGTCGATGCAGTACTCGTTCCTGCCCAGCTGGCTGTCCTTCCTCGTCGACAAGGAGAACGCCCGGCAGGCGGGGCAGGCCCTGTTCGAGGCGGTCGACGAGCTGATCCGGGAGATGCCTGAAGCCCGGCGACCCAAGCTGGTGGTGTTCGGGGAGAGCCTCGGCTCTTTCGGCGGTGAGGCGCCGTTCCTGGCGTTGAACAATCTGATCGCCCGCACCGACGGTGCGCTGTTCAGTGGGCCCACGTTCAACAACACGATCTGGACCGACCTGACGCACAACCGCGACCCCGGGTCTCCGGAATGGCTCCCTATCTACGACAAGGGCGCCAACGTCCGCTTCGTGGCCGAGCCGAAGGACCTGCAGCGTCCGCACGATCCGTGGGAGCAGCCGCGTGCGGTGTACCTGCAGCACGCCTCGGATCCGATCGCGTGGTGGAACCCGGATCTGCTGTTCGCTCAACCGGATTGGCTTCGGGAACCGCGTGGTTACGACGTCTCCCCCGACATGGAGTGGATACCGGTGGTGACGTTCCTGCAGGTGTCGGCCGACATGGCCGTCGCGGTCAACGTGCCCGACGGGCACGGCCACGTGTACGTGCGCAACGTGGCCGACGCCTGGGCGTCGATCCTGTTGCCGCCGGGGTGGTCTCAGGAGAAGACGGAGCGGTTGCGGCCGCTGCTGCGGTCCGACGAGAACAGCTAGTAGACCAGCACGCCTTTGAGTGCGTGGTAGCCGCCGATGACGTCGGTGGCGCGGTGCAGCCCGATCTCCTGCAGAGCCGCGGCCGCGAGGCTGGAGGTGTAGCCCTCCGAGCAGAGCACCACCCACTCGACGTCGTCGTCGACGGCCTCCGGCAGTCGGGCGTCGCTGGTGGGGTCGAGGCGCCACTCGAGCACGTTGCGCTCGACGATCAGCGCGGTGGGCACCTCCCCCTCGATCGCGCGCTGCGCGGCGGGACGGATGTCGACGAGGATCGCGCCGCGGCGCAGCGCGGCCGGGAGCTCGTCGGCGGACAACCGGTTGATCTTCGTGCGTGCGTTCTCCAGAACCACGTCGATGCGGCTGCCCATCTCTACTTCCCCTCCGGCTGGTCGGTCAACTCGGTTCGCTTGCGGCGCAACGTGTTGCGCTCGGAGACCTCGTAGTAGGACATCGCGGTCAGCGGCGGCGAGTAGGCGTGCACGCTCAAGGTGGGACCGGGTCCGATGACGCTGATCGTGTCGCGGGCCCAGACCACATCATGCACCCAGCCGAGTGGGAACGCGGCCTGGTCCCCCGCCGCGAGCCGGCGGTGCCGCAGCTGCTCGCCGTCCCATCGGGTCTCCTGCAGCGCACCCGACACCACCGTCAGCGCGCCGAGGGAGCCGCCGTGGTCGTGCAATTCGGTCGAGCGGTCGGGCACCCAGCTGATCAGCCACACGTCGAGCTCGTCGTCGCCGTGCAGACGGGTGAACCAGCGTTCGGTGGTGGGTGTTCCGCCGGCCGGCAGTAGCCGGTCGTACCGCCCGCCCAGCACGTCGGCGGCGTAGCGGTCGGTGGCGTGCAGCAGGTCGGCAGGGCGCAGCCGGGTAGGCGCGAGAACCATGGGGATACTCCAGGAAGGGACGAACGGGTGGGAGGGTTCGGCGTCAGGCCGGACAACACTCCAACGACGTCTCGTTCATCACGTGGCCAGTGTTCCACAGAGTTTCGCCGTCCCGCCAGGGCCGGCAGATAACCTCACGGTGAATCTGAATACCCGCAGTTCGGTGCCCGCGGCCGGTTGCCTACATTGGCGGCATGCCCAGTCCAGTTGTCCGGGTCGCCGCTGTCGCCGTCGTGGGCGTGCTGGCCTGCGCCGGGTGTTCCTCGGCTCCCGAGCCCGCGGCACCGACGTCGTCCACGCCCGAGGCCTCGTCGTCGTCGGCGTCGCCGACCCCTTCGCCGTCGCTGGCGCCCGACGCGGTCGCCGTCTCCCCGGGCGGCGTCACCACCAAGGTGGGCGCGCCCGCCGAGTCCACCGAGGACGACTACTTCCAGGCCTGCAGCGCCGCGCGGACGTGGATGGGCCAGCGCGGCGGTGACCCGAAGACGCAGATCGAGCCGTATCTGAAGATGCTGCAGAGCGCGCCGACGGTGGGTCCCGGCGACTTCGACAAGAAGTGGTCGGAGCTGTCGGCCGGGCAGCAGTCCGCGATGATCGTCGCGGTGGAGGCCGCCGCCGACGCGCTGTGCGGATGACGCGTCAGGCGTCGACGCCCCACACCAGGCAGAACGGGTGACCCGCGGGGTCGCGGAACACGCGGAAGTGGTCCTCCCCCTCGGCGTCGGTGACGCGCGTGCCACCCAGTCGGAGCACCTCACGCTCAGCGGCGTCGACGTCCTCGACGACGACGTCGAGGTGGATCTGCTGAGAGGCGTGGGCGTCGGGGAACCGGGGCGGCCGGTGCTGGGGTGAGAGCTGGAACGCCAGCCGGCGCCCCGACAGGTCGGTGACGACGACCCAGTCCGGTTCCTCCTCGGTGACGGCACCCCCCAGCACCTCGGCCCAGAACCCCGCCAGCCCCTGCGGGTCGGGGCAGTCGACGACGACAGAACGCAGTTGTCCGATCATGGGTGACAGGGTTGCCCGTCCGCGCCGGATCTCACGCGCGAGAATGAGCGCATGCGGGTCGCATTGGCTCTGGGCAGCGGGGGCGCGCGCGGGTACGCCCACATCGGCGTGATCAACGAACTCCACGAACGCGGCCACGAGATCGTCGGCATCGCCGGCTCGTCGATGGGCGCCCTGGTCGGCGGGTTGGAAGCGGCGGGCCGGCTCGACCAGTACACGTCCTGGGCGGGCTCGCTGACCCAGCGCGCGGTGCTGCGCCTGCTCGACCCGTCGATCACGTCGGCCGGGGTGCTGCGGGCGGAGAAGATCCTCGACGCCGTCCGCGAGATCCTCGGCGACGTCACCATCGAGGCGCTGCCGATCCCCTACACATCGGTGGCCACCGATCTGATCACGGGCAAGTCGGTGTGGATGCAACGAGGCCCGGTCGACGACGCCATCCGGGCGTCGATCGCGATCCCCGGCGTGATCACCCCGCACGTGCTCGACGGGCGACTGCTCGCCGACGGGGGCATCCTCGATCCGCTGCCGATGGCGCCCATCGCGGCGGTCGCGGCCGACGTCACCATCGCGGTCAGCCTCTCCGGGGAGGACCCGGAAACGCATCGCCGGCAGCAGGAATCGCGGCAGCCCACCGGGGACTGGCTCAACCGGATGTGGCGCAGTTCGTCGTCGCTGCTGGACACCAAGGCGGCCCGCTCCCTGCTCGATACCCCGACCGGGCGGGCAGTGCTGGGCCGGTTCGCGGTGGGCGACGACGAGCCCGTCACCGAACCGGCCGGGCACCTCGTGCCCAAACTGGGTGCGTTCGAGGTGATGAACCGGACCATCGACATCGCGCAGGCGGCACTGGCCCGCCACACGCTGGCGGCCTATCCGCCCGATCTGCTCGTCGAGGTGCCGCGCACGGTGTGCCGGAGCCTGGACTTCCATCGGGCCAACGAGGTGATCGACATCGGCCAGGAGCTCGCCAGCGTCGCACTCGACACCCTCGAGGCCAGGGTGTCCGAATCCGGTTCAGACGCCTAGGAAGTCGGCGACCCGCCGGGCCTCCCGGCGGCCCTGTGCGCGGCCGGCATGCGCCGACGGTGCCCGGCAGGCCGGATCCAGCGGGTTGGGGCCGAATGCCTCGAGCGCGTCGGCGTCGGCGAACACCGCCAGCGTCGCCCCGGCGAACGCGGCGATCTCCTCGACGGTGGCGCTTCCCCACGGCGACGGGGTGTCCGTGCCGGACGGCACGAGGGCGATCGCGGTGTCGCAGTCGGTGACCGCGGACATGTTCACGGTGCTGCGCACGCCGCCGTCCATGTAGCGCCGGTCGCCGATGGTGACCGGCGGCCACGCTCCCGGCACCGCGCAGCTGGCGGCCACCGCGTCGACCAGCCCGACTCCCGATGCGCGGTCGAACACCACGAGTTCACCGGTAGCGATGTCGATTCCGGTGATGCGTAGGTCGCCGGCCGGCCAGTCGTGCGACGGTAGCCGGTGCTCGATCACCGCGCGGCGCACCGGTTCTGCGACGGTGTCGGTGGCCGCTGCCACGGCGCCGATCTTCTGCAGCTTCTGCTCGCGGGTGGCGCCGGGGGTCAGCATCGCGTCGAGGAAGAGTTCCGTGATGTTGTCGACCGACACCCCGGGGTGGATCTCGGCCGCGCCCGCCTCGTCGGACACCTGCCGGGCGAACAACTCCTCCAGCGGCAGACCGCTGCCCAGTTGCGCGGCGACCGTCGACCCCGCCGAGGTGCCCAGCAGCACGTCGGAATCGAGCAGGGCGGATGCCGCAGCCGGCTCGACATCGGCGATACCCACCAGAATTCCCGTCTCCCAGGCGATTCCCGCCAGGCCGCCGCCGGCGAGCACGAGGGCGCGCTTGTCGGCCGTCACGTCGCGAGGTGGGTGTCGAAGAAGGCGAACACGCGGCGGTAGGCGTCGTCGGTGGTGTCGGCGTCGTGACCGAACCCGACGATGCGCAGGAACGGTTGCCCGGGAAGCTCGTTGGCCCACGAGTGCCCGACGTCGGGGTAGACCTTGACGTCGTGCGGAACATCGTTGCGCTGCAACACGTTCTCCAGCCGGGGCCCGTTACCGATGTTGAGCACGTCCTTCCTGCCGTAGCTGGCGACCACCGGACAGGTGCCGGCGTCGAGGAACCCGTAGTCGCGCATGATCGACGGGTAGAACGGCGCCGACACGTCGAAGCCCTGGGTGCCCATCACGAGGGCGAATCCGCCGCCCATGCAGAAGCCGGCGATCCCGACCTTGCCGATGCAGTCCTGGCGTTCGGCGAGCAGTGCGCGTGCGGCCTGCAGGTCGTCGACGGCCTCACCGCGGCGCTGCGCCAGCGCGCGCAGCACCGTCCTGACGCAGCGAACGTAACTGCCCCGCGAGTACAGGTCGGGCGCCAGCGCGAGGAAGCCGTGGTCGGCGAATCTCGCGGTGTTGCGCCGGATGTCGGCGGTCAGACCGAAGGCGTCGTGCACGACGACCACGCCCGGCCACGGACCCTGTCCCACCGGAACCGCGAGCGCGGCGGGGATCGGCCCCGCCGGCGTCGGCACCTCCACGTCTGTCATCCTGATCCCTTCCCTCAGCCGGCGCTCTGGCTCGCCACCGCGACCGCGTTCAAGTCCGCCGCCGTCAGGCGGTGTGCCGGTGCTGCCACCACGCCGGTGGCGCAGGTGATGTCGAGGCCGGGTCCGACGTGGACGAGTTCGCCGTCGCACAACGGGCGCCAGGCCGGGTCGTCATCCATCCGTTCGGTCGCGAACACCACCGACGGCGCATCGTCGAGGCGCGCGGCCCGGCTGCGAATCCTGCTGCTGCGCAACTCGAACGGTGCATGCCGTGCGGGCCGGCGACGGTCGAGGACGAACAGGTCGTGGGTGTCGGGATAGCGCAGCGCCCACATGTCGGTCGCGGTGCACAGCAGGATGTTCAGCGCGTAGACGCCCACGTGGGCGGCGAGCCAGTTCAGGGCGTCGAGCAGGCCGGCGCCGACGTCGCCGCCGCGGATGCGCACCGAGGCGGTGATGAGCGCGAATACTCGTTCCGAATCGGTCTGTCCCGCAACAAGATCGATGACCTGCAGCTCGGCCAGCCGGGCGTCGAGCACATCGAGGTCCTCGACCACACCGTTGTGGGCGAAGAGCCGGCCATCCTGCAGGAACGGGTGGGTGTTGGCCGCGTCGGGGCCACCGGTGGAGGCGTAGCGCACGTGGGCGAGGACGGTCGTCGCCGTCACCTCACGGGCCTCCCGGGCGAACTCCGCGTCCTCCCAGGCGGCCAGGGGCTGCTTGTCGACCATCGGCCGGCCGGTCGCGTCGAAGTATCCGAGCCCGGTGCCGTCGGGGTTGCGCCGGCTCTGCTCGGCCAGGCTGTCGGGCGCATCGAGCAACCAGAACGTCGCCGGCACCGGGGTGCCGGCGTGCAACCCGAACAGTCGGCACATCAGCGCGCGGCTCCGGGCATACCGCGATGGTAGTCACCTACAGCCCGGGCGCCGCCCTGCCGCTGATCAGCGGGAGATCCAGGTAGGTGGCGATCCCCGGCGGCGCCGCACACACCGCCGGCACCGAGTTCACGCAGTGCGCGGCCGTACCGACCACGCCGTACTCCGGTCCTTCGCCGCCGACCTCGGACTGGAAGCCCGTCACCGACACGGTGAAATCGGGGTTGCCGCGCACCTCCATCTCGTAGCGCTGCCCCGCCGGGCCGAACGACCACGCGGGGTCGAGATGCTCCTCCCCCATCAGCCAGTTGACCGTCACTCGCACCACCGGCTCACCGTCGACCAGCGCCTCCCAATGGAACTTCCGTCCGGCGACCTGCCCCGGCTCGATCGGCCCCATCGGGGAGTCGATGGTGGCCGTGGCCACCGCGATCTCCTGGGTGGCCCGCACCCTGGGGTCGGCATGGAACCCGAGCTGGTCGACGCACATCCGGACGGCCTGGATGAACCCGGCGTCGAGCATCTTCTGCATCGGGCCCGTCAGGGCCTTGTCGGGCGTCTCACCGAACCCCATCACGTGACGCAGCACGTCCGGCGCCTCGTAGGTGCGCAGATCGGAGAACTCCTCCGCGCGAACGAAGGTCACGCCCGTCGCCATCGCCGAGAGCATCAGCGGGAACTTCTCGCTGATGCCGCCCGGGGCGATGCCGGTGCCGTGCAGGGTCGCGTTGCCGGCCAGGGCCGCCTCCCGCAGCGGGGCGCCACTGCGCTCACTGGGATAGAGCCAGCCGACCGGGGTGACGACGTTCTTGCCGGACCGCAGCAGCGCGATGACCTCCTCGGGGTTCGCGATCAGCGGCGAGTAGACGACCGCGTCGGCGTCGAGGGCGAGGATCTCGTCGATGCTGTCGGTGGCGGTGACGCCGAGGGGTCCGGTGCCGATCAACTCACCGACGTCGCGGCCGGCTTTGGCCGCCGAATGCACCCAGCACCCGGCGAGTTCGAGCTCGGGGTGCTCGAGCACGCCCTTGATCGCGGCGACCCCGACGCCGCCGGTCGCCCACTGCACGACGCGCAGCGCCATGTCGCCTCCTCGCGTTCGCTGGATCGAAACTAGAACGTGTTCTACCTTCAGGTGTACACCAGCGCACGGCGGGTCGGGCGCGATTGACGAAGGGATGGCAGAGATGAACCGAGTGTTCGTCGTCGGCGTGGGAATGACGAAGTTCGAGAAGCCGGGCGGACGCGCAGCTCGCGGAGCGGACCATGAATCCGGCCGCGAGGGCTGGGACTACCCCGACATGGCGCGGGAGTCCGGCACCAAGGCGCTCGAGGACGCCGGGGTCACCTACACCGAGATCGAGCAGGGCTACGTCGGCTACTGCTCGGGGGACTCGACATCGGGCCAGCGAGCCCTCTACGAGTTGGGGATGACGGGGATCCCGATCGTCAACGTGAACAACAATTGCTCGACCGGATCCACCGCGCTGTATCTGGCCGCGCAATCGATTCGCGGCGGGCTCGCCGACTGCGTGCTGGCGCTGGGCTTCGAGAAGATGCAGCCCGGCTCGCTCGGGGGCGGTGCCGACGACCGGGAATCGCCGATGAAGCGACACATCCTGGCGCTCAACGAGATCGACACCATGCAGTTCCCGGTGGCGCCGTGGATGTTCGGCGCGGCCGGTCGCGAGCACATGCGCAGGTACGGCAGCACCGCCGAGCATTTCGCGAAGATCGGTTACAAGAACCACAAGCATTCGGTCAACAATCCGTACGCCCAGTTCCAAGACGAGTACAGCCTCGACGACATCCTGGCGGCGAAGATGATCTCCGACCCGCTGACCAAGCTGCAGTGCTCGCCGACGTCGGACGGATCGGCGGCCGTGGTGCTGGCCAGTGAGGACTACGTGGAGCGGCACGACCTGGCCGGCCGCGCGGTCGAGATCGTCGGGCAGGCGATGACCACCGACTTCGCGTCGACGTTCGACGGCAGCGCGGCCAACATCATCGGTTACGACATGAATGTGCAAGCGGCGCAGAAGGTCTACGAGCAGTCGGGGCTGGGCCCGCAGGATTTCCAGGTGATCGAACTGCACGACTGCTTCTCGGCCAACGAGCTGCTGCTGTACGAGGCCCTCGGACTGTGCGGGCCCGGCGAGGCGCCCAAGCTGATCGACGACGAGGACACCACCTACGGCGGACGCTGGGTGGTCAACCCGTCGGGCGGGCTGATCTCCAAGGGCCATCCGCTGGGTGCGACGGGGCTCGCGCAGTCCAGCGAGTTGACGTGGCAGTTGCGCGGTGACGCGGACAAGCGTCAGGTCGACGGCGTCACCGCCGCGCTGCAGCACAACATCGGACTGGGCGGAGCGGCGGTGGTGACGGCCTACCAGCGCGCCGAGCGCTAGGGGTTTTCGCCGGGCACGGTGAACCCGCACGGCTCGCGAAACGTGTCACCTCCCGTAAGCGATATCACCAGCAGGGGCCGGGGTGACGGAGGTAGACCATGCGATGGGCATGGATGGCGGTGGCGGCGGCACTCGGGGTCGCGCTGAGCCCGGCGGGCCAGGCGGCCGCCGAGGACCAGAACCCGTTGATCGTGATCGAACAACTGCGCAGCGCGGGCTACACGGTCAACATCGACCGCGTCGGCAGCGCCCCGCTCGAGAACTGCACGGTGCTGAGCGTGCGCAATCCGCAGCAGGTCACCCAACCGGTGCGCGTGGTGGACCGGCACGGCCGCTCGCGCGACGTCGACGTCATCGATGTGGTGGTGCACCAGTCGATCTCGGTCTCGCTGGACTGCTCGCACTGAGCCCGCGGCCGCTCACCCACGAAGAAAAGTCCCGGCCGGAGGGGATCCGGCCGGGACTTTCCTGCGCGCTCTACACCGCGGCAGGGACCTTCTCCTGCTGCGGCTCCTGAACGCGCGAGCCGTGGTCGTCGTCGAGCATGGTCAGCTCGTCGAACGGATCCCGTCCGGCCAGCACCGCGGACACCTTGGCCTTGTCCACCGTGTGCGTCCACGACCCGACCAGCAGCGTGGCCACCGCGTTGCCCGAGAAGTTGGTGACCGCACGCGCCTCGGACATGAAGCGGTCGATGCCGACGATCAGTCCGACGCCGTCGAGCAGGTCCGGCCGGTGGGCCTGCAGACCGCCCGCCAGGGTCGCCAGGCCCGCACCGGTCACACCGGCCGCACCCTTCGAGGCGACGATCATGAACACCAGCAGGCCGATCTGCTCGGACAGCGACAGCGGGTCACCCAGCGCGCCGGCGATGAACAGCGAGGCCATGGTCAGGTAGATCGCGGTGCCGTCCAGGTTGAACGAGTAGCCGGTGGGCACGACCACGCCGACGGTCGAGCGGTCGACGCCGAGGTGCTCCATCTTGGCGATCAGCCGGGGCAGCGCCGATTCCGACGACGAGGTCGACACGATCAGGAGGTATTCGCGGGCCAGGTAGCGCACCAGCTTGAAGATCGACACCCCGGACACCACCCGCAGCAGCGCACCGAGCACACCGAAGACGAAGATCGCGCAGGTGATGTAGAAGCCGACCATCAGCGTCAGCAGCTGTCCCACCGCGGCCCAGCCGGTCTGCCCGACGACGTTGGCGATCGCCCCGAAGGCGCCGATCGGGGCCAGCCAGAGGATCATCACCAGCACCTTGAACACCAGCTTCTGCAGGTGCTCGACGCCGCGTAGGATCGGCTCACCGGCGCGGCCGAGGCCCTGAATCGCGAAGCCGACGAGCAGCGCGACGAACAGGGCCTGCAGCACGCTGCCTTCGGTCAGCGCGGAGAACAGCGACGTCGGGATGATGCCCTGCACGAAGTCCATCAGGCCGCCGGCCTCGTGCGCCTTGTCGGCCAGCTCCGCGCCCTTGCCCGCGGCGCTCTCGGACAGGTGCAGTCCCGTTCCCGGATGCAGCAGGTTGCCGACCACCAGGCCGATCGCCAGCGCGAATGTCGACATCACGAGGAAGTACACGAACGCCAGCCCGCCGACCTTGCCGACGGTNCGCCAGCGCGAATGTCGACATCACGAGGAAGTACACGAACGCCAGCCCGCCGACCTTGCCGACGGTGGCCGCCTTCCGCACCGATCCGATGCCCAGCACGATCGTGCAGAAGATGACCGGCGCGATCATCATCTTGATCAGCGCCACGAACATCGTGCCGAGTACGCCGACGCTCTTGCCCACCTCGGGTGCGAGGATGCCGACCCCGACACCGGCGAGCACCGCGACGATGACCGCGATGTAGAGCCAGTGGGTGCGGTCGCGCCGCTTGGGCGCGTCGGCCGGCCGTGGCTCGTGAGCCGGCCTGTCCGTGGTGGTGGTCATGTGCTTCCTCCAGAGTCGATGTCGCGAAGTGGTCTGAAAGGATGGTCGGTGAGCGCGTGAGCCAGGTCACGTTTTAGTGCATTTCGTTCAGAGGAGGCGCGGCGCGATGGGACGGATGCGGGCGGCGTGGCCGCGGTCCCTGGCCGGCCAGGCGATCGTGCTGCAGGTGCTCGTGATCGCGTTGATCGTCGCGGCCGGCAGCGTGCTCGCGCTGGTCGACGCCCGCCGCGACGGCGACGCCGCGGCCAGGGAGCAGGTGGTCGGCATCGCCACGTCGCTGGCCGACGCCCCGTCGACCGCGGCCGCGATCGAATCGGGCCGGGCCACCGAGATCCTGCAGCCCGTCACCGAAACGGTGCGCACGCACACCGACATCGCGTTCATCACGATCATGGCGCCGGACCGGACACGGTTCACCCACACCGACCCGTCCCAGATCGGCGGCGCTTATCTGGGCACCATCGAGCCGGCGCTGCGCGGCGAGACGTTCACCGAGACCTACACCGGCACGCTGGGACCGTCGATCCGTGCGGTGGCGCCGGTGCGCGATGCGTCGGGTCGGATCGTCGGCCTGGTGGCCGCAGGCATCCTGCAGAAGAGCCTGGCCGAGCGGTGGCGCTCGCAGTGGCCGTTGATCGCGACCGTCGGCGCGGGCGCGCTGGCGGTGTCGCTGGTCGGGGTGTGGGGTATCCGCCGCCGGCTGCTGCGGCAGACCCGCGGGTTGCGGCCCGAGGAGCTGCGGGTGATGTACGACCACCACGACGCGATCCTGCACTCGGTGTCCGAGGGGCTGATCGTGCTCGACCGCGACGGCGTGGCCCTGGTCAACGACGAGGCGCGCCGGCTGCTCTCGCTGCCGGCCGGCGATGTCGACCGCGCGGATCTGCCGGAGTTCCTGCGGTCCTTCGCCCCCGGCGCCCGCGACGAGGTGCACGTCACCGACGACCGGGTGCTGGTGGTCAACCGCTCCCCGGTGCCGTCGGCCGGGCGGTCGTCGGAGGTGGTGACGATCCGCGACCGCACCGAATTGCAGGGCGCGCTGGGCGAATTGAACTCCTTGAAGGTGCTCACCGACTCACTGCGGTCCCAGGCGCACGAGGCGGCCAACAAGTTGCACACCATCGTGACGATGGTCGAGATGGGGCGCGCCGACGAGGCGGTCCGGTTCGCGACGGCGGAACTCGAACTGTCCCAACAACTCGTCGATCGGCTGTCCACCGCGGTCGGCGAGCCGGCGCTCGTGGCACTGCTTCTGGGCAAGACGGCGCAGGCCGACGAGCGCGGTATCGAGCTGACCGTCACCGAGGAGACCCACCTGCCTGCCGGGGACGGGCACGTGCTCAGCGGTTCGGAGATGGTCACCGTGCTCGGCAACCTGATCGACAACGCGATGGACGCCTGCGACAAGACCGATCCGTGGGTGGAGGTGACGGTGAACCAGAGCGACGCCCGACTGCTCATCCGGGTGGCCGACAGTGGAGAAGGCATGGACCCCACGACGTTCGAGAAGGCGATGCGGCGCGGATACTCGACGAAGTCGGGCAGCGACGCCGAGCAGCACGGTCTGGGGCTGGCGCTGGTGGCCCAGGTGGTCAAGCGGCACGGCGGTCAGCTCACCGCCGACGTGTCGTACGGCTCGGTGGTGACGGTGACGGTGGCGTCCGCGTGATCCGGGTGCTCATCGTCGAGGACGAGCCGCTGATCGCCGACGCGCATCAGACGTATCTGGGCCGCCTGCAGGGCTTTTCGGTCGCTGCGGTGGCGCACACCGCGCGCGACGCGATGCGGGCGGCCTCGGAGGCGGCGGCGTCGGACGACCCGATCGACCTGGTGCTGCTCGACATCGGGCTCCCCGACGCCAACGGGATCGCACTGGCCTCGGCGCTGTCGGGTCTGCGGCCGGCTCCCGACATCATCACGATCACCTCGGAGCGCGACCTGGAGATGGTCCGCGCGGCCGTCGGCCACGGTGCGCTGGCCTATCTGCTCAAGCCGTTCACGTTCGCCGCGTTCCGCGACCGCCTCGAGCGGTACGCCCGCTACCGCGAGGCGCTGCCCGCCGGCACGGACGCAGCCAGCCAGGCCGAGGTCGACCGGGCACTGGCCGAATTGCGGATCGGGCCGGACCGCACCAGCGCCCCGAAGGGCGTCGCGCCCGGCACCAACGACGAAATCGCCAGGGCAGTCAGGGATTCCGGCGACAGTGGAGTCACCGCCGACGACGTCGCCAAGCAGATCGGGGTGTCCCGGGTGACGGCGTGGCGCTATCTGGAGCGCCTCGCCGACGAGGGCACGGTGCGACGGAACACCGACTACGGCAAGGCCGGGCGGCCGAAGACCCGCTACCAGTGGCGCTGAGCGCCCCTAGACCGTGACGGGCTGGCGCGACCGCGGGACGGCCAGCGCGATCGGGTCGGTCGCGAGCAACTGCGAGTACAGGATGCCGATCGTCGACTCGACCGAGAACACGCTGAGGCACCCGGAGTAGTCGGCGATGAAGAGCCGGCTGCCGTCGGCCGACGGCGCCACACACGACGGCCGCGCGGCGACCGTCAGGGCGTCGATGATCTCGAGGCTCACCGTGCACACGACGATCACGCGGTCGTAATCGACGACGTAGGCGCGCGTCTCGTCGGGGCTGAGCACCAGCTGCGTGGGGGCACCGCCGACGACCACCGTGTCGGTCACGGTGGCGACGGACAGGTCGATGACGTGCACAGCACCACCGACGGCACGGTCGGAGGTCAGCGCGTACAGGGTGTCGCCCGCGCACGCGAGGTCACGAAGCGGGGATCCGACCGGCACGACGCGCTGCACTCGGGTGGTCTCGGCGTCGACGACGATCAGCCGGCTGCCGCGGTCGTCGGTCACGGCCACGAAGAGCCGACGGCCACGAGGATCCATCGCCAGGGCATCGATGTTGGCCGCCGGGCCCCGTCCGATGTCGATGGTTCCGGCGCGCTCGGCCGTGATGTCGATGACGGTCACCTCGACGTGGTCACCGCTGGTGCGGCCCGCGTAGACGCGCTTGCCGTCGGGGCTGACGGTCAGTGCGGTGACTCCGGAGGCCACCGGGAACGTCGCGGTCACCCGTCCGGCCTCGAGGTCCACCACGGCGACGGCGTCCTGGTTGGCCGACGCGATGCTGACGTAGGCGCGGTCGTCGGAGACCACGACGGCCGTCGGCTCGCCCCCGAGGGCCACGACGGCGCGCTCGGCGAGGGTGGCCGGATCGAGAAGGGTGACGGTGTCGTCGGCCGGGGCGGCGACGGCGACGGCGCCGCATCCCGCGGCGAGGTCGCCGACCGGACCGTGACCCACGGCGATCTCCCGCTCGAGCACCACGTCGGCCGCCACAGCGTCCACGAGGGCATCGTCGGTCACAGCAACCTCACCGGACACACTCGCGCTGTCCTGACGCATCCGCCCCGTGGGCATCGCAAAGTTAGCCATCTGTAGAACTCACCTCCGCCGGGAACAACATCCCCGGGATCGATTTCGTCTGTCAGCAACCCTCTCGGGCGCGGTCTGAGCCGAGTCTAACGACGGAAAATCAAGGTCAGAGGTGCCAAAGGTCCCCACCTGCCTCCGGCGGGCACGGACTCTCAGGACATGCTTAGGATTCTCTTCGTTATCCAGTTGTTATCTCCAGATGGCAACGAGGAAACCGGCGGTGAACAGCGCGTGTCGACTGATCCGCAACTGCCTGGCGAACGTGTGACGAAATCGGCCGAAACACGCATTCTTATGTTTGACGGCAAAAGTGAGCGCCAAATCACACCACGACACACCAGCAAAGTGGGCGCGCGGACACCCTCCGCGGCGTGCGGAATTCGCTGGAACCGCTCCCCGACGCGGGGGTCAGGCCGGCTCGACGCCCCTGAGCGTCGGAACCACCGCCTGCGGAATCAGACCTTCGGGGTCGCAGAGCTGCAGAACGCGGGACACCGCCGGGCTTCCGACGACGCACCAGGCGACGTCCTCGCGGGAGAAATGGGCGCTGATGGCGTACAGCGCCGACGCGCCGTCGAACGCCATGAACGGCACGTCGGTCAGGTCGACGACCACCGTCCGGGAGGCGCCTGCGGCCTCCCGGACCGCATGCGCGAAGTGCTTGGCGTTGGCCGCGTCCACCTCACCAGCGACCGCGACCGTCGCCTCCTTGTCCCGCCCCCGACCCCGCGTCCGGCACGCAACAGTCAGCGACGTCGAAGCCACGCAAAAGCTTCGACTGTCGGCTGACCTGCTGCGGATGGACGTGACGGTCATGGCACGGAGATCACGGCGCCGAGTCTACGACTGCTCGGCCGCCTTCTGTCGTGCCTCATTGGCCTTCGCTTCGGCGCGGGCCTTCTCGGCCTCGGCTTCCTTCTGCGCGGCCTCCCGCTGGGCGTCGGCCTTGTCCTGCTGAGCCTCGCCCTCGCGCTTCAGATCGTCGCGGCCGGTCACCACACCGACAACCTCTTTGGCCTTGCCCTTGACGCCTTCGACGACACCCTTGACGGCTTCTTCGGGACCGGAATTGTTGTCACCCACGGGAGCGCTCCCTCTGCAGTGTTCCGCCCGGGGACGACGCCCGCCGTTCCGGGGAGCGGCCCGGCCGCTCAGCGTTGCGACTGTTCCCGGTCCCGCGAATCCCCAAACATTCAATCCGCGAAGTTCTTCAACGCGACCTCGAGAGAGGCGATGGTCCCTTCAACAGCTCGCGCCGGCGCATGACGAAGCGATCTCGGTCAGGACGAGATCNCGCTGTGGCTGGCGGACAACGTCGGGGTGCAGGTGGCGTCGATCAGCGGCGGCACCCGCGACGGGGTGCGGGCGGAACTGACGATGAACTCCGACACCCCGGTACCCGCCGACGTGACCGCCTCGGTCATGTCCAGGATCAGGCCGGTCGGCCGGCGGTCTGCCGCCGCCGTCATCACGTCCTGCAGTGTGGGAGCGGTCAGCATGTCGACGGCACCGGAGGCGGCGACGACGACAACGCCGTCGACCTGGTGTTCGGTGAATTGCTGCACGTCGGAGAGCCTCGTCTCGTCCCGGCCCGCGGAGGGCCGGGTATGTCGGAAGGCTGCAGTCTGAACCTGAGAAGATGCGGCGTCGGGAGCGACGACCGGTACAGGCTATCGGAGTGCCGGGGCGAGTGCGCGTGCCAACCTCGTCGACCCGCGCAAACCTTCGTCTGCGGGGGCTACCGTGAGGGTGGTCTGGCGGCGGCGAGCGAACCGGAGGTGGGCAGTCCGTACGCGCATACAACTGGCGGAAGAGGTCGAGAGCGGCCTGGCCGGTTCGTTGAATCCCCGACGCACAGCGATGCGATTGCTCACGCTGCTCAAGCCCGAGCTCGCCGACTGGGCGGTGCTGGCACTGCCCGACGCGCGCACGGGTGTGCTGCGCCTGCAGGGCGGCGAAGCGGTCGGGTTCACCGCGACCGTTCCGCTCGCGACGATCGCCGGCACCCGGCTGGACCGGCTGCTGCGCACCGGCAACACGGACGTCACCACCGACGCCCGCGATCCGGCCCTGGCCGGCATCCTGCCGCAACCGCTGCTGCGCGGGGAACTGCTCGCGCTCGGTCTGGAGCAGCTGCTGGCCGTCGGCCTCAACGCGCGGGGCGCCACTCTGGGCGCGCTGCTGCTGGCCCGGCGCGGCGGTTTCGACGCCGAGGACATCGAGTTCGCCACCCGGCTGGCGTCCCGCGCCGCCATCGCGCTGGACTCCGCGCGCCTCTACGAGGAGCGCGGGCAGATCGCCACGGTGCTCAGCGGGGCACTGCGGCCGCCGTCGCTGCCGGATGTCGAGCACCTGCGGCTCGCTGCCCGGTACCGCCCCGCCGCCGAGCACATCGACCTCGGTGGCGACTTCTACGACGTGCTCGGCTCGGACCGGGACTGGCTCATCACCCTCGGCGACGTCTGCGGCAAGGGTGTCGTCGCCGCGGCCGCGACTGGGCGCACCCGCCAGAGCATCCGCACCGCAGCGCATTTCGACCGCCACCCCGCCGCGCTCCTGCGAGCGCTCAACAGCGTGCTCTACGAGGCCGGTACGGACCAGTTCGTCACGGTGCTGTGCGCGCGTGTGAACGTCGCTGCCGACGGCGCCCACGCCGACGTGGAGCTGGCCACGGCGGGGCATCCGGCCCCGATCCTGTTGCGCGCCGACGGGCATGTCGAGCACCTGGAGATCTTCGGCGCGGCCTGCGGGATGGTCCCCGGCATCGAGTACCGCACGATCTCGCTGCGCCTGCACCGCGGCGACACGATGCTGATGTTCACCGACGGCGTCGACGAAGCGCACGGCGCGCAGGGGCTGTTCGGGGTCGACCGGCTGCTCGCGCTGCTGCCGGCCTTCGCCGGGGCGGCGCCCGACGTGATCTGCGAGGCGGTGGAACAGCACGTCGTCGAATACGTCGACGGCCGGCCGCACGACGACATCGCGATGCTGGCGGTGACATGCGGAAGCTAGCCGACGGCGATCGCGTGCAGGACTACGTGCGCGCCGTCGCATCCCGGGACACCAAGGCCGTCCAGTCGCTGATGACGCGCCTGTTGGACGACGGAATGGATCCGGTGACGGTCCTGACCGACGTGATCGCCGCGGTCCAGCGGGACAACGGCGAGCGCTGGCAGCGCGGCGAGTGGACCGTCGCCGAGGAGCACGCGGCCACCGCGATGGCCGTGGCCGCGACCAAGGCGGTGAGCCGTCACGTGCGGCGCGCCGCCCCGACCCGCGGACGCGTGCTGGTCGCCTGCGCCGAACGTGAGTGGCACGCGCTGCCCGCCATGATCATCGACTGCACGCTGCGCAGCGACGGGTGGAACACCGTGCTGATGGGTGCGGCGACCTCCCCGGCACGGCTGAACCAGTACCTGCAGGACTACGGGCCCGAGGCCGTGGCCGTGAGCTGCTCGATGCTGGGCTCCCTGTCCGCCACCCGCCGGTTCATCGAGGCGAGCACCGCCGCCGGGGTACCGATCCTGGTCGGCGGTCCGGCGTTCGGCGTCGACGACGTGCGGGCCAAGGCCCTGGGCGCGACCGCGTGGGCAGCAGATGCGCAGGGCGCACTGGCCGCGGTCGCCGATCTGCCCGCCGTGGTCCCGCCCGCGATGCCGCTGCCGGCGGACGCCGTGGCCGAGCAGGCCAACCTCGAGCACGACCACCGCCTGATCGTCGAGGGCCTCGCGGCCGGCTGGTCGGTGACGGCACGCGCGCTGCCCGACCGCGCCGACGCCGAGGTCGCCATCGACGCGCTCAACCAGCTGCTGCACGCGGTGTCGGCGGTGCTGCTGACCGGAGACAGCCGGCCGGTGCCGGAGACCACGGCGTGGATCGCGGAGGTCGTCACCACCCGCGGATTCGACGTCGCGGTCGTCGCCGAACTCGCGGAGAAGGCCTCGGCGGCGTTGCAGGGCTATCCCCTCGCCCGAGGCATCGTCGACACCCACTTCGCCGACGCCCTCTGACACCACGGAATTCACCTTTTCCGGCGCGCGTTGAACCGAACGGCCCTCACCCCCGTGTCATCGATCGTGACCACTCAACGAGCCCTCGACACAAGGAGTTTCCGCATGAAGACATTCGTGGCCGCCGGCCTGCTGCCCTTCGGCGCGCTGGCGGCGTTCGCCGTGCCGGCGTATGCCGCACCGAGCGCCGACACCGGCGGCAACGCCGTGGCGACCATCAACCAGCTCAAGGCCTCCGGTGCCGACGTGCGGATCAACCGCATCGGCAGCGGCCCGCTGGACGAGTGCGAGGTCACGAACGTCAACAGCTTCTCCCGTCCGGCGCAGATCATCCCGATCGACGACGACGACATCAACGTGTTCACCACCTTCCCGAAGCCGAAGGTGACCGTGACGCTGAACTGCACACGCTGACCCAGCCGCCGGCCCGGCCGAGCGGTGGCTAGGTTGGGAGCCCATGACGCAGTCGGTGCCATCCCCCGCGTTCCCGAGGGGGATGGCACTGCTCGTTGCGGGCGCGTTCTTCATGGAAATCCTGGACGCCAGCATCATCGCGCCTGCGATCCCGGCAATCGCAACGTCTTTCGGGGTGGCCCCCGTCGACGTCAACGTCGCGATCTCGGCCTATCTGGTGACGGTCGCGGTGCTGATCCCGTGCAGCGGTTGGCTGGCCGACCGGTTCGGCATCCGTCCGGTGTTCCTCATCGCGATCGTCGTATTCACCGCCGCTTCGCTGGGATGTGCGCTGAGCACGACGCTGCCGATGCTGGTCGGCATGCGTGTGGCGCAGGGCATCGGTGGCGCACTGATGGTCCCCGTCGGCAGGCTGGCGGTGCTGCGTTTCAGCGCCAAGACCGACCTCGTGCGGGCGATCGCGCTGCTGACGTGGCCGGCCCTCGCCGCGCCCGTGGTGGCGCCCGCCCTCGGCGGCGCCATCGCCACGCTGGGGTCCTGGCGGTGGATTTTTTTCGTCAACATCCCGATCGGACTGGTGGGATTCCTGTTGGCGCTCAAGCTGATCCGCGGTGAACCGGCTGTCCCGCCGATACGGCCCTTCGACTGGCGCGGGTTGCTCCTGCTCGGAGCCGGAATCGGTGCGACGCTCATCGCCGTGGAACAGGTGCGGGCCAGCGGGACGTCGTGGCCGGCGGTGGGCACCGGTGTGCTGACAGGGTCGGCGCTCCTGGCGATCTCGGTCCGGCATCTGTGGCGCAGCCCGTCGCCTCTCATCCAGCCCGCGGTGCTACGGGTGCGGACGCTGCGGGTCTCGGTGACCGGCGGCGCGGTGTACCGGCTGGTCGTCACCGCCGTTCCGTTCCTGTTGCCGCTGCTGTTCCAGCTCGAGTTCGGCTGGTCGCCGTTCGCGGCGGGCCTGATGGTCACCGCGTTGTTCCTGGGCAATCTGACCATCAAGCCGGCCACCACGCCGCTGATGCGCCGGTGGGGCATCAAGCGCGTCCTGCTGGTCACCGGGATCGTCTCGGTGGGCTGGTTCGGAATGCTGGCCGTGCTGCGGCCGGGGGTGCCGGTCGCGGTGATGGTGCTGATCCTCTACGTCAGCGGGGCGTTGCGCTCGATCGGTTTCACCGCCTACGCCAGCCTGGCCTTCGCCGACGTCGAGGGCGAGGAGCTCACGCATGCGAACACCCTCAACGCCGCGGTGCACGAACTCGCGGCGGGCCTGGGCATCGCCGTGGCCGCTCTGGCGCTGACGGTCCTGACCTCCTTCTCGTGGACGTTCGTGGTGCTCGGCGGGGTGCTGGCGCTCTCGCTCGTCGAGACCGTCCGGCTGCCGGGCGACACGGCCGCGCATGTGACCGGTCGCACATGAATCATGCTGTAGCCGTTCTGAATTCGATTCGTGACCGGATGCAAAGCGGGCACCCAGGTTCTGCACATCGCCCACCCAAGCCGCGTCCTTAACGTCGTCGCTCGTATGGCGCCCTGCCATGCACGACACAGAACGGAGCGACACATGACCTTCACCCGTACGCTGGGCGCCTCGGCGATCGCCGGAGGAATCGCACTCGCGGGCCTGCTCTCCGCAGGTTCTGGGGTCGCCGGCGCCGAACCGGGTGGGCCCTGCGACCGGCCGGGCGCCCCGGCCTGCCAGCCGGCTCCTCAGCCGAACGGCGACTGGCAGCACCGCGGTATCGACCAGGGCCGGCAGGATCACCAGCCGTTCCAGTACAACGGCCAGCAGGTGCGGCCACTGCCGGCCGGCAACGGCGACGGGTGGGGCTTCTGGTTCCTGGGCCGCTGGATCCGCCTGTAGCAGCGGACGCACGGGCGGGGTCCTGCGGGGCCTCGCCCGCAGCGCGCCCCGCAGCGCCGCACGAACTGCCCGCGCGCGCCTCCCGCACAAGTCTCGACCTTCACTTTAGCCTTGGGGGCCGTGACCACAATGCTGGAACCGTCGCTGGCGGAACTGGATTTCGAGCCCGACATCCTGTGCACCTGCCGACGCTTCTGCGGACCCCTGGCGCATCCGGCGCAGTGGTGGGTCACGCTGTCGTGCGGCTGCCCCTACCCCATGTGTCAGCGAGCGTTGAGAATCGCCAACGTGCGCCTGAAGGTTCGCCCGTTGACGTGCCGGCACTGCGAGACCGAGCAGATCGCGATCCGCTCGGTCTCCCCGATCTGAGAAATCAGTCCCGCACGCCCGTCGATCCGGGCGACACCGGCTCCGACACGTGGGCCGGCTCCTGGCGCGCCGACCGCAGCGCGGGAGGCCGCAGCCGCTCGGGCAGCGCACGGAGGATCGCTCCCAGCACGGCGACGATCGCCAGGGCGCAACCAACGACCAGCAGTACTGGAGCGGCGGGGAAGACGTTCTCGATCACCATGAACGCGCCGAAGAGCACGAACAGTGCGGCGGCCGCGATCTGGATGAACCGCTCCGGGAGGTGCTTGCCCGCCACGGCACCCACCAGGATGGCGAGCGCGTCGGCGGCGACCATGCCGATCGTGGAACCGATCCACACGCCCAGCCAGTTGTTGTCGGCGGCCAGCGTGATGGTGGCGAGCATCGTCTTGTCACCGAGCTCGGCGAGCATGAACGCCGAGGTGACGACGAAGAACGCGGGCGCGGTGGCGCGCTGGGCGCGCGAGGCCTCCTCGTCGCTGAGCGAGTCCCCGCGCAGCGTCCACAGCCCGAAGAACACGAACATCGCGCCGGCCAGCAGGCCCAGCAGATGGGTGGGCAGCGCGGCCCCGAGGTAATGCCCGATCGCGACGGAGAGCACGTGCACCGCGGTGGTCGCCGCCAGGATCGCGGTCAGCACCACCCACCAGCGGTAGCGCAGCGCGAACATCATCGCCATGAGCTGGCTCTTGTCGCCCAGCTCGGCCACGAAGATCACGGCGAAGCTCAACAGCAGTGCGGCGATCACCAGCGACTCCTCAGTCAGGTGGCTGCCGTTCGGAGGTGGGTACACGCCTCCGGCCGACAACCGAAACGGTCTGTGCGGCCGAAGGTCTCGCCCACCGGATATGACTCCGGTCCGGATGGCCGGGCCGACGCGTAGACCGCGGGGCCAGTATGTCGACCATCCGATTGGGGGCTACTCCCCTTCGCTTCGGACAGCCTACCCTGGCCGATGCCGGACGTGCAACTCGCGCACCTCGAAAGTGCCTGTCCGACAATAAGTTTGACTGCACTTCCGAAAATCTTCGGACACCCTGATCCGTCAGTGACGGGACGGGAACTCTTGACGTACCGACCGGTCAGGCGTAGGCAGAATGTCTCATCCCGTTGAGGTCGGAGACGTCATGGAGGACGCGGACTACATCGTCGTCGGCGCGGGATTCGCCGGCCTCACCGCCGCGTTGCGACTCACCCAGGCCGGGCATTCGGTGCTCGTCATGGAGGCGCGGGACCGGCCAGGTGGCCGCACCTTCACCGAAACGCGCGCCGACGGCAGCTACATCGATCACGGAGGTACCTGGATCGGCCCGGGTCAGGATCGAATCCACGCGCTGATGGCCGAGCTCGGGGTCAGGTCCTACAAGCAGTACGTCGACGGCGAGGCGCTGATGCTCGTTGACGGTAAGAACTACCGCTACGGCGGCACCATTCCCTGGTCCATGCGACCGTGGGTGTCGGGAAACCTCGCCGCCGCATTCCTCGAACTGCGGAGGATGTGCGCGTCGATCCCGGTGGAGGCGCCGTGGGACGCGGCGAGGGCGGACCGGTGGGACGCGACGACACTCGCGCAGTGGCTCGAGCGCCATGTACCTGTTCGGCAGGCGCGGGGTCTGCTCGAGATGGCGCTCGCGGGTTGCTACACGTCGGCGGCCACGGAACTGTCCCTGCTGTTCGTGGCGTACCAGCTGGCCAGCGCGGGCGGACCGGACTTCGTGCTGGGCGTGGAGGGCGCTGCCGAGGACGCGCGCCCGGTCGGGGGCATGGGCGCGATCTATCGCGGGATGGCCGACTGTCTGGCCGACGGACTGTGCCTGCGCGTCCCCGCACGCTCGATCAGTCAGGACCGCGCGGGGGTCACGGTGCGGTGCGACGGGCGGGAGGTGCGGGGACGGCGGGTCGTCGTCTCGGTCCCGATCGCCATTGCCGGGCAGATCATCTACGAGCCGGCGCTTCCCGTGGACCGGACGTTCCTGCATCAGCGGATGCCCTCGGGTGCTGTCCTCAAATGCCACGCCCTCTACGGCGAACCGTTCTGGCGCGCCGACGGCCTGACCGGACAGTCGGCGGCTCCCGGGACCGCCGCCGCAGTCACCATCGACGCCGGTATGCACGCGGGCGGGCCCGGGGTATTGGCCATCGTGAACGAGGGGCCCACGGCCCGTCGGCTCAGCGCGATGACCCCGGCCGACCGCGCCACCGCCATCACCGAGGCGCTCGTGCACCGGTTCGGGCCGAAAGCTGCTGTCCCCGTTGAGTTCACGCAACAGGACTGGACGGTGGAGCGATACTCCGGCGGCGGAATGATCAGCCATGCGCCACCGGGTGTGCTCACCGAGTTCGGGCACGCGCTCCGGCCGGCCTGCGGCCGCATCCACTGGGCGGGCACCGAGACGTCGGCGGTGATGTACGGCTTCGTCGACGGAGCTGTCCGCTCGGGAGAGCGCGCCGCCCGTGAAGTACTCGCCGCAGACGCGGCGGCGTGAGACCTCACTTCCGGTGCGACGCGGTGACGTCGCCGACCAGCACCGCGCGGGTGTACAGAAGATGAAAACCCTTGCGCTGCACATTCTTCTGCGACGTCGAGCCGGGAGCGGTGGTGACGACGGCGAGGTCGCACCCACGCTCGGCGGCGTCGCGTAGCCGGCGTTCGAGCAGAGCGGCCTGCACCCCGCGGCGGCGGTGGGCGGGTGCGGTGGCGGCACCGGTGAGCTGGGCGATGCCCTGATCGCACCGCATGCTGGCGCCGCCGGCGACCGCACCGTCGCACAGTGCGAGGTACGGCACCGCTCCGGCCCGCTCCATGTCGAGCTCGGCACGCTCGATGACGTCCCGCGGAAAGGTCTCGTGGCTGGGCACTCCGGCACCGTCGGGGTGGGCGAATCCCTCGATGATCACGTCGAGCCAGTCCCCGAGATCCCCCGCCTCGGCGCGGCGGATCTGCACGCCCGCCGCCGGGCGCGGCGACAGGTCGCCGGGCAGCGCCCGGCCCAGGACGTTCTCGAAACCCACCAGTCGGTAGCCGCGTGCGGTCAGGTCGGCCGCGACTGCCGGGTCCGCCAGCTGGCACAGCTCGACGGCCACCGCGACACCGTGGGCCGCGAAGACCCGTTCGATCTCGTCGAGCTCCGCCGCGTCCGGCGATCCGGCGAACCCCAGCCCGACCACCTTGTTCATCGGTGATCCGGCATCGGCGCAGCAGGCGACGCCGCCGGCGACGGGCATCGCGATGCCCCAGGCGCCCCGGGCCCCGGCGGCTGCGGTCGCCGACGCGATCAACCCGGCCTCGGCACGTTCGATGCGCTCGGCGAGTGCGATGCCGCAGAACAGCGGTGTCTCCGTCACGGAGCCATTCTGTCGGGGTTTGGATCTGCGGCCAACGGAGAAAACAGGTCGCCGTGGAACAGAACAACACGCCGCCGCCCACGCCTGAGGACGCGACGAAGGCCAGCGACGAACAGCGGGAGTTGCAGGACAAGCTCGACCATCAGAACGACGATCCCGAGGCACCCGCCGGCTGGCAGACCCGCAACGAGATCCCCGACGAGAACTGAACCGCGTCAGTCGGCGGCCAGCGCGAGCACCTCGTCGAAGCCGGCCCGCAGGCACTCGGTGAACAGGTCGACATCGGGGATCGCCCCGGTGTCGACGTCGATGCCCAGCGAGCAGGTGTCGACGTAGGTGAGCAGCGTGACGTTGACGGCCGAGCCGATCGTCGGCCCGAACGCGTACTGCATCACCACGTGCGCCCCGCCGAGGGTGACGGGTACCGGTATCCCCGGCACATCGCTGGCCAGGAAGTCGACGTGCCGCAGGATCGAACCGATGTACCAGCGCGGCATCCGGTTGAGGAAGCCGGCGATCAACTGGGTGTGGGGCAGCGACTTCTCGTGACGCACCTGGTCGGTTCTCTCGTGGATCTGCCGGATGCGCTGGGCGGGATCGCTGACCCCGACCGGGACGTCGAACCGCATCAGCGTGATCCGGTTGCCGCCGGGTGCGTCGTCGTCGGCCCGCAGGCTGATCGGCATCGTCAGGTGCAGGTCGCCGACGCCGACATCGTGCTTCTCGTGGTAGATGCGCAGGCCACCGGCCACCCCGGCGACGAACGCGTCGTTGAGTGCGCCTCCGCTGCGGTGGGCCGCCTCCCGCAGCGGCGGCATCGGGATCTCCAGAACGTCGAGGCGGCGGGTGAGGGTCCGCCGCTTCATCAGCGGCGATCCCGTCTGGTTCACCGGCCGCACCACGCGGTAGACCGAGGTGGCCATCTCGGCGACGGAGCCGAGGGTCTGCACCGGGTGCCGGATCCCGTCGACGAGCAGCCGCGGCACCTCCGTCGCCACCCCGGCGAGTGCTCCCCCGACCAGCCCGGCGCTGTAGCGCGCGGTGTCCCAGTACTCCCCGAACAACGGCTGGCGCGCGACCTCGTCGGTGGCGTCGGATTGCGGCGGCAGGTCGGTGAGCCCGAACAGCGCCATCGCGATCTGCACGCCGCCCACCCCGTCGGTCAGCGCGTGGTGGAACGTGCAGAGCACGGCCGCGCCGCCGTCGGCGAGTCCCTCGATCAGCGTGATCTTCCACAGCGGTCGGGCGCGGTCGAAGTCCTCCATCTGCGCCAGGCGGGCCAGTTCGAGGACGCTGTCGAACGATCCCGTTCCGGGGGCGCCGATGCGGCGCATGTGGAAGTCGAGATCGAATTCCTCGCAGTCCTGCCAGCGCGGCGGCGCCGGCGGCGGTGAGGCCACCACCTTCTGCCGGAACATCGGCAAGTCGCCGCTGAGCCGGAGGAAACGTTCGCGAACGTCGTCCCAGTCCGGCGTCCGGTCCAGGCGGAGGACCGTGACCACCGTCGACCTCAGCCGTGGATCGCTCTCCATCGACCAGGTGAATGCGTCGCTGCTGCGCATGAATTCATTCATCGTGTGCTCCCGCTCCTCAACCTAGGGCCGCCACGCGCTCGATCACATGGGCCGCGGCACAGTGAGGACCTTGTTCCCTCCACGAGGCGACCGAGGTCCTCTGACCCGCCGGAGGCACCACACGCGCCGGCGAATCCCGGTGTACCGAATGCCCATTCGGTCCTGACGGGCATCGGCAGAAAATTGGGCATCCGGTCGTCGCCATTGAAGAGAATCGGCTGCGGCCATTCGTCCGCCGAGGCCGCCGTCGCTGTGGTCAGCATGAATCGGGCCCTTCGACGAACCACACCATTGTCATCAACCCCCTTGGCTTTTCCGGCTGAGCGAAAAGCCCGGCCGTTTCCGGAAAACAACGAATCCGTCACGGCGTGCGGCGTAATGTCACGCCGTCAGCAAATTCGTAGGAGGTGCGCCATGCGCGGCACAGGAATCATGTCAGCGGCGCTGGCCGCCGCCGGTCTGGCCACCGCACTGGCGGCCCCCGCGGTGGCGGACCCGAACGACGACGTCTTCATCAACGTGATCCAGAACGAGGGCATCCCGTTCTCCAGCGAGGAGAACGCGATCAACCTCGCGTCGGCGGTCTGCGACTACGTCGGCGCCGGGCAGGCGCCCGAGCAGGTGGCCGTCGAGATCAGCGAACCCGCCGGCTGGACCGTCGAGCAGAGCGGGTTCTTCGTCGGCGCGGCCACCCAGACCTACTGCCCGTCCTGATCGTCCGGCGCGCCGCCGGCCGGGCGTTCGGGCACCATGCGCTCGCGCAGGCTGTCGTAGATCGGCGGTGACCCGACCAGTTGTGCGGCCAGCACCGCGGCGGCGGTGGCGCCCAGCATCGGCACGGTCACCGACGTCGTGGCGGTCATCTCGATGACGATGACCATGCCCGTCACCGGCGCGCGGACCGTCGCCGAGAAGAACGCCGCCATCCCTACGATGGCCACCGGGATCGCCAGCGAGGTCACGTCGTGCGGCCACACCAGGCCGAAGACGCCGACGAACAGCACACCCCACAGCGCACCGACGGCCAGCAGCGGCGCGAACAGGCCGCCGGGCAGGGCGGCCGAGTAGCACAGCGGACCGGCGACGAAGCGGATCGCGAGGTATCCCGCGACGAGGGCGAGCACCAGGGTGTGCCCGCCCAGGAGCAGCTGGGTCAGCGTCTGGCCGTCGCCGACCGACAGCGGCACCACGACGCTGGCCAGCCCGACGAGCGCCCCGATCACCGTCGCCTTGACGATGGCCGGAATGCGCGCGACCGCGGTGACGTGGTCGAGGAACCACAGCACCGTCTGGTTGTACACGGCGCCGAGCAGGCCCGTCAGCACCCCGAAGACCAGGAACAGCGGCAGCCAGGCCAGCGCCGGGGCGGCCATCCTCGCCACCGCGAAGTCGGGGTGGTTGCCCAGGATCAGCCGGGAGCAGCCGACGGCCGTGGCCGACGCGAGCGTGGTGGCCAGCACCATCTGCAGCCGGAACGCCTTGGTCACCTCTTCGACGGCGAACAGCACCCCCGCGATCGGCGCGTTGAAGGCGACCGCCAGGCCGGCGCCGCCCACCGCGGTCTGCATCATCCGGATGTCGGCGTCGCCCAGGCGCGCACCCCGGGCGGCCTGCGCGCCGACGGCCGCCCCCATGTGCACGGTCGGGCCCTCCCGGCCGAGCACCATTCCGGACCCGATCGCGAGCACGCCGCCGACGAACTTGCCGAACATGAGTCCGATCAGCGGTGGGCGCGCATGACCGTGGTAAACGGCCTCGACATGCTGGATACCGCTTCCTGCCGCCAGCGGCTGCCGGCGCACGATCAGTGCGGCCAGGGCCGCTCCCGCCGCTGCGGCGGCCACCGGGATCAGCCAGCCCGGGCCCGGTAGCTGGTGCGCCCAGTCGACCAGGTCCAGGCGCAGCCGCTCGGCGGTCTGCAGGCACCAGCGGAACGCACCGCCGACGAAACCGATGACGACTCCGGCGAGGATCGCCGTCACCGCGATGACGAGCGAGCCGCGCGCGGTCACGGGATGTGTTCTCCTTCGCCGCTGGGACAGCCGGGCATACAGTTTCGCAGATCGGACCACGACAAGGAGACCGACGGTGAGCATGGACGCCGCCCCCCCGCCGAACTATCCGCCACCCGCCGCCGCGCGGGGGCGCGTGGAACCGGTACCGCGGCGGGTGCGCGGATTCCTGGGCGGCCAGCCGGTCTTCGACACCACCGCGGCGCGGTACGTGTGGGAACTGCCGTACTACCCGCAGTACTACATCCCGCTCTCCGATGTCGCGGCCGGCGTCCTGGTCGACGAGAACCATCCGCAGCGCGTGCAACTCGGGCCGTCGCGCACGTTCGCCCTCACCGGCGCGGGGCGAACGGTCCCGTCGGCTGCGCGGGTGTTCGACGACGGTGACGGTCCGGTCGCCGGCATGGTGCGCTTCGCGTGGGACGCCCTGGACTGGTTCGAGGAGGACGAGCCGATCTACGGCCACCCCCGCAACCCGTACGCGCGGGTCGATGCGCTGCGCTCGCACCGGCACGTCACGGTCGCGATCGGCGGGGTCACGGTCGCCGACACCAAGAGCCCCGTGCTGCTGTTCGAAACAGGCTTGCCCACAAGGTATTACATCGACCGGACGGAAATCTCGTTCGAGGTGCTGCACCCGTCGGAGACTCAGACGCTGTGCCCGTACAAGGGCGTCACCTCGGGCTACTGGTCGGCCGAGGTGGACGGCACGGTGCACGCCGACATCGCCTGGACCTATCACACGCCGCTGCCCGCGGTGGCCCCGATCGCCAACCTGGTGGCCTTCTACAACGAGAAGGTGGATCTCACCGTGGACGGAGAACCGTTGCCGCGCCCTCGAACTCACTTCAGCTGATGGGCCGCCGAGTGGCGGCCACACTCGCCGTCTGCGCGGTTCTCACGGCGGGCACGGGCGCTCCGCCGGTATCGGCCCAACCCGATCCCGTGGCGCGTCCCGACCTCGTCTCGCTCAGCGACGTCGACCCGTCGATCCTGCTCGACATCCGGTATGCCACCGAGCACAACTTCACCGGCCGCCGGGTCGACGGCTACGAGGCGCCGATGTGCCTCTTGGCGCGCCCGGCGGCCGAGGCGCTGCGCGACGCGCAGCGCGACTTCCTCAGCCGCGGATACTCGCTCAAGGTGTACGACTGCTATCGCCCGCAACGTGCGGTCGACGACTTCGTCTCGTGGGCGCGCGACCTCGCCGATCAGCAGATGAAGGCGGAGTTCTACCCGCGGGTGGACAAGAGCCGGTTGTTCGCCGACGGCTACATTGCCGAGAAGTCGGGCCACAGCAGAGCCAGCACGGTCGACCTGACGCTGGTCGCCCTTCCCGCGAGGCCCGAACCGGTGTACATCGCCGGGCAGCCGCTGGTCGACTGCACCGCCCCGGCGGGGCAGCGCTTCGCCGACGCCGGCATCGACATGGGCACCGGATACGACTGCTTCGACACGCTGGCGCACACGCTCGATCCCCGTGTGCAGGGCAGCGAGCTCGACAATCGCCTGCTGCTCATGGGCGGGCTGAAGCAACACGGGTTCGAGAACTACGACAAGGAGTGGTGGCACTTCACGCTCACCCCGGAGGTCTACCCCGACACCCTGTTCGACGTCCCCGTCGCGCCGTCGTCGGCAAAGCGCTGAACCGAACCCCGCAAACTCGCCCACGAAGAGGCGGTCGGAGCGCGACACTGATCAGATGACCGCAACGGAGCGGTCCGGAGGACAGGGGACCTTCGATGAAAAGACTCGTCATCCTGCTGGGACTGTGCCTGCTGGCCGTCTCCCCCGCCACCGCGGAGGCCGCGACCGCGCTGCTCGTCGGCGGCGCCGGCAAATATCACGTGCTGACCGACGAGGACATGGCCACCGCGATGGGCGGCTACTTCGCCGACTACACGCGGGTCAATGTCGCCTTCCCGGGTCAGGTGAACAGATTCAAGTACTCCGTCGACGTCGGCACCGAGAACCTCTACGCCGCCGTGTACACCACCCCGGGCCCCAAGACGATCGGCAGTGTCTCGGCAGGCTCACCGGTGATCTACAACGTGCTGCGGATGCTGGATCAGGATCCGAACCCGCCGTCGCCGACGGAACTGGATGCAGCGGTGTACGGGGGCATCAGCGCCCGGTGGTACCGCGGGACCGGCGTGAAATACCAGCCGCTGCCGGAGACTCAGTACAACCTCAAGGTGGTCAAGGCCGAGTACGACGGCATCGCCGACTGGCCTGACAATTCGTTCAACGGGCTCGCGGTGATGAACGCGGTGATGGGTGGCTTCCTGCTGCACGTGCCGATGGCCTACTACGACATCTCCCAGGTGCCCGCCGACCACATCACGGTCTCGGAGCCGAATTCCCGGGGCGGGGTGACGACGAGCATCCTGATCCCCACCCCGGTGCTGCCGCTGCTGCAGCCGATGCTGTCGAAGGGCGCAGACCCCGACAAGATCGCCGCACTCGACGCCAAGCTGCGACCGATCGTCGACCGGGCCTACAAGCGCAATCAGACTTCTGCCGCGACAGCCGATGCGGTGGACGCGACAGAGGCCGCCCAGGCGCCGGCGACGGAGCCGCAGAAGCCGCAGAAGCCGCGACGCAGCCTGTGGAAGGACCGGAAGGCCGAGGCCGCCGAACGACGGACCGCCCGTCAGGCCGACCGCCGGCAACCGCAGCGTCCGGCCGTCTCGAGCACCCGACCGTCCGCCGGGGCCGACACCGCCGACGCCGCGGCCTCCTGATCGGAGCCGGTCAGTCGTCGGAGCCCGACGTACTGCCCGCGGTCGACGAGTTGGTCGTCCCCGGCGACGACGTGCCCCCGGTGGTGCCGATGTCGTTGCCGGTGGCCTTCTTCGTGTCGTCGGCCTTGCTGTCGTCGGCGGCCGACGAGGCGTCGTCACCCGCGTCGCCGGCGTCCGACGCGTCGGAAGCGTCGGTCCCGGCAGCCGTATCCTCGGTGTCGTCCTCGGTGACGTCGGGCTCCGGCGTCACATCGTCGGCGACGGTGGTGTCGTCGGTCTCGTCGACGTCGCCCTGCTGCGGTTCCTCGTTGTCGGAGACCGGCTCGGCCGACGTCGTATCGCCGCCCTTCTCCTCCTGCGTCGAATCCTCTTCGCGCGCCAGGGCTTTCGTGTCGTCACTCGATGCCCCACCACGCTGCTCGACCGGCGGCGCATCGGCCGCGGCGGTGTCCGTGGCCGCGACCAGCGTCGCCGTCTGCGTGCCCGGCTTGCCGGGGATCTCCGCACCCGGATTGATCGGGCCGGGCCGGGTCTCGCCGGGCGGCACCTTGACGAACAGCGAGCACAACCCGCACTGGGTGCCGACGACGAACGGGTTGAACGCTGTGTTGAGCCCACGCAGCAGACCGGTGATGGTGCCCACGATCATCTGCAGCGTCGGCAGTTTGATCTGGCTGAAGTCGGGCGTCTCGAGCAGGCTGTTGTAGAAGTTCTCGAACGGATCGAACAGGTTCAGCGCGTAGGTGCCCTCTGACCACGGCTCGGGCTCCCCGTCGGGATCCTTGATGTCACACAGCCCGTCGGAGCTGCAGGTGATCGGGTTCTTGACGGCGGGGAAGGTGTAACCGCCCGGGGAGAACAGCGCGACGATGTGCCGCAGGTCGAACATCGTGGACAGGATCTGCTCGGGGTGGTCGCAGCCGCCGACGTTGGTGCCTGTGCAGCCGACGTTCATCGGCAGCTGGGAGGCGGCCACCGTCGCGAGGATGTTGCCCAGACCGACCGAGAGTGCCGGGAACGGCAGCAGCACGTTGACCAGCGACTGGTAGCGGGCGATGTCGGCCGAGTCGGTACCGAGCACGTTGAACGGGTGATACACCCACCAGCTTCCGCCGTACTCCAGGTCCGCCGTCAGGCCGACCACACCGGTCTGGTTCAGGTCGATGCCGTCCCGGGAGTTGGTGAAGCTGAAGCCGCTGTCGGGGAGATCCCCGAGGTTGACGTCGCCCTGCCCCAGGGCGTTGAAGAAGTTGTAGGGCACGTTGGCCAGCGCGATGAACAGGTTCGCCGGGATATTGAAAAGGCTGGGCGACAGGTTGGGCGCACCGCTCGGCGCGGCGGCCGCCGCCGGTGCGCCGGTGAGTTCCTCGGCGCCCGCCGTCTGGCAGAGCGTTCCCGAGACCCCCTGGCAGAAGTCGTTGGTGGTGGCGGCCACGAGCGCGACGTCCATGCCGACGGTCCGGATCTGCGGCTGCGTCGGGGTGACGGGTGAGACGGCGATGACGCTGGCGCCCACCAGCGCCACACCCGCCGTGACAAATGGACGAACGGAAGGCATGGCGCCCCTTTCGGAAGCGTCCCCGCCGGGGAGCCAGCAAGGATCACGGGTTGACAGCAGCAATCACCGTAACCGGAACGTGACCGGACCCGTAGCAAATCGCCGGATCCGCTCACAGATTCGTCACATCCGGGGTGCTGTCACCCTGTTCACCCTGCTTAGCGCCGTCCCCACCACCCGTGTCCGCACCCGTGGCAATTGACGCCAGTGCAAATCAATTACCGAGGGTGCAGCGTCCGTTTTCCGCAAACGGCGGCCAGGCCGGTCTACCGGGTTCTGGCTACTCCACGATGAAGACCGGGATCTGCCGATCGGTCTTCGTCTGGTACTCGGCGTACGGCGGGTAGTTCTCGACCGCGAGCGCCCACCAGTGCTCGCGCTCCTCGCCCTCGAGCTCACGGGCGGTCATGGTCTTGACCTCCTCGCCGTCCTGGACGGTGACGGTGGGGTTGACCTTGACGTTGTGGTACCACGACGGGTGCTGCGGATCGCCGCCCTTGGAGGCGACCATGGCGTACCTGCCGTTCTCCTCCACGCGCATCAGCGGCACGTAGCGCTTCTGGCCGGACTTGGCCCCGGTGGTGGTGAACAGGACGACGGGACGGTCCATGATCTCGACGCCCTCAGTGGTCCCCTGCTCGAGGATCTGTTTGGTCTGGTCGCGAACCCAGTCGGTGGGGCTCAGCTGCGGTTGCTCAGTCATGCCCCCAGTCAACACCAACTCCGGGGAGAAATTCCCGCGGAGTGTGGGGCTACAAGACTTTCGACAGGAAGTCCTGCAGCCGAGGGTGTTTGGGGTTGTCGAACACCTCGGCGGGCGTGTCGTCTTCGACGATGTTGCCATCGGCCATGAAGATCACCCGCGAGGCCACCTCGCGGGCGAAGCCCATCTCGTGGGTGACGACCACCATCGTCATGCCTTCGGCGGCCAGCGTGCGCAGCACCTCCAGCACGTCCCCGACCATCTCCGGATCGAGCGCGCTGGTGGCCTCGTCGAACAGCATGATCGACGGGTTCATCGCCAGCGCCCGGGCGATGGCCACCCGCTGCTTCTGCCCGCCGGACAGCGTCGCGGGTTTGACGTGCGCCTTCTCGGCCAGACCCACCTGGCCCAGCAGTTCCATGGCGCGTTTCTCGGCAGCGGCCTTGTCCATCTTCTTGGTCAGCAGCGGGGCCAGCGTGACGTTGTCGATCACCGTCATGTGCGGGAACAGGTTGAAGTGCTGGAACACCATGCCGATGCGCTGGCGCACCTTGTCGAGGTCGATCTTCTTGTCGGTCAGATCGAACTCGTCGATGACCACCGTGCCGCCGGTGATGTCCTCGAGCTTGTTGAGGCACCGCAGGAACGTGGACTTGCCCGAACCGGACGGCCCGATCACGCAGACGACCTCGCCCTCCTTGACGGTCGTGGTGATGCCGTCGAGCACCACCAGATCACCGAAGGACTTCTTCAGCCCCTCGATGCGGATCTTCACCGCGCCTTTGTGTTCCGTCGCGGTCTCGGGTGCCAGTTGGTTCATTTCACGAGCCTCTTCTCGAGTCGGTCCGAGAGTTTGGTGAGCGCCATGATGACGATGAAGTAGATGATGCCGATGATCAGCCACATGTTGAACGACTGGTAGTTGCCGGCGATGATGATCCGGCCCGTCTGCGTCAGTTCGGCGATGCCGATCACCGACAGGATCGAGGTGTCCTTGAGCGTGATGACGAACTGGTTGATGTAGGACGGGATCATCGTGCGGATGGCCTGCGGCAGGATCACCTTGCGCATCGTCGGCAGGTAGCCGATGCCCAGGCTGCGCGCGGCCTCCATCTGCCCCTTGTCGACCGACAGGATGCCGCCGCGGACGATCTCGGTCATGTAGGCGCCCGCGTTCAGCGACAGCGTGATGATGCCGGCGGTGAGCGCGGACATCTGGAAGCCGAGCGCCGACGGGATGCCGAAGTAGATGAAGAACGCCTGCACCAGAAGAGGCGTGCCGCGGAAGATGTCGACGAAGGTGGTGCCGATGGCGCGCAGCCAGATGGCCCGTGACACCCGGAACAGCCCGAAGATGACGCCGAGGATCAGCGCGAAGAAGATCGACACGACCGTCAGGATGACGGTCATCTTGAGGCCCTCGAGCAGCAGCGGGAAGGTGCTCTTGATCAGCCCGAGGAACGAGTTGTCGTCGGTGGTGGCCTCTTCCCCGAGGTAGGCGCTGATGATCTTGTCGTACTCGCCGGAGGCCTTGAGGTTCTTCAGGCCCTCGTTGAACTTGCTCAGCAGTTCGGGGTTCTGGCCCTTGTTGACGGCGAAGCCGTAGCCGGTCGGGTCTTCCTTGGGGGTCACGGTCTTGAAGCCGTTGCCCTGCGCGATGCCGTAGAGCAGCACCGGGTAGTCCTCGAAGACCGCGTCGGAGTTGCCGGTCCGCACCTCGTCGAACATCGACGACGAGTCGGCGAACGACACCACCTCGAAGCCGTATCTGTCTTTGATCGAGTTGGCGAAATCAGAGCCCTGCGTGCCGTTCTTGACCGCGACGCGCTTGCCCTTGAGGTCCTCATAGGACTTGATGTCGTTGTTCGATTTCAGCACCGCCATCTGGATGCCGGACTCGAAGTAGGGATCGGAGAAGTCGAAGACCTTCTTGCGTTCGTCGGTGATCGACATGCCCGCGATGACGCCGTCGACCTGGTTGGCCTGCACGGCCTGCAGCGCGGCGTCGAATCCGAGGGGCTTGATGTCGACGGTGAAGCCCTGGTCCTTGGCGATCGCCCGGATCAGGTCCATGTCGATACCGACGAAATTGCCCTCTTTGTCCTGGAATTCGAACGGCGCGAAGGTGGTGTCGGTCGCGACGGTGTAGGTCTGCCCCTGTGCGTGGGCCTGCGGGGCGGCCGACAGCACCGAACCCATTCCCACCACGAGGAGAACCCCGACCAGATAGACCACGCGGCGGCCGATGTGCGTCCACCACCCCGCCGCTTCCGGGACGGTACGTCCCGTCCAACCGGCTCGCATGCTGACCTCCCTGTCGACGATGATCAGGTTGAGGCTAGACCCACGGGCNCCCCGCCGCTTCCGGGACGGTACGTCCCGTCCAACCGGCTCGCATGCTGACCTCCCTGTCGACGATGATCAGGTTGAGGCTAGACCCACGGGCGCGCGCCTGATCCGGTTATGGGGGTCGGTCGCATCAACTGTTCCGTTGTGAGAGACGCTTGCGCAGGTCGGCGTTCTCGGCTTCCAGCGCGGCGAGCCGGCTGCGGGTCGGCGCCAGCGCGCTGTCGAGTTCGGCGACGGTGAAGCGGGGGGTNCTTGCGCAGGTCGGCGTTCTCGGCTTCCAGCGCGGCGAGCCGGCTGCGGGTCGGCGCCAGCGCGCTGTCGAGTTCGGCGACGGTGAAGCGGGGGGTGATGTGCTGCGGGCAGTTCCAGTCGTAGGCCTCCACGGCGACGACGACGGCACGTTCGACCACCGCGTCGTAGTTGTCGTCGGACAGGGAGCGCAGCAGGTCGGCGTCCGCGTCGGCGGTGACGATGCGGGCGTGGCCGAAGATCTTCAGCCTGCGTCGGTGGGCGTAGTCGACGGCGATCAGCGCGACACGGTCATCACCGGCCATGTTCCCGGTGCTGATGTACTGCAGGTTGCCGCGGAAGTCGGCCCAGCCGATCGTGTGGTCGTCCAGCACGTGCACGAATCCCGCTGTTCCGCCGCGGAATTGCACGTAGGGCCAGCCCGTCTCGCCGATCGAGGCGAGGTAGAAGCCGTCCCGTTCGGCCAGGAACTCCTTCTCGTCCTCGGTCAGCGGATCCGGACCCGGTGAACTCGCACCCGCGTCGGCCTTGCGACCGTAGAAGGTCTCGCTGCCGTGCTCGGCCTGTACAGCGCGGACGTCGTCGGTGAAGGCGATGGTGCCGTAGCGCTTGCTCATGGCGCCTCCGAGACGCGAATGACGATCACTGGAGCGGGATTTCGTGGCCGTGCTCCTCCTCGGGACGCGGCCCGAAGTAGCGTCGCTGCGATTCCTCGATCCGGATGTCGTTGATGCTGGCCTCGCGCCGGCGCATCAGTCCGTGGTCGTCGAACTCCCACAGCTCGTTGCCGTAGCTGCGCCACCACTGCCCCGACGCATCGCGGCATTCGTACTGGAATCGCACGCCGATGCGGTTGTTCCGGAAGCCCCACAGGCTTTTCCGCAGGGCGTAGTCGAGTTCGCGCTGCCACTTCGCGGTGAGGAACTCGACGATCGCGTCGCGTCCGGTGAGGAACTGGTCGCGGTTGCGCCACGCACTGTCGGGCGTGTACGCGAGGCTGACCCGGTGCGGATCGCAGGTGTTCCAGGCATCCTCGGCGGCCTGCACCTTCTGCAGCGCAGAGGTCAGGTCGAACGGGGGGAACGGTGGACGGGATTCACTCACTGCTCGCGCCTTCCTGTGCGGCGGTCATCGCGGCGACCACCTCGCTCGTCGTCGGCACGGCATGTGCCAAAAATCCGTAGTTGACCAGCGCGGCCTGGTAGCCGTCGCCGAACACCGGGTGCCGCGGTCCGGCCGTGGCGTCGCGGACCACGGCCACCTCGAAGCCCTGCTCCAGCAGATCCCGCAGATGCGACTCCACGCAGATGTTGGCGAGCATGCCGCACAGCACCACCGTCGCGATGCGCCGCTTGCGCAGCTGCAACACCAGGTCGTTGGTCTGCGGACCCCACACCTTGTGCGGGCTGGCCACCACCGTGGACCCGTCGTCGATCATCGGCTCGAGCTCCTCGAGCCAGTCCGCTCCCGACCCCGCGAAGCCGTCGAGGGTGAGTGCGCCGCGCCGCGCGAACGTGCCGGTGCGGAGCTCGTCGGATTCGAGCGGCCCGTTGAACAGCCACCGGTGGTCGGTCGGATAGAAGTAATGCGGGGAGACGAACACCCCGTAGCCGCCCGCCTTCGCGGCGGTGAGCAGCGCGACGAGATGCTCGACGGTCCGGTTCTCGGTGACGCTGGCGCCCAGCACCTCCCAGTTCTTGCCCGCCGGGCTGAGCACGTCGACCTGGGGGTCGATGACCACGACGGCGGTGTCCGCGGCGTCGTAGTTCACCGCAGCGCTTCCTGTCGGCCGAGGAAGTCGCGGATGTAGCCGGCGATCTCGTCGCCGTGGGTTTCCAGCGCGAAGTGCCCGGCGTCGAGCAGGTGGTATTCGCCGTCGGGGAGGTCGCGTTTGAAGGCCTCGGCCCCTGCGGCGCCGAAGATCTCGTCGTTGCGACCCCAGGTGACCAGAAGCGGCGGCTGGTGGGTGCGGAAGTACTCCTGGAACGCCGGGTAACCGTCGAGGTTGAACTGGTAGTCCCAGAAGAGCTGCAGCTGGACGGCGTCGTTGCCCTTGCGGTCGAGCCCGGCCTGGTCGAGTTGCCACGTCTCGGGGGCGATCCGGTCGAGCCGGTCGGCGGGAACGCCGTGGGTGTACTGCCACCGGGTGGTCTCGGGGGTGAAGTACTCACGCACCTCGTCCTCGTTGGCGGCGCGATCCTGCGCGTGGGCGAAGAGGCGGTCCCAGAACGGCGTGAAGCCTTCGGTGTACGCGTTGCCGCTCTGGCTGATGATCGCGGTGATCCGCTCGGGCCTCGCGCTGGCGATGCGCAGACCGATCGGGGCGCCGTAGTCGTGGATGTAGATCGCGAAGCGCTCGAGGCCCAGGTGTTCGATCAACTTCTCGGTGATCTCGGTGAGCCGGTCGAAGCTGTAGGTGAACTGGTTGACCGACGGCATGGCGGACTGACCGAAGCCGATGTGGTCGGGGGCGACGAGGTGGTACTCGTCGGCCAGCGCGGCGATCAGCTCACGGAACATGTGCGAGCTGGACGGAAACCCGTGGAGGAGGAGCAATGTCGGCCGGGCGGGGTCGCCGGCTTCGCGGTAGAACACGTCGAGCCCGTCGATGGTCGCGGTGTGGTAGCGGGTGACGGTGTCGGACATGGCGCTCCTCGGAAGGTGTCGTAGACCGGGCCGCGCCGGTGCTGTGGCATTCAGCCTGGCTGGATCGGGGCCGCGGAAAAAGGGGCGATCGGCGATCGGTCTGATCGTGCCGGTCGATCAATGAGCATCACGTGCCTACGATCAGCGGGTGGAATTGCGCCAGCTGGAGGCGTTCGTTGCGGTCGCCGGGGAACTGCACTTCGGGCGCGCCGCGGAGAAGCTGCGCATCGGTCAGCCGACGCTGAGCGATCTAATCCGCCGGTTGGAGCGCGAGGTCGGCGCTCCCCTGCTGACCCGCACCACCCGCCGGGTGGCGCTGACGCAGGCCGGCGTCGAGCTGTTCGGCCGCGCGAGGGCCATTCTCGAGGACGTGGAAGGCGCGGCGGCGGCGATCCGGCGCCTGGCCGACGGCGACGCGGGCACCGTCCGATTGGGCATCACGCCGCCGGCCGCGCCGGTGCTGGCGCCGCATCTGGCCGACGCGCTGCACCGGGTGGCCCCCGAGGTCGACCTGGCGGTACGCCGGATGTGGCTGCCGGATCTGCAGCGCGCGATCGGCGAAGGTGCGCTGGACATCGCGATCACGTGCGGGCCGGTGACCGACCCGCCCGGAATCCTCAGCGAGGTGTTCTGCGCCGAACCGGTGATGATCGCGTTACGCGACGGTCATCCCCTCGCCGACCGCGAGACGCTGGACCTGGCGGACCTGGCGACCGAGACGCTGGGGATGCACAGCGAGGCCCTGTTCCCCGCATGGTCGCTGGCGTTGCAGGAGGTTCTCGACGACGCCGGAATCCGGCCCCCGAGTGTCGAATTCGCCGACACCGATCTGTCGGCCTATCGGTGGCCGGCCCAAACCGAGATCGACTGGGTGCTCACCACCGCCGCCGTGGCGGGCGTGAGCGCCGGTGTGGTGCTGCGGCCCCTGTCCCCGGCCCGGTACCTGCCCTACACCCTGCAGTGGTGCCCGATCCGTGCCACGGCGGCCGCGGTCGGCCGCTTCGTGCACCTCGCGCTGTCGGTCGATGTGCCGCCGGGATGGGTGAGCCAGCCGGACCATCTCCGGCACACCGGCAGCGGTTAGGGATTACATCCGCGCGGTCGTGGGCATTCTCGGCGCATGAGCGACACGACGTCCGCGCGGCACGTGTTCTGGCGGACGGTGACCGTCGCCGGCCTGTCCACGGTGGGCGCGCTGGTGTGGTCGTCCCGGCGCCGGTCGGCCGGCGGCCGCCACGAGATGCCGGATCTTCCCGGCGCGCACGAGGACGGCACCTTCCACGTCACGCCGGATGGTCGACTCCAGCAGGACTGACCGCCGGCCGGTACTCGTTTCGCCGCAGCAGCGCCCGCGCGCGCTCGCCCGCGGTCATCGCCCCCCACACACCGTGGGTCTCCGGTGTGCGCAGTGCGTGGGCGCGGCACTGCTCGAGCACCGGGCACTGACGACAGATGACCTTCGCGGCGTTCTCCCGCTTGCGTTGCTCGGAACGCGAATAGCACTCCGGGAAGAACGTCTCGGCCGGGTATCCCCGGCAGCTGCCGCGCAGCTGCCAGTTCCACGCGTCCTCCTTCGGCGGGGGCAGGCGCAGGCACTGGGTCCGCGCGAACGACGACAGGGTGGTATCTCGTCGACTCACCGTCCGGCCTCCGTTCATCCGTCTCGGCAGCACCTTGCGACACATCGGTCACAGGTGAGGTCGGTCGGCATGCGGTCGCCGTTACACGACCGTCAACTCCTGGTGCGCAGCACCGTCGTCTCGAGCACCTTCTGCAGACCGCGGGTGGCCGCCTTGCCGGCCGCCGCGGTCGCGCGCTGCACCACCCCGGGCGGCGCTGCCGGTCGAGCACTCACGTCGTCGCCGACGCGCACCGTGCCCGGCGTCGCGACGTCGGCGTAGATGCCGAGGAAGCGGTCGGTGCGCTCGGCCAGCCGGCGCGTCAGCGAGGTGTCGAGCTCCACGCCCGGCTGGGGGCGGGTGGGCACCACGCACCTGATGGTCGGGTTCGTCACCGACAGCACGACGGCGCCGAGCCGCACCTCCCCGCCCACCCACGCCGATTCGGGGAACCCGTCAGCGTCGACGTCGACGAGCACGTTGGGCCGGAACCGCCGGATGTCGTAGGGGTTTCCGTCGGCCGACAGGCTGCGCAGGCTCGCCGTCGTGAGCACATGCACCGGGCTGAGGTCGACGAACGTTCCGGGCGGCGTGGAATAGCGTGCCAGCGTCACCATTTGGCGCGTGGAGAAGACCGACGTGTCCGGCAGCTCGTCGGTGTCGCCCAGCCCGAAGTCGCGACGGACCTGATCGGCGGCGAAGTTGTCCAGCGAGGTCTGCAGCGACATACGGTGCGCGCTGGTGTCTTTCGGCGCCGGCAGCGCCACCAGGCGCACCTCGCGGCCCACCAGCTCGCTGAGCGCCGCGTCGGCCTTCGGGTCGGCGCCGTCGAATTCGCGGCCGTCCGGCATCGTGATGACGACGGCCGGAACATTGCCGGGCCCGGCGTCCTCGGTGGGGTCGGCGGCGTAACGCGCCGAGCACTGCAGCAGGACCGGGATCCGTCGCGCCGAGGCGGTCACGCCCTTCTCCACGTCGCGCACCGCCCACAGCCGGTCGGCGTGCACGCCCCGCCGGTCGATCCGCAACGTGTCGACCCGGGTCCCGCCCATCGACTTGACCGGAAAGCGCCACAGCTCAACGACGTTCATCTCGTATTCCCTTCCACCGCATCCGCGATCGCGGCGCCGAGCCGCCGGCCCGACATCCACGCCGACTCCACGCGCGGCGCGCCCGACGGGCACCAGGCGTCGCCGCACACCCCCAGCAGGCGGTCACTCGTGACCAGGGCGAACTCGGCGTCACCGTGCGTGTCGGCGGGTTTGGCGAACGTCCAACGGTGCACGTGCGTCCACGACGGTTCGACGGTGACGTCGAGCAGCCGGCGCAACGCGGCCAGCACGGGCGCCACCGCGTCGGCGGGCTGGTCGAGATGCCGTCGGGCCCGCGACGCGGTGGTGTGGGCGACGAGCACAGCGGCGCCATCGCCGCGTCGGGACCCGTCGTCGGCGATGAACGACACGTCGGGGTCGTCGTTGACGAAGGCGGCGTCGGCCAGCGACCACGAGCGCTGACCCCAGCCTGCGGCGACGGCGATCACCGGTTCGTAGTCCACCCACTCGCACGCGCCGGGGGCCAACCGCGCCGCCTGCGGGTCGGGCATCGCGAGCACCACCGCGTCGTGATCGAGGTCGTCGAGCGTGTCGATCTCCGTCTCAAACCGGATGCCCTCGGGCACCAGGTCGCGCACCAGGGACCGCAGCCCACCGGAGGTGGCGAAGCGGACAGGCCCCGTGGTGGCGTCGCGCCCGTCGGGTGAGAGCACGTCGAAGGTGTCGGTCCACGGGTGAGCCAGGCCGCGCTCGACCCAGCTGTCGGCGACGGCCGAGAACCCGGAGTCCTTGACCGTGAAGTACGCGGCGCCCACGTCCACGCGGCGGCCCTGCACGGTCGGCGACGCCATCCGGCCGCCGGGCGCGCGTCCCCGCTCGAACATCTCGACGGCGATGCCGCGCTGCGCCAGCGCGTGCGCGCACGCGGCGCCGGACAGTCCCGCTCCGACGACGGCGACGCGTGGTGATGCCATCCCGCCACCGTAGTCACGTCCGGGTCGGCCTGTGAGCACCCCTGCTGACGCCCGCGCAGAAATCGGGGGTTTCCGACCGCATTCTGGTGGGAAGTCCCGCTTTCGACCAGGGCGTGGCGAGGAGGCGGTCATGGCATCACCCACCAGTACCGACGGAGCGATCCGCAGTCTCATTCCGGCCAGGATCGACCGATTGCCGTGGTCGTCGTTCCACACGCGGATGGTGATCGCCCTCGGGGTGGCCTGGATTCTGGACGGTCTGGAGATCACGATCGCCAGCGCGGTCGCCGACACGCTGAGTCAGCCCGAGACACTTGGTCTTTCGTCGGCCGCGGTCGGGCTCCTCGCGACGGTGTATCTGGCCGGCGAGGTGGTCGGGGCGTTGTTCTTCGGACGGCTCTCGGACAAGCTGGGTCGCCGCAACCTGTTCATGGTGACGCTGGGGGTCTATCTCCTCGGCAGTGCGCTGACGGCGTTGACGCTCGGCAACGGCGCGGGCTGGGTGGCGTTCCTGTACGTCACGCGGTTCATCGCCGGCATGGGTATCGGCGGCGAATACGCGGCCATCAATTCGGCCATCGACGAGCTCATCCCGGCGCGCTACCGGGGCCGGGTCGACATCGCGGTGAACGGAACCTATTGGGCGGGAGCCGTACTCGGCACGCTGGGCACGTTCGTGTTCCTCAAGGCAATGGACCTCAGCGTGGGGTGGCGCCTGGCGTTCCTGATCGGACCGGTGCTGGGCCTGGTGATCCTCGTGGTGCGTCGGCATCTGCCGGAGAGCCCACGTTGGCAGGTGATGAACGGCCGGGAGGCGGCGGCCGAGGAGTCGATCTCCTACATCGAACGCGAGGTGAAGGCCACCGGCGCCTCGTTACCGCCCGTCGACGAGAGCAAGGCGATCGAGCTGCGGCCGACGGAGAAGATCGGCTACCTGGCGTTGACCCGGGTGCTCTTCCGGCAGTATCCGAGTCGCTCGATCTTGGGTGCCTCGCTGATGATCAGCCAGTCGTTTCTCTACAACGCGATCTTCTTCACGTACACGTTGGTGCTGGGCAAGTTCTACGGGGTGCCGTCGGAGTCGACGCCGCTGTATCTGATCGCCTTCGCGGTGGGCAACCTGGCCGGGCCGCTGACGATCGGCCATTTCTTCGACACCATCGGCCGCCGGAAGATGATTGCCGGGACCTACATTCTCTCCGGGTTGCTGTTGGCGTTCAGCGCCGTGTTGTTCAACGCCGGAGCGCTCAACGCGCTGACGCAGACCATCGCGTGGTGTGTCATCTTCTTCTTCGCCTCGGCGGGGGCCAGCTCGGCGTATCTGACCGTCAGCGAGATCTTCCCGCTCGAGGTGCGGGCAAAGGCGATCGCGGTGTTCTTCGCGATCGCACAGTGCTTCGGCGCGCTGGGGCCCGTGATCTACGGCGCCCTGATCGGTGACGGGTCCGAGCCGTTCCGGTTGTTCCTGGGCTACCTGCTGGGTGCGGCGGTGATGATCGCCGGCGGGCTGGTCGCCTGGTTCCTGGCCGTGGACGCCGAAGGAAAGTCATTGGAAGACATCGCTACTCCGCTCTCCGCGGAGCAGGCCCCGAGGCGCCGCGGCTCCGTCCGCGCAGAGGGAGCGCAGCTGCCCCGCTCGCCCTGAGCACGTCCGACCGCGGTCGCCGCGGGACCCGTCGTCGCCGACCTATCCCGCGTGCGCCGCAGCCTTTGCCTTGCCGACGGCCCGCGGAAGATGATGCTGTGCGGTGGGCCGGGCTGAGGTGGGGCGCGTGGCACCGGCCGCATCACCGGAGCCGACGGCGCCGCCGGCCGGGTGCGCGCCCGCGGTATCGTCGTCGCTCTTCGTCGCTTCGCCGCTTCGCGGGGACGCCGGCTCGTCGGTGGCCTCTCCCGTGGCGGCCTCTGCGTCGTGCTCCGGTGTCGACGACGGCGGTGCGACTGGATCGGACGCCGCGTCACCGGTGTCCGACGGAGCGGTCTCGGCGCCGTCGTCGGTCGTAGCCGGTCGCGGGTCGACAGGGGCGGCCGGGTGCGCCGACGCGTCGTCGGCGGCCGGTGCAGCGTCCTTGATCGGTGCGGCGTCCTCGGCTGGTGCGGCGTCCTTGGTCGTGAGCGTGACGGTGGCGGCGCCCGCGGACGGGATCGCGGTGACCTCGTCAGTGGCCGGCACCGGGGTCGTCGCTGGAGTCGTCGCCGGGGTGATGGCGTCCTTGACCAGCTTGAGCACCTGCTGCAGCGAATAGAGCGGCCCGCCGGTGTTGAGGTAGAAGGAGCCGTCGTCATTGAAGACGAATCCGGCCGAGCTCAGCAGCCCGCCGGCCTTGACCGGCAGCCCGGGTGAGACCAACGGACCCAGATCGGGGCCGATACCGCCGTTGAGGACGCCGCCGAGGAATACGGCGGGAGCGCTGACCAGCGCGTGGACCAAGGCCTTCGGATCCCCCGTGCCCACGGAACTCACCACGGTCTGGATCGCTTCGGCGGCTGCCGCCGGAATGCTGATCAGCGGGGCGATGAAGCCGCTGACCGCGAGCAGTGTGGCCAGCGGATCTGCGGTGAACGCGTGGATCACGTTGATCACGTTCTGCAACGGCTTGGTGAGGACGTCTCCGAGCACGGGCAGCAGACCGGCGGCCGGCACCACCACTGCGAGCGGAATCTGCAGCAGAGCGTTCGTCGCCCCGGCGATGTTGCCCGCCGCGAGTTCCGTGAACGCGGTGTCGACGAGTTCAGGGACCTGTGTGGTCAGCGCATCGGCCACACCTCCGCCGGCGGTCGCCAGACCATGACCGAGCGCGACGGCGCTGCTGATCTGGTTGGCGATGAGCTGCCCCACCACCTGCCCCGGGTGAGTGTTCTCGAGCAATGTCTTGAGGTTCGCGCCGGCTTCGAGGAACACCGTGCGGTAGAGCTCCAGCGGGTCTGACGCCGCGGTCAGCCCCACGTCGGTAAACAGGACGTGGGGCGAAAGCGCTTGCGGCAGAGAGAAGTTCGCTGCAGGCAACACCGCGGAGGCGGCAATGACGGTGGCGCCGAGAAGGGCCACGCCGGCGGCGGCTGGTCTGCGATCGATGGCGTGCATAACGGTATCCCTGCTGTGTGGACTCGGTAAGTTACTGACGGGTAAATTCGTCAGCCGCGCTCACTCAATCACTGAAGACCGGTGGTGCCCATCGCACGAATTGACGATCTTTGGCCGCCTCAGGGGTACCCGCGCGCGGTGCCGAAGTCGTCCGTTCATGCGAGGACATGGCGCTGCGGAATGACACCGCCGCGGCGACGCGTTGTTCAGAGGACGAAAGACAGGACCACTCATGTCGCAGTCCGCATTGGCGGGACGCCACGATGCGATGTCCGTGGCGCTCGCGGCGCTGCGGTCGTCGGAGCGCACTGGGCGCGGATCGGTGGTCGTCGTCAGCGGTGAGCCCGGCATCGGGAAGTCGGCGGTGGTGAACGCGGTCGCCCAGGAGGCCCGGCGGTCCGGGTTCCGGGTTGGCACGGGCAAGGCCGAGCAGGGCGATCAGATCGCCCCGGGCGCGCCCTTGCTGGTGGCGCTGCGCTCGGGCGCCCAACCGCTGCTGACCGACGACGCATTCGCCGGCTTGGCGTCGCTGTACGACAAACCGTTGTGGCTGGTGGACCGGATCAGCATCCTGCTCGGGGAGCTCTCAGCGCAGGCCCCCACGCTGATCGCCATCGATGACGTCCAGTGGGCCGACCGGTTGACGATGTTCGCCCTGAGGGTCCTACCCTCCCGACTGGCGGACTCTCCGGTGGTGTGGGTATTCGCCAGCAGGCTGCTGCCCGGCGATCCGCTCACAGAAATCGTCGGGGGTGTCCACGATCCGGCCATGATCGCCCGAATCCCCCTCGGCCCATTACCTTTCGGCGATATCGAGCAGCTCGCGGTGGACCGGCTGGACGCCCCGCTGACCGAACACACCCGCAGCCTGCTGGCCGGTGTGGGCGGCAACCCGTTCTTCGCCGTTCAGGTCATCGACGGCCTGGCGCGGCGACACGAGCGTGGAGAGTCCCCGAGCGATCTGCACACCGAGTTGGCCTACGGTGTACACGCCCGGCTGGCCGGGCTGTCGGAGTCCGCGGTGGCGCTGACCCGGCTGACGGCGGTCTGGGCCCGCAGTCTCGCCGTCGCCGATGCGGCCGAACTGCTGGGCGGGATCTCCCACGCTCACGTCTGGTCCCTGGCGCGGGAGTCCGCGGCCAACGGACTGCTGCGCACCTTCGACGACACCGTCTCGTCGCCCCACGACCTCATCCGCGACGCGGTCTACGCCGACATCCCTGCCGATGAGCGACGGAACCTCCATCGACATTGCGCCCGGCACATTCTCGGCCGCGGCGGATCCCCGCTTGCGGCTGCGGCGCACCTGCGGGCCAGCGCGGAGCATGACGACGAGGAGACTGTTGTCGCACTGCTCGACGCCGCGCGCGAATGCCAGGGGTCGATGCCCGATCAGGCCGCCGAATTCGCCCATCAGGCACTGCACCTCACCACCCCGTTCACCTCGCTGTGGCTGCGCACCGGGGAGCGTGCCGTCGAGACGCTGGTTGGCGTACAGCGCGAAGGTGAGGCGTTGACCGTGGCGCGGAGGTTGCTCGCCGCGGCGCAGGACCCGGAGACGATGGCGCGCATCGAAGTCCACGTGTGCCGGGCTCTCTGGCACGCCGGCGACTACGTGGGCATGGCGCAGCATGCGCGCCGCGCGGCGGGCCGCGAGGGTCTGTCCGACGCGCTGCGCGCCCGCCTGCGCGCGGCCGAGGCACTGGCCGCGTCGCGCAATCAACCCGCCGCCTCCGCAGAAGCCATGGCACGCAATGCCTTGGCCGAGGCACGCCGCCACAGCGACGAGCATGCTCAGAGGATGGCGTCGGTGGCATTGATCGAAACCGCGCGCAACGAGGGACGCCACTTCGTCGCGCTCCGCCGCTTCGCCGACCTGAGGACCCTGTCCGACTCCTCATACCTCGCCGAGGAGATCCGAACGCTGCAGCACCTCGACCGCTACGACGACGCCCAGCTGTTGCTGGACAGGATCGGCCGGGCGCGGGACCGCGACGACGACCAACTGCCGTCCATCCTCTACGCCCAGATGTGGCAGGACAACGACCTCGGCCGACTCGACGCGGCCGAAGCGGGAGCGATCAGGTTGCTGCGACTGGCCGACGAGACCGGAAACAACGGGTTCTGGTTGAACGCCACAACGGTCCTCGCCGCGGTGGCCGCCCGTCGGGGCGATCTGGGTCGCGCCGCAGATCTTCTGGCCCCCGCAGACGACCGGCTCCGAGCCGACGCGCAGTCCCTACGCCTCCAGGTGGTGGGCGGAATGCTGAAGGCGATCACGGGAGATGTCGGCGCCGGCATGGCGATCCTGGCGCCGCTGATCGACGACGAGGGCGACGCGCGGGATCCGTGGCAGTGGACCGCACCCTGGATGAGATTCCTAGCCCGCATGGGCCTGAACGCGGGCGATCGGCGATTCGCCGGTAGAGCCGCCCGCGTCGCGGAGCTTGCCGCGGAGCGCAATCCCGGCATCGCGACCTTCGAGGGGACCGCCCTGCACATCCGCGGGCTGTTGAACGACGACGAGGAGGTTCTCGCCGAGGCGGTGACGGCGCTACGCGGGTCACCGCGGCCTCTGTTGCTCGCCGACGCCCTCACCGACTTGGGCGCGGCGCTGCTGGCCGGACGACGCCGGGACGACGGGATGACCGCACTGACCGAAGCTGGAGCCATCTACCGTGAGGCAGGCGCGACGGCCGGAAGCAGCGCCGTAGCAGCTCACCTCCCCCGGGAGAGCCTGGTGGACGGTAACTCTGGAGTCAGGCCCGGGCGCCCCAGCTCCGGCTGGGCGGCACTGACCCCGACCGAGCTGCGGGTCGTCGACCTGATCACCCGCGGACACACCAACCGGTCGGCGGCCACTGAGCTGGGGGTCTCCACCCATACGGTGAACACTCATCTGCGTGCTGTCTTCCGCAAGCTGGACGTGCGATCGCGGGTTCAGCTCACCATCGTCGCCGGGGAACGCCGCGCCGACGGGATCGACGCCGACATCGCGGGCTGAGGCAGGTCGCGGCGAAGACGGTGTTCGACGACGAGAGCTCCTTATACCGAACGCATTTCTTCATCAGCGTTTCGCGCGTTGTCACAGCCATGGTGGCCCGCTGGAGCGCCCGCCCTCGGCCTGGGACTCGCAGGCAATGCCGTTGCCGTCCCGAGGTCGTATCGGTCCTCGAACCCTGGACGTAAACGGGTCCGTTACCCGGAGCCGCTGGCACAGTCGACGTCGCTGGCGATCCGCACGCAGGCGCCCACGTGGTTCGGATCGCAGTCAGAGCCCTGCAGGGGAACGGGAGCCACCGGGTGTGCCCGCGTGGGCGATGGGGGCGCAGGCCAGCAGCCCGGCAAAGCCGATAGTTACGGTTGCGCGATAGTGCCCGGCCTAGTTGGGCGAGGGTGGGCGCTGGGGGTCGAACGGTTCGTACCACCACCAGTGGGCGCGTTCGCCGGTGGGTCCGCGGCAGGGCGCGACCTCCGGTGGTGCGGTGGTGGGTGGGCGGGCCAGGGATCGGTTGGTCAGGGGTCGGCCGGCGCGGTCGGTGACGACGAGCCGGTCGGCGGGTCCGGTGATGGTGATGGTGCCGCGGTGATGCGCCCGGTGGTGATAGGGGCACAGCAGCACCAGGTTGTCCAGGTCGGTGGGTCCGCCGTCTTCCCAGTGCCGGAGGTGGTGGGCGTGCAGACCCGCGGTGGCGCCGCAGCCCGGGACCGCGCAGCAGCGGTCGCGGTATTCCAGGGCGCGGCGCAGTCGCCGGTTGATCACCCGGGTGGACCGGCCCGCGCCGAGGATCTGCCCGTCGCGGTGGAACCACACCTCGCAGGTGGCGTCGCAGCTCAGGTACTGCCGGTCGCCGTCGGAGAGCAGCGGCCCCAGATGCAGGGCGGCGATCTTGTCTTTCACGTCGACGTGCACCACCAGGGTGGTGCGCTGCCCGTGCGGGCGGGCGGCGGCGTCGGCGTCCCAGCCGGCATGAACGAGTGCAACGAACGCGTCGCCGGTGGTGGGCATCGGGGGGCGGGTGGCCGTGGGGTCGAGCGCTTTCCACTGCGCGATCAGGGCATCTTTGTGGGACTGCAGCGCCGCCTCGAACTTCGCGGCCTCGACGTGCGGCAACCGGATCTGCCAGCAGGTGTACTGCTCGTCGGTGGTGTGGCTGATCGTGCACACCGGCTCGGGCACCACCTCAGCCTCGGCCTCAGGCTCGGGTTCCGGCTCGGGTTCGGGCTTGGGTTTCGGTTTGGGGGCGAGGTTGAGGGCGGTACGCAGCTGGCTGACGGTGGCGGTGCGGGCCAGCTCGGCATAGTGGGCGTCGGAGCCGTCGGCGGCGCGCTGGGCGATCACGCCGACCTGATCCAGCGACAGCCACCCCTCGCGCAAACCGTCGACGCAGCGGGGGAACTCCTCGAGGCGGTGGGCCACCGCGGCGAGGACTTTGGCGCGGGTCGGGGACACCCCGGTCTTCCAGGCCACCAGGTTCTCCACCGAGCGGGCGCCCGCGGCGGACCACAGCCCGTCGCGGTCGATCTCGGCGACGATCGACACGATGCGGCCGTCGATCGCGTTGCGCTGACCGGTCAGCTCGGCCAGCTCGTCGAACAACACGTCCAACCGCTCATCGATACGCCGGGAGGCGACCAAAGACGTTGCCGGCGAGGACATGCCACCATCCTCACAGAGGGGTCCGACAAATCAGCGCCGGAAGAGTCGCACCTTCGAGCGACGCTGATCGCCCTCCACACCGATCCATTCCGTCGAGCCGTAGCTCAGTGATCTGGCACCGGTGCGGAACACCTCGAGGCTGCCGTCGGCGTGCTCAAGGTAGGTATCACCGAAGCGCATGTAGGTGTCGAATTGGTCGTCGGGCAGCGTGACCTTGACGGTCATTCGGTCAGCGCACCTTCTCGGGAATGGCGTTGAGCGTGTGCAGGATTCGAACCGCGAGGTCGTGCGCAGCCTCACTCTTCAGCTTGGAATGCTGGGTGATGGTGTCCGCGACGAGGTCGACGCGAAGGTCGTACGGTGAACGGATCGACGGTGGCGATGCCATGGGGAATTCCTTTTCAGTCGGGCCTGTTTCGCTCGGTGACCGAGCCGCCCGATAGTGATGAGCCTACGCGCATTCGCGCCGGATCGGGTCGGCCGTGACTGCCGAGGAGTACGGTCGAGCCATCGGGACCACCTAGGCCCCCGGAAGCAAGGGGCTCCTCATGTCCGACAAATCTCCCCGCCAGAACATGTCCAAGAGTTCCGGCAAGTCGATCAAGGAGAAACGGGCCGCCAAGAACGCCAAGGCGGAGGCGAAGAAGTCGACAACGGAGACGTTGTTCGACAACAAGAAGCACTGACGAGTAACAGCCTCCCGCGTCGCGCCGGAACTGCGCTTGGTCGACCAGTGCCTGATATCGACGCGCCGCGGCCAGAAGAGCCTGTCCGGACCCCTATGTGACTCGCATCACATGGGCGTAGGTTGAAGGTTTGGGTTCCGTCGGCGTTGGAGGTCCCTGTGAGCGCAACACCCACCTTGAAGAAGGCGCTCAACCAGCGCCAACTCACCATGATCGCCATCGGCGGTGTGATCGGAGCGGGCCTGTTCGTCGGCTCCGGCGTCGTCATCGGCGGCACCGGTCCCGGCGCCTTCCTCACCTACGGCATGGCCGGCGTGCTGATCATCATGGTGATGCGGATGCTGGCCGAGATGGCCGTGGCCAACCCCTCCACCGGATCGTTCGCGGACTATTCGCGTAACGCGCTGGGGCACTGGGCGGGCTTCTCCGTGGGCTGGTTGTACTGGTACTTCTGGGTCATCGTGGTCGGCTTCGAAGCCATCGCCGGGGCCAAGATCATCCAGTACTGGATCGACGTCCCCCTCTGGCTGTCCGCGTTGGTGTTCATGATCCTGATGACGGCGACCAACCTGTTCTCCGTCGCGTCCTACGGCGAGTTCGAATTCTGGTTCGCCGGCATCAAGGTGGCCGCCATCATCGCCTTCATCGCCCTCGGCGGCGCGTACGTCTTCGGACTGTGGCCGGGTAAGTCGGCGGACTTCTCGAACCTGACCAGTCACGGCGGTTTCACGCCACTGGGATTGGGCGCCATCACCGTCGGCATCGTGACGGTGATCTTCTCGATGGTGGGCGCAGAGATAGCGACGATCGCCGCGGCGGAGTCCTCCGACCCGGAGCGTGCCGTCGCCAAGGCGGCCAACTCGGTGATCCTGCGCATCCTGATCTTCTACGTCGGCGCGGTGTTCCTGCTGGTCACCATCCTTCCGTGGAACGACGACGCCGTGTCCGCGTCACCGTTCGTCGCCGCCTTCACCAAGATGGGGATCCCCTACGCCGACCACGTGATGAACGCGGTGGTGTTGACGGCGGTGCTGAGCTGTCTCAATTCCGGGATGTACACCGCGTCGCGGATGCTGTTCGTGCTCGCGGCACGGCGGGAAGCCCCGCCCGCCCTGGTCAAGGTGACCCGCCGCGGCGTGCCCGCGAACGCGATTCTGGCATCGTCGGTGATCGGGTTCCTGTGCGTGATCGCCGCGGCTCTGTCGCCGGATACCATCTTCGCGTTCCTGCTCAACTCCAGCGGCGCGATCATCCTGTTCGTCTACCTGCTCATCGCGATCTCGCAGATCGTGCTGCGCTACCGCACCCCGGATTCCGAACTGCGCGTGAAGATGTGGCTGTTTCCCGTGCTGTCGATCCTCACCGCGCTGGGCATCGTCGCGATCCTCGTCCAGATGTTCATCGACAAGGCGCTGCGTTCGCAGCTGGTGCTGAGTCTGCTGTCGTGGGCGGTGGTGATCCTGCTGTTCGCCGCGAACAAGTGGTTCGTGAACAAGCGTCCCCTCGAACCCGTCGAGACTCCGACCGCCGCCCCGCACCGCGTTCTCGTGCTCGCGAATCAGACCCTCGACTCGCACGAACTCCTCGCAGAACTGTCGCGCATCGGCGCTGACCGCGACGCGCGGTACCTGGTGGTGGTGCCTGCCAGCCCGGTGGACACGGGAGCCGCGGCCACGCACGGCCCCCGTGACGTCACCGAGGCCACCCAGGAGGCCGCGCAGGCCCGGCTCGACGCCACGCTGTCGGCCCTACGCAGCGAAAACCTGGACGCGGAAGGCGAATTGGGTGACTACCGTCCACTGCGCGCGCTGGATCACGCCGTCGAGACGTTCGATCCCGACCAGATCGTGATCGCGACGCTGCCGCCGGAGCTGTCGATCTGGCAGCGCTTCGACGTCGTGGACCGCGCCCGGTCTCAATTCAAGGTGCCGGTCACGCACGTCGTCGCGAAGTCAGCGGTGGGCAACCAGGTTCCCCGATGACGATCGTCGCGGGCGTCAACGCCAGCGGTCAGGCGTCGGCGCCGCTGCATCTGGCGGCGCAGCTGTCCCGCTGCACAGGCGACCGGATCATCGCGGTGGCGATCGTCGAACGGCCATGGCCTCCGAAGCTGGACCCGGTCGAGAACGAGTACCTCGATTACATTGGCGCGCAGGCGCAGAAGTCTCTCAAGCGCATGGTCGACCAGCTTCCCGACGATCTGGACGTGTGGCACGTCGTGCACCAGGCCGCCTCGGTCCCCGAAGGCCTGACCGAGCTCGCGGCCGAATGGAACGCCGACGTCGTGGTGGTCGGCTCGTCGTCGACGGGTCTGCTCGGCAGAGTCGCCCTCGGCAGTGTCACCGATCGCCTGGTGCACACCGCGGCGGTTCCGGTGGCCATCGCGCCGCGCAGCTATCCCGCGCAGCGCGGGAGGATCGAGCGGCTGACGGCCGCCTACGGCGGCCAGGCCGACGCAGTCGGACTGGTAGCCGCGAGTGCGCAGTTGGCGCAGCGGTGGTCGGCGCGACTGCGCATCGCGTCGTTCACCGTGCGACCGGTGACGATGTTCAGCGGCGCCATCGAAACGGGCGCCGAAGACCTCGTCGTCAAGCAGTGGGCCCGGCGGACCCAGGAGGAGATCACGGCGCAACTGGAGAAGGCGCGGTCAGGCATCGACACCCTCGACGCCGAGGTCGTGATCGGTGCCGGGGCGACGTGGCGGGACGCGGTGGACGCTGTTCCGTGGGCCGCGGGCGACATCCTGGTGCTGGGCTCCGGCGCGGCCGGGCCCGCAGCTCAGGTGTTCCTCGGTTCGGCTGCGGCCCGCATCCTGCGGCACGCTCCGGTGCCGACGATGATCGTGCCGCGGCGAGAGACAGCCTGACCGGTCAACGGCCGCCGACGACCGACGGTGAGAACAACCACGCTGTGAGCCACACCGTGGCCCCGACGACGATCAGCGCCCCGGGGATGTGCAGGTTCAACGTGCCGCCGTCGCCGAGGCTCGCCTGGACGAACGAATAGACGAACACCACCCCGGCTACCACGGCCGCCCACCACCCGCGGCCGCGCGAGTACGCAAAGCCCGCCAACGCCGTCATCAGGCCTCCGGTGACGACATGCAGCGCGATCGCCGCGCCGCCGTGGACGTCCTCCAGTCGGTGGTCCTGCACCAGAGTCCCGGCGGTGAGGAAGAGGACGACGAACACGGCAACCGACGCCAGCGCGAAGCCCCGGGCCGTGAGGAGGAACGGCCTCGCTGATGTCCGCGCATCGGTTCCTGCCATCATGTGCCCCTCTCGTCGTCACGATCCCGTCCCCCGACAGTACCGACGCCGGGCGGCAGGGCGGCATTACAGAGATTCTTCGCGGCGTGGCGGCCTGGAAGCATTGCAGGGGAACACCTTTCGTGACTTCTCACGAACGGTGAGTACATCGCCGCCACCGGCGGGGCCAGCGCCCTACCGGTCGGTTCCGTTCCGTTCGGACCGTCCATCGACCGATTCGCGCAATAGTCGGACGGTGTCACCCACGTCCACGGTCACGGCGTCCTCGCAGGACGGCGACATGAACGCGATCCCGAGCAGACCGTAGAAGTCACCGGTCGCGGCGAACGTGTGCGCACGGGCGAACAGTGGTTGCGCATCGAAGACTCGCACCCGCAGCTTCTCCCGGCTCAATCTCCCCAACTCTTTGCCGGTTTCGGGATCTGTCACCGTCGGGCCGGTGGCCGAACTCACCACGAAGATCATTCCCGGCCGCACCCCGGCCTCGCTGCCGCGGTTGATGACCAACGTGTGGTCGTCTTCGATGAGGGCGACCTGGCCCGTGATGGCTGCTCCGGTCACGATGCCGCCAACGAATCGCTTTCTCGCAGAGCTGGTGTCGGCTCGGTCCCGGCTCGAATCCGTGGCCGCAGGGCGTAGTCGTCTGAGCGAAGCGACAGGTCGCTGCAGCTTGCGGTGTCCTGCTCCGTACCCAGTGTGAGCTCGACGGCCGTCTTGGCTTGAAAGAGTGCTATCACCGCCTGCTCGTGACGTTCGGTGCCGAGAGACGTCAGAGCCACCGCGAGTTTCCGGTCGACGTAGTGGACCGACCGCTGCAGGTCTGAGGTGGCCGGCTCCGGGCGTTGCGGGTCGGCCCGCGGTGTCGCCTCCGCGGCGAGGCCGTTGTACCAGCGGTGCGCGAGAGCGCCGAGGACGCCGGCGCACACCGGGATGACGACGACGGTGCAGAGCAGCCCAAGGGTGTTGCCGAGTGTGATCGCGCCGACGATGCCCGACAGCATCAGCACGCCGGCGCCTGCGAAGAGCTGCACCGCGGGGGGCACTGCTGCGATCATCCGACCGGCCCCCGTGACCGCGCGAGCCAACGCCCGGGCGAAGCCGAGCACGAATCCGACGAGGCTCCTGGCCGCGCGCAGCGCCGCGCGGCCGGCCGCGTCGGCTTGCTCGCGGGTCACCGGGGACTTCGGCATCGACCACGTCCGCTGCCGGCGGACCGCGGCAGAGACCTCGGGTTCCGCGGGCGGCTCTGCGGGCCGATCTGCCGTGACGGCGGCGACAGACTCGTCGAACGTCTCCGACGTCGGGACCCCGGAAGTCACACTGGCATCATCAACCACACCGGTATCATCGCTCGCCCCGGACGGATCGCAACCCTGGCGCGCCGACAGAACAGTCAACTGCTGCACTCCGCCCCGCCCGGCTCGCGGCGCGGCGTCACCGCCCCGGTGCCTGCCCGGCCGGATGAATGCGTCGGGTCCGCCGCGCGGCCAGCGGAGTCACCGGCGGTCGCGAGAATGCGCGGGCCACCCGCAGTAGGCCTGCGCCAGATAGCTGGACCCCGCGGCGGACTCCGCGAGCGCCGACAGCTCCCCGATCTGGCGACGCACATCGAACGGCTCGGCGTCGGGCAGCCGGTGCAGCAGCGTCGTCATCCAGTACGAGAAGTACTGCGCCTTCCAGACGCGGGCCAGCGCCCGCTCGGAGTAGACATCCAACGCGTCGAGATCACCGGAGCCGAGCGCGGTCTGGACCGTCTCGGCCAGCACCCGCACATCGGCCAGCGCGAGGTTTAGCCCCTTGGCGCCCGTCGGCGGGACGGTGTGGGCGGCGTCGCCGGCCAGTGCCATCGCGCCGTAGCGCATCGGCTCCTGGACGAAGCTGCGGAACGGCAGCACCGACTTGTCGATGATGGGGCCCTCTTTGAGGGTGTGCCCGTTGGCCTGCAGCCGATTCTGCAGTTCGGTCCAGATCCGGTCCTCGCTCCACGCGTCGGGATCGTCGTCGGGTGCGCACTGGAAGTACATCCGCTGCAACTGGGCCGTGCGCTGACTGATCAACGCGAAGCCCTGCTCGGAGTGGTTGTAGATGAGTTCGTCCGCGCTCGGCGGGGCTTCGCAGAGGATCCCGAACCAGGCGAACGGATACTCGCGGAAGTACTGGCGCCGCTGATCCTCGGGTACGGCGCGGCGACAGACACTGCGGGATCCGTCGGCGCCGACCAGGATGTCGGCGCGTACCTCGTGCCGGGTTCCCTCGGCGTCGGTGAACCACATCGCGGGACGGCCGGTCAGGTCGCCCACCGCCACGTCGGTGACACCGAAGCGGACGTCGCCGCCGTCCCGCGCGCGGACGTCGGCCAGGTCGATGAAGATCTCGGTCTGCGGATATAGCCGCGTCGAGGATCCGCAGCCGTCGGCGAAGTCGATCCGGTGCAGCGCACCGCCGAAGCCCAACTCGATGCCGTCGTGACGGACGCCCTCGCTCAGTACCCGCGTCGAGGCGCCGCTGTCGACCAGAAGCCGGACGCTGTCCTCTTCGAGAATGCCGGCGCGGTGGGTCTCTTCGATCTCCCGGCGTGCGCGGAGGTCGATGGCGACGGAGTCGATTCCGGCCAGATGCAGCAGGTGCGTCAGCATGAGGCCCGCGGGACCGGCGCCGACGACGGCCACCTGGGTACGGGTCACGGTCGGCGACGAGGAAGACATGGTTCGAGCATCGCAACGCACCGTGACCGGGACCACTCCCGGCTTTCACTGACCGGAAGTCATGTGCCGCTCGTGGTCGAGCGAGCGACCGATTCCCCCGGCGGCGACCCGAAGTGCCACGGTCAACCGCGTCAGATGGGACTCGAGGGTGGGCACCACGATGCCGAGCGCGGCCACCACTGCGCCGTCGGCGACGATGGGGACGGCCAGCGAGCAGGCGCCCAGGCTCATCTCCTCGCGGGTCACCGCGTAACCGTGCTCGCGGACCCGGGCGAGTTGACGGTTCATCCGTCCGGGTTGGGTGACGGTGTAGGGCGTGACGGGCGTGAGGTCGGCCAGGACCCGGGTGATCACCGATTGCGGCGCATGCGCGAGCAGCACTTTGCCGACTCCTGTGGCGTGCAACGGGAGTCGCGAGCCGATCGAGCTGACGACCGGCACCGACGCGTGACCCATCAAGCGGTCGACGTAGAGCGCGGTCAGGTCGTCGCGCACGGCGAGGTGCACCGTCGCGTGCGTCGCGGCGTAGAGGTCGTGCAGGTACGGCGAGGCGATGTCGTGCAGTCCCCGCTGCACCGGCGCCAACATGCCGACGTCCCAGAGCCTGCGCCCGACGACGTAGTGGCCGTCGGCATCTCGTGCCAGCGCACCCCAGGACACCAGTTCGGCGATCAGGCGGTGGGCGGTGGGACGCGGGAGGCCGGTGCGGTCCGACAGTTCGGTCAGCGTCAGCCGGCGGTGCTCCTCGTCGAAGGCGCCGAGCAGCGACAGAGCCCGGCCGGCGACCGTGACGGCGGGTCGTTGCGCGGGACTGTCCCCCATCTCACGATGGTGCCATTGCGGCGGTGCGGTTCGCGGGCACGGTGGCGAGCGCGGCGATGGCCAGCAGGGCGGCCAGCGCGAAAGCGTAGAACCCCCACGGGTAGGCGATGCCGAGGCTGACCAGGGCCCCGCCGAGGAACGGCCCGACGATCGCGCCCACGCGGCCCACGCCGGCCGCCAGTCCCAGTGCGGTGCCGCGGATTTCGGGCGGGTAGAGCTCACTGACGAACGCGTACACCAGCACCTGGGCGCTGAACACGAAGATGCCGGCCAACAGCACTGCGGCGTAGACGATCACGGTGTTGCCGATCTTGATGGACAACAGCGCGAGCGCTACCGCGGCGACACCGAACCAGAGCAGGACGGTGGGTTTGTTGCCTTTGCGGTCCGAGATCAGGCCCGCGACCAGCAGACCGATGACCGCACCGACGTTGAGGGTCAGCAGCAGCGCGATACCGCCCTGGATGGAGTAACCGGCGGCGCCCATGATCGAGGGCAGCCAGGTGTTGAGGCCGTAGACCAGCAGCAGGCCCATGAACGAGGCCGTCCACAGTCCGATGCTGACGGCGAGGTAGCGTCCGCGGACGACGTCGCGCGGCCGGTTGACCTTGTCGAACGACTCGCTGGAGCGGGCGGCCAGGAAGGTCTCCGATTCCGGCAGCTTCCACCACATCAGGGGCAGCACGGCCAGGCCGGCGAGGCCGCCGACGACGAACATCGACTCCCAGCCGGCCGACGCGATGAGCAGCAGACCGAGGATCGCGGTGATCACCGCGCCGACGTGATAGCCGGTCATCAGCCGGGTCATCGCCGTGCCGGATCGGCCCTGCGCGGCGTGCTCGCTCATATAGGCCAGCGCGGTCGGCAGGCAGGCGCCGAGGCCGAGTCCGGCCACCACGCGGAAGACGATGAACCAGAGGATCGACGGCGCGACCGCGGTGAGCAGGGTGCACACCGAGAACAGCGCGATGCAGGTCAGCAGCGTGCTGCGCCGGCCGAACCGGTCGGTGAGGGGGCCGACGGCAACGGCGCCCAGGCCGACGCCGGCCAATCCGAGCGTCGAGGCGAGCGTCAGGGATTCATTGGTGAAGCCGAGCGCGGACTGTTTGGCCAGCGTGGGGATGACGGCGCCGAGGACGACGAGGTCGTACCCGTCCAGGGCGACGGCGAGCCAACAGAGCACGACGGGCCACCTCGAGCGTCGTGGCGTCCGGGAGGTCGATGCGAGGGACATGCCTGTACGCAAGCAGGATCGTGTGACGGGGGCCACGTTCGGCTTCCGGTGAATGGAAGTGCCTGTGAACCGGAGCCGGGAGCGCGCATCACCCCTGTCAGCCTTCGTGCTGGGTGCGGTGGACCATTTCGAGGTAGGCCGCCGCGATCCCCGAAGCCATGAACGAGGTCTCCACGTCCGTCCCGGACGGAATGCCACCGGGCACCAGATCGAGGACAGATTCACGGTATTGCTCGGGGACGGCGGTATGGCGGGTCGCCAGAAGCGCTTCCCGCGCCGCAGGGGGCAACGCACCCCACCAGTCGTCGAGGCGCAGCCGTTCGTCTTCGAGCAGATTGGCTTCTGCAGCGCGCAGCTGCCACCGCGGCTGCTGCGGTGTCTCGTCTCGTCGCGCCACGGCGATGTGGCCGGCGATGCGGTCCACGACACCGAACGGCAGGTATCCGTGCGGGTTGGCCAGCAGCGCGGCTTGCTGACTGCGGTCGAGTTGGTAGAGCCACGCCAACGGCGGTGTTCTCGTCATCACTCAACGCTACGCACCGGGAACGTTTGCGAGTCCCGTTGGCGGGTAGTGCTCTGTCGAAGCCCTTTCACCCGCTGCATCGTTCTGGATGTGGCCCACCTACTCGCGCCCCGCGACTGCGCCACCGCCGCAGGCCGCTATCGAGGCGACCGTCGCAGGGTTCCGGCCGTAGCCGCGATCGGCCTGCCGTACAACAGTTTTCCCTCCGGTGCAGTCGACCGCCGGACGTACCGATCACAACTTTTGAATGGACGCAATGACACTCACCGATACTGTCAAGAGCGCGGCGACACGCCTGTCTGTGAAGACGCGGGACTGGCGCGCCGCACGTCAGGAGATGTCGGAATCAGACATCTCCCCCGACGCGGGCGTCGCCGGTTCGCGGGCCAACACCGACGGCAACGACGGAAGCTATGTCGGTCGCACCAGCCCCCAGTTCGACGCCGAGGTCGAACAAAGCGGCGCCGAGGCCCGCAGCGAAGCGACGCGGCTCCTCAGCGGCCACGGCCAGTGAGCGTGCGGCCCGTGACGCCCTGCGAACCCACCGATCTCCCCGCCCGACGAGCTTTCCGCTCACCTGAAGGACTCCAGCGATGACAACACTCGACGATGTCGGCACCCTCACCGCCGCGCACCATCCCGCCGATTGGGCGGACATCGACACCGAATCCGTGGACACGGTGCGTGTGCTCGCCGCCGACGCGGTCCAGAAGGTCGGCAACGGGCACCCGGGGACGGCGATGAGCCTGGCGCCCCTGGCGTACACGCTGTTTCAGCGCCAGATGCGCCACGACCCCAGCGACGTGCACTGGCTCGGCCGCGACCGCTTCATCCTCTCTGCCGGCCACAGCAGCCTGACCCTGTATCTGCAGCTTTACCTGGGTGGGTTCGGGCTCGAACTGTCCGACATCGAGTCGCTGCGCACCTACAAGTCCAAGACCCCCGGTCACCCCGAGTTCCGCCACACCAAGGGCGTGGAGATCACCACCGGCCCGCTCGGTCAGGGGCTGGCGTCGGCGGTGGGCATGGCGATGGCGTCGCGCTACGAACGCGGCCTGTTCGACCCGGACGCACCGGCCGGTGAGAGCCCGTTCGACCACTTCATCTACGTCATCGCCTCCGACGGCGACATCGAAGAAGGCATCACCAGCGAAGCGTCCTCGCTGGCGGGCACCCAGCAGCTGGGCAATCTGATCGTGTTCTACGACAAGAACCAGATCTCCATCGAGCACGACACCAACATCGCGCTGAGCGAGGACGTCGCCGCGCGGTACCGGGCCTACGGCTGGCACGTGCAGGAGGTCGAGGGCGGCGAGAACGTGGTCGGCATCGAGCAGGCGATCGCCGAAGCCAAGAAGGTGACCGACAAGCCGTCGTTCATCGCCGTGCGCACCATCATCGGCTATCCGGCCCCCAACAAGATGAACACCGGCAGCGTGCACGGCTCGGCGCTGGGCGATGACGAGGTCGCCGCAACCAAGACCATCCTGGGCTTCGACCCCGACAAGACCTTCGAGGTGCGTCCCGAGGTCATCCAGCACACCCGAAAGCTGGTGGAGCGCGGACGCGAGGCTCATGAGAAGTGGCAGCCGTCGTTCGACGCGTGGGCCGAGCGCGAGCCCGAGCGCAAGAAGCTGCTCGACCGGCTGACCGCCGAGGAACTGCCCGAGGGCTGGGACGCCGACATCACGCACTGGGAGCCCGGTTCCAAGGCCGTCGCCACCCGCGCCGCGTTCGGTCAGGTGCTCAACGACGTCGCCCCCAAACTCCCCGAACTGTGGGGCGGCTCGGCCGATCTCGCCGGTAGCAACAACACCACGATCAAGGGCGTGAAGTCGTTCGGTCCGCCGTCGATCTCGACCTCGGACTTCGAGGCCGACTGGTACGGCCGGGTGTTGCACTTCGGCATCCGCGAGCACGCGATGGGCGCGATCCTGTCGGGCATCGTGCTGCACGGGCCGACCCGCGCGTTCGGCGGCACCTTCCTGCAGTTCTCCGACTACATGCGCCCCGCCGTGCGACTGGCCTCGCTGATGGACATCGACACCATCTACATCTGGACCCACGATTCGATCGGCCTCGGTGAGGACGGCCCCACCCACCAGCCGATCGAGCATCTGGCNGGCCTCGCTGATGGACATCGACACCATCTACATCTGGACCCACGATTCGATCGGCCTCGGTGAGGACGGCCCCACCCACCAGCCGATCGAGCATCTGGCAGCGTTGCGCGCCATCCCGAACCTGTCGGTGGTGCGCCCGGGCGACCCGAACGAGACCGCCTACGCCTGGCGCAGCATCATCGCCCGCGGCAACGGCAGCGGCCCGGTCGGTTTCATCCTGACCCGTCAGGCCGTCCCGGTGCTCGAGGGCACGGCCTTCGACGGAGTCGCCAAGGGCGGCTATGTCCTGGGCGGCGGCAACCCGATCGACGACGCCGACGTGATGATCATCGCCACGGGTTCAGAACTGCAGATCGCGGTCGAGGCGCAGAAGATGTTGCGCGACAAGGACGTCGTCGCCCACGTGGTGTCGATGCCGTGCCTGGAGTGGTTCGAGTCGCAGCCCCAGCAGTACCGCGACAGCGTGCTCCCGCCGCAAGTGTCGGCACGCGTGGCGGTCGAGGCCGCGGTAGCGCAGAGCTGGCACAAGATCGTGGGTGACGCCGGCGAGATCGTCTCGCTCGAGCACTACGGCGAGTCGGCCGACGACAAGACCCTGTTCCGCGAATTCGGGTTCACGCCAGACGCGGTGGTCGCCGCCGCCGAGCGGTCCATGAACAACCAACGAGACTAGGCAACACAATGACCCAGAACTCCAACCTCGCGGCCTTGAGTGCCGCAGGGGTGTCCGTATGGCTCGACGATCTGTCCCGCGAACGACTGCAGTCGGGCAACCTGAAAAACCTGATCAACACCCGCAGCGTCGTCGGCGTCACCACCAACCCGTCGATCTTCCAGGCGGCGCTGTCCGAGGGCGACGCCTACGACGCGCAGGTCAAGGAACTGGCCGAGCGGGGCAGCGACGTCGAGGCGACCGTCCGCGCCGTCACCACCGACGACGTGCGCGACGCGTGCGACCTGCTGACCGAGACACACGAGGCCACCGACGGCGTGGACGGCCGGGTGTCCATCGAAGTCGATCCGCGGCTGGCCCACGATGCGGACAAGACGATCGCCGAGGCGATCGAGCTGTGGAAGATCGTCGACCGGCCCAACCTACTCATCAAGATTCCGGCGATGGAGGACGGCCTGCCCGCCATCACCGCCGTGATCGCCGAGGGCATCTCGGTCAACGTCACCCTGATCTTCTCCGTCGAGCGTTACCGCCTGGTCATGGACGCCTATCTGGCAGGCCTGGAGAAGGCCAGGGAGGCCGGCCGCGACCTGTCCCGGATCCATTCCGTCGCCTCGTTCTTCGTGTCGCGTGTCGACGGCGAGATCGACAAGCGACTGGAGGTCCTCGGCACCGACGAAGCCCTGGATCTGCGCGGGCGGGCGGCAGTGGCCAACGCGCGCCTGGCCTACGGCGCCTACCAGGAAGTGTTCGAGGTCGGAGATCGCTTCGCCGCGCTGGCCGCCGACGGCGCCCGCCCACAGCGCCCGCTGTGGGCGTCGACCGGTGTGAAGAATCCGGACTACTCCGACACCCTGTACGTGACCGAACTGGTCGCCCGCGGCACCGTCAACACCATGCCGGAAAAGACACTCGACGCCGTCGCGGACCACGGCGACGTCACCGGCGACACCATCGCGGGCACCACGCGCGACGCGGGAACCGTGTTCGACCGGCTCGACACGATCGGCATCGACCTCACCGATGTCTTCCTCACCCTGGAGAACGAGGGCGTCGACAAGTTCAAGAAGTCCTGGCAGGAACTGCTCGAGACCACCGAGACCCAATTGCACGCCGCGACCTGAGGAGCGAGCCGCATCACGGGTCACGAAGCCGCCCGCGAGAACGATTAGGCTGTCGGACATGGCTGGATCGATGTCGGAGAAGCGAACCGCGGAGATCGTAGCGAAATTTGTTACGGCACAACGCTTCACACGCGAAGAGGTGTTCTCCGAGTCAGATCCCGTTCCCGCGCAGGCGGGTGCGCACGGATGGTGGTTCCGTGAAATCCCCGGCAATATCGACGTCTCCGGGTGCGAAGAGCGCGATGGCTGGACGCTGCTCTACGTGGGAGTGAGCCCCGGCCCGCCGCGCGCCGACGGTAAACCGCAGACCCCGCAGGATCTCCGCAAACGCATCCGCTACCACTTCGGTGCGGGCAACGCCGGTGCCGACGGTTCGACGCTGCGCAAATCGTTGGGGGTGCTGCTCGGCAGCGAACTGGGTTTCGCGCTGCGCCGGGTCGGTTCCGGTAAGCGCCAGACCTTCGCCGGCGGTGAAGCGATCCTGACCCGATGGATGGCCGAGAACGCCACAGTGTCGTGGGTGCTGCACCCGGAGCCCTGGCACCTCGAAGCGAAATTGATCAAAGCGCTCCAATTGCCCTTGAACTTTCAGGACAACGAGCGCAACGCCTTCGCCCCCGAGTTGAAGAGGCTGCGCCGGGAGGCGGGGGTCAAAGCGGGCAAGATGCGGGTGCTCGCCGAGTGGTCCTGACGCACAACGTCATTAAGAGCAACTCAGAACTTGTCCAGTCGCGCCAGCTGAGCTCGATACAAGGCCGGCAGCTTCGCCGCGAGGGCCGGATCGAAGTCGCCGCGCGGTCCGGGCGTGTACTCCGCGGTCACCAGTAATCCGCGATGAGTGCCCACGATCATGGCGATATCCCATGCGAGGGATTGTGTGGCCGTCGCGGTTCTCGTGTGCATCTGCACGCTGACCGCCTCAGGCGGGATCGGACCGAACTGGGCAGCGTCCAGGCGGGTCGTTGAACGCAGGGCCGGCGTGGTCATGGAGAACGTCGCGCATTTCTCGACGAGACCGTCCGCGTCGACGGGGCGCGGAGTCAGGGCCAGTTCGACACCGATCGCGGCCCCGTTGGCGGAGCGCAGCGCCAGCACCTTCTGCGTAGCCTCGCCCTCGGATTGAAAGATGCCGCACTCCGGCGGGGTGACGGGGGCCGGACCACCCTGCGGTGCGCCGATGATGGTGCCCCATTGCGCGCCGGGTAACGGGGGCACCGTGCGCTGGTCGACCGGCATCTTCTCGGTGAGGAAGTAGAGGTCGGGCAGCACCGGCGGGCCGGCACGCCGTTCCACGCGAACGTCGAGGCTGAGCAGGACAACGATCCCGGACAGCGCCATCACCACATTGAATGCGGCAAGAGATGCGCGAAGGCGTTGTCGGATCCGGGGCTGTCCCACGCACCGTATTCGGCGCGGAGCCGGGTTCGGACTGTGCAGGCATCGTGCCGCCGGCTCACGTCGCTGAGCTGCCCATACCGCGTCGTAGGCACATCAGAGTGCTTGCGTACGCAAATGCCTCGCTGATGAGAACTGTGAAGACGATCCGATTTACAGCTGTCGACTTCGTCAAGAGGTTGGCGACGAGGAATCTGGTACCTATCCTGAATCGGCGGGCCGGACGCCGCCAACCGGGTGGGAGCAGATATGAACACATTCGCAGCGCGACTGAACCGACTCTTCGAGACGGTGTATCCGCCAGGGCGCGGACCGCACACTTCCGCCGAAGTCGTCGCGGCGCTGAAGGCTGAAGGCCTGACGATGTCGGCCCCCTACCTGTCGCAGCTGCGATCGGGAACCCGGACCAATCCGTCCCCCACGACCATGGCCGCGTTGGCCAACTTCTTCCGGATCAGACCTGCCTTCTTCACCGATGACTCCTACTACGCGAAGCTCGACCAAGAGTTGACCCTGCTGGCCGGCCTTCGCGACGAAGGTGTCCGCCGTGTCGCGGCACGGACGATCGGACTGTCACCACAGGCGCAGCGCGATCTCGTGGACACCGTCGACGAACTGCGGCGCAGGGAGCAGCTCGCCGACGATCCCGTCGCTTGATCGGGCCCTCCTCGAGCCACGCACGGGATCTGGAAACAGCGATGAGGCCGCAGGGCCGGGAACGCAGCCAAGCCACCTTGCCGGACTGGCGGGTGGTAGCCGCGGGCGGAGCCGTGTTCTCGATGCTCGTCGTCGTGGGCGGCGGCGGAGCCGTCGCCTATGCCGACACTGGAACCGGCACGTCGAACGCGACCGACTCAGTCAGCCACGACAGCTCCCAGAACACTGACCGCTCCGACAGCACGTCGACGCGGCGATCGGCCACGACAGTCGAGACCTCACAGACAGAGACCGAGGCAAGGGAAACCGACGCCGCCGAGAGTTCCGAGACATCTCGGCTCACCAGTGCCGAGGAACAACTCGACCAGGTGGAGTCACCGGCTGGCGATACGCCTACCGCAACGGACAGCACGGCGGATTCCTCGCCTCCAGTGCACGACGATCCGTCGCTCGAGAACAGCCCGACAACCGACCCCAGCCCACCCGCGCAAGACAACTCTCCTGCGACCGAGGTCGATTCCCCTCCAGATCCGCCGGCCACCACGCCGGACACGCCGACCGTCCCGGGCGAAGACAACCCGACCACCGACCCGACTCCACCGGTTCAGGACACCGGATCTACCACGGGGGCCAGTTCTTCGACACCCGAGGCGAATTCGTCCTCAGGGTCGACTCCGCCGGCGCCCGCGATCGCAGTAGCCACGGTGACAGACGACTCCACGGCGGGCACCACCACAGACCCGGTCAGCACGGTCACCGCGAGTGACCCTGCGCCCGCCGCCGATCCCACGCCCGTCGCCAGTGTCACTTCCGCCGTGGAGACTGTCGCCGCCGCCCTCGATCAGCCTTCTCTACCCGCTGTTGAGCCGAGTGTCGTTGCACCCGTTGTTGTTACCGCGGTTCCCATGACGGTATCCCTCGTCCCGGGAACGGTGGCCGCACCGCCCGGCATACTGCAGTGGTTCGTCCTGTTGACGTGGTTTCAGCTTCAGTGGCTGATGCAGTGGCAACAGCAGCTGGGCGGGTCGGGCGCGACACCCGTGCTGAATCGCTTCGACGCCAGAGACACCCGGGTGATGGGCACGGTATTCCAAAACCCCTCCACGACGGCGTTTCTCGCGACGCAACTTCCGTGGCTGACAACGACATTGGGCGCTCTTCAGGGGATGCCGATGTCCGCTCTTCAGGCAATGCAACTGGGCGACCTGGAGATCGATCAGGACATGCTGCACAGGATGTCGATGACATTGGCGGCCGAAACGTCGTCGCTGCCCGCGATCGCACAAGCACTCACCGATCAGGCGCATTCTCGCCTGGGGCTTCTGGGCTCTCCCTGCGTCGGCACGTTCATCCGCAACGTGTCGGTGTGGGCACTGTTCACCGCTGCCGCCCTCGGGCTTCTCGGCCTGACCAGCCTGACCGGCCTCGGGACCTTGGTCGGCTTCCGCCAGGCGAAGGCGGGCTACGCGCTTTACGCATCCGGCCTGGCCCGGTTCACCGGACCCGGTCCACTGGGCGTCGTCCGTGAAGCGGGATTCGTACGCATCGGGTCGCGACGCCCGAAGGATGGACCGCCGCGCCTGCGCGTCACCGGAACGGATCTGCGCGACAGCGCCTGACGATGGTGAATCGCGCGGCATCGGCGATGCCCCTGTGCGCATCGATCGCGAAGGACCAGGGGGCTGACAGCCACCCCCCGGCATCGCGCCTTCCGGTGCCCCCAGTCGGACTCGAACCGACACTGGGCGGATTTTATGTAAAGCTAGGCCGCTATTCGCGACCAGCCCGAACTGTTCGTTGCAGGCCCTGTAACCGCTGATCAAGGGCCGGTATCGGTACGGGTCCGGGTCGCCTAGAGTCCGCCCTCGGTAGGCCCCCGGTCGCCGGGGTGACGCCGGGGTAGCACGCGTTGCCACCTGTTAGCTAGGGGGCGACACGCGATATAACCTCCGTGGCGGACTTCCAACTCTCAGGGCAGCGCGCGGGCATACTGGGCGTACCAGCCAGGCTTGAGCCTCGGTGGCAGCGCGAAAGGTTTCGGGGACGTCATTGGCCCATCAAGAGGACATTCGTAAATCGTCGCGTAGTTCCGCAAGAGACCGTGAAATTGCGAAGCGCTTCGAGGACGCTCAAGTAAGTCTTGTGCTGCAATCATCAGATCTGTCACTCGAATCTGTCTCGCAGATGGTCGAAACTAGCGCCATCGACGTCAAACCAGAATTTCAACGACGAGACCGGTGGACACAGGCGCAGTCCTCTGCGCTCATCGAGTCGTTTCTACTGAACATTCCGGTGCCGCCCGTCTACCTCGCCGAGGAACAATTCGGCCGATACTCTGTAATTGACGGGAAACAGCGCATCACATCCATAAATCAATTCATGTCCAATACGCTTGCGTTGACAAATCTTTCTCGATTCGAAGAAATCGAGGGTAAGCGGTTTCTGGAGCTGCCTGACGAACTTGCCAACGCTCTGCGTGTGCGACCGTATATCCGCGTGGTGACATTGCTACGTCAATCAGATCCAGAAACAAAATACGAAGTATTTCATCGCCTCAATTCCGGCGGGGAAGCATTAAACGCTCAAGAAATTCGTAACGTGTTATACAGGGGAGCATTCAACGATCTTCTTCAGCGGCTCGCAGAAAACAACTTTTTGCGCAACCGACTGAAGATTACCACCACCCGTTCTCCAGCGTTTAAAGCAATGCAAGATGTCGAATACGTTCTTCGATTCTTCACCGTCGATGCATACTGGCGCGACTTCAGCGGTGACTTCAGGAAGTCAATGAATTCGTACATGCGCGCCCATCGCGATCCAGACGAGAAGTTTCTGTCAGAAAAGGAGAGTCAGTTTGTGAGGGCCCTCGCAGCCTGCGAGAGCATCTTCGGGCGTCATGCGTTCCAGAGATTCGAGCGAGGCCAGTGGCGGAACCAAATGCTTAGTGGCCTCTATGACGCTCAGATGATCGCCGTAAGTTCGATGTCGGATTATCAGCTTTCAACGGTGATCCGCAACCGCGAAAAGATGATAGCCCGTTACAAAGATCTCTTCGACGACGAAGACTTCAACGCTGCGATTAGGACCGGAACCAATACGCCGAGGCGCCTTACGTATCGTATTATGCGAACAATCGAGTGCCTCAGCGATTTCGCTTAGCAAACAGGTCGACCAAAACGATGCCTGGCGCGCGTGACGAGTTTCTGGACAATATTGTCGGCATACGCGATGCCGCTAATTCTGCACCTCTGCAGAGTCTCGCCCCTCTTGCCTCTAACAGAAGCGCAAATAAGATGGCCGATCTGTTGCGAAGGGGTCTCTACGTTGTGGCCTTCAACGCTATGGAAGACTATTTAAAGAGCCGCGCCAGCGAGCATTTTAATAATCTTCCGTTGGTCTCGTCGCTGGATTTTGATGATCTGCCCCCTGGCCTCCGCAAGGCGGCTGTTATTGACGCCATAAAGAACGGCGTTCGCGAAGCGGGCTATGATAAGAGCAACGAAATTCAGATAATCCGTGCCGTGGCGGGAGCAGTAGCTAGTACTGCTAATAGGCAGCAGTACGGCATTCACGAGTATTCGGTTCTGAGAAGCGGCTCGAACATATCTGCCGACGACATCGGAGCAGCGATAGGCAGGCTGCACCTCGATCGTCCATGGGATCAGATGCAAAGCCTGCTCGACACCGTTGGAAACGTAGGGTCACCGATTAGAGGCCGCTTCTCGACTTGCCTTGTTAAGCGTAATGCTGCAGCACATGATGGACAGCCAGTCGACTACACCGATCTAGTGGAGATCGCGGATTTGGCGACTGCGCTCTGTTTCGCGTTCGATGTAATTTTCAGCGCTGGGATGACCCGAATCGCCGACAATGTTCCGACGGCTGACACCGACACGCGCGTCCAACTTGCCGGCAACATTGTCGTGCGCTACGTCGCTGAGCGGGGAAACCGATGGTGCAGGCTTAACCAGAATAAGCAACCCTTTCGTTATTTCGCGTCAAGGACCGACGCCGTCAGAAACGCTCTTCGCAATCTGCAGCCTCAAGGCGTAGTTGCAGTTCTGGGCGCAAGAGGCGAGATAATTGGTTGGCACCTCGCCGACCTACGACATCCACATCCATGATGCCTAGCCCTCCCGCCGCAGCGGCACCACATTGCTCGCCTCGGCCCGCTGAACAGGCGCGGGTGGCTCGGGCAGAGTGTTGGCCGCTCCACCATCCTGCTCCGGGATATAGTCGCCGTAGACGTCGAGCGTGAGCGTGTAGGTACTGTGCCCCAACCACTTTGACACCTGCATAAGGTGCGTGCCCGCCGAGAGCTGGAGGACCGCGAACGTATGCCGGAGGTCGTGGAGGCGTACGCCCCGAGTAGCGGGCGCATCCTTCGTCGCGGGGCGGCTCGCGGGTAGGCCGACCGCCTCCAGGGCTGGCTTGAGGATCGTGTCGTAGAAGGTTCCGAGCGCGAGCGGCTGGGACCAGTCGAGCGGTACCGCGTACCGCTCCCCTGCCGGGCGGTATCCGCCCCCGTTCTTCCGCGAAGGCCAGAGGGGCGCGGTCGGTTCGTCCGCGCGGGGGTGGTCGGTCGCGAGGTAGTCGGCCATCCGTCGAGCGAGCCAGGGCGGGAGAGGCACGGTTCGGCGGCTGCGCTTGCTCTTCGGGGTGCCGACGACCCAGACACCATTCTTTCGGTCCTTCGTCCGCGCGACCCGCACCGAGCACGTCGGTCCCGGCCCGAATCGAAGGTCAGCGACCTCCAGCCCTGCGGCCTCAGCGGCCCGTAGGCCTGTGTACGCGAGGAACTCGACCAGAAGCCCGCACACCGGGTACGCAGGGAGTTCTGGGCCGTCGTAGCCCTCGGGCGGGTAACCCGAGACCGCCGCGCTCAGCGCGCCGACTTCTGCGGTCGTGAGCGGGTGGTGTTCGAACTCGGCGTGGTCGCCGGTCGCCCGGCTCGCAGAGAAGTCCACCCGGTCCGCAGGGTTCGCGTCGAGCGCGCCGTGCTGGACGGCGTAGCGGAGCACCCGACGCACGACATCCCAGACATGCTTGACGGTGCCGGGGGTGATCGGCTTCTTGTCGCCCTGGCGAGATTGTTGGCGTACCAGGGCGGTTAACAGCTTCTCCAGATGGGCCGGCGTGACTGCCGCGACCGCGAGACTGCCTAGCTCGCCGAGCACATAGGTGTGTAGCTGGCGTTCGTACTCGTCCACCGTGCGCTGCTTTACCTTGCCGCTGGCGACCCGAACGGCCTGCGCGTCGAGCCAGGCCCGCGCGTAAAAGCCAAACGGCTGCTCCCCTTGGCCCTCTGGTCGGCCAGGGCGCTGGTGCCCGCGTGGGTGTGCTTCGCAGCGTTGAGTTCGTCGCGGCGCGCTTCTGCGGCATCGCGGGTCGAGTAGCTCTCCTGCCGCGCTCGTGTGCGCCCGGTTGGTAGACCGAACTCGTCACGAACGGGCTCGCGCCAGACGACCTCGTATCGCTTCGCGATCTTGCCGTTGCGTCGCTGCCTAGTTTCATGGGCACGTACGTGTATGCCATTGCTACTCTTACGCTTCCCAGCGGTTGCCGACTTCGGCGGACCGTAATTCTTCGGTGATGTACTCGCCTGTCTCGCCGCCGCCGAACTCGACAACGTGAACCATGTCGCCCGCGTCGTTGTAGCTGCTGACCACACGGCCCTGCTGCCGGTTTCTCGGGTCGCCGGACAACGCCACGCGAACTCGCGTGCCGCGCTTGTAGTAGTCGTGGTCCGCGTTCATCGTTCGTGCCTAATTCGGCGCATGTGCGCCTGGTTGCGCCGGGATGGGTCGCCGCCGGGCTTCCGCCACGACCGACGCCGTGGCTTGGTCGACTTCGGCGGGCTGGGGTGCTGAGCCGGTTTGACCAATTCACAGCCAAGGCGGTCTGCTGCGTGCTGCGGATTGTCCTCAGCCCAGCGCCAGTACGCAGCGGCACGAACCTCCTGCATGTCGGCCTCGGTGAGTTGTACGATCATGCTGTCTTCTCCATTTCGGTTGTAGCGGTCGCAGATTGGTAGATGCGGCGCACGGTTGACGACTGCCAGTTGGGCCGGCCAGCGGGCGACAGGATGCATTCGGCCTCAAGCGCGTTGGCGATTCTGGCGTAGCTCAAGCCAGCTTGGCGGTCCATGACGATTCGACGCAGGAGGCCCGCGTGCACCAGGCGTGGTCGGCCGATCCGCTCGCCGCGTGCTCGCTTGGCCGCGAGTGCCGCCTTGGTCCGCTCACTGATCAGCTCGCGCTCGTATTGGGCGTAATTCACCAGATTCATTGCGAACATGCGGCCGGCTGCGGTGGTCAGGTCGACGCCGAGGTCGAGCAGAACCAGCGACCAGCCTTGCTTCTGGGCACATTCGATGATCGTGGCCGCATGGATGATCGACCGGGACAGTCGGTCTAGCTTCGCAACGATCAACCCCTCGCCTTGACCTAATGCCAAGAGCTCAAGCGCCTCAGCCAGTTTGGGGTTGATGTTCTTGCCGCTGCCGCCCTCGTCGGCAAAGTGCTCGACATCCCAGCCGCGCCGTTTGGCTTCAGCGTCGATCGCGGCGCGTTGCGCTTCGAGCCCGTTGCGTTTGTCTGCCTGGTCCTCAGTGCTGACGCGCGTGTACGCAAACATCAACGGCCGCAGGCAATTCGCGTTCCCAGTCATTCGCTTCTCTGCTTTCTTCCCGGGGCTCAACCGAACGGTTCGGCCTTACGCCCCGAAAAGTACGCCAGCAGCGAACGCTGCATGAGCCGCTGAACAGCGCGTTGGCGTTCGTTGGCTAACACTGTTCATCGTTGTTCTGCCGTGCGGGTTGGGCCCTGCCGGTCCGCCGTAGCCGGGCGACGGCCCGACAAGCCAGTGGGCCTCTGAGCGGGCTCTATGGGCGTTCACCGCTGACCCCGATCACGGAGGTCGGCCACTGCGTCCTCCCACGTCTGAAGCTCGGTACCGGGCGGGCGGCTCGGCGGCTCGTCGGCGAAATGCGGTCTCGGGGTCGGGCCGTCGCCCCCGTCGGCGGGTACGGGGCCGTGAGCGGAGCGATGAGGCGGGTCGGCGGGGTATTCGTCGACGAGTTCGGCGTCGACGACTTCGAGGGGTTCCTCCGAGGACCTCCGACCGGGGTGGGTGACCTCAGACCCCGCCCCGGTCGGACTGCTAGACGCGTGTCGCGCAAGCCTGCGACGCCCAGCCCAAAACTTCGCCGCAGCGGATTGTTGCCGCAGGAGAAAATCCTCCTGCGCCGCGCGGCCCCGCCCAGGGTCTAGACCACGTTCGCGTGCATAGGTATAGAACGCCCGCCCAATGGGGTTGTCCCGGTCGTTCTTGTGAACGACCACCGACGACACCAAACAACCCGCCATGCCGAACTCCCGGCAAAAGGTTCGGCCTGGTCCCACAATCGGTCGTTGAGGCTACCCAACAACCATCCGATTCCGTTGCGGCCGTGATCAGTTCCCAAGTCGAATTCTCGCAGCCCTGTACGCCTCGCTATTTCATCCCTGACATCCGAATAGGCGGGCAAATGTCCGAATGTTGCGGGCACGAGTTGGATGAGCATCTCTTCGGCGGCAAGAAGAAGTTGCTCCCACTCGCCCTCGGAGTAGCCCCAACTAGCAGGTGTGTAGGGCATTCGGTCCTCCGTAGTAGCCAAGGCGCGGTGGAAGTTGTGATCTATTCGCCGCGATCACGAGCACCGCGGAACAGGTCAGCGTTCTCAGGGGTCAACCAGTACTCCGCTAGCTCGCCGTCTGGGTACGCAAAAGACCACAGCCATTCTCGATTTACTGCGTGGCAGTGTCGCCCCGGCCACCCGAGCAATCCGGCGACACCGTGCTTGCCATTGGAGATGTCGAGCAAGTCGGCAAGGTCTTGCCCGCTAAATCGTTGGCCAGGATTGTCAATGAGGATTGAGAACAGTCGCTTCGCGGGTTCGCTTAGCCGACCCCAAACTTCCGCTGCCAATTCCTCATCCACGCTAGACCACGATTTGAGGTCGCGATCGGTCGACGCCGCAACGACTGTCGCGGTTTCTGCGGGCTCACCGTTCAACCACGCGCCGTACATCTGATAGAAGTCCGCAACGCGTTCTTCGGGAACCTTCACCGTCATGTCGATCATTGCCATCATTCTCCCTTTCGAGTTCTGGAGCCCCGCCGACTCCGGTTGAGATAAGTCTGACACCCGTTGAGATACCTGTCAAGGGGTTTGAGATATCTCATGGGGTATCCCCGCCATCGCTCGCTACATCGGCGACTGACGCATGCTTGACGAAGCCCGCCCCCTTCGGCGATACCGGCGCGGCATCACGCCTACGCAGCCATGAGCGGGCCAGGTGGGCGTGTTAGCTAGGTGCGCGGTCCCGCGGTCGCGTTCCCGCCACGCGCCGGGGTAACGCCGGGGTGAAGCGGTCTGTATCGTCGACTAGGGCGACCGAAAACGGCTCTACCAGCGCCTATAACGTGCCCCCAGTCGGACTCGAACCGACACTGGGCGGATTTTAAGTCCGCTGCCTCTGCCAATTGGGCTATGGGGGCCGTCGCCTGATCCTAGACATCCGCCCGTGCCGCCGAACGTGCGCGGACGGCGTCGGAGAGGCCGGCAAGCCGCCCAGGACGCACGCTCGGCGCGCCGAGCTCAGTCGATGACCGGGACCAGCAGCCTCGCCTGCCGCTCCAGGCCCCAGTGCACCGTGGCGGTTCCCCGCGACCGCCGCTCGTAGGCGCCGGGGAACTGTCCCGTGAGCGGGTTGCGCGGCCACAGCCAACGCCCGGCCATCACCAGCCGGAGCTGTTCTCCGCGCCGGAACACCGTGGCCGACGGCCCGAGCGCGATATCGACCTTGACCACCTCTGCCGCCCGTAACTTCTGCGGGTCGGTGAACGTGTGGACCGGCGCGAACGGCCGCGACTGCTCCTCATCGAGTGCCCGCATCGACGCCCGCAGCCACCCGGTGCTCACCCGGTCCCGGCCGAAGCCGTACGAACCCTCGAACGGAACATAGGTGCCGCCGCGCCACTTCTCCACGCCGACGAACAGGTCCACATCGTCGGCATCCGCACTCACGAACAGCCGCAATGCCATTGGGCCCGTCAGCTCCACATCCCGCGGCGCCGTCCACCCGAATGTGAGTCCAGACGAGCGCGTGTCGAAGCTCATCGAGCCGCCGACCGGCGCCGGCTCCCCCCGCAATCCGCCCTCGGTCAGGTACAGCGGCGTCCACGTCGTCCGCTCCAGCGGCCAGCTCGATTCGTTGCGCACTTCCACGACCTGGTCACGACTTTCGCGGACCTCCAGCCGCACGCGCGGCGGCGGTGCGGCCTCCCCGCCGCGCAGGTGGCGATCCAGGAAGGCCAACTGGGTGCGCAGCGGTTCGTCCGAATAGAACGTGGCCCACTTGCCGCCGCGGTGGGTGAACAGATGCCGGTCGGGTGAGGAGATGTTCTCGAAGGCGCGCACCGACCCGCGCGTATGCAGGTTGTTGTCGGAGAAGCTCCCGCAGATCAACGCAGGCACCGCGATGCGCTCGAGGTCCGGCACCAGCGAGCACCAGAAGTCATCCCGCAGAGGATGTTTCGTGTTCCCCGCCCCCACGTCGTAGGTGAGGCGGATGTTGCGCAGTTCGCGGGTCCACAGCTTGACGAACCCGACCTCCTGGATGCCGCCCGGCCGCATCAGGTCGCGGTAGGCGTCGGTGAACCCTTCCCACGGGACGATCGCACGCAGATGCGGCGGATGCAGCGCGGCCGCCTTCCACTGCGAGATCGCCAGATAGGACACGCCGAGCATCCCGACGGCGCCGCTGCTCCACGACTGCTCCGCCGCCCACTCGATCAGGTCGTAGACGTCTTCGCCCTCCTGGTCCGACAGCACCGAGCCCACACCGTCGGAGGTGCCGGCGCCGCGCAGGTCGCAGTTCACCACCGCGAATCCGTGCGCGGTCCACCAGGCCGGATCGGGCGCCTCCCATCCGGTCAGCGCCGAGAAGCGAACGGGTGCCGGTTGTCTCAGCGCACGGTACTGAAAAGGGATGCGATAGCCGGGGAGCCGCGTCCGCTTCCGGGGATGGTTGTCCTTGCCGTAGGGGTGCGCGCACAGCACCACGGGGCACCGGTCACCGCCCGACGGGAGGTACACATTGACGCGCAGCACGGTGCCGTCGCGGGTGGTCACCGGCACGTCGTGGTGGACGGTCACCGACCCCGGCGCGGGACTGTAGACCTCGACCGGCGGCCGGACGATGCTGCGCAACCGGCCCAGCGCGTACCGCAGGGAACCGGGACGGCGCCACGGCCGGTCGTGAGCGGGTGCGTCGGTGACGGCCACAGTGCTCCTCGAGGCAGGCGCGGCGGACGTGCCGAACGTTACAACGCCTGTCCCGGGCTGTACGGCCAATAGCCCGCGATCCTCGGAGCGACTAGCGATCACGTCGCCTCGATCCGTGGCGGTGGCGAGCCAGATGCGCAATGATGCCGCGCATGCATCGCCTCACTGGTGTCCTCTGCGCGCTCCTCACCGTGTCCACCGCATCCATGGCGCTCGGCGCCTGCGCCCCCGCAGACGAGAACTCGTCGACCGCGTCGTCGACCTCCGCCAGCGCCGACGCCTGCACCAAGGACAACCTCGCCACACTGAAGCCGGGGACCCTCACCCTGGCCACCGACCAACCGGCCTACGCGCCGTGGTTCGACAACGACGACCCCGCCAACGGCAAGGGTTTCGAATCGGCCGTCGCCTACGCCGTGGCCGCCGAACTCGGCTACGCCCGCGAGAACGTCACCTGGGTCCGCGTCCCCTTCAACGCGGCCATCGCACCCGGGCCGAAGCAGTTCGACGCCGATCTCAACGAGTTCTCGATCACCGACGAACGCAAGCAGGCCGTCGACTTCTCCTCCCCCTACTACGACGTCACGCAGACCGTCGTCGCCCTGAAGTCCTCACCCGCGGCCAAAGTCACCACCGTCGACGGCCTCAAAGGACTCAAGCTCGGCGCGCAGGTGGGCTCCACCAGCTACACCGCCGCGCAGAAGATCGACCCGGGCGTCGCCGTGTTCAACAACAACGACGACGCCAAGGCCGCGCTCAGCAACGGGCAGATCGACGGCCTCGTCGTCGACCTGCCCACCGCCTTCCAGATCCAGTCCGAACTGACCGACGGCGTCATCGTCGGCCAGCTTCCGGCCGGCTCCGACAAGCCGGAACAGTTCGGCATCGTCCTCGACAAGGGCAGCCCGCTGACCGCGTGCGTCTCGCGCGCGGTCGACCAGCTCCGCGACCGCGGCGAACTCGCAAAGCTCCAGACGACGTGGCTCGCGCAGGCGGGGAACGCACCGGTCCTGTCGTGACGGCCGTCGGCATCGACCGCGTCGCCTACCGGCAGGCGCGGGCGCGCCGCTCCACGGGAATCGCGCTGCTGTCGACGGTGGTGTTCGCCGCGGTCGTGCTCGTGGCCGTCACCTCGGCGCCCGGCTGGTCGCGCGTCCAGAACTCATTCTTCAACCTGCGCGTCGGCTGGGACAGCCTGCCCGCGTTGCTGTCCGGTCTGTGGCTCAACATCCGTGTGCTGATCGTCTGCCAGATCCTGGTGCTGCTCGTCGGGTTGGCGCTGGCGGCGCTGCGCACTCTGCGCGGGCCCGTCTGGTTCCCGCTGCGCGCGCTGGCCACCGGCTACGTCGACCTGTTCCGCGGCCTGCCGCTGCTCATCTGCCTCTACCTCGTCGGGTTCGGACTGCCCGGTTTGCGCCTCACCGGCCTGCCGACCAGCCCCGTGCTGCTGGGTGGTCTCGCGCTGGTGCTGGTCTACTCGGCCTACGTGGCCGAGGTGCTGAGGGCCGGCATCGAATCCGTGCATCCGTCGCAGTTCGCGGCGGCACGCTCGTTGGGCCTCACGTATCGGCAGACCATGCGGCTGGTGGTGCTCCCCCAGGCCACCCGGCGAGTCACCCCCGCACTGCTCAACGACTTCGTCGCCCTGCAGAAGGACTGCGGGCTGATCTCGGTCCTCGGCGCTGTCGACGCCGTGCGCGCCGCCCAGATCCAGTCCGCCACCACCTACAACTTCACGCCGTACGTGGTGGCCGGTCTGTTGTTCGTCGCCCTCGCGGTGCCGTCGGCCCGGCTGGCGGATTGGGCGGCGCGGCGCTCGGCGACGAGGCAGGGCGCGCTGTGACCGGCGTCGACCCGCTGCTTCAGGTACGCGGCCTGGTCAAGGCCTACCACGACCGCACCGTGCTGTCGGGGGTGGATCTGGACGTCGCGGAACACGAGGTGGTGGTGCTCATCGGCGCGTCGGGTTCGGGCAAGTCGACCCTGCTGCGCTGCATCGACCTCCTGGAGGAGATCGACGACGGCCAGATCATCCTGGGTGGCCGCGACATCAGCGACCCGCGTATCGATGCCGAACAGGCTCGCCAGGCCATCGGCATGGTGTTCCAGTCGTTCAATCTGTTCCCGCACATGACCGCACTGAGCAATGTCGCTCTGGCACCGCGAGTGGTGCACGGCCGCAGCCGAACCGAGGCCGAGCAGCGCGGCCGAGATCTGCTCGAGCGCGTCGGCATGGCGTCGCACGCGGATTCCTATCCCGACAAGCTCTCCGGCGGCCAGCAGCAGCGCGTCGCCATCGCCCGCGCGCTCGCCTACGAGCCCAAGCTGCTACTGCTCGACGAGATCACCAGCGCGCTGGATCCCGAACTCGTCGGCGAGGTGCTCACCCTGGTGGGTGAGCTCGCCGCGTCGGGAGCGACGATCGTGATGGCCACCCACGAGATGGCTTTCGCCCGCGACGTGGCCGACACCGTGTGTTTCCTCAGCGACGGGCAGATCGTCGAATCCGGGTCCGCAGCAGACGTTCTCGACTCGCCACGTCAAGAGCGGACGCAACGCTTCCTGCAGCGCTTCACTTCTGGGCGTTGAGAGGACTCAGCTCGTCGGCGGCTCGTAGTGCGCGTCGGGGTTCTCTCGGTGCCAATCCACTTGCTTCTCTTGCACTTTGCGGTGCCGCGACGCCAGCCAGGCGAGCCCGGCGCCGGCAAGTGCCAGCGCGAGGACGACGGCAATGATCCCGGTGGTGCGGGATCCGTTGGCGAACGAGAACAGCCCCGCCACCAGGGCCAGCACTCCGAGGCCGACACCGATCAGCCCGGGCGCGTTCACGCCTGCCTTCATCGTCTCGCCGGCGTGCTGCCGGGTGGTGCGTGCGTGGTCGACGGGATCGCGTGAAGTATCAGGCATGTGTGGACTCCTCTCGTCGCTACCCGAGTCGGGCGCGCGCACCGAAGTGCGCGTCACCGGTCTTGACACAGCGTTACCCGGGCCGCCTACGCACAAACGGAAGCCGCACACAGGTCACAGCTCGGTCATCGATTCCGCGCCGGGTTTAGGTCCGGGGCGTTCGGGCATGCCGTTGCTCACCCGCAACAGGAGGCACTGATGAGCAACCCCCGTTCCGAGAAGGCTGAATCCGACGTCGACGCCGACCCCAAGGTGGCCGGCTCACGGGCCAGCGAGGGTGATGGCGACAACGCCGACGGACCGTACGTCGGACGCGCCGGCTCAGACGACGACATCGACACCGAGGAGTCCGGCGCAGAGGCGCGCGCGCAACAGGACTGACGCAGTTCAGTGATTGCGTAACTCGGAGATGAGCTTGTCCTTGGTCAGGCGTGAATAACCCGTCAAACCCAGTTCCTTGGCGCGCTGTTTGAGCTCATCGACGCTCCAGTCGTCGTACGAACCGGACTGACCACCTTTGCGACCGACTGACGACGAACCGCGAGCAGCCGCGGCGTTCGAGATGCGGGCCGCTTTCTCCTTCGAATTGCCCTCGCGCCGAAGATCCTCATACATCTTCTCGTTCTTGATCGACGAATTCGGCATGGATCTACCTCCTACAACATTCCGCTGTCTGTAGGTTTTCCGCCGCGGTGGGCCGTCAAACACCGCTATCGCGTGCCACCCGGCGGATGAGTTGACGCGTGGCTTTCTCGAGGGTCTCCTGCGCGCGATCGGCATCGGGGATCTTCTCCGCGCGCCGCGTCGCCGAGGCGATCGTCATCCCGCGCTCATATCCGACCACCACCCGGGGGTCCACGTAAGACGCGCGCGCCACCGCCGGAGTGTTGCCCAGCTCGGAGGACACCTCCTTCATGACCGCGGAGGTCTCCCGCTTGGCCGCGGTCTTCGAGGTGGGCGGCTTCGCATCGGCGAATGCCGCGGCCGCCAGGACGGTGCCATGCCAGGTGCGCAAATCCTTGACGGTGAACTCCTCGCCGACGATCTCCTTGAAGCGCGCATTGAGGTCATCGGCCCTGACATCGACCCACCCACTGGACCCGCTGCGGCACACCAGAAGCCGATCCGTGCGCTCGGTGCGCCGCATCAGCGACCGGACCGCGCGCACCACCTCGGGGTCGTCCACCTCGACGGTGCGCTGCACCCCGCTCTTGGCCGGATAGTCGAACTCCACGGCGTTCTTCTTCAATGTCACGTGCTCACAGAGCAGCGTGGCGAGCCCGTAATGCTCGTGCTCCTCGGCGGACCGCTCGCCACCGGCACGGAAGTATCCGCGGTCGAGCAGCTGCAGCGCCAGCGCCAGCACCCGATCTCGGGTCAGCCCGCGGCCGGCGAGATCACCCGCGATCCGCGCACGCCACTCCGGCAGCCGGGTGGAGAGCTCGAGGACCCGGTCGAACTTCTCCTCGGCCCGCTCCTGCTGCCATCGTTCGTGATACAGGTACTGGCGACGGCCGGCGGCATCGACACCCACCGCTTGGATGTGCCCGTTGGGCCGCGGGCTGATCCACACGTTCTTCCACGCCGGCGGGATGACCAGATCTTTGATCCGCTGAGCGGTGGCGGGGTCGGCCAGCAATTCGCCGTCCGGTCCGTAGTAGGCGAAGCCCTTGCCTCGCCTCTTACGAACGATTCCCGGTGTGTCCAATTTGCTGCGCGCCAGTCGCATCCGCCGTACCCCTCGCCCACCGATACATGTGCGCAACAGCAGATACCCACTGAATCGCCGCATCTACCGCGGGAGAGGCTCAGGGCTGCAGCATGACCTTGACGGCGCCGTCCTGCTTCTTCTGGAAGATGTCGTAGGCGTGCGGAGCCTGGTCGAGGGGCAGCACATGGGTGGCGAACGTGTCGACGCCCAGCGGGTCGGAGTCGGTCAGCAACGGCATGATGTCGTCGACCCACTTCTTGACGTTCGCCTGGCCCATCCGCAGCTGAATCTGCTTGTCGAACAACGTCAGCATCGGCAGCGGATCGGCCATCCCGCCGTACACGCCGCTCAGGGAGATCGTGCCGCCCCGGCGCACGCAATCGATCGCCGAGTACAGCGCGCCGAGTCGGTCCACCCCGGCCTTCTGCATGAACGGCTTGGCGATGAAATCGGGCAGGAACGCGGTGGCCGTCTGGGCGGCCTGCGCGACCGGGGAACCATGCGCCTCCATGCCGACCGCGTCGATCACCGAGTCGGTGCCCCGCCCGTCGGTCAGGTCGCGCACCGCGTCGCCGACCGATCCTGTGAGCTCGCGCATATCGATGGTCTGGATGCCGCGCGCCGTGGCCCGCGCCAGCCGCTCCGGCACGCGGTCGACAGCGATCACCCGATGACCGAGGTGCTGGGCGATCCGTGCGGCCATGTCGCCGATCGGTCCCAGACCCAGCACCGTCACCGAACCGCCGTCGGGGATGCCGGCGTACGCAACCCCCTGCCAGGCCGTCGGCAGCACGTCCGACAGATAGACGAATCGCGAATCGGGCGGCCCCTCAGGAACTTTGATGTGAGTGAACTGCGCCTGCGGCACCCGTAGGTACTCAGCCTGCCCGCCCGGCACCTCGCCGTAGAGCTCGGAATACCCGAAGAGGGCGGCGCCCATCCCCTGATCACGGACCTGGGTGGTCTCGCACTGTGTGTACAACTGCTCGTCGCACATGAAGCAGTGCCCGCAAGAGATCTGGAACGGAATGACGACGCGGTCGCCCACAGTGAGGTCGCCGACCCCCGCCCCGACCTCACGGACGACGCCCATCGCCTCGTGACCGAGGATGTCCCCCGGGTTCATGAACGCACCGAGAACTTCATACAGGTGCAGGTCGGAGCCGCAGATGTTCGTCGACGTGACCTCGATGATCGCGTCGGTGGGCTCCTCGAGCTTCGGATCTTCCACGGTGTCGACGCGCACATCGCGCCGACCATGCCAGGTGACAGCCTTCATGACCGGCTGCGATACCCGGCAGTGACCCCTTCAAACGCCGGGGACCCGCCCGGGCGCGCGTTTCACGGTCGCGGCGACGGGTACCGCACCCACCACGCGATGCGCATCGATGCGTTTCGCCCAGCTCAAGTATCAACAGCAGCAGGAGGTTCCAGTGTCCGCTCCGAGCATCTCCTCGGCCCGCGACGTCATCGACTACCTCAAGACGCAGCACGAGACCATCAAGGCGCTGTTCGTCGAGGTGTTGGACGCCGCAGACGCCGAGACCCGTCAGGACGCGTTCACCCGACTCCGGACCATGCTCGCCGTGCACGAGACGGCCGAGGAGATGGTGGTGCATCCCCGCGTGCGGCGCAAGGTCGACGGCGGCCAGGCGATCGTCGACGCGCGGTTGGCCGAAGAGCACGACGCGAAGGTCCTGCTTCGCGACATCGAGGAGTTGCCGATCGACAGCGCCGAGTTCGGCAAGGCGCTCATCCACCTGCAGGGCGCGGTGCTCACGCACGCCGCCAATGAAGAGGAACTGGAGTTCACCGCGCTGGAGGAGGCGGTCAGCGAGGACGAACTGGCCAAGCTCGCCGACGCCGTGGCCGTCGCCGAGCGCATCGCCCCGACGCATCCGCATCCCGGTGTGGAGTCCGGGGCGGCGAATTTCGCGGCGGGGCCCTTCGCATCGGTCCTGGACCGGGCGCGGGACGCGCTCAGCGCTTTCAGGTCCTGAAACGCGTTCAGCCCGCCGGAATCACGGTTCGCCGGCGCGCATGCTCAGCGGGAGCACGAACCAGAATCCGGTGAACAACAGCAGCGCGCACCCGCCCGCGACCAGCGCCGGCGTCAGACCGGCGACCGCGTCGAAGATGATGACCGTCATGCCGGTGACGGCCACTCCGAGCAACAGCAAACCCGTGTACGCGCAGCGGTGCGCGGCCGACACCAGCGTGCCCAACCGGTGGCGCCGGAACAGCACCCGGTGCATGCCGACCGGCGCGATCAACAGCGCGGTGGAGAGCACCGCCGCGCTGACCGTGGCGAGGTAGACCCTCTGCATCGCGTCGCCGAGCATGGTGAAGCGTTGCTGGAAGGGCAGCGTCAGCAGAAAGCCGGTCAGCAGCTGCACCCCGGTCTGCACGACACGCAGCTCCTGCAACAGGCTGGCCCAATTACGGTCCAGCCGTTCGGTTTCCGTCTCCTGGCGCTCGCGCTGGTCCCAGCCCTGATCGTCTGCGGGAGGATCGGTACCCACGACGCCGATCCTCCCACCCGCGACCGCGGGATGCGTCGCGTTTGGCGACGGCAGGCCCGGGTATCTTTCCCGGCAGGAGGCCCGTCATGAGCAAACTGTCACAGAAGCTGTACACCCCGCTGTCGGTCGCCACCGGCGTCGGCGGCGGCTTGTTGGCCGGCCAGATCTTCGGTCAGATCTGGAAGCGTGTGGGCCAGAACGATCCCGAACCGCCGGACCCCAAGGACCTGAGTTATTCGACCAGATCGGTGCTGCTGGTGGGCGCACTCCAGGGCTTGATCGTCGGGCTGGTCCGGGCCAGTCTTCAGCGGGCCGGCGCCCGCGGCTACCAGGCGCTCACCAAGGAACCTCCCCCCGCCTGATCGGCGGAATTACATACGTTTTCCACAGCCGACGGTGAGCAAGTTCTCAGCGGCGGGTCGCACCGTTGAGTCATGTCTCGCGCGATCGACACCCGACTGCTCGGGTGCGCAGCCGTCCTTGCGCTGCCCGCAAGCCTGGCGGTGATGCTGTTGGCCACCCCGGGATCGGCGTCTCCCCTGCTGTCGTGGACGGTCTCCACGCTGGCGCTGCTCACTGCGCTCGTCGTGCTGGCTGCCGGCGAATGTGCGTGGGAGAACAGCGTCGCCCGCGCCCGGGCCGCAGGGCTGGTGGGCCGCTGATTCACGCGACCCGCGGTCCCAGCAGCACCGCCGGCCGCGGCAATCGCCACCTCGCGCAACCCTCGGTCAACGCGTCGTCGACGGCCGTCGCGGCCGCCCGACTGGTCACTCCGGCGCCGTACACCCACGCGCCGGCGTCCCCGCCGGCCAGGCTCATCCGCGCCAGCGCCAGCCCGCAGGTGCGCAACACCGACATCCGGCACAGCATCCGCTCGGCCGCGACTCCCCACTCGAGCGCGCCGTCGGAGTCATCGACATCGGCGTGCAGCCCGATGACGTCGATGCGGCGTTCCCCGATCACCCCCGGCCCCTGCTCGTCGAGGTACACCCCGATTCCGGGGCGCCCGGTTCCCGCGAGGACATCGACGTGTCGATCGGTCGCGACGATGAATCGGACCACCCCGGCGCCGACCGCGTTCCCGATCGTCGCCGTCGACGGACCGCATCGGAGGACGACATGCTCGGGCCGGATGCCGAGCCGCCCGACCTGCTCCACCTCGTCGTCGCCACACACGGTCACCGTGATGCCGTGGGCGCGCCCCCAGGCGGCCACCGCCGGATCACCGAGAGCTCGCGCAGGAATGCCGCACGCCGCCGTCGGCAGGATCCGCCGAATGCACCGGATCGACGACGGGAGGCGATGGGCGGGACGCGGGAGGTCGAGAACAGCCATGCTCTCGGTCTACGCGGACACGGGCGGCCAGTGGGCGCCCCTTGCGACATCTTGACGCCCCGGTGCTCACCTTTTACGGGAAGCTACCGGGCAGGCACCTCGTTGACGAGCTCGATCAGCTTGGCGCGCACCAACTCCGGCTGCTCGTCGAGAATGAAGTGCCCGCCGTCGACCAACTCCAGCGTGTAGTCGTCGGCGCGGGCCGTCTCGGCCGCCGCCAGTGACGGGTGGATGGCGAGGTCCTTTTGGGCGAACAACACCCGCGTCGGCACCGTGGACCGGCGCCGCTCCGGGGTGCGCGCACCCTCGCGCACCTCCCGGAGCAGGAACGTGCGGTAGGTGTCGCGCGCAGTGCGGGCGACCATCGGATCGCGGAACGCGTCGGCGTACACCCGGGCCGTCTCGCGGTCGATCTCCGGCGCCGCCGCCCCGAAGACGACCCGCTCCAGGTAGCGGGTGCGGCGCTGCAGCGGCACCCCGATCGACGCCACGAACGGCTGGTACAGCAGGAACCGCCACAGGTGCGGCGCCAGCGTCTTGGTCGACACCCACGGGTGCGCGATGTTGAGCGCCAGGTAGCCGTCGATCCGCTCGGGCACCCGCAGGGCCAGCAGATGGCCGATGTAACCGCCCCAGTCGTGGCCGACGAGCAGCACGTGCTCAAGACCCAGGGCGTCCATCAGCGCCACCAGGTCGCTGACCACGTCCTCCTTGGCCCACTTGTGCGGCGCCGGGCCTGACCATCCGTACCCGGGAAGGTCGGGCGCGATGATCCGCAGCCCGGGCGGCGGATCGGCCAACAGGTCGCGATAGGCCCAGTGGTGCTGCGGCCAGCCGTGCAGCGCCAGCACCGGCCTGCCGTCCTCCGGCCCGGCCTCGGTGACATGAAAACGCACCCCTCGGGCAGTCACATGACTCCGGCGGACCCCTCCGATCGGCGGGGGTTGGTTCGTCATGCCCCTGAGACTAACGGGGAGGGTTTACGGTGCTGATATGCCCGGGTACCGCGACCTCTTCGACGCCAGCATCACCGACCCCGAAGCCTTCTGGTCCGACGCCGCCACCGCCGTGACCTGGTCTCGCGCGCCGCAGCGGATCCTCGACGACAGCCACCCGCCGTTCTACCGCTGGTACCCGGACGCCGAACTCAACACCTGCGCCAACGCGCTGGACCGCCACGTCGAGGCGGGCCGGGGTGAGCAGGCCGCACTGATCTACGACTCCGCCGTCACCGACACCCAGCGCACCTACACCTATCGCGAACTGCTCGACCACACCGCCCGGTTCGCCGGCGCGCTGCGGGCCCTGGGCGTCGGCAAGGGCGATCGGGTCGTCATCTACATGCCGATGATCCCCGAGGCCGTCATCGCGATGCTGGCCTGCGCACGGCTCGGCGCCGTGCATTCGGTCGTCTTCGGCGGGTTCGCGCCGCACGAACTGGCGGTGCGCATCGACGACGTGCAGCCGACCGTGATCGTCTCCGCGTCCTGCGGCATCGAACCGACGCGCATCGTGGAGTACAAGCCGATGCTCGACGCGGCGATCGAGATGACGGCGCACCCACCACGAAATTGCGTTGTGGTGCAGCGGGACCGGCACCGCTGCGAGCTCACCGACGGCCGTGATCTGGATTGGGCCGACGTGATGGCCGCCGCGCCCGTCGACCCGGTTCCCGTCGCCGCGACCGACCCGCTCTACGTGCTCTACACGTCTGGCACGACGGGCAAACCCAAGGGCATCGTGCGCGACAACGGCGGCCACGCCGTCGCGCTGCTGTGGAGCATGCGCCACATCTACGACATCGCCCCCGGCGAGGTGTTCTGGGCCGCCTCCGACGTGGGCTGGGTGGTCGGCCACTCCTACATCGTCTATGCGCCACTGCTTCTGGGCGCGACGACGGTGCTCTACGAGGGCAAGCCCGTCGGCACCCCCGACCCCGGCGCGTTCTGGCGGGTGATCTCCGAGCACAACGTCAAGGCGCTGTTCACCGCACCGACCGCGATCCGGGCCATCCGCAAGGAGGACCCGGAGGGCAAGTACCTCGCCGACTACGACCGCTCGGCGCTGAAGTACCTGTTCCTGGCCGGCGAGCGCCTCGACCCCGACACCTATCACTGGGCGTCGGACAAGCTCGGCGTCCCGGTGATCGACCACTGGTGGCAGACCGAGACCGGCTGGGCGATCGCCGCCAATCCCGTTGGCGTGGAGCCGCTTCCGATCAAGGCGGGGTCACCGACGGTGCCGATGCCCGGCTATGACGTCCGCATCCTGCACGAGGACGGATACGGCTGCGGGCCCGGGCAGGAGGGCGCCATCTGCATCCGGCTGCCGCTGCCGCCGGGCACGCTGCCGACGCTGTGGAACGCCGAGGCCCGCTACGAGTCGTCGTACCTGACCGAGCACCCCGGCTACTACCTGACCGGCGACGGCGGCCACTTCGACGAGGACGGCTACCTGTTCGTGATGGGCCGCATCGACGACGTCATCAATGTCGCCGGGCATCGGCTGTCCACCGGCGCCATCGAGGAGGTGCTGGCCACCCACCCGGCCGTCGCCGAATGCGCGGTGATCGGGGTGCCCGACGAGATCAAGGGCCAGGCGCCGCGCGGGCTCGTCGTGGTCAAGGCCGGCGCGTCCACCGAGGGACTGGCCGAGGAGCTGATTCAACTGGTGCGCGACGAGATCGGTGCCGTGGCCGCGTTCCGTCTCGTCGACGTCGTGCCCGCCCTGCCCAAGACCCGGTCGGGCAAGATCCTGCGCAAGACCATGCGGGGGCTGGCCACCGGCCGCGACGAACCCGTGCCCTCCACCATCGAGGACCCGACGGTGCTGGACAAGCTCGCCCCGATCCTGCGGCCCTGACCGCCGCCCGGGTGTTATCCGGGCGCCACGATGGGTACCTCTCCAGCACGCACGTCAATAACGACGACGTGAAGGGAGTCGGGATGGCCAACGCCCCGAAATACATGGCGGTGCAGGGTGCAGCGCTGATCGTCGCCGTCGCGCTGACGGTGATCGGCGTGCTGGGCTTCGTTCCCGGGGTGACCTCCGGCGTCGACCAGCTGAGCTGGACCGGTCAGCGCCCCGGCGCGCTCCTGTTCGGCACCTTCGCGGTGTCGGCCCTGCTCAACATCATCCACATCGTGGTGGGGGTCGCCGGGTTCGCGGGCGCCCGCACCTATGCCGCGGCACGCGCCTACCTCCTGGTCGGCGGCCTGATCTACCTCGCGCTGTGGCTCTACGGCCTGTTCGTCGAGCGGGGCAGCGACGCCCACGTCCTACCGCTCAACGGCGCCGACAACTGGCTGCACGCCGGCGTCGGCGCCGTGATGGTGCTGCTCGCGATCACCCTCGCCGGTCAGCACGACCCGACCAAGCGCCGGCCGCGGATGCGGCGGGCGGCCAGTCACTGAGCCGGTCTCACGCGATCGACAGCGCGATCCCATCCAGGATGTCGTGCTCGCTGACCACCAGCGTGTGGATGCCGGCGCGCTGACCCAGCATCTCCGCGAGCTCCTGCACGATCAGCGCGCCCCCGCCGATGACGTCGACGCGGCCCTCGTGCATCGGGCCCAGCACCGCGCGCTGCGCGCGCGTCATCGCCAGCAGGTCGGCACACACCGGCAGCAGGTCGTCGAAGCCGACCGACGACAGGTGGATCGCGTCGGAATCGTAGGTCGTCATCCGGCGCGCCAGCGCGGCCAGCGTGGTCATCGTGCCCGCCACCCCGACCCACGTGTGAGCCTGCTCGACGGGCACCACCCGTAGCGCTTCGCCAAGCGCCTCCCGCACCACCGCGCGCGCCGCGGCGATCTCGTCGTCGGTGGGCGGATCGGAGTGCAGGCAGCGTTCGGTCAGGCGTACGCAGCCGATGTCCGCGGAGTAGGCGGCAGCGACGTCATCCGAGCCGAGCACCACCTCGGTCGAGCCGCCGCCGAGATCGACGACCACGAAAGGCGCACCGGCCGGGTCCAATTCACCGACCGCGCCGCGGAACGACAGCTCCGCCTCCTGCGCGCCGGTGATCACCTCGGCCACCGAACCGGGGACCACGGCGCCGAGGACCTCCGAGGTCATCGCGAAGAACTCCTCGCGGTTGCTGACGTCGCGGGCCGCCGATGTCGCGACCATCCGCACCGCGGTCACGTCGTGATCGCGCATCAATGCCGCATAGGCGCTCAGCGCCGTGCGGGTCCGGGCCAGCGCGTCGGGGGCGAACTCCCCGGTCGCGTCCACACCCTGACCCAGTCGCACGATCCGCATCTCGCGGTGCACATCGACCAGCCGACCGTCGGTGACGTCGGCGATCAGCAGCCGCATCGAATTGGTCCCGCAGTCGACGGCGGCCACCCTAGCCATTGGTCCACACCTCCGGATCGAGAATGCCGGTCATCGCCGGCTCGGTCGCCAACATCGCCAACGCCTCGTCACCGAACGGGTTCACGCCGGGGCCCTTCGCCAACGCGTGTGCGATCACCACGTGCAGGCATTTGACCCGGTCGGGCATGCCGCCGCCGGAGAACGTGGTGTGCAGGGGTTCGATCGCGTCGCGCTCGGCCAGATACGACTCGTGCGCCCGCCGGTAGGCGGCCGCCAGTTCGGGATCGTGCTCCAACCGCTCGGTCATCTCGCGCATCAGCCCCGAGGACTCCAGCCGGCTGGCTGCGGCCGTCAGCACCGGATGGGTGAGGTAGTACAGCGTCGGGAACGGGGTGCCGTCAGGCAGTCTCGGCGCCGTCGTGACCACGGCGGGGTCGCCGTCGGGGCAGCGGTAGGCGATCTCGAGCACACCGCGCGGCTCCCGGCCCAACTGCCGCGCGACGATCTTGAGATCTTCGGGCTCAACCACCGGGCGGCGGCGGTGGTGGCGGCCCGGGCGGTGCCGGCGGTACGGGCGGGGGCGCGGTGGGCGAAAGTCCGTGCGGCGCATCGGCGATGGTGTGCCACAGCGCGGTGTACCAGGGGTCGGAGCTGGTGACCGCGGTCTGGCCCTCCGGCGCCGCGCCGGGCTGTGTGGCTCCGGGCGGCAATTGCACCTGATAGGGGATCTCCCCCGGCATCACGAAGCCCAGCCGTTCGCGCGCCTGCGCCGCGATGAACACCGGATCGGCCAGCTTGGCCTTCTGCGCCTCGAGATCGGCGATCTGGTCCCGCAATTGGGCTTCCGAGGCCTGCAGCTGCTTCATCTCGGTGCGCTGCCCGAAGTACGTGCGCACCGGACCCGCGATCGTCAGGGTCAGCACACACACCACCGCGGCCAGGATCGCCGCGCGCCGCGCTGTCGACCCGAACCGCTGATCGGCGGCGGCCTCCACCGACGCCGCGATCGACTCGCGGATCGACGTCCCCGCCGGCTGCAGCTCGAGCTCCTGCCCCGGCTCGCGTTCCGGCGCGGGGAGTTGAGCCACAGGGCGCTCGCGCCGGACCGAGGTGCCGCGCGGCTTGGCCCGTCCGGCATCGCCGGGCTTACCCGGCTTCGCGGGCCGGGACGTGCGCCGCCGGGGATCGGGCCGTTTCGCTTCGGGCACAGGCTATTTCGCTCCGCCTTCGAATCGCGGGAACGCCAGGTCACCGGCGTAGCGGGCGGCGTCGCCGAGCTCGTCCTCGATGCGCAGCAGCTGGTTGTACTTGGCGACGCGCTCGCTGCGGGCCGGGGCGCCGGTCTTGATCTGACCACTGCCGACCGCCACCGCGAGATCGGCGATCGTCGTGTCCTCGGTCTCGCCGCTGCGGTGGCTCATCATCGTCTTGTAACCGGCGTTGTGGGCCAGCGACACCGCGTCCAGCGTCTCGGTCAGCGTGCCGATCTGATTCACCTTCACCAGCAGCGCGTTGGCGGCGCCGCGTTCGATGCCGTCTTCGAGCCGTTCGGGATTGGTGACGAACAGGTCGTCGCCGACGAGCTGCACCCGGTCCCCGATCGCGGTGGTCAGCGCGACCCAGCCGTCCCAGTCGTCCTCCGACAGCGGGTCCTCGATCGACACCAGCGGGTACGCGCCGATCAGCTGCTCGTAAAAGGCCGCCATCTGCTCGGCGGTGCGGGTCTCCTTCTCGAACGCGTAGCCGGTGCCCTCGGTGTAGAACTCGGTGGCCGCGACGTCGAGCGCAAGCGCCACGTCACTGCCGACCTTCAGGCCCGCCGCCTCGATGGCCGTACCGATCAGATCCAGCGCGGCCTTGGTGCCGGGCAGGTCCGGGGCGAAGCCGCCCTCGTCGCCCAGCCCGGTGGCCAGGCCCTGCTTCTTGAGCACCGACTTGAGCGCGTGGTAGACCTCCGCGCCCCAGCGCAGCGCCTCCTTGAAGCTCGGCGCGCCGATGGGGGCGATCATGAACTCCTGGACGTCGACGCCGGTGTCGGCGTGCGCGCCGCCGTTGATGATGTTCATCATCGGCACCGGCAGGATGTGCGCGTTCGGCCCGCCCACGTAGCGGAACAGCGGCAGCGCGGCGCTGTCGGCCGCGGCCTTGGCCACCGCCAGCGAGACGCCGAGGATCGCGTTGGCGCCCAGCCGCGACTTGTCGGGGGTGCCGTCGAGATCGACCAGCGCCTGGTCCACGAGCCGCTGCTCGTCGGCGCCCAGGCCGATCACCGCCGGGGCGATCTCGTCGAGCACCGCCTCCACGGCCTTCTGGACACCTTTGCCGAGGTAGCGCGACCCGCCGTCGCGCAGCTCCACGGCCTCGTGCTCGCCGGTGGAGGCGCCCGAGGGCACGGCGGCGCGGGCGACGGTGCCGTCCAGCAGACCCACCTCGACCTCCACCGTCGGGTTGCCCCGGGAGTCGAGAATCTCGCGGGCTCCGACCTGCTCGATGATGGGCACGACTGCCTCCTTGGTCTTCGGACGAACGATCAGCACTGAGCCTAGAGGGTGGCCGTTCGCGTGGCGTGCTCTACAGCGGGTGTCCGCCGGCGTAGGCGGTCGCCCAGTCGCGGACCGTGCGCGCGTACTGGTCGGAGTGGTTGTAGGCGCGCAGCGCGTCCATCCAGCCGCGCGGCGTCGCCAGGTCCTTCCCGCTCCAGCACAGATAGCCGGCCGCCGACAGCGCCGCATCGTCGATGTTGTCGGCACTGATCTGCCCGTCGTTGTTGGCGTCGACGCCGTAGAGCCGCCACGTCTCGGGGATGAACTGCATGGGCCCCATGGCCCGGGCGAACGGTTCGTCACCCTTGCTCTCCACGGCCGGGTCGTGGCTGACCGAGTCGTTGTCGAGGATCTCCAGGTTGCCGCCGGTGCCGTCGAGCAGCACACCGCGGATCGGTGGCGTCACGTCGCCGTTGCGCGCGATCGTCGCGCCGCGGTAGGTGCCGTGGTGGCTCTCCACCTGGCCGATGCCCGCCAGCGTCGTCCACTTCAGGTGGCAGTCGGGGTTCTCCACCTCCGCGACGCGGGCGGCGTAGGCGTAGGCCTCCAGTGCCGTCACCGGAATGCCCAGCGCCGGGGCGCGCTGCGCGGCCCATTCGTGCAGCGCATCGGCGGGCCGGCCCTTTGCATAGGTGTCGATCTGAGGGACGGGATCGCCGGCGGGCGGCGGCACCCCGTCGGGGATCGGGCTGCCGAGCCGCCAGGAACAGCTGGCGGCCAGGAGCAGCGCTGTCGCACCGATCACGGCCACCGCCTGCAGCCAACGCACCCGTGTCACCGGACTCCTCAACCCACTCTGGTTCCTAGCCATGCTGCCACGCACCAAAGGACTTAAGACTCATCCCGGGCCGCGGAGGGGCGGTGTACATTCACTTAGCGCAACGCTAAGCAAGGTGAGCCACACCTTGCTTTGCTTAGGCAAGGCTAGGTGCCACAGACGTAGCGAGGACGATTCGATGAGCATGATCACCGACCTGCCGGTCAGCATGTCCTCGACCACCCTGGCAGCCTCCCCCAACATCACCTCCCAGCTGTTCGGCAGCGGCCTGATCGGCCTGCGTGAGGGCCTCGAGGCGGCCATCGTGGTGTCGATCCTGGTCGCCTTCCTGGTCAAGTCGGACCGTCGCGACGCGCTCAGATGGGTGTGGCTGGGCGTCGGCGCCGCGATCGCGCTGACGCTGACCGTGTTCCTGGTCATCCAGTTCGGCGAGAACACCATCACCGGCCTGGCCGCCGAGGCCATCGCGGGAGTCGCGTCCCTGATCGCCGTGGTCATCGTCACCACGATGGTGCTCTGGATGCGCAGAGCCGCCGCCGGGATGTCAGGCGAACTGCGCAACGACATGGCCCAGGCCCTCGAGACCGGCCCGCCGGCCGTCGCGCTGCTGGCCTTCTTCGCGGTCGGCCGCGAAGGCGTGGAAACCGCCCTGTTCATGGTCGGGTACGCCGAGGCGACGACGAACTGGCCGCTGGTCGGACTCGTCGTCGGCGTGCTGATCGCCGGGGTCATCGCCTACGGCATGTATCGCGGCGCGCTGAGCATCAACCTCGCCAAGTTCTTCACCTACACCGGCGTCTTCCTGATCGTCGTCGCCGCCGGCATCCTCGCCTACGGCATCGGCGCCCTGCAGACGGTCGGCTGGCTCCCCGGCCTGGCCACCAAGGCCTTCGACATCACCACCTGGTTCAACTGGTCCTCCTGGTACGGCGAGGTGATCCAGGGCGTCTTCAACGTCACCCCCACCCCGACGGTGCTGCAGCTGGTCAGCTGGCTGGCCTACCTCGCCGTCGTGCTCGCCCTGTTCCTGCGTCCCACCCCGGCGCCGGCTCGCCCGGCCCGACCCGCTCCCCTACCCGATCCCGAAAGGTCCACCACGTGAAGGTTCACCCCGTCGTGCTCACCGCGGCCCTGGCCGCCCTGGCGTTGAGCGGTTGCCAGGCCAAGGAGGAGTCCGCAGGTGCCGCCGAGGGCTCCGAAGCGCCCGCCCAGATCACCGTCGACGCCTCCGACACCTCGTGCCAGCTGTCCGGGTCCGCCGGCACCACCGGAACGAACACGTTCGTGATCACGAACAACGGCAACAAGGTGACCGAGTTCTACGTCTACGGCGAGGGTGAGCGCGTGATGGGCGAGGTGGAGAACATCTCCCCCGGACTGCAGCGCAAGCTCGTCGTCCAGCTCTCCCAACCCGGCACCTATCAGACGGCCTGCAAGCCCGGCATGATCGGCGACGGCATCCGCGGCGACTTCACCGTCACCGGCGACGCCGTCGAGATCGACACCGAGGGCAAGTTCAAGGAAGCCGCCGACAGCTACAAGCGCTACATCAACAGCCAGAGCGACGCCCTCATCCCGGCCGTCGAGTCGTTCGTCGCCGCGATCAAGTCCGGTGACATCGAGGCCGCCAAAGCGCAGTACCCGACGGCGCGGACCTACTACGAGCGCATCGAGCCCGTCGCCGAGTCGTTCCCCAACGACCTCGACCCGCGCATCGACCTGCGGGAGGCCGACCTCGAGCCGGGCCAGAAGTGGACCGGGTTCCACCGGCTCGAGAAGGACCTGTGGGTCAGCGGGCTGCAGCCCGACACCAACGCGATCGCCGACCAGCTGGTGGCCGACGTCAAGGAACTCGACGCCGGCGTGAAGGCGCCCGACTACACGATCGACTCCACCCAGATCGCCGGTGGCGCACAGGGTCTGCTCGACGAGATCGCCACCAGCAAGATCAGCGGCGAAGAGGACATCTTCAGCCACACCGACCTGTGGGACTTCAACGCCAACCTGCAGGGCAGCCAGACCGCGGTGGCGTCGGTGCGGCCGATCCTCGACGAGCGCAACGCCGATCTGGGCAAGCGCGTCGACCAGCGGTTCGCCGAGGCCGAGAAGCTGCTCGAGAAGTACCGCCAGGGCGACGGATTCGTCGGCTACGACAGCGTCACCGAGCCCGAACGTCAGGAGCTCTCGCGCGCGATCGACGCGTTGAGCAAAGAGGTGAGCCAGGTGCAGGGTGTCATCGCACCCCAATGAGCCCGTGCCCGCACGGCAGGGGCTGAGTAGGCGGAAGCTGTTCGGCGCGGCCGGAGTCGGCGCCGCGGTGGTCGGCGCAGCCGGCGCCGGAGCGCTGGCCGGCCGCGCGACCGCGGCCGCGCCCGCCGTGCACCTGGAGACCGCGGTCCCGTTCCGCGGTGAACACCAGGCGGGCATCGTCACCGAGGCGCAGGACCGCATGCACTTCGCGACGTTCGACGTGACGACGAACAGCCGCGACGACGTCATCAAGATGCTGGCCGACTGGACCGAGATGGCCGAGCGGATGACGCAGGGCCAGGAGGCGTTCAAGAACGGGGCCACCGGCCAGAACCCCTATGCCCCACCGACGGACACCGGTGAGGCGCTCGGCCTGCCGCCGTCGCAGTTGACGCTGACGATCGGATTCGGCCCGTCGTTCTTCGTCAAGGACGGCGTCGACCGGTTCGGCATCGCGGACAAGAAGCCCGCGCAGCTGGTCGACCTGCCGAAGTTCCCGAACGAGAAGATCGAACCGGCCCGCAGCGGCGGCGACATCGTCGTGCAGGCCTGCGCCAACGACCCGCAGGTCGCCGTCCACGCGATCCGCAACCTGGCCCGCATCGGCTTCGGCACCGTCGCGGTGCGCTACTCCCAGCTCGGCTTCGGCCGCACGTCGTCGACCACCCGCGACCAGACGACGCCGCGAAACCTGTTCGGCTTCAAGGACGGAACGGCGAACCTGCGCTCCGACGAGACCGACAAGCTGAACCGGTTCGTGTGGGTCGGCGACGGCGACGGGCCCGCCTGGCTGACCGGCGGCACCTATCTGGTGGCGCGGCGGATCCGGATGCGGATCGAGCAGTGGGACCGCACCACGCTACTCGAGCAGGAACGCGTCATCGGCCGGCAGAAGGGCAGCGGCGCGCCGATGGGTCAGTCCGAGGAGTTCGACGAGCTGAACTTCTCGCTCAAGGACAAGAAGGACAAGCCGCTGATCGACGAGGTCGCGCACGTGCGGCTCGCGTCGAAGGAGAACCTCGGCGGCATCGAGATCCTGCGCCGCGGCTACAACTTCACCGACGGCTCGGACGGCTTCGGCCACCTCGACGCCGGGCTGTTCTTCATTGCATTCGTCCGCGACCCGCTCACGCAATTCATCCCGATGCAGAATGCGTTGTCGCGCAAGGACGCGCTGAACGAATACATCACGCCGACGAGCTCCGCGCTGTTCGCCTGCCCGCCGGGCATCCGCGAGGGCGACACGTCGACGTTCTGGGGCTCGACACTGTTCGACTGACCTCGGGCGGGGACTCGGCCGCCACAGCAGTCACATCTCTGCACGATGTGCAGACGAAGTGCGAGTGCACCGGTGCACAACGTGCATACCTGCGACTCCTGAGAATCCGGAACGCACGAAATCCACGCTCTGCGGAGAAAGTTCGACCAGATCGCTGCACACAGTGGATCTCGTCGCGGTCAGTCCTCGCGCTCGGGCTCCTCGGCCTCGCGCTCAGCCTCCTCGTCCGCCTCCGCCGACTCGGACTCGGGGTCGTCGACGATCGCGTGCGGCCAGTGGGCACGCCATTCGTCGGCGGAGATCACCGCGTGCGGGCTGTCGTCGAGCTCCTCGGCGACGTCATCGCCGCGCTGCGCCGCGGCCGCGGACCGCTCGGCGGCACGGACATCGGCCATGAACTCCAATACCGCTGAGCGCAAAGCGTTCTCGGCGTCGAAATCGGCCGTCACGGTGATCCAGGTGAGCGCATCGGGCACCAGCTCCGGCGGGAAGCCGGCGCCTTCGGCGCGGGCGAGCACCTTCTGCGCCAGCGCCAGCGCGGGTTGCGCCGTCGGGATGTCGTCCATGATCGACTGGCGCGCCGACTTCTCCAGCGCCTTGCGTGCTTCCCACTGTGCCAGTTGATCTTCCAGCGAGATCGACTCGCCGGCGAGCACCGCGGGCACGCGATTGCCGAGCTTGCGGACCAGCGCGTCGGCGACGTCGTCGATGCCGAACGCGTTCTCCGGCGCGTCCTCGGCGATACGGGCGTGGAACAGCACCTGCAGCAGCACGTCGCCGAGCTCGTCGCGCAACTCGGTCAGGTCTCCGCCGTGCACCGCGTCGAACAGCTCGTAGGTCTCCTCGAGCAGATACCGCCGCAGCGAGTCGTGGGTCTGCTCGCTCTCCCACGGGCCCGCGGTGCGCAGCTTGTCCATCATCGCCACGGCGTCGACCAGATGCTCGCCGGGCGCGGGCTCCGGCGCGGCGATCACCCGCTCGCCGGCGGCCAGCCGCGCGGCCACCGACGGGTGGTCGCGATCGGACGACAGCAGCACGGGTGCGGGATCGCCCTCGTAGGCGGGCCGGGCCGACGGCAGCGACCACGGCACTTTGATCGGCATCTCCTCGGTGTACTGCACGTCACCGGAGAGCAGCTCGATCGCCTCGACGGGCACCAGCGAGGGGCGGCGCGGGTCCACCAGGACAACCGTCATGAGCCACCTCCGAACTTGGTTATATCAACTTGCGCCTGCGGATTCCCGTCGATGGCGAGAAGCAGACCCGCGACGAACGCGACGAGCTCGAGATCGCGGATACGCGGCGCCCCCACGCCACTGCCGGCCCGCGGAATCGGCACCTGCACGGTCGAGGTGGTGGCGCGGTAGGTGGCACCCGAGTAGAGCCGCTTGAGCCGCAGCTGCGCCGAATCGGGCAGCGTCAGCGGCGAGATCCGCACCGTCGACGCCGACGGCGCACCGACCTCGGTCACTCCGTGCGCCCGGGCGAGCAGGCGCAGGCGCGCCACCGCGACCAGGCGCTGCGCCGGCTCGGGCAGCGGGCCGTACCGGTCGTTGAGCTCCTCGATGACCGCGTCGACGGCGGCGTCGTCCTGCGCGGCGGCCAGCCGCCGGTAGGCCTCCAACCGCAACCGGTCACTGCCGATGTAGTCAGGCGGCAGATGCGCGTCGACCGGCAGGTCGATCCGCACATCCTTCGGTTCCTCCGGTGTGGCAACGGTTTTCCCGTCCGCGGCCGCCCGGTAGGCCTCGACCGCCTCGCCCACCAGCCGCACGTACAGGTCGAAACCCACCCCGGCGACGTGGCCGGACTGCTCGGCGCCGAGCACGTTGCCCGCGCCGCGGATCTCGAGGTCTTTCATCGCGACGGCCATCCCCGCGCCCAACTCGTTGTTCTGCGCGATCGTCGCGAGCCGGTCATAGGCCGTCTCGGTCAGCGGAACCTCGGGCGGGTACAGGAAATACGCGTATCCGCGCTCACGGGAGCGCCCCACGCGGCCGCGCAGCTGATGCAGCTGCGACAGCCCGAACGTGTCGGCGCGCTCCACGATCAACGTGTTGGCGTTGGAGATGTCCAGGCCGGTCTCGACGATCGTGGTGCACACCAGGATGTCGAACTCCCGGTTCCAGAAACCCTCGACCGTCCGCTCCAGTTGCTCCTCGGGCATCTGCCCGTGCGCCACCACCACGCGCGCCTCGGGCACCAGTTGGCGCACCCGCGCGGCGGCCTGGTCGATGGAACGCACCCGGTTGTGGATGTAGAACGCCTGCCCGTCGCGCAGCATCTCGCGGCGAAGCGCGGCCGCGACCTGTTTGTCGTCGTGCGGGCCGACATAGGTCAGCACCGGGTACCGCTCCTCGGGCGGGGTCAGGATCGTCGACATCTCCCGGATGCCCGCCAGGCTCATCTCCAGCGTGCGCGGGATCGGGGTGGCGCTCATCGTGAGCACGTCGACGTGGGTGCGCATCGACTTGATGTGCTCCTTGTGCTCGACGCCGAAGCGCTGCTCCTCGTCGACGATGACCAGGCCCAGGTCCTTCCACGTCACCCCGGTCTGCAGCAGCCGGTGCGTGCCGATGACGATGTCGACCGAGCCGTCCTTCATCCCCTCCAGCACGGCCTTGGATTCCGATGGAGAAGTGAAGCGCGACAAGCCTTTCACGGTGACGGGGAACCCGGTCATGCGCGCGCTGAACGTCTGCAGATGCTGATCGGCGAGCAGCGTCGTCGGCACCAGCACCGCGACCTGCTTGCCGTCCTGCACGGCCTTGAACGCCGCGCGCACCGCGATCTCGGTCTTGCCGTAGCCGACGTCGCCGCAGATCACCCGGTCCATCGGAACGGGCTTCTCCATGTCGGACTTGACCTCGGTGATGGCGGTGAGCTGGTCGACGGTCTCGGTGAACCCGAACGCGTCCTCCATCTCGGTCTGCCAGGGGCTGTCCGGGGCGAACGCGTGCCCGGGAGAGGCCTGGCGCTTGGCGTACAGCGTGACCAGCTCCGCCGCGATCTCCCGAACCGCCCGGCGCGCTTTGGTTTTCGTGTTCGCCCAGTCGCTGCCGCCGAGGCGGCTCAACGTCGGCGCCTCACCGCCGACGTAGCGCGACAGCTGGTCCAGCGAGTCCATCGGCACGTACAGCTTGTCGGTGCCGCCACCGCGCTTGGCCGACGCGTACTCGAGCACCAGGTACTCGCGACGGGCGCCGCCGACCACCCGTTCGGTCATCTCGACGAACCGGCCGATGCCGTGCTGGTCGTGCACCACGAGGTCCCCGGCGGTCAGCGCGAGCGGATCGACGACGTTGCGCCGCTTGGCCGCGAGCCGCTTGCCCTCGGTGGCGGCGGCCCGATTGCCCGTCAGATCGGTCTCGGTGATCACCACCAGGTTGGCGCCGGGGATCACCACGCCGTCGTGCAGCGGACCCTTCATCACGCCCACCACGCCCTCGCGGGGCATCGCACCGGGCTCGAGAACCGTTGCGGGAGTGTCGGCTTCGCCGAGCTGCTCGACCACCCGCATGCACGTGCCGGTGCCGGGGGTGACGACGACGCCGTAGCCGCCGGTGGCGACGTGGGCGCGCAGCATCACGAAGATCTCGTCGAGATTATGCTGCTGACCGCGCGCCGACGGCGCCGGCCTGATGTCGAGGGTCAGGCCGGCCTCGGCGGTGAGCTGGCTCAGCGTCCACCACGGGTGCCCACCGGCCCGCGCCGCGTCGCGTCCGTCGTCGAAACCGACGAACCCCGACGCGCCGAGCGCCTCGAGGTCGATCGGAGCGTCGCCGCCGACGGCGGCCGTCGACCAGGACGCCTCGAGGAACTCGCGCCCCGTCTTGATCAGATCGGCGGCGCGGCTGCGGACCTTCTCCGGATCGCAGATCAGCAGCGGCGTCCCGGGGGGCAGATGCGACGGCAGCGTCACCAGGTCGGCCGGGCGCAACAGCGGCAGCAGCGCTTCCATGCCGTCGACCGGGATGCCCTCACTGAGCTTGGCCAGCATGTCGGGCACACTGCCCGGCACGCTGTTCTCCAGCACCGGATGCTCGGCGGCCAGCGCCTGCGCACGCTGGCGCACGTCGGCGGTTAGCAACACCTCGCGGCACGGCACCGCGATCACGGTGGTGACGTCGATCTCGGGGATCGACCGCTGGTCGGCGACCGAGAACATCCGCATCTCGGACACCTCGTCGCCCCAGAACTCGACGCGCACGGGATGCTCGGCGGTGGGCGGGAACACGTCGAGGATGCCGCCGCGCACGGCGAACTCACCGCGTTTGCCGACCATGTCCACGCGGGTGTAGGCCAGGTCGACCAGGCGCGCGACGGTGGCGTCGAAGTCCGCATCGGAGCCGACGGTCAGGGTGACCGGTTCGATGTCGGCCAGGTCCGGGGCCATCGGCTGCAGCAAGGACCGCGCGGTGGTCACCACGATCCGCAGCGGCGAGCCCAGCCGGTCGTCGTCGGGATGGGTGAGGCGGCGCAGCAGCATCATTCGCGCGCCGACGGTGTCGACGCCGGGCGACAGCCGTTCGTGCGGCAGCGTCTCCCACGACGGGAACATCGCGACCGCGTCGCCGAACACACCCTTCAGCTCCGCGGTCAGGTCGTCGGCTTCGCGCCCCGTCGCGGTGACAGCGAGCAGCGGGCCGGCCTGCGCGAGCGCGGCGGCCACGAAGAGCCGGGCGCTGGCAGGGCCGACGAGATCGAGATCGGCGGGCCGGTCGGCGGCACGGCGCGTGACTTCCTGCAGAGAGGGGTCGCGCAGCGCAAGCTCGACGAGGCCCGCGATCGGGGTGTGGACATGAAGGGTCCCCGATGCGGTCATGATGCCCCCATCGTAGGCCCCGCCGGCGGCGCGACCGATCCCGCTACTCGTCCTGCAGGTGGGGGTCGGCTTCGAGATGGGTCAGGCCGTTCCACATCAGGTTCACCAGATGCGCGGCCACCACTTCTTTCTTCGGCTCGCGGGTGTCGAGCCACCACTGCGCCGACATCGACACCGAACCGACCAGCGCCTGGGCGTACAGCGGTGCGAGGTCGGGGTCCAGGCCGCGCCGGGAGAAGTCCCCGGCCAGGATCGAGGAGACCTGGCTCACGGCGTCGTTGAGCAGCGTCGAATAGGTGCCCGAGGTGATGCTGGCCGGCGAGTCCCGGATCAGGATGCGGAACCCGTCGGTGTGCTCCTCGACGTAGGTCAGCAGCGCCAGCGCCACCCGCTCGACGCGCACGCGGGAGCGGTTGTTGGTCAGCGACGCGGTGATGCCGTCGAGTAGCGCGGACATCTCGCGGTCGACGACGACGGCGTAGAGGCCCTCCTTGCCACCGAAATGCTCGTAGACCACCGGCTTGGAGACATTGGCCCGCAGCGCGATCTCCTCGATGGAGGTGCCGTCGAAACCGCGCTCGGCGAACAGCGACTTGGCGATCTCGATCAGCTGCTGCCTGCGCTCGCTGCCGGTCATCCGGGCGCGGGGGGCGCGGACTTCCTTGTCGGCTGCGGCCACGCGTCCCAGCCTAAACCGCGGCGCCCCGGCGTACCGTCAAGCTCCGTGATCACGCTGGATCGGCTGATCAACGTCCTCGGCGGCTACGGCGCCCGCTGGCAGGCCGGCACGGCGGACCGGTCGACCGAGCTGCGCAGCGTCGTGCTGCCCGAGGTCGTCGACGGACGCACGATGCCGGGCGACGTACTGCTCGCCGTGGGCGCGTCGAACCAGGCCGAGGCGCTGGACTGGGCCACCGCCGCAGGCGCGGTCGTCGTGCTCACCCGCGCGGCGGACCGCACCATCGCCGACGCCGGGGGCATCGCGCTGGTGGTCATCGACTCCGCGATGTCGTGGAGCGAGTTCGCCGCGGTCGTCTACGGCCTCGTTCTGGAAGGGCGGGAGACCGATTCGGGCCGAGGACCGACGGACCTGTTCGCCCTGGCCGACAGCCTGTCCGGGGCGGTCGGCGGCGCCGTCGTCATCGAGGACCGGCAGTCACGGGTGCTGGCATTCTCGCGCGGCCAGCAGGACGCCGACCCGGCGCGCGCGGCGACGATCCTCGCCCGCCAGGCTCCTGTGGACGTGCGCGCCCGCCTCGAGGCCGCCGGGGTGTTCGCCCACCTGTCGGTGTCGGACGAGCCCCTTTTCGTGCCGGCCGATCCGGACGCCGGGCTGACCGGCCGGATGGTCGTCGCGGCACGCGCGGGCCGGGATGTCCTGGGCTCGGTGTGGGTCGCCACGCCCCGCGCACTCGCCGGTGAACAGCGAAGGGCGCTTGCGGACGGCGCGCACACCGTCGCCCTGCATGTGCTGCGCTCGCGGGCCAGTGCCGACCTGGAACGTCAGGTCGAGTCGGAACTGGTGATCCGGCTGCTCGAGGCGCCGGCCGACTCGGCGACCCTGGCCAGCCGCCTGGGACTGCCGCCCTCGGCGTTGCGGGTGATCGCCCTGCGCGCCCAGGACGGCGGCGAACGGCACGCGGCGCTGCTGCAGGCGTTCGAGCTCGCGACCGCCGGCTTCGGCTGGTCGCGCCCTTCGCGCAGCGCCCTGGCCGACACCACGGTGTACACCGTGCTCGCAGCCGACGAGGCAGCCATCGCCCGGGCCTGGGTGACCGCGCTGATCACAGCACTGCCCCGCCAGCTGACGGTCCATGCTGGAATCAGCGCACCGGCGACCGCCACCGATCTCGCGGTGGCGCGCAGCGAAGCCGACGAGTGCCTGGCACTGCACGAGGGCACCGGTGTCGCGGATCCCCCGGCCTACGACGAGTCGTGGAACGACGTGGTGCTGCAACGCCTCAAGACGGCGGCAGGCGTGGGCCGTCGTCCGCACCGCGGGGCCGTCGCCGAGTTGAGGGCGCACGACGCCGCGCACGGCACGGCCTACGTGGTCACCCTGCGCGCGTGGCTGCAGGAACACGGCGACCCTGTCCGCACCGCGCTGCGGCTCGGGGTCCACGAGAACACCGTGCGGTACCGCATTCGCCGCATGGCCGAACTCACCGAGCTGCAGCTCGACGATGCCGACAAGCGGTTCGCCATGATGATCGAACTCGCTGTCCGCGACTGAGCTCTTTGTCGAGATTCGACACTGTGCGCCTGCTTGTTTGTCCTGCCAGCACAACAGCTGCGTCTCTCCGGGACCCGACCATGGAGTCATCGGTCATCGGAGAAGGAGGATGCGATGTCGGGCAGGTCCGGGATGGACGGCGGTCCCCGGTCTGTGGTCGTCGTCGGCGCGGGCATCGTCGGGCTGTCGACGGCGTGGTTCCTGCAGGACCGCGGGGTCGATGTGACCGTCGTCGACCGCACCGGTGTCGCGGCAGGAGCGTCGTGGGGAAATGCCGGCTGGGTGTCCCCGGCGCTGACAGCGCCGCTGAACTCGCCGTCCGTGCTGCGCGAGGGGCTGCGCGCGATGGCCGATCCCGCCGCGGCACTGCACATCCCGCTGCGCGCGGACCCCGTCCTGGCGCGGTTTCTGGTGCGGTTCGCCGCGAACTGCCGGCCCGGCGTCTGGCAGCGGGCGGCGCGGGCCAATGCGGTGCTCAACGACGAGGCGCTCGAGACCTTCGACGTGCTGGTGGCCAACGGGGTGGACGCCCCGGTGACCGACACCTCCATCGCCGTCGCGTTCCGCGACGCCGACCGTGCGGTCGCCTTCCGGCGTGAGCTCGACCGGATTCAGGGGGTGCACAAGCCGACCGTCGAGGTGCTGGCCGGCGCGGCGCTGCGCACCCACGTGCCGATCGCGTCGGCGCAGATCGCCAGCGTCGTCGCTGTCTCGGGACAGCGCTTCGTCGACCCCGGCCGCTTCACCCATGCGCTGGCCCGCGCTGTCGTCGAGCGCGGCGCCACGATCCGCACCGGGGACGTCGAACGGGTGCTTCCGGTGCCCGGCGGGGTGCGCGTCGAGGTGCGCGCCGGGGAACCGCTGCACGCCGATGCCGCAGTCGTCGCGACCGGCGCCTGGTTGACCTCCCTGTGGGGCCGTCGGATCCGCGTCGGGCTGCACGCGGGACGTGGCTATTCCTTCTCGGTTCCGGTCGACCGGCCGCTGCCCGGTCCGATCTATCTGCCTGAGGCGCGTGTGGCGTGCACGCCATACCGCACGGGCTTGCGTGTCGCCGGGACCATGGAGTTCCGCCGCCCCGAGGAGCCGTTGTTCCGGCGCCGGATCGAGGCGATCGTCGCGTCCGCAGCCCCGCTGCTCGACGGGGTGCGCTGGCAGGAACGCCATGCCGAATGGGTCGGCTCCCGGCCGGTGACCGATGACGGCATGCCGCTGATCGGGCAGGTCGACCGCGGTCTGTACGTCGCGGGCGGGCACGGAATGTGGGGCCTCGCGCACGGTCCCGCCACCGGCCGTCTGCTCGCCGAGCAGATCGTCACGGGCAAGCAGACCGAGGCGGCACGGGCGTTCGATCCGCTGCGACGACGCTGAATCTCCCCTCGTACGAGGGTTCCCGGTCGTCAGGGGCGGCGCCGATCCGACCCGCCCCTGACGACGATCACCACACCGGAAGGACACCACGTGCCCACCAACCACGACAGCGTCTGGATGACGCCGCACACCCGCACTGCGCTGGAGGCCGAACTGGCGGGCCTGCTCACCCTGCCGCACGCGGCGGACGCCGAGGCCCGCACCGATCAGGTCGTCGACGCGTGGCTCGCCCGCAAACACCGCATCCGTGAGATCCATGAACTGCTCAGCAGGGCTGGCCACACCCGCATCCCGCCCGACGACGGCGTCGCCGAGCCCGGCATGGTTCTCACGGTCCGGTTCGACGACACCGGGGACACCGAGACGTTCCTGCTCGGCACCCGCGGCACGACCGACGACGAACTGGAGGTCTACACCGTCTACTCACCGCTGGGCAGCGCGCTCCTCGGGGCGACGCCCGGCCGGCAGTGCAGCTACCGGCTGCCGACCGGACGCAGTCAGCGTGTGACCCTCCTGGCGGCCGTCCCGTTCGGCGCTCACCAGCCCGCCAGGTCGGAATCGCGCGGGTTCGCGCACCCGGGTTCCTGATCTCCCGTTGAGCTAGAGTCGCACGCGTATTACGTCACCGATCCGTCGTGGTGTAATCGGCAGCACCTCTGATTTTGGTTCAGATAGTTCAGGTTCGAGTCCTGGCGACGGAGCACTCACTCGCGACGAGCGTGCGCACAGTGACACCCGCGGACGGAGTGTCGGGTACAGACACGCACGCTCGCGCAGGGGAAGGACGACAACGATGGGCGACGCAGGCAACGCAGCCGTCCTGATTCTGGCCGCGGGATCCGGCACCCGGATGAATTCCGACACCCCGAAGGTCCTGCACACCCTCGCCGGCCGCAGCATGCTCGCCCACGCCGTGCGCTCGGTCGCCGCGGTGGCGCCGACGCATCTGGTCGTGGTCGTGGGCCGTGACCGGGAACGGGTGGCCCCGGCGGCGCTGGAGATCGGCGCCGCCGTCGGGCGACGCGTGGAGATCGCCGTCCAGGAGGAGCAGCGCGGCACCGGACACGCGGTCGGATGCGGGCTCGCGGCGCTGCCCGACGACTTCGCCGGCGTGGTGGTCGTGACCTCGGGCGACGTGCCGCTGCTCGACGCCGACACCCTCGCCGCGCTGATCGCCACCCACACCGCGGGCGCCGCCGCGGCCACGGTGCTCACCACCACGACCGCCGACCCCACCGGCTACGGCCGGATCCTGCGCACCCAGGACGGCGAGGTGATCGGCATCGTCGAGCAGGCCGACGCCAGCCCGGCCCAGCAGGCGATCACCGAGGTCAACGCCGGGGTGTACGCGTTCGACGCCGGCGTGCTGCGCTCGGCGCTGAGCCGGCTGCGCGCCCACAACGCCCAGCAGGAGCTCTACATCACCGACGTGTTCGCGATCGTGCGCAGCGACGGCCACCCAGTGCTCGGCCGGCACGTCGACGACCCCGCGCTGGTGGCCGGCGTCAACGACCGCGTGCAGCTCGCTGCGCTGGGCGCCGAGCTGAACCGGCGCATCGTCGCCGCGCACCAGCGCGCCGGCGTGACGATCATCGATCCGGCGACGACGTGGATCGACGTCGAGGTCTCCATCGGCCGCGACACCGTCGTGCGGCCCGGCACCCAGCTGCTCGGCACCACCGAGATCGGCGCGGGCTGCGAGATCGGCCCCGACACCACGTTGACCGACGTCGAGGTGGGCGACCGCACGTCGGTGGTGCGCACCCACGGCCAGCTCGCCGTGATCGGTGACGACGCCGCCGTCGGCCCGTTCACCTACCTGCGTCCCGGCACCGTGCTCGGGGAGGCCGGCAAGCTGGGGGCGTTCGTCGAGGTGAAGAACGCCACCATCGGCACCGGCACCAAGGTGCCGCACCTGACCTACGTCGGTGACGCCGACATCGGCGACCACAGCAACATCGGGGCGTCCAGCGTCTTCGTCAACTACAACGGCGAGACAAAGAGCCGCACCACGATCGGCTCCCATGTCCGCACCGGATCGGACACCATGTTCGTCGCCCCGGTGACGATCGGCGACGGCGCCTACACCGGAGCGGGCACCGTCGTGCGCGAGGACGTACCGCCCGGCGCGCTGGCCGTCTCCGCCGGACCGCAGCGCACCATCGAGGGCTGGGTGGAACGCAAACGCCCCGGTAGCGCGGCGGCACAGGCTGCGGCAGCGGCCCGGGCGGCCGCTGAAGCTACCGGCGAGTAGCGATTCGTCGCCGTTTATTGGCATTCTGGTAACCCGCCAGCGTGCGCGAGTCACCGCTACGTACGATGGCCCGGGAATCGATCCCCCCATCGATGACGAGAAGCCGAGGGCAGCGCTGTGAGCCACGACTGGACCGACAACCGCAAGAATCTGATGCTCTTCTCGGGTCGGGCGCACCCCGAACTGGCCGAGCAGGTCGCCAAGGAGTTGGACGTCGCCGTCACCGCGCAGACCGCGCGGGACTTCGCCAACGGCGAGATCTTCGTCCGCTTCGACGAATCGGTGCGCGGCTGCGACGCGTTCGTGCTGCAGAGCCATCCGTGGCCGCTGAACCAGTGGCTGATGGAACAGCTGATCATGATCGACGCGCTCAAGCGCGGCAGCGCCAAGCGCATCACCGCGATCCTGCCGTTCTATCCGTACGCCCGGCAGGACAAGAAGCACCGCGGTCGTGAACCCATCTCCGCCCGCCTGGTCGCCGATCTCTACAAGACTGCAGGCGCCGACCGGATCGTCACCGTCGACCTGCACACCGACCAGATCCAGGGCTTCTTCGACGGCCCCGTCGACCACATGCGGGCGCAGAAGCTGCTGACCGGCTACATCGCCGAGAACTACGCCGACCACGACATGGTGGTCGTCTCCCCCGACTCCGGCCGCGTGCGCGTCGCCGAAAAATGGGCGGACTCCCTGGGCGGCGTCCCGCTGGCATTCATCCACAAGACCCGCGACCCGCTGGTGCCCAACCAGGTGAAGTCCAACCGCGTGGTCGGTGACGTGCGCGGCAAGACCTGCATCCTGACCGACGACATGATCGACACCGGCGGCACCATCGCCGGCGCGGTCCGTCTGCTCAAGCAGGACGGCGCGGCCGACGTCGTGATCGCCGCGACGCACGGCGTGCTCTCCGACCCGGCCCGGGAGCGGCTGGCCGACAGCGGAGCGCGCGAGGTCATCGTCACCAACACCCTGCCGATCGGCGAGGACAAGATGTTCCCGCAGCTGACGGTCCTCTCGATCGCGCCGCTGCTGGCCAACACCATTCGCGCGGTGTTCGAGAACGGTTCGGTGACAGGGCTGTTCGACGGATCGGCATGAGCGCTCGCATCCTGCACAACCCCCGCTGCTCGACGTCGCGCAAGACGCTGGACCTGTTGCGCGACAACGGCATCGACCCCGAGATCGTGCTCTACCTGAAGAACCCGCCGTCACGCTCCGAGCTCGCCACGATGATCGCCGAGGCCGGCATCGATGTGCGTGCCGCGGTGCGCACCCGCGAACCGCTCTACGCCGAACTCGGGCTGGCGTCGGCCTCGGACGACGAACTGCTCGACGCTCTTGCCGAGCACCCGATCCTGATCGAGCGCCCGTTCGTCGTGACGCCGAAGGGCACCCGGCTGGCGCGCCCGATCGACAACGTTCGCGAGATTCTGTGACGGCTCGCCGGGTGGCCGCGGCTGCCGCGGTGATGCTGAGCGTGGTCGGCTGCGCGCCCGAAGCGCCCGACTACCAGGCGGTGTGGTCGACGTCCAGCGCGCCCAGCGCGGCGCCGACCTCCACGGCGCCCGGCGCCGCGCCCGTGCCGATCGCCGCCTACCTCGAACAGGCCGGCGTCGCCGGTCAGCCCGTCGCGCCTGACCGGCTGACCGACATCACGGTGACGATGCCGTCGCCGCCGGGCTGGCGGCCCTACCAGAACACCAACCTCGCGCCGGGCACCCGGATGATCGCCAAGGGCGACACCTACCCGACCGCGATGCTGATGGTGTTCGAGCTCAACGGCGACTTCAACGTCGCCGAGGCGCTCACGCACGCCAACGTCGACGCCCAGATGAGTCAGAACTTCACGCAGCTCGGCGCCTCGACGGACCCGTTCGACGGCTTCCCGTCGTCGATGATCGAGGGCAGCTACGACCTCAACGGTGCGCGGATGCACAGCTACAACCGGATCGTCATCGCCACCGGCGCGCCGCCGAAGTCGCAGCGCTACCTGATCCAATTCACCGTCACCGGCTTCGCCGACAAGGCCGCCGAGCAGGCCGGCGACATCGAGGCCATCATCGGCGGCTTCTCGGTCACCGTGCCGAAGCCCAGCATCCGCTGACGTCCTCCCCCGTCCCCGCCGAAACGGCATTCCGGCAGCGGAAGTTCGACTGAGGGCCTGCCGGAATGCCGTTTCGGCGCGACTCTAGGGTGGTGGCCATGAGCCAGTGGACCGCCGCGGACCTTCCCTCCTTCACCGGCCGCACCGTGATCGTCACCGGCGCCAACAGCGGACTGGGCCTGGTCACCGCCCGCGAGCTGGCACGCGTGGGCGCACGGACCATCCTCGCCGTGCGCAACACCGACAAGGGCCAGGCGGCCGCGGACGGCATGACCGGTGACGTCGAGGTGCGCCACCTCGATCTGCAGGACCTGTCGTCGATCCGGACGTTCGCCGACGGTGTGTCCGGGGTCGACGTGCTGATCAACAACGCGGGCATCATGGCGGTGCCGTACGCGCTGACCGTCGACGGATTCGAGAGCCAGATCGGCACGAACCACCTGGGTCACTTCGCGCTGACGAACCTGCTGCTGCCCCGGCTCACCGACCGGGTGGTGACGGTGTCGTCGTTCATGCACGTCTTCGGCCGCCTGAGCCTGAAGGACCTCAACTGGAAGTCCCGGCCCTACCTGGCGTGGCCCGCCTACGCGCAGTCGAAGCTGGCCAACCTGCTGTTCACCAGCGAACTGCAGCGCAAGCTGACCGCGGCCGGCTCACCGGTGCGGGCGCTGGCCGCCCATCCCGGCTATTCGGCCACCAACCTGCAGGGCCAGACGGGCAGCCGGTTCGGCAGCCGCATCTACGACGCCGGGAACCAGTTCTTCGCCACCGACGCCGACTTCGGCGCCCGCCAGACGCTCTACGCCACTGCGCAGGACCTGCCCGGCGACACGTTCGTCGGACCCCGGTTCGCGATGCGGGGCCCGACCGGCGCGGCCTGGCGCACCCCCGCCGCCCGCAACCGCGCCAAGGCCGCCGCGTTGTGGACGCTGTCCGAGCAGCTCACCGAGGTCGAATTTCCGCTGTAGCCGGGTGCTGAGCTACCCTGGTCGACGCATCACGGCGAGGGTGGCCAACCGACGGGCCGCCGTTATCGACGGGAACTGAGCATCTGCAGTTCGTGTGACCCTGGCCGTGTCCGACACCACCGGCACAGGAGTACCGAACATGGCGAAGAACGCCCCGAACAATCTGACCGCCCAGGTCCGCACCGCGACCGGCAAGGGCGCCTCGCGCCGCGCCCGCCGCGAGGGCCGCGTCCCCGTGGTCCTCTACGGCCACGGCACCGAGCCCCAGCACCTCGAGCTCGACGGCCACGACTTCGCCGCGGTGCTGCGTAACGCCGGCACCAACGCCGTGCTCACGCTCGACATCGCCGGCAAGGAGCAGCTCGCGCTGACCAAGTCGCTCGAGATCCACCCGATCCGTCGCAACATCCAGCACGCCGACCTGCTCGTCGTGCGCCGCGGCGAGAAGGTGACCGTCGAGGTCAACGTCGCCGTCGAGGGTGACGCCGCCCCCGGCACCCTGGTCACCCAGGAAGCCAACTCCATCGAGATCGAGGCCGACGTGCAGTCGATCCCCGAGCAGCTCACCGTGTCGGTCGAGGGCGCCCAGGAAGGCACCCAGATCCTGGCCGGCGGCGTCGAACTGCCCTCGGGTGTGACGCTGGTGTCCGACCCCGAGCTGCTCGTGGTCAACGTGGTGCCCGCGCCGACCGAGGAGGAGCTCGAGGCCGAGGGTGGCGGCGAGTCGATCGAGGAGCAGGCCGCCGAGGCTGCCGAGGCCGAAGCCGAGGCCGAGGGCGGCGAGGGCGAGTCCGCCGGCGACTCCGAGTAGGACGCCGTCGTCGTGGCCGAACCCCAGCTGGTGGTCGGCCTGGGCAACCCCGGCCCGCAGTACGCGCTCACCCGGCACAACCTGGGCTTCCTCGTCGTCGACATCCTCGCCGACCGCATCGGCGAGACGTTCAAGGTGCACAAGAAGTCCGGGGCCGACGTGGCCACCGGGCGGCTGGCAGGCCGCCCGGTGGTGCTGGCCAAACCGCGCGTCTACATGAACGAGTCCGGGCGCCAGGTCGGCCCGCTGGCCAAGTTCTACTCGGTGGCCCCGCGGGACGTGATCATCGTCCACGACGAACTCGACATCGAGTTCGGCCGGATCCGGCTCAAGTACGGCGGCGGGGTGGCCGGGCACAACGGCCTGCGCTCGGTCGGATCGGCGTTGAGCAGCAACGACTTTCACCGCGTCCGGGTCGGCATCGGCAAGCCGCCGGGACGGCAGTCGGGGGCGTCGTTCGTGCTGGAACCGTTCAACTCCCGGGAGCGCCCGGAGATCGCGACCATCTGCGAGCAGGCCGCCGACGCGGTCGAACTGCTGATCGGCCAGGGCCTCGAACCGGCCCAGAACGTGGTGCACGCCTGGGCCTGACCGGCTACCAGGTCAGGACGATGCCCGACCGGTTGTTGTTGCGGGGGATCGTGTCGGCGACGTTCGGCGCGCGCGTTCCGGGCACCGTCTTGATCGAGACGCTGCCGTTGGTCTCGCACCGGGTCAGGCCGCCGGCCTCCTGGCAGGTCGCCTGCGCGACGGCCGTCGGCGCCGAAACAAGGCCGGCGGCAACGCCACTCGCGATCAGTGCCGCCGACGCGTACTTCCAGAAACTGGTCATGGTCACTCCACTTCCGAGAGCGTGAGTCACGGGCAGGACGACGCGAGGATGCGGGCAGCCGGGTCGAGTGTCAGATTCGCCTGGCCGACATGACGGAAGGCGTCCTCGCGTGCCGCCTCCGGGGTGGCGCCCGCGCCGCCCGACACGATGCCGCTGCCGTCGTCGGCCCCGACCGACACGATGCAGAACACGTCGTTGGTCTGTTCGTCGCTGCTGCACTGCTCCGCCCCGGCCGCCTGGCAGGCGGCGATCACCGCGGAGGCGGCCATCTCGTTGGTGGGGCCGGTGGCCGTGAAGCCGATCAGCGTTCCGTCCCGCAGTCCGGATCCGACGGCCCGGGACACCACACCGGTGTCCACTACTCCCCCGGGTCCGCCGGCCCACGCGGGTGGCGCCAGCGCGACCGCGCACAGCAGTCCGGCCGACAGGCCACGGATCCACACCATTCGTTCCTCCTCCAGCGGCCACCTCGGCGCAGGCACAGCGTCTGGCCGGCAGCCAGCCTCATCTAACCTCCGCGCCGGTGATCCCGCGACCGTTCGCCGCGATACGTCACCGGCCGCGGACACCCCGGATGCCGCTGTCGACCCGCTTCACCGGCTTGTGCGGGTACCGCTTGACGGCGTGCGCCTCGGCTTCCGAACCCGGGAGCACGTACAGCGTCTCCACCTTGTCCTGCAACGGTTTGAGGACGAGATCCATGAACCCCTTGCGGTCATCGAGGTAGGGCTCGATCACCTCCTCCCCCGCCGGGCAGACCGCCAGGCAGTAGGCCGCCTTGTAGTTCGCCTTGAACGACAGGCTCTGCCACATCGACGCGTTCTCCGAATCGCTGACCCGGGAGCGAAAGTCCTCGGCGTCCTCGCTGTCGGCAACGGTCTGCACCCAGTCGGTGAAGCCGCCCATGAACTCGCGGTAGTTGTGCACCGAGCACGCGACGAAGTCGAAGTCGCCGTTCTTCTTGATCGCCCCGACCGGGCAGGCCGCCACGCAGAGCTTGCACTCCAGGCAGGGCGAATAGTCCAGCGGCGCATCGTAAGTGGAGATGTCAGCGGCCACCAGGATCGTGCCGAGCAGGATGAAGTTGCCGAATCGCGGGTGGATGACGTTGCGGTGGATGCCCATCACGCCCATGCCCGCGGCGACGGCGACCGGCTTGTGCGCCACCACCCAGATGCGGCCCGGGTAGCGATCCATCTCCATCGGGAAGGTGGCCGACGGGTTGACCACGCGGTGCCCCGCGTCCTGGAGGATGCGCGTGATGCGGTGGGCGGCCTCGTTCATGATCTCGCCGCTGCGGTGAAACTCCTGATTGGCGACGCTGCGTGCCGTCGAGCGGACGTTGTCGCGGTTCATCTTGACGACGAGCGAGAGGTAGCTGACGGCGCCCGGCAGCGCCGCCTGCACGTGCTCGACCTCGGAGGCCAAGGCCGGATCGGCGACGCGGGCGAACCCGACGTCGTCGACGCCCGCCTCCCGGCAGATCGCGCGCAACCAGTCCGCGTCGATCACGCCGGGAGGACGCGACGGGTGCGCCTGCACCTTCCGGACGGTCGGATGGTCGGCCAGCCGCGGGGGCAACTTCTGCGCCATGCTGAGTATCGTACACAATACTCAGCCTCGCGGTGCTAGCCGGACGTGCGGCGCCGGTAGGCGGCCAGCGCGAACGGCGCGAAGACCGCGGTCAGCGCCAGCGACCACAGGATGGTCGACAGCACCGGGTGATGCAGGGGCAGTTGCGCATCGGGGGCCGCCGGCCCGCCGTTGCCCCACAGTTCGCGCATCGCCTGCGCCAACGACGACACCGGGTTCCACTCGGCGATCACCCGAAGCCAGTGCGGCATCGGCTCCGTCGGCACGAAGGTGTTGGCCAGGAACGTCACCGGGAACAGCACGGTGAACATCACGCCGTTGACCGCCTCGACGGTGCGCATCAGCGATCCGACCAGGATGCCGAACCAGATCATCCCGAAGCCGAACACCAGGATCAGGGCGAACGCCAGCACCGCCTCGGCGATGCTGCCGCGGATGCGCCAGCCGATCGCCAGCCCCGTCAGCGCCATCACCACCACGCCCAACGACGAATGGATCAGGCTCGCGACGCTGCGCCCGATCAGCACCGACGACCGGGAGATCGGCAGCGAGCGGAACCGGTCGATGATGCCCTTCTCGACGTCGGCGGTGATGCCCGAGGCCACCACGAACGCCGAGAACACGATGGTCTGCGCCTGGATGCCCGGCAGCAGGAACTCCCGGTAGGAGGCTCCCCCGGTGTTGGTGATCGACGCGCCGAACACGAACGCGAACAGCAGCACGAACATGATGGGCTGCGCCGTCACGTCGCTGAGCATCTCGGGCATCCGCTTGGTGTGGATCATGTTGCGCTTCACCATGATCCACGACTGCTGAACCAGATTCGTCGGGCGCGTCGGCACCCGGTCGACGCGCACGGCCGCGGGGTGTTCGGTGTCCAGCGCGGTCATGCGCCGACCTCCTCGGATTCGTCGGTACGGTGGCCGGTCAAGCTCAGGAACACGTCGTCGAGGCTGGGCCGGGACAACCCGATGTCGTCGACGCCGATGCCGCTGTCGCGGAACCAGCCGGCGACGGCGATCATGTCGTCCAGCCCGTCGGCCGACGCGGTGAGCCGCCGCGCCGCCGCGTCGACGAACACCTCGGCCCCGGTGCGTCGCAGCAGGTCCTGCGCTGCCGGCAGATCCGCCGCGTCGCCGACCGTGATCACCAGGCTGGCCCGGCCGGCCTGCTGCTTGAGCTGCAGCGGGGAACCCTCGGCGATGATGCGGCCCTGGTCGATCACCACGATGTTGTCGGCCAGCTGGTCGGCCTCTTCGAGATACTGCGTGGTCAGCAACAGCGTGGTGCCCTCGGCCACCAGCCCGCGCAGCACCTCCCACAGCTCGCTGCGGCTGCGCGGATCGAGGCCGGTGGTCGGCTCGTCGAGGAACAGCACGGGCGGCGAGGCGAGCAGACTGACGGCGAGATCCAGCCGGCGGCGCATGCCGCCTGAGTAGGACTTCACCACCCGGTCGCCCGCCTCGGTCAGCGAGAACTGCTGCAGCAGTTGATCTCCCAGCTTCTCCAGCGCTCGGCGCCGGATGCCGTAGAGGCCGCCGATCATGCGGATGTTCTCCCGGCCCGTCAGCAACTCGTCGACCGTCGCGACCTGACCGGTCAGCCCCATGTGGCGGCGCACCTGGTCGGGCTCTGCGCGCACGTCGTATCCCGCCACCCGCGCGGTGCCGCTGGTGGGTTCGGTCAGCGTCGTCATCATCCGCACCGTGGTCGTCTTGCCCGCGCCGTTGGGTCCCAGCAGACCGAGCACGCTGCCCGGCGGGACGGCGAAGCTGACCCCGTCGACCGCGGTGTGGTCACCGAACCGCTTGACGAGGTCGATCGCTTCGATGGCCGGGTCCATGGCCTCGACGGTATCCGCGCCGACCGACATCCGGCCAATGCTTTTGCCGCGGCAGGCGACGGCGTTGACTGAAACCGTGCACGCGGACTGGTTCGCCGCACCGGGATACTGGCTGGCCCGGGAGGTGCTGCAGCGCGGCGTGGCGGCGGTGTACCTGATCGCGTTCATCGGTGCGGGCCGCCAGTTCCGCGCGCTGCTCGGATGCGATGGCCTGTTGCCGATACCGCACTTCGTCACGCGGGTGCCGTTCCGGATCGCGCCCAGCATCTTTCACCTGCACTACTCCGACCGCTTCTTCGCCGCGGTCTGCTGGGCCGGCGCGGCACTGGCGGGCGCGATCGTCGCCGGAGCCGACGACGCGGTCCCGCTGTGGGTGGCGACGCTGGCGTGGCTGACGCTGTGGGTGGGTTACCTGTCGATCGTCAACGTGGGCCAGCGCTGGTACGGGTTCGGCTGGGAGTCGCTGCTGCTGGAGGCGGGCGTCCTGATGATGCTGCTGGGCAACGACGAGACGTCCCCGCCGCTGCTGACCCTGTGGCTGCTGCGCTGGCTGCTGTTCCGCGTCGAGTTCGGCGCCGGGCTGATCAAACTGCGCGGCGATCCATGCTGGCGTGACCTGAGTTGCCTGGACTACCACCACGAGACGCAGCCGATGCCGGGGCCGCTGAGCTGGTTCTTCCATCACCTGCCCCGGCCGCTGCACCGCGTCGAGGTGGCCGGCAACCACGTCGCCCAGTTGGTCGTGCCGTTCGGGCTGTTCTTTCCGCAACCTGTCGCATCGATCGCGGCGGCGGTCATCATCGTCACGCAGCTGTGGCTGGTGGCGTCCGGGAACTTCGCGTGGCTGAACTGGCTGACGATCCTCCTCGCGTTCAGTGCGGTCGACCGGGCCGCGTTCGCCACGGTGCTGCCCGTGCCCGCGGCTCCCTCAGTGACGGCGACACCGGGGTGGTTCGCCGCCCTCGTGATCGCGGGCGCGGCGTCGACGGTGGTGCTGAGTTACTGGCCGGTGGCCAACATGATCGGCCGGGCACAGAAGATGAACGCGTCGTTCAACGCGCTGCGCTTGGTGAACACCTATGGGGCGTTCGGCACCGTCGGGCGCGTGCGCCACGAGGTGGTGATCGAAGGCACCGACGCGGCCCAGCCCACGCCGGATGCGGTGTGGAAGGAGTACGGCTTTCGGGGCAAACCGGGCGATCCGCACCGGATGCCGCGTCAGTGGGCGCCCTACCACCTGCGGCTGGACTGGCTGATGTGGTTCGCCGCTTTGTCGCCGGCCTATGCGCGAGAGTGGTTCGGACCGCTGATGGACCGGCTGCTGCGCGGCGACCCCGCCACGCTGCGACTGTTCGGCCACAACCCGTTCCCCGACGCGCCGCCACGCTACGTGCGGGCCCGACTGTACGAGTACCGCTTCACGTCCTGGCGCGAACTCCGCGAGGACCGGCGGTGGTGGAACCGTGAGCTCATCGGCGACTACCTGCCGCCCACCGGCCGCGAGCGTGCGTGACGTGCCGTCCACACGCGGCGTGTCGCGTCCAGACACGCTCGCTCGCGGAAGGAGGGGCTAGGTGACCAGCGAGACGGAGGTCGAACGGCGCAGCTTGCCCGACGACGTCTTCGGGATGCTGCCCGGCCCCAGCACGACGACGTTGCGCGGCCGCATCTCGACCTCGGCGACCACCTCGTGGGCGACCTGGTGCTCGATGCGGCGCACCTCGGCGGGGTCCTGCCAGGCGTTGGACTCGACGGCGACGGCGAAGGTCTCCCGCGAGTGCCCGGCGTCCAGGCGAACCGCGACCGCACACCCCGGCCGCACACCCTCCACGCGGCCCGCCGCGCGCTCGATGTCGGTCGGGTAGATGTTGCGGCCGGCCATGATGATGACGTCCTTGACGCGGCCGCAGACCACGACGTGGCCGTCCTCGGTCAGGTAGCCGAGGTCGCCGGTGTCGTACCAGCCGTGCTCGTCCTGCGCGGGGATGAAACCGCCCATCGTCATGTAGCCCGGCGTCACGCACTCGCCGCGCAGTTCGATGACCCCGACGCCGCGCGGCGGCATGACATTGCCGTGGTCGTCGATGACGCGGGCCTCGAGGTCGGTGAGCAGCGGGCCGAGATCGGCCAGCCGCTTGGTGTTGCCCTTGGTGGCCGGCACGGCGCGGCGCAGCGCGGCCAGCAGGTCGGCGTCGACCTCGTCGACCACCAGGCCCGCGTTGCACGGCGAGAACGACACCGCCAGCGTGGTCTCGGCCATGCCGTAGGCCGGCAGGATCGCCCCGGGGTTCAGGCCGAATGGCTTGCCCGCGTCCAGCAGGTCCTCGACGTCGGCGGGGTCGACGGGCTCGGCGCCCGACAGCGCGAACCGCAACGTCGACAGATCGAACTCGCCGGGCTTGGCCTGCCGGCGCAGCCGCTTGGCGAACAGCGCGTAGGCGAAGTTCGGGGCGGCGGTCATCGTGCCCTTGTACTTGTCGATGAGCTTGGCCCACAGCAGCGTGTCGCGCAGGAAGTCCAGCGGGGTGACCTTGACCAGCTCGGCGCCGAAGTACATCGGGATGGTCAGGAAGCCGACCATGCCCATGTCGTGGAAGCAGGGCAGCCAGCTCACCATCACGTCGGTCTCGACGTCGTACTGCGCGCCGATGAACATCGCCTCGGCATTGGAGTGGATGTTGCGGTGCGTGATCTGCACGGCCTTGGGCGACCCGGTCGAACCGGACGTCAGCTGCATCAGCGCCAGGTCGTCTTCGCCGACCTCGATCGGATCGATCGGCTCAGCGGCCAGCAGGTCCTCGACGGTCAGGACCGTGATGCCCTTCTCTTCCAGCACGGGGATCGCCACCAGGAACGGCTCGGAGACGATGACGGCCTTGGCCTCGATCATGCCGATGACGTTCATCGTGTCCTCGGCCCACATCACGAGGTCCGTGCGGGGGGTGGGCTGGTGCAGCATCGTCAGCGAGGCACCGCGCATCCACAGGCCCTGGGCCGTCGGAGCGATCTCGACGGGAAGCCCGGCGAGCACGCCGACCGCGTCCCCGCGCCCGACGCCCGCTGCGGCGAGTCCACCGGCGATGCGCCGAGCCCGCTCGTGCACCTCGCCCCAGGTGTGCCGAACCGGCTCATGGGGTTCGCCGGTGACCATGCCCCGGGTGGTGGTGCGGGCATTGCGGTACATCTTCTCGGTGAACTTGCTCACGACGACCTCCTCGCCGACATCTGCCCCTGTGCACATGCGCGTTTGCCATGTTCCGCCTGTTGAACGACCTTCGCATGGAGGCGCGCACACGTTTGGGCAGCGGTTTCGTCTCGAATCGGTGATGTCGCCGCGGCGCGGCCGGATCCGTTCGGACGCCCACCGTCGGTAGCGACGGAGGAATTCGCGTCCACTGCTCGACCGCTAGCTCTCACCGTCGCTCATCTTAGGAGACTCTTAAGTAACTGCCAAACGCGCGCGTGTATTGAGGCGTTTGTCACAGTTCTGGCGATCCGGTCCCGCGGACGCCTACACCGACGCCGACGGGCTCGGCACCACCCGCGCGCCGTGCACCGGCCCGCTGGCCACCCGCACGGTCCGGCACACGCCGGCGCCCGCCAGTTCGGTGCCGACGTCGACAGCCGAACCGGCCGACGTGCACAGGAACGCACAGGTCGGTCCCGACCCGGAGACGACGCCCGCCAACGCGCCGGCCTCGACGCCCGCACGCAGGGTGCGGCGCAGCGACGGGTCGAGCGTCAGCGCGGCGGGCTGCAGGTCGTTGCCCAGCAACGGCGCGAGCTCGGCCGGATCCCCCGATGCCAGCGCGGCCAGCACCGGCTCGGCGGACTCCAGCCGCGGCGGCAGCGTGCGGTCCTGCGCTTCGCGCAGCCGGTCGATCTCGGAGAACACCGTCGCGGTCGACAGACCGCCGTCGGAGAACGCGAGCACCCAGTGAAAGGTGTTGCGGGTCAACACCGTTGCCAGTTCCTCACCGCGCCCGGTGCCGAGCGCAGTGCCACCGTGCAGCGCGAACGGCACGTCGGAGCCCAGCTGCGCGGCCAACGCGTGCAGGTCGCGCCGCGGCACCCCGAGCTCCCACAACTCGTTCATCGCCACCAGCACCGCGGCCGCGTCGGCGCTGCCGCCCGCCATGCCGCCGGCCACCGGAATGGTCTTGTCGATGGCGATGGCGACGTCCGGGGCGCGGCCGACGTGCTCGGCCATCAGTTCGGCCGCCCGCCAGGCGAGATTGCGGTCGTCGGTGGGCAGCGACTCGGCGCCCTCACCCGCCACCTCGAGTGTCAGCACATCCGAGGTGCTGACCGTCACTTCGTCGAGCAGCGACACGGCGTGGAAGACGGTGGAAAGCTCGTGGTAGCCGTCCGCGCGGCGGTCGCCGACCTCGAGGTAGAGGTTCACCTTGCCGGGCACGCGGACCGTCACCGAACCGGTGGGAACCCACTCCGTAGCCGTATTTCCGTCGCGCGCGGACATCGCACGACCCTAACGCCGCGATGTGACGCGGGCGAACCCTACTCTGGAAGCGTGCTTTCGCCGGGCGACCGCTTCGAAGGCCGCTACGCCGTGGAGGCCGTCATCGGCCGCGGCGGTTCGTCGACCGTCTACCGGGCCCGTGACACCCGGCCACCCGAGCGCACCGTCGCGCTGAAGGTGCTCGCCGACCGAGCCCAATCCGCCGAGGCACAGGCCCGGCTGGATCGCGAGTTCGCCGTCGCCCGGGCCATGGCGCAGCCGCACGTCATCGAGGTCTTCGACCACGGCCCGGGATGGCTGACCATGGAACACCTCGCCGGCGGGCCGGTCGCCGGGCTGGCCACCATCCCCAACCGCCTCGCGGCGCTGACCCAGATCGCCGGCGCCCTCGACGACATCCACGGTCGCGGCGTCGTGCACTGCGACGTCAAACCCGCCAACATCCTGTGCCACGCGGACTTCTACGCCGACGGCGCGGTGCTGGTCGACTTCGGCACCGCGCACACCCGCGACGAGAAGCCGCGGCCGCACGCAGGCGAGGTGACCGCGTCGCTGCCCTACTCGCCGCCGGAACTGCTGACCGGCGGGCCGGTCAGCGGCGCCACCGACGAGTATGCGCTGGCGTGCACGGTCGTGGAGATGGTCACCGGAGCTCCGCCGTTCACCGCGGCCACCCGCATGGGCCTGACCGCCGCGCAGTTGAACAGCGTTCCACCCCGGCTGTCCCGTCGAATCGCCTGGCTGCCAAGCGCGTTCGACTCCGTGATGGCCAAAGCCCTGGCGAAGAGGCCCGCCGATCGCTATCAGAACTGCACGCAGTTGATGGCGTTGATTACCCGTATTCTGCGGGACTGAAACGTCAATCGCGTTCTGCCACTCTGTAACCCAGCGTTAACGTCGGCGAATTCCGCCGTGACACGACGGGGCTAGCGTCCCGCCCATGGAATCTGCCGTGCAGTACGACAACTCGGCCCTGGCCCACGAGGAAGAGGGCTATCACAAGGGCCTCAAGCCGCGACAGCTGCAGATGATCGCCATCGGCGGCGCGATCGGCACCGGTCTGTTCATGGGCGCGGGCGGCCGTTTGAACACCGCCGGCCCCGGACTGTTCATCGTCTACGCCGTGTGCGGCGTCTTCGTGTTCTTCATTCTGCGCGCGCTCGGGGAGCTGGTGCTGCACCGTCCGTCCTCGGGATCGTTCGTCTCGTATGCACGCGAATTCCTCGGCGAGAAGGCGGCTTTCGTGGCCGGCTGGATGTACTTCTTCAACTGGGCCTGCACTTCGATCGTCGACGTCACCGCGATCGCGCTGTACATGCACTACTGGGGCGCGTTCAAGGCGGCCCCGCAGTGGACGATCGCGCTGATCGCGCTGATCATCGTGCTGACGGTGAACATGATCTCGGTCAAGCTGTTCGGGGAGATGGAGTTCTGGGCCGCGCTGATCAAGGTCGTCGCGCTGGTGACCTTCCTGGTCGTCGGCATCGTGTTCCTCGCGGGCCGGTTCACCGTCGACGGTCAGCCGACCGGCCTGTCGGTGGTCGCCGACAACGGCGGGATCCTCCCCACCGGCGCGCTTCAGCTGGTGCTCGTCACCTCCGGCGTGATATTCGCCTACGCCGCAGTCGAATTGGTGGGCACCGCGGCGGGTGAGACCGAGAACCCCGCCAAGGTGATGCCCAAGGCGATCAACTCCGTGGTGTTCCGCATCGCGGTGTTCTATGTGGGCTCACTGATCCTGCTGGCGCTCATGCTGCCCTACACCAGCTACAAGCAGGGCGAGAGCCCGTTCGTGACGTTCTTCTCCAGCATCGGCGTGCCCGCGGCGGGCGACATCATGAACTTCGTCGTGCTGACCGCCGCCATGTCGAGTCTGAACGCGGGCCTGTACTCGACGGGACGGATCCTGCGCTCGATGGCGCTGAACGGCAGCGCGCCGCAGTTCACCGCTCGCATGACCAAGCGCGGTGTGCCGTTCGCCGGTATCGCGCTGACGGCGGTGTTCACCGTGGTCGGCGTGTTCCTGAACCTGGTGGTTCCGGCCGAGGCGTTCAACATCGCACTCGACCTGTCGGCTCTGGGCATCATCGCGTCCTGGGGCACCATCGTCATCTGCCAGATCCAGCTGTACCGCTGGTCGAAGAAGGGGATCCTGTCCCGTCCGAGCTTCCGGCTCTGGGGCACGCCGTACACCAGCTACGCCACCCTGGTGTTCCTCGTCGGGGTGACGGCGTTGATGTGTTACGAGAACTACTGGAATCTGGTCGCGCTGGTGGTGCTGGTGCCGGCGCTGGTGATCGGCTGGTTCGCGGTGCGCACCAGGGTGATGGAGATGGCCCGCGAGCGGGTCGGCATCACCGGCAACTACCCGATCGTCGCGGAGACGCCGTTGATGGACGAGTACCTGCGTGCCGACGGCACGAAGGACAGCGACAGGCCGGGGCCTACGACGACGTGATGTGGGAGTCGAGCCCGTCGGCGGTGGGCTCCGCGGTCACCGCCGGCGCCGGCTTGGGGACGACGTGCCAATCGGCGTTGCGCTGCAGCAGCCGGACGAAGTCCGCGATGCCGAGCGTCTCGCCGCGGCGGGACGGGTCGATGCTGGCTGCGAGAAGCCGGCTTGCGGACTCGTTGCCCGAGCCCGCCCACTCGGCGAACGCGTTGCGCGCGGTCTTACGGCGCTGCGCGAACGCCACGTCGATGAGCTCGAAGACCTGCTGCCGGAATTCCGGATCGGTCGGCCACGGCGAGGTCTCGTAGCGGTCGATCCGCACCAGCCCGGAGTAGACGCGCGGGATAGGCCAGAACACCGTCGGGGACACCATGCCGTATCGGCGCACGTTGCCGAAGAACCGCACCTTGACGCTGGGCACTCCGTAGTCCTTGCCGCCCGGCTCGGCGGCCAGCCGCTCGGCGACCTCGGCCTGCACCATCACCATCACGGTGCGGATGGAGGGAAACTCGGCGAGAAGGTGCAGAAGCGCAGGTACAGCAACGTTGTAGGGCAGGTTCGCGACCAGGGCGGTCGGCTCGTCGGTGAGGTCCTCACGCTGGAAGGTGAGGATGTCGCGGTTGAGCACGTGCAGCCGGTTGATCTCGCTGTGCGAGTGGTCGGCGACCGTGGTGGGTAGCTGCTCGGCCAGCACCGGGTCGATCTCGACGGCCGTCACGCGGGAGCCGCGATCGAGCAGCGCCAGCGTCAGCGACCCGAGGCCGGGGCCGACCTCGAGCACGTGATCGTTCCGGTTCACCCCCGATGCGGACACGATGCGGCGCACGGTGTTGGCGTCGTGCACGAAGTTCTGGCCGAAAGACTTGCGCGGCCGGAAGTCGATGGACTTTGCCAGGTGACGAATCTCAGTTCGCCCGAGCAGTCGAATTGTCACGACGCACCGATCCTCCCGCTACAGACCGGCCACGCTCCCCACCCTTGGCGCGCCCTGGTCACTTCAGCTATTGCGATCTGCTCTTCTCTCGTTGCCAGATCTGCCCGCTGAGCATACCTCAGACCACCGTTGCGCTCCCAGGTGTTTTGATCAAATTGGACTCCACCGAAAAAACCGTTACCGGTGTTGATGCCCCAATTACCTCCGGCTTCGCAACGCGCCAACGCGTCCCACTGGCCCGGGTTGGACACCGGGGGCACCTCGGTGCCCGGCTTGGCACCGATGCGCAACACCCCGTCCCTGGCCGGAACAACAACGACATTGGCTACTGGCAGCCTGCCTGTCTCGACGCCATTGACCCGCGCGATCGCGAAAGTGACGTCCTGGGTGCCCGGCATTCCGGGGTCTTCGACGATCTGGCGGCTCATGTTCAGCGACACGTCAGTGATGCGCTGGTTGTTCGGGGCGAGCGGGAGCCGCTCGGTGACCTTGTCGATTCGCACCCGGGTGACGGTGATCCGCATGCCATCCACGATGGGAGCCGAGGGTGCTGGATTTACCGTGTCACTTTGCTGAAGGGGGGCGCCTGCGGCATCGAGCAGGGCTGCGACGTTCGGTGCGGCCAGTCGAACCGACCGCGTCACACCCGCGTCGTCGAGCTGAACGGTCCTGGGACTCACCACAGGTAGCGCCATTCCGCCCAGCGGGACACGGCTGCCGCGGCTTGCCGCGAGCGGCGCTTTGTCGGTCATCCGGAGCTGGGCGAGCGCCTCCTGCACGGTCGACGCGGTTGTCCAGACCTGCTCGGTCCCGCCACCGTCGGTGGAGATCTCGAGCGGCCGGCTGCGGCGCAGCATGATCGTGTCGGACTGGTGCACGGGGGTGTCGGCGGCCGGGAAGAGGTCGTCGCGGTCGGTGACGTCGAAGCCGTTCTCCTTGACGACGTCGATCACGCGGCTCTTCATCGTCGGCACCGTCATCGACGCGCCGTCCACAGTCAGTGTCACCGTTTTGTGGGACAGCACGGCCGTTCCGCCCGCGAAGATCAGCGCCAGCAAAGTCGCCGCGACGAGGGCCCGCAGGATCGGCGAACGCGTCTGATGAAGTCTGGTGATGGCACTCACGATGTCGTCGACCCCAACTTCAGGACGCGCGCAGCTTCTGTACGCGCGTGGATTATCACAAGACGGTAACGAAAAGGCCTACGGGCGGCAACTCTGCAGGCCGTACGCTCGCTCCGCCGTCACCGAGGTCTGCTCGGCGATCTCTTCCGGCGCCCGGCCGACCACGTCGGCCAACGCTCGAACAGTGTAAGGGAGGCAATAGGGCTCGTTCGGCGCGCCGCGGAAGGGGTGCGGTGTCAGAAATGGCGCGTCGGTCTCGACCAACAGCTGGTCGACGGGGATCAGCGTGGCCGCTTCCCGCAGCTCACGGGCGTTCTTGAAGCTGACCGTGCCCGACAGGCTGAGCAGCCAGCCCGCGTCGACGCAGGAGCGTGCCATCGCCGGGCCGGAGGAAAAACAGTGGAAGATCACAGTCTCCGGGGCGCCCTCGGCGCGCAGCACGTCCAGCACCTCGTCGTCGGCGTCGCGGTTGTGGATCATCAACGGCTTCCCGCTGCGCTTGGCCAGGTCGATGTGCCACGCGAACGCCTCGCGCTGGACGGCCGGCTCCGCGCACCCCTCCAGCCGCCCCGGCCAGTACAGGTCCAGGCCGGTCTCCCCGATCGCGACGACCCGCGGGTGCGCGGCCAGCCGCTCCAGCTCGGCGCGGGCATCGTCGGTGAGCGCATCGGCCCGGGTGGGGTGCAGCGCCACCGCGGCGTACACGCGCGGATCCCACTCGGCCGCGCCGGCCGCCCACCGGGCGGCGTCGAGGTCGTCGGCGATGGTGACCACGGCCTGCACCCCTGCCGAGTTGGCGCGGTCCAGAACGGCCGCCACATCGTCGGCGGTGCGGGTCCCACAGGCGTCGAGGTGGGTGTGAGCGTCGATCAGAGGCGTCAGCGGCTCGGGGACGGGGGGCGGCTCGCGCCGCTGTCGGGAGGAGGAGCTCACCGTCCACACCTTAGGGTGAAGCACAAATGAGCGAGCCCTACTACATCACCACGGCGATCGCCTATCCCAACGGCGACCCGCACGTCGGCCATGCCTACGAATACATCGCCACCGACGCGATCGCGCGCTTCAAGCGGCTGGACGGTTTCGACGTCCGCTTCCTGACCGGCACCGACGTGCACGGGCTGAAGATGGCCGAGACGGCCGCCCGCGAGGGGGTGCCGACCATCGAGCTGGCGCGGCGCAACTCCGACGTCTTCGAGCGGCTGCAGCGCAAGCTGAACGTGTCGTTCGACCGCTTCATCCGGACCAGCGACGCGGACCACTTCACGGCGTCGGAGGAAATCTGGCGGCGGATGGTCGACGCGGGCGACGTGTACCTCGACAACTACTCGGGCTGGTACTCGGTGCGCGACGAGCGGTTCTTCGCCGAGAACGAGACCGTCCTGGGCGAGGACGGGGTCCGCGTCTCCATCGAGACCGGCACCCCGGTGACCTGGACCGAGGAACAGACGTACTTCTTCCGGCTGTCCGCCTACGCCGACCGGCTGCTCGCGCTCTACGCCGAGCACCCGGAGTTCATCGAGCCGGAGGTGCGGCGCAACGAGGTGGTCAGCTTCGTCTCCGGCGGGCTGCGCGACCTGTCGATCTCCCGGACCACGTTCGACTGGGGCGTCCCGGTACCCGGCCACCCCGACCACGTCATGTACGTCTGGGTCGACGCGTTGACCAACTACCTGACCGGTGTCGGTTTCCCCGACACCGATTCCGAGCTGTACCGGCGTTACTGGCCCGCCGACCTGCACATGATCGGCAAGGACATCATCCGGTTCCACACGGTGTACTGGCCGGCCTTCCTGATGTCGGCCGGCATCCCGCTGCCGAAGAAGGTGTTCGCGCACGGCTTCCTGTTCAACCGCGGCGAGAAGATGAGCAAGTCCGTCGGCAACGTGGTCGACCCCAACGACCTCGTCGACACATTCGGCGTCGATCAGGTGCGCTATTTCCTGCTGCGCGAGGTCCCGTTCGGCCAGGACGGCAGCTACAGCGAGGACGGCATCATCGCCCGGATCAACGCCGATCTGGCCAACGAGTTCGGCAACCTGGCGCAGCGCTCGCTGTCGATGGTCGCCAAGAACCTCGACGGCGTGGTCCCGCAGCCCGGCGACTTCACGCCGGAGGACCTCGAGATGCTCGCGGTCGCCGACGAGCTTCTCGAGCGGGTGCGCGGGCATTACGCGGCGACGGCGATGCACCTGGCCCTCGAGGCGATCTGGTCGGTGCTCGGCGCGGCCAACCGCTACTTCTCGGCGCAGGAGCCGTGGGTGCTGCGCAAGACCGATCCACAACGGTTCGCGACCGTGCTGTACACGACGCTCGAGGTGGTGCGCATCGCCGCGCTGCTGAGCCAACCCGTGATGCCCGAATCGACGGCCCGGCTGCTCGACCTGCTCGGCCAGCCCGCCGACCAGCGGGACTTCACCGCCGTGCCGGTTCGCCTGACGACCGGCGTGGCGTTGCCGGCACCCACCGGGATCTTTCCGCGCTACCAGCCTGCGGTGTGATACGCATCACGTCGTGTCACACCCGGACGGTCGCCGGTGTCTTGAGGTCACACGCCTTCGGACAAAGGAGACCTCATGACCGCACGACAGTTTCGCGTTCTCGTGATCGGCGGCGGTTACGCCGGCGTGATGGCCGCCAACCGGCTGACGTCACGTGACGATCTGGCGGTGACCCTGGTGAACCCCCGCCCACACTTCGTGGAGCGGATCCGGCTGCACCAGCTGGTCGCCGAAACCGGCGATGCGGCGGTCGATTACGACCGGGTGCTCAACGATCGGGTACGGCTGGTCGTCGACTCTGTCGAGCGGATCGACACCGCCGCGCGCCGGATCGCGCTGGCCTCGGGCGCGACGCTGGACTACGACTACCTCGTCTACGCGGCGGGCAGCACCGGGGCCGTGCCGGCGTCGGTGCCGGGCGCCGCCGAGTTCGGATTCTCGCTCAGCGAGTGGGAGCCGGCGGAACGCCTGAAGGCCCGGCTGGCCGACCTCGCGCTGCCCGCGCCGATCGTCGTCGTCGGCGGTGGCCTGACCGGCATCGAAGCCGCAGCCGAACTGGCCGAGGCCGGCCGCCCGGTGACACTGGTGAGCACGGTCGTCGGGCCGTCGCTGAGCAGGCCGGGCCGCCGCTCGGTGACCAAGCGCCTGCACAAGCTCGGCGTGGTGCTCGTCGAAGGGGACGCCGCCACGGTCACCGCGGTCGGCCCCGACCACGTCGCGCTGGCCGACGGCCGGATCGTCGCGAGCGCCGTGACGGTCTGGGCCGCCGGGTTCGGCGTGCCCGGCCTGGCCTCCGCCAGCGGACTGACCACCGACGGGATGGGTCGCGTCGTCACCGACGAGACGTACACCAGCGTCGACGACGACCGCATCGTCGCCGCCGGCGACTCCGCGGCGCCGTCGCGGCGGGCCTACCGGATGAGCTGCCAGGCCAGCCTGCCGATGGGCGTGCTGGCGGCCGACACCGTGCTCGCCCGCATCGCCGGCGAGTCTCCTGCCACGGTGTCGGTGCCGATGACCGCGCAGTGCATCAGCGTCGGCCGACACGCGGGCACCCTGCAGATCCAGCGCGCCGACGACACCCCGATCGCGCTCTACGTCGGCGGCCGTGCCGGCGCGCTGATCAAGGAGCAGGTGTGCCGGTGGACGGTGAAGTGGATGGCCGGCGAGGCCGCCGAGCCCGGCTCCTACCGCACGCGCAAGGGCCCCGACCGCAGCACCGCACCGGCCGCCGATGAGGCGATCGGCGTCCGATGAGCGACGAACACGCCGAGCAGTTCACCGCACTGCGGCCGCTGCTGTTCACGATCGCCTACGAAATCCTCGGCAGCGCAACCGAATCCGACGATGTGCTGCAGGAGAGCTATCTGCGGTGGGCACACGTCGAGCTGGCCACCGTCTGCGACACCAAGGCCTATCTCGCCCAGCTCGTCACCAGGCAGGCACTCAATGCGCTGCGGGCACAGTCGCGGCGCAAAGAGACCTACGTCGGGCCGTGGCTGCCCGAACCGCTGCTCACCGATGTCGACCCGTCGGCCGACGTGGTGCTCGCCGAGTCGGTGTCGATGGCGATGCTGGTGGTCCTGGAGACGCTGAGCCCCGACGAGCGTGCGGTCTTCGTGCTGCGCGAGGTGTTCGGGTTCGACCACGACGAGATCGCCGCGACGATCGGGAAGTCCACCTCGGCCGTCCGGCAGATGGCCCACCGCGCCCGCGAGCACGTGCAGTCCCGGCGCAAGCGGTTCGAGCCCGTCGACCCGCAGTTCTCCACCGAACTCACCACCCGGTTCTTCACCGCCGCCGCGACCGGTGACCTCGACGGCCTGATGGCGATGCTCGCCCCGGACGTGGTGTGGACCGCCGACAGCGACGGCAAGGCCAGCGCGGCCCGCCGCCCGGTGGCGGGCGCGGAGCGGGTGGCCCGGCTGGTCATGGGCCTGGTGCGGCTGGGCGGCGCCGGCGGCCGGGTGGAGCCCGCGATCTACAACAGCGCGCCCGCGCTGGTCCTCTACACCGGCGAGCACCTCGAGGGCGTGGTGCTCATCGAGGTGGTCGACGGCAAGATCGCGAACTTCTACGCGATGCGCAATCCGGAGAAACTCGCCACGGTGACCGTGCCCCGACGCATCGGCCGATAATGACCCGGTGCGCATCGACCGACTCGGCGAGCTGGGCAGCGCCCCGACGGTCCTCGCTGCGCTGGCCGCCGCGGCGTCGCGGCGCGGCCTCGCCCCACCGGCGGCACTGACCGGCGAGTGGTTCGGTTCGCGGGCGGTCATCGCCCCGTCGGTGACGCTGTCCGACGTCGCACCCGGCGAGGTGTTCGACGTTCCCGTCGGGGCGCGCGCGGACGGCGCGGTCGGCGGCGGGTGGTTCGGCTATCTGTCCTACCCCGACCCGGGAGCCGACGGGCAAGGACCGCGGCTCCCCGAGGCGGCCGGCGGCTGGTCGAACTGTGTGCTGCGGTGCGCCGCCGACGGCACCTGGTGGCATGAAAGCCTCTCCGGGGCACCGCTTTCCGGCTGGGTCGTCGAGGCGCTGCGGGAGCGGCCCTCCGCCCGGGACGCCACCATCGCCTGGGGTGACGCCGATCGCTCGGCGCACCAGCGCGGCGTGCGCGACTGCCTCGAGGCCATCGCCGCCGGCGAGGTCTACCAGGCGTGCGTCTGCACCCAGTTCACCGGCACGCTCGACGGCGCCCCTGTCGACTTCTTCGTCGAGGCGGTGACACGGACGGCGCCGGCCCGGGCGGCGTTCCTCGCCGGCGCCTGGGGCGCAGTGGCGTCGCTGTCCCCCGAGTTGTTCCTGCGCCGCCACGGAGAGGCCGTCACGTCGAGCCCGATCAAGGGCACCCTGCCCCGGCATGCGGATCCGGCCGCGCTGCGCGCGTCGGTCAAGGACGTCGCCGAGAACATCATGATCGTGGATCTGGTGCGCAACGACCTCGGCCGCGTCGCGCAGACGGGGTCGGTGACGGTGCCCGAACTGCTCGCGGTCCGTCCGGCCCCCGGGGTGTGGCACCTGGTGTCGACGGTGGCGGCGCGGGTGGCCACCGGCGTCCCCACCCGCGCGCTGCTGGAGGCGACGTTCCCGCCCGCGTCGGTGACCGGCACCCCCAAGCAGCGGGCGCGCGAGCTGCTCCGGCAGTGGGAGCCGCGCCGCCGCGGCGTGTACTGCGGCACCGTCGGTCTGGCGTCGCCCGCCGCCGGCTGCGAACTCAACGTCGCGATCCGCACCGTCGAGTTCACCCCGTCGGGCAGCGCGGTCCTCGGTGTCGGCGGCGGCATCACCGCGGACTCCGATCCGGTGCGCGAATGGGAGGAGTGCCTGCACAAGGCGGCCCCGATCCTCGCGTCGTCAGTCCCTGGCCCGCAGCACCGCGTCGTAGAGCTCCCGGCGTGACGGCGCACCGGGATGCGCCGCGACCACCTGGGCGCACGCGTCCTTGACCCGCAGCCCGTCGGCGACCAGCCGGTTCACCTCCGCCACCAGGCTGTCCGGGTCCGCGACCGGCGTCGCCCCCGCGAGCACCACGGTGATCTCCCCCAGCACCGGGCCGGTGGCCCACTCCGCCAGCTCCCCGAGTGTCCCGCGCACGATCTCCTCGTGCGTCTTGGTCAGCTCCCGGCACACCACCGCGCGACGGTCGGCTCGCAGCACCGTCACCGCGTCACGCAGACAGTCACCGAGCCGGCGCGGCGATTCGAAGAACACACACGTGCGGAGCTCGGCGGCCAGCGTCTGCAACCAGGTGGTGCGCGCCGACTGCTTGCGCGGCGCGAAGCCCTCGAAGCAGAACCTCTCCGACGGCAGCCCGGCGACGGCCAGCGCCGTCGTCACCGCCGACGGGCCCGGCAGGCACTGCACCGGCAGGCCCGCCTCCACGCACGCCGCGACCATCCGGTAGCCGGGGTCGCTGATCAGCGGCATCCCGGCGTCGCTGACCAGCAGCACCGTCGCCCCGCCGCGGATGTCGTCGAGCAGCGCCGGCACCCGTGACGCCTCGTTCTGGTCGAAGAGGCTGACGATCCTGCCGACCGGGCGCACCTCCAGGGCGTTGGCCAGCGTGCGCACCCGGCGGGTGTCCTCGGCGGCGATCACATCAGCGGTGGCCAGCGCCCGGATCAGGCGGGTCGACGCGTCCGACGGCTGACCCAGCGGCGTGGCGCCGATGAGCAGTCGTCCAGCGGCCATGCCCCACAGCCTACGATCGCAGGCGTGACCGCCCCGCCCGACGAGCTCGTCGTCGACCAGCGCGCGGTCCCCGTCATCTCTCCGGGGCCCCTGGTGCCGGTCGCCGACTTCGGCCCGCTCGACCGGTTACGCGGCTGGGCGATGACCGCCGTCATCACCGCGCTCGCCGCGGTGACCCGCTTCCTCAACCTCGGGTCGCCCACCGATGCGGGCACGCCGATCTTCGACGAGAAGCACTACGCGCCGCAGGCCTGGCAGATGCTGCACAACCACGGCGTCGAGGACAACCCGGGATATGGCCTGGTGGTGCACCCGCCGGTCGGGAAACAGATGATCGCGCTGGGCGAGGCGCTGTTCGGCTACAACGGCGTGGGCTGGCGCTTCACCGGCGCGCTCTGCGGCGTCGTGCTGGTGCTGCTCGTCGTGCGGATCACCCGTCGCATCAGCCGGTCCACGCTGGTCGGCGGGATCGCCGGGCTGCTGCTGATCGCCGACGGCGTCAGCTTCGTGATCGCGCGGACCGCGCTGCTGGACATCTTCCTCGTGTTCTTCGTGGTCGCGGCGTTCGGCTGCCTGATCGTCGACCGGGACCAGGTGCGGGAGCGCATGCACGTCGCGCTGCTGGACGGCCGGATCGCCGAGACGCCGTGGGGCCCGCGGCTGGGCGTGCGCTGGTGGCGCTTCGGGGCCGGCGTGCTGCTCGGGCTGGCCTGCGCCACCAAGTGGTCGGGCCTGTACTTCGTGCTGTTCTTCGGGGCGATGAGCGTCGCGTTCGACGTGGCGGCGCGCAAGCAGTACCGGGTGCCGCGGCCGTGGCTGGGCGCGGTGCGCCGCGACGTCGGGCCGTCGCTGTACGCGATGGTGCTGATTCCGTTCGGGGTGTACCTGGGCTCGTACACGATGTGGTTCGCCTCGGAGACCGGGGTGAACCGCTACGAGGTCGGCCGCTCGATCGGACCGGACAGCGTGCTGCCGATCCCCGATGCGCTGCGCTCGCTGTGGCACTACACCTACGCGGCGTACCGGTTCCACTCCGGGCTGACCAACGCGGACGGCAACCACCACCCGTGGGAGTCCAAGCCGTGGACGTGGCCGATGTCGTTGCGGCCGGTGCTGTATGCGATCGACAACCAGAACGTGCCCGGCTGCGGCGCGCAGTCCTGCGTCAAAGCGGTGATGCTGGTCGGCACCCCCGCGATGTGGTTCATCGCGGTGCCGGTGCTGGGCTGGGTGCTGTGGAAGGCCTTCGTCAAACGCGACTGGCGGTATGCGGTGCTGCTGGTCGGCTACAGCGCAGGCTTCCTGCCGTGGTTCGCCGACATCGACCGGCAGATGTACTTCTTCTACGCCGCGACGATGGCGCCGTTCCTGGTGATGATGATCGCGATGATCCTCGGCGACATCCTGCACGCCCCGAGACAGACCGCCGAACGCCGAACGCTCGGCCTGCTGGTGGTGAGTTGCTATGTGGCGCTGGTGATCACGAACTTCGCGTGGATGTATCCGATCCTGACCGGGCTGCCGATCTCGCAGAGCACGTGGAACATGCAGATCTGGCTACCGTCCTGGCGCTAGTCGGCTTGCCCGCGGAATAGCATTCCTGGTCGCTCCCACGCGAAAATCGCAGCCCGGAATGCGCTTCCGCGGCGGGGGGGTCAGAGCGGGTCGCGGGCGGCGGGGCACGACATGCAGCGTGGTCCGCCGCGGCCGGTGCCCAGTTCCGAGGCCGAGATCGCGAGCACCTCGATGCCCGAATCCTGCAGGCGCGCATTGGTTTCGGTGTTGCGCTCATAGGCCACCACCACACCCGGCGCGACAGCCAGCGTGTTGTTGCCGTCGTCCCACTGCTCACGCTCGGCGGTCACCGGGTCGAGGCCGGTGTCGATGACCCGCAGCTTGCCGATGCCCATCGCGTCGGCCGCGGCGTCGACGAACGGGGCGGCCCGGTCGATGCGGACCCCGCCCGCGGAACGGCGGATCGGGAACGCGGTCAGCGAGTCGACGATGTTGGGATACATCACCACCGCGTCGGTGTCGACCATCGTGCACACGGTGTCCAGATGCATCTGCGCGCGCTCCTGCGCGATCGGCACCGCCAGCACGGTGTGCGCGAGGCCGTCGTCGAAGAGGCTGCGCGCCAGCGCCTCCGCACCCGCCGGCGTCGTCCGCTCCCCCACGCCGACCGCGACCACGCCGGGCGCCAGCAGCAGCACGTCCCCGCCCTCGACGGGCGCCGACCGCGACTCGTACGCGCGGCGCACCCCGCGGAACCGGGGATGGTGGGCATAGATCAAGTCGGTCAGTGACGTCTCGCGCACCCGCGCATGCATGGCCAGCGACGTGATGGCCACTCGCGGCCCGATCCAGAACGACGAGTCGCGGGTGAACAGCAGGTTGGGCAGCGGGTCGATGACGAAGTCGCCGCCGTGGTGCATGCGCCGCACCAGCGACAGTTCGTGCTCGCCGAACGGCAACTCGTCGAACGTCATCCCGGCCATCAGCACGTGCGCGAGCGCGCCCGCATCCAGGGTGCGCAGATAAGTCGAGAGTTCCTGCGCCAGCGGTACACCCAGCCGTCGCGCGTCGACTGCGGCCGAGATCCCGTGCATGCGCGCGGCCCCGCTGTGGGCGAGCGCCTCGGTCAGCAGGTCACCGAGCAGCAGCACCTCGACTCCGCGGGAGCGCAGCAGCGCGGCGAACGCGTCGTGTTCCTCCTGCGCCCTGCTGACCCACGGCAGCCCGTCGAACAGCAGCGTGTCGTTGTTGCGCGGCGTCAATCTCTTCAGCTCGGCCCCCGGACGGTGCAGGATCACCGTCCGCAGCGTGCCGACCTCCGAGTTGCATCCCAGCGCCACGTCCGTCACATCTAGCACCGTAGCGCCAAAACCCACCTCAACTAGGGTTGAGGTCATGGACAGGGCGCACGAGCTCACTCCTGGCGAGATGTCGGTCCGCAGCGGCGTGGCGGTGTCGGCGCTGCACTTCTACGAGCGCGAGGGTCTCATCGCAAGCAGACGCACGAGCGGGAACCAGCGCCGGTACGCGCGTGAGACCCTGCGCCGCGTCGCGTTCATCCGGATGTCCCAGCGCCTGGGCATCCCGCTGTCCCGTATCCGCGACGCACTGGCGACGCTGCCCGACGATCGGATACCCACCAGCAAGGACTGGGCGCGGCTGTCGGCGGGCTGGCGCGAGGACCTCGACGAGCGCATCGTGCACCTCGAGAGGCTCCGCGACAATCTCACCGGGTGCATCGGGTGCGGGTGCCTCAGCCTGAAGACGTGCGCGCTGGCCAACCCGGACGACGTGCTCGCCCAGCACGGCCCCGGCGCCGCCCGCCTCTGACGTCATCGAACGTCTGTGCGATAGACTGCCCGCCATGGAGCAGGCGGTGCAGAGCTCTCTGTTCGACCAGGCGGACCGGCGGGAGCTGGGCGACGGCGCGTGGCTGGAAGTGCGGTCGGGCTGGTTGTCCCAGGACGGCGTGGCCGACGACACCCTGTTCGCCGAACTGCGCGACAGCATCCCGTGGCGCTCCGAGCGCCGGCAGATGTACGACCGGGTGCTCGACGTCCCCCGCCTGGTCAGCTTCCACCACCTGGTCGACGAGCCGCCCCCGCACCCGCGGCTCAAGCAGCTGCGTCGCCGCCTCAACGACGCCTACGCCGGCGAGCTGGGCGAGCCCTTCGTCACCGCAGGCCTGTGCCTGTACCGCGACGGTTCGGACAGTGTCGCCTGGCACGGCGACAACGTCGGCCGCAGCCGGACCGAGGACACCATGGTGGCGATCGTCGGGCTGGGCGCCACAAGGGTTTTCGCGTTGCGCCCGCGCGGCGGCGGCCCGTCGCTGAGGCTGCGGCACGGCCACGGCGACCTGCTGGTGATGGGCGGTTCATGCCAGCGCACCTGGGAGCACGCGATCCCCAAAACCACCCGGGCCGTCGGGCCGCGGATCAGCATCCAGTTCCGCCCGTACGACGTGCGCTAACCCTTGACGAGGTCGACGGCGCGGGTGACGAGATCGCGGGCGCGCCCGGTGTCGATGTGGGCGACGGGCCGGTCGGCCTGGACGAGCGGATTGGCGGTGACGATCACGATGAAGGTCCCGAAGTCGGCGACGTAGTTGTAGATCTCACCGGTGCGCGGGCCTTCGGCGGTGACCGTCTGCAGAACCCGGTGGGTGCCCACCGTGTGCACGCCCTCGATCTGCGGCGCCTCCACGACCTCGACGAGGCCCCGGACCCCGGCCCCGGTGAACGTCACCTTCGTGCATTCATCCGTCGGCGTGGACACGGGCACCCGCTCGGAGGTCTCGAGGGCGATCGCGACGTAGCGCACCCCGTCGCCCTCGGCGGTCAGCGCCGCCATGTTGCCCTTGACGTCGGCGGGCACGTTCTGCTGCTGAGCGGTCTCGCCGCACTCGGCGGGATCGAAAGTCACTCCGGGAGGCAACTTTTGGGGTCCGAGGAGTCTCGGATCGATGGCGGCCGGACCTGCGGTCTTCACCGCGTAGGGCGCCGAGAACTCCGTCGAGAGGTTCTTCACCCGGGTGATGTCGGCGTGCGAGAAGTCGTCCGATGGCTGGCTGCCGCAGGACGCCAGCAGCCCCGCGCAGAACAGGAGCACCCACCGCTTCGTGTTCGACATCGCCGCCAATGTACCCGCGCGCCGGCGGTCACCCGCGCACCGCCGACACCGTTTCGGTCAGCAGGTGCGAGGCGAAGTCCGGCCCGAGGGCGGGGTGGGGCGAGCCGGGATCGGTGACGAGCGCGACGACGCAGATGTAGTCACCCAGGTAGGCGATGAAGGTGTCGGCGTGCGAACGGGTTTCGGTACCGCCCTCGACCACCGTGGTGGCGTCGGTCCGCAGACCGACGGTCCGGGCCGCGTCGACGGCCGGGGCGGGCACCTCGCGCACGGTGGCCGTCGTCGGACCCGAGGACACCGTCCACCGCGCGCAGTCCGCTGGCGGCGCTCCCGGCCCGCCGGGAGCGGCGGCGACCACGGCATAGGCGATGCCGCCCGCCCCGGACGCCGACCATCCCCTGGCCGTCGCGGTGTCGGCGGCCGGCGAGGCCAGCGCCGCACACTGCGGCGGATCGGCGTCAGCGGGATCGCGCAGTCCCCACAGTGCGACGGGGGCGGGACGCCCGGTGTAGGCGCTCACCTCGTAGCCCTCCGGCAACGCTGCCCGGCTGCGGTCGACCCTGGCGGGGTTGACGGCGGTCACCGTCGGCGCGGCCGGGGTGGTCGTGGACGGCGGCGGGCCGGGTGAGCCGCAGGCCGTGCACCACACGGCCACCGCACCGAGGGCGAGGAGCCTCACGCGCTGTTGATATCACGATGGTGGGGCGGCTCGGCCGACCAACACTCAGGCGGCGTCGGCCGTGTCCGCCGCCGGTGCCGGGTCGCTGTGCCCGGCGTCGGCCGCCGTCCGCGGTTCGGTGGCGTCGGCCGTCTCGTCGTGCCGGGTGTCGGACTCCGTCGAGGCTGCCGGCACATCGTCGGACACCTCGGCACGGTGGGGCTTCTCAGTGTTCTCGTGTCGCGAAAGTCGTTGGTGCAGCTGGCGTTTGTGCTGCGGTGAGCTTTCGGTGTCCGACGTCTCGGACGCGGCCTCGGACGGCCCCTCGGCGGCGGGCAGGTCGGGACCCCCGACGCCGAACGGGCCGGGCGCGTCGGTGCCGAGGATGCGGCGTCCGCCGAAGCCCTCGACGAGGTTGTCCACGGCCACCGGGACCGACCGCAGCAGGTCGCGGGCGAGGCGGGCCACGTGGTGCACCGGCCACCACCGCGCGCGGACCGGAGTGCCGGGTCCGATGTCGCGGTCGTAGGCGTTCTCGATCAGGACCCGAAGGGGCGCGTCGACGGCACGCAGGATCGGTGCCGGAACGAACGGTGCCAGCGGTTCGAGCAGGGGCACGATGTCGGCGGTGATCATGTAGTAGGTGGTGTCACCCTCGCGGCCCTGATAGGTGGCGTCACCGAACGGCACGTCGACCGCCTCACCGTGCTGCAGCCCATAGCCCATCAGCGCGTTCAGCGTCGCGAGCAGATTGAGCGGACGCAGCGGGAAGTCGCCGCCCAGGGCGTCGTACTGCCGGACGACGTCCACGGTGGGGTACGCGTGCCGGCCGTCCCCCAGATCGGCGCTGTCGGTGGGCGAGGCGCCGTCGAAGGACACCCCCAGGATCGGGATGGTGGGCCAGCCCGCGAAGCGCTCGAGAATGCCGCCGTTGGGCCGCATCGGGTTGGCGATCAGCATCATGGACACGGCCGGATCGCCCGGCTGGTACACCGATATCAGGTCCCGCTTGGCCAGCGAGGCGATCACGGCGCTCTGCGAGTATCCGAACACCAGGACCGCATCATCGGGCCGCGGGGCCACCGACCCGACGTCGGGGTTGAACACGCAGTCCGGCGCCGCCGCGAGGCACCGGCTCAGATTGGCCCGCCCCGCCGCGACGGATCTGTCGAAGGTGAGCCGGCCGAGCGGGAAGAAGTCCTCGGGGCCGTACACGGCGAGCGCGTTCCTCACCGGGCCGCCGGCCGGGAACGCCGGGTTCAGATGACCGTCGACCGCATTGTCGAGGTAGGCCGCGACGAAGTCGGGCGAGTCCCGGGGTTCCATCAGCGGATGAAAGGTGCCGCCCATCACGAGCGCGGTCGTCGTGGCTGCCAGCGTCACCGCCGCGGACGCCAGTGTCGACCACACGGCCAGCACCGCGGCACCCGTCACCAGAACGAGCGCGGACAGCGAGCGAACGACGATGTTCATGGCCCGACCCCCAACCTTTGCGCCGGTGCTGCGGATCCTGCTCCTCGACGCGGCGGCGCGGGGCCTTTTGGGCAAACCGCGGCAAAAGCGGCTGCGGCGGCTATTATCTGCTGCGATCCGGCGAATAGGAGACGACATGACCATGGCCACACGGGCCGGCAGCATCGCCATCGCTGCCGTCGCGCTCGGAATCGGGTTGTCGGCCTGCGGGTCCGGCACGACGTCAGGTGAAGCGACGACGTCACCATCCGCGGCCGCGGAGACAAGTGCCGCACCTAGCTCGAGCGCCGCCCCGACCACGTCGGCTCAGGCCGCGGACTCGCTGACCACCATCCCGGACTACATCAGACAGAACAACATCGTCGAGAACCCCGTGAAGCGCGGCGATCCGGGGGCCCCCACGATCGATCTGCCCTTCCCGGAGGGCTGGGAAGACATGGGGGCCAACACCCCTGAATGGGCTTACGGCGGAATCGCGTTCACCGCCGACCCGGCGATGGCCGAGAAGCCGCCGACTGTCACCGCGATCGTTTCCAAGCTCACGGGCAACGTCGACCCGGCCAAGATCCTGGAGTACGCACCGAACGAACTCCGCAAGATGCCCGGTTTCGAGGGACCGGAGACGGGAAAGAGCAGCAAACTCAGCGGATTCGACGCGACTCAGATCGGTGGAACGTACGTCAAGGACGGCGTCACGCAGCTGGTGGCGCAGAAGACGGTGGTGATCCCCGGCCAGGACGCGCTCTACGTCCTGCAGCTGAACGCCGAGGGCACCGAGGAGCAGGCGGGTCCGTTGATGGACGCGACCGCCCAGATCGACGAGCAGACCACGATCACGCCGTGACCGCTCAGGCCCGCGAGATCGCCGACGCCTCGTCGATCTGCTCGGCGGTCGGGCGCACCCCGGTATAGCGCTCGAACTGTTCGGCGGCCTGCAGCGCGATCACCTGCGCACCGGTGATGACGTCCACCCCCGCGGCGCGCGCAGCGGCGATCAGCGGCGTCTCCGAGGGCAGTGCCACCACGTCGAAGACGGTGTGCGCGTGGCGAATTGTGGCGTCGTCGAACGCGACGTCGCGCTCCTCGGCGCCGCCGGCCATCCCGATCGGCGTGACGTTGACGACGATGTCGGCAGTGCGCGTGCACGGACCGCCGGTGTCGGGCAGGTACTCGTATCCCAGCCGCTGCGCCAGCGCGTGACCGGCCTGGGCGTTGCGGGCGAAGATGGTGCCGCCGGCGAAGCCACGGTCGGCGAAGGCCGCACCGACCGCGCTGGCCATGCCGCCGCTGCCCCGGATCAGCACCGACTGCTCCGACGAGAGCCCGTTGTCATCGATGAGCTGTTGCACGGCAAGGTAATCCGTATTCGACGCGGTCAGCCTGCCACCCGGCACCGAGAGGTCGTTGACGATCGTGTTCACCGACCGCAGCGTCCGCGCGGACGGCTCGACCTCGTCGACGAGGCTCAGCACGTCCTCCTTGAACGGCATCGACACCGAGCACCCGCGGATGCCGAGCGCACGCACACCGCCGATCGCGGCAACGATGTCGGTGGTGGTGAATGCCTTGTAGAGGAAGTCCAGACCGAGTACCTCGTAGAGGTGATTGTGGAACCGGGTGCCGATGTTGCTCGGCCGCCCGGCCAACGAGATACACACGCGGGTGTCCTTGTTGAGCGGCGGTCTGCGGTGCGCCTGTGTCATCCGACGGCCCGGATCACCTGTCGCGCGACATCGCGGATCTGTCGCACCAACTCCGAATCGAACGGTAGCTCCGAGGGTTTCGGGACGTCGATCTCGGTGGTGACGACGCCCAGATCGTCGCGAATCCAGCTCGCCCCGAAATGGTCGAGGATCGCACGCATCGGATGGTTGTCCGACAGCACCCGCGCGGTGAAGCGCTGCACGCCGTCGTCGTGGGCGGCCACCGAGATGGCCCGCATCAGGNCCCGCCCTCGGGGCCCACCGCGACCGCGGGACGGTCGGCCACCATCGCCCGCATCAGGAACGTGCCGATGCCGCGCCCCTGGTAGGCGTCACCCACGATGAACGCGATCTCGGCCTCCTCGGGATGGTTCGCGTCGCGCACGAACCGGGCGTCCGCCACCACGGGTCCGTCCACGCCGTCGGTCAGCACGAAGACGAAGTGATCCAGATAGTCGACCTCGAACAGATAGGCCATCAGCGACTTCGTCGGTGATCGGACGGACTGGAAGCGGCGGTAGAGGGTCTCGCTGGAGAACTCCACCGGACCCTCGGTGGTGCGTTCGCTGTCGCCCGGCAGCACAGGACGCAGGTACAGAACGCTGCCGTCGCGCATGATCACCGGGATGGGGGTGATGAACGCGGCGAGCCGCTGACGTGCGGTGCGCACCAGCTTGTCCATCATGCCCGGGATCTCGAGCATGGTGGCGAACGCTTCCCGGCCGCCGACCCAGCCGGTCAGGGGGACGGTGGCCACCACGGTGGCGGTACGCGGGGCGTCGCGCAGCAGGGCGATCTCACCGACGATGAGCCCCGGCGTGAGATCGACGACGGTGTCGTGACCGTCGGCGCCGACATGGCTGACCTCGGCGTGGCCGGACCCGATCAACAGGAAGCTGACCGCGAGCTCACCCTGCTGCATGAGCACCTGACCGGCGGCCGCCGACAACGGCCGCAGCTGTTCGGCCAGCGGCACCAGGGCTTCCACCTGGACACCGGCGAACACGTCGAGGGTGGCGAGATCATCGGCACGGACGGCGGTCACACCGGACACGTTTCGAGGCTACGGGCGCGCGCCGAGTCCCGGCAAGGAGATCTCGGTCGCGCTGTGACCACAGCCATATTGCTAGGGCACTAACTATTAGTGCACTATAGGTTCGTGACCGCTCCCGCCGATCTGGATCCCCTGGCCCTGGAACAGCAGGTCTGTTTCGCGCTGGCGGCCACCAACCGCGCGGTGCTGGCGATCTACCGGCCGCTGCTCGAGCCGCTGGGCCTGACCCACCCCCAGTATCTGGTGATGCTGGCGCTGTGGGATCACCGCAAGCAGCCCGGCGACGGCCGGGCACCCCTGTCGGTGAAGCAGATCGCCACCGCGCTGCAGATGGAATCGGCCACCCTCTCCCCGATGCTCAAACGCCTCGAGGCGCTCGGCCTGATCACCCGTACCCGCAGTGCCACCGACGAGCGCGCGACCGACGTCGAGCTCACCGACCGCGGCGTCGCACTACGCGAACGGGCCCTCGAGATCCCGCCCGCGGTCGTCGCACGCCTGGGCGTCGACCTCGACGAACTGCGCCAGCTGCGCGAAGCGCTGACCCGCGTCAACAGCGCCGCGCTCGCGGCCGGCGCCCTCCAGTCCTGAACCCACCCACAAGGAGCCGTCCATGTCCGCCGACAAGCCGAATCTCTGGCAGTACTTCACCTACATCTACGGGCGGCGCCTGCCCGCCTCGATGCAACGCTGGGTGGCCGAGGACCTCGCGGGCGAGGGCGCCGTGCGCCGGCACATGATCCGCTACTCGATTCCGCCGATCTTCGTGCTGGCGCCGTTCTGGCTCATCCCGGTCAACCTCTACATGCACCTGGAAATGACCGCACCCATCTACTTCTGGGCCGTCCTGATGGCGCTGGCCCTGAACAAGCCCTGGCGGCGGCATCGGCTCGCCGTGCACGGCCTGGACCCGAACCTGGTCGACGTGATCAAGCGCAAGAAGCAGGCGCAGATGCACGAGGATTATGCGCGCCGGTTCGGCGCTCGTCCGGAGTCCGCCGAGTGGCAGCAGAACAGCAGCCCGTTCTGAGTCGGATCAGCCGAGACCGGGGGTCGGGACCAGGACCTCGGTGATGTTGCCTTCTACGGAAACCTCGTTGGCCGGGTCATCGATGTTGATGTCGGAGTAGTCGGTGTGCCGCTTGCTCGCCTGTCCGTCGATGGAGCGCTCGTCGCCGGGGATGTAGTAGCAGAACCCGTCCCATTTGCGGCAGATGTCGACCACGCGGTACGGGGTGTCGGCCGGGATCCCGAATCCCTGGGCGGCCCGCCACCGGTTCTTGCCCTCCGGGTCGGTGTAGACGAAACCGGTGCCGCGGCGCTCCGGAGCGCCGGTGGTGACGAACCGCAGCTCGCTCGGCGGCGGCGCCGTCGGATCGAACGAGAACTGGCGCAGCCACCGGTAGATGACGTTGGCGCCCAGAGAGTGCCCGAACACGACCTTCGGTCCCGGGGTGTTCCGAATCCATTGATCCAGCCTCGTCACCCCGTCGTCCAGACTCGCCTGACCGATGGCAGGCCCGAGAAGCCCGACGTTCATGTAGTTGAGCGGCTCGCAGACGTTCGGGGGCGCGCACAACGAGCCGTGCAGTTGCTGCATGGTCCGCTCGGGCTTGTCGAGCGCGCCGGCGAGCACGGCGACCCGTGCGCCGGACGCCGCGCCGTCGTCGACGTCGGCCTGCGCAGCCGGGCACAGGATGCCCATCAGCATCGCCACGACGGTCGGGACGAGTAGCAGTCGTGCTCTCATCGCGTCACCTCATCCTCGAGAAGAACCCGCTCACTGCATCGCGCGCACAGACCGGAAGGTTACGTGCGCCGGGCCGGCGTACGCGACGCTCTCAGCGTGACCGACCAGGCCAGCAACGCCGTCGCGACACCGGCGGGGACGGCGACGAGCGCGCTGGGCAGGGCCACACCGACGAGCAGCAGCAATCCGAACGCGGCGCCTCCTGCCAGCAGCACCCTGCGGAACACCGTCCAGTGCACACTGACCGGCCACCCCAAGCGCACGCGCGTCGACAGCGCGATGCCGAGCAGCAGCGCGACGGTGTGTCCGGCGGCGGTGAATCCGCCGCCCAGCACGACGACCGCAGCGGCGACGGTCAGCCAGCCCGTGATCCATGCCGGGCGCCACCGGCCCGGGATCGCCGCCGTCAGGGTGCCCAGCACCGCGACGGCCCCGTAGCTCAGACCCACATCGTCGGCGTGACTGACCGTGATCGGCGCCCAGCCGACCTTGATCGCGAAGGCCAGGCCGGCAGCGACGATCAGCGTCGCCCCGACGTGTCCGAGCAGGAACACCTGGACCAGCCGTCGGCTCCGCCAGAGCAGCTCGGCCAGCGCGAGCAGACACACCAGCCCGGGCAGCAGCAGGTAGGTCTGTCCCTCGCCGGTGACGAAGGCACTCGCGAGCAGCGTGCCCAGCCGCCCCTCGGCCAGATTGTGCAGGTTCGTGCTCCACAGCGCGACGACGCGGTGCTGCGCTCCGGGACCCAGCGCCACCAGCAGCGACGCGATCGCGAACAGCGCCGCCGCGTAGGCGACGGTGATGCGCACACGCCACAGCGGGGCGAGGACATGGGAGACGACCATTGGTGTCCAGGGTACCCACGGCGCACTGGAGATCAGGTGGCCGAATCCGGCGCGGGTGGGACGTTCGGCCCTACGGTCGACGACGGGCAGACCCGACGCTGAGAGCACGGAGGAGGCGGGATGTCGGCTGAGGTCGCCGTGGACACGCCGGTGGGGCGCAGCATCGGAACGGGCGCCCTGCTCGCGGCTGTCACCTGGCTGGCCGTCGCGGTGGCACACGACCGACATCATCTCGGGTGGGAGGACGACCGGCTGGCATGGTCGGTGACCGTGCTGGCGGCGACGTTGTTCATCGCGCGCGGCATCTTCCTCGGCCGCCCGGTGACCGGCCGCCACGCCGCGCTCGCCGGTGCGGCGGTGCTCGCAGGGTCGGCGCTGCGCGTGCTGTTCTCTCCCGGCCTGGGCAACGTCGTCATCGCGGCGTCCGGGCTACTGCTGATGTGGCCCACCCGCTCGCGGCCGCAGCCCGAGGCCTTGCCCGAGGTCTGGCGGCTGGTCGACGCGACCCACGGTGATGCGCTGGCCCCGTTCGCGATGCACTCGCTCAAGAGCTACCACTTCAGCGACAGCAGGCGCGCGGCCATCGCCTACCGGACCCGGATGGGTTTCGCCGTGGCCAGCGGGGACCCCATCGGCGACGAGCGCGAGTTCAGTTCGGTCATAGCGGGTTTCGTCTCGATGTGCCGGATGCGCGGCTGGCGGATCGCAGTACTCGGGTGCAGCGAGCGGCGGTTGGCGCTGTGGGCGGCCGTCGGGCGCTCGATGCGGGCGGTCCCGTTCGGACGCGACGTCGTCATCAACGTGGCGAGCTTCAGCCTCGCCGGGCGTGCGCGCCGGAATCTGCGCCAGGCGGTGCAGCGCACCCACAACGCCGGCATCACCACGGAGGTGGTGGGCGAACAGGACCTCGACGACGTGCAGCGTGCCGAGTTGACCGATGTGCTCTACAGCTCGCACCGCCGAGCCCACGGCGAGCGCGGGTTCTCGATGATCCTCGACGGCGCCCTGGAAGGTCGCCATCCCGGCGTGCAGATCATCATCGGGCGCGACCGACAGGGTCGGGTGCAGGCGTTCGCGCGCTATGCGACGGCCGGCGGCGGCAACGACGTCTCGCTCGACGTGTCCTGGCGGGCACCGGACGCGCCCAACGGCATCGACGAACGCCTCAGTGTCGACATGATCAACTGGGCCAGAACCCATGGTGCGCGGCGTGTTTCGCTGGCCTTCGCCGCCTTCCCCGAGATCTTCGACAACCGGGACCGCGGACCGGTGCAGAGCCTGTTCTTCTGGCTGATCCATCTGGGCGACGGCCTCATCCGGCTCGAGTCGCTGTACCGCTACCTGAGGAAGTACCGGACCCTGGGTGGGCAGCGTTACGCGGTGCTGTCGATGCGCCATCTGCTGCCTGCGCTGACGGTGCTGCTGACGCTGGAATTCCTGCCCCGCCATCGCCGGCTCACGCCGAATGCGCCACCCGCCGATCGACAGAAAAGCCCCGGCCGATGGCCGAGGCTTTCCGGAAGTGGAGCTAAGGGGAATCGAACCCCTGACCTACTCGATGCGAACGAGTCGCGCTACCAACTGCGCCATAGCCCCTGATACCGGTAGCAGGCTACCAGCCCCGGGTCGGCCGCCGAAATCGCCTGGCGGCTACTGTCCCGCCGCTCGCGGCAGGTCGTAATGGCGCGCGAACCGGACGCGAGCGAGGTGCTCGAACTCGGGGTCCTCGTCGTCGATCTCGAGGACCGCAGCGCCGGGCCGGCGCAGCCGGGCCGGGACCACATCGAACTCGCGGTCGCCGGTGTTCTCGACGCCGAGGCGCGAACGCGCGAGCCGCTGTGCCCGTCGGCGGCGGACCTGCTCTTCGATGCGGGTCTGCCGGCGCAGGTACGCGAGGTAGAGCAGCGTGACGGCGGCGATGGCGCCGCAGGTCCACCACATCGTCGCCGACCAGGTGAACGCGGCCACGCCGCTGGCGAGGATCAGCACCGCCATCACCGCGAGCGTGCGCGCCCGGAAGCGGTACTTACGGGCCGTCACCGCGGCGGCGGTGGCCGACTCGCGACGCCGCCGGCGCGACTCCGTCGGGGAGTCCGCGACGCGCAGATCGGCGTCCGCCGGTGCCTCCTCGTCGGCGGGGTCGTCGTCGTAGGCGTAGTCATCGGCGTCACCGACGTCATCGTCGTCATCGGCCGAGGCGAGGTCCTCGGCGTCGTCGAGGTCGTCCTCGGTGTCGAAATCGAGTGTGGGCTGGCCGGATTCGGCGACCACGACCGGCTCGTCAGCGGCCTCTCCGGCGGCGGGCAGGGCGCCGGAATCCTCGACGACGTCCACGTCGAGGTAGTCGGGCTCGTCCGCGTCGCGGGTCTCGGCGGCCACCATCACCACCGAGCGACCCGGCTCCTCGTCGGCGAGATCGTCGCCGGCCTCGGAGGGCTGCCAGTCGGGATCGCTGCGGTGGCCCGCAGCCGGGCCGCCGCGACGGCGCAGGCGGGCCCCGGCGCCACTGTTGAGCACGCGGGTGGCCAATGCGACGTCGCTCGTGCGGCGCACCGCGTCGCGCTTGCTGATCAGCATCGGCACCAGCACGAACAGCCAGAGCACGACGAGGGAGATCCAGAGGAGAGATTGGGGGATGCTTGGCATGGCGCCTGCTCCTTTCCCCATCAGGCTAGGTCTGTTCGACCAGCGCATCCGTGAGCGGCGCGCCGTGACAATTACACACCTGTAATTCGCTGAGTACAAGCACCAAACGTCACACGTGTCACATCTGCAACAGCGCCCGCCGCAAAGCGGCGATCAGGCCCACGACGCGTGGCCCGCACGCACCAGCGCGGAGGTCACCGACCCGTTGATCTCCTCGATCGTCAGCGCCACCAGCAAGTGATCGCGCCACGCACCGTCGACGTCGAGGTAGCGCTTCAACAGCCCCTCCTCGCGGAAACCGGCCTTTGCCAGCACCGCGCGGCTGGGTGCGTTCTCCGGGCGCACGGTCGCTTCGACACGATGCAGCATCACCGGACCGAAGCAGTGGTCCAGGCCGAGCGCCAGTGCCGCGGTGGCGATACCGCCGCCGATCAACTCACTGGCCACCCAGTAGCCGATCCACGCCGATCGCAGCGCGCCGTGGGTCACGTTGCCGATCGTGAGTTGACCGGCGAACTGCCCGTCGACCTCGATGACGTACGGCAGCATGCGGCCCTTGCGGGCCTCGGCACGCAGCCCCGAGCACACCGACGGCCACGACGAAACCGCATGGCGCAGCTGCCAATCCAGATCCGTCGACGGTTCCCAGGGTTCGAGGTGATTCCGGTCGGCCAGCCGGATCCGGCTCCACTGCGCGGCGTCGCGCAGCCGGACGGGACGTAACCGGACCACTCCGGCGGCCACCCGCAGGGGGCCGACCGGTTGCGGCCAGCCCGGGTGCTGGGAACGGGAACCCAGGAGATTCATCACGGTGCGCCGGCTCGCGCTCAGCCGCGCTGCGCCAGGAACGCGACGTCGACGACCTCGCCGGTGCGGATCTGTTCGGCGTCACCGGGTACGACGACCAGGCAGTTTGCCTCGGCGAGCGTCGCCAGCAGGTGCGACGACGCGCCGGGCGCACCACCGAGCGCCTGCACCAGGTACTCGCCGGTGTCCTGATCGCGCATCAGCTGCCCCCGCAGATAGCCCTTGCGGCCCACCACCGAGGTGATCGGCGAGAGCGCGCGCGCCTGCACGATGCGCCGCATGGGCTGCCGCTTACCGAGGGACAGGCGCAGCAGCGGACGCACCATCACCTCGAACACCACCAGCGCGCTGACCGGATTGGCCGGCAGCAGGAACACCGGAACCCCGTCGGGGCCGAGCTGACCGAAGCCCTGCACCGAACCGGGGTGCATGGCGATGCGGGTCACCTCCATATCGCCCAGCTGCGACAGCACCGCGCGCACCCCCTCGGCGGCCGCTCCCCCGACCGCGCCGGCGATGACGACCGCCTCCGCCCGGCTGAGTTGCCCCTCGACGACCTCGCGCAGCTGTGCCGGATCGGTGGGCACGATGCCGACGCGGTTGACCTCGGCGCCCGCATCGCGCCCGGCGGCGGCCAGCGCGTAGGAGTTCACGTCGTAGACCTGCCCGTTGCCGGGCGTGCGGGAGATGTCGACCAGCTCGCCACCCACGCACATCACCGACAGCCGCGGGCGCGGGTGGACAAGCACCCGCTCACGACCCACCGCGGCGAGCAGACCGACCTGTGCCGGCCCGATGATGGCGCCGGCCCGCACGGCGACGTCACCTGGCTGTACGTCGTCGCCGGTGCGCCGCACGTAGGCACCCGACCGAACCCCGCGCAGCACGCGCACCCGGGATTCCCCGCCGTCGGTCCACCGCAGCGGCAGCACGGCGTCGGCCAGCGTCGGCATCGGCGCGCCCGTCTGCACGCGCGCCGCCTGCCGGGGCTGCAGCCGGCTCGGGGTCCGCGAGCCGGCCTCGATCAGGCCCATCACGGGCAGGCTGATGTCCCGGTTCTCGGGCTCCTCGCCGTCCTCGCCGTCGCCACCGTTGATGCCCAGGACGTCGACGCTGCGCACCGCGTAGCCGTCGATCGCGGCCTGGTCGAAGCCGGGAAGCGGTCGCTCGGTGACCACTTCCTCGGCGCACATTAAACCCTGGGCCTCGGCGATCGCCACCCGCACCGGCCGCGGAGCCACCGCGGCCGCGGCGACCCGAGCCTGCTGCTCCTCCACCGAACGCACAGCACGCCTTTCTTCTGTTGAGCGCCTACGCGCTCCGCAGAAGACGCGCGTGATCGGTGGCCGCTAGTGCTCGGTCTTGTCCGGACCGAGCCCCAGCCGCTCGACCAACCAGCGGCGTAATTCGGGCCCGTAGTCGTCTCGCTCCAAGGCAAAGTCAACCGCAGCCTTCAGGTAGCCTCCGGGATTTCCCAGATCGTGTCGAGATCCACGGTGGACCACCACGTGCACGGGATGGCCCTCTTCGATCAGAAGGGCGATCGCGTCGGTCAGCTGGATCTCGCCGCCCGCACCGCGCTGCGTCCGTCGCAACGCATCGAAGATGGCCCGGTCGAGCACATACCGTCCGGCCGCGGCGTACGGCGACGGCGCGTCCTCTGCCTTGGGCTTTTCCACCATGCCCTTGACGCGCAACACGTTGGGGTTGGCGGCGTCGGGCACGGTCTCGACGTCGAACACGCCGTAGGCGCTGATGTCCTCGCTGTCGACCTCGATCGCGCACAGCACCGAACCGCCGCGCTTGGCGCGCACCTTCGACATGATCTCCAGCACGCCGGTGGGCAGGACCAGATCGTCGGGCAGCAGCACCGCGATCGCGTCCTCGTCGGGAGCGAGGCTGGGCTCCACGCAGCTGATCGCGTGCCCCAGGCCGAGGGGCTCGGCCTGTACCACCGATTCGACCTTGATCAACTCGGGAGCCCGACGCACCTTCTCCAGCATCGTCTGCTTGCCGCGGGCCTCGAGGGTGCCCTCGAGCACGAGGTCCTCGACGAAGTGGGCGACGACGCCGTCCTTGCCTTCGGAGGTGATGATGATCAAGCGTTCGGCGCCGGCCTCCGCGGCCTCGGCGGCCACCAGTTCGATCCCGGGCGTGTCGACGACCGGCAGCAGCTCCTTGGGCACCGTCTTGGTGGCAGGCAGGAAACGGGTTCCCAGCCCCGCGGCGGGAACCACCGCGGTGTGCGGAATGGGAACTTCAGGCCGATTCATCGTTCACACACTAACCTCTCGGGGTCGGTTGTTCTCTCCTTACCCGGCACGCGGAAGGCTACGCGGTGCAAGAGACGAAATCACAGGTACGTGCCAGAATCCTGGCCGCACGCAGGGTGTCGACGCCGGCGTCGCGCGCCGCCGAGGCGGCGGCGCTGACGCGCCATCTGCTGGCGTGGATCCCGCGCGGCGCGACGGTGTGCGCCTTCGTCCCCATCGGCACCGAACCGGGATCGGCCGATCTGCTCGACGAGTTGCTGCGGCGTGACGCGGTCGTGCTGCTCCCGGTCGCCCGCGAGGACCCGGTCGAGGGGCCACGGCCGTTGCGGTGGGGGCGCTACCGGCCCGGCACGCTGGTGGCGGCGCCGTTCGGGCTGCGGGAACCGCCACCCCCACATCTGCCGCCCGAGGCGGTGGCCGACGCGGCCGCGGTGCTGGTGCCCGCCCTCGCGGTGGACCGTCGCGGTGCCCGGCTGGGGCGCGGCGCCGGCTTCTACGACCGCACGCTGCGGCTGGCGGGTCCTGCCGCCGCGCTCATCGCGGTCGTGCGCGACGAGGAGTTCGTCGACCGGCTGCCCGCGGACCCGCACGATGTCCCGATGACGCACGCCGTCACGCCGGACCGCGGGGTGGTCGAGCTCGAAGCGCGAGGGGAATGACCGGTGCCCGCTGGCGGTTCTAGCACTTGAGTCGGTAGAGTGCTAAGAAGTTTGACGACCTCGGAGGTTTCTGTGCCCACCTATTCGTATGCGTGCACCGAGTGCGACAACAAGTTCGACGTGGTGCAGGCCTTCACCGATGACTCGCTGACCGAGTGCCCGCAGTGCAACGGCCGCTTGCGCAAGGTGTTCGGCAAGGTCGGCGTCGTCTTCAAGGGCAGCGGCTTCTACCGCACCGACAGCCGCGAGTCCGGCAAGAGTTCGAGCACGTCCGCGAGTTCGAACGGCACGTCCACCACCAAGACAGAGTCGTCCTCCTCTTCGTCGTCCTCCTCGTCGGACAGCTCGAGCTCGTCCAGTTCGTCGAGCACCTCCTCGACACCGGCCGCCGCCGCCTCCAGCTGACGCCGTTATCCACAGGCGGCGAAGAACGCTGCTGACCGCGACGCGGCTCCGGTCCTAGCGTGGCCGCGTGGCCACCTCGCTGAATCCCACGCCGCTGCACCGGCTGGCCCGTGCCCTGCGGCCCGATTGGTCGCGCACGGTGGCCGCCCGCCGCGTCCTCGCCGGCGCGCTCGTTCTCCTCGCGGCCGCAGCAGCGTGGCGTGACGATCCGCGGGCCGATCGGGTCGAGGTGGTGGTCGCCGATCGGGATCTCTCACCGGGTGCCGAGCTGACCGCCGCCGACGTCCGACTCGAAACCCTCTCGGCGGCAACCATTCCCGACGGTGCCCAGCGCAACCTCGACGCGGTCGTCGGGAGCACTCTGGCCGGCCCCGCCCGCCGGGGCGAGACACTGACCGACGTCCGCCTACTCGGCCCGCGGCTGGCGGAATCGGCCGCCGGCCCGGATGCGCGCATCGTCGCGCTCCCGCTTGCCGATGCCGCGCTGCTCGATCTCCTCCGACCCGGCGACATCGTGGATGTGGTCTCCGCGCCCACCTCGGCCGACGCCGAGTCTCAGGCGCGGGTGATGGCGACCGACGCCGTCGTGGTGCTGGTGTCGGCGAAGGCCACCGGGATCGGCGCGCCGGGCGGCAATCGCGTTGTGCTGGTGGCCCTACCGGCCGCGGCCGCCAAGACGGTGGCCGGCGCCGCCCTGGTCCAAGCCGTCACTCTGACGCTGCACTGAGCGCGCTCATTTGACCGTGAGGTAGATGACGTTGCCGGTCCGGGTCAGGTGTTGATCGTCGAAGTTGGCGTCCCACACCCTCTTCCAGATATCGGGGCCCGTCGTCAGGTTGACCACCGTCGCCTCGTCGAGCGGAGCGCTCGACTGCCGCGTCACCACGACGCGGTTCCCCTCGGCTTCGAGCTGACTGATCGTGTCCTCGGCGCTGACGGCCGTCGGTGCGGCCAGGGCGGGGGCGGCCAGTCCGAGTGTGGCTGCGGTCAGCGCGGCCGCCGCGGCGGCGGTGAAGGTGTAGTTCGTCATGTTGCTGCCCCTGCTCTCCGGTCCCGATGTTCACTTCTTCGTTCGTTCTGACCGGTTAAACCCGCAGGTCAAGCCAATAATTCCGGTGGCAGAATCTGAGCGGCGGCTGGCAGAAACGGCTAACGTAGCTCCCAGACAGCAGGGACACTTCGACTGAGAGGACCTTTCGATGCTGAAGGGTTTTAAGGACTTTCTCGCCCGCGGCAACGTGATCGACCTAGCGGTCGCGGTGGTCATCGGCACCGCGTTCACGGCCCTGGTGACCGCCTTCACCAAGAGCGTCATCCAGCCCCTCATCGACCGCATCGGCGCCAGCCCCGACAAGGAGTACGGGCTTCTCAAGATCCCGCTCGGCGGAAACCAATTCGTGGACTTCAACGCGGTGCTCTCGGCGGCCATCAACTTCGTCATCGTCGCGGCGGTCGTCTACTTCGTGATCGTGCTGCCCTACAAGAAGCTGCGGGAACGCGGAGAGGTGGAGCAGGCGCAGGACACCGAGCTGGCCATTCTCACCGAGATCCGTGATCTGCTGCGCGAGACCAACGGCGATTCATCGGGCAAGCATGTCAGCGGTCCGGGAACCGGCCCCAGCCCGGATACCGCGGCGCACACCAGCGCCGACCGTGAGTGACGGTCAGCCCAGCGCAACAAGAAGGCCCCCGGCTCTCGCCGGGGGCCTTCTCGCTGTACGTGGATCAGGGGTTGTTGATATCGAACGGGATCGCCATCCAGTTCGCGCACCACGGGCCGTCGTAGACGCAGGCGCTGATGTCACCGGCGGCGCCGGAGAACACCCATGCCTTCGTGCCGGGGACGCCGCGGGTGGACGTGCGGACCTCGCCACCCTGCGAGGCGAGCGCCTCGCCGAAGCCGGAGGTGCGGACCTCACCCTGTGCGTAGACGCCGGACGAACCGTTCGACACGTCGGGCGACCGGACGGCGCCGTCGGCCTCGCGGCCGTTGCCGGGGGTCGACGGATCAGCAGACATGTCATCGGCGCTGGCGGTGCCCACACCGATGGTCATGAGCGCGGCGGCAGCGGCAAGACCGCTCAGCCCCATTGCGATCGGCTTCGCCAACCGCGCGGAAACGGAAGTACCGTAATCGGCCACCGGCCGTCCCTTCTCTCTGATGTGGATGAAGCTTTCTCGGGAAAGATTACCAGTGTTCGACCGCTCGCGCGCAGCTAGTGCGATGTTGAGAATCATCCGTTTCACCTTGTGTTTTCCTGTGCAGGGGCCGTTGCGTCAGTTCATGTTCCAGGGGTCCCCGTAGGTGGTGACGCTGTCGCCTGCCGACGAGATCAGCCTCGCATACGGCCGCAGCAGCACACCGCCCGCTGCGCCCGTCACGGTGCCGTGCGCATTCGACACCGCCACCGCCCCATGGTCTCCCTTCACGTCCACCGAGAACGTCGCGACCTCTTGGATGCCGGGACCATTACCCAGGTCGGCCGAGAAGGAAACACCGGGAAGCAGCGGTGGCGTCGAGATGGCCGGAAAGAGGTCGACGCGCCCCGGGCTGATGAAATCCTGCTGGTCGAGCGCGATGTTGGGGGTGGTGTAGCTGAAGTTGATGCCCACGCCCAGCGACCACGGGAAACCGATCTGGTACCCGAGTTCCAATGTGCCGGCGAAGTCCTTGGCCCCGTCGCCGACGACGGTGTAGACGGCCTTGCCGGAATGGAACCACTCCCGGGTCAACCGGTTGCGGTCCAGCGGATACACCCCGTTGAGGAAGGTGTCCCACTGTTGGATCGTCAGCGTGCGCCCCTGACCGTCCACCAGGCTCAACTGATTGTCCAGTCCCGCATGCGACGTGCCTGCATTCACCAACAGCGCAGCCACGCTCACGCCGAAAGCGGCCAGTATCCGAATCAATGTCTTCATGCTCTCCTTGGCCCTTCGACGGTGACTGCTGATCGATCTCTCCCCGTTGAGGAGTCGAACGTAAGCGGGATACGGGCACACCGCTTGCGTCGCAGGCCTTTTGGTAACCAACTGGCAGCGCGGCCACAGCTGCGCCGCGGATGATCGACGGAGTGGAGAGCCCCAGAGCAAGGCGGCCCCCGGCATATGCCGGGGGCCGNCAGCTGCGCCGCGGATGATCGACGGAGTGGAGAGCCCCAGAGCAAGGCGGCCCCCGGCATATGCCGGGGGCCGCCTCGTGGACAGATGCAGAGCGTCAGTTCATGTTCCACGGCTCGCCGTAGGTGGTGACACTGTCGCCGTCTTTCGAGATGAGCCGCGCGTAGGGCCGCAGCAGCACACCACCGGCAGCGCCCGTCACGGTGCCGTGCGCATTGGACACCGCCACCGCGCCGTGATCACCCTCGACGTCCACCGAGAACGTCGCGACTTCCTGGATGCCGGGACCGTTGCCCAGATCGGCCGAGATCGACACACCGGGGAACAGCGGCGGCGTCGAGATACCGGGGAACAGGTCGATGTTGCCGGGGCTGACGAAATCCTGTGCGTCGAGCGCGATGTTGGGGGTGGTGTAGCTGAAGTTGATGCCCACGCCCAGCGACCACGGGAAGCCGATCTGGTATCCGAGTTCCAGGGTGCCCGCGAAATCCTTGGCGCCGTCACCGACGACGTTGTACACCGCCTTACCGGAATGGAACCACTCGCGGGTCAGCCGGTTACGGTCCAGCGGGAACACGCCGTTGAGGAAGGTGTCCCACTGCTGGATCGTCAGGGTGCGGCCCTTGCCGTCGACCAGGCTCAGCTCATTGTCCAGCCCTGCGTGAGAGGTGCCAGTGCTCACGAACAACGCCGCGACGGCCGCAACCATCGCTAGCAGCACCCGACTGATTGCTTTCATGTCTCCCCTTGCTCATGTGAACGGAAAACCCCGGGTCGGGGCTCCGAGTTGTCCATGCCTGGCGTTCTGTCACCACCTCGCAAGAGCGACATGAGGGGAAATGAGGAAGCCCACATGCCATTCTCACGATTCGTTCATCGTTGACAGAAGAAAACATAGGGGTGGATACGACCGCACTGCCGGGCTCACAAGCACTTTGGTAACCGATTGCCAGGCTGGCCACAGGGAGCGATCGCACCATGGTCCGATGCACAACCGGTGCGACACAACGAGAAGCGGCCCCTGACAGTGTCAGAGGCCGCTCTCGTACTGAAAAGGTGTGGGTCAGTTCATGTTCCACGGTTCGCCGTACGTGGTGACGCTGTCACCAGCCGACGAGATGAGCCGCGCGAACGGGCGAAGCAGCACACCGCCGGCAGCGCCGGTGACCGTGCCGTGCGCGTTGGACACCGCGACAGCGCCGCTCGGACCGGTCACGTCCACGGTGAAGGTGGCGACCTCCTGGATGCCCGGGCCGTTGCCGAGGTCAGCCGAGATCGACACGCCGGGGAACAGCGGCGGGGTCGAGATACCGGGGAACAGGTCGATCGAGCCGGGGCTCACGAAGTCCTGGCCGTCGAAGGCGATGTTCGGAGTCGTGTAGCTGAAGTTGATGCCCACGCCCAGCGACCACGGGAAGCCGATCTGGTAGCCCAGCTCCAGCGTGCCCTCGAAGTCGTCGGCGCCCTCGCCGGCCACGTTGTACATCGCCTTGCCCGAGTGGAACCACTCGCGGGTCAGCCGGTTGCGGTCGAGCGGGAACACGCCGTTGAGGAACGTGTCCCACTGCTGGATCGTCAGCGTCCGACCCTGGCCGTCGACCAGGCTCAGCTCATTGTCCAAACCTGCGTGAGAGGTACCAGTGCTCACGAACAACGCCGCGATGGCCGCAACCATCGCGATCAGCACCCGACTGATTGCCTTCATGTTCATCCTTCGAAGAGTGGAGTGAGGACGACGAAGTGCCGGTCTCATTGACCGGCACTTCGCCGCGCCCCGTGGAGCGATGCCTTACAGGGTCAGTTCATGTTCCAGGGTTCGCCGTAGGTGGTGACGCTGTCACCAGCCGACGAGATGAGCCGCGCGTAGGGACGCAGCAGCACACCACCGGCAGCGCCGGTCACCGTGCCGTGCGCATTGGACACCGCGACGGCGCCGTTGGGACCGGTCACGTCCACGGTGAAGGTGGCGACCTCCTGGATGCCCGGGCCGTTGCCCAGGTCAGCCGAGATCGACACGCCGGGGAACAGCGGCGGAGTCGAGATACCGGGGAACAGGTCGATCGCGCCGGGGCTGACGAAGTCCTGCGCGTCGAAAGCGATGTTCGGAGTCGTGTAGCTGAAGTTGATGCCCACGCCCAGCGACCACGGGAAGCCGATCTGGTAGCCGAGCTCCAGCGTCCCCTCGAAGTCGTCAGCGCCCTCGCCGGCCACGTTGTAAACCGCCTTGCCCGAGTGGAACCACTCGCGAGTGAGGCGGTTGCGGTCGAGCGGGAACACACCGTTGAGGAACGTGTCCCACTGCTGGATCGTCAGCGTCCGACCCTGGCCGTCGACCAGGCTCAGCTCATTGTCCAGCCCTGCGTGAGAGGTGCCAGTGCTCACGAACAACGCCGCGATGGCCGCAACCATCGCGATCAGCACCCGACTGATTGCCTTCATGTTCTCCCTTGCTCCATAGAACGGCCCCCTGGCGGGGTACCGGTGTTCGTGCCTGGCCAACAGCTACACCACACACCTCGCAAGAACTTCATGTGAGTGGAATTAAAAAGTCCACATGCCGTTCTTACGAATCACTCATCTCGATGACACGAGGAACATAACGAGGAGGCATCCGACCGGCAACGCGTACGCCCCGGTGGTGTCATGAAGGGCACAACGCATGCGACGTTTGCTGGCGATTCCCCGCTGATCCAGCACCCCCTCCTCGCGACGACGGGGATGGGCCGATGAAAACCGTCGCTGATCTTGACCCCGCACCAACCTCTTCGTGTCTGGTGTGGCCGCCGTTACAGCAGTTACCTGAAATGGGGCTGTGACGAACCTACTGGTCAGCCGTGATGCGGCGGAACGTTGTCCCGCAGCCAGCGATCGCGCTCGGAGTCGTCGTCCGGCGATTGCGGATCGCGTTCCTCAATCGGGGTGTCAGGCAGGGGATTCCCGAAGATCTTGTTAACTGCATCGGGCGTCGGGCGGGTCGGTTCGGTCATCGGACCGATCCTGTGTGACGAAGATCACATTCTTGCGCCCATGTCAGTTCACCTGCCGTTAACAGTGCAGGTCGCGGCAGCGAAGGTGACACGCGAACGCGGGCCGACGGGAATGCCCTGCCGACCCGCGTGGGGACTAGCCGCTGCCAGTCCATGGCGCTTAGATCTCCAAACTGGATAGCTGCGCGATGATGTGCGCGGCGAGGGGCCCGAGGGTGGCCATACCGTCGCGTACCGCGGCGCGCGAGCCCGCCAGGTTCACCACCAGCGTGCTGCCGGACACGCCGGCCAGTCCGCGGGACAGCCCGGCGTCGGCCGTGCCGGCCGCGAGCCCGGACGCGCGGACGGCCTCGGCGATCCCCAGGAGTTCGCGGTCGAGCAGATCGCGGGTGGCCTCGGGGGTGACGTCGCGCGGTGTGACCCCGGTGCCGCCGACCGACACCACCAGGTCGACACCGCCGATCACCGCGGTGTTGAGCGCATTGCGGATCTCGACCTCGTCGGAGGACACCACGATCACGCCGTCGACGACGAAGCCGGCCTCCCCCAGCAACTCGCTGACCAGCGGTCCGCTGTGATCCTCTTCGTCCCCGTGGGCGGTGCGGTCGTCGACGACGACGACGAGTGCCCGGCCGACCAACGTGTGCGGCTGTTCCATGGGCACAACCGTATAACCCGGCACGGACAACGGCGCAGCCACCAGCAGAGTCGGGCGGGAGCGACCGGGTGCCGTCGTCACTGGGCCGCCTTGCCGAGCGTGACGTCGACGGTTTGCGGCTTTCCGGCCTGATCCAGGAAGGTCAGCGACACCTTGTCTCCCGGGGCCTTGGAGCGGACGGCGGCGACGAGCGCGTCGGCGCTGTCGATGACCCGGTCGTCGAGCTTGGTCACCACGACACCGGCGGGCAGCCCCGCCGAGGACGCCGCCCCGCCGGGGGTGACCTCGACGATCTTGGCGCCGTCGCCGCCGGCGTTGTTACCGACCTGCACGCCGAGCGACGCGCGCGACGCACTGCCGGTCTGGATCAGCTCGTCGGCGATCCGCTTGGCCTGGTCGACCGGAATCGCGAAGCCCAGACCGATCGAGCCGCCCTGCGCGGCGCCGGCGTCGGCGCCCATGGTGGCGATCGCTGAGTTGATGCCGACCAGTTCGCCGTTCATGTTGACCAGCGCGCCGCCGGAGTTACCGGGATTGATCGCGGCGTCGGTCTGGATGGCGTCGAGCACCGTGTTCTGGTTCTGCGCGTCACCGCCGGCGGCGACAGGACGGTTGAGGGCGCTGATGATGCCCGTCGTGACGGTGCCCTCCAGACCGAGCGGCGAGCCGACGGCGACGACGTCCTGCCCGACACGGAGATTCGCCGACGAGCCGATCGCGATCGGCGTCAGCCCCGACACGTTCTTGGCGCGCACCACCGCGATGTCACTGCCGGGATCTGTGCCCACGATGTCGAACGGCACCGTCTTGCCGTCGGAGAACGTCACCTTCGTCTCCGGACCGGCCGGACCGCCGGGCGTACCGGCCGCCGCGGCGACCACGTGGTTGTTGGTCAGGATCAGCCCGTCGGTGGACAGGATCACCCCGGATCCCTCCTCGGACTGCCGGCCCTCGTTCACTTCGAGCTTGACGACGCTGGGCACCACCTTCGCGGCGACCTGCTCGACCGAACCCGCCGGCACGCTGGCCGCGGGCACGCTCGGCGCCGCGCCTGATGCGCTGATGCCGCCCAGCCTGTGGTCGGGGTGCACCAGGGTCGCGACACCGCCACCGACACCGGCGGAGACGACCGCGATGGCCACCGCACCGATCGCCAATCCCGTTGCGCGCGAACGCTTCCGGGGCTGCGGAGCGACAGGCGGCATCCCGGGCTGCGGGTACTGGCCCGGCATCGGGGCACCCGGGTAGGGGTCGTACGGGGACCGGTAGGCCTGCCGTTGCTGCTCGGTCGCGTACCGCCAGTCCCAGCCGCCCTGCTGCTCATAGGATCCGGAGCGCTGCGGGCCGACCTGTCCGGGCGGCACCTGGCCCTGCATTCCGGGCTGGTGACCCGGCTGCGGAGCCGGTGAGTACCTCGGGTGGTTGGTCATGTCGCTGCGGTGTCTTCCTCGAGTAGGTGCGTTGTCTCTACAACGAACGGTGTTGGTCCTACAGTGCCCAGACGCGCTGAGAATGCTCTGAGAGATCGATCGGTACACGCACAGAACTCCGCCCGGTCATCTATCTCCCATCGTCGCTGGCGGCACGCGTCACCGCGAGGATCGGTCCCCGCGTGTCGCGTCAGCGCTCGGCACCGACGGGCGTCCGGGCAGCACCACGTGCATCGACGTGCCCGGCGGCTGGCCGCCCGGAGCGGTGTCGGTCACCGCCAGCGTGCCGCCGTGCTTGGAGATCACCTGCGCGACGATCGCCAAGCCCAGGCCCGAGCCCGGCATCGCCCGCGCCGTGTCCGACCGGTAGAACCGTTCGAACACGAGATCGCGTTCGTGCGGCGGGATTCCGGGTCCCATGTCCGAGACGACGAGCGCGGCATGTCCGGGGTCGATCTGCGCGAGGCGCACACCGACCCGCCCGCCGGTGGGACTCCACTTGGCTGCGTTGTCGAGCAGGTTGAGCACCGCGCGGCCCAGCCCCCCGGCGTCGCCGTACACCTGCCAGGGCGTGATCGACACGTCGAACTCGATGTCGTTGCGCCGCCGACGAACCCGCTCGAGCGACCGGTCGATGATCTCGGCCATCTCCACCGTCTCGTGCACCACCCGGCCGGCGTCCTCGCGGGTCAGGTCGACGAGATCGCCGACGAGAGTGGACAATTCCTCGATCTGCCCCACCACGTCGGCCTGCAGGTCGGCCATCTCCTCTTCCGGGATACGGGGGGCGCCGGGCTTCATCGAGGCCATCAGCAGTTCGACGTTGGTGCGCAGCGACGTCAGCGGGGTGCGGAGTTCGTGACCGGCGTCGGTCACCAATCGGGCCTGGCGCTCGCGTGATTCGGCCAGGGCCCGCAGCATCATGTTGAAAGCCTCGGTGAGCCGGGCGAGTTCGTCGTGCCCGACCACCGGTATCGGTCTGAGGTCGTCGGTGCGTGCGACACGTTCGGCTGCCTGGGTGAGCCGGCCGACTGGGCGTAGCCCGGCGCTGGCCACCATCCCGCCGGCGATCGCGGCGATCGCCACCCCGATGCCACCGACCACGAGGAGGACATTGCTGGTGCGTTTCAGCACTTCCCCGGTCGGGCCCAGGCTCTTCGAGAGCAGCAGCGAGGATCCGTTCGTGAAGTGCAGCGCCAGCACGCGCTGATGGCTGACGGTGCGCCGCGACATCGCGAGATTGCCGGCGATCACGTCCTTCTCGGGGGCGCCGAGCGGGATCCTGTCCGGGGTCTGGTAGCCGGCGCGATCGGGGATCACCAGCATCGCGTTCATGTCCGAGTAGGCCGTTCCCTCGATGGCCTTGCCCGGATCGATCTCCAACGCCCCGCTGTCCATGAGCAGCTGCGCGCGCTTCATCAGCTGGGTGTCGATGTCGTCGTAGAGCGCCCGAGAAACCACCGCGTAGACGGCCACGCCCATCAGGACGACGGCCATCAGCACCATCGACATCGCGAGCAGCATCACCCGCCATCGCAGCGACACCGAGCTCCCTGCCGACTGCGGCACGGGTGGCGGCTGACCCGGCCACGCGGCATCCGGGTGCGGCTGCATCAGGGCGGGGTCTCGCGCAGCACGTACCCCACACCGCGCACGGTGTGGATGAGCCGCGGCTCCCCCTCGGCCTCGGTCTTGCGCCGCAGGTAGCCGACATAGACCTCGAGCGCGTTACCCGAGGTCGGGAAGTCGAAGCCCCATACCTCTTCGAGGATGCGGCTGCGCGTCAGCACCCGGCGGGGGTTGGCGATCAGCATCTCCAGAAGGGCGAACTCGGTGCGAGTGAGACTGATCGACCGGTCGCCACGGGTTACCTCACGGGTGACGGGGTCGAGGGACAGGTCGGCGAAAGTCATCGCGGCCGACTCGCTCGAGTCCTCGGGGCTGGTGCGGCGCAACAACGCGCGCATGCGCGCCAGTAACTCCTCGAGCGCGAACGGCTTGGGGAGGTAATCGTCGGCGCCGGCGTCCAGCCCGGCGACCCGTTCGGACACCGAGTCACGGGCGGTCAGCACCAGGATCGGGAGGTCATCGCCCGTACTGCGTAGCTGACGGCACACCTCGAGCCCGTCGAGGCGCGGCATCATCACATCGAGGACAACCGCGTCGGGGCGGTCGCTGGCTATCCGATCGAGTGCCTCGCGGCCGTCCTGTGCCAGTTCGACCGAATATCCGTTGAAGGACAGGGAGCGGCGCAGGGATTCGCGCACCGCGCGATCGTCATCGACGACAAGTATCCGCACCGCCACAGTCTCAACCCCGTGTCTGAGAGAGTGCTGAGAGGCGCGCCGCGTTGAACCTGAGCGTTTTCGCTACTCGGCGTCGCGGTTAGCGGCGGTCGAGATCGATCAGGCCGAGGCGGGCGGCCTTGAGCAGCCGCCGCGGCACCTTGTGCTGCTGACCTGCGACGGTGACGCCGACGAGTTCGGTGCGGGTGGCTTTCCACTGCGCGCGCCGGCTACGGGTGTTCGCGCGCGACATCCTGCGCTTCGGCACAGCCATGATCGAGCTCTCCATCTATCGGGGTGTCCGGGACACTGCCTGCGGGCGGCGGACCTGCCGGACCCTGGCAATTGGTCACCAGGATAGCCGGTGAGCTGGACGGGCTCCAAACTCCGCCGGCAGCGCCGGGGACGCGACACACTCGAGACCGGTGAGGGGTTGACGTGCTACCGCCGGTACCCGCTAACCTACCGGTTGGTTGGTCAAGCTGGTTGGTCGACCAGGTCGGGCTCGACGACGGGAGAGTGCGTGACGACGGTGTCGGATCGCGTGCCGGTGCGGATCGGCAACTGTTCCGGCTTCTACGGCGACCGGCTGTCAGCGATGCGCGAGATGCTCACCGGTGGTGAGCTCGACTTCCTGACCGGCGACTATCTCGCCGAATTGACGATGCTCATCCTCGGCCGCGACCGCATGAAGAACCCCGACCGCGGCTACGCCAAGACCTTCCTGCGCCAACTCGAGGAATGCCTCGGCATCGCCCAGGAGCGCGGGGTGCGCATCGTCGCGAATGCCGGCGGCCTCAACCCGGCGGGCCTCGCCCGGGACGTGCGTGCGCTGGCCGACCGGCTGGGTCTGTCCGTGTCGGTCGCGCACGTCGAGGGCGACGACCTTCTTCCGCGGGCCGACGAGCTGGGTCTGGGCCGGCCGCTGACCGCCAACGCCTACCTGGGTGCGTGGGGCATCGTGGACTGCCTCGGCGCGGGTGCCGATGTCGTGGTGACCGGCCGGGTGACCGACGCATCGGTCATCGTCGGGCCTGCCGCGGCGCACTTCGGATGGAGCCGCACCGACCACAACCGCATCGCCGGGGCCGTCGCCGCCGGGCACGTCATCGAATGCGGCACCCAGGCCACCGGCGGCAACTACTCCTTCTTCGGCGAGATCGCCGACATGACCCGCCCGGGCTTCCCGATCGCGGAGATCCACGCCGACGGCTCCTCGGTCATCACCAAACATCCCGGCACCGGTGGCGCCGTCACGATCGGCACCGTCACCGCGCAACTGCTCTACGAGATCGGCGGCGCCCGCTACGCCAACCCCGACGCCACGCTGCGTGTCGACAGCATCGAGCTGTCCGAGGACGGACCGGACCGAGTCCGCATCGCCGGCGTCACCGGCGAGCCGCCGCCGCCCACCCTCAAGGTCAGCCTCAACAGCCTCGGCGGGTTCCGCAACGAGATGACGTTCGTGCTGACCGGGCTCGACATCGACGCCAAGGCCGCGCTGGTGCGCCGCCAGCTCGAGGACAGCCTCACAAAGCGACCCGCGGAGCTGCAGTGGTCCCTGGCCCGCACCGACCACCCCGACGCCGACACCGAGCAGACCGCCAGCGCGCTGTTGCGGTGTGTCGCCCGCGACGCCGACGCCGCCACCGTCGGCCGCCAGTTCTCCTCGGCCGCAGTCGAACTGGCCCTCGCCAGCTACCCCGGCTTCACCAGCACGGCGCCGCCCGGCGACGGGCAGGTCTACGGAGTCTTCACCGCGGGCTACGTGCCCACCGAGCAGGTGCCCCACGTCGCCGTGCACGCCGACGGCACCAGGGTCGACATCGCGCCGGCGGCAGAGACCCTGCAGCTCGAGCCGCTCCCCGACGCCGCACTGCCGGAGCCCGGCACGTTCGGCCCGACCCGACGCGTCCCCCTCGGCACCATCGCCGGGGCCCGCAGCGGGGACAAGGGCGGCAGCGCGAACGTCGGGGTGTGGGTGCGCACCGACGACGAGTGGCGCTGGCTGGCGCAGGCGCTGACCGTCGACCGGTTGCGTGAGCTGCTACCCGAGGCGGCCGAGCTGCCGGTGACCCGGCATCTGCTGCCCAACCTGCGCGCCGTCAACTTCGTCATCGAGGACATCCTGGGTCAGGGCGTCGCCTATCAGGCGCGCTTCGACCCGCAGGCCAAAGGGCTGGGCGAATGGCTGCGCAGCCGAAGGATCGACATCCCCGAGGAGTTGCTGCCGTGAACATCTGGACCACCCCGGAGCGGGAGGATCTGCGAAAGACCGTGCGCGCCTTCGCCGAACGCGAGGTGCTGCCCCACGTCGAGGAGTGGGAGCGCGTCGGCGAACTCCCCCGCGACCTGCACCGCAAAGCCGCCGCGGCGGGCCTGCTCGGCGCCGGCTTCCCCGAGGCGGCCGGCGGTGAGGGCGGCGACGGCGCCGACGCGGTGGTCATCTGCGAGGAGATGCACCAGTCGGGCGCGCCCGGCGGCGTGTTCGCGTCGCTGTTCACCTGCGGCATCGCGGTGCCGCACATGATCGCCTCCGGTGACGAGCGGCTGATCGACCAGTACGTGCGTCCCACTCTGCGCGGCGAGAAGATCGGCTCGCTGGCGATCACCGAACCCGGCGGCGGCTCCGACGTCGGACACCTCACCACCCGGGCTCTCCGAGACGGTGACGACTATGTGCTCAACGGCGCCAAGACCTACATCACCTCGGGCGTACGGGCCGACTACGTCGTCACCGCGGCGCGCACCGGCGGACCGGGCGCGGCCGGTGTCTCGCTGATCGTCGTGGACAAAGGCACCCCCGGTTTCGAGGTCAGCCGCAAGCTCGACAAGATGGGCTGGCGGTCGTCGGACACCGCCGAGCTGTCCTACACCGACGTCCGGGTGCCTGTGGCCAACCTCGTCGGCCCCGAGAACACCGGTTTCCTTCAGATCGCGGCGGCGTTCGTCTCCGAGCGGGTCGGCCTTGCCGCGCAGGCGTATTCGAGCGCGCAACGCTGCCTGGACCTGACCGTCGACTGGTGCCGCAACCGCGAGACCTTCGGCAAGCCGCTGATCGCGCGCCAGTCGGTGCAGAACACGCTCGCCGAGATGGCGCGCCGCATCGACGTGGCCCGCGTCTACACCCGCAGCGTCGTCGAACGACAGCTCGCGGGCGAGACCAATCTGATCACCGAGGTGTGCTTCGCCAAGAACACCGCGGTCGAGGCCGGCGAATGGGTGGCCAATCAGGCGGTGCAGCTGTTTGGCGGCATGGGGTACATGGCCGAGTCCGAGATCGAGCGGCAGTACCGCGACATGCGCATCCTGGGCATCGGCGGCGGCACCACCGAGATCCTGACCGGGCTGGCCGCCAAGACGCTGGGCTTCCAGGCATGACGTCAGCGATCGACACCCGGTCACCCGCCTATCGCGAGGCGGCCGAGGCGATGTCGGCCAAACTCGCCGAACTCGAGGCCGAACACGCCAAGGCACTGGCCGGCGGCGGGGAGAAGTACGTCAGCCGTCACCATGCCCGCGGCAAGATGACCGCCCGCGAACGCATCGAGGCCCTGGTCGATCCCGACTCGCCGTTCCTGGAGCTCAGCCCGCTCGCCGCGTGGGGCACCGATTTCACGGTGGGTGCGAGCGTCGTCGTGGGCATCGGCGCCGTCAGCGGCGTCGAATGCCTGATCGTCGCCAACGATCCCACCGTCAAGGGCGGCACCAGCAACCCGTGGACGCTGCGGAAGATCCTGCGCGCCAACCAGATCGCACTGCAGAACCGGCTGCCGGTGATCTCCCTCGTCGAGTCGGGCGGCGCGGACCTGCCCACCCAGAAGGAGATCTTCATCCCGGGCGGACAGATGTTCCGCGACCTCACCCGACTGTCGGCCGCAGGCATCCCGACCATCGCGCTGGTGTTCGGCAACTCCACGGCCGGCGGGGCCTACATCCCCGGGATGTCCGACCACGTCGTGATGATCAAGGAGCGCTCGAAGGTGTTCCTCGCCGGGCCGCCGCTGGTCAAGATGGCCACCGGGGAGGAGTCCGACGACGAGTCACTCGGCGGGGCCGAGATGCACGCCCGCACATCGGGTCTGGCGGACTACTTTGCCATCGACGAACTCGACGCGATGCGCATCGGCCGCCGCATCGTCGCACGGCTGAACTGGCGCAAGCAGGGCCCGGCCCCGAAGCCGTTCACCGCGCCGCTGTTCGACGACGAAGAACTGCTCGGCATCGTGCCGCCGGATCTGCGCATCCCGTTCGACCCGCGCGACGTGATCGCGCGCATCGTCGACGGCTCGGAGTTCGACGAGTTCAAGCCGCTCTACGGCGGCTCGCTGGTGACCGGATGGGCGACGCTGCACGGGTATCCGCTCGGCATCCTGGCCAACGCCCGGGGTGTGCTGTTCTCCGAGGAGTCGCAGAAGGCCACCCAGTTCATCCAGCTCGCCAACCGCTCCGACATGCCACTGTTGTTCCTGCACAACACCACCGGCTACATGGTGGGCAAGGACTACGAGGAAGGCGGCATGATCAAGCACGGCTCGATGATGATCAACGCCGTCTCGAACTCCACCGTCCCGCACCTGAGCCTGCTCATCGGAGCGTCCTACGGTGCGGGGCACTACGGCATGTGTGGGCGCGCCTACGATCCCCGGTTCCTGTTCGCCTGGCCGAGTGCCAAGTCCGCGGTCATGGGCGGCACCCAGTTGGCGGGTGTGCTGTCGATCGTCAGCCGGGCCGCCGCCGAGGCGCGCGGGCAGCAGGTGGACGAGGCCGCTGATGCCGCGCTGCGGGCCGCGGTCGAAGCGCAGATCGACGCCGAGTCGCTGCCGATGTTCCTGTCCGGACGGCTCTACGACGACGGTGTCATCGATCCCCGAGACACCCGCACCGTGCTGGGAATGTGCCTGTCCGCCATCGCGAACGGTCCGGTCGAGGGGACGTCGAACTTCGGCGTCTTCCGGATGTGAGGGCCCCTATGGTTGCGATTTCGGCGTGGCGAGTCGCGGTGAGCGCAACCCTGCACGCCGAAATCGCCGTGGGAGGAACACGATGATCACCCGAGTCCTGGTCGCCAACCGCGGGGAGATCGCGCGGCGCGTCTTCGCCACCTGCCGACGCCTCGGGATCGGCACCGTCGCGGTGTACACCGATCCCGACGCCACTGCGCCGCACGTCGCCGAGGCCGACGCCCGGGTCCGACTCGAAGGCACCCGCGGCTATCTCGATGCCGGCCAGCTGATCGCGGCCGCGCAGGTCGCCGGGGCCGACGCCATCCATCCCGGCTACGGATTCCTCTCGGAGAACGCGGATTTCGCGGCCGCGGTGATCGACGCCGGTCTGACGTGGATCGGCCCGCCGGTCGCGGCGGTCGCGGCCATGGGGTCGAAGATCGAGGCCAAGAAGATGATGGCCGCCGCCGGCGTACCGGTGCTCGACGAGCTCGACCCCGACACGGTGACTGCCGACATGCTGCCGGTGCTGATCAAGGCGTCGGCGGGCGGTGGTGGCCGCGGTATGCGCGTCGTGCGCGATCTCGCCGACCTGCCCGCCCAGGTCGAGGCCGCCCAGCGGGAGGCGCAGTCGGCGTTCGGTGACCCGACGGTGTTCTGCGAGCGCTACCTCGACGCCGGCCATCACGTCGAGGTACAGGTGATGGCCGACGCGCACGGCACCGTCTGGGCGGTCGGCGAGCGGGAGTGCTCGATCCAGCGCCGCCACCAGAAGATCATCGAAGAGGCGCCCTCGCCCCTGGTGGAGCGGACTCCGGGCATGCGGGACAAGCTCTTCGAAGCGGCGCGGCTGGCAGCCACCGCGATCGGCTACACCGGTGCGGGCACGGTCGAGTTCATGGCTGATGACGAGGGAGCGTTCTTCTTCCTGGAGATGAACACCCGGCTGCAGGTCGAGCATCCGGTCACCGAACTCACCTCGGGTCTGGACCTGGTCGAACTGCAGGTGGCGGTCGCCGACGGCGCCCCACTGGATCCGGAGCCGCCGGTGTCGACCGGCGCGTCGGTCGAGGCGCGGCTCTACGCCGAGGATCCCGCCAAGAACTGGCAGCCGCAGGCGGGCACCGTGCACCGCTTCGACGTCCCGACGGCGAGCACGCAGTTCGGCTCGACCGGCCGGGTCGGGGTGCGCCTGGATTCCGGGGTCGTCGACGGCTCGGTGATCTCGGTGTTCTACGACCCGATGATCGCCAAGGTGATCTCCTGGGCGCCGACCCGCGCCCAGGCGGCGGCGCTGCTGGCCGACGCGCTGACCCGCACCCGGCTGCACGGCGTGCGCACCAACCGCGACCTGCTGGTCAATGTGCTGCGCCACCCGGCGTTCCTCGCCGGCGCCACCGACACGGCGTTCTTCGACACCCACGGGCTGGACGCGCTCGCCGCGCCCGTCACCGACGCCGCGACGGTGCGCCTGTCGGCCGTCGCGGCCGCACTGGCCGATGCGGCGCACAACCGATCCACCGCAACAGTTTTCGCCGGAGTGCCCAGCGGCTGGCGCAATCTCGCGTCGGCCGGGCAGGCCAAGAGCTACGCCGACGACGACGGCCAGACCCGCGAGGTGATCTACCGCTTCACCCGCGATGGTGTGCGGATCACCGGTCACGACGACATCGCGCTGGTGTCGGCGACACCCGAGCAGGTGGTGCTGACCGTGGGTGCGGTCGACCGGCCGTTTCACGTCGCCCGATACGGAGACGACGTGTTCGTCGACTCACCGGGCTCCTCGGTGCATCTGGTCGCGCTGCCGAGGTACCCGGATCCCGCCGACGCCGTCGCGCACGGCTCCCTGCTGGCCCCGATGCCCGGCTCGGTGCTGCGGATCGGCGCCGCCGTCGGCGACACGGTCACCGCGGGGCAGCCGCTGGTCTGGCTCGAGGCGATGAAGATGGAACACACCATCGCCGCGCCCGCCGACGGGGTGCTGGCCGAACTCAACGTCACCGCTGGAACGCAGGTGGAAGTAGGCGCCGTGCTGGCGCGCGTCGATTCAGGAGAGGCTCCATGACCGGATTCATCGAGACCGAGGAACAGCAGGCCCTGCGCAAGGCGGTCGCGGCGATGGCCGCGAACTACGGGCAGGACTACTACCTGGAGAAGGCACGCGCCGGGCAGCACACCGACGAGCTGTGGGCCGAGGCGGGCCGGCTCGGCTTCATCGGGGTGAACCTGCCCGAGGAGTACGGCGGTGGGGGCGCCGGCATGTACGAGCTCAGCCTGGTCATGGAGGAGATGGCCGCGGCGGGGTCGGCGCTGCTGATGATGGTGGTGTCCCCCGCGATCAACGGCACGATCATCGCCAAGTACGGCACCGAGGACCAGAAGAAGCGCTGGCTTCCCGGCATCGCCGACGGGACGATCACGATGGCGTTCGCGATCACCGAACCCGACGCCGGCTCCAACTCCCACCGCATCACCACCACCGCGCGCCGCGACGGCAGCGACTGGATCCTGTCCGGCCAGAAGGTGTACATCTCCGGCGTCGACCAGGCCCAGGCGGTGCTCGTCGTCGGCCGCACGGCCGACCACAAGACCGGCAACCTGAAGCCGGCGCTGTTCGTGGTGCCGACCGACACCCCGGGGTTCACGTACACCAAGATCCCGATGGAGATCGTCAGCCCCGAGTTCCAATTCCAGGTGTTCCTCGACGAGGTCCGGCTGCCCGCCGACGCGCTGGTCGGGTCCGAGGACGCGGCGATCGCCCAGCTGTTCGCCGGGTTGAACCCCGAGCGGATCATGGGCGCCGCCAGCGCGGTCGGCATGGGCCGCTTCGCGATCGACAAGGCGGTCGACTACGTCAAGACCCGGCAGGTGTGGAAGACGCCGATCGGCGCGCACCAGGGCCTGTCGCATCCGTTGGCGCAGAACCATATCGAGATCGAGCTGGCGAAGTTGATGATGCAGAAGGCCGCCGGCCTGTACGACTCCGGCGACGACGTGGGTGCCGCCGAGGCGGCGAACATGGCCAAGTACGCCGCGGGCGAGGCGTCGGTGCGCGCCGTCGACCAGGCCGTGCAGTGCTTCGGCGGCAACGGGCTGACCAAGGAGTACGGCATCGCGTCGGTGCTGGTGGCGTCGCGGCTGGCCCGCATCGCTCCCGTCAGCCGCGAGATGGTGCTCAACTTCATCGCCCAGACGTCCCTCGGGCTGCCCCGGTCCTACTGATGCCACTCATTGCCTACTCGCGCGACGGTGCGGTCGCGCGGCTGGTCCTCGACTCGCCGCACAACCGCAACGCACTGTCCACCGCCCTGGTCGGGGAACTGCACGCCGGACTCGACCAGGCCACCGCCGACCCGAACGTGCGAGTCGTGGTGCTCGGGCACACCGGCGGCACGTTCTGCGCCGGCGCCGACCTCAGCGAGGCCGCGGGCCGCGACCCGTCCGAGCTCGCCGTCGACCGCGCCCGGGAGATGACGCGGCTGCTGCGCCGCCTTCTCGAGTCGCCGATGCCGGTGATCGGCGCGATCGACGGGCACGTGCGGGCCGGCGGGTTCGGCTTGGTCGGGGCGTGCGACATCGTGGTGGCGGGCCCGGCGAGCACGTTCGCGCTCACCGAGGCTCGGATCGGGGTGGCGCCGTCGATCATCTCGCTGACGCTGCTGCCGAAACTGACGGCGCGCGCCGCCGGGCGGTACTTCCTCACCGGCGAGAAGTTCGGCGCCGACGTCGCCGCGCAGATCGGGCTGGTGACCGTCGCCGCCGACGATGTCGACACAGCGGTGGCCGACCTGGCCGCCGCTGTCGCGCTGGGCTCTCCGCAGGGCCTGGCCGAATCGAAGGCGCTGACCACCGCGGCGATCCTGGCCGACTTCGACCGGCGGGCCGACGAGCTGACGGCGCGTTCGGCCGCGCTGTTCGTCTCCGACGAGGCCCGCGAGGGCATGCTCGCGTTCCTGGAGAAGCGTCCGCCGCGCTGGGTCGGCTGACACCTCACAGTTTGGCCAAGGCGCTTGCATGTGCCGACGATCGTCGTAGCCTGGTGGGCGATGTGCGGATGCGCGAACAGCAAAGGGTCACAATGAGTAGTCCTGCGTCCCGGAGCAGGTCGGTGCGGGCTGCGGACACCGACCGTATCCAGGTGGCGCAGCTGCTCACCGATGCCGCAGCGACCGGGAAGATCGGCCTGACCGAATTCGAGAACCGGCTGGCCAAGGCGTACGCGGCACAGACCTACGACGAGCTGGACCGCCTGTCGGCCGACCTTCCGGGCGCGGTCACCCGCGGTCGCGGCGGCACCTGCCGGCCCGCGCCGTCGAGCACCCTGCTGGCGATCCTGAGCGGCTACGAGCGCCGCGGCCGCTGGAACGTCCCGAACCGGCTGACCACCTTCGCGCTGTGGGGCGGCGGGGTGATCGACCTGCGGTACGCCGACTTCACCGCGCACGACGTCGAGATCCGGTGCTACACGATCATGGGCGGGCAGACCATCCTGGTGCCGCCGGAGGTCAACGTCGATCTGCGCGGCATCGCGGTGATGGGCAGCTTCGACCAGAACATCGACGGCGAGGGGTCACCCGGTGCGCCGTGCGTGCGGATCTCCGGTTTCGCGCTGTGGGGCAGCGTCGCGGTCAAGCGCAAGAAGCGCAAGTCCACCGCCTGAGCTGCGCCCATCCGGTCACCGGCGTCGCTTCGACCCCAGGTAGTCGCCGACCACCGCCGCGCCGAGACCGTCCAGATCGGGCACCACGACACGGCCGCCCACCCGCCGGGCCACCTGGTCGATGAACCGCGCGAGCCCCGGATCGCTGCCGAGCCGGAAGATCGTCACCTGCGCACCGAGGCGCGCCACCTCGTCGAAACCCTTCACGGTGTGCGCGATCGTGCGGGGGTGCGGCGGGTAATCGAAAAACACAGCAGGACTTCCATTGCGGTCGAAGTCCTCGAGGTGCGCGGTCGGCTCACCGTCGGTGACGACGAGGACCACCGGCTGCGCGTTGGGGTGCCGCCGCAGGTGCCTGCTCGCCAGCGCCAGCGCGTGGTGCAAGTTGGTGCCCTGCTCGTAGACGCCTTCCAGACCGGTCAGTTCGGCGGCGGTCACGGTGCGCGCATAGCGGCCGAACGCCACGATCTGCAACGCGTCGGACCGGAACCGGGTGCTGACGAGGTGGTTGAGGGCCAGCGCGGTGCGCTTCATCGGCAACCAGCGGTTCTCCATCACCATCGAGAACGACGTGTCGACCAGCAACGCGACCGCGGCCTGGGTGCGGGTCTCGGTCTCGGAGATCTCCACGTCGTCGACGGTGAGGCTGATGCTGCCCGTGCGGGTACCCGTACCGGCTTCGCGCAGCACCGCATTGGTCAGTGTGCGGGTGACGTTCCACGGCTCGGTGTCGCCGAACTGCCAGGGCCGCGTCGCACCGGTGAGCTCCCCCGCCGCGCCGGCCCGCCGCGTGTCGCGTTCGCCGTGCCGACCCGAGAGTTGCTGCGCCACATCGCGTAGCGCGGTCTGACCGAGCTGCCGCATGGCCTTGGGTGACAGCCGCCACTGCCCGTCGGCGCCGCGGTCCAGGAAACCCTGATTCATCAGCGCGCGTTCCAGGTCGGCCAGTGTACGTGCGTTCACGGCGGCCTCGTCGCCGAGCTGACGGGCGAGCATGTCGAGGTCGACATCGTCCATCGTGGCGCCCGAATAGCTCTGGGAGAGCTGCTCGGCGAGCTCCTCGAGCTCGGCGATGTCGGCCAGCGCCTGCGCGCCCTGCCCCATGCCCAGCGGATCGTCGCCGGAGAACCGTTGCGAACCGTCCCAGTCCTCCCCCGGCCGGGCCGCCTGCAGGTGGGCGTCCAACCGGTTCAGCGCGTTCATCAGCGAGGGTGAACCGAACGCCTGCTGCGCCAGCGAGTCCAGCTCGGCACGCTGCTGCTCGGAGAGGCTGTTGCGGAAGCGCTGCGCGGCGGCCGCCCGCTTGGCCAGAGAATCGAGCAGCTCGTCGATGTTGCGCGGGTTCTCCGGGAAGAACTCGCCGTGCTTGGCCATGAAGTTCTCGAAGTCCTGCTGGCTGTCTTCACCCATGGCGTGCTTGTCGAGCAGCTCGTTGAGGTCGTCGAGCATGTCGTTGACACGCTGACGGTCCTCGTCGGTGGCGTTCTCCAGCGCCTCCTTCATGCCGGCGAACCGCTGGTCGAGCATCTCGCGTCCGAGCAGATCCTTGATCTGGTCGTACTTCTCGCGCGCCTCGGGCGAACGCCACTCGTATTCGGAGAGCTCCTGCACCGCTTTGGCCGGCGACGGCGACAGCGAATCCAGTTGCAGCTCTCCGAATCTGGCGTCATCGTCGAGCGCGCGGGCCAGCTCCTTGCGTTCGGCGAGCACGGCCTCGTCGAGCAGCTTCTTGATGTCGGCGAGCGTGCCGTCGAGGTTGTTGTTCTGCAGCAACTCCCGTCGCCGCCGGTTGGCCTCGGCAGCCAGCTTGTCCGCGCCCGGCATGGTCTTCGACCCGCGCCGCAACAACTCCGACAGCGCTCGCCGTGGCGACGTGCCCTCCATCACGTCCTGGCCGATGGCCTCCAGCGCCTCGCGCAGATCGACCGGCGGCGCCAGCGGATCCGGCCCGCCGGTGTATCGCGAGTAACGCGATAGTCGTTTAGCCATAGACGGTTTCGCCCTCTCCGGACACCTTGTCGATCCGCTTGGCCAGGTAGAGCGCCTCGAGCGCCAGCTCGATCGCGGCGGCCCGCTGACCTTCCGAGGACGCCTCGAGGCGGCGCTGGATCTCGGCCACCGCGGGCACCTCGGGCAGCGCGGCGAGCACCTCGCGGGCGGACACCCGCTCCCCCGTCGTCACGGGCGAGCCGTTCTCCACCGCGGTGACGATCGGGCCGACGTCGATGCCGCCGAGCAGCCGCTGGGCCGTCTCGGCCGTCGCGCGCCGCAGCAGATGTTCGAGCACCGCCTGCTCGCGGCCCTCCTCGCCGGACTCGAATTCCAGCTTGCCGCGCAGCACGTCGATCACGGTGCCGAGGTCGACGACGCGCGCCACCGGGTCTTGTTCGCCGAGTAGCGCGGCGCGGTGCCGCGCGGACGCGGCGACGGTCTCGGCTGCGGCGATGGCGAAGCGGGCCGAGACGCCGGAACGTTGGTCGATAGCGGTGGATTCGCGCAGCGCCCGCGCGAACCGGGCCAGGATGGCCAGCAGGTAGGGCGGGACCTCGGCAGCCAGGTGCGCCTCCTGGGAGATCACGCCGACCTCGGCGTCGAGTTCGAGCGGGTAGTGCGTGCGGATCTCCGCGCCGAACCGGTCTTTGAGCGGGGTGATGATGCGGCCGCGGTTCGTGTAGTCCTCGGGGTTGGCGCTGGCGACGACGAGGACGTCGAGCGGCAGCCGCAGTGTGTAGCCGCGGACCTGGATGTCGCGCTCCTCCATCACGTTGAGCATCGCGACCTGGATGCGCTCGGCCAGGTCGGGCAACTCGTTGACGGCGACGATGCCGCGGTGTGCCCGCGGGATCAGCCCGTAGGCGATGGTCTCGGGGTCACCGAGGCTGCGGCCCTCGGCGACCTTGATCGGGTCGATGTCGCCCACCAGGTCGGCGACGCTGGTGTCGGGCGTGGCGAGCTTCTCGGTGTAGCGCTCGCTGCGGTGGCGCCAGCTGATCGGCAGGTCCTCACCCGAGTCGGCGGCCCGCCGGATCGACTCCGGCGTGATCGGACTGTAGGGGTGCTCGCCGAGTTCGGCGCCCGCGATCACCGGGGTCCATTCATCGAGAAGACCGCTCAGTGCGCGCAGCAACCGGGTCTTGCCCTGGCCGCGCTCGCCGAGCAGGACGATGTCGTGGCCGGCGATCAGCGCGCGTTCCAGCTGAGGGATGACGGTGTCGTCGAAGCCGAGGATGCCCGGCCAGATCTGCTCTGCCGTCGCGCCCGAACTCAACGCCGCCAGCAGGTTCTCCCGGATCTCGGCCTTGACGCTGCGCTCGCGATGCCCGGAGGCGCGCAGCTCACCGACGGTACGGGGAAGGTCGTTAGGTGATGTCACCACTCCACGCTACGACTGTTCTGCGCGAGCGGGCGTGTCTGTCCGCAACACACCGCGCCACGCTGGCATTTTGCGCACGCTCGCCGCCGACGTCGGCCCGCCTAGTGCGCGAAGTGACGCGCCCCGGTCAGGTACAGCGTCACCCCGGCCTCGGCCGCGGCCGCAGTCACCTCGTCGTCGCGCACCGAACCACCGGGATGCACCACGGCCGTCACGCCGGCCCGCATCAGCGTCTCGAGCCCGTCGGGGAACGGGAAGAACGCGTCGGACGCCGCGACGGCGCCCTGCGTGCGATCCCCGGCGCGCTCGACCGCCAAGCGCGCGGCATCGACGCGGTTGACCTGACCCATGCCGACGCCGACCGTGGCGCCGTCCTTGGCGACGACGATCGCGTTGGACTTGACCGCCCGGCAGGTGCGCCATGCGAACACCAGGTCGGCCAGCACGGCGGGGTCGGCGGGCGTGCCGGTGGCCAGTGTCCAGTTCGCGGGGTCGTCGCCCGGCGCGTCCACGGCGTCGCGCTGCTGCACCAGCAGGCCACCGCTGACCTGACGGAACTCGGTGCCGCCGGGCTGCGGCTCGGACGCCACCAGGATGCGGATGTTCTTCTTGCCCCGCAGCACCTCGACCGCGCCCGGCTCGTAGGCGGGCGCGACGATGACCTCGGTGAAGATGCCCGCCACCGTCTCGGCCATCTCGACGCTGACCTCGGTGTTGGTGGCGATGACGCCGCCGAACGCCGACAGCGGATCGCATTCGTGGGCCTTGCGGTGGGCATCAGCCACCGACACCGACGACACCGCGATGCCACACGGGTTGGCGTGCTTGATGATCGCCACGCAGATGTCCTCGTGGTCGAACGCGGCGCGCCACGCCGCATCCGCGTCCGTGTAGTTGTTGTAGGACATCTCCTTGCCGTGCAGCTGTTCGGCCTGCGCCAGCCCCGGCCAGCCACCGTCATCGCTGTAGAGCGCCGCCTGCTGGTGCGGGTTCTCGCCGTACCGGAGCTCCGCCGTGCGGCGGAACGTCGCGCCGAACCACGGCGCCAGTGCGGCCGAGCCGCCCTCCTCGGGGGCCAGCACGGACTCCATCCACGACGCCACTGCCACGTCGTACTCGGCGGTGTGCCGGAAAGCCAACGCCGCCAGCTTCTTCCGCTCGGTGAGGGTGAAACCGCCGGCGCGCACCGCGGCCAGCACGCCATCGTAGCCGAGCGGTTCGACGACCACCGCGACGCTCGGATGGTTCTTCGCCGCAGCCCGCACCATCGACGGACCACCGATGTCGATCTGCTCCACGCACTCGTCGACCCCGGCGCCGGAGTTCACGGTCTGGGTGAACGGGTAGAGGTTCACCACAACGAGTTCGAAGGGTTCGACCCCGAGATCGGCGAGCGCCGAGACATGCTCGGGCTTGCGCTGATCGGCCAGCAGCCCGGCGTGCACCCGCGGGTGCAGGGTCTTGACCCGGCCGTCGAGCACCTCCGGGAACCCGGTGACCTCCTCCACCGGCGTGACCGGAACACCGGCACCGGCAATGGTTTTCGCCGTCGAACCGGTGGACACGATGCTGACCCCGGCCTCGTGCAGGCCCTGCGCCAGCGGCACCAGGCCGGTCTTGTCGTACACGCTGATCAGGGCGCGACGGATGCGCCGCCTGCCGTCGTCGTCGGTCATCCTATGGTCGCCTTTCGTCCCGTCCAGGTGACGCCGCGGGTGGCCAGCGCCGCCAGGACATCCACCAGAAGTTCTCGTTCGATTACCTTGATGCGTTCGTGCAGCGTCGCCTCGTCGTCGCCGTCGAGCACGGGCACGGCCTGCTGCGCGACGATCGGGCCGGTGTCGGTTCCCGCGTCGACCAGGTGCACGGTGCACCCGGTGACGCGCACACCGTAGGCCAGGGCGTCGGCGACAGCGTGTGCGCCGGGAAACGCGGGCAGCAGCGCGGGATGGGTGTTGACCACCCGCCCGGGGAAGCGCGAAAGAAATTCCGGTCCAAAGATTTTCATGAAGCCCGCCGACACCACCAGGTCCGGGGTGTGCTCGGCGGTGGCCTCGGTGATCGCGGCGTCCCACGCGGCCCGGTCCGGATACGCGCGCAGCGGCACGGTGAAGGTGGGCACCGACGCCGCCTCGGCGATCTCCAGCGCGGCACAGTCGCGGTCGGTGCCGACAGCCACCACGCGGGCCGGGTAGTCGCCGACCGCGGCCTTCAGCAGCGAGGCGAGCAGCGAGCCCGTGCCCGAGGCGAGCACCACGAGCCGCGCCGGCGCGCTCGGGGGAACCCGGACCTCTGGCTGCACGGCAGGAAGCCTAGTGGGTGGTGCCGTCGCGGCCGCCACGCATGTCGTCGTCGGCCATGAAGTGGTCCTCGGGGTCCTCGGCGTCGAGGTCGGCCGGTATCGGTTCGGGGGCCTTCCTCTCCGCGACCGGCGGTGCCGGTTCGTCGACGGTGACGACGGCCTCCGGCGCTATCTCAACGGTTTCGGGGTCGGCCTCCTCGGCCACCGGCTCCGACTCGGGTTCGGGTTCGGGTTCGGGCTCCTCGATCACCGGCGCGGGCCGGCGCACCCGCGGCTGGAAGCCGCCCGACATCGCCACCGTCAGCGCACCGATCCCCGCGAACCAGACGAACACCGCCGGCCCGAACGTGGTCTGGTCGACGCTGACGTCGCCGAAGTTGCCGAGCGCTCCGCCCCCCGCATAGCCCAGCAGCGCCATCGCCGCGGCGCCGACGAGGGCCGCGACCAGGACCTTCGCCAGGGCCTGCAGCGGGGGCAGCGGGTGGCGCGCACACTGCTGGCCCAGAGCGACCCCGGCCACGGCGGCCACGATCAGCAGGGCCACCCACACCGGACCCAGCGGCGGCGTCGGGACGGCAGCGAGCACCGGCAATGCCGGCACGTCGCCGCCCAGTACCGTGAACGCGCTGAACGTCGCCAGCCCGATGTGCGCGCTCGAGCCGACGGCCACCGCCGCGGCGCCGACCACGACGTTGGGCAGGTAGAGCACCGACAGCACGGTCAGACTGAGCTGGCCGAACATCGAATCGGTGATGGAGTAGAGGTCGTGCATCGTCGACCAGTGCACGATGAGCGAGCCGGACACGACAGCGGCCGACAGAGCCAGCAGGGCCAGCACACCGGCCCACGCGGCACGGAAGGCGTCGGGAAGCCACGCCGGCAACGGTGTCGAGCGCAGCAGCCGCCGGCCCACCCGCGATCCGACGCCCAGCGCGGCGCCGATCGCGTGCACGATGAACACGCCGCCGAGCGCCCGTGACGCGTCGGGGGTCTGCAGCTCGGTGAGCACCGACGCGGCGTCGTGGATGAAGGCCAGACAGATCGCCGCGATCAGCACCGGCCCGCCCAGCGCCGAGGCCACCACCCAGCGGGTGACGAACCAGGACGTGCTCGTCACCGCGGCCGCGGTGGTCCGCGCCGTGCCGTAGACCATCGCCATCACCGGCAACAGCGGCATCACGCCCAGGGCGCTGCCCGCGACGGACACCGGCACCTGGTGAACGCCCAGCCACATGCTGGCGATGGCGCCGGACGCGCCGGTCATGTCGCTGTTGGCGATCAGCAGCTGGGACAGCACCACCGCGGCGATGACGACGAGCGCGACCAGTGACGGCCCGAACGCCACCCGGAGCAGTTCACGCGCCTGGCGTGTACCGGCTGGTCCTGGCGCACCACCCGCGCGCGGGGGACTGTTCACAGGTGGGCCGCTCCTCCAAGACGCTCGGGCGCGCGACGGTCGCGCACGCGCGGCTTGAGATTACGACGACTGGCCGGGCGAAGTGGTCGGCGACGACTGGTGTTGCGTGGGTACCTGTGTCGTCGGCGCGTTGCTCGACGGCGGCTGACCGTAGGTCGGGTAGCCGGTGGGCGGGGTCGGCGGACCCGACTGGGCGCCGGGCTGCCCACCCGAAGACGGCGAGGCGGCGGGGAAACCGCCGGTCGAGGGCCCGGCACTCGGGTAGCCGCCGTACGGCGTCGGGTAGCCCGGCCGCTGCTGCTGGCCGCCACCCTGCCCGCCGTGCTGCGGCTGACCGGGGTGCTGACCGTAGTACGACCCGGGGTACTGGCCGTACTGGGGCTGCTCGTACTTGGGCCGCGGCACCGGCGGGGTGATCACTCCGGAGTCGAACAGCAGCACCACCACGGCGACCGCGGCCTGCAGCAGCGTGAACGCGATCAGCAGGTACAGCCCCCAGTCGACGGTCGTGCCGCTGGGCTTGTTGATGACCTCGGAGATCACGAGCAGGAAGCCGAGCACCGACGCCACCGCGGCGACGGCGACGTAGTTCCGCTGCCGGGGCAGCAGGCCGACACCGGCGAACAGGGCGGCCACCACGGCGGCGATGACCGCGAAGCCCAACCCGACCGAGCTTCCGCTGAGCTCGCCGAGACCCGGGAAGTCCGACGAGGTCACGGTGAACTGCGGCGCGAAATACGACAGGTAGACGAGCAGTCCGAGCGCGGCGACGGCGGCACTCAGATAGCCGGGGAGCTTGCTCGGTCCTCCGGCCGCCGGATCGGACTCGCCGATCTTCGCGAACTGCTGTGTCGGCGCGGAGAACTGCGTCGTGGGCTGCTGGGCGGGCGGGTATCCGGAGCCTCCGGGCGCGCCTTGGGGGTACGACATGACCTCTCCTGTGCTGTGCGGGCACCGCATCGACGACGTCGACGCAGGCGACTGCGATCCCGACGGACCGCCTGAGCGATTCGTTGAACCACGCTAGCGCACACCGGGGTGCACCTGTCACGCCCGCGCAGCCGCGCAGGCGGTTAGGCCGACACGAGCACAGCCGGGTCGATCGCATCCCGTTCGGCGGCCTCGATGTCACGGACCAGCGGCAACACCCGGGAGCCGAAGTACTCGATCTCCTCCTGGAAATGCAGGAATCCGCCCAGGATCAGGTCGACTCCACGTTTGCGATAGGCCGCGATGCGTTCGGCGATCTGCTCGGGCGTGCCGATCAGTTTCGTGCGGAATCCGTCGTTGTACTGCACCAGATCTTCGAAGGTCGAATCCGCCCACATGCCCGTCTTGTCGGCGGTCGCGTTGCCGGCCTGCTGCACGGCGGCTCCGAAACCCTCGACGGCGGGCCGGTTCGCCTTCGCGATGATCTCGCGAAGGACCTCTTTCGCCTCTTTCTCGGTGTCCCTGGCGATGATGAAGGCGTTGAGGCCGAACTTCACCTCACGGCCGACCTCCCTGGCGTGATCCCGGACGTCGACGATCTGTTCGGTGACACCGTCGAAGTCCTTGCCGTTGGAGAAGTACCAGTCCGCGTAGCGGCCGCCGTTGCGCCGGGCGGCGGTGGAGTTCCCGCCCTGGAAGATCTCCGGGTTGGGCCGCTCGGGGGTGTTGACCGGTTTCGGCTTGAGCGTGAAGTCGTGGATGCGGTAGAAGTCGCCGCGGAAATCCACGTCGTCCTCGGTCCAGATCTTGCGCAGCACCTGCAGGAATTCGGCACTGCGGCGGTACCGCTCGTCGTGTTCGAGCCACGGCTCACCCAGGTGGGTGAACTCGTCCTTGAACCAGCCGGAGACCACGTTGACGGCGAACCGGCCGCCGGAGAGCTGATCGGCGGTGGCGCCGAGCTTGGCCAGCACCGCGGGCTGCCAGAGCCCCGGATGGACGGCCGCGATGACCTTCAATCGCTGTGTCGCCAGCAGCAGGGCGAGGCTGAAGCTGGTGGACTCGTGCTGGTATTCGGCGCCGTAGCTGGCTTCGTAGCGCACCTGGGACAGCGCGTACTCGAAACCGTTGTTCTCCGCGGTCTGCGCCAGCTTGGCGTTGTACTCGTAGTTCCAGTCGGTGCGCTGCTCGATATCGCTGGTCACCAGGCCGCCGCTGACGTTGGGCACCCAGTAGGCGAACGAGATGTTGTCGGCGATGCGTTCGGTCGTCATGGTCCGTCATCGAACCGGCCGGCCGCGCCCCGGTCATCGGTATGGATCGCGGTGACCGGAACTCAGCCCATGACGATCGGGGTGGCCTCGATGCCGTTGAACCGGGACGCCGTGACCGCGGTGTAGGCGCCCATCATCGGGCTCACGACCAGGTCGCCGATGTCCAGGGCGGGCATCGGATAGTTCCGCGCGATGACGTCGGCGCTGTCGCAGGTGGGTCCGGCGAGGGTCACCGGGTCCAGCGCCGCCTCGGCGCGCAGCAGTTCCTCGAGCGCGAGGATGGGCGGGTGGACGTCCTCGGTCATGACATTCGAGTAGCTGCCGTACAGCCCGTCGTCGAGGTAGTGCCAGACCTGCCCGTCGCGTTCCGCGGTGCCCACCACGCTGGCCAGCAGGGTCATGCAGTCGGCCACCAGGAACCGGCCGGGCTCGCACAGCAGCGTGAAGTCGTCCCGACGCCGCCCCAGCACGTCGTCGACGATCGCCCCGATCGCCCCGATGGGCGGCTCGTCCTCGCGATAGCTCACGGGGAAGCCGCCGCCGATGTCGAGGACGCGCGCCGGCACCCCCAGGGTGCCCTCGACGTGGTCGGCGAGATCGAGCGTGTGCTGCAGGGCGCGGCGGTACGGTTCGACCGAGCTGCTCTGGCTACCGACGTGAAAGCTGAACCCGGCGAACCGCACACCCGCCGCCAGCACGTGCTTGACGAGCAGCTCCGCCTCCGCGGGCGCGACACCGAACTTCGACGACAGATCGGACTTCGCGGCGGGGTTACGGAACGCCAACCGAACCAGCACGTCGATGTCGGCGGGCCGTTTCCGGAACTTCTGCACCTCGGCGGCGTTCTCGACCACGAAGGTGCGCACCCCGGCGGCATAGGCGTGGTCGATGTCGGCCGGCTTCTTGATCGGGTTCGTGTGGATGCAGCGGTGCATCGGTAGCCCGAGGCGGCCCAGCAGGTCCACCTCCCCCCGCGTGGCGACGTCGAACCCGCCCCCGCAGATGGCGATCGTCGACAGCACCACCGGATGGGGCAGCGCCTTGACGGCGTAGTGCACCCCGAACCCGGTCAGCGTGGTCTGCAACTGCCGTAGCCGCCGCGCCACCAGGTGCGGTTCGAGAACCAGCAGGGGCGTGCCGTGCGTTCTGGCCAGCTGCGCCCAGCGTGCCGCGTTGGCGCGCAGGTCTTCACGCAGCCGGGATCGTCGTCGCGGATTCACGATTGCCCTCCTTGGTATCTGGAACACGTTGTGCAAGAAGCACTTTGAATCGTTCGTAGCTGAACACCGCACAGGTGTAGAACGCGACGTCGGAGACGAGCTTGCCGAAGATCCAGCCGGCCACGACGTTGCCGAACAGGGCCGGTCCGAGATAGAAGCCCAGCGGGCGTACGGCGATGCTGTCGATCACCTCGGCGGGCCCGAATTCGATCGCCACGCTGCGCAGCGCGAGCAGGGCGGCCATCACGAGGCGCGCGGGGGCCGGCCGACGGGCCTGATCGCGGTAGCTCCAGCGCAGCGCGCTCAGATAGGCCGCGGCGTAGTAGCCGCCAGAGGCACCGACGGACGCGGCCACCGCGGCGGCGCCCAGCGAATCCGTGGCGAGGTAGACCAGCGCGGCGGCACCGAACTCGCCGACGGTTCCCGCGATTTCACACGGCAGGTATCGGCGCACCCACTCGCGGATTCGCATCAGCCTCGTCGTCGATCCGTCCATGCCTCGAACTGTTCCGCGACGAGCCGGCCGGGTCGTGAGTAGCGCGCTACCCGACTCACCAGCGGGGACGGCGCGGGGGTACGCAGGCCACCCCCCTTGCGGACGAAGATTGGAACACGTTCTAATTCTCGGTATGGACTTTGGGTTGGTGCTGTTCACCTCCGATCGCGGAATCACTCCGGCCGCGGCGGCCACGCTGGCTGACCAGCACGGCTTCTCCACGTTCTACGTGCCCGAACACACCCACATCCCGATCAAGCGGCAGGCCGCGCACCCGACAACCGGGGACGAGACCCTGCCCGACGACCGCTATATGCGCACTCTGGACCCCTGGGTGTCACTCGGCACCGCCGCGGCGGTGACGTCGCGGGTACGGCTGTCCACCGCGGTCGCGCTGCCGGTCGAGCACGACCCGATCACGCTGGCCAAGTCGATCGCGACGCTGGACCACCTTTCCGGCGGCCGCGTCTCGCTGGGCGTGGGATTCGGTTGGAACACCGATGAACTCACCGACCACAACGTGCCGCCGGGCCGCCGACGGACGATGTTGCGCGAGTATCTGGAAGCCATGCGCGCGCTGTGGACGCAGGAAGAGGCCGAATACGACGGTGAGTTCGTCTCGTTCGGTCCGTCGTGGGCGTGGCCCAAGCCCGTGCAGGCACACATCCCGGTGCTCGTCGGTGCGGCCGGCACCGAGAAGAACTTCAGGTGGATCGCGAAGTCGGCCGACGGCTGGATCACCACACCCCGGGATTTCGACATCGACGCCCCGGTCAAGCTGCTGCAGGACACCTGGGCGGCGGCCGGCCGCGACGGCGCGCCGCAGATCGTCGCGCTGGACTTCAAACCCGACCCCGACAAGCTGGCGCGCTGGCGCGAGCTCGGGGTGACCGAGGTGCTCTTCGGGTTGCCCGACCGCAGCCCCGATGACGTCGCCGCCTACGTCGAGCGGCTCGCCGGCAAGCTGAGCGCACTCGTCTGATCTGGTGCGCCGGGCCCTTCGGGGCGCGGCCCTCGTCTAACGCAACACCGCACGATTGCCGTTGTCCGTCGCCGTGACAACGATCTTCGCGCCCAGCGGGTCGCCGTCGGACATCAGCGCGACGAGGTCGCGGTCCTCGGTGGTCGCCATGAACCGGGATCCGTCGTCGAGTCGTCCGACGATGATGCCGGTGCGCACCGGCCAGTCATAGCGCACCGAGTACGTCTCGATGACCCCCGTGCCGGCGGGTTGCTTCGTCACCGGCACCGTCGGCAATTCGGCCACCTGCGCCGTCAACTCCGCACTGCGCGAGGACCGCCACTGGACGGGCTCGGTCGAGTAGACGCCCACCGAGTACTTGCTCATGATGCCGCCATTGGCCCCGACGAAGCCGAACCGCCCTGGCTGGTCTCGCATCTGGACGACGGTCTCGGCGATGCCGTGCACCGAGTAGCTGTTGCCGGGGCCGCCGAAGTACGGCAGACCGCCGGTCAGCGTCAGCCCGCGGGGATCGTCGCCGGAGAGTCCGAGCGCCTCGCAGATCACGAACACCGGGAACGGGAAGCAGCTGTAGAGATCGAAGGTCGCGATGTCGCCGACGCCGACGCCCGCCACCCGCAACGCCTCGTGGGCCGCATGCACGGCGGCAGGGCTGGCACCGAGATCGACCCGGCTGAGCAGCGCCTGCTCGGCGAGATCGGAGTGTCCGTGGACGAAGACCCACTTCTCTTGCGGCACACCGTACCTGCGCGCCGCCTCGGCCGACATCAGCACGAGCGCGGCGCCCTGGTTCACGGTGTCGCGAGCGACCAGATACCGGGGGTAGGGGTCACAGATCATCCGGTTCTCGTCGGTGACGGTCTCGATCTCCTGCACCGACCGTTCCACCGGGGACGACGAGAACGGGTTCTTGGCAGCCACTTTCGACATCGGCGCGAACAGCTCTGCCATGGCGTGGCGATACTCGTCGACTCCGAGACCGAGTCGTGCGCGGCGGGCGTTGTCGAGCAGACCGTACTGCACGGGAGCCCCGGTGAGGCCGTGCTGCACGGTGTATTCGTCGATGTAGGAGAAGATCTGGTGGCCGCGGTCCTCGAGCTGGCCCTCGATGGTCTCGGTGAAGTCCGGCTTGTCGTCGCGATCGGCGAAGTACTTGGCCGTCGAGCCGGGCTCGGAACCCATGATCATCACGATGTCGGCCTCGCCGGCGACGATGGCGTTGCCGGCCTCAGTCACCAGCTTCTGGGGGCCCTGCCCGCCGACCGGTTCGAGCACCACGCGGGCGGGGTCGCCACCGAGGCGCTTCATCACCGACCGCGGGTAGTTGTTGGACTTGCCCAGCGTCGCGGGCATCGGCCCGGAGATCTCGAACTGCCGGAGCCCGAACACCGTGTCGACCGCGGCGGCGAGCGCATTGGCGTCGGCTCCGGTGTCGTCGAGCGCGGCCCGGGCGGCCTCGGTCGCGAGCTCGACGGCCGACATGCCGCGGTAGTCCGGGTCGTCGATGCGTTCGGTGAATTGGCCGACACCGACCAGAACGGGAGTGCGCGGGTCAACCGGCATGACGAACCTCCTGACATCTGTTAATTCGTCAGGCTAATAGAACAAGTTCCAGTTCGTCGCACGGGGTGGCCGCGCAGCGGGTACTCGGTGCCCATGGCGCGTGGTGAACATCCTCGACGAACGGTGTTCTACGGCGCCTGCCTGCTTGCGGCCGCGTTCCTGTCCTGCTGGGTCGCCGCCTCGGTGCACACCGCGTGGCTGTCGGCGCTGATCTATGTCGCCGCCGCCATCGCCACGTGTGTCGGCGTGGTCATGACACTGCGCGACTACGGCTGACGTACTCAGGCCCAGACGAGACTGCGGCCAGATCGTCGATCCCGTGGGAAAGGCGATCTGGCCGCAGTCTCGAAGTGAACTACAGGCTCTCGAAGATCTCCCGGGCCAGCGTGGCGGTCTCCGACGGCGTCTTGCCGACCTTGACGCCTGCGGCCTCGAGCGCCTCCTTCTTGGCGGCGGCGGTGCCCGACGATCCGGACACGATCGCGCCGGCGTGGCCCATCGTCTTGCCTTCGGGGGCGGTGAAGCCCGCGACGTACCCGACGACCGGCTTGGACACGTTGGCCTTGATGTAGTCGGCCGCACGCTCCTCGGCGTCGCCGCCGATCTCGCCGATCATCACGATGACCTTGGTCTCGGGATCGGATTCGAACGCCTCGATCGCGTCGATGTGCGAGATCGGAAGAGCACACGTCTGANGTGATGGTGCCCGGGCCGGCGATGGCGCGTCCCGGTTCCACCACGAGCTTCGACACCAGACCGATCGGGCCCTTGCCGGTGATGTTGTTCGGCGTGATGCCGACCAGCGACTCGCCGGGGGTGATGATGCCCGGGCAGTTGGGGCCGATGATGCGGGTCTTCTCGCCCTTGTCCTTGTTGTAGGCCCACGCATACGCGGTGTCCTGCACCGGGATTCCCTCGGTGATGACCACCAGCAGCGGGATCTCGGCGTCGATCGCCTCGATGATCGCGTCCTTCGAGAAGGCCGGCGGCACAAAGGCGATCGACACGTCGGCGCCGGTCTCCTTCATCGCCTCGGCGACGCTGCCGAACACCGGCAGCTCGACCTCGTTGCCGTCCTTGTCCTCATGGGTGACGGTCGTGCCGGCCTTGCGCGCGTTCACGCCACCCACGATCTGGGTGCCCGCCTTGAGCATCAGCTTGGTGTGCTTGGTGCCCTCGCCGCCGGTGATGCCCTGGACGATGACCTTGGAATCTTTGTTCAGAAAGATCGACATTGGTTGTGTCCCTTACTTGTTCGCCAGCTCGGCGGCCTTGTCGGCGCCGGAGTCCATGGTGTCCGCCTGGATGACCAGCGGATGGTTGGCCTCGGCGAGGATGCGCCGGCCCTCGTCGACGTTGTTGCCGTCGAGCCGCACGACGAGCGGCTTGTTGGCCTCGTCGCCCAGGATCTGCAGCGCCTTGACGATGCCGTTGGCCACCGCGTCGCAGGCGGTGATGCCGCCGAACACGTTGACGAACACGCTCTTGACCTGGCTGTCGTTCAGGATCACGTCGAGTCCGTTGGCCATCACCTCGGCCGACGCGCCGCCGCCGATGTCGAGGAAGTTCGCGGGCTTCACCCCACCGTGCTTCTCACCGGCGTAGGCGACCACGTCGAGGGTCGACATCACCAGACCTGCGCCGTTGCCGATGATGCCGACCTGACCGTCGAGCTTGACGTAGTTGAGGTCGTTCTCCTTGGCCTTGAGCTCGAGCGGATCCGTCGCGTCCTTGTCCTCGAACTCCGCATGTTCGGGATGGCGGAAATCGGCGTTGGCGTCGAGGGTGACCTTGCCGTCGAGTGCCAGGATCTGATCGTCGGGCGTGCGCACCAGCGGGTTCACCTCGACCAGCGTGGCGTCCTCTCCGACGAAGACCTCCCACAGCTTGGCGATCGTCACGGCGGCCGCATCGAGAACCTCGGCGGGCAGGTGGCCCTTCTCGGCGATCTCGCGGGCGAACGCCTCGTCGACACCCTTGGTGGCGTCGACGGCGATGCGGGCCAGCCGCTCGGGCTTGGTGGCGGCGACCTCTTCGATCTCCATGCCGCCCTCGACCGAGCACATCGCGAGGTAGGTGCGATTGGCGCGGTCGAGCAGGAAGGAGATGTAGTACTCCTCGGCGATGTCGCTGGCTTCGGCCACCAGCAACTTCTTGACGACGTGTCCCTTGATGTCGAGACCGAGGATGTTCTGGGCGTGGGTGAAGGCGTCGTCGGGCGTGGCGGCGTACTTCACGCCACCGGCTTTACCGCGGCCCCCGACCTTGACCTGCGCTTTCACCATGACCGGCTTGCCGATTTCCTCGGCGATGGTCTTGGCGTCCTCCGCGGAGTCGGTCACTCGTCCGGGGGTGGTGGGAACGTTGTGCTTGGCGAACAGTTCTTTCGCCTGGTACTCGAAGAGATCCATGGACTCCCAGAACTTCCCTGTCTGTCTGCGGCTGGAAAAATGTGTGCCCGACGGGCTCCGGGGGAACTTTATCGACACGAGTGCTGACGATTGTCACCGCCCACCTGTCATGTGGTGGATCTCACCGCGGCCTGAATAGTGATTCAGGTCACAATCTTCTGTGCACTAAAGTCTCGGGTTGCCACTTGGATTGGATTTTGGTTAACGTCCTGTGGTCTAGATAACGGTCTGGTCACGACGGCTCACGACGGATTAAGGACATTTCAGGTTGCCTCAGCATCGTTCGCCTCGTATCTCCGAGGCCCTCGCGGCACCTGGTCTGACCGAAGTCACCGACATCATCCCGTTCGACGAATTCGGTCAGTTGAGCGATCTGGACGATCTCCCCTACGGCGCCTTCGACCGGGACACCGAGGTCATCCGCGCCCCTGAGCTCGACGATCTGCTCGACACCGACGACCTGGAGCCGCTGCGCCTGGTGCCCGCGGAGTTCCGCGCGGCACGTACCGAGGCGCGCGCGTCGTCCACCCGCGCGTACCGCGACAGCCACACCGACCTCAGCGACGGCACGGCCAAGACCGACATCATCGACATGCGGGGCCGCAAGGGTCTGCACCGCAAGACAGAGGTCCCCGTCAAGGGCCGCCTGATGGTGGCCGCGATGGCCGTGGGCGCCACCGCCGCCGGTGCCTACACCGTCACCAACGCCGCGCAGAAGCAGCCCACGGCGACAGTGCTCGCCGCCGATACGACGACGACGGGTGGCGCGAGCGTCATCACCGGCTCGGTGGACGGCATGCAGGTCGTCACCGTCGCACCCGCCGCGAATTCGGCCGTGCACGCCGAGGAGATCACCAAGGCCGCAGCGTTCGCCCAGGAGCGCGCCGACCGCGAGGCCCGGCTGGCCCGCCCGCAGTACGCGATGCCCACCCGCGGTGTGTGGACCTCGGGCTTCGGTTACCGCTGGGGCGTACTGCACGCAGGCATCGACATCGCCAACTCGATCGGCACGCCGATCTACGCCGCAGCGGACGGCGTGGTCACCGATGCCGGGCCCACCGCCGGATACGGCGCCTGGGTCAAGGTCAAGCATTCCGACGGCACGGTCACGCTGTACGGGCACGTCAACACCTGGCTGGTCAGCGTCGGCCAGCGCGTGATGGCCGGCGACCAGATCGCCACGATCGGCAACCGCGGCAACTCCACCGGTCCGCACCTGCACTTCTCCGTGCTCCTGAACGGCACCGACTTCATCGACCCGGTGCCGTGGCTGGCCAAGCGGGGGCTCACCCCCGGCAGCTACGTTGGCTGAGTGGCCAGCGACCCCACTGATTCACCCGATTCCGACGACACCCGGATTCTGCGCCGGGCGCCCCTGAACACGGGGTCACAGCCGCTGACCGCGGGGTCACAGCCGCTGCAGTCGCCTGCGGAGCCGCAGACGTCCATCATCCGGCGTCACCCGACCGGTGAGTTCCCGGCCGCTGACGAGCCCGTGACCGGCTACCTGCCCCGCGCGCAGCCCGTCGCCGTCGGCCCGCCCCGGTCCTCGCGCGGCCATCCGCGAACGGCCATCGCGACCGCTGTCGTCAGCATCCTGTCGGGGTGGGCGACCGCGGTGATCGCGACCGACCTCATCACCGGCTGGTCGGCCACCGATCCGCTGTTCTGCGTGGCCATCGGCTTTCTCACCGCGATCTCGGCCGCCGCCACGATCGGCGGGCTGATCGCCCTGCTGTTGCGGCGACGGATGGGCCGGCTGCTGGTCGTCGTCGGCGCGGTGGTGGCGCTGCTGATCTTCGCCGGCCTGTTCATCGCCGGCGCCGCGCTGCCAACCCTCGTCTACGCCATGCCGGTGCTGCCGCTGGCGTCGATCGTGTTGGCGCTGCTGCCCGACACCGGCCGCTGGGCACGGTCGGGTTAGAGCTTGCTGACCGGCGCGTGATTGTGCATGAGCTTGACGCGCCCGGCACTGCCGAAGTCGATCAGCGACATCGCCGACTCCCCCATGCCCGACACCTCTTCCACGCGACCGAGCCCGTACTTGTCGTGGGTGACCCGGTCACCGGGTTCGAGCACGAGCAGCGGCCGCTTCCCGGCCGCGGAGCGGCCCGGGGACGGGCGCGGAGTGCCGAACCGGCCGGCGCCGCTCACCGGCGCGGAGAACGCCGACGCGGGCTGCTCGACGCGGCGCCAGTGGATCAGTTCCTGCGGGATCTCCCGCAGGAAGCGGGATTCGGGGTTGAGCATCGGCTGGCCCCACGAGGACCGCACCTTCGCCCGGCTGAGGTACAGCCTCTGCCGGGCCCGCGTGATGCCCACGTAGGCCAGCCGGCGTTCCTCCGACAGCTCGACCGGATCGCCCAGGGCGCGCATGTGCGGGAACATGCCGTCCTCCCACCCGGTCACGAACACCACCGGGAACTCCAGGCCCTTGGCGGTGTGCAACGTCATCATCGTCACCACCCCTGAGCCGTGCTCGGGGATGTCGTCGGCATCGGCCACCAACGACACCCGCTCCAGGAACGACGCCAGCACCCCGGTGTCCGGCACGTCCTCGTCCTGCGGCTCGGCGCCGTCCTCCTCGGCCAGGGCCCGCGCGTTGGCCAGGTCGATGCTGAATTCGTGTGCGACGCTGACCAATTCGTTGAGGTTGTCGAGGCGGGCCAGATCCTGCGGGTCGGTGGAGGATTCGAGCTCGGCGCGGTAGCCGGTGCGGTCCAGCACCGACTCGACCAGCTCGCCCAGTTCGCCGTCGAGACCGCCGCGCAACTCGTCGAGCATCGCGACGAACCCGGCGATCGCCTTCTCCGCGCGCGTGTTGAGCATCGGGACCCGGCCCTCGGCCGCGGCCGCCAGCGCGTCGTTGAAGCTCGCGCCGGTGTTCTCGGCGTACACCGCCACGCACGCCTCGGCGCGGTCACCGATACCGCGGCGGGGGGTGTTGAGAATGCGGCGCATGCTCACCGAGTCACCGGGATTGTCCAGCACCCGCAGGTAGGCGACGATGTCGCGGATCTCCCGGCGCTCGTAGAAGCGCACGCCGCCGACCACCTTGTAGGGAATCCCGGCCCGGATGAACACCTCTTCGAGAGCGCGCGAAGAGTTGTTGGTGCGGTAGAAGACGGCGACGTCGTTATAGGAGAACTCGCCGTCCCCGTCGGCCAGCGCGTCGATCTCCTGTGCGACGAACCGCGCCTCGTCGTGCTCGTTGTCGGCGACGTAGCCGACGATGAGCTCCCCCTCGCCGGCGTCGGTCCACAGCCGCTTCTCCCGTCGCCCGGCGTTGCGGGCGATGACGGCGTTGGCCGCGTTGAGGATGGTCTGCGTGGAGCGGTAGTTCTGCTCGAGCAGGATCGTCGTGGCGCTTGGGTAGTCGCGCTCGAAATCCTCGATGTTGCGGATGGTGGCGCCGCGGAACGCATAGATCGACTGGTCGGCGTCACCGACGACGCACAGCTCGGCGGGCGCCAGCCCATCGACCGTTTCCGTCCCGACCAACTCGCGCACCAGCACGTACTGCGCGTGATTGGTGTCCTGGTACTCGTCGACGAGGATGTGCCGGAACCGGCGCCGGTAGTACTGCGCGATCTGGGGGAAGGCCTGCAACACGGCGACCGTCTCGCCGATCAGGTCGTCGAAATCGAGCGCGTTCGCGGCACGCAGCCGGCGCTGGTATTCGCCGTACACCTCGGCGATGACGCGCGCCAGGTCCTCGGCCGCCTCCGACGCCTCGGCGGCGGCCTGCTCGGGACCGATCAGCTCGTTCTTCAGGTTCGAGATCCCGTTGGACAGCAGCCGCGGGGAGAACTTCTTGGTGTCGAGCCCCATGTCTTTGCCGATCATCAGCAGCAGGCGGCGGGAGTCGTCGGCGTCGTAGATCGAGAAGTTCGAGTTCAACCCCGGCAGCAGCGAGGCCTGGTTGCGCAGGATCCGCACGCACGTCGAGTGGAACGTCGAGACCCACATGTTGCGGGCCCGCGGACCGACCAGCTGCGCGACTCGCTCGCGCATCTCCGCGGCGGCCTTGTTGGTGAACGTGATCGCGAGAACCTGACCGACGCCGACCTCGCGCGCGGCGAGCAGGTAGGCGATGCGGCGGGTGAGGACGGCGGTCTTGCCGGAGCCCGCTCCGGCGACGATGAGCAACGGCGTGCCCTCGTGGAGAACGGCCTGACGCTGCTGGGGGTTGAGCCCATCGAACAAGTCCGAGTGGAGCTCATCTGTTTCAGTGCTGACGATCGACATACTGTCCCAAACCTACCGCTGCGGGGTGACACTCTTTGCGCTGGCACGGCCGGTGATGGCACACTCGTCAGGTGCTTTGTCAGCAGCGGCGATTTTTCTACGGGTACCGGCCAGCGGTGCCCGTGGTCTAGCTGCTTCCCCAGAGCCCCGCGGTCCGCTTCCGGATCCGGGGCTCGTCTCTTGTGTGAGGCCCGATACCGGATGAGACCAGACCAGTCACACAACGAGAATCCGGAGAACGACGACATGACGACAGACACCGCGCAGACACCCGACATTGATGAGCTGCGCCAGGAGATCGACCGTCTCGATGCGACCATCCTCGAGGCCGTCCAGCGACGCACCGAGGTCTCGCAGATGATCGGCAAGGCCCGGATGGCCTCCGGCGGCACCCGCCTGGTGCACAGCCGCGAGATGAAGGTCATCGAGCGCTACAGCGTGCTCGGCTCCGAGGGCAAGAACCTCGCGATGCTGCTGCTGCGCCTGGGCCGCGGCCGCCTCGGCCACTGAGTTCCTGCGATTTCGGCGTGGCTGGTCGCGCTGAGCGCGACCGAGCACGCCGAAATCACCGGGTCTTGACCGCGTCGACCAGCCACGGCGTCAGCCACTCGACCGCTTCGGGCGTGGGGTGCACGCCGTCGCTGCGCACCCGCAGGCCGTCGACCTTGGTCTGGTAGTAGCCGTTGGGGCTGAGCTTGCGGTTCAGGTCGAGCACCGAGACGTTGCGCCGCGGCTCGACGACGCTGCGCAGCAACGCATTCCACGCGTCGACTCGCTTGGGCTGATCCTCGGGGTAGAGGCTGCCGTCGGCCTTCTCCGCCCGCCGGTTGTAGGGCTCGGTCGTGACGACGATGCGGGCGCCCGTCGAGCCCAGGATGTCCAGCGCACGGGTCAGCTCACCGCGCAGATACGCGTCGTAGCCCGGCTCCCCGATGTGCGTCCACCGGCCCTCGTTCATCCGGTCGACCACCTCCCAGCGCCCGACGATCAGCAGCACCACGTCGGGCTTCTCGTAGCCGATCCGCTGGGCCCAGCGCGCCGGCCAGGAGTCGCACTCCGGCTTCTGCGGCAGGTCCTGTCCGACGTAGGTGTACGGCCCGCCGCGGGCGATGCCGCAGCCGATGGTGGTGAAGTCGGCGAACTCCACCCCGGGCGTCGCCGGCAGGTACCGCATCATCGTCCACGCGATCGAATCCCCGAACACCGCCACGCGGACGTCGCCGGGGGCGCGCTGCCGCGCGGGACGCGTCACCGCGACGGGCACCTCCGGGCCCACCAGCGCCGCGGAATCGATCAGCGGCCCCGGGCCGGGCTTGGGGAACGGCACCCCGGCGGGCAGCACGGTCGTCGTTACCACCGCGGCCGTCGCCGCGGTTGCCGCCGCGAGCCGCAACATCGGCACCGTCGTCGGCCGCCAATCCCGGATCGGCTGCTCGATCAGCCACCACGACACGGCCGCGACGGCGACGGTCGCCGCGCACCGCAGCGCGAACAGCTTCCACCCCTCCGAACCGGTGCGTTCGCCGTTGAGCACCAGGAAGATCGGCCAGTGCCACAGGTACACGCCGTAGGAGATCGCCCCGAGGCCCACGAGTGGACCCATCGACAGCATGCGGGCGACGGGCCCGGTCTGGTCGAGCGCGACCGGCGCAATCACCAGCACCGCGGCCAGCGCGACGACGATCAGCAGCCCGCCGCGGAACTCCGCGGCCGTGCCCGTCGCCAGGTGCGCCGCCGTGGCGAGCACCACCAGCCCGATCACCGGCACCAGCCAGGCCAGCCAACGGGCCCAGCGGGAGCGCAACGTCACCAGACCGGCGGTCATCCCGCGCCAGTCCCGCACCAGCAGCGCCGCGGCCGCCGCACCCACCAGCAGCGCCTGCACCCGGGTGTCGGTGCCGAAGTACACCCGGTTCAGCGAGTCGTCGGAGGACAGCAGGATCGCCGCGGCCGCCGATCCGAGGGCGCCGAGCGCCGCGAGCGTGAACACCGCCGCGCGGACCATCCGCGTCGACACCGGCACACCGCGTCGGTACGCCAACGCGGCCAGGCCCGCGAGGATCCCCGCCAGCAGCAGCGGCCACAGCAGGTAGTACTGCTCCTCGACGCCGAGCGACCAGGTGTGCTGCAGCGGCGACGGCGGCGCACCCTCAGAGAAGTAGTCGGTCCGCGCGGCGACGAACGCCCAGTTCGACATCCAGAAGAACGTCGCGACGGCCTCGTCGCGCAGGCCCGCCGTCGACTCCGGGGCGAACAGGTCGCGCAGGGCCACCACGGCCAGGACCATGACCAGGAGGGCGGGCAGGAGCCGGCGCGCCCGCCGGACCCAGAATGCCTTGAGCCCGATCCGGCCGGTGCGCGCCGTCTCGTCGAGCAGCAGCGAGGTGATCAGGAACCCGCTGAGCACGAAGAAGACGTCCACGCCGAGGAAACCGCCGGGCAGCCCGGGGACGCCGCCGTGGTCGGCGAGCACCAGCGCCACGGCGATCGCACGTACCCCGTCGAGCGCCGGAATGGCTTGTCCCGGGCCGACATAGCGGCGTGGGCCCACCCGGATCGGCGCCGCACTCACGGGTGTCACGTCCCGTAGCCCTCCTTGCTGTCGAGCAAGGAAGCCTATGTACTGCCCGACGCCGGATCGGGAAGGCGCGCGCTACTTCGTCAGAGCAATGTATTTCGTGTCGAGGTACTCGTCGATGCCCTCGGTGCCGCCCTCGCGACCGAAGCCGGACTCCTTGATGCCGCCGAACGGCGCGGCCGCATCGGAGATCACGCCGCGGTTGACGCCGACCATGCCGGACTCGATACCTTCCGCGACCCGCAGCGCCCGGTCCAGCGACTGCGTGTACACGTACGCGGCCAGCCCGTACTCGGTGTCGTTGGCCGCGGCCACGCCCTCGTCCTCGGTGTCGAACCCGGCGATCGGCGCGACGGGACCGAACACCTCCTCCTTGAGGATGCGCGCGTCGGCGGGGACGTCGGTCAGCACCGTGGCGGGATAGAAGTTGCCCGGGCCCCCGGGGGCGACGCCGCCGACCGCGACGGTCGCGCCGCGCGACACCGCGTCGGAGACCAGGTCCTCGACGGTGGCGACCTGCTTGGCGTTGATCAGCGGTCCGAGCGTGGACGACGGATCGAGACCCTTGCCCAGGGTGAACTCGCTCATCCGCTTGACCAGCTTCTCGGTGAACTCCTCGCGGACGGCGTTGGCGACGTGGAACCGGTTGGCCGCGGTGCAGGCCTCCCCGCCGTTGCGCATCTTGGCCAGCACGGCGCCTTCAACGGCCGCGTCGACGTCGGCGTCGTCGAACACGATGAACGGCGCGTTGCCGCCGAGTTCCATCGACGTACGCAGCAGCTTGTCGGCCGACTGCTTGACCAGCGCCTTGCCCACACCGGTGGAACCGGTGAAGGTCAGCTTGCGCAGCCGGCCGTCGTTGATCAGCGCCTCGGTCACGCCGCCGGGGTTGCTGGTCGGCAGGATCGACAACACACCCTTGGGCAGGCCCGCCTCGTCCATGAGCTTGGCCAGCAGCAGCATCGTCAGCGGCGTCTCCTGGGCGGGCTTGACGATCATCGTGCAGCCGGCGGCGAAGGCCGGGCCCATCTTGCGGGTGCCCATCGCCAGCGGGAAGTTCCACGGGGTGATCGCGTAACAGGGGCCGACCGCCTGCTTGGTCACCAGGATACGGCCGGTGCCCGCGGGGCTCGGGGTGTAGCGGCCGTCGATGCGGACCGCCTCCTCGGCGAACCAGCGGAAGAACTCGGCGCCGTAGGTGACCTCGCCCTTACTCTCGGCGACCACCTTGCCCATCTCCAGCGTCATCAGCGCGGCGATGTCGTCGGCCCTGTCGGTGATCGTCTCGAACACCGAGCGCAGGATCTCCCCGCGCTTGCGCGGCGCGGTGCCGGCCCATTCGGCCTGCACAGCGCAGGCGGCGTCGAGCGCGGCCCGCGCGTCGTCGGGGGTCGCATCGGCCACCGAGGTGATCACCTGGTCGTCGCTCGGGTCGAGCACGTCGAAGGTCGACGAACCCTGGCGCTCCTCACCACCGATCCACAGACCGGTGGGGACGGAGTTCAACAACGCGGCAGTATCCATAACTCCATCATTTACACCCTCGGTCAAGTGCCGCACTAGGGTTCTTTTCATGGGTTCCGACATCACGGCCACACCGGCATGGCAGGCACTGTCCCGGCATCACGAGGAGATCGGCGGCACCGATCTTCGCGACCTCTTCGCCCACGACCCCGCCCGCGGGACGGAGCTCGCGCTGACCGTCGGCGACCTGTACATCGACTACAGCAAGCACCGCGTCACCCGTGAGACGCTGACCCTGCTGCTGGACCTGGCCCGCGCGGCGGGACTGACCGAGCGACGCGACGCCATGTTCTCCGGTGAGCACATCAACACCTCGGAGGATCGCGCGGTGCTGCACACCGCGCTGCGACTGCCGCGCGACGCGGCGTTGAGCGTCGACGGCCAGGACGTCGTCGCCGACGTGCACGAGGTGCTGGACCGGATGGGCGATTTCACCGACCGGCTGCGCAGCGGCGAGTGGCGCGGCGCGACGGGCGAGCGGATCACCACGGTGGTGAACATCGGCATCGGCGGCTCCGACCTCGGGCCGGTGATGGTGTACCAGGCGCTGCGGCACTACGCCGACGCCGGCGTCTCGGCGCGCTTCGTGTCCAACGTCGACCCCGCCGATCTCGTCGCCAAACTCGACGGACTCGAGCCTGCCGCAACGCTTTTCATCGTCGCATCGAAGACGTTCTCGACATTGGAGACATTGACCAACGCGACCGCGGCACGACGCTGGCTGACCGAGGCGTTGGGTGACGACGCGGTGAGCAAGCACTTCGTGGCGGTGTCGACCAACGCGAAGCTGGTCGACGACTTCGGCATCGACACCGCCAACATGTTCGGCTTCTGGGACTGGGTGGGCGGCCGCTACTCGGTGGACTCGGCGATCGGGCTCGCGGTGATGGCCGCCATCGGCAAGGAGCGCTTCGCCGAGTTCCTCGCCGGCTTCCATCTGGTCGACGAGCACTTCCGCACCGCCCCGCTGGAGGCCAACGCGCCGGTGCTGCTGGGAATGATCGGGCTCTGGTACAACAACTTCTTCGGCGCGGAAACCCGTGCGGTGCTTCCGTATTCGAACGACCTGGCACGGTTCGCGGCCTATCTGCAGCAGCTGACGATGGAGTCCAACGGCAAGTCGGTGCGCGCCGACGGGACCCCGGTGACGTCGGGCACCGGCGAGATCTTCTGGGGCGAGCCCGGCACCAACGGCCAGCACGCCTTCTATCAACTGCTGCATCAGGGCACCCGGCTGATCCCCGCGGACTTCATCGGGTTCAGCGAGCCGACCGACGATCTGCCGACCGCCGACGGCACCGGCAGCATGCACGACCTGCTGATGAGCAACTTCTTCGCGCAGACCCAGGTGCTGGCGTTCGGTAAGACCGCCGACGAGATCGCCGGGGAGGGAACGCCGGCCGACGTGGTGCCGCACAAGGTGATGCCGGGCAACCGACCGAGCACGTCGATCCTGGCGACGAAGCTGACGCCGTCGGTGGTCGGTCAGCTGATCGCGCTCTACGAGCACCAGGTGTTCACCGAGGGCGTGGTCTGGGGCATCGACTCCTTCGACCAGTGGGGTGTCGAGCTGGGCAAGACGCAGGCCAAGGCGCTGCTGCCGGTGCTCACCGACGACGGCTCCCCCGCCGAGCAGACGGACTCGTCGACCGATGCGCTGGTGCGCCGCTACCGCACGGAGCGCGGCCGTTCGGCGTGATTTGGGCGTAGTTCATCACGCTGAGGGTGACGTTCTACACCGAAATCGCTACCAGACGCGGACGTAGTCGATCAGCATGTCGGCGGGGTAGGTGCCGCCTCGCGGATCGCCGCCGCCGGACCCGGCCACGGCCAGGTCCATGATCGGGAACAGGGTGTACCCCGGCTCGTTGAACTGCCAGTCCGGCAGCGCATGCGCCGGGACGTCGAAGTACGGCGCCGCGCCGTCGGTGTAGTCCCGCCAGAAGCGCATGCCGGCCTCGTCCCACTGCACCCGCCAGGTGTGCCAGGCACTGTCCACGGTGATGGTCTGGCTGACGTGCTCGCCGCCGTTGAGCTTGGCGTGCACGGCCGTTCCCGGCGCCCACGAGCCGTTGCCGTACCACTCCATGATGTCGACTTCGCCGCCGTTGACCGGGCTGTTGTTGGCCAGGTACCAGGCCGGCCAGCACCCCGGGGTGAGGCAGTTGAGCTTGATGCGGGCTTCCCAGTTGTGGCCGATGCCGCCGCGGTACGTGCCGAACACCTTGCCGCTGTAGTAGGTGTCGCCGTCCTTGGCCGCGTGGAAGACGAGATTGGACTTACCGTCGAGGTAGACGTTGCGACGATCGTCGCGGTACTGGCCGACGTTGCCGGGCAGTTCCCAGTACGTCGGGTCCTCCATCGATTCCCGCGCGGTGGCGATCTCCCACTTGGAGCGGTCAGGAGCCGAACCCGCCGGGCCGTCGAAGTGGTCTTCGAACAGGTACTTCCCGGCTGGTGGCGGCGCGGCGGGCGGTGGGCCCGGCCAGGGCGCGGCCTGGGCCGGGGTGCTCGGGAGAGCCGCGCCGAGCAGGCCGATCCCGGTCATCACCATCATGCTGCGTCGATCGAAGTTGGGCATCGGTCCATGAAAGCATCCGCCGCGGTGGGCGGATGCGTCAGGCGAAGCGCTTGGTGAATCTGGGGGGCAGCACCTTCATGACCTCCACCAGCGGCCACCACGGCCACGCCGGCACGACAGCGCGGCCCTTCTCCTTCTCGATCGCGTCCACCATGGCCTTGACGCCGGTCTCGTTGTCGACCATGAGCATCGTGGTGTTCGACTTCGCGGTCATCTCGGATTCGATGTAGCCGGGCTCCAGCACGGTGATCTTGATCGGGCCCGACGGGTACTCGGCGCGCAACGATTCGCCCAGCGACGTCACGCCCGCCTTGCTCGCGGCGTAGGCGGCCTTGTGTCCGGGCACGCCGACGTTGCCGAGCACCGACGACACCAGGACCAGGTGGCCCCGGCCGGCCGCCTTGAACATCTCCATCGCGGTCTCGATCTGCACCAGTGCGGCAACCAGATTCGTCTCGATCGTGGCCTTGTTGGCCCAGAGTTTGCCGCCCCCGAGGGGGTAGCCCTTGCCGATGCCCGCGTTGACGATCACGCAGTCCAGTCCCCCGAGCTCGTCGGAGAGCTCGGCGAATACCTTGGGCACCTGCTCGTGGTCGTTGACGTCGAGCGCGGCCACCGCGACGGTGATCCCGGGGTGACGCGCGAGCAGTTCGGCCTTGAGCTCGTCGAGGTTGTCGACCCGGCGGGCGCACAGCGCAAGGTCACGGCCCTTGGCGGCGAACTGGCGGGCCATGCCCGCCCCGAGTCCCGAGCTGGCACCGGTGATGAGGATCTTCTGCCGAGTCACCGGGGCAGGATAACCGAGTTAGACAAGTGGGCCGAAATCGGTGGGGTGCTACTTGAGCAGCTTGGACAGCCGGCGGTCGGCGAGCACCTTGCCACCGGTCTGGCACGTCGGGCAGTACTGGAAGGACTTGTCGGCGAACGACACCTCGCGCACGGTGTCACCGCACACGGGGCACGGCATGCCTGTGCGAGCGTGCACCCGCAGCCCCGAGCGCTTCTCGCCCTTGAGCGTGGCGGCCTGCTGCCCGACCGACCGCGTGACGGCATCGGTCAGCACGTCGATCATCGCGGTGTGCAACGCGGCGAGTTGCGCGTCGGTCAGCTTGTTGGCCGTCGCGAACGGGGACAGCTTGGCCACGTGCAGGATCTCGTCGCTGTAGGCGTTGCCGATCCCTGCGATCACCTTCTGGTCGGTGATGACGGTCTTGATGCGCCCGGTGTTGCCGCGCAGCGCGTCCGCCAGGCCGTCGGCGGTCAGCGACAGGGCGTCCGGGCCCAGCGACGCGATCTGCGGGACGACCATCGGATCGGTCACCAGCCAGACCGCCAGCCGTTTCTGGGTGCCGGCCTCGGTGAGGTCGAAGCCGACCCCCTCACCGGGAGTGCCGAGGTGCACACGCAGCGCGATAGGCCCCTTGCCCGGCTTGAGCGGGGCCGCGGCGAGTTTGTCCGACCACCGCAGCCAACCCGCACGCGACAGATGCGTGATCAGGTGCAGATCGCCGGCCTGCATGCCCAGGTACTTGCCCCACCGGTTCGCCCCGGTGACCTCTTGGCCGTGCAGCGCCGACAGTGGCGGGTCGAACGTCTTGAGCACCGAGAGTGCGGCCACGTCGACCCGACCGACGGTTCGGCCGACCGCGTGCCGGCGCAGATGATCGGCCAGGGCTTCCACCTCGGGCAGTTCGGGCATACCTCTCAGTCTGCCCTGACGATCAGCGAGAGCAGCCAACTCACGACAGACAGCACGATCGCGGCCCAGATCGCCGTCCACCAGAAGTCGTCGATGAACAGGCCCCAGTGCGTGGTGTGCTCGGTGATCCACGACGTGATCCACAACATGAACGCGTTGATCACGATGTGGAACAGACCCAGCGTCAGGATGTAGAGCGGGATCGAGATGATCTGCACGACGGGCTTGATGATGGCGTTGACCAGCCCGAAGATCACCGCCACCACGAAGATGATCCCGACCCGCGCCGCGGTCGAGTCGCCGCCGACGAAGGCGATACCCGGGACGACGAGCGTCACGACCCACAGCGCCACCCCGGTGAGCGCGGCGCGCAGAAGGAACGGCGTCACAGGCTTCATCATGCCTCGCGGCCCAGCGATCCGACCAGTACCGCAAGTATGCGGTACCGAGGGTATTGACATGTTGCTGCGCGCCTCCCTACCGTCGAGGGCACCACGACGAAGGGACGCTCGAGATGTCCGCTCCAGCAACACCCCAGACTGCTGCCCCGACGCGTGACGCGTTCGCCGACCGCCTGCTCAAAGGGTCGGTCAAGAAGTCCTTCGCACCCGTCGTCGACATCGACTGGGACGCACCCCTGGATCCGGACAAGTTCTTCCTGCCGCCGAAAACCGTGTCGCTGTACGGAACACCGTTGTGGGACAGCATGACCCGGGAGCAGCAGATCGAGTTGTCCCGTCAGGAACTCGCCAACACACTGTCGGCCGGCATCTGGTTCGAGAACATCCTCAACCAGGCGCTGCTGCGCAAGATGATGCACCAGGACCCCACGGCCCGCGCCACCCACTACGAGCTGACCGAACTCGGTGACGAAACCCGACACATGGTGATGTTCGGCAAGGCGATCGATCGCGTCGGCGCAAAGCCGGTGCGGCCCAGGCGGTATCAGCGGGTCATCATCAACGCACTGCCGTTCGCGTTCCAGGGCTCCCTGCTGTGGGTGGCCGCGCTCGTGGGCGAGGAGATCTTCGACTCACTGCAGCGGCAGATGATGGACGACCCCGAACTGCAGCCGCTTGTGCAACGGCTGATGCGCATCCACGTCACCGAGGAGGCCCGCCACATCCAGTTCGCCCGTGACGGGCTGCGTAAGCGTGCCCCGCAGATGGGACGACTGTCGCGGCTGTGGGTGGCCAACATCCACGGCGCCGGCGGGCTGTTCTTCCGGCACCTGTTCACCAACCGCGTGCAGTACGCGCGTGTGGGCCTCGACGCGCGTGAGGCCCGGCGCATCGCGCGTAGTAGTGCGCACCGCCACGAGGTCCAGGTGCTGGGCTTCGCTCCGCTCGCCGCGTTCCTCGGCGAGGTCGGCCTGATGGGGCCGATCGCCCGGCGGGTGTGGAAGCGCAGCGGCTTCCTGTGATCGAGACGGTGATGTACGTCAGCGCAGCGGTGGACGCCCGCTTCGACGAACAGACCCACACCTGGACCGTCGGCGGCAGCACCGCGCGGGTGCTGATCTCGACCGACGGCACGTTGCCCGCCTCGGCGCCGGCGTCCGCCGGCGCGCTCGAGCCCTACCTCGGGGTGGCCGTCCACGGTGTCCCCAACTATTTCCTGCTCTCCGGTCCGGACACCGCGGCGCAGAAGAGCTACATCGCCAAGTGCCTGCAGCACCTGGACCGCACCGACGGGTCACGCATCGAGGTCCGCGCGGCCACCCAGCGCATGTTCGCCGACCGGGGTCGGCCGCGAGACCACCGCAGCGGCCGCTACTGGCGCGCCGTGGGGGCGAAGATCCCGTCGGCGTTCGAGGTGCAGTCCGCCGTCGGGGACAACGACGAGGTCTACGACGGGCCCGCCACCGTCACCGTCGACGGGTGCGACCATGCGGTCCGGGTGCGGCTGACCGGCCGGATGGAGCCGATCGACGGTCGATACCACTGGCGCGGAACGGTTTTCGCCGACCTAGAGGGTGTGAAGCTCCCCCACGACGTGGACGTCGCGGTGGACGGTCGAACGGCCCGCGCGCGCCTGACCGAGCGCACACCGCAGGCGGGATACAGCGTGACGGGCACCGGGTCGCCGCCGTTCGCGCTCGCCAGGACCGATATCGACGTCCCACTCCTGTAAGACGATCGCCGTCCCGCCGTTCTGGAACACGTTCTAGTATTCGGTCAGCGACGAGCAGGAGGCGATGTGCGGTTCACCTTTGCAGAGGCGATGACCGATCCGACGTACTACATACCTCTGGCCAAGGCCGCCGAGGCCGCGGGGTACCACGCGATGACGATTCCGGACAGCGTGGCCTACCCGTTCGAATCGGACTCGACCTATCCGTACACGCCCGACGGCAGCCGCGAGTTCCTCGACGGCAAGGCCTTCATCGAATCGTTCGTGCTGACCGCCGCGCTGTGCGCCGTGACGACGACGCTCCACTTCAACCACTTCGTGCTCAAGCTTCCGATCCGGCCGCCGGCACTGGTGGCCAAGCAGGCGGGCTCGCTGGCAGCGCTGTTCGACAACCGGTTGGGCCTCGGCGTCGGAACCAGCCCGTGGCCAGAGGACTACGAGCTGCTGAACGTGCCGTTCGCGCGGCGCGGCAAGCGGATGGACGAGTGCATCGACATCATCAAGGGCCTGACCACCGGCGAGTACTTCGAATACCACGGCGAGTTCTACGACATCCCCAGAACCAAGATGACGCCCGCGCCGAGCCGGCCGATCCCGATCCTCATCGGCGGGCACGCCGATGCTGCGCTGCGCCGCGCCGCACGCAACGACGGCTGGATGCACGGCGGCGGCGACCCGGAAGAACTCGACGCGCTGCTGGCCAAGCTGTCCCGATTCCGCGAGGAACAGGGCACCGCCGACGATCCGGATTTCCAGATCCACGTGATCTCGATCGACGCCTACACCCCCGACGGCATCAAGCGGCTGGAGGACAAGGGCGTCACCGACGTCATCGTCGGATTCCGGATCCCGTACATCACCGGACCGGACACCGAACCGCTGGACACGAAGGTGCGCAACCTCGAGATGTTCGCCGAGAACGTGATCGCGAAGGTCTGACGTTGCCGTCGATACCTGTTCTGCATGTTCGCGCCGCAAACTGGGTAGTGTTCGGCCGATGACACGCGGCGTGTATGACGTTCCGGATGCCTTCGATGCGGGCGCCGGTGCCTACGACGGCCTCGTCGGAGCCAACCCCGGCTACAACGAGCACCTCCTGTTGTCGGCGGAACGCATGCAGATCCCCGACCAGGGGCGCGGCCTGCGGCTGCTGGACATCGGCTGCGGCACCGGCCTGTCGACTGCGGCCCTGCTCAAGGTGGCGCCGCAGGCCGAGATCATCGGCGTCGACGGATCGGCGGGGATGCTCGCGCAGGCCCGGGCGAAACAGTGGCCGGACTCGGTGCGCTTCGTGCACAGCCGCGCCGAGGGCCTCGCCGACGCCGGGATCAGCGGCCCCTTCGACGGCATCCTCGCCGCATACCTGGTGCGCAATCTGCCCGACCCCGACCCGGTGCTGCAGGAGCTCCGGGCACTGTTGCGGCCCGGCGGCGTCTTCGCGGCCCACGAGTACTCGGTGCGGGATTCCCGGCTCGCCGGCGTGATCTGGAACGCGGTGTGCGCGGCGATCATCATCCCGGCCGGGCGGCTGCGCTCCGGGGACGCGAGCCTCTACCGGTACCTGCGCACCAGCGTCAACAGGTTCGATGGTGCCGAAGCGTTCCGGAATCGGCTGCAGCGCAACGGGTTCGTCGACGTGCACAGCCTGACGGTGCCGGGTTGGCAGCGCAACATCGTGCACACGTTCCTCGGAAGAGCCCCGCGCTGACCCTCGTCACACGAGAGCGCCCACGATCCCCGGAGCCAGGACGTCGTCGAGCACCATCATGGCCGTCCCGATGACGCCGGCACGGTCGCCGTGGTGCGAGGGCACGATCTGCAGGGTCCGGGTGGCCAACGCGGTCGCGTTGCCGTACAACGTCTCCCGCAGCCCGGCGACGAAGATGTCGTAGGCGCCGGCGACGTCGCCGGCCACCACCAGTGCGGCGGGATTGAGCAGGTTCACCGCGCCGGCCAGAACCTCGCCGACGTGCCGACCGCTCTCACGGATCAGGCGGCGCGCCAGTGCATCTCCGCTGTGGGCCAGATCGACGACGTCGCGCAGACTGCGCGCCGTCCTGCCCTCGTCGTTCAGCGCCCGCACCAGGGCCCAGCCGCCGGCGACCGCCTCCAGACACCCCACGTCGCCACACCGGCACGGTATCCCGTCGGCGGCCACCGTCTTGTCGTGTCCGAACTCCCCTGCCGCCCCGAGCGCCCCGCGCTGCAACGCACCGCCGGCCACGATGCCGGCCCCCAGGCCCGTGGACGCCTTGATCACCAGGACGTCGTCCAGCCCGCGGCCGGCGCCGGCGCGCCACTCGGCGAGCGCGAACGCGTTGGCGTCGTTTCCCACCACCACGGGCGCCCCGCCGAGCCCCGCGAAGAACGGTCCGAGCGGCACGCCGTCCCACCCGGTCAGCACCGGTGAATCGAGGCTGGAGCCGCGCTGCGCATCCACCGTGCCGGGCAGGCTGACCCCGATGCCGAAGATCCGTGTGCCGCGGTGACCGGACTCGCCGAGCAGCGCCCCGAGGCGCGTCGCCACCGCTGGCATGAGGTCGGCGGGACCGAAGCCGGGCTCCTCGTCGATGTCGGCGGCCGCGCGGATATCGCCGGCAAGATCGCACACCGCCAGCCGCGCCCGACTGCCACCGATGGCAGCGGTCAGGACGATTCCGGCGTCGGCGTTGAACGACACGAGCGTGGCCGGTCGCCCGCCCGATGACGGCGCCTGATCCTGCTCGACCACCAGCCCCCGCGCCGTGAGTTCCCTCACTCGCGCGGCCACCGCGGTGCGCGACATTCCTGTGAGCGCTCCGATCTCGGCGCGGCTGATTGCGCGCTTGTCCCTGATGAGGGCATACAGGTCACCCACAGCAGTCACCGGGGTGGTGCGCAAAAGGGCCATACGGACAGCGTAACTCCACGTGCTTCTGCTTCAAAAGTACAAAAGTCGCGTTGAGAAGTACCGAATACGGCCCTATCGTGATCGGGGTGAGAGAGCCGAGATCGTTGTTGGACGTCGCCCCGGTGATGCCCGTGATCAGCATGCGCAGCGCAGGAAGTCCATGCTCTGCGGCGTGCGCCGCGGACGCCATCGCCGCGGCAGGACTGCCGCTGGTGCAGATCGCGGTCGATGCGCCGTCCGCGTGGGACGCGATCGAGCGCATCCGGTCGGAGTCGCCTCAGATCGTCATCGGGGCCGGTGCCCTGACCTCCGCCGGGCAGCCTCCACTCGCCCGCGCCGCGGGCGCCGAATTCCTGGTCGCGACGGCGGCGGACCCGGCGCTGCGGATCGCGATGCGCGCCGCGGAATTGCCCCACCTGCCGAGTGTCGCGACGGTGCTCGACGCCATCGAGGTCCTCGGCGAGGGCTACACCGACATGGTGCTGCATCCGGCCGCCGCGCTCGGTGGTCTGCGCCACCTCGCGGCGTTGGCCGCCTTCGCGCCCGGGGCGCGCTTCGCGGCCGCCGGCGGTCTCACCCCCGCCGATCTGTCCGGATACCTCGCGGCGCCCAATGTCGGGTGCGTGATGGCCGACTGGCTGGTGCCCCGCGACGCGGTGCGCCGTCGCGACTGGGACCGGATCGGACGCCTCGCCGCGGTGTCCGTCACGCTGAGTAGGCCGACCGTCACCCTGGAGCGTGCGCTGTGACCGTCATACAGGAACGTCCCGTCGGCCCGGTGGCCGTGGTCGCACCCGATCCCGTGGTGCGCTGGCTCGCCGTGGTGGCGCTCGCCCTGGGCGGCTTCGGCATCGGCACCACCGAGTTCGTCTCCATGGGCCTGCTGCCCGACATCGCGACGAGCTTCGGGGTTTCCGAACCGAACGCCGGCCACATCATCTCGGCCTACGCGCTGGGTGTGGTGGTGGGTGCTCCGGCCATCGCCGCGCTGACGGCACGCATGGCGCGGCGCAAGCTCCTGCTCGGACTGATCGCGGTGTTCACCCTCGGCAACCTGGCCAGCATGGTGGCACCCTCCTACGACACGCTGATCCTCGCCCGCTTCGCCGCGGGCCTGCCGCACGGCGCTTTCTTCGGCGTGGCCGGGCTGGCGGCAGCCCATCTGATGGGTCCGCAGAACCGGGCCAAGGCCGTCGCGCACGTGATGTCCGGGTTGACGATCGCGACGGTGCTCGGTGTGCCGATGGCCTCGTGGCTGGGCCAATCCCTGGGCTGGCGCGCGGCTTTCGGCCTCGTCGTCGGCATCGGGCTGGTCACGCTGACCGCGCTGTGGTGCTGGCTTCCCAAGCACCTGCAGACGATGCAGTCGACGAGTCCGCTGGCCGAGTTGAGCGCGCTGCGCCGCCCGCAGGTGTGGCTGGCGATTCTCGTCGGCATGATCGGCTTCGGCGGGATGTTCGCCGTCTACACCTATATCGCGACGACCATGACCGACGTCGCGGGTCTGCCCCGGCCTCTGATCCCGTTGGCGCTCATGGTGTTCGGTCTCGGGATGTTCTGCGGCAACCTCATCGGCGGTCGCCTGGCCGACCGTTCGGTGATACGGGCGCTGTACATGTCGCTCGGGGCACTCGCCGGGGCGCTGACGCTGTTCGTCGCGGCGGCGCACAATCCGTGGACCGCTCTTCTCGTCCTCTTCGCCATCGGCACCTCGGGGTCGGCGGTCGGGCCGGCGTTGCAGACCCGGCTCATGGACGTCGGGCACGGCGCGCAGACACTCGCCGCGGCTCTGAACCACTCGGCGCTCAACATCGGCAATGCGAGCGGCGCCTGGGTGGGCGGTCTGGTGATCGCCGCGGGCCTGGGCTACACGGCGCCTGCAGCAGCCGGGGCCGTGCTCGCGGTCGCGGGCATGGCGGTCCTGACGGTGTCGGCATTCCTGCAGCGCAGATCGCGCGGTTAACACGAACGCCGTTCGGGCATTCAGCGCCCATGGCATTCAAACTCACGTACAGCGACGGGCAGGAATCCACGCACGACGACGACACCGTCTGGGAGCTCGACGACGGTGTCCTGAAGTTGGGCCGCGAGAAGGGCAAGTGGTCGGTGCTGCTCTCGCCGAGCCACTGGGCGGTGCTCGAACTCGGCGGCGCGTCGTCGGACAAGGACTCGGACAAGGACTCCGACAAGAACGCCGATGACGACGCCGACAGCGGCGACGAGAAGGATTCCGACCGGTCCGACGACGAGAAGGATGACAAAGGCGACAAGGACGACAAGGACTGACGCGCTCAGGAGAGCGCGACGCCCAACTCGCCGGCGAACACCTTGATCATGTGCTGAACGGCGATCTCGTTGCGGCCGATGATCATGTGGTCGTGCTGGCCGTGGCGGACGCCTTGCCCGCATTGCGGCAGCATCGCGAAGTCCTCGTCGCGCACCGCGGCGTGCACGCCGTCGTAGACGGCGTCGTATGCCGCACGCATCTCGTCGTTGTGCGCGGGCACGCGGGCCATCCAGCTGTGCCGGACGGTGCAGCGGGTCGGCTCGCCCGCGGGCAGGATGTCGATGATCTCCACGCCGACAGGGCTGTTGGCGAGGATCAGGTTGGGATAGATCCAGTAGACGACCCCCATGTTGGCCAACGGCTCGCGTGGTGCAGCCGGGTCGGTGTCGAGGTTCGTGATCCAGGTGAACGGGAAACCGATGCGGTGGTGCCGGCCGTACTCGTCGTAGATCGCGGTATTGGCGAGGGTGTTCTGACCGATCAGGCTCTCGCTGTGCACGAACGGGAAGTGGTAGCCCTCGGCGAACGCCTCGAGCGCGCCCTTCCACGAGACCTCGGACTGGAACTCCCGGTCGGCGTGGTAGCCGTAGGACGGGTAGTCCCATCGGGCGAGTTCGGCACTGACCAGGCCGAGGTGGGCGTCGACGTCGATCGCCGCGTCGGCGGACAGCACCGCCCAGATGAACCCGTACTTCTCCTGCGACGGGAGTTCGACCAGTCCGTAGTCCTTCTGGTTCATCGAGTCGAAGCCCGCCCGGCCCGGGACCATGAACAACTCACCGGTGTTCCTGTAGGTCCACGCGTGGTACGGGCAGACGAAGCGCGACGCGTTGCCCGCCCCGCAGGCGGGCATGGCGCCGCGGTGGCGGCAGTAGTTCAGCAGGACGCGACTGGCGCCGGTGCGGTCGCGGGTGACCAGCAGGGAGGTTCCGAGCACCGACCGGACGAGGAAGTCGTTCGCCTCCGGTAGTTGCACCGACGGTGCGATGGCCAGCGGAACGCGCCGCAGGATCTGGGATTCCTCGACGTCGGTGATCTTCGGGTCGCGGTAGTAGTGCAGCGGTACGCGCAGTTCACGCTCTGCCATGTCCGTGGTGCCGCCGAGGGCGTGCTCGAGCGCCCGTCGGGTCAGCACGTCGTCGTCGCAGGCGGCCGGCAGTCCGGGTAGGGGGCTCATGACTACTGACCATACAAGTTGAATAGAATGTATTGTCAAGATCCGGGACGGTGTCATGCGACGATCGGGGGCATGCGCAGGCACGGGTGGTCGGGTGACATCCCGCGCGACGACGAGGAGGCGGCGGGCCGCATCCTGGACGCAGCCCGACGAGCCATCGACGACGGCCAGCCCGTCACCATCTCGACCGTCGCGCAGTCGCTGGGCATCACCCGGCAGACGGTGTACCGCTACTTCCCCACTCAGGAAGCGCTGCTGGCCGCGACGGCCCTGTCGTCGATCGACGCGTTTCTCGATCGGCTCGCCGGGCAGCTCGGGGCCATCAGCGATCCGACGCAGGCTGTCGTCGAAGGAATCGCCTACACGCTCGAACAGCTCTCCCACGACAGATATCTGCGCCTGGTCGTCGAGCCGGGCAAGGCGTCGGCCTTCACCGCGGGGGTGACCTCCGACGTCGCGATCGGCTTCGGCCGATCCATCCTGCAGAGATACGACATCGATTGGGCGGCCGCAGGTTTCGACGGTGACAAGCTGGACGGGCTCGTCGAGTTCATGCTCCGGACGCTGCAGTCGTTCATCGTCGATCCCGGCGGTCCGGCGCGTTGCGGTGACGGGTTGCGCGCCTATCTGCGCGACTGGGTGGCCCCGGCAGTCCGTGCGCGGGCCGAGACGCCGAGTTGAGGCGCTGACGCGGCATCGGTCGGCGAGTCGCCGAGCCACCCGTTGGCGCCGGTGCCTATCCTCGGCGGATGACCTCCGAGCCCGTGGTGATCCACACCGACGGTGGGTGCCGACCCAACCCCGGCCCGGGCGGCTGGGGCGCAGTGCTGCGTCACCGCGAGCACGTCCGCGAGATGTGCGGGGGTGAACCCGGCCAGACGAGCAACAACCGGATGGAACTGACGGCGCCCATCATGGCGCTCGAAGCGCTCACCCGCCCGATGTCGGTGCACCTCTACACCGACAGCACCTACGTCCGGAACGGGATCACCAAGTGGGTGGTCGGCTGGGAACGCAACGGCTGGATGACCGCGGCCAAGCAGCCGGTCAAGAACGTCGACCTGTGGCAGCGGCTGCAGCTGGCCTGCGCGCGACACCGCGTCGAGTGGTTCTGGGTCAAAGGGCACTCGGGCGTCGGCGACAACGAGTTGGCCGACGTGCTGGCCACCCGGGGCATGCAGGCTGCGCTGGGCGCCCTCGCCTGAGCGCGCCATGTCAGTCGATCAGGCGGTCCAGGATCGACCACACCAGCACGTCGTCGGTGGTGACCTGCAGCGACAGCGGGGTGTACGTCAGAGGACGACGGCCCGACACCACCCGCTTCTGCTGGTGTTCCAATCGTTCCAGGACGTCGTTGATGAGACCGCCGAAGTCCTGCAGGGGTTGATTGACGAACCGGATGCAGTCGGCCAGCAAGGGCGCATCGTGGTCGATCACCGCCTGGCGCCGACAGTCCTCGGCGAGTTCGAGCAGCCGCTCGTAGTAGCCGCTCACCCGTCGGCCGACCCGCACGATGCCCGGACCGTCGGCGGTGCTCTCGTCCTCCGGCACCCCGAACACCGCCAGGAATATCGGGGAACGCAGGAATTCACCAGCCTCCCTGACGATCTCGTCGACGGCGCGCACATGGTGGGCGACGAAAGCCGCGACCTCGGCCCCGGTGTCGAGCCGGCCCGTCGGTGGGCCGGCCGGGGCGCCGAGCACCTGGCTCACCTTGCGCGCCTCGAGCGCCGCCCAGTGCTGGAAGAGCACCGACGCGAAGGCGGCCCACGGCCAGCACGGTGGCTTCCGCCGCAGCATCTGCTCGAGCAGTTCAGGCGTCGCCACGACGTCGGCCACCGCACCGCTGTCTCTCATGCCCCCGAAGCTAGGCGCGGGTACCGACAGCCGTGGATCGGAGCGACGCTGTGAGCCTGGAAATCGAGTCGTTGCACATCGCGGACCCCGCCGAGGCGTGGACGCGGGCCGGATTCAGTGTCGATTCGGACGTCGATTCGGACGTCGATTCGGACGTCGACCACGTCTGCCGCGTCGGCGGTGTGCGCGTCCGGCTGATCGGCCGCAGTCGCGGCTCGGGAATCGTCGGATGGACCCTGCGCGGCCTGCCGCCCGACAGCCGGCCGGCCGACGTCGACGGGATCCCCACGGCCAGTTCGCAGGCCGACGCGCCTGCGCCGGCCGCGCATCCCAACGGCGTCACCGCGATCGACCACGTCGTTCTGATGTCGCCCGACCTCGACCGCACGGTCCGGGCGCTGGTCGCCCTCGGCGTGCACCCTCGCCGGGAACGCGACGCCGAGATCGGCGGACGGCCGATCCGCCAGATCTTCTTCCGCTTCGCCGACGTCGTCATCGAGGTGGTCGGATCGCCGGGAACCACCGGTACAGGTCCCGCGACGCTGTGGGGCATCACCTACGTCGTCGGCGACATCGACGCCACCGCCGCGTTTCTCGGTGAGCGCACGACAGCGGTCAAGCAGGCCGTGCAGCCGGGTCGCCGCATCACGACGCTGCGCCACCAGGACGTCGGGATGTCGGTCCGGACGGCGATGATCTCGCCGCGACGCGATCGCTGACATGCGAGCGGCTACCGTCGACAGGGTGACGGTGCCACGGTCGCGCCACGCTCGGGTCGGCGTCGCGGCGGCGCTGCTGCTCACCCTCGCCGCCGCGCCGTCCTGCGGGCCGGCAGCGCAGCCACCGGCAGCGACCCGCCCATCCACGACGACGGCACCGCCGACCAGCTCGCCGCCGGCCGTCGCACCGCCGCCGGTGACACCCGTCCCCGAGCTCGCACCCGTCGCCGACCTCGTCACCGACGCGATCGCCGCGCACCGACTGCCGGGGGCGGTGGTCCAGATCGGGCACGCGGGAAAAATCGTGTTCCGCAGGGCCTTCGGTGCGCGCAAGCTCGACGGCGAACCGGGACTCGACGGCGCGCCGGCGCCGGCGGAGCCGATGACCGAGGACACGATGTTCGACCTGGCATCGCTGACGAAGAGCCTCGCGACGGCGCCGGCGATCATGCAGCTGTCCGAACAGGGCCGCCTGCGCGTCGACGACCCGGTGCAGGCATACCTGCCGGATTTCAATCCACTCGCCGATCCCCGGCGGGCCCGCGTGACCCTGCGCATGTTGTTGACCCACACGTCGGGGATCGCCGGGGATCTGAGCCTCGACGGGCCGTGGGGACTGGACCGGGCCGACAAGGCCGACGGCATCCACCGTGCGCTGGGTGCGTGGGTGGTGTTCGAGCCGGGACAGCTCTTCCACTACTCCGACATCAATTTCATCCTCCTGGGCGCGATCGTCGAGAAGCTCACCGGTCGGTCGGTGGACGTGTACGCCCGGGACAACGTCTTCGGCCCCCTGGGCATGCGCGACACCCGATACCTCCCCGCCGCCAAAGCCTGTGGCCCGCATCGGATGCGGGGCACCGCCGTGGTCATCGACCCGAAGGCGTCCCCGGCAGGCGGGTGTCCGGCGGGGACGTGGAGTACCGATCTCCTGCCCCGCATCGCGCCCACCGCCCACGACGGCGACACCCCGGGCCTCAACCCCGATTACGGGTATCTGCTGCGCGGCACCGTTCACGACCCGACAGCCCGGCGGATGGGCGGCGCCACCGGTAGCGCCGGCGTGTTCTCCACCGTGGGCGACGTCGGACTGTACGCACAGGCCCTACTCGACCGGCTGGCCGGCCGTCCGAGCGACTACCCCCTTCCGGAGTCCGCCGCACAGCTGATGACGAGCCCGCAGCAGCCCGGACACAGCCCTGGCCAGATCGATGCGGCGAACGCCGAAGATGCGGTGGCCGTGCACTATCCAGCGATAGCGGGACAGGATCTGCGCGGCTTCGGCTGGGACATCGACACCGCCCACTCTCGCCCGCGCGGCACCGTCTTCCCGGTGGGGAGCTTCGGCCACACCGGCTTCACCGGGACATCGCTGTGGCTGGACCCCGGATCGGACACCTACGTGATCGTGCTGTCAAACGTCATCCATCAACCCGGCGGCCCGCCGATCGTCACCCTCAGCGGCGACATCGCCACCACCGCAGCCCGTGCGCTGCACCTCTACGGCAGCTGACGAGCCGGCGGGTCAGCCCTTGACGGAAATCTTGAAAGCGAGGCTGATCAGAGCGCCGAACGCGCCGCGCGCACTGATGTACAGTCGTTTGACGTCATATCCCGCGACATCCTTCATCGTCTCGGCACCGAACCTGGCCGGAGTCTGTCCGCCGATCACGGTGACATCAGCGCCGAGCAGCGCGTGCCTGATCCGGTCTCGTTCGGAGCCTGTGGCCGTCGCGACGAGTTCTCCGATGGTGCGCTGCCCACCCGTCGCGGGGACCGCCGCGCAGCTGACGCGATGCTCATCGAGGTAGCGGTTGACCGACTCGATGGTGGCGTCCGCGCCGACGGTCAAGCTGAGGTTGCCGAGATTCGCAGAGATGTCGGTGTTGCCGCCGATGGTCAACGGGGCGTCCGGATCGACGGTCAGATCGCCGGACAATGCGGCACGAACCGCGGCCCCGAACCCACTGGTGTCGGGCTCCCCGGCGCTCCGGTCGGGCAACATGACCCCGGGATTGAGCAGTCCGGCGGGATCGAACACCTCTTTGATCGAGCGCTGGGCGGCGATCTCGAGAGGACTGAACCGCTTGGTCATGAACCGGATCTTCTCGGTGCCGACGCCATGCTCGCCGGTGATCGTGCCGCCCAGTTCCATTGCGGCTTCGATGATCTCGTTGTTCGCCGCTTCCAGCGCGGACGCTGCCAGCGGATTGTCCCTGTCGTAGAACGTCGTCGGATGCAGGTCCCCGTCGCCGGCGTGGCCGCACACCGCGATGAACAACAGACCGTCGCGGTGGCGTGCGGCGGTGGCCTGGATGGCCTCCTGCATCTCGGGAATCCGATCGCGGGGCACGGTGACGTCACCGATGAAGAAACCCTTACCGCTTTGCACCACCGAGTTCGGGGCGTTGAGTCGGCCGTACCACAAGGCGTCGCGGTCCTTCTCGTCCTCGGCGATCCGCACTTCGGTCGCCCGCTCACGGAGCACCCGCTCCACCACCGCCTGGTCGTGGGCCACCTCGGCCGCGGTGCCGTCGACGTCGATGAGCACGATGGAATCAGCGTCGAGCGGGTAGCCGGTGTCGTAGAACTGCTGCAGCCCGGCGATTCCGGCACGGTCGAGCCACTCCACGGCGGCGGGCACCACACCGGTGGCGATGATCGCGGCGATGGTGTCGGCGGCTTCCCGGGCGGTGGCGAACGCACCCATCAGGCTGTGCGTGACGTCGGCGACCGGGCGCAATGCCACGGTGGCTTCCGTGATGATGCCGAGAGTTCCCTCTGATCCGATGAGGACTCCGAGCAGGTCGGGACCTTGGTCGTCGGCACTGAACGTGGCAGCCGACCCGTCAGGAAGGACGACGTCCACGCTCAGCACGTGATTGTAGGTGACCCCGTACTTCAAAGCGTGTGGCCCGCCTGCGTTTTCGATGATGTTTCCAGCGACGCTGGCCAGGTGCGCGGACACGGGATCAGGCGAGAAGCACAACCCGTAGGGCGCGAGGGCCTCTTGCAGATCGGAGTTGATCACACCGGGTTCAACTCGGACGCAACGGTTCTCGCGATCGATGTCGAGAATCCGATCGAGACCGGAGAGGTCGAGCAGCACCCGGCCCGCCGTCGGCATCATCCCACCCGAGCAATTCGACGCTCCGCCGCGCGGCACGATCGCCACGCCATGTTCCGAGGCCAGCCGCATGATCGGCGCGATGGCGTCGCGGCCGTGCGGGCGCACCAGCAGGTCCGCAACTCCCCCGACGCCCCAGAAGTCGCGTCCGCGTTCGGTGAGCAGGCTCTCGTCGGTCGACACCTGCCCGTGGGCTGCGGCCGCCGCCCCGAACCGGGCGATGGCAGCCTCGGTGGCAGAGGCGTGTGACGCCGTTGGTCCCATCTCAATCAGCGTCCTTCTGCGCGTGCAACCAGGCTTCTTCTTCCCCGGGTGCCGGTAGTACGCGACCCCCTTCGATGGCGAAGTGCGCCGGGCTGTTCTGGATGACGATCAGCACCCGCTTGGCGGGGATTCCGGTGACTCGTGACGCCGCCGCGGCGATCTCGGCGACCAGCTGACTACTTTGCGCCTCAGGATGGCCGGAGCGGACCCACCCGTTGATCAGGAGCGGTTGTGCGGGTATCCCGTCGGTGTACACCTCGTCGGGGTCGAGCTCGTGGAAGACGACGTTGACGTACGTGCCGGGGACGTGGTTGATCATCGAGTGGATGCGGGTGATCTCGGCGGCCAGGTCCGCCTTGGTGTCGGCGCTCAGCACCGACTGCACCGTCGTGCAGGTGTAGACCGGCATCACTCACCCCAGGAACGGCAGTTGCGGCTGGGTCGGCACCACCAGGACGGTGGGTCCCTCGGCGGCGAGTGCCGCCTTGAACTCCCGGACGAGGTCTTGGTTGTCGGTCACGGTGGCCGTACGGCATCCGAAACCTGTTGCCAGCGACGCGATGTCCAGCCCAGGCAGATCCAGGCCGGGTACCTGAGGCGTCTCCTCCAGGAGCGCGAACGATTTGAGGATCGCGTACTCCCCGTTGCGCTGCACCACGAACACCACGGGAAGCTTGTGCTGCGCGGCGGTCCAGATGGCCTGGATTGAGTACTGGAAAGAACCGTCGCCGATCGAGGCGACGACGGTGCGCTTGACCCCCCGCGCCCGGTCCCCGAGCGCGATGCCCACCGCCGCAGGCACTCCCCAGCCGATGCCCCCGCTACCGGTGGCGAAGAAGCTGCCCGGCCGCCGGGTCGGCCACCAGGTGAGCAAGTCGGCCAGTGTCGACGTCGACTCCATCACCACCGCGGCGTCGTCGGGTTTCACCGAGCTGAGTGCCGCATACACGTCGTTGGGCATCAGCGGAGCGGACGCCATGGGTAGGTCGGGGCTGATGGTCCTGCTCGGTCTGCTGGGGGGCTGCCGATCGCTCGATACGTCGACGAGGTGCAGCAGCTGTTCCAAAACGGTGCCCGGGTCGCCGATCAGGCTGTCTCCCACCGGCGCGGTCGCGGCGAGGTGCGGGTCGGCGGTGACCTGCAGGACCTCGGTGCCCTCGGGCAGGTACTCGCCTGCGACATACGGGTAGTACCGGAACACCTGTGCGCCGATGACGACCACCAGGTCGTAACCCGCCAAGGCTTCGCTGACCCCCGCGATCGTCAGCGGTAGCGGACCGCCGTACAGAGGGTGGTCTTCGGGGAACGAGCAGCGGTCCGACAGCGCGCTACTTCGAACCGGCGCCCGGAGTTTCTCTGCGAAGGCGATGCCGGCGTCCCAGGCGCCGGCCCGGTCCACCTCGGGCCCCAGTACGAGCAGCGGCCGCTCCGCCCCGCTGATCCGGTCGGCGAACTCACGGAGCCGTTCGGTATCGGGCTGCACGCGCCGGCTGACCGTCCTGACCACCGCAGGACCCAGCGCCGGCTTGTTCCAGTCGTCGAGCGGGATGGACAGGAACACCGGACCTGCCGGTGGTTGCGTGGCGACCGCGTAGGCGCGCATGAATGCTCCGGGGACATCTTCGGCACGCGCAGGCTCGTAGGCCCACTTGACCCAGGGCTGCGGCATCACCGTCGCGTCGGGATTGTTCAAGTACGGATCGCACAAAGACATTTCACGCGTCTGCTGACCGGCGGTCACGATCAGTGGCGTATTGGCCCGGTAGGCCGCGACGAGGCTACCCATGGCGTTGCCGGTGCCTGCTGCCGTGTGCAGATTGACCAGCGCAGGCTTGCCGGTGGACTGGGCGAAGCCATCGGCCATTGCCAGAACCGAGGCCTCCTGTAGACCCAGTACATAGGTGAAGTCGTCGGGGAAGTTCTGCAGGAAGGTCTGTTCGGTGGAACCGGGGTTGCCGAACATCGTGGTCAACCCGAGGTCGCGGAGGAGGTCGTACGTGACCTCATGGACGGTCTTGGCGCTTGTCATCGCGGGGGAACCCTTCGTCGTTCATCGGCGGGCATCTCGTGTAGCCATCACACACACCGGTGGTCCTGGTTCACCCCGTGGAAAACACGGGACCGACGAAACCCGGGCGGTGCCCCACGACGCTCGGGCTGTGGATCGGTGGCTCGAACTTCACTGACATGTCAAGATCACTGACATGAGGGGCAGACCTCTCGTCGGGCGGCAAGATGAACAGCGCCGACTGGCTGAGCTGTGCGACCGTGCCCGGGCAGGCGAGAGCGGCGTCCTGGTTGTTCATGGTGAACCCGGCATCGGAAAGACCGCACTCCTGGCGGACGCACTCGCGAAGGCCGACGAGCTTCGCACCATCCGCGTCAGCGGTGCGGAGTCGGAGATGGAACTCGCCTATGCCGCGGTGCAGCAGGTGTGCGGCCCCATCGTCACTCACCTGGACCGGTTGCCGGACCCGCAGAAGAACGCACTGCAAGTGGCGTTGGGCTTGCAGGAGGGTGCGACGCCCGACCGCCTCCTGGTGAATCTGGCGGTGCTGACCCTGCTCGGAGAGGCCGGCGCCGAGCGCCCGACGCTCTGCATCATCGACGACGCGCAGTGGGTGGACCGCGCGTCACTGCAGGCGCTGACGTTCGCCGCACGTCGGCTGCTCGCCGACCCGACCGCGATGGTCTTCGCCACCCGCACGCCGGAAGGCCCGCAGGAACTGAAGGGACTCCCCGAACTGCACCTGGGCAGACTCGCCCATACCCACGCCAGCGCACTGCTGTCCGACGTCATGCCGGGCCAGTGGGACGACACCGTCCGGGAGACCATCCTGGCCGAAGCGGACGGAAACCCCCTCGCGCTGCTGGAATTCGGCCGGGCCATGGCACCCGCGGCATGGGCGGGCGGGTACGGACTCGCCCCGGCCGCGACGTCGGTCGCGAAGCGGATCGAGGGAGAGTACGGCCAACGCCTGGGTGAGTTGCCGCCGCCGACGCGCACCCTTCTGCTCCTCGCTGCCGCGGAGCCCACCGGTGACCCGGCATGGCTGTGGACGGCAGCCACGCGGCTCGGCCTCGACTCCGACGCAGTCGTTCCGGCGGAACGCAGCGGGCTGATCACTGTCGAGTCGCGCTTGCGCTTCCGCCATCCCCTGGTCCGGTCAGCTGTCTATCGCCACGCGTCCCTGCCCGAGCGGCGGCAAGTCCACGCCGCGCTGGCCGATGCGATCACGGGTCCGGCCGGTGAGGAGCACCGCGCCTGGCATCGCGCCCACTCGACGAGCGCACCCGACGAGACCGTCGCTGTGGACCTGATGGAATCCGCGGAGCGGGCGCGGCGTCGCGGTGGAGCAGCGGCCGCTGCGGCGTTCCTGGCCTACGCCGTCGAACTGACCCCCGACCCGGTCCGTCGCGCCGAACGCGCACTCGAGGCGGCACTGTCCAAGCTGGATGCCGGTGATCCAGAAGGGGCAACGCGGTTGCTGGTGGCAGTGGCGGGTACCGAGGACGAACTCCTCAGCGCCCGTGTGGATCTGATGAAGGCCAAGATCGCCTTCGCCGCGCAACGGGGACGGGACGCACCTCCGCTGCTGTTGGCCGCCGCGGAGAAGTTGTGCCCGTTGGATCCCACCCTCGCACGCGAGACCTATCTCGACGCATTGATGGCGGCGATGATCGTGGGCCGCCTCTTCGCTGACGAGTGGTCGTCGGCAGCAGCGATCGCTTCCGCCGCGCGACGTGCGCCACCACCCTCCGGCCGGGCGACAGCCGCCGACCTGCTCCTCGAGGGGATCGTTGTGCGATTCACCGAAGGGCACGCCGCCGCTGCACCCGTACTGCAGCAGGCCATCGGGCAGTACCTGAGGGATGACGAGGCCGGCGTCGCAGATCCGCGGTCACACGACATCACCCTGCGCGTTCTCCTCGATCTGTTCGAACAGGACACCTACAGCTCACTCAATGCCCGTCAACTCGAATTGCTCCGGGCCGCAGGCGAGTTGACCGTCCTGCCCGCCGCCTTGACGACCTATGCGGGGGTGTGTGTGACCTCAGGCAACTTCGCCGAAGCCGCGGATCTGCTCGAGCAGTCGGATGCCATCTCCATAGCGACAGGTGCGCCGCCGCACCGCTCCATCCAGACCTATCTCGCTGCCTGCCGCGGACAAGAGGCGCTCGGCAGGGAACTCGCGCGGGACACCATCGCGGACGCGACCGCGCGTGGCGAAGGCAGCGAGATCGCCGTTGTGCTGTTCTCGCTGGCCATCCTGCACAACGGACTCGGACAGTACGACGAGGCGCTGACCGCATGCACGTCGGCGACGGAATACGAGGATGTCGGCATGTACGGCCATGTTCTCAACGAGATGGTCGAGGCGGCCGTCCGGTCCGGCGACAGGAGTACCGCCGAAGCTGCCGCTGCACAGGTGATCGAGCGAGCCGAAGCAACCAGAACCGCAACCGCGCTGGGATACGCGGCACGCGCGAGGGCGCTGACGGCGACCGGCCCGGCCGCCGAGAACGAGTATGACGCCGCAATCAGGGAATTCGAGCGCTCACCGCTGGCGGTCATGGCCGCGCGCACGCACCTGGTCTTCGGTGAGTGGCTGCGCCGCGAGAATCGCCGAGCCGACGCACGCAACGAATTGCGCGTCGCCTACGAGAGGTTCCTGCACATGGGAGCCGACGGCTTTGCCGAGCGCGCGCACCGGGAACTCCGGGCGGCGGGCGAGACCTTCCCGAAGGAGCGGGGCAACGCAACGACGGTGAGTTTGACGAAACAGGAAAGCTATATCGCCCGTCTGGCGGGCGACGGCTACAGCAATTCCGAGATCGCTAGCCATCTGTTCATCAGTCCGCGGACCGTCGAATGGCATCTCGGCAGGATCTTCGCCAAGCTCGGGGTGACGTCACGTCGCGAGTTGCGGCGGCTCAGAGAGTGAGGGCTCTTGGAGCCGCCCTCGCTCCGTCGGATGCGTCCGGCCCGAGGAGTGGGGGCTTGCACTACCTCAGGGGTCGTCACAGCGGCATTGTGGGCCCCACTCCTGCGCAGACAAGCTTGACACGTCGGCACGCCAGTTCATCGCAGAGTCCGCGTCCGCCGGCACCAAGCGACCTTCTACGGCAGGAGTCATTGATGGAGAACGATGTTCGCGACGATCTGGTTCTCTCGCATGCGGTCGTCACCGCCGATGTCACGGTGGACTTCGATGCCGTCGACATCGCCGCGTGGCTGAAGACGCTCCCGACGCACGAATACCAACGCTGCGCCCCGGGCGATCACAAGGCCGCCGGTTATACCGTGGATGACGACGGGACACCGATGTCCATCAACGTCGAGATGATCGGCACGGGCCTGGTGATCCAGCAGTACCGATTCGAGGCGGCAGAACCGCACTACTGCAAGATGGTGTCGCTGTCCGACGTCCTCACTCCCTCGGGATGGACCACCACGCAGGTCATCTGGGAACTGCGCATGGAGAGGCTCGACGGACACCGCTGCCGTTACACCAATACGGTGACGTCGCACCCCACCGAGAGCTTTCTGCAGTTCATCGGCGCGCAGGGACAGACCTTCACCGAGGCCGCGCACGCTCGCCAAGAAGCGTCAGGACAGCACTGCCGGGTCGAGACGCCGCGGTACGCGCAGAGCATCGCACGCTGGGCGACGGCACGTTCCACCGTGACCGCGTGACTGCCTCCCTGTGGGAGAGAACGGAACTGAGATGACCTCAGCAGTGTTGTTCGACCGCCCCGGTCCACCCGATGTCCTGCGTTGGCGACTCGTGGATCCTGTACGTCCTCGCCCCGGCGAGGTGGTCATCAGGGTGGCCGCCGCCGGCGTCAACAACGCCGACCTCATGCAGCGCCGGGGGCAGTATCCCGTGCCGGCCCGGGCGCCCCGCCCCCTGGGCTTGGAATGCTCAGGCACGATCACCGCCCTCGGTACTGACGTGACGGCCTGGTCGGTGGGCGACAGGGTGTGCGCGCTTCTCGACGGCGGCGGCTATGCCGACGAAGTCGCGGTGCCCGCCACCCAGGTGATGCCAATCCCCGCCGGCCTCAGCGACATCGAGGCGGCGGCCGTCCCCGAGGTCGCCGCCACCGTCTACTCCAACCTCGCCATGGTCGCCCGGTTGACCGCAGGCCAGACGGTGCTGATCCACGGCGCGGGCGGCGGCATCGGCACCTTCGCGATCCAGTGGGCCTCGGCGATCGGAGCGCGCGTCATCACCACCGCAGGCAGCGCGACCAAGACGCGTGCCGGCCTCGAGATGGGGGCAGACGTCGCGATCGACTACCGCTGCGAGGACTTCGTCGCTGCCACGCAGGCCGCGACGGAGGGCCGCGGGGTCGACGCGATCCTGGACGTGGTCGGTGCGGACTATCTCGCCCGCAACGTCGAATGCCTTGCTCCCGACGGGCACCTGGTCATCATCGGCGGCGATACCGCATCGGCACCGCTCGACCTCGGACTGCTGATGTCCAAGCGGGCCAGTGTCACGGCGACGATGCTGCGAGCCCGGCCCGCTCAGCAGAAGGCGGAGATCATCGCCGGGGTGACGCGAGATGTGCTGCCGCTGTTCGACAGCGGCGCCGTCCGCGTCGTGGTCGACACCATCGTGCCCATCGCACAGGCCGCTCGCGCCCATGAGCTGATGGAATCCGGGCGCACCGTGGGCAAAGTCATTCTCGACAACCGGCACCGAACGGTCACCCGGGCTGTCCGGGATTCAGGTGCCGGCACCTCCGTCGAGTAGCCAATGGTGACGCATGCCCATTGCCCGTTCCATCGCGCCGACCACCGCGCCGAATCCCAACGCGAGATTGAGCCATACCGGAAGAGGCAAAGGCGACACGAAGGTTCCGAATTTTTCTGAAATGAAGGGAATCTCGGAAATCGGAGCTGCGGCCTGCAGCATGTTGAGCCCTACTCCGATGAGCAGCATGAGCACCGAGACCGCACCGATGAACCCACTCGCGAGGGGATGCGCGTGTGCGAAACGCATACGCCGCCCCTCGGCGGACGTCGGATCGGGATCGAGTCGGCGCTCGGTGCCGTCATGGGCAACGAAGTGGCAGCGCCTCAGGCCGACCTGGCTGGTGCGGACCTCGATGTGGCCGTGCGCGACGTGGAATCGAGCGGGAACCTTCGACTGTGCCCGAAGCTGCCCATCGAGGTAGAGCCCCGCCGTGACGACGCCTGTACGAGCGTCACCACCGTGCTTCACTTCGATGGTGTGCAGGACCTGTCGCCCGCCGACCGGGAGTGCGATCGACATGACCGATCGTCGCGTCATCTGCCACCAGCGGAAGGGCTTGAGCGGGCGCCCGTCGCCTGGCTTCACACGCTTGGTGAGCCGCCGTTCGTTCCAGCTCGGGCTCACTGCTCCAGCCCCGCCGCCGGGTGGACCGCAGGCGTGCGCGCAGGTCCACTCTTGCGGGTCATCCACCACACCGTCGCGGTGATGACGACCAGCGCGGCGCTGGGCACCAGGTTCGCCGCCGAGCCGACCGCGTCACCTCGATTCGCGAGCTGGGCGCCGATGTCGAGGTGCAGAGTCGTGCCGAGCACGAGGAACGCAAGGTTGTAGACGCCGTGGAGGACGACGGCGACCTCGAGGCCGCCGGTGCGCCACGTGACGATCGCCGTCGATGAGAACAGGAGAAGGTAGGACGTCAGCAGAAACGGATCGAGCGTGCCGTGGGCGAGTGAGAACAGCACCGTCGTCCCGACGATGCCGAGGATCGCGCCGGAGCGCGCACTCGGCGCCCAGCCGCCGAGTACACGAAACATCACGCCGCGGAGGCCATACTCTTCACCGGCTGCGGCAAGGGGGGTGAGCACCATGCCGATGACGAAGAACGCCACGAGATCCGCGGTCGCCCAGGGAACGCTGCCGCTTTCATCCACAACGACGACGGCGACCGCGATCAGTACCAGGGGTCCGAAAACGAGCAGTGCTCGACCGAACACTCCGTATCGGAAGCGCCCCGCCACAGAGTGCAACGACCTCGCCGGCACGCCGTAGAGCACACGCTGCAGCAGCATGCAGTACGGGATCAACAAGGCCAACGACAGCGCGCCGGCTGCCTGCTTCAACGGTGACGAGGGACCGGAACGACCGAACAACTCCCGGTCGACGATCACCGATATCGCGTCCAGAAGCACTGCGAAGCCGATCATCCCGATCACCAGCAACGCGATGGCCACGATGCCACGCAGGATTCCGCGAGGCGCTCCCGCGTACACGCGGTGATACTCGACGCCGGCCGGGACCCTCGGCATGGGTACGGGATCATCACCTCGCAGGATCCAGCACTGGGTCATTAGATTCATCGTCTGCCCCTTCGATGATCGGCGTGTTGTCAGAACGCGGGTAGGACGTATTGGTCTGCGCGCCGGGTGTTTTCGCTCATCTCGTGTTTCGTCGGTCGAAGCGCATGCGAAATCTCCTTGGTCGTGTCGTCACGCACGGGTCGGCAGCCGAACTCTCACCTGCTTCTCGTCGCCAAACCGACGTCGGATCGACGGAGTTCTAGTACGCTGTACTAGTCCCGCAACAAAGTATCACAGTGTGCTAAGAACGGAGGGGAGGTGCTGACCCGATGAGCGAGCCGACGAAACACAGCACGCGAGAGAAGATCCTGATCGCCGCGGCGACGATGCTCGGGGAGGATCCGACGTCCCGGCTGAGTGTGCGCGCCGTCGCCGCGCGCGCCGGGGTCAGTACCGGGTCTCTCCGCCACTTCTTCCCGACTCAGCAGGCGCTGATCGACACCGTCATCGCCGGACTCTACGAACTCGACATCCCTGACGACCCGATGCACGACACCACCCGGGACCCGGGCGACCGTCTGGTGGCCTGCTTGCAGCTGCTGCTGTCACAGGTGGGTACGGGCGAGCGGGCACGCGAGCACTGGCGCGCACTCCACGACGCGTACGTCGCATCGCCACCATCCGCGGACGCGACCCATGCCTTTCTCGCGCTCGAACGCCTCACCCTGGACTACATCGCGCGGTGGCTCAGCACGTTGCGCGACGAAGGAGCACTCGTGTCCGGCGATCTCGATGAGCAGGCGCGGTTCCTCAACACCGTGATCAATGGACTTTCCTTCGAGCGCGCCCTCCCCGGTGACCGTGAACGGCTTTCCCTCGAGGGTCATACACTCCGCATTGCCGCTGACAGCATCCTGCAGCGCAGAGCGTGAACTACCCTCGGGGAGCGCAAGAATCGAGACAGGCCGCGACGGATCTCGTTCACCCATCGTCGGCAAGGCGGATCCAGGGAACAGCGGCGGGGTGAGGCGTTGCCCCAGCGCCGTGGTCATTGCGCCACGTGGCCAACGCTGTCCAGAATCCGATAGGCTGCATCGACACGTGCGCTGTTCGGGTAGTTCTTGTTGGCCAGCAGAATGACTGCGAGTTGCTTCTGAGGGATGTAGGCGACGTAGGAACCGAAACCATTGGTGGAACCGGTCTTGTTGAACAGTGCCGTCGGATCAGGGGGAGACGGTGTGTCCAGCCACTCGATCGGCTGCGGCTGAGAGGCCATGGCGTCGGAATTACCTGCGATCAAAGCGGTTTCGGTGACGGGACGTGGGTAGATCTCCCAGCCCAGGCCTTGCGTCATGCCGTTCACTCGGTAGTAGCCGGTTTGAGTTGTCGCGATCGCGCGGCGCCACGGGTCATCGCGGCCCTCGGGCTGCATGGCGGCGGTGACGAATTGGACGAGATCGTGCGTGGTCGTCTTGATGCCGTAAGTCTCGGCGTCCAAGGCACCGGGTGTCACCCGTGTCGGTGCGTCGGTCTTCGTGTATCCCTGTGCGTAGTGACCCATTTCGTTACTCGGAATCTGAAGGTAGGTGTCGTCGAGACCCAGCTGGGGCAGCAGCGTGTTCTGCATGAGATCGGCGAAGGTGCCGCCCAGGCTTCGTGCCGCCAGGTAGCCGAACAGCCCCAAGCTGGGGTTCGAGTACAGCCGTCGACTTCCGGGCGGATATGACGGGTCCCAGTGCCGGAAGTAGTCGAGCATCGATCCGGCAGTATCCGCCTCGGCCGGGAACTGCAGCGGCAATCCGCCGGCCGAGTAGGTTCCGAGCTGCAGCATGCTGATGCGGTCGAACGCCGTGCCGTGCAGAGCGGGCCAATGGGTGCTGGCAGGCTCGGACAATGAAAACGTCCCTCGCGCCTGGGCGTAGCCGGCCAGCGTGGCGGTGAAGGTCTTACTCAACGACCCCACTTCGAAGAGCGTGTGGTCGTCGACGGGCGCATCCTCGCTCTTGGATGCGACGCCGTAGTCGAAGAAGTGCGGCTTTCCATCGACGATGACGGCGACGGCCATGCCGGGGATCGCATGCTCGGCCATGAGCTGGCGGATTGTCGGGTCGACGACGGATCCGACGGGGTCGACGTCGCGGACCTCTTGTACGGCACCACTGCACCCGGCCGCGACAATCACCAGGCACGCGAGCGCGGCGTTCAGCCTGGTGCTCGCGTTGAGCCGGCCGTGATGCGAGAAGAGGATTCCGGCTACGAATTCGAGCAGGCCGAACGGCCGCCACGTGGACAACCTTGACGTCGTATCAGAAGGTGAAGTCAACTCTGCTGCGCCTTTTCGTTTCAGGAAGCCAGCACTAGCACGCTGTACTAGCGAGGAGACCCAACACTAGCACGCTGTGACAACCTGCTTCGGGAGAGCGCTCCCCGCGATGGTGCATCTACCGCGATGATTCCCATTCGACCTCGTCGGGCTCCTTGTCCGGCCGCAGACCTCGCCAGCTCGCCTGGCGCAGCCGGTCGTCGCCCGTGCGCTCGCTGTACCGAACCTCGCCGACCAGCTCCGGACGGACGAAGGTGACACCCTTGGCGTCCTGTTTGGGAAGCGTTGTGGCGAAAGGTGATTCGTCGGTATGCAGTGGCTCGAGTGTCTTGCGGAGCGACGCCAGCTCCTTCTCGGAGAAGCCGGTGCCGACCCGGCCGACGAACTGCAGGCCGTCCTCAGTGGGGATGCCGAGCAACAGCGCACCCAGACCGCTCGTGCGCCCACCGTTTCCCTCGCGCCAGCCTCCGATCACCACCTCCTGGGTGTTCCACAGTTTGTCCTTGATCCACGCCGCGGACCGACGTCCGGGCTGGTAGGTGGAGTCCCGTTTCTTGGCGACCACCCCCTCCCAACGCTTGTCGGCCGCATAGGCCAGCGCGTCGGCGCCGTCACCGTCGATCTGCGGTGGCACGATGAGCCCGCCCTGGTCGGCGAGCGCCTCGAGCAGCCGCCTGCGGTCGGCGTATTTGGCCCGCATCAGCGATCGGCCGTCGAGGAAGACGATGTCGAAGGCCCAGAACTCGACCCGGGTGGACCGCTTTCGGTTCTGCATCTCGCGGAAGCTGGGGACGCCGGATTCGTCGAGAGCCACCGCCTCCCCGTCGAGAATGACGTGGTGATCGGCCAGATCGGCGGCCACCGACCGGAATTGGGGGTATTCGGCGGTGACGTCGCGGCCGCGGCGGGACCGGACGGCCAGTGTGCCGTGGTCCACCTCGACGAGAACCCGGTATCCGTCCCACTTGCCCTCGAACGCCCACTGCTTCTCGGGAAGTCGCTCGACCGATCCCTCGGTGCTCAGCATCGGAAGCAGTTCGGAGAACGCGGCGCGCTTCTGGTCTTTCATCCGGTGCGCCAACCAGTTCTTGCCGTCGGTCTGGATCAGTGCGTAGCGGCCCTCGATCTTCGCCCCGTGCAGCGTGACGATCACCTCGCCGCCGCGGGCGGGACCGTCGGGCGGGTTGTCGTTGAACTTCTCGGTCTCGTAGGTGCCGGTATCCCAGATGTAGACCTCGCCGCCGCCGTACTCGCCCTTGGGGATCTCGCCGGCGAACGTCAGGTACTCCATCGGATGGTCCTCCGTGTGCACGGCGAGGTGGTTCTCCGACGGGGAGTCGGGGAGGTTCTTCGGCACCGCCCAGCTGACGAGGACACCGTCACGTTCCAGCCGGAAGTCGTAGTGCAGCCGGCGCGCATGATGTTCCTGGATGACGAAGGCGTCGTTGCCGCCGACCCGCGGCGCGTCGGCGGGCACGGGCTCGGGGGTCTTCGCCGTGTCGCGCATCCCGCGGTAGGTGGTCAGCCGATCGGGGGCGGGCAGCGCCGGATCGAGGTCGGCCAGCAGGTCCCCGTCCCGGTCCAGCCGGTCGAGCACCTCGTCGAAGGTCAGGTGGCGCAGCTCGGGATCGGCGATCTCGTCCCAGGTGCGCGGTGCGGCGACCGTCGGATGGTCCCGTCCACGAAGCGAATACGGCGCGATGGTCGTCTTGTTCCCGTTGTTCTGGCTCCAGTCGAGGAAGACCTTCCCCTCGCGCAGGCTCTTCGTCATCGTCGCGGTGACCTTCGTGGGCATCGTCTGCTCGAGTTGCACGGCCACGCGTTTGGCGAGCACCGACGCGCCGCGCGAACTGATGGGGTCGTCGAGCGGGACGTAGAGATGCAGCCCCTTGCTGCCGCTGGTCAGCGGGTACGTGCGCAGGCCGATGTCGGAGATCAGGTCGCGAACTTCGTGCGCGACCTCGCAGAGTTGCCGCATCGACACCCCCTCGCCGGGGTCGAGATCGAACACGATGCGCGTCGCGGGGCCCACCTTGTGATCGACGAAGCGCCATTGCGGCACATGCACTTCCAGCGCCGCCTGCTGCGCGATCCACGCGAGCCCCTCGACGGTGTCGATGACCGGATAGGTGGTCGTGCCCGACTTGTGCGCGATCGTGCCGCGGTCCAGCCACTCCGGTGCCGAGGAGGCGAGTTGTTTTTCGAAGAAGGAGCCCTCGGCCACACCGTTGGGCCAGCGCTTGCGGGTCACCGCGCGTCCGGCGATGTGCGGCAGCATCGCGTCGGCCACCTCGACGTAGTAGTCGAAGATCTCCGCCTTGGTGGTCCCCGTCGCCGGGTACAGCACCTTGTCCGGGTTGGTCAGCTTCACCCGGCCCACACGATCCACCACATCACGGTATTACCCGTTCCCCGACCGGTAGCGTCGACACGATGCGGGCACTGGTCATCGGCGAGGCGCTGATCGACATCGTCGAGCGCGACGGGAACGTCACCGGGGAGTACGTCGGCGGCAGCCCCCTCAACGTCGCGGTCGGGTTGGGGCGGCTGGGCAGGCCGGTCGACTTCCTCACCCACATCGCGGCCGACTCCCGCGGACTGCGGATCCGCGACTACGTCGAAGCCTCTGGCGTGCAGTTGGTTTCGGGTAGCCTGTCCGCCGAGCGGACGCCGACGGCGCGGGCGATGCTGGACCCCGCCGGGCGGGCCACCTACACCTTCGACATCGACTGGCGGCTCAGCGGTACGCCCGAGGCGGGACCCCCGGCGGTGCTGCACACCGGGTCGATCGCGACCGTCCTCGAGCCCGGCTGCCTGGCCACCTCGGCACTGGTCGAGACGTACCGTCCGTCGGCGACGATCACCTTCGATCCGAACATCCGTCCCGCCCTGATCGGCGATGCGGATGCGGCACGGTCCCGCATCGACCGGCTGCTCGAGCGGGCCGATGTCGTCAAGGTCAGCGACGAGGATCTGCGCTGGCTGGAGCCCGAGCGGCCGCCGGAGGAGGTCGCCGCGGCCTGGCTGGAGGCCGGCCCGTCGGTGGTGGTGGTGACCGAGGGCGCCGAGGGCGCGGTGGCGATGTGTCGGGCCGGGAAAGTCCGGGTACCTGCAGGAAATGTGCAGGTGGTGGACACCGTGGGCGCCGGAGACGCATTCATGACCGGGTTGATCGATGCGTTGTGGTCGCTCGATCTGCTCGGCGCGGGGCGGCGCGCGCAGCTGCACGCCATCGACACCGACGCGCTCACCACCGCGGTCCGGACCGCGACGCTCACCGCGGCGGTCACCGTGACCCGTGCCGGCGCCGACCTTCCCGACCGCGCCAGCCTCCGCCGCGCGGCCGAGTCTTCGGACATACTGAGCTGATGCGATCCATTTGGAAGGGTTCGATCGCCTTCGGCCTGGTCAATGTGCCGGTGAAGGTCTACAGCGCCACCCAGGATCACGACATCAAGTTCCACCAGGTGCACGCCAAGGACAACGGCCGCATCCGGTACAAGCGCGTCTGTGAGGTGGACGGCGAAGAGGTCGAGTACCGCGACATCGCACGCGCCTACGACTCCGACGACGGCCAGACGGTGATCATCACCGACGACGACATCTCCACCCTTCCCGAAGAGCGCAGCCGCGAGATCGAGGTGCTCGAGTTCGTCCCCGCCAGTGACCTCGATCCGATGCTGTACGACCGCAGCTACTTCCTCGAACCCGACGGCAAGTCGTCGAAATCGTATGTCCTGCTTGCCAAGACGCTGATGGAGACGGATCGCGTCGCGATCGTCAACTTCGCGCTGCGCAACAAGACCCGGCTCGCCGCCCTGCGCGTCAAGGACTTCAGCAAGCGCGACGTGATGATGATCCACACACTGCTGTGGCCCGACGAGATCCGCGATCCCGACTTCCCGGTCCTCGACAAGGAAGTCGAGGTCAAACCCGCCGAACTGAAGATGGCCAGCCAGGTCGTCGACTCGATGACCGACGATTTCAACCCCGACCGCTATCACGACGACTACCAGGAACATCTGCACGAGCTGATCCAGGCCAAGCTCGAGGGCGGCGAAGCGTTCACCACCGAGGAACAGCCCACCGAACTCGACGACACCGAGGACGTCTCGGATCTGCTGGCCAAGCTGGAGGCCAGCGTCAAGGCGCGCAAGGAACAGGGCGGCTCGAAGGAGCCGGCGAAGAAGGCGCCCGCGAAGAAGGCGGCGGCCAAGGCACCCGCCAAGAAATCGGCGGCGAAGAAGACCGCGGCCAAGAAGGCGCCGGCGAAAAAGGCCGCAGCCAAGAAATAGCGGCACGGCGGCCGGCGCGATCTCTGCGCCTGGGTTGTGCCACTCACCCGTCGGCAGCCGTCACGCAGATCTGGGCAGTTCCCAGCCGCGCTTGACCAGAGCCGCCCTGACCCGGCGCAGGATGAACGCACGACTGTGCTCGGCGACCACCTTGATATCGATCCAACCTTGGCTGTCGATGAACTCGGCCCTGCCGATGTCGTACACGTACTGCCTGCGCTCTGCACTGTGATGCGACCCCTCGTAGTCGAGGCCGACCTTCGGCTCGTCATATCCCATGTCGATGAATGCTTCGGCGAATCCATCGCTGACGCGGATCTGCGTTCCCGGTGCGGGTAGCCCGTCGTCGATGAGCATCAGACGCAACCGTGTCTCCCTCGGTGACTGGGCGCCCGCATCCATCAGGGCCAGCGATTCGCGCGCTTGTAGAATGCCCCGTGCGCCAGGATATTTGGCGGAAAGCGCCAGGACATCCTCGGCGGTCACCCCGGTCGCTCGGGCCAACGCATCCAGGTGCGCGACCGCGACGTCGCGGCGTAGGTGACGCGCCAGGTCCAGCGCGGTACGAAGCGGCGTCGTCACCGCCATCTCACCGATGGCCATGACCTCGTCGTCGCTGATCCGTTCCTCGCGAACGATGATCCCGCTCCTCGGTCTGGTGTGTTCGGTGATGATCTCGATCGGGGTGCGGCCGTCAACCCACTTCGCACCGTGCAGCGCCGACGCCGCCCTTCCTGCGATGATTCCTCGGCGCCCGGTCCACAGCCAGGCTGCCTCGGCGTTGACGAGAACGCCCGTTTCGACGCCATTCGGGATGTACACCCCGGGCTGCACGGCGCGATAGTTCCAACGCAATTGGCCGCGGGTCAACGCGCCACGTCCGATTGCCTCGGTGCCGATGAACGGATGTTTCATGCCCGGATGCTCGGGGGCGGCTCCGACAGAAAATGGCTCGGCCACCCAATTCTGCATGCCGGCTGTGGACAACCCCACTGAGCAGCCCTCACGCAGAAGTCGTCCCCCGACGTCCCGCCTCGACAAAATAGAACGTGTTCCAAAAAGTGCCCACGGCGCCGCCGCGGGCTTGCTAGCGTGACGCCCGTGATTCTGGACAGGTTCCGGCTCGACGATCAGGTGGCAGTGGTGACGGGGGCGGGCCGGGGCCTCGGCGCCGCGATGGCGGTCGCGTTCGCCGAAGCAGGCGCTGACGTGCTGATCGCCGCCCGGACACAGACCCAACTGGAGGAGGTCGCCGAGCAGGTCGGCGCCACCGGACGACGGGCGCACATCGTCGTCGCAGACCTCGCCCGCTCCGAGGACACCGCCGCGCTCGCCGCCCAGGCGGTGGAGGCGTTCGGCAGACTAGACATCGTCGTCAACAACGTCGGTGGCACGATGCCCAACGCCCTGCTGAACACGTCCGCGAAGGACATGCGCGACGCGTTCGCGTTCAACGTCGCCACCGCCCACGCGCTCACCATCGCCGCAGCGCCGTTGATGCTCGAACACTCCGGCGGTGGCAGCATCATCAACATCACCTCGACCATGGGGCGGTTGGCCGGCCGCGGTTTCGCCGCGTATGGCACGGCCAAGGCCGCGCTGGCGCACTACACCCGGCTCTCGGCACTCGACCTCGCACCGCGCATCCGGGTCAACGCCATCGCTCCCGGCTCGATCCTGACCTCCGCGCTGGACATCGTGGCCAGCAACGACTCCCTGCGGACGCCGATGGAGCAGGCCACGCCCCTGCGCCGGCTCGGCGATCCCCTCGACATCGCCGCGGCCGCGGTGTATCTCGCCTCCCCCGCCGGCGCCTACCTCACCGGGAAGACGCTCGACGTCGACGGGGGCATCACCTATCCCAATCTCGATCTGCCCATCCCCGACCTGTAGAGGACATCCATGACGATTCGAGTCGCCGCCATCGGAACCGGAAACGTCGGCAGGCACGCACTTACCCAATTGATCAACGACCCCCGGTTCGAGCTCACCGCCGTGTGGGTGTCGTCGGAGGCGAAGGCCGGCAAGGACGCCGCCGAGCTTGCGGGACTGCCGGATTCGACCGGGGTGCTGGCCACCACCGATCTGGACGCCGTGCTCGCCACGGGACCGGAGTGCGCGGTCTACACCGCAATGGCCGACAACCGGCTGACCGAGGCGCTCGAGGACTATCGACGGATCCTGGCCGCCGGGATCAACGTCGTCGGCAGCAGCGCGGTGTTCCTGCAGTACCCCTGGGGAGTGCTGCCCGACGAGATGGTGGCTCCGATCGAGGAGGCCGCGAAGGCCGGCAACGCGAGCGTGTTCGTGAACGGCATCGATCCCGGCTTTGCCAACGACCTGCTGCCGATGGCCCTGGCCGGCACCTGCCAGAGCGTCGAGCAGATCCGCTGCATGGAGATCATCAACTACGACACCTATGACAGCGCCACGGTGATGTTCGACGTGATGGGGTTCGGCGGCAGCCTCGACGAGACGCCGATGCTGCTGATGCCCGGCGTGCTGAGCTTGGCGTGGGGATCGGTGGTACGTCAGCTCGCCGCCGGTCTCGGCCTCGAACTCGACGAGGTGACCGAGACCCACGAGCGCGTGCCCGCGCCGGAGGCCTTCGACATCGCGTCGGGCCACATCGCCGAAGGCACCACGGCGGCAATCCGTTTCGAGGTCCGCGGGATGAAGGACGGCGAGGTCGCCGTCGTCCTCGAGCACGTCACCCGGTTGCGCGACGACCTCTGCCCGGACTGGCCTCAGCCGGCGCAGCCCGGCGGCAACTACCGGATCGAGATCACCGGCGAACCGTCCTACGCACTGGATCTGTGCCTGAGCAGCCCCAACGGCGACCACAACCACGCCGGCCTGGTGGCCACGGCAGCCCGTGTGGTGAACGCGATTCCGGCCGTCATCGACGCCACCCCGGGCATCGTCACCGCGCTCGACTTACCTCCCATAACCGGCAAAGGTCTGTACGCTAAGCGGTGACCAGACGCTGGGAAGGACTGTGAAGATGAAGGCTCGCCTGAGTACCCTCGCTGCTTTGCTCGTTGCCGGCGGTGCCTCCGTCGCGATCGCCGCCGCACCCGCTGCCCTCGCGCAGCCGTCGTGCGTGGAGACCGGTGGCGGTGGCGGCTTCCAGGGCGGCCGGGACACCGACTGCCAGTCGCCGGGTAACGCGCAGATCAACGACACCCCGAGCGTGTACGCCGAACCCTGGGAGGGTGGCATGCCCTGGGGTTACGGCCCGTTCGTCCTCTGACCGACCGCTGCCGCGCCGTGTGAGCCGATCGGAACCATGATGCGACGAGTTCTCCGCTGTTCCCTGACCGTGGTGGCGGGTGCCGTTGTGGCGCTCGGTAATTCGGCCGTGGCGGGGGCGATGCCCAAGTGCAGTGACGTGGGGAAGACGCTGACGTACTGCGAGACCAACGGCAGCACCCAGATCACCGCCACTCCCCCGCCCTGGAACTGGGGCGGCTGGCAGGGCGGGGGCTACTACCCGTTCGGAGGCTTCGGCTTCGTCCCGTGACCCGCGTCGCGGCGCTCTCGCACCTTGCCCGGCCCATGAGATTTCGGCTAACCTAACTTTTCTCTTCGATCACTCGGACGGAAATGGACATGGTGGTTGCCGACGTTGACGCCCGGCCGCGGCCGTTCTGGCTGTTGCTCGGGCCCGCGTTCGTCGCGGCGATCGCCTACGTCGACCCGGGCAACGTCGCAGCCAATGTCAGCGCCGGCGCGCTGTTCGGGTTCCTGCTCGTCTGGGTGATCGTCGTCGCGAACGCCATGGCGTGCCTCGTGCAGTACCTGTCCGCCAAACTCGGTTTGGTCACCGGCCGGTCGCTGCCCGAGGCCGCCGGTGCGCGGATGAGCAGAAGCACCCGGCTGACCTACTGGCTCCAGGCCGAATTGGTCGCCATGGCAACCGATCTCGCCGAGGTGGTCGGCGGTGCCATCGCGCTGTACCTGCTGTTCGACCTGCCGCTGCTCATCGGCGGCGTCATCACCGGCGCGGTGTCACTGATCCTCCTGCTGATCAGAGACCGCCGCGGACAGAGCGTCTTCGAACGGGTCATCACCGGCCTGCTGATGGTCATCGCGATCGGGTTTCTCGCCAGTCTGATCGCCGCCCCGCCACCCGTCGGAGAGGCCGCCGCGGGTCTGGTACCGCGCTTCGACGGCCCGGAGAGCATCCTGCTGGCGGCCGCGATGCTCGGCGCCACCGTGATGCCGCACGCCGTCTATCTGCACTCCGGCCTGGCCCGCGACCGTCACGGGCACGCTCCCCCGGGCCCGGTCCGTGCGCGGCTACTGCGCGCCACCCGCTGGGACGTCGGGATCGCGATGCTCGTCGCCGGTGCCGTGAACCTGTCGATGCTGCTCGTCGCCGCGACCACCCTGCAGGGGATGGACAACACCGATTCCATCGAGGGCGCGCACGACGCGGTGAGCAGCACCCTCGGGCCCACCGTCGCACTGCTGTTCGCGATCGGGCTGCTGGCGTCCGGGCTCGCGTCCTCGTCGGTCGGCGCGTACGCCGGCGCGATGATCATGCAGGGCCTGCTGCGCCGATCGGTGCCGCTGCTGGCCCGCCGACTGATCACTCTGCTGCCTGCCCTGGTCGTGCTCGCACTCGGAGTGGACCCCACCCGCGCCCTGGTGCTGTCGCAGGTGGTGCTGTCGTTCGGCATCCCGTTCGCCCTGATCCCGCTGATCCGGCTGACGAGCGACCGCGCGCTGATGGGCGCCGACGTCAACCGCCGGACCACGACAATCCTGGGCTGGGTGGTCGCCGGGCTCATTAGTCTGCTCAATGTGGTGCTGATCTACCTGACCCTGACCAGCTGAATGGTTCGGCGACACATCTACTTCGCGTACGGATCCAACCTGTCCGTCCGTCAGATGGCGCAGCGCTGCCCCGGGGCCGCCGACCCGCAGCCGGCCACGCTCGCCGACCACGACTGGCTGATCAACGAGCGCGGGGTGGCCACCGTGGAACCGGCGCCCGGCGCGGTCGTGCACGGCGTGGTGTGGCGGCTCTCGGACCACGACCTGGCCACGCTCGACAGCGCCGAGGGTGTGCCGGTGCGGTACCGGCGCGACGAGATGACCGTGCACACCCGTCACGGCAGGCAGACGGCGTGGGTGTACATCGACCACCGGGTGGAGCCCGGCCCGCCGCGCCCCGGCTATCTCGAGCGGATCCTCGAGGGAGCCCGCCACCACCGCCTGCCGACCCGCTGGATCGAGTTCCTGGAGCGCTGGGATCCCACCCATTGGCCGCAGCGCCGCAGTGAGCCGGATGCGGCGGCGCCACAGTCTCTTTCCGAGCTGTTGCAGATCCCCGGGGTGACCGAGGACTGCGTGCTGCGGTCGCGGTTCGGCTTCCTGGCCATCCACGGCGGCGGGCTGGAGCAGATGACCGACGTCGTCGCCCGNAGATCCCCGGGGTGACCGAGGACTGCGTGCTGCGGTCGCGGTTCGGCTTCCTGGCCATCCACGGCGGCGGGCTGGAGCAGATGACCGACGTCGTCGCCCGCCGCGCCGCCGACGCGGCGGGCGCGTCGCTCTACGTCGTCGCCCACCCCGACCGGTACCCGCATCATCTGGCATCGGCGCGCTACGACCCGGCCGAGTCGGAGCGGTTGGCCGAGTTCCTGGCCCACGTCGAGGTGGCGGTGTCGCTGCACGGCTACGGCCGGGGGGGCCGCAGTACCCACCTGCTCGCCGGCGGGCGGCACCGGGAACTGGCCCGCCACCNACGTCGTCGCCCACCCCGACCGGTACCCGCATCATCTGGCATCGGCGCGCTACGACCCGGCCGAGTCGGAGCGGTTGGCCGAGTTCCTGGCCCACGTCGAGGTGGCGGTGTCGCTGCACGGCTACGGCCGGGTGGGCCGCAGTACCCACCTGCTCGCCGGCGGGCGGCACCGGGAACTGGCCCGCCACCTGGCCGCGCACGTCACGGTTCCGGGCTATCAGATCATCACCGATCTGGACGCGATCCCCCGTGAGCTGCGCGGTCTGCACCCGGACAATCCGGTCAACCGGGTGCGCGGGGGCGGCGCACAGCTCGAGCTGTCGTCGCGGGTGCGGGGCATCAGCCCGCGCAGCGGCCTGCCCGGTGACGACGGCCTCGCGCCTGCGACGTCGGCGCTGGTGCAGGGGCTGGCCGCCGCGGCTCGCTCGTGGGACGTTCGCTGAGTCGTCGCGGCCTGCGCGCCGCGGAACAATCCACGTCCCCCACCGCTCCGAATACAGGATGTGGATCAACAGTGTGCAGCTGATCGGCCGGGGGCTCTTGCCCGAGGCCGAGGCGGGGCGTCCGCGCTCTACCGCACCCGCATCACCCACCTGCGTCGCGCGCCGGTGCACCACTACTTCGAGCACCGCAGCTACAGCTGGTTCGTCGACCTCGACCGGATGCCGCAGCTGCCGCGCTGGCTACGGCCGTTCGCGACCTTCGACCCCGCCGATCACCTGTGGGAGGCGCCGAACGACACCCTTCGCGGCCGGGTCGACGCGTTCCTCGCGGACAAGGACATCGACCTGGGCGGCGGCCGAGTCACCGCGTTGATGCAACCCCGCGTGCTCGGGTTCGTGTTCAATCCGCTGACCCTCTACTGGTGCCACGACGCGGCCGGGGTGCTGCGCTACGTCATCGCCGAGGTGCAGAACACCTGCGGCGATCGCCACGCCTACCTCCTCCCGCCGTCGGCCGACCGGCCCGCGATGGTGACCAAGAAGCTCTACGCCTCCCCGTTCAACGACGTCGACGGCCATTACCTGGTCAGTGCGCCGCAGCCCGACGAGAACCTCGACGTGCGGATCTCCCTGCACCGTGATCACCATCCGGCGTTCGTCGCGACGCTGCGCGGGCACCGCAAGTCGGCGGGAGTCGCGCAGATCGTCGCCATGCAGTTGGTCGCGCCGTTGGCCCCGCTGAGCAATGCGATGAGCATGCGGGTGCAGGGCACCCTGCTGCGGCTGCGCCGCGTCCCGGTGGTGCCCCATCCCAGCGAGGAGCGGGAGAAGGTGTATCACTCATGAGAGCCGGTGACACCGGATGACCAGTACGCTCGACCTCACTTCCGAGGCCACAGAGACGGTTGCCGCTAGGCTACCGCTCGTGACCGCCGAACTCGACGCATTGCTGCGCCAGGTGGCCCGCCAGGATGTGGACGCCTTCGCGGCGTTCTACGACCAGACCCGATCCCGGGTTTTCGGTCTGGTCACCCGCGTGCTGCGGGATCCGGGGTACAGCGAAGAGACGACTCAGGACGTCTACCTGCAGGTGTGGCGCAACGCCCACACCTACGACCCGGCCGCCGGCTCGCCGCTGGCGTGGCTGATGACGTTGGCGCACCGCCGCGCGGTGGACCGGGTGCGGTCCGAGCAGGCGGCGAGCACCCGCGAGTCCCGGTACGGCGCCGCCAACGTCGAACCGCCGGCCGACCACGTCGCCGACGAGGTGATCCTCGACGACGAACGGCGTCAGGTCGCCAACTGCCTGGGCTCCCTGACCGACACCCAGCGCGAGTGCATCCAGCTCGCGTATTACGACGGTCTGACCTATGTGCAGGTTTCGGAGCGTCTTGCGACGAACCTTGCCACCATCAAGTCGCGGATGCGTGACGCCATCCGCGGCCTTCGCCGATGCCTGGGGGTGACATGACCAGCCCAGAAGATCTGTTGTCGCTTGCGACGCCCTACGCGCTGCATGCGCTCAGTGACGCCGAGGTCGACGACATCGACCGCCGACTCCGCGACGCTCCGCCGGGCGTCGCCGAGGCGTTCAGCTCCGAAGTCCGCGCCGTGCGGGAGACCATGGCGGTGATCGCCGAGGCGACCGCGGTCGAACCGCCCGCCGAGTTGCGCGCCCAGGTGCTCGCGCAGATCGCCGACGACCCGGTGCGCGCCCTGCGCCCCGGCACCCCGAAGCCCCGACGGTGGACGACGTCCATGCTGGCTGCCGCGGCCGTGGTGGCCGTCGGCCTCGCCACGCTAGGCGTGGGTCTCGCGCTGCGCCCGAACAGCACGACATCGACCGCCGACCAGGTGTTCGCCGCGCCGGACGTGCGCACGGTGTCCGGTGAGATCCCCGGCGGGGGCACCGCGACCGTGGTGTTCTCCCGCGAGCGGGACTCCGGCGTGCTGGTCATGAACAACGTGCCGCCGCCCAAGCCCGGGACGGTCTACCAGATGTGGCTGGTCGCCGCGGACGGCCCGCACTCGGCGGGCACCATGGACGCCAAGGCGGTGGCACCGTCGACGACGGCCGTGCTGCCGGACCTCGGCTCGTCGCGCAGTCTGGCGTTCACCGTCGAACCGCCCGGCGGTTCGACGGAGCCGACCGGCCCGGCCTTCGCCGAACTGCCCCTGGTCTAGCTGGTCTCCAGCGTCGCCGCCGCCGACTCGGCGAGCACGTCGTCGACGTCGTGGCGTCGACGCCAGGCCTGTCGTTGCCGCATCGCACCGTTGCCGCGCTCGGCGACAGCGCCGAGTCCGGTGCTGACGAACGCGTGGTCTCCGGCCGCTTCGAGCGCGGGGCGGAGCCGCTCGATGAGCTGTTCGAGAAGCGTCCGCATCGGCCGGGCGGTCTGGCCCTGCAGGTCCACACCAGCACCGTCGAGCCCGTCGCGGGCCGCCTTCCAATAAGCGGCCTTGAGCAACCACGGCGGCAGCGGCGGCAACGGTTCACCCCGCTTCTCGTCGGCGAGCGCCGTCATCACCGCCCCCCGCACCAACGCGGCGAACAGCACGGTCTCGGCCACCGTCGCCGGCACGTCGGCGACGCGCACCTCCACCGTCGGGAAGTCCTCCGACGGCCGCACGTCCCAATAGACCATGCCGTCGTCGCGGATGACGTCGGTCTGGCACAGCATCCGCACCGCGGCGTCGTACTCCTCGGCGGAGTCGAAGTGCGGCGGCGGACCGGCACTGGGCCACCGGGCCCACAGCACGCTGCGCCAGCTCGCATGGCCGGTGTCGGCGTTGCGGTAGATCGCCGAGTTCGCGGTGAGCGCCAGCAGCATCGGCAGCCACGGCCGCAGCCGGTTGGCCACCGCGACCGCGGCTTCCCGGTCGGGCACCGCGACGTGCACGTGGCATCCGCAGATGCCCTGCTCGTGGGCGATCATGCCGAAGCGCTCGCCGATGTCGCGGTAGCGCGGCGTGTCGGTGAGCGGGAACTCCCGCGGCAAGGTCGGGGGCAGCCCCACCGCGAGCAGACGCGCGTCGGCGCGTTGCGCGGCGTCGGCGGCCGTGCGCCGAAGGTGAACGAGTAGTTCACGCAGCCCCTCGGTGGTGTGCAACACCTCCGTTGCCGTCTCCACCTGGCAGCTGGTCAGCTCCAGCTGCAGGTCCACCCCGTGCTGGGCAGCGTGGTCGGCGACCTCCCGGTTGCGGGCCACTGGCGCGCCGGATCCCGGATCGACGAGGAGGAATTCCTCCTCGACGCCGAGCGTGGGGATGTCTGCCATCAGGGCGTGCGGCCTTGAAAATTTTGATCCGGCCCGTCGGATTGTTCGACGACGGGCCGGATCTTCGCGGAAAAGACTGCAGCGTTTGTGCCCGCGCGGTATCTGCTTCAAACCTGTCCCTACGATCGGATCGTGGCCAGGAAGTATCGATTCGGTATCGGCGTCATGCGGGGCACCTCACGGGTCAAGATCACTGAATCTGCCCGGCGTGCCGAGGATCTCGGCTACGACGTGCTCCACGTGCCCGATCACCTCGGCGGACCGGCCCCGTTCCCGGTGATGACGGCGATCGCGATGGCGACCTCGACGCTGCGGGTGGGCACCTTCGTGCTCAACGCCGCGTTCTACCGGCCGGCGCTGCTGGCGCGCGACGTCGCTGCGCTGCGCGACCTGTCGGGGGGACGGTTCGACCTCGGCCTGGGCACCGGATACGTGAAGGAGGAGTTCGAGGCGGCCGGCATCCCCTTCCCGACCGCGGGCGCCCGCGTCGACCATTTGCGGCAGACCTGTGAGTACATGGCCGAGCATCTGCCCGACGTGCCGATCATGATCGCCGGCAACGGGGACCGGGTGCTGCGCCTCGCGGCACAGGCGGCCGACATCGTCGGCCTCACCGGCGGCGACCGGGCACCCAGCCCCGGGGAAGACCCGCTGGCCGACCGGATCGCGTTCGTGCGCGACGCCGCCGGCGACCGTTTCGACGACCTCGAGCTGAACATCGCGATCACGGCGATGCCGCTCGACGGGTCGGGCATGCCCGACCTCACGATTCCGCGCCACTTCCTGCCGGGCCTGTCCGACGAGGAGTTGCTGCGCCACCCCGGCGTGCTGTCCGGATCGACCGCGGACATGGCCGAGCGGATCCGCGGCTACCGGGAGCACTACGGCATCAGCTACGTGATCGTCCAGGATCGGCACGCCGAGGCGTTCGGGGACGTCATCGCGGCGCTCGGATAGCCCGCGCTACAGCCACAGGTACAGCGCGGAGAGCAACACCCACATCCCCACGCAATAGCCCTCGAACGCGGCGCGCAGCGCAAGCGGGGCGTGCCTGAGCTCCATGAAGTCGAGCCCGACCAGACGCGCCTTGAACGCGGCGATGCCGAGCACCACGACGCCCACCGCCGAGCCGGTGCCGTGTTCGGCGCCGACCGCCCAGGACACCAGCGTCGCGGCGACCAGGATGAGCCAGCTGAGGCCGGCGCGGTTCTTCAGCAGCCCGAGGACGGTCATGTCAGCTCACCAGATACAGCAGGGCGAACAGGAAGATCCACAGCAGGTCCACCAGATGCCAGAAGCAGGCGGCGCCTTCGACCAGTGCGGTCCGGGTGGCGCTCAGCTCGGTCCGGCGGGTCTGCGTCAGGACGAAGGTCAGCGCGCCCAGCCCGAGGCAGACGTGGAAGAGATGCAGACCGGTCAGGATGAAGTAATAGAGGTAGAAGTGGTTGGCGCCCGGGCCGTGTCCCACCGCGGCGAGGGAGACGTACTCGGAGACCTTGAGCGCGATGAACCCGATGCCGCAGACGATGGCCGCTGCGACGGCGCGGGTCGCCACGGCACGGTGCCCGGCGCGCATCGCGCCCAGGGCGAGCACCACCAGCAGCGAGCTGGTGAGCAGCACGAGTGTGTTGACGACACCCACGCCGACGTGCAGCGTGGTTCGCGCGGCATCGAAAACCGCTGGCGCACCGGCGCGTTCGACGAGGAAGGTGACGAAGAAGGCGCCGAAGACGGCCATGTCGCCGAACAGGAAGACCCAGGTGCCGCTCTCGCCGGGCACCCGCCGCGCGGTCGTCGTCACGCCGAGACGGCCTGCTCGGCGGTGATGGATCTGAGCATGACCGCCGTGGTCGAGAAGAGCCACACGACGAGCACCAGCCCGGGGATGTAGAAGGCGAACACCCCGTTCCACGCGAGCGGGCCGTCGTTGAAGACGACCACGACGCAGCCCGGCAGCGACAGCGTCGCCACCCAGAGGTTGAGGTAGCCGTACCACCGCGGGAACGTCGGCGGCTCGGCGGTGTCGGCGAACGCGGCGATCGCGAGGGTGATGTTCTGGACGATGATCGTGCCGACGATCCCGATGAACCACAGCCAGAACACGTCGTTGAGGGCCTGGGTGAGTTCGGCCGACCGTTCGGCAGGGCGGTAGGCGGCGACGCCGAGGAAGAACTGAGGGAAGATCAGCGCCGGCACGAACACCGTCGCGGCCATCAGCTGGGTCATCGACAGCATCCCCCAGCCGCCTTCGGCGCGCCGGATGCGCAGCACGATCGTCGCCAGGAACGGCAGTGCCAGGGCGGCGCTCAGCAGTGCGCCGGAGACGCCGAAGCGGATCCAGAGCTTGTGCTCGACGAAGAAGGCGGCGATCTCGTCGGCCGACGATGCGGGCGACAGCGGCGGGAAGAGCTGCGCGACGCCGGAGAAGCTCGCGCCGTAGAGGAGGATCATGATGCTGCCCGACCAGGCGCCGATGCGTTGCAGTGTCAGCTCCACGGACGGCACGCTACCGGCGGCTGACGCAAGTTCCGTCATTTTTGCCATAACTAACGGGATGAGCGGCACATCCGTTGCCCGGTAAGCTCCCACCGTCGCCCCCGTAGCTCAGGGGATAGAGCACGGCTCTCCTAAAGCCGGTGTCGCAGGTTCGAATCCTGCCGGGGGCACTGTTGTGGTGTCGCAAGACATCGGAATAGCCGCGGACCTACTTTAGGTCTGCGGCTTTTTCCGTTTGGGGCCTTTGGGTGCGCCGGTGGGTTGGNTGTGGTGTCGCAAGACATCGGAATAGCCGCGGACCTACTTTAGGTCTGCGGCTTTTTCCGTTTGGGGCCTTTGGGTGCGCCGGTGGGTTGGTAGTCCCTGGTGGGGTCGAGGGTGAAGTCGCGCAGGACTTCTCCGGTGGCGGCGTTGATGACGGTGATGTGGTGGTCCTGGGCGAGGATCAGGACGCGGGTTCGGTAGTGGTGGCGTCCGATGCCGATGTGGTGCAGGCNGTCGAGGGTGAAGTCGCGCAGGACTTCTCCGGTGGCGGCGTTGATGACGGTGATGTGGTGGTCCTGGGCGAGGATCAGGACGCGGGTTCGGTAGTGGTGGCGTCCGATGCCGATGTGGTGCAGGCGTCCGTTGACGCGCAAGGTGACGGCTCCGGCTTGGTCGACGCGGTCGGTGCGGACGCGGTTGTGGGTGTCGATGCGGGTTGCTGGGTCGGCTTTGGGTCGGCTGGTGTAGATGACCGCGGGGGTGGCGCGGTGGGGCAGGGAGCGGTGGGGTCGGCGGTGGTTGTACTCGTCGACGAAGGTGTCGAGTTGGGTTTGGAGCTCGGTGAGGGTGGTGGCGCGGGGTTGGCTGGTGAGCCATCTTTTGAGGGTTTGGTGGAAGCGTTCGACTTTCCCGCAGGTGGTGGGGTGGTGGGGGGTTGAGTTGATTTGGTGGACTCCGAGTCGGTGCAGTTCGGCTTCGAAGCTGTTGCGTCCGCCTTTTCCGCCGGCCAGGCGGGTGGTGAACACCATGCCGTTATCGGTGAGGGTGGAGTAGGGATGCCGTGTTGGGCAATGGCTTTGATGAACTCGTCGACGACGGTGGGGCCGGTGACGCGATGGTGTGCGGTGACCGATATCGCTAGTCGTGAGCAGTCGTCGAGCCAGCAGAGTATTTCGGTGTCGGTGCGGTTGGCCAGGCGCCAGTGGGTGAAGTCGGCTTGCCAGCGTTCGTTGGGTTGGGCGGCGGCGAAGCGGATGTAGGACGATCTCGGGCGTTTTTGGGGTGTCGGGTCGACCAGGCCGGCGGCGTGGAGGTGGCGGCTGATCGAGGCTGGGGAGACGTGGAGTCGGTGGTGGTGGCGCAGGTGCCAGGCGATGGTGTGGGGGCCCGCGTCGAGCCCTTTGCCAGTCAGGGTGCGGCGTAGCTCGATGATGAGATCGATGGTGGATTGGTCGAGCCGTCGGGGGCTGGTGTGGGGTCGTCGCGATCGTGGCTGGAAAGCGGCGTCGCCTTCGAGGGTGTAGCGCTTGATCAGCCGCGAGATCCAGCTTTGGGAGACGCCGTAATCGCGGGCGACCTGCGATTGTGAGCGGCCCTCGACGAGGACAGCGGTGATGACCAAACGCGCTTTCGACACCAGCTGAAACTGGCCGAATCACCTATGCCGATGTCTTGAGACACCCTATTCCGATGTCTTGAAACACCACACTG
>NZ_JYNX01000059.1 GCF_001044255.1 Mycolicibacterium chubuense
GAAGGTCGATGCCCGAGGAGGTGCTGGCGGCAGCGGCGATCTGCGGCAACGGGTTTGGGCACCGGAGCGGGAGCCGGTGCCGGAGCAGGCGTCTCGGGCGCCGGTGGGGGCGCAGGCGTCGGCTCGGGTGGCGGCGGGGGCGCGGCCGCGGGCGCCGGTGCCGGTTCCGCTGCCGGCTCGGCCGCCCTGGTCTTGCGGACGTACTGCTTGACCTGGGCCGCGGGCCGCGCGGCGCCGTTCTCGTCGGCGGGGATCGACATGTCCAGCCGCGTCTCGATGCGCTCGATGCGCTGCAGCAGCGCGGCCTCGGTGTCGCTGGCCGAAGGCAGCAGCAGCCGCGCGCACACCACCTCGAGCAGCAGCCGCGGCGCCGTCGCACCGCGCATCTCCCCCAGCCCGGCGTGCACCACCTCGGCGTAGCGCGTCAGCGTGGCGGTGCCGATCCGCGAGGCCTGCTCGCGCATCCGCTCCATCTCGTCCTGCGCTCCGTCGACCACACCGCGCGCGACCGCGTCGGGCACGGCCTGCAGCACGATCAGGTCCCGGAACCGCTCCAGCAGGTCGGTGGCGAAGCGGCGCGGATCGTGGCCCGCGTCGACCACACCCTCGACCGCACCGAACAGCGCGGCGGCGTCCCCGGCCGCCAGCGCGTCGATCGCGTCGTCGATCAACGCCACGTCCGTGGCGCCGAGCAGTGCCAGGGCCCGCTGGTAGGCGACGTGGTTCCCCTCGGCGCCGGCGAGCAGCTGATCGAGCACCGACAGCGTGTCGCGCGGGGAGCCGCCGCCGGCGCGGATGACCAGCGGATAGACCGCGTCGTCGACGTCCACGCTCTCCGACGCGACGATCTTCTCGATCAGCGTGCGCATCGTGCGGGGAGCCAGCAGCCGGAACGGATAGTGGTGGGTGCGGGACCGGATGGTCGGCAGCACCTTCTCCGGCTCGGTGGTCGCGAACACGAAGATCAGGTGGTCGGGTGGCTCCTCGACGATCTTGAGCAGCGCGTTGAAGCCCGCGGTGGTCACCATGTGCGCTTCGTCGACGATGAAGATGCGGTACCGCGACTGGGCCGGCGCGTAGAACGCGCGGTCGCGCAGCTCACGGGTGTCGTCCACGCCGCCGTGGCTGGCGGCGTCGAGTTCGACGACGTCGACGTTGCCGGGACCGTTGGGGGCCAGCGCGACGCACGAATCGCAGACCCCGCACGGCGTTGCGGTGGGCCCCTGCGCGCAGTTCAGCGACCGCGCCAGGATCCGGGCCGACGACGTCTTGCCGCAGCCGCGCGGACCGGAGAACAGGTACGCGTGGTTGATGCGCCCGGAGTTCAGCGCCACAGACAGCGGCTCGGTGACGTGTTCCTGGCCGACGACCTCTGCGAACGTCGCCGGTCGGTACTTGCGGTAGAGAGCCACGCCGAGAAGGCTACCGACCCCGACCGACTACTTGTCGGCCAGCAACGACTCGGTGGCCGAGAGCAGCGCGCACGTGGCGAGCCCGTCGATGGCCTCCCGCAGATCCGACATCCCGGGGAACGTGGGTGCGATGCGGATGTTCTTGTCGTCCGGGTCTTTTCGGTAGGGGAACGACGCGCCGGCCTCGGTCACCGCGATGCCCGCGTCCTTGGCCAGGGCCACGGTGCGCTTGGCCGTGCCGGGCAGCACGTCGAGGCTGATGAAGTAGCCGCCCTTGGGCTCGGTCCACGACGCGATCTTGGACTCCCCCAACCGCTCGTCGAGGATCTCGAGCACCAGCGCGAACTTCGGTGCGAGCAACTCCTGGTGGCGGCGCATGTGCACCCGCACCCCGTCGGCGTCGCCGAAGAAGCGCAGATGCCGCAGCTGGTTGATCTTGTCCGGGCCGATGGACTTCTTGCCCGCGTGCTGCAGGTACCACGCGATGTTGCCCAGCGATCCGCCCAAGAAGCTCACACCGCCCCCGGCGAAGGTGATCTTCGACGTGGACGCGAACACCAGCGGCCGGTTGGGGTGGTTGGCCGCCGCGGCGAGAGCCAGCACGTCGACCTGCTTGACGAAGTCGTGGGTCAGCGTGTGCACCGCGTAGGCGTTGTCCCACATCAATCGGAAATCGGTTGCCGCCGTGGGCATCTGGACCAGGCGGCGGACCGTCTCCCAGGAATAGGTGGTACCGGTCGGGTTCGAGTAGACCGGTACGCACCACATGCCCTTGATCGCCGGATCGGCGGCCACCAGCTCTTCGATCAGGTCGACGTCGGGGCCGTCCTCGCGCAGCGGCACGGTGACCATCTCGATGCCGAGGGTCTCGGTGATCGCGAAGTGTCGGTCGTACCCCGGCGACGGACACAGGAACTTCACACCGGTGCCGTCGCGCAGGTCGTCGATCCACGGCCGCGGCGAGTCAACGCCGCCGTGCAGCAGCGAGTACACGACCACGTCGTGCATGAATTCCAGGCTGGCGTTGTTGCCCGCGATGAGGTTGGGCACCCCGATGCCGAGCAACTCGCCGAAGATCGCCCGCAGCTCCGGCAGCCCGTGCAGGCCGCCGTAGTTGCGGGTGTCGGTGCCCTCGCCGTCCCGGTACGCGTCGGGGCCGCTGCCCGGCAGGTCGAGCAGACCGTTGGACAGGTCGAGTTGCGCCGGCGAGGGCTTGCCACGGGTCAGGTCCAGGTGCAGGTTCTTGGCTTGCAGCTCGGCGTAATTGCGCTGCTGCAGCTCGTGCTGGCCGACGAGTTCGTCGCGGCCCAGCGACTGAAACGACACCGCTCGCCTTTCACCGTCGTGGGGTGGGAGTCCCGGAGAAACACAGGGGACCCCGCGCACCCGCCAGAGCCCGTTGACCCTTGCTGCCTTCCGGCCCTGGGGGAGTTCACAGGATGGACGCCGCGCGGGGTCCACGGAGAGTCTAGCCGGTGGGAGATGTGGGGAGTCACCATGTCGGTCGGCTACCATGGCCCGCGGAGGATTCGCCTAGTGGCCTATGGCGCTCGCCTGGAACGCGGGTTGGGTTAACAGCCCTCAGGGGTTCAAATCCCCTATCCTCCGCACTCGGCCCGGGGTGCGACCGGCTGACGACTCGCACGGTCGCACCCCGGGCACAGAATCGAGGAGGAGTATGGGCCGCACCGTCGCGGTGGTTTGGCACGCGTCGTTCTCCGTCGCCGCCGGTGTTCTCTACTTCTTCTTCGTCCTTCCCCGCACCCCCGAGCTGTTGGGCGACACCTCGCACACGCTGGGCACGGTGTTGCGCATCGTCACCGGCGCGCTGATCGGGCTCGCCGCGCTGCCGGTGGTGTTCACGCTGCTGCGCACCCGCCGGCCCGAGTTCGGCGTGCCGCGGCTCGCTCTGCGCCTGCGGACCACGTCGATCGCGCTGCACGCGCTCGCAGGTGCCTTGATCATCGGCGCCGCGATCGTCGAGATCTGGCTGTCGCTGGACAGCGTCGGACAGTGGCTGTTCGGCGTCTACGGCGCTGCCGCGGCGATCGCACTGCTCGCGATCCTGGCGTTCTACCTGGCGTTCGTGGCCGAACTGCCGCCGCCGCCGCCGAAGCCGCTCAAGGTCAAGAAGCGCACGTCGCGCCGGCGCGGCCGGAAAGCCGCCGACGGCGACGAGACCGCGGCCGAGGAGACGGAGACCACCGAGGTCGACGAGACCACCGGGGCGGATGAGGACGCGGACGTGACGCCGACGGCCGAGGCGGACTCCCAAGACGACACCGAGGACGACTCCGAGGACGATGCGGAGCCCGATTCCGACACCGGTGGCAAGCTGCAGAACAGGCGCCCGACCGGCAAGGGAACGCTGCTGAGCCGCCGCAGACGCACCCGCGGCGGCGTCGCGGTCGAGGACTGAGCTACCGCCATCTCGTTCGACAGCAGCCCTTCGCACGGCCACTATTGATGGTTATGGGCCCGTTACCCCCGCTTCGGCTTCTCCTGGTCGCACTGGCCGCGATGCTCGCTCTGGTCGCGCCCGCGGCTCCTGCTGCCGCGGCTCCCACTGATCTTCTGGCCGCCTCCGGGCAGGTGGAGCCGTCCGTCGTGCGGATCGACACCCAGGTGGACTACCAGGGCGTCCTCGGGGCAGGAACGGGGTTCGTGATCGACCCGGCCGGCCAGGTGGTGACGAACTTCCACGTCGTCCAGGGCGCCGACCGCATCACCGGGACGGTCAACGGCCGCCCCTATCCGGCCGTCCTCGTCGGCTACGACCGCAAACGCGACGTCGCGGTGATCCAATTGCAGGGTGCGGGCGGGCTCCCTCCGGCCAACATCGGCGACTCCAACGTCCTGGTGCCCGGCGAACCCGTGGTCGCGCTGGGCAACGCGTCAGGCACCGACAGCCCGTTGACGCGTGAGGTGGGGACGTTCACCGCGTTCAACCAGACCGTCACCGCGGAAGACTCGCTCACCGGCGCCAGCGACGAGATCACCGGACTGATCGAGTTCGCGGCGCCCGTGCGCGCGGGCGACTCCGGCGGTCCCGTCGTCAACAGCGCCGGACAGGTCGTCGGGATCACCACGGCGGCGTCGGTGAACTTCAAGATGGGTCCGGGCGGCAAGGGCTTCGCGATCCCGATCAACGATGCGATGGCGATCGCCAACCAGATCCGCGCCGGCGCCGCATCCGACAGTGTCCACATCGGCCCGCCGGTCCTGCTGGGGGTCGGGATCCGGACGGCGCCGCAGAACGAGCCCGGCGTGGTCATCCACGAGGTGCTGCGCGGCGGCCCGGCTGAACAGGCGGGACTGGCCAACGGCGATCTGCTCGTCGCGGTCGACGGGGTACGGCTGGATTCGTCGAAGTCGCTGCCGGCGGTGCTGGATCGCCACTACGCCGGAGACGTCATCGAGCTGACGTGGATCGATCGCAGCGGCGCCACCCGGACCGGCAAAGCGGTGCTCACGCCCGGCCCCTAGCCCTATGCTGAGCGAGTGCACAACACCGCTCCCCACCGCGTCGTCCAATGGACGACCGGGAACGTCGGCAAGAGCGCCGTCGCCGCGATCGCCGCGAATCCGCAGCTGGAACTGGTCGGCTGCTACGCGTGGTCGGCCGACAAGGTGGGCCGCGACGTCGGCGATCTCGCCGGGATCGCACCCCTGGGGGTGAGCGCCACCGATGACGTCGACGCGCTGCTGGCGCTGAAACCCGACGTCGTCGTCTACAACCCGATGTGGATCGACGTCGACGAACTCGTGCGGATCCTCGAGGCGGGGATCAATGTGGTCGCGTCCGCGTCGTTCATCACCGGGCACAATCTCGGCGACGGACGGGCCCGGCTGGCCGAGGCGTGCCGACGCGGCGGAGCCACGTTGTTCGGGTCTGGCGTCAGCCCCGGGTTCGCCGAACTGCTCGCGATCGTGGCGGGCACGGCGTGTGACCGCATCGACAAGATCACGATCGCCGAATCCGCCGACACCACGCTCTACGACTCTCCGGACACCGAACGACCCGTCGGCTTCGGCGCCGCGATCGACGATCCCGACCTGCCGCCGATGGCCGCGACCGGCACGGCCGTGTTCGCCGAGGCCGTCGCGCTGGTCGCCGACGCCCTCGGGATCGAACTCGACGACATCACCTGTGTCTCCGAGTACGCACAGACCACCGAGGACCTGCCGATGGCGTCGTGGACGATCCCCGCCGGCCATGTCGCGGGCGTGTTCGCCAGCTGGCAGGGCACGGTCGGCGGCAGGACGGTCATCGACATCAACGTCCGGTGGAAGAAGGGGCAGACGCTCGACCCGGACTGGAAGCTCGACGGTGACGGCTGGAAGATCACGATCGACGGCCGGCCGACGGTCACCATGAGCGTCGGCTTCCTGCCGCCGCAGGACATGATCGAAAGCGCCACGTCGATCGAGGACTTCTTCGTGCTCGGCCACATCATGACCGCGATGCCGCCCATCCACGCCATCCCTGCGGTGGTGGCGGCTGCGCCGGGCATCGCGACCTACACCGACCTGCCGCTGCCGATGCCGCGCGGGGTGGTGCCCACCGGCTGAGCGCCCGGCGCAATTCGGTTGCGTCGGCGGCCGCCGATGCGGTGGCATGGTGGGTATGAGCGTGCGCGGCTGGGTGCTGTTCGCCGCGATGAGCCTCATCTGGGGCATCCCCTACCTGCTCATCAAGGTTGCGGTGGAGGGGGTTTCGGTCCCGGTGCTGGTGCTCGCACGGACCGCGGTCGGCGCTCTGGTGCTCATTCCGCTGACGCTGCGCCGACAGGCGTGGGCACCGGTGCTCGCGCACTGGAAACCGGTCGCCGTGTTCGCGTTCTTCGAGATCATCGCGGCGTGGCTGCTGCTCTCCGACGCCGAGCGGCACCTGTCGAGCTCCCTGACCGGGCTGCTGATCGCGGCGTCGCCGATCGTCGCGGCGCTGCTGGACCGGCTCACCGGTGGCGAGCACCGGCTGACCCCTGTCCGGCTGGCGGGGCTCGGCGTCGGGCTGGCCGGGGTGGCGGCGCTGGCCGGCCCCGAACTCACCGGCGGCAGTGCGTGGTCGGTGACGGAGGTGCTGATGGTGTCGGTCTGTTACGCGATCGCGCCGCTGGTCGCGGCCCGCTACCTCGCCGACGTCCCGACGCTTCCGATGACGGCGGCGTGCCTGACGCTGGCGGCGCTCGTGTACGCCGCACCGGCGGCGGCCACGTGGCCCGAGGCCGTCCCGGCGACACGTGTGCTGATCGCGATCGCGGCGCTCGCGGTGATCTGCACCGCGACGGCGTTCCTGGTGTTCTTCGCGCTGATCCGGGAGGTGGGCGCCGCCCGGGCACTGGTGTTCACCTACGTCAACCCGGCGGTGGCGCTGGCGGCCGGGGTGCTGGTGCTGGGCGAGCCGCTGACGGCGTGGAATCTCGCCGGGCTGGCGCTGATCCTGACCGGGTCGGTGCTGGCGACGCGACGCAGTCCCGCGGTCAGTCCGGTACCGCCCGCAGCGTCCGTGCGATCACCTCGATGACGCCCTCGGGCTGCTTCTCCAGGTAGAAGTGGCCACCGGTGAACGTGTGCACCGTGCCACCGCCGGACGTGTGCTCGTGCCAGGCCGAGGCGTCGGCCACGGTGGTCTTGGGGTCGTCGGTCGCGGTCATCACGACGATCGGCGCAGAGATGCCGACCTCGGTGCCGCGGTGGTAGGCCTGCAGCGCCCGGTAGTCGTTGCGGAACGCGGGCAGGAACGTCTCGAGCATCTCCCGGTTCTCCAGCACCCGCGGATCGGTGCCGCCGAGTTGGCGCATCACGTCGACCAGTTCACGGTCGTCCTTGTGGTCACGCTCGTCGCCGTACCGGCTGGGTGCGCGTGCGCCGGAGGCGAAGACGGTCACCGGTGTGCGGCCGGTCCGGTTCTCCATCCGGCGGGCCACCTCGAAGGCCAGCACCGCGCCCATGCTGTGGCCGAAGAAGGCGACCGGCCCGGCAGGGACGGCGCCGAGTTCGGCGTGCACCTGATCGGCCAGGTCGTCGATGGTCTCGACGAACGGCTCCTTGTAGCGGTCCTGCCGCCCGGGGTACTGCACGGCGTAGACGTCGAACTCCGGCGAGAGCGCCCGCGACAGCGGGAAGTAGTAGCTCGCCGAGCCGCCCGCGTGCGGGAAGCACACCAGGCGCAGGCGCGCGGTGGGCGCGGGGGTGAAGTTGCGGATCCAGGGGCTGCGCTGAGGGTCGGTCATGGTTGCGGCGGCTCCGCGGGAGGCGGCGGCGGTGGCGGTGCGCCCGGCGGTGGCGGTGGTGGCGGCGGCTCCTCGACGACGCGCAGCACGTTCGCCGACAGTCGCGCACCCGGCGGACCCTCGATCTGGACGTCTTTGTAGATCTCCGCCTTCTCGCCCTGGACGGTGAACTTGCCCGGCTGCGGCTGGTTGCCGCCGGTGACCTCGTACTCCACGGTGAAGGGCGTCTCCGGGAAAGGATGCAGCCCAACGTATTTGGGCTCGATCGTGTAGGTGTAGACGCACGCGCCGACCGGATCGCAGGTCTGGGCGGTGACGGTCACCCCGATGAGGAACTCCTTGACCGTCGGCACCGACGGCGGCGGCGGAGCCGGCGGTTCGCGCCGCGGCGCGCTGGCCTGCTGGTCCGACTGGGAGACCAGGACCAGTGACGCGATGCCCACGCCGCTGGCCAGCACCCCGACGATCGCCAGCGCGGCGAGCAGCTTGCGGAAGGTCACCTGGGCAGGGTAGCGAGTCACCGCCGCGTACCACGCGATCGCCCTCGTCGTGCATCGAATCGTGACCGCGCAACCCGGTTGGTCGGCAAGGGGATGGGTAGTCCGGGAGAAGCGACGGAGAACAGAGAGCTGGTTGCGTTCACTTCTCCACGTCAGACGGCCGTTGGTGCAACTGTGGTGTTGAGCAGTCAGCATCAGACTGGCCGCCGTCGCACCCACCCTGTGCACAGACGCAGTTCACCTTCTTGGGCGGACGGTCATTCCCCCACCCGGTTGCCCTCGTCGTCCCAGTGCGCGGCGACCTTCTTCGACGGCTGCACCCGCGGCGGCTCGCCCGGCATCTTCGGATAGCTCGGCGGGTACGGCAGGTCGCCGAGACCGCGCTCCTCGTCGGCGGCGACCATCTCCAGCAGTCGGTCGATCGACTGGGCCGTGGCGTCGATGCCGGCCCAGGGATCGGGCCGGCCGGCGACGAACTCGGGCACGGTGCGGATCGTGTAATCGTCGGGATCCGCGGTGCGCAGTTCCTCCCATGTCAGCGGGGTCGAGACGGTGGCGATCGGGGTCTTGCGCACCGAGTAGGGCGAGGCGAAGGTGCGGTCGCGCGCGTTCTGGTTGTAGTCGATGAACAACCGCTTCCCCCTCTCCTCCTTCCACCACGACGTCGTCACCGCATCGGGTGCGCGCCGTTCCACCTCGCGGGCCAGCGCGATCCCGGCCCGCCGCACCGCGATGAAATCCCAGTCGGTGGCGATCCGCAGGAACACATGGACCCCGCGTCCGCCGGAGGTCTTCGGATAGCCGACCATCCCGAGTTCGTCGAGCAGCGGCTTGAGCACATCGACGGCGACCGTGCGGGCCTCGGCGAAGCCGGTGCCCGGCTGGGGGTCCAGGTCGACGCGCAGCTCGTCGGGATGTTCGGTGTCCGGGCAGCGCACCTGCCACGGGTGCAGCGTCACCGTGCCCATCTGCGCCGCCCACACGATCGCCGAGGGATGGGTGATCTTCAGCGCGTCGGCCGTGCGTCCGGACGGGAAGGTGACGGTACAGGTCTCGAGGTAGTCGGGATGCTTCTGCGGCACCCGCTTCTGGTAGATCTCTTCGCCGGTGATGCCGTCGGGGAAGCGCTGCAGATGTACCGGCCGGTCCCGTAACAGCGTCACCATCGGGCCGGCCACGGACAGGTAGTACTCGACCAGCTTGCCCTTGGTGCCGTCCTTGCCCAGCTCCGGGAAGTACGGCTTGTCGGGGTTGGTCAATCGGACCTTCACCCCGTGGACGTCGAGTTCAGTTGCGGGCGTTGCCATGTCAGGAACTCTCCAGCACGTCGTAGAGATCGTAGGTGATCGGCACGTCGAGTTGATCGAAGGTGCAGCCGGCGGGGTCGCGGTCGGGGCGCCACCGCACGAACTTCACCGCGTGGCGGAACCGGTCGCCCTCCATCTGGTCGTAGGCGACCTCGCACACCCGCTCCGGGCGGACCGGGATCCAGCGTTTGTCGGCCGCAGAATTCCAGCGGCTCGGCTCGCCGTCGCGCACGTCGTCGCCGATACGCAGCGGCTCCAGGTCGGCGAGCAGACTCAGGCGCGCCTTCGCGGTGAAAGACGCGGCCCCGCCGATCATCTGCAGCTCCCCGTCATCGCGGTACAGCCCGAGCAGGATCGAGCCGATTCCCTCGCCGCTCTTGTGGATTCGGTACCCGATCGCGACGCAGTCGGCGTCGCGGGCGTGTTTGACCTTGACCATGTCCCGCTTGCCGGGCAGATAGGCGCCGTCGAGCCGCTTGGCGATCACCCCGTCGAGGCCGGCGCCCTCGAATTCCTGCAACCACCGGGTGGCCAGGTCGGCGTCCTCGGTGGTGCGGGTGACATGACACCACTGCTTCTCGAAGACGGCCTCGCACAGAGCATTCCGCCGTGTCCGGAACGGTTCTTTGAGCAGCGAGGTGTCGCCGACGGCCAGCGCGTCGAAGCCGATGAAGTGCGCGGGGGTCTGCTCGGACAGCATCCGGACCCGCGATTCGGCGGGGTGGATGCGCTGGCTGAGCGACTCCCAGTCCAGCCGCACCCGGCCGCTGATCTCGCGGGGCACGACGATCTCGCCGTCGACCACGCAGCGCGGCGCGAGTTCGTCGCGCACGGCATCGAGGACCTCGGGGAAATAGCGGGCCAGATCCTTGCCGCTGCGCGACAGCAGCACCACGTCATCGCCGTCCCGGAACACCAACGCCCGGAACCCGTCCCACTTGGGCTCATAAGACCACACCCCCGCGTCGGAGGGCACGGTTGCCTGCGCCTTGGCCAGCATCGGCTCCAGCGGCGGCCGCACGGGAAGGTCCATGGTGTCCATACTCACGCAGACCCGAGTACCCAGGCAATCTCATCGTATGGTCCCGCGGTTCTCACATGGAGTTGAACAACTCGGGGATTTCAGTAGTGCGCTACTGGTGTGCCCTGCCACTCGGCCTCATAACTTGATGTCTGGCGGCAGACACACGACATCGTGAGGGGTCCGACAGTGCTGGTATCAGGGGAACATGCGGTCGTTCTCGGCGCGAGCATCAGCGGCCTGCTGGCGGCACGAGCGCTCGCCGACCACTTCCGAAGCGTCACCGTGGTCGAACGCGACGCGCTGTCCGAGGAGCCCGCGGATCGGCGCGGCGTACCCCAGGGCAGGCAACCGCACGCACTGCTGGCGCGCGGCGCGCAGACGCTCGATGAGATGTTCCCCGGAATCCTCGATGAGCTCGTCGCCGACGGTGCCCCGGTGTGGGACGACGGTGACCTGTCGCGGTTGCACATCTGCCTCGGCGGGCACCTGATGGTGAGGTCGGGCAAGGCAGCCGTCGACGATGTCAAGGCGGCTGCGATGTACCAGCCGAGCAGGCCCCTTCTCGAGTGTCATGTGCGGCGGCGGGTGCAGGGGCTCGACAACGTGACGGTCCTCGGTGGTCATGATGTCGCCGACCTCGTCGCGACCGCGGACCGCAAGCGGATCAACGGAGTTCGCATCGTCGACCGCGACGGCGGAACCGATCGACACCTGGCGGCGAATCTCGTTGTCGACGCGATGGGGCGGGGCGCACATACGCCGGCGCTGCTGGACAGTCTGGGTTACGGGAGACCGGTGGAGGACCACATCGTCGTCCACACCACCTATGTCAGTCAGTCTCTGCGGATCCCGCCGGGAATCTTGAACGAGATGCTGGTCCTCATCGGTCCCGCAGCCGGTCGGCCGACCGGCATGTTCCTGGTCCACAACGAAGACGACAAGTGGATCTTCACGGTGTTCGGCATGGCGGGTCAGGAACCGCCTCGCGACGTGGCGGGCATGACCGAATTCGCCCGGGGTTACGCGCCCGCGCACCTGCTCGCGGCCGTGCGCGCCGGCGAACCCCTGGGCCCTGTGGTGCGGCACCGTCTGCCGTCCAGTCAGTGGCGACGCTACGACAAGATGCGTAGCTTCCCGGACGGGCTGGTGGTGTGCGGCGACGCGATGTGCAGCTTCAACCCGATCTACGGACAAGGCATGTCGGTCGCGTCGATGGAGGCGTTGGCTCTGCAGGATGCGGTGCGGCGCGGCACGGACGACCTGCCGCGGCGCTACTTCCGTTCTGCGGCGAAGGCCATCGGCGTGGCCTGGAGGCTCGCGGCATCATCTGACCTGGCTTTTCCCGAGGTACAGGGACGGCGGACGACGTCGATGCGGTTCGCCAACCGGCTCTCCGATTGGGTGCTCGGAGCCGCCGAAACCGATGCCGTGGTCAATACGCAGTTCTTCAAGGTGACCGGGCTCGTCGATCCGCCCGCCCGGTTGCTGGACCCGCGGTTTCTGTCACGGGTTGCCCGCGTGAACCGGACCCGTGGGCGACAGGACAGGCGACCGGTGACCCCGCCGAGCCTGACGCCGACCGCCCCCTAGGTTCACCGGAGAGATCGTCGGGCCGCGGACTCCACCCGGCCGAACACGGCCACGAGAACCACCAGCACGGCGAGCGGGCCGACCAGCCACAGCCAGCGCTGCGCCCACCAGGCCGTGGTCGGCTCGTCGATCAGCGTGTGCCCCGACCACTCGTAGACCCACACCACCACCAGGTAGGCGGTCATGTGCCAGACGAAGACGGTCATCGCGATCGCGTTGACCGCGACCACCGGCTTCCACACGGCGGGCCGGCCCAGCAGCCTCCTCGCTGCCGGCGCCGCGAGGACCAGCAGCCCGAGCTGGAACACCGCCAGGGCCGCGATCGCGGCGTTCGTCGGGAAGAGGTTCGACTCGGCGGCGCCCACGGTGGCGACCATCGAGCGCGGAAAGCCGGCACACAGCGTCAGGACCAGCAGTCCGGCCAGGCCCGCCGCGGCGATCGCTGCCCGCACCGGAAGCGGCCGGCCGCCGAGATCGGCGCTGCGCCAGCAGTATCCGAGCTGGTGGCAGAACAGCCACACCAGCGCGGCGGTCGGCCAGGCGGCCGCGTCCAGGCCGTCGCCGCGCGTCAGGACCGTGCCGCCGGCGAGAAGTGCAACCAACGCCGCCAGCACGGTCGGGCCGGCGCGGACGTGCAGCGCCGCGGTGAGCGGCACCAGCGCGATCAGCACGCCGTAGACGCCGACGAACCACAGCGGCATGAGATAGCCGGGAAACCACTGCCACATCCAGCGGTGCGGACCCGGCAGCGCGGCCGCGATCATTTCACCGGCGAGCCAGACGGCCGCCCACGCCGCAGTCGGCCAGAGCAGCCGGCGCAGCCGGTCGCCGACGAACCGCACGCCCGAGGTGCCGGTGGCCCGGGCGCGTTCCCACGCCGCCAGGTTGGCGTATCCACCGACCACGAAGAACAGTGGCATGACCTGCAGGATCCACGTCGCGAGCCAGCTGCCCGGCACCGTGTGAACCGGGTTGGGCATCACCAGGGTGCCGTCGGCGGTTCGCTGCGTCACCGACAGCGTCCAGTGCCAGAGCACCACCACCACGATGCAGACGGCGCGGGCGGCGTCGACCACTCGGTCGCGGGAGTCGGGGGTCGCAGCGACCAGTCGATCCAGCGGCGTCAGAATCCGATGCCGATCCCGACGCCCCAGAGGCCGCCGTTGATCCAGATGTCGTCGTCGTGGTTGGGGCAGGAGACGTCGACATAGACGGTCGTGAACGTCTCCGGCGGCGGTCCGTTCAGATCGGGGTTGTGCACGCCGAGTACCTGGCACTCCCCCAGCGGGCGACTGCTCACGCCGCTCACCCAGTTGATCTGGACGTCGTAGCCCTGCCCTTTCAGCTCGTCGATCACTGCGGCGGCCGAGCTCGAGCCCGGTTCGGCGGCACCCGGGGCGGCCGACGCGAGAGCAGCCGCAGCCACGGAGGCGACGACGAGGACGCATCGGGTGGGCATCACTTTATGATGCGCCCTCACCCGGCTACTGCGCCGTCACGTCCATGTCGACCAGGATCCGTCGCAGCACCTTGCCGGTGGCGTTGCGCGGCAACTCCTCGACGAACACCACGTCGCGCGGCACCTTGTAGCGGGCGAGGTTGTCCTTCACGTACTGCTTGATGTCCTCGGCCCGCGGCGAGGTGCCGGGGTGGGGAACGATGAAGGCGCGCAACCGTTTTCCGAACTCGACGTCATCGACACCGACCACCGCGACGTCGGAGACGTGTTCGTGCTCGACGAGCAGGTTCTCGACTTCCTGCGGGAAGACGTTCTCGCCGCCGGAGACGATCATGTCGTCGTCGCGGCCGTCGACGAACAACAATCCGTTCTCGTCGAAGTGGCCCATGTCGCCGCTGGACATGTAGCCGTCGATGACCTGCTTGTGCCGGCCGTCGGTGTATCCCTCGAACGGTGACCCGCTGCGGATGAAGATCCGGCCCCGCTTGCCGGCGCCGTGCACCCGCTGGTCGTTCTCGTCGAACAGCACCACCTCACACGTCACGGGCGATCGTCCGGCGGTGCCCGGCGCCCGGCGCAGCTCCTGGGGTGTCGCCACCGTCGCCACCGCACATTCGGTGGAGCCGTAGAGGTTGTAGAGGACGTCGCCGAAGGTGTCCTGCGCCCGGGTGCACAGCTCCGGGCTCAGCGCCGACCCCGCGACGACGATCGCCTTCAGTGACGACGTGTCGTACTTGGCGATGGTCTCGGCGGGCAGCTCGACCATGCGGTGCAGCATTGTCGGGACGGCGACCAGCATGTCGGCGCGATGGTCGGCGATGAGCGCCAGCGTGCCCTCGGGGCTGAAGCGGCGTGCGGTGACGACCTTGTTTCCCAGCGCCGCTCCCACCAGATAGGTCGCGAGCCCGGTGCTGTGGAAGATCGGCGAGACGATCACCATGGTTCCCTTGCGGGGGAACGGGATCCGATCCACCACCTGGGCCGTCGCGAAGGGAGACACCTTGGCCCGCGGCGCGCCCTTGGGCAGCCCGGTGGTGCCACTGGTGAGGATCACGAAGCCGCCGGGCTTCCCGGGCGCGGGAAGTGGTTCGGCGGAGTTGGCCGCGATCAGGTCGTCGATCGTCTGCATGCCCGCAGGCCGGTCGGTGCCCTCGTCGAGCCAGGTGAGCACCCGCGGAAGTTCGGCGGGCAACGCGTCGAGCAGACCGAGGAACTCGCTGTCGTGCAACACCACCTTCACGTGCTCGCGTTCACACACCTGCGCGAACTGCGGTTTGGCGAATCCGGTGTTCATCAACACCAGGCGCGCACCGATCTTGCCGCACGCCGCCATCGCGATGATGAGGCCGCGGTGGTCGCGGCACAGGATGCCCACGACCGAGCCCTCGTGGACGCCGAGCCGGTTCAGCCCTCTGCCCAGAGCGGTGGACTGGTCGTCGACCTGCTTGTAGGTCAGGGTCCCTCGCTCGTCGGCGATGGCCGGCAGCGTCGGATACTTGCGGCCGCCCTGGATCGCCATCGTGGCCTGGGGGCCGTACACCGCGGCGTTCTTCGCCGTCGCCAGCGTGGCACCGCTGAACTCGAGGATCCCGGTGTCGTGCAGACGCTTGAGCGCCCTGGCCTTTTCGGCGGCGAGGTCGATCCGCCGGCGAAGGTGGGAAACTGTGTCGGTCATCGGACTCCTTCAGGTCACTCTCGGCCGGTTCACACCCGGCGCACCATCATGATCCAGCGCCGACCGGCCGACGCCGTTATCGAGACAACTGCCTGGCCGGCGGCCGCGCCCGCGGTGCCGGTCACCGCCAGCGCGGTCGTCCTCAGCCGCTGCCGGGCAGGAGACGGCACTCCGGTTGCGAGTCGCTCCACCCGGCCGAAGACGGCGACCACGGATGCGACCGTCCTCCATCACGATGGTGACCGCGAGCCAGTGCCCGAGGATGACGACGGTGATCGACAGGGCACGGAGGAAGTCGACGTACCGGTCCCGCTGGGCGGGCGTCGTCCTGGCGAGGTCGCGCGCACCCGCCCCGCGCGGTGTCATCGACCTGTGCGCAGGTGCCGAACCGTTCCGCGGCACCAGGACCGGAACGCGCGCATCGCCGCAGGCACGCACCGTTCGCCGACGCGGTCTGCGACGGCCAACAGCAGGAGCGTCGTGACGAGCAGCGTCACCAGCCCGAGCAGCGGGTTCAGTGCTGCCGCTACGGCGGTCAAATTGAAGCCCGCCAACGCGACGGCCGTGGTGACGATCAGGAACACCGCCGATCCGGCGAGGGGGCCGACAGGCTGTGGCCGAATGGACATAAGCGCCTCGCTTTCGTGACGCACACCCGCCGTCAGTATAGCGAAATCGAATTCGTCAATGCATCGTCGTTCGTGCGCGGGAGCAGATCCGGTCACCTCACGGCGCGGTTCAGCAGGTACAGGAACGGCCGATGACTCACACGGCCCTCTCGGCGCGCCGGCATGCTGTCGGCCGCCGCCGCGTACCACTCCTGCCGGGTGACCCGGGTCAGGTCGAGCCGGCGACCGCACATCGACGCGATCGCCAGCAGCATCAGCGCGCCGGTGCGCCCGTTGCCTTCGCGGAAGGGGTGGATCTGGTTGTACTCCGCGTACCAGCGGGCCAGCTCGTAGGCGAGCCGGGGGGCGTCGTGGTCGGCACGCTCGTCGACCAGTCGCCGCGCGGTGCGGTGCACGTCGGCCATCCTGTCCTCGATCGACGACACCGAGCCGAACACGTCCCGGCCGCGGCGCAATTCGACGATGCGGTACTGGCCTGCCCACCCGTAGGTGTCGGAGAACAGATGGCGGTGCATCGTTCTCGCGTCGAGCGTCCCGACCGTCGGCGCGCACAGCCAGCCGACCATCCGGCCCGCCGACGCCACGTACTCCAGGTCAGCCAGCGCTTCGGTCGTCGTCACGCCGAACTCGTTGCGCAGCAGCGTCGTTCCGGGAACGAGATACGGTGCGGGCCGGCGCAACCGTATCCTGCGACGGGGCCGCGCCGGCGGCGGATGGCGGGCGCGGTGGGTCGCGAGGAAGTCGGCGAACGGCAGGTCGCCGCGGGCCACGGCGCTCAGCGCGTCGACGTGGTCGTCGGTGGGGCGCCACCCCTCGATGCGGTGCACCGCGACCGTCGTCGCCACGGCGTGAGGTACGGGATCGCCGGACACGTCGGCCTACCGTTGCCCGAACGCCGAAATCGACGACAGATACGACAGCTTGCGCATCACGCCGGACACGTCGCGCGCGACGCTGCGCAACGCGGCCCGGTCCTGCGGTGGCAGCTCACCGAGGGAGATCACGTCTCCCGCGGCGCGGCCGGCCAGGAACGCGGAAACGTGTGTCCGCCAACGGAAACGCATCAGCCAGAGGTGGCAGTCGCGCAGCGTCGCGGCGTCGTCGGCGTCCAGCACACCGCCGGCCTCGCCGGCGGCGAGCCGCTCCCGGGTGGACAGCGCGGCGGAGCCGGTCGACAGCGCCGCCCAGCGGGCGATCTTCACCACCGGGTCGATCACGGCGCGCTTGACGTCGACGGCGTCGCCCCCGCTGACGAAAAGCTTCAACCGGGACGGGACCGTGGCCCGCACCGCGGTGGCGTCCTGCACCATCGCCTGCCGAACCGCGTAGTGCCGCCCGGCGGCCGCCACCGCCGCCGCGCGCAGGAAGTCGTCGGCGCAGGCACCCGGCAGACCGCTGGCGTCGGCCATCAGCCCGGTCATCACGACGCCGCGGTCCTGCTGCGGCTCGGCCGCCCAGCGCTCGATCCCCTCGGTCCAACTGCCCCGCCGCCGGCAGAACCGGGCCCGGCCGGCCAGCACACCGTTCGCGTCGCCGTGGATGCCACACCCCTCCACCAGGGCGTGCACCTGCGCGGCGCGGGCCAGCAGCGCGGCCTTCCCGTCGTCGTCGACCCCGTCGTCGAGCACGATCATCGTCTCAACGTCCGATCCGGGCACCGCCTCGCCGCGGGCCACGCTGCCCGACACGAACCACGTCCAGTCCGCCGGTCCCGCCAGCCGAACCCCGGCGGCCATACCGTGCCGCAGCACCGTCGACCAGGCCGCCGCCAGCGCCGGCGCATGAGCGCGGGACTCGCCGGTGACCGTCGCGGCCGCCTGCTCCATCCCGGCGCGCAGGGCGGCCTCGTCGGCGGCGGCGTCCAGCACCGCGACGGTCTCGGCGAGATCTCGCCCGGACGGCAGCACCAACGACATGACCGAGATTGTCACCCGACCGGCGCCTGGTCACACAGTCGTGACATCGAGGAAACGGCGAGCACACGAACGGTTTGTACTTTTCTGTCGCACGACAGGAATGTCCGACACCAGGAGCGCAGTATGACCGCCATCGATCCCGCCATCTCCTCGCAGGAGGACGCCTCCACGCTGGAGGAACTCGGCTACACCCAGGAGCTGCACCGCGGCATCGGCGGGTACGCGGCGTTCGCGTCGGGATTCTCGTTCGTGTCGATCCTGACCACGGTGTTCGCGTTCTTCCCGCTGGGGTTCGCGCTCGGCGGCCCCGCGTTCTTCTTCACCTGGCCGATCGTGTTCGTCTGCCAGTTCTGCGTCTGCCTGGTGTTCGCCGAGCTGTCGGGCAAGTTCCCGGTGGCCGGTGCCATCTACCAGTGGTCGCGACGGCTCGCGGGCAACGCGGTCGGCTGGTTCGCCGGATGGTTCATGCTGGTCGGCTACATCGTGTCGATCGCCGCACTGGCGATCGCCATGCAGACGGTGCTGCCGCCGATCTGGTCGGGCTTCCAGCTCGTCGGCCAGGACATGGATCCGCTGTCGGTCGACGGCGCCACCAACGGCATCATCCTCGGCGCCGTCACGATCGTGCTGTGCACGATCATCAGCGCCGCCGGCGTGCGGTTCATGGCCCGCATCACCGTCACCGGCGTGACGCTGGAGATCATCGGCGTCGTGCTGATCATCGGCGCGATGTTCCTGACCGCCGAACGCGGCCCGGCCCAGGCCGTCCTCGACACCGGCGGCCACGGCACCGGGGTCAGCTACCTGCCCGCGTTCCTGGCCTCGATGCTGATGGCCGCCTACGTGATGTATGGCTTCGACAGCGCCGCCGAGCTCAGCGAGGAGACCCGCAACCCCCGCAAGACCGCCCCGAAGGCGATCGTCAACGCGCTGCTCGTCTCGTTCCTCGGCGGCGGCCTGATGATCCTGGCCGCCCTGATGTCGGCCCCCGAGCTCGGTGACGATCTGGCCCACGGCGGTATGGCGTGGGTGATCGAGAGCCAGCTCGACACGTGGCTCGGCAAGACGCTGCTCGGCCTCGTCGCGGTCGCCATCTTCTCGGCCACCCTGGCCATCCAGGCGTCGGCCTCACGGGTGATGTTCTCGATGGCCCGCGACAACCGCCTCCCGTTCGGCTCGTTCCTGGCGAGGGTCAACAAGCGCACCGGCACACCCGTCATCACCGGCATCGCGGTCAGCACCCTGGCCATCGCGGTGCTGCTGGTCAACCTCGGGCAGTCGAGCGTGTTCGCCGCGATCGCGTCGGTGTCGGTGGTGATCGTCTACCTGGCCTACCTGATGGTGACCGTGCCGGCGCTCGTGCACCGGCTGCGCGGGACCAGCCTGTCCTACGGGAAGCCGATCATGGACCTGGGCCGGTGGGGGATCCCGGTCAACATGATCGCCGTCGTGATGGGCGGTCTGCTCGTGGTCAACATCGGGTGGCCGCGGCAGGAGGTCTACAACCCCGCCGGGGACTCGCTGTTCCTGCAGTACTTCGCGGTCATCTTCGTCGCGCTCACGCTCGTCGTCGGCAACGTCGCCTACCGGGTGGTCAAGGACCGCGACGGCGCCCCGGACCCCGTCGACGCGCTCGTCGGCCGGAAGGACTGAGTCTGGCGCGGGTCAGAATGGGAGTCGATGAGACTCCCTGTGATGCCGCCGGTGTCGCCGATGCTCGCGAAGTCGGTCACCGAGATCCCGCCGGACGCGTGGTACGAGCCGAAGTGGGACGGGTTCCGGTCGATCCTGTTCCGCGACGGCGACGACGTCGAACTCGGCAGCCGCAACGAACGGCCGATGACGCGTTACTTCCCGGAGATCGCGGCCGCCGCCGAGACGGAACTGCCGCAGCGCTGCGTCATCGACGGGGAGATCGTCATCGCCTCCGGCGCGGGCCTGGACTTCGAAGCGCTGCAACTGCGTCTGCATCCCGCCGCGTCGCGGGTGCGGATGCTGGCCCAGCAGACCCCGGCGGCGTTCATCGCCTTCGATCTGCTGGCGCTGGGTGAGCGCGACCTGACGGCGCTGCCGTTCGCCGAACGCCGGGCCGCCCTCGTCGACGCACTGGCCGGGTGCGGGCCGACGTTCCACGTCACCCCGGCGACCACCGACCTGGACACCGCGCACCGCTGGTTCGACGAGTTCGAGGGTGCGGGTCTGGACGGCGTCGTCGCCAAGCCGCCGACGCTGGCCTATCAGCCCGACAAGCGGGTGATGTTCAAGATCAAGCATCAGCGCACCGCGGACTGCGTCGTCGCCGGGTACCGGCTGCACAAGTCGGGCCCCGACGCGATCGGGTCGCTGCTGCTGGGGCTCTACGCCGCCGACGGATCGCTGGCGTCGGTCGGCGTCATCGGCGCGTTCCCGATGGCGCGCCGGCGTGCGCTGTTCACCGAGTTGCAGCCGCTCGTGACGACGTTCGACGAGCACCCTTGGAACTGGGCGGCGCACGTGGACCCGGAGGTGGTGCGCCGCCACGGCGGCGGATCCCGGTGGAACGCCGGCAAGGACCTGTCGTTCGTGCCGCTGCGCCCCGAACGGGTCGTGGAGGTGCGCTACGACCACATGGAGGGCTCGCGGTTCCGGCACACCGCGCAGTTCAATCGGTGGCGGCCCGACCGCGAACCGCGCTCCTGCACCTATGACCAACTCGACCGGCCTGTCACTTTCCGGCTCGCGGACATCGTTCCCGGTTTAGGGTCTGCGTGAATCACGACCGGTGAAGAAGTCGCCGGCGGGCACGAGTGAGGACAGCGTGATCCAGCGGACCCATCTCCCCATCCCGACACCGCCCCGCACGGGGCTGATCACCTATGACGCCAAGGACCCCGACACCAGCTATCCGCCGATCCAGCCGATCCGCCCGCCCGAGGGCGCCCCGAACGTCTTGGTGATCCTGCTCGACGACGTCGGCTTCGGCGCGTCCAGCGCGTTCGGCGGCCCCTGCGCGACCCCGGTCGCGGAGCGACTGGCCTCGAATGGACTGCGCTATAACCGGTTCCACACCACCGCGCTGTGCTCCCCGACCCGGCAGGCCCTGCTGACCGGGCGCAATCACCATTCGGCGGGCATGGGCGGGATCACCGAGATCGCCACCGGTGCGCCCGGGTACTGCTCGGTGCTGCCCAACACCATGTCGCCGATCGCGCGCACGTTGAAACTGAACGGCTACAACACCGCACAGTTCGGCAAGTGCCACGAGGTGCCGGTGTGGGAGACCAGCCCGGTGGGGCCGTTCGACGCCTGGCCGACGGGCGGCGGCGGGTTCGAGTACTTCTACGGGTTCATCGGCGGCGAGGCCAACCAGTGGTATCCGACGCTGTTCGAGGGCACCAATCCGATCGAGGTGACCAGTACCCCGGAGGAGGGGTATCACTTCATGGCCGACATGACCGACAAGGCACTCGCCTGGATCGGTCAGCAGAAGGCGCTCGCCGCGGACAAGCCGTTCTTCGTCTACTTCGCCCCGGGCGCGACCCACGCCCCGCACCACGTCCCCAAGGAATGGGCCGACAAGTATCGCGGTCGGTTCGACGATGGTTGGGATGCATTGCGGGAGAGGACCTTCGCGCGCCAGAAGGAACTCGGGGTGATCCCCCCGGAGTGTGAGCTCACCGCGCGGCACGCCGAGATCCCGGCCTGGGACGACATGCCCGACGAGCTCAAGCCGGTGCTGCGCCGGCAGATGGAGGTCTACGCCGGTTTCCTCGAGTACACCGACCATCACGTCGGCCTGCTCGTCGACGGCCTGCAGAGCCTCGGCGTCCTCGACGACACGCTGATCTACTACATCATCGGCGACAACGGCGCGTCGGCCGAGGGCACGATCAACGGCACCTACAACGAGATGCTCAACTTCAACGGCATGGCGGCGATCGAGACCCCGCAGTTCATGGCCGAACGCCTGGACCAGTTCGGTGGGCCCGACTCCTACAACCACTACGCCGTGGGCTGGGCGCACGCGATGGACACGCCGTATCAGTGGACCAAGCAGGTGGCCTCGCACTGGGGCGGCACCCGCAACGGCACGATCGTGCACTGGCCCAACGCGATTCGCGCCAAGGGTGAGATGCGCTGGCAGTTCCACCATGTGATCGACGTGGCGCCGACCATCCTGGAGGCCGCCGGGCTGCCCGAGCCGCTGTTCGTCAACGGCGTGCAGCAGCACCCCATCGAAGGGGTGAGCATGGCGTACTCGTTCGACGACGCCGACGCGGCCGACCGCCACGAGACCCAGTACTTCGAGATGTTGGGCAACCGCGGGATCTACCACAAGGGCTGGACGGCGGTCACCAAGCACAAGACACCGTGGTTACTGGTCGAGGACGACGTGCCCGCGTTCGACGACGACGTCTGGGAGCTCTACGACACCACCGCCGACTGGAGTCAGGCGCGCAACCTGGCAGCGGAGATGCCCGAGAAACTCCATGAACTGCAACGACTCTGGTTGATCGAGGCAACCCGCTACAACGTGTTGCCGCTCGACGACGACGTGGCGCGGCGGCTCAACCCCGACGTCGCGGGCCGCCCCGTCCTGATCAGGGGCAACACCCAGCTGCTGTTCGCCGGCATGGGGCATCTCTCGGAGAACTGCGTGCTGAACCTGAAGAACAAGTCGCACTCGGTGACCGCGGAGATCGAGGTGCCCGACTCCGGGGCACAGGGGGTCATCATCGCCCAGGGCGCGAGCATCGGCGGATGGAGTCTCTACGCCCACGACGGCAAGCTGAAGTACTGCTACAACCTGGGCGGCATCAAGCACTTCTTCGCCGAGTCCGAGGGTCCGTTGCCGGCCGGCGATCACCAGGTGCGAATGGAGTTCGACTACCACGGCGAGGGTCTCGGCGGCGGGGGGACGGTGCGGCTGTACGTCGACGGCACCGAGGTCGGCAGCGGTGAGGTCGAAGCGACGCTGGCGATGATCTTCTCCGCCGACGACGGCTGCGACGTCGGTCTGGACTCCGGGTCGGCGGTCTCCCCCGACTACCGCGCGGGCCAGACCACGTTCACGGGGCGGGTCAAGGGCGTGCAGCTCGCGATCGCCGAGGCCGCCGTCGCCGACAACCACCGCGTCTCCCCGGAGGAGGCGCTGCGGGTGGCGATGGCGCGGCAATAGCGGGTGGCAGTTCCCGGCGTCGTCGCCGAGTTGCCGCCAAACGGGAATGGTGACGCCGGGCACAGTCTTGTAGCCGAGTATGGACCTCGGAATACACGTACCGATCTTCGACATCGACGGCGGACCCACCGCGATCGCCCCCGAGTTGGCCCGCGTCGGCGCGGCCGCGGAGGAGGCCGGCGCGACCTGGCTGTCGTTCATGGACCACTTCTTCCAGATCGAGCCCACCGGCCTGCCCGCCGAGGCGCACATGCTGGAGGGCTACACCACGCTGGGCTACCTCGCCGCGCACACGTCGACGGTCAGCCTGGGGTTGCTCGTCACCGGGGTGACATACCGGCATCCGGGCCTGCTCGCCAAGATCGTGACGACGGTCGACGTGCTGTCGGGCGGGCGCGCGGTCCTCGGGATCGGCGCCGCCTGGTTCGAGCGGGAGCACCAGGGACTCGGTGTCCCGTTCCCGCCGATCGCCGAGCGGTTCGAGCGCCTCGAGGAGGCCCTGCAGATCTGCGACCAGATGTGGGACCCCGAGAACAACGGGGCGTACCAGGGCAGGCACTATCAGCTCGCCGAGACGCTGTGCTCCCCCCAGCCGATCAACAAGCCGAAGGTGATGATCGGTGGCGGCGGGGAGCGCAAGACGCTGCGCCTGGTCGCCCGCTATGGCGACGCGTGCAACCTGTTCGCCAGTTCGCCCGACGATGTGGCGCACAAGCTGGAGGTGCTGCGCCGGCACTGCGACGACGCCGGCCGCGACTACGCGTCGATCCGCAAGACCATCATGGCCAACAACCCGCGGCCCACGCCGGACACGCGCGACGAATTCGTCCGTGCGATGGCCGATTACGCGGCCCTCGGCGTCGACACGGTAATCGTGACGCCGACCGACGGCTCCCCGGCGGCGTGGATCGACGCCATGGCGCCGGTGGTGCGCCAGCTCGCCGAACTCTGACAAGCTTCGGCCCCAGCGGCCACAGCTCTTCACGTTCTGCAGGCAAAGTGCGAGTGGACGGCTGCAGAACGTGGGGAGCTGTGACGAGTGTGGTTCTGGAGTGCATCACCACCACCCCTTGACCTGAAGCATCGTTGAGGTTGCAGCCTGAAGGCATGAAACAGGTACTGAGCGATCTCTACGAAACCCGCACCGATTCACCGTTTCCGGGGCTGACCACCCACGCCTACCTCTGGACGCCGGCGAACATCATGTTCTACTCGCCGGCCACCGACGCCGACTTCGACGGACTCGACCGCCTCGGCGGCGTCGCCCACCACTACCTCAGCCACCGCGACGAGGCCGGGCCCATGCTCCGCCGGGTCGCCGAGCGCTTCGGGTCCACCCTGCATGCACCCGCAGGGGATCTCGCCGACATCAGCAGGCACGCCCATGTCGACGTCCCGGTGACGGGCCGCTACACCGACGTGAACGGCATCGAGATCATCCCGACGCCGGGCCATTCCCCGGGCAGCGTCTGCTACCTGGTGCCCGGCGCCGAGGGCCGCTACCTGTTCACCGGCGACACGCTGGTGCGCACCGCAGAGGGCGGCTGGTGGGCCGGCTACATCGACAGCTTCCACACGTCCAGCGATGCGGAGAAGATCGCCGAGAGCCTGCGGACACTCGCCGAGCTCTCCCCGGATGTGGTGATCTCCAGCGCTTTTCAGGGTGACTCCGCGGTGCACCGCATCGAACCGGCACACTGGCGGGGTCACATCGCGCACGCGATCGCGGGCCTTCCTACTGCTGCGCGAACATAGCGACCAACCCGCGCGCCACCGCGAACCGCGGCCCGTGCACGCCGTCGATGTCGGCGCGCCCGACCACCACCCGCAGCGGCCGCAGCGCCTCGGAGACCGTGCGCATCAACTCGTCGTCCAGCGCGCCACCGCCTGCCAGCACCAACGCATTCGGCGGATCGTCGAACGCGGTGAGACACCGGGCGATGTTCGCCGCGACGGTCTCCTGCTTGATCGCCAACCGCAGGCTGCGCCACTCCTCGGCGGCGAGCCTGTTCGAGAACGGCACCAGGCCCGCACTGCCGCGCGTGCACAGCCGGCCGATCGCGTCCGACGCCGCCGGCGAGTTCAGGAACACCCGCCGCCCGTCCTCCTCGTGCGCGACGTGCGGGCCCTCCACCCGCACCGCCGGTGTGCGTTTCACCGTCTCGGCCAGCGCGTGGGGGATGCCGAGCACACGGGCGATCGCGACGGTGATCGACTCCCCCGCCCCTGCCGCGACGACGGTCTTCTCGTCGCCGATGAGATCGACGGTGCCACCGCCGATGTCGCACACCATCGATCCGGGTGGGAAGCCCGGAGTGGTGCGGGCACCCCACGCCGCGGCCAGCGGTTCGGAACTCAGCGTGCGGGCGGGCCGACCCGTCAACTCACTCAGCATGTCCGCCGCGTCGGCCGCCTCCTCGGCGGCCAGCAACGCGACCACGGTGCCCTGCGCGTCGGCGACTCCGCGCCGCAGCCACGCGCCGCTGTCGATGGCCGCTAGGTTCGTGAAGAACGCGTCGTGCACGGCCAGGCCCTGTGCCGCGGTCGGAACCGACTGCAGCCGCACGTGTTCGACGATGCCGGGCGCCGAGCGGCGCAGCACCGCGTGCGCCTGGGCGGGCGAGTACCGCACCGTCCGGCCGTCGGCGCGGATGTCGACGTGATCGCCGTCGGCATCGGGCGGGGCGGGCGCGTCGGTGCGGGGGGTCACCGCGATCGCCGCCGAGTCGGCCAGTTCCCGACAGAAGTCGGCGACCTCGTGCAGGCTGTCGACGGGCAGGCGCAGTGCCGCGGAGAGCGCGATCGGATCGGCCATCGCGCGGTAGGCGCGGCCCTCCTCGACCACTTCCACCGCGATCAGCGCACCCGGTGCCAGACCCTCGACGTCCGCCTCGTCGACCACCGGCACGTCGATCGGAATCCGGTTACGGATCAACACCGCATCGTCCTGCGCGGCGACCACACCGACGATCCGCCAACCCCGGTAGACCGCCGCGCCGATCTCCCGGGCCGCCACCTCGAAGTCCGTGACCGCGTCGACGGACACGACCACGGGCTCCCCGGTCGGAGAGGTCGCCAGATCGGTCAGACGCACGTGGCGCCCGACCCCGTGACCGGCGCCGGCCGGCGTGCTGGCATCCGGTCGGCGCAGGCTGCGCACCGGGGACGACGGGGAGTAGGCCGGCGGAATCGGCGCGGTCGCGGTGTCCACGGGCCGCAGCGCCGACAACAGCAACTCGTCAGCCCGAAGACCGGCGTCGACCTCGATCCTGTGCAGCAGTGCGGCCGCGCCGTGCAGCGACTCCGGGCTGCCCTTGCGGCCCCGGGTGGGCGCCTGCCCGTGCGCGACGGTGCTGACGACGCCGCCGTCCAACCGCGCCAGCAGGATCTCGGTGGTGTGGTTACCGACGTCGATGCCGGCGACCGTGCGGATCAACGCAGCAGGCCGCGGCGGGCGTAGGCGGCGGCGGCCTGCTCCACCAGGGCCGCGCAGCGCGGTGCACCGCGGTTGATCAGCGAGGTGCGCAGCTCCTCGAGTTCGGCGGCGGTCGACCGGTGGGGACGCAGCGCCTCGTAGAGCGCCATCACCTCTTCGTCGTCGATCGTCGCGAGTTCGGCTGCGCGCCGGAAGTTCTCGGCGAGCTGCGGGTTACCGCCCCGCTCAGCGACGGCGGCCTGCCGATCCAGCGCGGCCGGGTCCATCCGCAGATCGGCCAGCCCCAGCTTGCCGTCGACGGCGTTGTCCACGGTGATGTCGGTCATGGCAGCTCCACCTTCACCGTCACCGGGGCCTCACCGGGTTCGCACGCCGCCCGTTCCAGGGCCACCAGCGCGACGGCGCGGGCGTGGTACCGGGCTGAGATCGACTCGTCGGTGCCTCCGGTGAAGATCGGCACCGGGGCCATCCCCTTGGCGTGCCGGGCCGCGTTCTTGCCCAGCTCGCGATACTGCGCGGCGGTGAGCAGCGGCGCCACACTGAACAACTCCAGGTTCGCCAGGGGGGCCAGATCACGGCGGTGGATCAGCGCGGTGCCTTTGCCCTGCAGCCCGATTCCGATGCCCGAGCCGGACAGTCGCGCGGCGGTCAGCCCGATCATGCCGACATCGATCGTGGAGCGCACCCGCACCGTGCGCGCGACGCAGCCCTCCTCTTCCAGGCCCGCCGAGATCTGCCGCAGCACCTCGCCGATGGTCAGCCCGCACAGGCTCAGCCACACGCTGCGGCCCCAGGCCGGCGACAGCCCGATGCACACCTCGCGGGGATCGCTGCCCTGCCGGGCCGGTTCGACGTCGGTCACGACGAGATGACCGCGGTGCTCCTCCTGATCGGCGGTCAACTCGGCGCTGCTGCGCGCCTGCCGGATCCCGTCGATCTCGGTGCGCCGGGCGTCGGTCAGCGCGTAACCCGTTGCCGGACCGCTGTAGTCGTTGGGATCGGTGAGCTTGGAAAGCACCTGGAACTGCTCGTCGAAGATGGCCGAGGTCTGCAACTGGTCGCCCTTGAGCCGTTCCCGGGTCAGGGTCGTGATCGCCTCGGCCTCGTCGGTGAAGCCGGTGCGGTGCAGCGAGGCGATGACGTCGAACACCGTCAACTGCTTGGCCTCGATGGACGCCGCGGCCTCCGCCACCATCTTGGGGTGGCCCGCAGGCAGGTCGCGAGAACCGTTGGCCGCCACCACCTGCTCCACCCGCGCGTCGTCGTAGTCGGCCAGGCCGAGGTCGCGGTACACCGCCTGAACCGCCTTGGCGGCGCGGCGGCGCACCGCCTCGAGATGGTCCGGGGAGACGGTGCGCAGGCCGCCGTCGGCGCCCCAGTCACGCTGCAGTACCAGGAAGTCGTCCATGTCGTCGGAGTTGAAGTTCGACAGCGCGAAGGCGTTGTCGTAGCGCGGTATCGACCCGAAGCCCGAGAAGATGAAGTCCGCACCGGCCAGCAGCACCGGCAAGGTGTGGGCACTGCGGCGGATGTCCGATTCGGAGATCAGGTTGTCGTTGCCCGCGCACGACTCCAAGTCGCGCATCATCACCATCAGGTTCTCGGCGAGCAGTTCCTTCATGCCCTCGGGCACTGAAGCGACCACACCGACCCCGTCGATGCCGCCGTTCTGCACGCCCTGCGATCCCAGCGCCCGGGCCAGCGACACACACCGGGACTCCAGATAGAGGATCGAGCACTGCTCCGCGGCGCCCATCAGCACCTCCGCCCCGCCGCCGCTGGTGACCCGCATCTTCAGGCCCCGTGACGCGTACGCCGAGGTGAGAATCGCCTTGCTGAACGGGGTGTCGTCGCCGTCGACGAACACCTGCTCGGTGCCATAGATCGAGATGGTCTCGGCGTAGCTGGTCAGCCCGCGCAGACCCAGGCGCAACTCGAGGGCCTCCTCGATCGAGCACTGCGCCATCGCGCCCGGGGTGCCGACCTGCGAGCCGATCAGCAGGGCGACCGCGTTCGACGGGGCGTCGCCGAGGACCGGCACCGTCGTCTCGACCTCGCGGAAACCGTAGGCGACAGCGCTGGCCGCGTCGGCGGCGATCAGCAGCGGGTCGTCGAGCTGGTTGGTGACGTGGGCCTGGTTGCTCGGGGTCCGGCGGGCGCGCATCTTGGCCATCGCCATCTGCATCTCGACCGGCGACATCAGGGCGATCACCCGGGCCAGCTTGGCGGGGGTGGTGCCGCCGATCAGCCGCACCACCTCCGCCCGCGGGACGTTGATGTCCACCGCCATCCGTGCCAGCGTCACGTCGTCGAGGGCCATCGCCTCCTCGGCGACCGCGAGATCGATGCCGTAGCGGGCGATGAACTCGTCGATCACGTCGAACTCGCCGGCGCCTTTGCCGTCGAGCTCGACGACCTCGCCCCCGCGTGTCACCAGCGAGGGCAAGGGGTCCTGGGGGCTGCTCATCGCGACCAGACCGAGCCGGGCGTCCGGGACGCTGAACCCGTCGAGGTTGACCGGCTTCGAGTTCAGTACCCGGAATCGGCCCAGCTCGTCTGCCACGAAGGCCTCCTGTTCGCGGACTGTCAGTCCCGTACTTCGTTGTCCTCGTATACGATCCGGCCGATCAGCTCGTACCGGCCCGGGTCCCTGAACTTGAAGTACAGCGCCATGGCCGCCCCGAGCGCGAACAGTCCGACCACGATCCATGGTGTCAGCTTGAACAGCAACGTGCCGGATGCGGCGCCGGCCGCCGCATCCTTGTGTTCCCACAGCAGGTACACGACGTAGAGCATGCCGATCCCGCCGAGCAGCGGAGCCAGGAACGTCTTGAACCAGTGCGCGCTGGAGGGGTGGTTCTTGTGGAAGTGGAAGTACGCGACCACCGAGAAGGCGCACAGCGACTGAACGATCAGGATCGCCATCGTGCCCAGGATCGCGAGCAGTGTGTACATGTGGATGTAGGGATCCATGCCGGCGACGAAGAACGCCAGGATCAGCACCAGCGTGATCCCCGTCTGCACGAACGACGCGATGTGCGGCGATCCGTGGTGCTTGTGAGTGGCGCCCAGCGTCTTCTGCAGGCCTTCGTGCAGCCCTTCACGGCCCATGGCGTACAGGTAGCGCGACGCGCAGTTGTGGAACGCCATGCCGCACGCGAACGATCCGGTCACCAGCAGGATGTTGAACAGCGTGATGGCCCACTCGCCGTAGGTGCTGCGCACCGGGCCGAAGAAGATCTCGGAGCTGGTGTCGGCGCTCTGGGCGAGCTCGATCGACTTCTGCGGGCCACTGCCGGCGATCGCCATCCAGGACACGAAGATGTAGAAGATGCCGACGCCGAGCACCGCGATCATGGTGGCGCGCGGGATGATCTTCTTCGGATCCTTGGACTCCTCGCCGTACATCGCGGTCGACTCGAAGCCCACCCACGACCAGAACGCGAAGAACAGGCCGAGTCCGGCACTGGCGCCGGCGATCGCGGCGGGCTGGAAGGCGCCGACCGGGTTGAGGATCTGCCCGACCGCGAAACCGTCGGGGCCGCCGCCCTTCACGGCGACGGCGAGCGCACCGAGGGAGAGCATGACGATCTCGGTGATCAGGAACACGCCGAGCACCTTGGCCGTCAGGTTGACGTCGAAGTAGGTCAGGATGCAGTTCAGCGTCAGCATCAGCAGGGCCGGGATCAGCCAGTGGATCTGGATGCCGAACTGACTGTCGAACAGGTTCTGGAAGAAGAACGCGAAGATGCCGATCAGGGAACCCTCGAACACGACGTAGGCCATCGTGATGATCAGACCGCTGGCCATTCCGATGACGCGGCCCAGGCCGTGGGAGATGTAGCCGTAGAACGCGCCGGTCGACGTGATGTGCTTGGCCATCGTCGCGTAGCCGATCGCGAACAGGCCCAGCACGATCGTGGCGACCAGATAGCCGGCCGGTGCGTGGGCACCGTTGCCGAAGCCGACGGCGATCGGCACGTTGCCGACCATCGCGGTGATCGGCGCGGCGGTCGCGACCGCCATGAAGATCACCCCGAAGGTGCCGACGGCGTTGCGCTTGAGCCGTTGCACGGAGTCGGTGGTGGTCGGGCGCGGGGCCACGGTTGCAGAGTCTTCTGTCATTGACGAACACCTTCCGGATGAAGGAGGACCAGCTCACGGGGGCCGGTCACTGTGGTATAGACCACAATGGGTAAACCTCAGTCATATTGGCACTACCAATAGGTCTGCGCAAGACCCAATTGGTCGCTGTTGACATAAATGGTCCTACCCTTTAACTTTTGGTCACACCCGGCCGAGCTCACGACAGGGAGTCCCGTGTACGACTACGGCACGTTCTCGTTCGATTCCAAGGCACAGGTGCTCGAACGCGCCAAGGAGTACTGGAACCCGGACAAGACGCAGTTCTGGACCGACTCCGGAGTCGACCTGGTGATCGACCGCCGGCAGGACTATTTCCTGTGGGACATGAGCGGGCGCCGGCTGATCGACATGCACCTCAACGGCGGGACCTACAACCTCGGCCACCGCAATCCCGAACTGGTGCAGGCGATCACCGAAGGCATGCAGTACTTCGACGTCGGCAACCACCACTTCCCCTCGGTCGCCCGCACCGCACTGGCGCAGAAGCTCATCGAGTCCGCCCCCGCGTCGCTGAGCAAGGTGGCCTTCGGGTCCGGCGGCGGCGAGGCGATCGACATCGCGCTCAAGAGCGCCCGCCACGCCATGCAGCGCCGCAAGATCGTCTCGATCGTCAAGGCCTACCACGGGCACACCGGCCTGGCCGTCGCCACCGGCGACGACCGATTCGCCAAATTGTTCCTGGCCGACCGGCCCGACGAGTTCGTCCAGGTGCCGTTCGGCGACACGGACGCGATGGAGCAGGCGCTGCGCGGTCGCGACGTCGCGGCGGTGATCATGGAGACGATCCCGGCCACCTACGGATTCCCCCTTCCACCTGTGGGTTACCTCGAGGCGGTCAAGGATCTCTGCGAGCGCTACGACGCGCTGTACATCGCCGACGAGGTGCAGACCGGCCTGATGCGCACCGGTGAGATGTGGGCGATCACCAAGCACGGCATCGAACCCGACATCATGGTCACCGGCAAGGGACTCTCCGGCGGCATGTACCCGATCACCGCGGCCCTGCTCAGCGACCGCGCCGCGCAGTGGCTCGACCAGGACGGATTCGGCCACATCTCCACCTTCGGCGGCGCCGAGCTCGGCTGCGTCGCCGCCATCAAGACGTTGGAGATCACCAGCAGGCCCGAGGTCCGCTCGTCGGTGCACTACATCGCCGACATCTTCGCCCGCGGCCTGTCCCGCATCCAGGCCGACCACCCCGAGTGGTTCGTCGGCATCCGCCAGAACGGGGTGGTGATCGGTCTGGAGTTCGATCATCCCGAGGGCGCGAAGTTCGTGATGCGCGAGCTCTACCAGAACGGCGTGTGGGCGATCTTCTCGACCCTGGATCCCCGTGTCCTGCAATTCAAACCGGGCCTGCTGCTCAACCGTGACCTCTGCGAAGACGTGCTCGACCGCGTCGAGGTGGCCGTGGGACGGGCGAAGCTGGCCGCGACCGGACGGAGATAGCAGTGACCAGCAAAAGTGCGGTGCCCCACGCCGGCCAGCTGCTCGAGCGGGCGCGCTTCGCCGCCGCAGCCTACGGCGAGTACGACCAGGCCGCCGTTGCGCGCATCGTCGACGCAGTCGCCGAGGCCGGCCACCGCAACGCCGAACGCTTCGCCGCGGCCGCCGTCGCCGAGACGCAGATGGGTGTGGTCGAGGACAAGATCGTCAAGAACCGCGCCTGCTCGCGCGGCATCGTCGACTTCTACCGGGGCCAGGACTACGTAACGCCCCGGATCGACACCGCCCGCAAGATCGTCGAGATCCCCCGCCCGGCGGGTGTGGTGCTGGCGCTGTGCCCCACCACCAATCCCGTTGCGACGGTGTACTTCAAGGTGATCCTCGCGCTGATGACCCGAAACGCCGTGGTGGTCGCCCCTCACCCCAGGGCGCGTCAGTGCTCAGCCGACGCGGCCCGGGTGCTCGCCGATGCGGCCGTCGCCGCCGGCGCGCCCGACGGCATCGTGTCGGTGATCGAGGATCCCTCGCTGCCGCTCCTCGAGGCGATGATGTCCGACGAGCGCACCGACGTCATCGTCGCCACCGGCGGCACCGCGGTGGTACGGGCCGCCTACTCCTCGGGCAACCCGGCCCTCGGCGTCGGACCAGGCAACGTTCCCGTCTTCGTCGACGCGAGTGCCGACGTCGACGCCGCCGCCCGCCGGATCGTCGGCAGCAAGGCCTTCGACAATTCCGTGCTGTGCACCAACGAGTCGGTGCTGATCGCCGAGGATGCCATCGCCGCGAAGCTCAGCTCGGCGCTCACCCGTCACGGCGCGCACATCTTGGATGCCGACGCGACGCAACGCCTGCGGGAGTTCATGTTTCCCGAGGGCCAGCTCAACACCGACGTCGTCGGCCGGGACGCGGCGTGGATCGCCGAGCGCATCGGTGTGCGGATCACTCCCAAGACCCGGGTACTCATCGCCCCGTTCACCGACGTCGTCGGCGAGGAGGTGCTGACTCACGAGAAGCTCAGCCCGGTGCTGGGGATGACCACCGTCGCCGACGCGCCGCGCGGCATCCGCGCCGCCCGCGCGGTGGTGCGCATCGCCGGGGCCGGCCACTCGGCGGCCATCCACAGCGAGGACGCCTCGGTGATCACCGAGTTCGCCGCCACCGTGCCGGTGCTGCGCGTGTCGGTCAACGTCGGGAACAGCACCGGCAGTTCGGGTCTGGAGACGAACCTCGCTCCGTCGATGACGATCGGCACCGGCTTCGTCGGGCGCAGTTCGATCGGGGAGAACCTGCAGCCCGAGAACCTGATGAACTGGACGCGGATCGCCTACAACGCCGACGCCGGCGTGACGATGCCGAATTTCGCCGGACTGTCGCCGTGGCGTTCACCCGACGGGCCGGTGCCCGCCTACCCGCGGGCGTCCAACGACTCCGCGGCCGCGCCTCCGGTGCCCGCCGGCAGACCCACTGCTCGCCGTGCCGCCGATCCGGGCATCGAGGCGCTGCGCGCCGAGCTGCGTGCGCTGGTGGCCGAAGAACTCGCTCAACTGATCAGGCGGTGACCCGTGGCTGAACTGCGTTCGTTCATCTTCATCGATCGGCTCCAGCCGCAGACGATGTCGTATCTGGGCACCTGGATCAAGGGCGCCCTGCCGCGCGCGGGTGTCGCCGCACAGATCATCGAGGTGGCCCCCGGTCTGGACATCGAGGGCGTCACCGACGTCGCGGTCAAGCACGCCGAGGTCCAGGCCGGCATTCTGGTGGTGGAGCGCCAGTTCGGCTACCTGGAGTTCCACGGTGACACCGACGCGGTGCAGGCCGCCGCCGACGCCGCGCTGGCCGAACTCGACCGGGACTCCGGCTCGGCGACCCCGCCGCAGATCCTGGCCTCGCGCATCATCTCCAGCATCGACGCCCAGCACGCATTCCTGATCAATCGCAACAAGATGGGTTCGATGGTGCTGGCCGGCGAGACCCTCTACGTCCTCGAGATGTCCCCCGCGTCCTACGCGATCCTCGCGACCAACGAGGCCGAGAAGGCCGCCGACATCAAGGTCGTCGACTTCCGGATGATCGGCGCGACCGGCCGGGTGTACCTGTCCGGCAGCGAATCCGACATCCGCCAGGCCGCCTCCGCGGCCGAGGAGGCCCTGGCCCGGAGCGTGCCGTGAGCATCGACCGCGACGCGCTGCGACAACTCGTCCGTGAGGTCGTCCGCGAGGCCGTGGGCGACCTCTCCAACCCGGCCCCGGTCGCGACGGCTCCCCCTTCGCCGGCTCCCCCTCCGCCGGCCCCGGTGGGCCCCGTCGCGACCGGGCCGCTGGCCGCCGACGAGAGGTCGCGGGTCGACACCGTGCGGATCGCCTCCGACCGGGATCTCGACGTATTCGTACGAAACCTGCTGCGGCTGTTCGAGAATCCGAAGACCCGTGCCGACCTGCGGCAGGGCCGGCTGTCGTTCCGGCTCGCCGGCACCGGCCGGCCGGGGCCCGGCAGTAGCCGACGCATCGAACGCGGCGCGGTCACCGAACGGCAGATCGCCGACATCGCCGCGTCCGGCGCGACCCTGGTGCTCGGCCCCCGGGCCGTGCTGACCCCCCTGGCCCGCGAGCGCGCCCGCGCACTGGGCGTGACGATCCACAAGGAGCGCACATGATTCGTGGCACGGTCGTCGGCCAGGTCTGGTCGACCCGCCGTATCGACGGCATCCCGGCCGGGGCCTTCCTGGAAGTGGAGGTCGACGGCTCCGGGGCCCGGCTCGTCGCATTCGACGTGCTGGGCAGCGGAGTCGGCGAGCACGTTCTCGTCACTCAGGGCTCCGTGGCGGCGAGCTGGTTCACCGGCACCCCGCCGCCTGTCGACGCACTGATCATCGGCTCCATCGACGCAAGCGGATAGCCGCCCGGCATCCGGCCCGACAATTCAACCGACACAAAGGAGAAATCATGGCCAGCAACGCGATCGGAATGATCGAGACCAAGGGCTACGTCGCGGCGCTCGCCGCTGCCGACGCGATGGTCAAGGCCGCCAACGTGACGATCACCGATCGCCAGCAGGTCGGTGACGGTCTGGTGGCCGTCATCGTCACCGGTGAGGTCGGCGCCGTCAAGGCCGCGACCGAGGCGGGCGCCGAATCCGCCTCGCAGGTCGGAGAACTCATCAGCGTGCACGTCATCCCGCGCCCGCACAGCGAGCTCGGCGCGCACTTCTCCGTCTCCGCCCAGTAGTCTCGCGAGATGGCCGTCACGGACGCACCGACACGGACCGACATCCGCGTCTACCTGCTCGTCGAGGACCTGCAGCAGCAGTTCGCCGCCTACCTCGGCACGCCGACGCGGGCACGCGGCTATCCGCCGTACGCCGGGGAGCACGCCCTCATCGTCGAGGTGTCCCCGGCGCTGGCGATCGAGCGGGTCATCGACCTGGCGCTGCGGGAGGTTCCGGGTATCCAGCCCGGAATCCTTTACGTGGAGCGCCAGTTCGGGGTGCTCGAGATCCATTCCAGCGATCTCGAGGACGTGCGACGGGCCGGAGAGGCGATCCTGAACGGCACGAAGAACTCCGCGGCCGACCAACTGCGACCGCGAGTGCTCTACCACGACGTCATCGCTGACATCACCGATCAGCACGCGGTGATCCTCAATCGCAACCGGCAGGCGTCGATGGTGCTGCCCGGCCAGTCGCTGCTGGTGTACGAGATGACGCCCGCACTGTTCGCGGCTGTGGCGGCCAACGAGGCCGAGCGCGCCGCGCCGGGGCTGACGCTGGTCGACGTACAGATGATCGGCGCCGCGGGCCGCCTCTACATCAGCGGCAGCACCGCCGATGTGGTGACCGCACGTGATGCGATCACCACGGTGCTGGAGTCGATCGAGGGGCGGGACCATTGAGCGGCGACGTCGGCGACGACCGCGCGGTGGCGGAGAAGGCGCTCGAGGCGTTCGACCTGCCGCAGGGCTCGGCGCTGCGACTGCTCAACCTGTCTGAAAACGCCACCTACGCCGTCGAGGAGCCCGGCTGCGGGCACCGATCCATCCTGCGGGTGCACCGCAAGAACTACCACCGGGTCGACCAGATCGAGTCGGAACTGATGTGGCTCGACGCGCTGCGCCGCGAGAGCGACATCACCGTGCCGACCGTGATCCCGGCGCACGACGGCCGCCGTGTGGTCACCGTCCACCACGACGGCGCCGAGCGTCATGTGGTGCACTTCGAGATGGTGCCCGGCGCCGAACCCGACGAGAACACGCTGACGAGCACGGACTTCCACACGCTGGGGTCCATCACCGCGGCGCTGCACGACCATGCCCGCAGCTGGCAGCGCCCGCCGACCTTCAGCCGGTTCGCCTGGGACTGGGAACACAGCCTGGGGACGTCCCCGCGCTGGGGCCGCTGGCGCGACGCGGTCGGCGTCGGCGAGCACGAGGCGGAGGTACTGGGCCGCGCCGAGCAGCTGCTGGCCCGCCGGCTCGCCGAATACGGCACGGGCAGCAACACCTTCGGGCTGGTTCATGCCGACCTGCGGCTGGCCAACCTGCTGGTCGACGGTGACACCATCACGGTCATCGACTTCGACGACTGCGGATTCGGCTGGTATTTCTACGATTTCGGGACGGCGGTGTCGTTCTTCGAGGACCACCCGTCGGTGCCGGAGTGGCAGGACGCCTGGGCCACGGGTTACCGCACCCGCCGGGAGCTGGCCGCGGCCGACGAGGACATGCTGGCCTCGTTCGTGCTGCTACGCCGGCTGCTGCTGCTGGCGTGGATGGGGACGCACAGCCATTCCCGGGAATCGCAGGCCATTTCCGTCACCTACGCCGCGGGCAGCTGCACGCTCGCCGAGCGGTACCTGTCCTCCGACGGTCACCTCCTGACCGCCTGAATCATCCACCGAAAGGTTCGTCATGTTCACCTCGCTGCAGGGCCGCTCGGCCATCGTGACCGGCGGCAGCAAGGGCATCGGGCGCGGGATCGCCGAGACCTTCGCGCGGGCCGGCATCAACGTCGTCATCACAGGGCGCACCGAGTCCGACATCGAGCGCACGGTGGCGGATCTGGCGGGACTGGCCGGCACCGTGACCGGCGTGGCCGCCGATGTGGCCAGCCCCGAAGACTGCCGGCGCGCGGTGGCCACCGCGACCGAACGCAACGGCGGACTCGACATCGTGTGTGCCAACGCCGGCATCTTCCCGTCGGCGTCGCTGGCCGACATGACCCCCGAAGACCTCGACCGGGTCCTCGGAACCAACGTCAAAGGCACCTTCTACATCGTGCAGGCCGCGATCGACGCGCTGACCGCCAGCGGTCACGGCCGCGTCATCATCACGTCCTCGATCACCGGAACCATCACGGGTTTTCCCGGCTGGTCGCACTACGGCGCCAGCAAGGCCGCGCAGCTGGGGTTCCTGCGCACCGCGGCGATCGAACTGGCGCGCAAGAAGATCACCGTCAACGCGGTGCTGCCAGGCAACATCCTGACCGAGGGGCTCGTCGAGATGGGTGAGCAGTACATGAACCAGATGAAGGCCGCGATCCCCACGGGGACTCTCGGCACCGTCGCCGACGTCGGCAATGCCGCGCTGTTCTTCGCCACCGATGAAGCCGGCTTCATCACCGGCCAGTCGCTGGTCGTCGACGGCGGCCAGATCCTCCCCGAATCGGCCGAGGCGCTTGCCGACCTCTGACGGATACGTACCCTGAATTTGGTCGTACCAATTGCCACGAGCCCAGGAGGTCGGGTGCCCACGCAAACCGAGGACCTGCGGCGCCGGATCGTGGCCGACATCAACGCCGGCGTCCCCGGCGCCAAGCTGGGTAGCGAGCGGGAACTGGCCGAGCGGTACCGCACCAGCCGCTCGAGCCTGCGCCAGGTGCTCGCCGCCCTGGAGGAGGCAGGCCTCATCGACCGGGTGATCGGCCGGGCCGGCGGGATCTTCATCAGCCACGCCCAGGTCCAACGCAGCCTCTCTGACGTCGTCGGGGTGCCCGCGTTCCTGGCCAGCCAGGGCTACGTCGCGGGCACCCGGGTGCTGTCGACCAAGATCGGCGCACCCGACGCCACCACCCAGAACGCGCTCGGCCTCGCCGCCGACGACTTCGTCGTCGAGATCCAGCGGGTCCGCCTCGCCGACGGGTCGCCGATCTCGCTGGAACTGGCCCAGTTTCCCGCCGACGCCTTCCCCGGTCTGCTCGAACAGCAACTCGGCGGCTCGCTCTACGAGATCCTGGAGACGCAGTACGGACTGGTCACCGCACGCGCCGACGAACGCATCGAGGCCGTCAACGCGACGCCCGAGGAGGCAACGCTGCTGGGCATCAAACCGAAATCGGCGCTGCTGTTGATCACCCGGGTCACCTACGACCAGCACGACACCCCGTGCGAGTTCTCCCGCGACCTGTTCCGCGGCGATCGCACCCGGCTGGCCGTCACCGCCCAGGGCCGCGGAATCGGGGTGGCCGCGTCGGTGGCGGCGGCCTCGGTGGCGCTGCAGAGTCAGGGGCGGCGGGCGGTCTGAGGCGAGTGGATTCATGACGAACCCACCCGGCGCGGGCCGGTTCGCGCCGAGCCCGTCGGCGGATCTGCACATCGGCAACCTGCGCACCGCGGTGCTGGCCTGGCTGTTCGCCCGCTCGACCGGGCGGCGCTTCCTGATGCGCGTGGAGGACCTCGACGACCGCACCCACACCGACATCGCCGACCGCCAACTCGCCGACCTGGCCGCACTCGGCGTCACCTGGGACGCGCCGGCCACCCGCCAGACCGAGCATCCACAGCGCTACGACGCCGTGGTCGACACGCTGGCGCGCCGCGGCCTGCTCTACGAATGCTATTGCACCAGAAAGGATATCGCGCAGGCGCCGCGCGCTCCCCACGCCCCTGAGGGAGCCTACCCGGGAACGTGCCGCGACCTCTCCGACACCGAGCGTGCACGACGGCGCGCGGAGACGGGCCGCCCGCCGGCCCTGCGGCTGCGCACCGACACGTCGACCCACACCGTGCGCGACGTGCTGCACGGCGACTACACCGGTCTGGTGGACGACTTCGTGGTGCGCCGCGGCGACGGGGTGCCGGCCTACAACCTCGCGGTGGTCGTCGACGACGCCGCCTCGGGCATCGACCAGGTGGTGCGCGGCGACGACCTGCTGTCCTCGTCGCCGCGCCAGACACACCTCGCACGGCTGCTCGGGCACCCGGAGCCGATCTATGCGCACGTGCCACTGGTCCTCAACGCCGACGGCGCACGGCTGGCCAAGCGGGACGGGGCGGTGACCCTCGCCGAGATCGGGGTGGACCGGGCGCTGGCCCAGATCGCGGACTCGCTGGGGTTCTCCGCGCGCACGGTGGCGGGAATGCTGCCGGAATTCGATCCGGCGCGTCTGCCCCGCGGCCCGTGGGTATACCTGCCCGGGTGAGCAGAACCCTTCTGATCGTCGGCCGGTGTTGCTAGCGTGCGGCCGGTGCATCGACTACGCCGCACGCTGCCGGCGATCCTCCTCCTCGCGGCGCTGATCCTCGCCGGCTGTGCCGGCTCCTCCGGTGGGGGTGACACCCCCATCAAGTCCGCCGGCGTCCTGCGCGTCGGCACCGAGGGGGTCTACTCCCCGTTCTCCTACCACGACGCCACCGGCCAGCTCGTCGGCTACGACGTCGACGTGGCCCGCGCCGTCGCCGACAAGATCGGCGTCACCGTGGAGTTCGTCGAGACGCCGTGGGACTCGATGTTCGCCGCCCTGGAGGCCAACCGGTTCGACGTGGTCGCCAACGAAGTGACGATCAACGACGAGCGCAAGGCGAAATACGATCTCTCGCAGCCGTATTCGATCGGCGAGGGCGTGATCGTCACCCGCGCGGACGACAACTCCATCACCTCGCTGGACGACCTCAAGGGCAAGGTCGCCGCCGAGAACGCCACCAGCAACTGGTCGGAGGTCGCCCGCAAGGCCGGCGCCCGGGTGGAGTCGGTCGAGGGCTTCACGCAGGCGATCACGCTGCTCAGCCAGGGCCGCGTCGACGTCGTTATCAACGACAGCATCGCGGTGTACGCCTATCTCGCCGAGACCAAGGACTCCTCGGTCAAGATCGCCGGCACCGTCGGGGAGAAGAGCGAGCAGGGCTTCGCGGCCCGCAAGGACAGCGGCATGCTGCCCGAACTGAACGCCGCCCTGGATGAACTACGCGCCGACGGCACGCTCGCCGCGATCTCGCAGAAGTATCTGAACGCCAACGCCTCCGGCGCCCCGGAGGCGGCCGATGCGAAGCCCGGCCGGTCGACGTGGCAACTGATCGGCGAGAACCTCTGGCCGCTGGCCCGCGCCGCGCTGACCATGACGATCCCGCTGACCATCATCAGCTTCGCCCTCGGTCTGGTGATCGCGCTGGCGGTGGCGCTGGCGCGACTGTCGTCGAACGTCGTCGCGAGCAACGTCGCCCGGTTCTACATCTCGGTGATCCGCGGGACGCCGCTGCTGGTGCAACTGTTCATCGTGTTCTTCGCGCTGCCGCAGTTCGGGGTGAGGATCGATCCGTTCCCGGCCGCGGTGATCGCGTTCTCGCTCAACGTCGGTGGCTATGCCGCCGAGATCATCCGATCGGCGATCCAGAGCATCCCGAAGGGCCAGTGGGAGGCCGCGCAGACCATCGGCCTGGACTACACCGGCACGCTGCGCCGGATCATCCTGCCCCAGGCCGCCCGGGTGGCCGTGCCGCCGCTGTCGAACACGTTGATCTCGCTGGTCAAAGACACCTCCCTGGCGTCGACGATCCTGGTGACCGAACTCCTGCGACAGGCGCAGATCATCGCGGCACCCACGTTCGAGTTCTTCGCCCTGTACGGCACGGCGGCCGTGTACTACTGGGTGATCTGCCTGGTGCTGTCGTTCGGTCAAGCCAGGATCGAACGCCGACTGGAGAGGTATGTGGCGAAGTGACCGAGCAGCCCACCGAGAGCCGGCGCGAGAACCGGATCGTCGCCGACGGCGTACGCAAGTCCTTCGGGCCGCTCGAGGTGCTCAAGGGCGTCTCGTTCACCGTGCCCCGCGGCTCGGCGACCACGATCATCGGTCCGTCCGGGTCGGGGAAGACCACGCTGCTGCGGGCACTGAACGCGCTCGACACCCCCGATGCCGGCGTCATCGCGGTCGGTGACGTCGAGATCGACTTCTCCGGCCCCGTCACCAAGGACCAATTGCGGCGCTACCGGGCCCAGAGCGGTTTCGTGTTCCAGTCGCACAATCTGTTCCCGCACAAGACGGTGCTGCAGAACGTCACCGAGGGACCGGTGATCGCGCAGAAGCGGCCCCGCGAGGAGGCCGAGGCCGAGGCGGTGCAACTGCTCGAGCAGGTCGGGCTGGCCGACAAGCGGGACCAGTACCCGTTCCAGCTGTCCGGCGGCCAGCAGCAGCGCGTCGGCATCGCCCGCGCGCTGGCGATGAAACCGAAGGTGGTGTTGTTCGACGAGCCGACCTCGGCGCTGGATCCCGAGCTCGTCGGAGAGGTTCTCGCGGTCATCCGCGACCTGGCTGTCGAGGGCTGGACCCTGGTGATCGTCACCCACGAGATCCAATTCGCCAAGCAGGTTTCCGACCAGGTGCTGTTCACCGACCAGGGTGTGATCCTCGAGCAGGGGCCGCCCGCGGCGGTGATCGGAGATCCGCAGCACGAGCGCACCCGGCAGTTCCTGCAGAGAATTCTCAACCCGCTGTAGCGGGCACCGTGAGAGGGTGTGCTGCATGGCAGTACACGAGGCCGACGTCATCATCGTCGGTGCCGGCATCTCCGGGTTGATCGCGGCGCGCACCGTCCTCGCGGCGGGTCTGACCCCACTGATCCTCGAGGCCGACGAGCGGGTCGGCGGGCGGATCCTCACCGAGGAGGTGCTGCCCGGCCTCCCCGTCGAGATCGGCGCGCAATGGATCGGCGACACGCATCACCGGATGTTCGCGCTGGCAGACGAACTCGGTGTCGAGACCTATCCGCAGTACGACGAGGGCGAGACGTCCTACCAGCTGGCAGGGTCGCCGGTACTGCGGCAGAACGACTTTCACCGCCGCTTCGGCGACGAACTGGCCGAGCTCACCAAGGTGCTGCGGCTACTCGACGAATTGGCGGCCGAGGTACCGCCCGAGGCGCCGTGGCGGGCGCCGCGCGCCGAAGAGTGGGACGCGATCACCGCGGGTGCGTGGTACGACGGGCAGGGCCTGTCACCGGTCGCCCGGACGCTGCTCGAGATCTGCACCGTCGGGATTCTCGCGGTGCCGACCGTCGAGGTGTCGTTCCTGCACCTGCTGTTCACGATCCAGACGTGCGGGGTCACCGCGGAACTGTTCGCCGAGTCCGAGGGCGGTGCGCAGACCACCCGTTTCGTGGGCGGCACGGCCGAGATCCCGAACCGGTTGGCGGCGCTGGTCGAAAGCCATCTGGTGCTCGACGCGCCCGTGCAGGAGATCGAGCACACCGCCGACAGCGTGACCGTTCGGTGCCGCGGCGGCCGGACCGCCCGAGCGCGGCGCGTCATCATCGCGATCTCCCCGATGCTGGCCGGGCGCATCATGTACGACCCGCCGCTGTCCGGCTACCGCGACCAGCTCACCCAGCGGATGCCCAATTCCGCAGCGATGAAGGCGTTCTTCGTCTACGACGAACCCTTCTGGCGGACAGACGGTTTGAACGGGCAGCTGATCTCCGACGTCGGGCCCGCCCGGATGTCCAACGACACCTGTCTCCCCGGCGACGACCACGGGGTGATCCTGATGTTCCTCGAAGGCGAACAGGCACGCACCCACGGCCACTGGTCGCAGGAGGAGCGGCGTGCCGCGCTCACCGCGGAACTGGTACGCCACTACGGCGACAAGGCCGCCCGTCCGATCGCCTACGTCGACGGCGAGTGGGGCAGCCGCCAATGGACCCGCGGCTGCTACAACGCGAACTGCGGACCGCTGGTGTGGACCACGTACGGATCCGCGCTCGCCGAGCCCATCGGCGTCATCCACTGGGCGTCGACCGACACCGCGACGCAGTGGAGCGCCTACATGGAGGGTGCGGTCGAGGCCGGTGAGCGCGCCGCCCGGGAAGTGATCGAGGCGCTGAGCTAGCCTGCGTCACAACGTGATCGGCAACTCCGTCATGCCCCGCAGCGTGACGTTGGGCTTGTAGCCGGGGTCGGCCGCCAGGGTCGCGCCAGGAAAGCGGGCCGTCAACGCGGTCAGCGCCACGGTGGCCTCCAGCCGGGCCAGCGGCGCGCCGATGCAGAAGTGCGGCCCCTTGCCGAACCCGAGGTGGCGGATCGACGGCCGATCCGGATCGAAATCGTCGGGCCGCTCGACCGCCACGGGATCACGGTGGGCAGCAGCCAGCAGCAGCAACATGTTGTCCCCCCGAGGGATTCGCACACCGCCGATGGTCATGTCCTCCCCCGCGATCCTGCCGATCAACTGCACCGGCGGGTCGTGGCGCAACGTCTCTTCGATCACCACGGCGGCACGGCCCGGGTCGGCGGCCAGCGCCGCCCACTGATCCGGGTGGCGCAGCAGCGCCAGGATCGCGTTGGCGATCAGGTTCACCGTGGTCTCGTGGCCCGCGACCAACAGCAGATTGCACGTCGCGACGATCTCGTCCTCGGTCAGGACGTCCCCGGACTCCTCCACCCCGATCAGCGCCGACATCAGGTCCTCGTGCGGCTCGCGCCGCCGCCGTGCGATCAGCTCGCGCAGGTAGTCCCGCAGCCACAGACCGGCCTGCAGCCGCTCCTCGGCGCCGTCGCCGGCAGCCCCGGTGATGGTGAGGAACGGGTCGAGGGACTGGGCGAGCAGCGCCGACGCCGCGCGAAACTCTGGCTCGTCCTCGACGGGCACACCGAGCAGACGGCAGATCACCGCGACGGGTAGCGGGTAGGCCAACCCGCTGATCGCGTCGAACGGACTCGCCGCCTCGCCGAGCAGGGTGTCGACCAGCCCGGCGATGTCGGGTTCGAGCGCCTTGACCACCTTCGGGACGAACGCCTTGCTCACCAGGCGGCGCAACCGGGTGTGGTCGGGCGGGTCGAGGAACAGGAAGCCGGGCGGCCCGAACGGGCGGGGCGCGGCGCCCTGGGCGATCGCCCGCTGCGCGACCGTGGACTTGAGCCGGTCGCTGCAGGCCGCCGGATGGCGCAGCACCTCGTCGCAGTCGGCGTAGGAGGAGAACACCGTCAGGTTGTTGTCGGGCAGCTGCAGCGGGCCGCGCTCCCGGATCGCGGTGTACAGCGGGTACGGATCGGCGCGGTGGGCCGGGTCGAGCAGCTGCATCAGCAGTGCCTGCGCCGTCGCGGTGGTCATCTCCCTATTGTGCGGAGGTCACCTCGGAGGCACCGTAGTACCGGCCCAGCACGTGGTCGCGCAGGTCGTCGAACCGGCCGGCGAGGATCGCCGCGCGGATGTCGTCGACGAGACGGACGACGAAGCGCTCGTTGTGGATCGTGGCCAGCGTCGAGGCCAGGATCTCCTTGGCCTTGAACAGATGGTGCAGGTAGGCACGGGTGTAGTGGGCGCAGGTGTAGCAATCGCACTCAGGGTCGATCGGGGTGAAGTCCCGGCGGTAGCGCGATCCGGTGATGTTGAACCGGCCGGTGTGGGTGTACACCGCCGCGTTGCGCGCCACCCGCGACGGCGACACGCAGTCGAAGGTGTCCGCGCCCGCCGCGACGGCGGCGAACAGATCGTCAGGCTCGCTGATACCCAGGAGGTGGCGCGGTTTGTCGGCGGGCAGCTCGCTGCTGACCCAGCCGACGATGGTGGCCAGGTTCTGCTTCTCCAGCGCGCCCCCGATGCCGTAGCCGTCGAAGCCGTTCCCGTGCGCGTCGACGATCTCGGTCAGGCCGCGCGCGGCCTGCCGCCGCAGGTCCTCGTACTGGGCGCCCTGCACCACCCCGAACAGCGCCTGTGTCGGCTTGTCCGGCCGCATCGCGGTGAGCCGGCGGTGCTCGGCCAGGCAGCGCACGGCCCACTCGTGGGTGCGCTGCACCGACCTCTCCTGGTAGCCGCGGGTGTTCACCAGCGTGGTGAGCTCGTCGAACGCGAAGATGATGTCGGCGCCGAGCTGATGCTGGATGCCGATCGAGACCTCGGGGGTGAAGCGGTGCGTCGACCCGTTCAGATGCGACCGGAACGTCACCCCGTCGTCGTCGACATGGGCGAGCCGCTCCTTGCCGTCGGCGATGACATCGTCGGCCTGCACCCGGGCGGTGTCCATCGCCAGCACCTTCTTGAACCCGACGCCCAGCGACATCACCTGGAATCCGCCGCTGTCGGTGAAGGTGGGCCCGGGCCAGTTCATGAACGCGCCCAGTCCCCCGGCCTCCTCGACGATGTCGGGCCCGGGCTGCAGGTAGAGGTGATAGGCGTTCGCCAGAATAGCTTGTGCACCAAGCTGTTTCATGGAATCCGGCAGCACCGCCTTGACGGTGGCCTGGGTGCCGACCGCGATGAACGCCGGAGTGGCGATGTCCCCGTGCGGCGTGTGGATCACACCTGCGCGGCCCAGGCTCCCGGGCAGCTCTGCCTCCACTCGAAAGAACGGATCGCTGATATCGGGGGCCGCCACGTCGTAGATTCTCCCATTGTGATGATCCGACGAGCTTCGGCCGCCATGGTGGGCGCAGCCGCCCTCGCGGCGGTGGCCGGCTGTTCGTCGTCGCCGCCGGACTATCGACCGCCGGCCGGCCAACTCGTGGCGGGCACCGCGCAGGTGACCGTCAACGGTCAGGACGTCGGCACCACCGAAGCCGTGCAGTGCACACCCGCGGGCACGATGACGACGATCAGCACCGGCGACGCCGGCAGCGGCGTCTCGGCCGTGGTGTCGAACGCCGACGCGCTGACGGTGCGCGCGGTCGGGATCCGTGACCTCGGCGGGTTCACCGGCAGCTACAACGAAGGGCTCGGCGGGAAGGCGGCGGTGACGATGAGCGGCCGCACCTACGAGATCACCGGCACCGCGGACGGCTTCGCCACCGACAACCCGAGCTTCCGCACGTCGGGCACCTTCGCGATCAGGGTGTCCTGCTGAGGAACGCGACGATCGCCGCGGCGAGTTCCTCGCCGGCGTCCTCCTGGAGGAAGTGACCGGCCTTGCCGATCACCGGGTGCTCCACACCGGCCGCGCCGGGCAGCGCCGCGGAGAAGATCGGCGCCATCGCGCCGGTGATCGGATCGCCGTCGCTGAACGCCACCAGCACCGGCGTCGTCCTGCCGGTCAGCGCCTTCCATGCGGCGCGGTTGGCCTCCGAGGCCGGGTCGTCGGGGGTGGTGGGGACGAGCAGGGGCATCGCCCGCGGACCGGCCAGGTAGGTCGGGTCCGGGAACGGTGCGTCATAGGCCGCACAGATGGCGTCGTCGACCGGGCGCACGCAGCCGGCCCGCACGTAGTCGCTGACCCGCAGTTCGGGGTTGGCCTCCACCGACCGGCGGAACTGCCACCACACCTCGGGCATCGGGTGGTCCCCGGTCGGCAGCCCGGTGTTGGCGACGACGAGCCGCGCGAACACGTCGGGGTTCTCCGCCGCGACGCGCAGCCCGATGAGCCCGCCCCAGTCCTGGCCGACCAGCGTGGCGCCCCGCAGCCCGAGCACGTCGACGACGAGCGCGCGGATCCACCCGACGTGGCGGGCGTAGCTGTGGTCCTCGACCTCGGTGGGCTTGTCGGACCGGCCGAAGCCGACAAGGTCGGGGCAGATGACGCGGCGCCCGGCCGCGGCGAGGATCGGGATCATCCGCCGGTACAGGTAGGACCACGTCGGCTCGCCGTGCAACATCAGCACCGGGTCGCCGTCGGCGGGCCCGTCCTCCACCCATGCGATGCGCAGGGTGGCCCCGTCACCGTCGGGGATGTCGGTGTATCGCGGCGGGTAGTCGAAGCCGGGCAGATCGGCGAACCGGTCCTCCGGTGTTCGCAACGTCTTCATCTCAGCCACCTTCCGCGCTCGTCACATTTTCGTAATTTGGCTAACCCGGGCGAGGGCGCCACCCATACTGCTGGAGATGATCCGCCGGTGTTGACGGATCACACGACACAAAAGGAGAACCGTGGTGAAGCGTGAAATCCTGGTCGCCGTCGGCGGCGCAGCGATCATCATCGCCGGCCTGTCGGGCTGTTCCTCGGAGAAGAAGTCCGAGACCTCTGGGGAGACCTCGTCGGCCGCCGCAGCCGAAGGCAAGACGACCGTCACCATCGACGGCACAGATCAGGAGATCCAGGGCAACGTCGTCTGCTCGGACATGGGCGGCAACACGAACATCGCGATCGGCAACGCCAGCACCGGCATCGGCGCCGTCGTCAGCTCCGGCGACAGCCCCTCGGTGGTATCGGTGGGCCTCGGCAACGTCAACGGCGTGACGCTGGGCTACCAGAGCGGCGCGGGTCAGGGCGAAGCCAAGGTCGAGAAGAACGACAAGACCTACAAGATCTCCGGCACCGCCACGGGCGTGGACATGGCCAACCCGATGCAGCCGGTCAACAAGCCCTTCGAGATCGAGGTGAGCTGCCCCTAGCTGGGGATGTAGCCGGCGGCCGACTGCCGCAGTTGCCAGATCTGCGCGGGGCACAGCTCGTTGACGGCCTGATTGATCAGGTAGGCGCCCTGGTAGTAATCGGCGGTGCGGAAGTCGGCCTTCACCTGGTTGACCAGATCGGCATAGCTCGTCTTCGCGGCCACCCGGTCGCAGATGCTGCGACCGTAGCCGAGCGCGGCGTCGGCGTTGGGGAAGTTGTACCCGGGCCGCACCGTGACGTTCACGAGATAGGCCACCACGTCGGCGCCGGCCGGGGCCGCGCCGAACAGGGCACCCACCCCGAGCACCACCCCCGTCACCGCACTCACCAGCGCCTTCATGGTCGGTCACCCTACGCGCTGCGGGCCGATGTCGCGGCAATGCCGGCAAACTCCGCTCATGATCGCGGGGCGACGATCTAGGCTCGTGCCCATGAAGCGCAGTGGTGTGGTCGCGTTCGCGGGTGGTCTGCTCGTCGCTCCGTTGCTCGGACTCGGTGTCGGCTCCGCCGCGGCGTCCCCCGGGGCCTGCGACGACGCGGGCTGTGTTCCGTATGTGGACCGGGGTGTTCAGGCCGGCGGCGAGTGCAACCAGGGCACCCGGTACAACTTCGGACTGGACGCCGGCGGCAACACGCTGGCGTGCAGCTCGAAGGGAGCATGGGTGTCATCGCCGCCCCTGACCGGGGTGCGCCTGCTGCGCTCCCCCTGCGGCGACGCGACGGGCGTGGCGCAGACGCCCGACGGCGTGCCACTGAAGTGCTCCGGCGGCGCGTGGACTGCCGACTACTGGGTGATGTTCTACGGCTGAGCGTCGAAGGCCCGCGCGTTGCGGATCAGCGGCAGCGTCGCCGTCGTCGCGAAACCGACCGGGGCCCGGCAGATCTCGGGCACGGCGTTGAGCACCTGCATCGCGGTGGCTACGTTCGCCGACCGCACGTGCTCGGCCATGCTCGCCGGGCGGCTGAAGCTGGCCAGCGAGACGAAGTGCGCCTGCATCGACGGGTCGCCCTCGATCGTCAGCGTCCAGCCGTGCCGGGGGCTGGGCCAGTGGCCGGGGTACTCACCACCGACCGTCCACAACGTCTCGATCTCGACACGGGGCACACCGGCGCGGCGGCCGACCCAGTTCCAGCGCTGTCCGGCGGTGGTCCCCGCGTCCAGCCGGTACTCGAAGATCTGGTGATCCTGTTGCGCGGCAACGGCTTCCACGGTCGCGGTGACATCGTCGAGGTCCACTCCGAGCGCGTCACCGATCATCCACACCTGCTCGACGAAGATCGAGCTGTTGAACGCCAGGAAGTCCGTGGCCGTCGGACTGATCGATTCCACCGGCTGCCCGAAAGCCATGTTGTCGAACGTGATTCCGGTGCTCTCGTAGACCGACCAGTCGGCTCGTTCGCACAGCGTGATCTTCTCGATCCGCCGGCTCATGCCCGACAACGCAAGCGGAAGCACTCCGGACAGATTGCCGGGGTTCAGCCCGCTGCCGTGCACGGAGGTGCCGCCCAGTTCGCAGGCGGCGAGCACCCGGTCCCGGTCGGCCGGCGCCATGCGGCGCGGATGGAACATGAAGGCGGTCGTGGCGACGTTCTTGCCGCTGGCCAGCAGTGCGCACACCTCGTCGACCCGCGCGGTGCGCGGCGTGTAGAGCACGCAGTCGGCTTCCACCGCGAGGATCTCCTCGACGTCGGTGGTGGCCGCGACACCGACCGGGTCCCGTCCGGCCAGGACGCCGACGTCGACGCCGTTCTTGTCCTCGGAGTAGACCCTGGCCCCGACGAGGTGCAGATCGTCGCGACGTCGATCGAGGATCGCGGTCAGCATCTCGGTCCCGACAGCGCCTGTGCCCCACTGGATCACCCGATACACCCCGCGGACGGTAGCACCGCCGGCACCCACGGCCGGCAGGTTCTTACGGACCGATGACAAATCACCGTCGCCGGCAGGTCATTGCGGTGTCAAAGAAACGCGGAAGCGGTCCGGGGTGTACTCAGTAAGGGTGACTGACGAGGCGGCACGCGCCGTGGCGGCAGCAGGGGCGGTGGGACTGACGGTCGGACCCGGTGAAGTGGCCGGACTGGTCGTGCAGTCCGCAGAGGGCGTCATCGAGGCGGCCACCCCTGAAGCCGAGGACATCCTGGGACTGTCGCTGGCTCAGATGCTGGGCCGGGGCTCGGCGGACCCCCGGTGGGCCGCGGTCGACGTGCACGGCGTAGCGCTCCGGCCGCAGGACCATCCCGCGCTCCAGGCGCTGGCGACCGGCCGACCGGTGCGCGGCGCGGTGCTCGGCGTGCACCGTCCCGGCCGCGACCGCGCCGGCGAGCATGTCTGGCTGCGGGTGGACAGCGTGCCGTTCAACGTCGTCGACGGCGCCGCCCGCAACGTGGTGGTGCGCTTCGCCGTGGTGTCCGGTCAGCAGGCCACCGAGCTCCGGCTGGCCGAATCCGAACGGCTGTACCGCTTCCTGATCGACCACGCTCCCGACGTCGTCGCCTGGCAGCTCGTCGACACGACGTTCCTGTGGGTGTCGCCGGCCGTGCAGACGATCCTCGGGTATTCGCCCGAAGACCTCGTGGGCCGGACCGCGTACGCGTTCATGCACCCCGACGACGAGTCGACGGCACGAGCCACCGAGTGGTTCGATCCCGCCGCGGCGGCGCCGGCGCCGATGCTGCTGCGGATGCGGCACAGCGACGGCCGCTACCGGTGGATGGAGGTCGCCGGGCAGCTGGTGCGCGATGCGGACGGGGCGCCGGCCCAGTTGCGCACCTCGTGGCGCGACGTGACGGCGCGGGTGAAGGCCGAACAGGATCGGGATGCGGCCGTGCAGCTCGTGCAGTCGGTGGTGGCCAACTCACCGATCGGCATCGCGGTGTCGGACGGCACCGGGGTGCTCGAACAGGTCAACGAAGCGCTGTGCTCGATGCTCGGTTGCGCGTCCGACCAGCTGCTCGGGCACCGCGTCGCCGAGTTCGTCCACCCCGACGACTCCTGCCCGGACGGCAGTGCGCAGCTGCTCAGCGGTGCGCTGACAGCACACGAGTCGGAATGCCGGTATCTGCGTCCGGACGGTACGGCGATGTGGGGGCACCGCACCACGATGGTGCTGCGCGGCGGAGACACCGATGACGGCGCCCGTCTGTTGATCCACCTCCAGGACGTCACGGCCCGCCGCCTCGCCTACGACGAACTCCGCCACGCCGCGACCCACGATCCACTGACCGGACTGGCCAACCGGGTGGCGTTCGACGCGCACCTGGCGTCGACCCGTGACGACGGGGCGCCGGAGGACTGCAACGGTCTGCTGTTCATCGACCTCGACGATTTCAAGACCGTCAACGACACCCACGGCCACGAGGTCGGCGACGAGTTGTTGACCATCGTCGCCGACCGCATCCGTGGCTCGATCCGCCCGCAGGACTTCGCGGCCCGGATGGGCGGGGACGAGTTCGTGGTGCTGTGCCTGCGCCTGCCGGACCACCGGACGGCGGTGGGCATCGCCGAGCGCATCGTCGAGGCGCTGGCGACCCCGTTCACGGTGGGCGCGCTGACGATCAGCATCTCGGCGAGCGTCGGGGTCACCACCGGCAGCGGCGAAGACCGCCGAAACCTGATGACATCGGCCGACCGCGCCATGTACCGGGCAAAACAGGCCGGCCGCGGGGTGGTCACGCACCTGACATCCGCAGGTGACCATCAGTGTTCGTCCGCGTAGGGCAGACTTTCGGGCATGGACAGTGACGGCGACTACGACGACGCAGGCCCCGACAACACCCTCGGACCGAGCGAGTCCCTCGACTCCGACGAGGTGCGCAACGACGACGGCGACTCCGTCGTCGACCCGCCCGACGAGTGGATCGAGGCCGAAGAGGACGAGACCCTCGACGAGAAGCTGGCCGCCGAGGTGCCCGACGTGCTGCCCGCCGGCGCGCCCGACGAGGTTCGACCCGACCGCCGCACCCTCGGGCAGATCGACGGAACCCCCGAAGACGGCGAGTCCTTCTACACCGTCCTCGACGACGAGTGAATCACCATGCCGGACAAGAGGATTCTCTGCTTCGGTGACTCGCTGACCTGGGGCTGGGTGCCCGTCGCCGACGGGATGCCCACCGAGCGGTTCCCGCGCGACCGACGGTGGACCGGAGTGCTCGCCGATCAGCTGGGCGACGGACATGTCGTCATCGAGGAAGGTCTGTCGGCCCGCACCACGAACATCGACGACCCGACCGACCCCCGGCTGAACGGGGCGGCATACCTGCCGTCGTGTCTGGCCAGCCATCTGCCGCTGGATCTGGTGATCCTCATGCTGGGCACCAACGACACCAAGGCGAACTTCCACCGCACCCCGCTCGACATCGCGCTCGGGATGTCGCTTCTGGTGACGCAGGTGCTGACCAGTGCGGGCGGGGTCGGCACCGCCTACCCGGCACCGCAGGTGCTGGTGATGGCGCCGCCTCCGCTGGCGCCGACCCCGCATCCGTGGTTCCAGCTCATCTTCGGCGGCAGCCAGGAGAAGACGGCGCAGCTGGGGCAGGTGTACAGCGCGATGGCCAGTTTCGTGAAGGTGCCGTTCTTCGACGCCGGCTCGGTGATCTCCACCGACGGCGTAGACGGCGTGCACTTCACCGAGCAGAACAACCACGATCTGGGGGTCGCGCTCAGCGAGCAGGTGCGCGGCCTCCTCTAGGCGCGGATCTCAGTCGTCGTCGAGGCTGAGTACGGCAAACGGCGCCGTCGGTATCTCGGCGATGGCCATTGTCGCGGCCGAATCAACCGGGACGACTTGGCGGGTGAGCGCCGCGAGCGCTGCGGTCGTGCCGACGTCGCGTCCGACATCTTCGCTGAGAAGCCAACGCACCTCGAGCAGATCGCAGTAGGCCTGGATGGGAGTCCCCGTGTGATCACGTGCGGCATGGGCGAGTTGTTCGGAGGCGGCGAGCCGCCGCAGGACGTCGTACTCCTTCACCGCCACCCGCGGAGGCATGTCCTTGACTGCCCACAGATGACCGTCAGCGTCGACGAACTTCACCAGGTGGCGGCTTCGCCCCAAGCCTGCGGAGCGCCCGCATGTCAGTTGAGGCGTTCGCCCGACTTCGGGTCGAAGAGGTGCACCGCCCCCTCGGGATGCCTACGGAGGCGCACCGTATCGGCCAGTCTGGGCGCCGTGCGCGGATTGCAGCGTGCCACCAGTTCCACACCGCTCGAGCCCGAACCCGCGTGCGTATAGACGAATGCCTCACTTCCGAGATCCTCGACCAGGTCGACGACGACCTCGGCGCCACCGGACTCGGTGATTTCGAGTTGCTCGGGCCGTATGCCGACGGTGACCTCGGTGAGCCCTGCCCCCGAGAGGATCGACATCTGATCGCGCTCGAGTTCGAACACCGAGTCGCCAACGCGAACACCGTTGTCCACCACCGACGCGGTGAACAGGTTCATGGCCGGCGATCCAATGAAGCCCGCGACGAAGGCGTTGGCCGGACGGTCGTAGAGCTCGTTCGGCGCGGCGAACTGCTGCAGTTTGCCGCCTTTGAGCACCGCCACGCGGTCCCCCATCGTCATCGCCTCGACCTGGTCGTGGGTGACGTAGACCGTCGTGGTCCCCAACCGCCGCTGCAGGGCGGCGATCTGGGTACGGGTCTGCACACGCAGCTTGGCGTCGAGATTCGACAACGGCTCGTCCATGCAGAACACCTGTGGCTCACGGACGATGGCACGTCCCATGGCGACCCGCTGCCGCTGACCGCCCGAGAGCTTGGCGGGCTTGCGGTCGAGGAACTCGGTGAGGTCGAGCACCTTGGCGGCTTCCTCGACCTTCCTGCGCCTCTCGTCAGCCGGCACGCCCCGCAGTTTCAGTGCGAAGCCCATGTTCTCGGCGACCGTCTTGTTGGGATACAGCGCGTAGTTCTGGAACACCATCGCGATGTCGCGGTCCTTGGATGGCACACCCGTCATGTCCTTGCCACCGATCTCGATGGCGCCCTCGTCGATGTCCTCCAGGCCGGCGAGCATCCGCAGCGCAGTGCTCTTGCCGGAACCGGACGGCCCCACCAGGACGACGAACTCGCCGTCCTGGATGTCGAGATTGAGGTTGTCGACCGCGAGCTTGTCGGAGCCCTCGTAGATGCAGGTCGCGTTCTTGTAGGTGATCGATGCCATGTGTCTAGCTCTCTATCCTCGGGAGTGTCGGTGGTCAGGGGGTGGAGGTTCTACTTGATCGCGCCGAACGAGAGTCCGCGCACCAGCTTGTTCTGTGCGAACCACCCGCACAGGATCACGGGAAGTGCCGCCATGGTCGCGGCTGCCGAGAGCACGGCCCAGTACTGGCCCTCGCCGGCGATGAAACCGACGAGGTACACCGGCATCGTCTGGGCGTTCACGGCGGTCAGGTTCACGGCGAGAAAGAACTCGTTCCACGCGAAGATCACGCAGATGAGCGCAGTCGCAGCGATGCCGGGTGAGACCAACGGCAGGATCACTTCTCGCACCGACCGCCACAGGCTGGCGCCGTCCAGACTTGCGGCCTCGAGGAGCTCACCCGGCACTTCGAGGAAGAACGAACGCATCATCCAAATCGCGATCGGCAGGTTCATCGACGTGTAGAGAATGACCAGGGCCCAAATGTTGTCCAGCAGGCCGAGATTGGACACGATCACGTACAACGGCAGGATCGCCGCGACGACGGGCAGCATCTTGGTACTCATGAAGAAGAACAGCGCATCCGAGGTCTTGCGAACCGGTCGAAGCGACAGCGCGAACGCGGCCGGCACACCCAACAGCAGCACCAGGATCGTCGACATGGCGGTGGCGAACACCGAGTTCAGCATGGCGGGTCCGATGCCCTGAGAGAACACCGCACCGTACTGATCCAGCGTCGGGGTGAAGAACAACGTCGGCGGTTTAGTCGCCGCGGCACTTTCCGGCTTGAACGACGTCAGGACCATCCAGAACACCGGGAAGAAGAACCCGAGCCCTACCAGCCAGGCGACGACACCCCACGGGCTGAACTTCTTCGACTTCTTCTTCCGCACCGGAACGGCATCGTCTGTCGCCGTGTCTCTTTCAGCAGTAGTCGTCATGATCAGGCAGCCTCTTCCTTGCCGGAGAACGATTTGAAAATCAGCCGAAGCGCGAAGCTGGCGATGATCATCGTGAAGATGACGACCACCACGCCCATCGCCGCGGCCTGGCCCATGTCGAAGCCCAGGAACGCGCGCTGGTAGATGTAGAACGGAAGGTTCGCACTGGCCACGCCGGGACCACCCTGGGTCATCATGAATATGGCGTCGAACGTGTTGACCAGGTACACCGCGCCGAGCACCACGCCCAACTCGATGAACCGCCGCAGGTGGGGCAACGTCAACTCGCGGAAGAGCTGGAACGCAGTCGCCCCGTCGACCCGACCCGCCTCGAGCTGGTCACGCGGCATCGATGTCAGACCCGCGAGGATCAACAGCATCATGAACGGCGTCCACTGCCAGATCAATTCCACCATCACCATCGTCAGCGGGAACTGACCGATCCAGTCGACCGGTCCGAGACCCGCCAGCGACAGCACCCAGTTGAGGATGCCGTTGTTGGGATCCAGAATGGTGGTCTTCCAGATCAGGGCGCCCGCAACGGGGGTGATCAGGAACGGGGTGATCAAGAGTGTGCGAACGGCGCCACGCCCCACGAACGTCCGGTCCAGCAGCAAGGCGATCAACAAGCCGAACAGCGCCGAGATGAGCACCACCCCGACGATCAGAATGACGGTGTTGCCCGCCACCGACCAGAACTGACTGTCCTTGACGACCGCGACATAGTTGTCGATCCCGATGAACTGGCGTGACCGCGGCCGAACCAGGTTCCACGACAATGTCGAGTAGTACAACGTGAACAGGAACGGCACCTGCGTCACCGCGATCATGAAGATCAGCGCGGGCAGCAGCGGTCCCCGCCGCCGCCATCCCTCGGCGCGGCTCACCCCGATGTCCTGGCGCTCGCGAATCTTGCGGACCCGTTCGGCGACTGCCCCCTGGCCGGCATCCGATTCGGTATGAGCAGTAAGAGTCATCACTTCTCCTGGTAGCTCTTGCCGACGACTTCGGCGTATTGCTGTGACTGCTTGAGCGCCTCGTCGACCGATATCTGGCCGGCGATCGCCGCGCTGATCTGCTGACTCACCCGCGTGCCCAGATCCTGGAACTCGGGGATCCCGACGAACTGCACACCGGTGTACGGAACCGGTTGCACCGTAGGCTTGTCCGGTGTCGAGTTGGTGATCGACTTCAGTGTCAGAGGACCGTAGGACTTCGAGATCGCCTCGTATTCCGGAAGATCCGTGTACGTCGAGGTCCGGCTTCCGGGTGGGACCCGGGCCCAGCCCAGCTTCTCACCGACCAGCTTCATGTAGTCCTTGCTGGTCATCCACGAGATGAACTTCCAGGCGCCGTCGGGATTCTTGGCGGCCTTCGGGATCCCCAGCGACCAGGTGTAGAGCCACCCCGAATTGGGCTTCTCGACAATCGGCGCCGGCAGGTAGCCGATCTTGCCGACCAGGTCCGGATATGTTTCGGGATCCTCGAGCACCGACACCGCCGACGTCGCGTCGTACCACATCGCCGTCTGCCCCTGGCCGAAGAGGTTGGCGCATTCCTGGAAACCGGTCGAGGATGCGCCGAGTTCGCCGGACTCCTTGATCGTGTCGACGTAGAAGTTGACCGCCTTCTTGACCTCGGGGCTGTCGAGCTGAGCGTTCCACTTCTCGTCGAACCACCGACCACCGAAGGTGTTGATCACCGTGTCCAGCGGCGCGAGCACCTCACCCCAACCCGGCTTACCGCGTAGGCAGATACCGGCGTCCGAGACCTGCTTGGCCTTGATGGTCTTGGCCCAGTCCGCGACCTCCGGCCAGGTCGGCTGGTAGTTCGGATCCTGATTGACCGTGATGCCGGCCTGTTCGAACATGTCCTTGCGGTACATCAGGAACGACGACTCGCCGTAGAACGGCACCGAGTACATGTTGCCCTCGTACGACAGCGATTCGCGCAGCGACGGGATGAAGTCGGCCTCGTCGTATCCGGGGGTGTTCTTCGCATAGTCCGACAGCGGAAGCAGCCAACCGTCTTTGGCCCACTGTGGTGTCTCGAAGTTGCTGATCATCGCGACATCGAACTGGCTCCCACCCATCGCCGTCGACATGGTGATCTTGGCCCGGGCCTGGTTCTCCGACAAGGAGATGAATTTCAGCCTGACGCCGGGGTTCTCCTTCTCGAATTCCGGCGCCAGCTTCTGCGCGTCCGTCATCTGCGAGTTCGACACCAGAGCGATCGTCACCTCGTTGTCCGACGCCCCGAGACTCCCCGCCCCCGAACATCCGGCGGTCAACATTAGCCCGGACGCGGCCGCGCACACCGTCAGTCGGCGTACAGCTCTTCGTAGCTTCTTCACCTTCACCTCACTTGTCATGGCCGAGTAGCCAACGGGCACAGTCGATATCACAAACCAAAAACCGGGCCAGACCGCCCCGCAGTGCGCCCAGAGCTGCCGCGTGTTTGGCGGCACCGCTAGCGATCAGAATGGTCTTGGTGCAGTTGCGGATGTCTTCCAACGGGACCGAGATCACCCTCTGAAGCAGATCGGTCTCCACGGGGGCGCCCTCTGAATCGAAGAATCTCCCACCGACTTCTCCCACCGCACCCAGTGCCACCAACTCGTCGAGCATCCCGGTGTCGAGGAAGCTGCCCTCGAACAATGTGGTCGATGTCGAGACGGCGCCGACACCGAAGAGCATCAACTCGGCTCGACGGCCCGCGAGCAGGGTGCGGGAGATCACCGAATCCTGCTGCAGCGAAGCCACCGTCGACGGATCGGCGTACAGGGGTGCGGGTAGCCGGATGGCCTCCGCACGCAGTGCGTCTGCGCAGTGACCCAGAATGTAGTCAGCACCCGTCTGATAGGTGATCGTCGATATGGCGCCGTCGAGTTGAACCACCGCGCGGCAGGTCGCCAACCCGGGCGTCAGCGCCGTGGCGACCGCGACCTGTTCGGGGCCCCAGGTGAATCCCATGGTGTCGGTGGGCGACAACCGCCGTGTCAGCAGCGCCGCGGCGGCACGGCCGACGCTGGCGAATCCCGCCGGTCCCGACAACGCTCCGACATCGACACCGCGGCCGGCGATGACGACCTCGGTCAGGCCGAATCTGCGTTCCAGCTCCCGCTCCTCTGCGGCGTGGAGATCGTCGCTGACCTCCGACGGCACGACCACCTCGATACGAACCAGTCCGTCCGCCTTCGCCCTGGCGACGAGCCGACCGGCAGTCGGTCGCGAAACGCCGAGACGGGCGGCGATCTCCGCCTGCGTCAGCCCGTCGAGGTAGTAGAGCGTCGCCGCCCGCAGTGCCAACCGCACTTCGTCGGGCGAGCGCTCGCGCGACCGACCCTGCTGCGGGCGCAGGCCGGCGCTGCTGCCGTTGGTCGTTGGTCGGGCCATGAACATCGCTCTCGGAAGGCTGACCCGTGAGCAAATGCTCAGGGGTGCGTTATTATGCTCATCACGTTAGCATGGGTAATGTGACGCACACAACATTCGATCCGAAGGGGCAGATGCGGGCCGCAGTCCTCGTCGAACCGGAAGTGATCGACATTCAAGATCGGCCGATCCCGGCCCCAGCGAGCGGAGAAGTGCTGGTCCACGTGTCAGCCGTAGGCGTGTGCGGGTCGGATACGCATTACTACCGGCACGGCAGGGTCGGGAGTTTCCTCGTCGACGGCCCGCTCGTGCTCGGCCACGAAGCCGCCGGCACCATCGTCGCCGTCGGAGACGGCGTCCCCTGCTCGCGACTGGGTCAACGAGTGTCGGTCGAGCCACAGAAACCGGACCCCGACAGCGCCGAAACCCGCAGCGGCCGCTACAACCTCTGCCCGCACATGCGGTTCTACGGGACACCTCCGGTGGATGGAGCGCTCTGCGATTATGTGACGATCGGAGCCACCTTCGCCCACCCGGTGCCCGACACCATCTCCGACGAAGCCGCCGCACTGTGCGAGCCGCTGTCAGTGGGAATCGCCGCCGTCCGGAAGACCGGGGTGACCGGCGGCTCGCGCGTACTGATCGCAGGGGCGGGACCGATCGGCATCGTGGTCGCGCAAGTCGCCCGCGCCTACGGGGCCACAGACATTGTCGTGACAGACCTCGACGAATCGCGCCGCATGCGTGCCCGCGACTTCGGGGCGACGGCGGCCGTCGATCCCGCCACCGACGATCTCGCGGACCTGAGAGTCGACGCCTTCATCGACGCGTCGGGGGCTCCCGCAGCGGTCATGGCAGGAATGTCGACGGTGCGCCCAGCCGGATCCGTGGTCCTGGTGGGCTCGGGTGCGGAGACGATGACACTCCCCACCCAGCTGATCCAGAATCGTGAGCTGGTGGTGACGGGGGTGTTCCGCTACGCCAACACATGGCCTTCCGCGATTGCGCTCGTCGAACGGGGACTGGTGGATCTCGACGCGATGGTCACCAGTAGATTCCCGCTCGAGGAGACCGCGGAAGCTCTCGACGCCGACCGCGTCCCCGGTAGCGTCAAGGCCGTGGTGGCGATCTCATGAAACTCAACCGCTCGACCCTTGCCCACCTCCCCGTCGCCGGCCCCACGTACGACCGGAGTGAGATCGGCATCGGCATAGTGCATTTCGGAGTTGGCGGATTCCACCGCGCTCACCAGGCGATGTACGTGGACCAGTTGCTGGAGCGCGGCCTGGCCCGGGAATGGGGAATCTGCGGTGTCGGGGTGATGCCCGCCGACCAGCGGATGAAGGCGGCGCTGGACGCACAGGACGGCCTCTACACGTTGATCCTGATGAACCCCGATGGTTCTCGAGACGTTCGGGTGATCGGCTCCATCCTGGACTTCCGCTACGCCCCGGATGACCCGGAGGCGGTGATCGAATTGCTGGCGGCTCCCACCACCCGGATGGTGTCGATGACGATCACCGAAGGCGGCTATCAGATCGACAACGCCGGTGAGCTCTCGGTTTTCGGCTTGGTCACCGAATCGCTGGCGCGGCGCCGGGCACGCGGTATCCCATCGCCCACGATCGTGTCGTGCGACAACATCGAGGGTAACGGTGACATCGCCCGGCGCGCGTTCACCGACTACGCCGACAGACATCATCCAGGCCTCTCCGAGTGGATGACAGGTCAAACGAAGTTCCCCAACTCGATGGTGGATCGGATCACGCCGGTCACGACGCCTGAGGTCGTCTCCTCGCTGGCGCAAGAGTACGACGTCGAGGACCAATGGCCGGTGGTCGCCGAACCGTTCACCGCGTGGGTGCTCGAAGACGACTTCGCCGAGGGCCGGCCGCCACTGGAGGACGCCGGCGTTCTCATGGTCGAGGACGTCACGCCGTACGAGTTGATGAAATTGCGCCTGCTCAACGCCAGCCACCAGGGTCTGTGCTACTTCGCCTACCTGGCCGGCTATCGGCTCGTGCACGAGGCCGCGGGCGATCCTCTCTTCGCGGAATTTCTTGTGGCATACATGGATTCAGAGGCGACCCCGACTCTCAAACCCGTTCCGGGCATCGACCTCGCCGACTACAAGCGAACGCTCATCGAACGCTTCGCCAATCCGGGGGTGCGGGACACCATTGCGCGGCTGTGCGCCGACTCCTCCGACCGCATCCCGAAGTGGCTGCTGCCTGTGATCCGCGCCAATCTCCAGAGCAACAGGCCGGTCCGCCTCTCCGCGGCGATCGTGGCGAGCTGGGCGCGCTATGCCGAGGGGGTCGACGAGCAAGGCGAGGCGATCGAGGTGGTCGACCACCTCGCGGACTCCCTGATCCCGATTGCGCGGTCGCAGCGGAATGATCCGTTGGCCTTCGTCGAGAATGCAGAGGTATTCGGCGATCTCGCGCAGCAAGCCCGCTTCGTCGAGGCCTACCGGTGGGCGCTGGAATCCCTGCACAGCGAAGGCGCACGGGCAACTCTCGAGAAGCTCAGGGAAGACCGCTGATGAGCCGCGCGCTCGTCATCGGCGAGGCGCTGATCGACATCGTCGAACGTGAGGGGCAAGCGACCTCCGAGCACGTCGGAGGAAGCCCGTTGAACGTCGCGGTGGGCCTGTCGCGGCTCGAGCGGGACGTCGATTTCCTGACGTCGATCGGCGACGACGACCGCGGAAGTCTGATCGCCGACTACGTGGCCGCCGCCGGTGTGCACCTGCTGGAGGGCAGCGCAGGGGCGCACCGGACGCCGGTGGCGCGGGCGCTGCTCGACGCGGACGGGGCGGCGACCTACACGTTCGACATCGCCTGGCAGCTGGACGGCACTCCCGACGTCGATCCGCCTCTGGTGCTCCACACCGGCTCGATCGCCACCGTCCTGGAGCCTGGGTGCTGGGCTGTCGCAGATCTCGTCGAGCACTTCCATGGGTCGGCGACGATCTCCTTCGACCCGAATGTGCGTCCCGCCCTGGTCACCGACCCGAAGCACACGACGGACCAGATCGAGCGTCTCGTGGAACGCAGCGATGTCGTCAAAGCCAGCGACGAGGATCTTCGGTGGCTCGACCCCGACAGCACCCCGGAAGAGGTGGCGCAGCGGTGGGCCCGGAAAGGCCCTGCCGTTGTGGCGATCACGATGGGCGGAGAAGGGGCCTATGCCGTGTCCGCGGCGGGATCGGTGCGCGTTCCCGCCCGTCCGGTTCAGATGGTGGACACCGTCGGTGCGGGCGATTCCTTCATGACCGGGATGCTCGACGAACTGTGGTCGCTGGGAATGCTCGGCGCCGATAGACGGGACGACCTCCGCAGCATCGGGGTCGACCAACTCGAAGCCGTCTTGCAAGCCGCCGTGCTCAACTCCGCCCTGACGGTGGAGAAGGCTGGGGCGTTCCTGCCTGACCGTGCCACTCGCGACGCTGCCCGAGAGCGGTGAACCCGGCGCGCAGCCGTCCCCTCCGCGGCTGCGCACCAGGTTCCGCGTGGTTTCAGCCTCGCGGCAGTACGGGGTGATGGCTGCAGTAGCGCACTACTGCTTTCTGTGGGGTACCTGAGGCGGGTTTCAGATGTGGGGCGTTCAGGTACTCCCTACGCAACGACCCGATCTCCGGGCCGGATGCGAAAGAGCGAAGGGACCACGCACATGGGCGCCGACGACAAGGCCAGCAACAAGATCGAAGACCTCGGCGGCAAGGCCAAGGAGGGTCTCGGCAAGGTGACCGGTGACAAGAGCACCGAGAACGAGGGCAAGGCGGACCAGGCCAAGTCCAGCCTCAAGGACGCGGTCGAGAACGTGAAGGACGCCTTCAAGAAGTAGAAGACTTCTGCGGTCAGCCCGTCACCCCGCTGGGGTGGCGGGCTGTTCTGCATGCCAAAACTGCTGATCAGAGGCTATAATTGGGGGGGTTCGGGCTCCGCGAGAGACGCCCGGCCATCCCACGCCGAGGTCGGCACCGACCCCTCGACGCCGGTGGCGACACACGGCTTGCGCGCCGTCGGTCCGCACACGAACGCCGGACATTCATCACTTCCGCATGAGAGGCGTTCGATGACCGACCCCGACAAGACCCTGATCGCTGCACTGCTGGATCGCTCCGGCTCCATGGAAACCTCCAAGGAGGCCACCGAGGACGGCTGGCGGGAACTGATCAACGAGCAACGCCTGCTGCCCGGGCAGTGCCAGATGACGCTCGCTCAGTTCGACACCGACTACGAGGTCGTCTATCCCCCGACCCCGATCGAGACGGTTCCCGACCTGGTCGTGCGTCCGCGCGGGATGACGGCCCTGCTCGACGCGGTCGGGCGCTTCGTCACCGAGGTCGGCGCTCACCTCGCCGCACTCCCCGAGGATCAGCGGCCGGGTCACGTCATCTGCGTGATCATGACCGACGGCATGGAGAACGCCAGCCACGAATGGACCTGGCAGGCGGTGAAGTATCTGATCACCACCCAACGGGATCAGTGGCAGTGGAAGTTCCTCTTCATCGGCGCCAACATCGACGCGGTCGAGGTGGGCGCCCGGATGGGGTTCAGCGCGGGCGACTCGATCACCTACGACGACTCCCACTACGAATCCACGGTCGCCGTGATGGCGTCAGCGAGGGAGATGGTGCGACGGACACGCGGCGGCGAGGACGCCGCGTTCTCGCCTGCGGACCGGGAGGCCGCGCTGGGCGGCCCGCAGCGGCAGTGACGACAAAACCGCCCTTGCCTGCGCGAACAGGAGGGCGGTTCTGGCGGTGGCGGAGGGATTTGAACCCTCGGACGGGGGTTACCCGTCACACGCTTTCGAGGCGTGCTCCTTAGGCCGCTCGGACACGCCACCGTGTGGCAGCTTACCGAGCGAGGGCTCATGACCCAAACCGGCCGTCGAGCGTGCAACTTCAGCACGATTCCGGGCAGGATCCGTGAAAGAAGTGCACGTTCGGCGCCGGCCCCGCTCAGCGCTGTCGTGCGAAGAACTCCTCCAGCGGCGCCGCGCACAGCTCGGCCAACACTCCGCCGCGGACCTGCGGCCGGTGCGTCAGCCGGCGATCGCGGACCACGTCCCACAGCGAGCCGACCGCGCCGGTCTTGGGTTCCCACGCCCCGAACACGACGCGAGCCACCCGCGCCATCACCAGCGCGCCCGCGCACATGGTGCACGGCTCCACCGTCACCGCCAGCGTCGCGCCCTCCAGCCGCCAGCCGTCGCCCAGCACCACAGCGGCCGCGCGCAGCGCCAGCATCTCCGCGTGCGCGGTCGGATCGCCGAGTTCCTCGCGGGCATTGGCCGCCCGCGCCAGCACGGTCCCGTCCGCGGCGACCACCACCGCACCGATCGGCACGTCGCGGGGTCCCGCGGTGGCGGCGGCCGCCAGGGCGGCGCGGATCAGGTCCTCGTCGGTCACCGGCCCAATCGATCGAGCACCGCGGCCAACTCGTCGGCGAAGCCCATCTCGCGGGCGATGCGGCCCACCTGCTCGTCGGCGTACAGGTCGTCGCTCTCGTCGAGGATCACGCCGAGCACCGCCTCGGGCAGCCCGATGTCGGACAGCACGCCCAGATCGCCCTCCTCGAACGGGTCGGCGCTCTCCAGCTCCTCCTCGTCGAAGTCGGCGTCGAGCTTCTCGAGTACCTCGGCCGCGATGTCGTAGTCCAGTGCGGCCGTCGCGTCCGAGAGCAGCAGCCGGGTGCCCGACGGGGCGGGCCGGACGATCACGAAGAATTCGTCGTCGATGTCCAGAAGTCCGAAAACCGCTCCGGCACTGCGGAGTTCACGCAGCTCGGTTTCGGCGGCCGACAGGCTGGTCAGCGCGTCGGGCCGCAACGCGGTGCACCGCCAGGTGCCGTCCTCGCGCACCACCGCCACCGCGAAGCCGTCCGGGACATCCGCCGACCGCTCCTGAGCCTGTGCACGCTGCGCTGCCATGAGAGGTAACCGTAGTCCCCTGCCATGGCCTTGACCATGTCATATGCCAACCTGAACGGGTGAGGAAGACACCGGTCTGCGTCGTCGGTCTCGGGTTGATCGGCGGCTCGCTGATGCGGGCGGCGCACGCCGCCGGGCGCGACGTGTTCGGCTACAACCGGTCGGTCGAGGGCGTCGAGGCCGCCCGCTTCGACGGATACGACGCCACCACCCGTCTCGACGAGGCGCTGACGCGGGCGGCCGAGACCGGCGCCCTGATCGTCCTGGCGGTGCCTGTACCGGCCCTGGGCCTGATGCTGGCGCACGTCCGCTCCACCGCCCCGCTCTGCCCGCTGACCGACGTCACGAGCGTCAAGGGCGCCGTCCTCGAGGAGGTCGGCCGGGCCGGACTGCTCGACCGGTTCGTCGGGGGCCACCCGATGACGGGCACCGCGCAGTCCGGTTGGACGGCCGGGGACGCCCGGCTCTTCGTCGATGCGCCGTGGGTGGTCAGCGTCGACGACCACGTCGACCCGGAGGTCTGGACAGAGGTGACTGCGCTGGCGCTGGACTGCCACGCGTTCGTCGTGCCCGCGCGCTCGGACGAACACGACCGGGCGGCCGCGACGATCTCGCATCTGCCCCACCTGTTCGCCGAGGCGCTGGCCGCCACCGCCGGGCAGGTCCCGCTGGCGTTTGCGCTGGCGGCGGGCTCCTTCCGCGACGGCACCCGGGTCGCGGCAACGGCGCCGAACCTGGTGCGCGCGATGTGCGAGGCCAACGCCGACGAACTGCTGCCCGTCCTCGACGAGAGTCTGCGGCTGCTCACCGACGCCCGCGACCAGCTGGCCCACCACAGGTCGGTGGCCGGGCTCGTGGAGGCCGGGCATTCGGCCCGGGTGCGCTACGACAGCTTCAGCCGGCCCGAGATCGTCGGGATCGCGGTCGGCGCGCAGGGCTGGCGCGACGAACTGGCCGCCGCCGGACGGGCCGGCGGGGTGATCAGATCCGCTCTGCCAACCCGGGATAGTCGCGGATGAAGCCGTTCGCGTCGACCGTGACGGTGGTCTGCGCGACGGGTGAATGCAGCTTGATGCCGTCGTCGGAGGCGGAGTAGCTGATGTGTGCCACGTCGACCGACAGGTCGGGCACCCGCAGGTAGACCACGGGCACGGTGACCGACTCACCGCTGCCGGGCATCACGCCGGTGCGACGGATGGGCAGCGCGTTGAAGAACGGGCTGAAGATCACGTCGACGTCCAGCGCACCCTCGTACGCCGAGCGGCTGGTCTGCCCGGTGTGTTCCTGCACCAGCCACATGTTCTCTTCGTCCCGGGCGATCGAGAGCTGCCGCTCGCGCTCGGCCAGTGTGACGGTCATCGACAATCGCTTGGTCGCGCCGACCTCGTCGGTGACGAGGTCATAGGAGGCGCTGAAGGCGGGGTGCGCGGCAGCGGCAGCCGCAACCACCCGGCCGTACGCCTTGATGCGTTTGCCCGAGAGTTGCACGCGCACCGACTCCATCCGCGGTTCGTCGGGCGCCCGCCAGGTCAGCACGGCAGGGAAGGAGGTCGCATCAGAGCGATCGGCTTCACTCATGGCTCTACCGTAGGCGACGCTCTGCCTCGTCCGTGGCGGGCTCCCGAACTGGGCTGCGATTCGAGTGCCACTTCGTCGGAGAGGAGCGGCTGCGGCATCGAACGGTTGCCCCGCAGCCGCCCGCTGCCGGGCACCGACGCCCAGACCGCAAAGGCCAGCGCCGCATCCAGGATCAGCGCCAGCGCGGTCACCATCAGCGCGCCTACCAAGGCGATGTGGAACTCGCGCACCTTGATGCCGTCGATCAGATAACGGCCCAGCCCGCCCAGGCTGGCGTAGGCCGCCACGGTCGCCGTCGCGACGATCTGCAGTGTCGCGGTGCGCAGTCCGCCCAGGATCAGCGGCATCGCGTTGGGTGTCTCGACGCGCAGCAGGATCCGCGACTCCGTCATCCCCATGGACCGGGCCGCGTCGACCACCGCCCGGTCGACGTTGGCGATGCCGGCGTACGTGCCGGCCAACAGCGGTGGGATGCCGAGCAGCATCAGCGCCACGGTCGGCGGCACCAGCCCGAGTCCCCACAGCAGCACGCCGAGCAGCAGCACCCCCAGCGTCGGCAGCGCCCGCAGCGCGTTGACCCCGGTGACGACGAGGAAGGTGCCGCGGCCGGTGTGCCCGATCAGCATTCCGATCGGGATCGCGATCAGCGCGGAGAACAACGTGGCGACGGCGGTGTACTGCAGGTGTTCCAGAATGCGGGTGCCCAGCCCGGCCGGGCCACCCCAGTTGGCCGCGGTGAAGATGAACGACAGCGCCTGCTGCAGGAAGTTCACGCGGGCACCCCCTTCTTCGCCGCGGATCCGCGTTGCGCCCTGGTCCAGGGTGTGAGTGCCTTACCGGCCAGCATGATCAGCGTGTCGATGACGATGGCCAGCACGAAGATCGCGATGATGCCGGCCACGATCTGGTCGCTCTTGTTGGACTGATAGCCCTCGGTGAACCAGGTGCCCAGACCGCCGATGCCGATCACCGAGCCCACCGACACCATCGAGATGTTGGTGACGGCCACCACCCGCAGACTGGCGATGAGCACCGGAACAGCAAGCGGCAGTTCGACTTTCAGCATCCGGGTGAGCGGTTTGTAGCCGACGGCGGTGGCGGCGTCGAGCACTGCGGGCGACACCGCGTCCAGCGCTTCGGGCACGGCGCGCACGAGCAGCGCGACCGTGTACAGCGTCAGCGCGACGATGACGTTGGCCTCGTCGAGGATCCGGGTGGGGATGATCAGCGGCAGCACCACGAACAGGGCCAGGGATGGGATCGTGAAGATGATGCTCGCCGTCACCGTTGTGAGACGGCGCAGCGCCGTGGTGCGCTGCACGAGCGCGCCCAGCGGCACCGCGATCACCAACCCCAGCACGATCGGGATCAGCGAGAGCCTCAGATGAATGACCGTCAGCGCCCACAGGTCGTCGAGGTGGGTGAACAGATACCGCATTACGCTGACTCTTCTCCCCCGAGTCGCTGCGCTCCTGCCCCGCCGGAACCGCCTTGCTGGGCGGTGCGCTGGCTGTCCAGCGCCTCGAGCACGTCGTCGGCCCGCACCCCGCCGATCACCTGGCCGCCCCCGTCGACGGCGACTCCGAGTCCGGCCGGGGAGGACAGCGCCGCGTCCAGCGCGAGCCGCAGGGTGCCGTCCGGCCGGAACAGCGAGCCGCCGGCGATCGTGCTGTCGTAGAGCGAACTTCCCGACCGGTGCAACTCGACACCCTCGGCATTGATCCATGCGTAGGGGGTGCCGTCCGGCCGGGTGACCAGCACCCAGTCGCCGGGCGCCAGCGACAGGGCGTCGATCTCGGGTTCCCCGACATGGCGGATCTCGTGCAGCGGAAGGCCGGTGGCGTGGAAGAACTGCAGCCCCCGGTAGCCGCGGTCGGCGCCGACGAAGCCCGCGACGTCGTCGTTGGCGGGATTGGACAGCAGCCGGGCGGGGGCGTCGTACTGCTGCAGGACACCGCCGCGGCCGAACACCGCGACCCGGTCGCCGAGTTTGATCGCCTCGTCGATGTCGTGGGTGACGAACACGATCGTCTTACGCAATTCGCTTTGCAGACGCAGGATCTCGGCCTGCAGATCGTCGCGGACCACGGGATCGACGGCGCTGAAGGGTTCGTCCATCAACAGAATGGGCGGGTCGGCGGCCAACGCCCGCGCCACCCCGACGCGCTGCTGCTGCCCGCCGGACAGCTGCGCCGGGTAGCGGTTGGCCAACGCCGGGTCCAGGCCCACCCGCTCGAGCACCGCGAGCGCGGATTTGCGTGCGGTGCGCCGGGATTCGCCGCGCAGCACCGGGACGGTCGCGACGTTGTCGACCACCCGCAGATGCGGCATCAGGCCGGCACTCTGGATCACGTAACCCATCCCCAGCCGCAGCTTGACGGGGTCGACCTTGGTGACGTCCTCGCCGTTGACCGTCAGCGTCCCCGAGGTCGGCTCGATCATCCGATTGATCATCCGCATCGAGGTCGTCTTGCCACAGCCCGACGGCCCGACGAACACGGTGAGCGTGCCCTCGGGCACCTCCAGCGTGAGGTCGTCGACCGCGACGGTGCCGTCCGGGTACTTCTTCGTGACGTTGGTGAAGGTGATCACGGCTGCCTATTTCTGTACGGGCTTGTCGAAGCCGTTGTCGGCGATCCACTTTCCCGCCGCTTCGTCGGGGTCGATGCCCTGGTTGCCCTCCACCGCGGTGTTCATCTGAATCAGCGCTTCGGTGGTGAGCTTGGCGCTGACCGCGTCGAGCACCGTCTTGAGGTCGCTCGACATCTTCTGCGACGCGACCAACGGGACCACGTTCGCCGCCAGGAACACGTTCTTCGGGTCTTCGAGAACCACCAGCTTGCTCTGCTCGATCGCCGGCGACGTGGAGAAGATGTTGGCCGCGGTCACCGTGCCGCCGGTGAGCGCCTGCACCGTCGCCGGGCCGCCACCGTCGCTGATGGCGACGAAGTTGGCCGGCGGGATGTCCAGACCGTACTTCTCCTTGAGTCCGACCAACCCGGTCTGGCGGGTCTGGAACTCCGACGGCGCACCGACTTTCACCTCGGCAGAATGCTGTGCGAGATCGGCGATGGACTTCAGATTCCAGCGCTGCGCGGTCGCCTCGGACACCGCGAGGGTGTCCTTGTCCTCCGCGGGGGCCGGAGTGAGGATCGACAGGTCACCGGGCAGGGCCTTGAACAGTGCGAGCAGCACGGCGTCAGGGGTGGTCGCCGCGCTCTTGGCGTCGAAGTACTGCAGCAGGTTGCCGGTGTACTCGGGGATCAGGTCGATCGAGTGGTCCTGCACCGCGGGGATGTAGGTCTCGCGGCTGCCGATCCCGAACTGACGCGACACCGTGAAGCCGTTGGCCTCGAGTGCCTGGGCGTAGATCTCGGCGATGATCTTCGACTCGGTGAAATCCGCCGACCCCACCTTGATCGACTTCAGATCACCGGAGACTTCGCCGCCGCCGAGCGGATTGGAGCTGCCGCAGGCCGCCACCGTCACCGCCATGACGAGCACCAGCACAGCGCGCCATCGGAACCCTCGGAACTTTCGGGCTGGCTTTCGGGAGCTAGTCACGCCGGACGTCCTTTCCAGGTCGCGGAAACTTTCGTGACCCTAACGCGATCACCCTGCATGTTTCATTCGAAGCCGCAAAGGGCAAAGATGGAGCCATGTCCAGCGACCCCTTCGCGTCGGCCGAGCCGTCACCACCGCCGCCGCCGCCGTTCGACGCGCCCGCCACCCCGGCGGCGGGGACCGTGCCCCCGGCGAAGTCGGCTGTCCACCGCACCCGCGCCGCAGCGCTGTGGTCGGCGCTGACGCTCGGCTTCCTGATCCTCATCGTGCTGCTGATCTTCATCGCGCAGAACACCGAGTCGGCAGCGTTCCAGTTCCTCGGCTGGCAGTGGAGCCTGCCGCTGGGGGTGGCCATCCTGTTCGCGGCGGTGGCCGGCGGACTGCTGACGGTCGCCGTCGGCGCGGTACGCATCTTCCAGCTACGCCGCGCGGCGAAGAAGAACCTCAAGGGCGGTGTCTAGCCGTCTCACTGGATCGACACCAACTGGTCGATCGAGTCGCGCGGCAGATCGCCGTCGACCGTCGCGGTGACGGTCATGTTGTTCACGGTGATCGCGCCCTTGTGGTTGTCGAGCCAGGCGGTGTCCGCGGCGTCGCGTCCGGTGGCGATGCGGACCAGGGACTGGCGCGGCGCCAGCAGGGTGGCGTCGACCACCCGCCACTGACCGTCGACGAACGCCTCGGCCACGGCGTGGAAGTCCATGGGCTGGCACCCCGGCGCGTACACCGACACCAGCCGCGCGGGCACGTTTACCGCCCGCAGCAGCGCGACCACGAGATGCGCGTAATCGCGGCAGACACCTTCACCGGCGAGCAGCGTGTCCGCCGCTCCGTCGATCGGATCACTGGAGCCGGGGACGTAGTTGAGCCGGGACCCGACCCAGGAGGACACCTTCTCGAGGATCGTGGCAGTGTCGGCAAGATCACCGAACTCCGTCGCGGCGAAACCGAAGAACTTGTCCGCCTCGGCGTACCGGCTGGGCCGCAGATAGGTCGAGAAATCGATGTCGCGCAGCGGCGGCGGGTCCGCCTGCCCGATTACGCTGGCCGAGTAGCTGACCTTCAGATTGCCCTTCGCGACCTCGAGCGTGTGGATGCGGTTGCCGTGTTCACCCGCGATCTCCTTGATGTCAGCCGAGGGAATCTCCTTGCCGTCCAACACGAATGACAGGGATTCGGTGACCTCGACGCCCGACTGCGGGGCGACGGCGATCTGGAATTCGAGCGTCGTGGGCGCAGTGATCTCCACGTCCAGCTCCGCGCCGACATCACGTTTCATGGCGGTGGGCCTTCTTGTCGGGTCGCGATGGTGAGCGGGCGGGGCGATCGTTTGGGGCACGCGCTTCTCTACCCAGGGTGAGCTGCGACGAAACCCCAGCCTAGGCCAGCTCAGCCAACCCTGCAGCGATCAACGGAGGGACGGCCTCACCGACCTTGTCCGTCTCGTCGGTCACCCCGGCCTCGCGGGAGCGGTAGGCGATGCCCGCGCCGATGATCGCGAGCTTGAAGTAGGCCAGCGCCATGTAGAAGTCCCAGTCGTGCAGATCCTGCCCGGCGGCGCGGGCGTACTTCTCAGCCAGCGCATCCGGGTCCGGGATCAGCTCCGACGCCCACGCCGCGTCGGCGTGCACGTAATGGAACGTGGGATGCCGGTACACGCACATCAGCGCCGCATCGCTGATCGGGTCGCCGAGCGTGGACATCTCCCAGTCCAGCACCGCCACCACCCGGGTCGGATCGTCGGCGTCGAGGATCGTGTTGTCGATGCGGTAGTCGCCGTGCACGATGGCCGACCGGCTGTGCGCGGGGACCGCCTCGGCGAGCTTGGCGTGCAGCCGCTTGACGTCCGCATCGCACGGGTCGTCCGGGCGCTTGACCAGTTCCCACTGCGAGCCCCACCGCCGCACCTGGCGCTCCAGGTACCCGGTGGGCTTGCCGAAGTCACCGAGTCCGACGGCATCGGGGTCGACGGCGTGCAGGTCGGCCAGCACCCCGATCAGCGCGTCGACGCACGCCTCGATGGTGTCCCTGCCGCCGAGCGCCTCGAGCTGGCCGGTGTGGCGCACCACCCGGCCCGGCACGTACTCGACCATCTGGAACGGCGCACCGAGCACGGAGTCGTCGTTGCGCATCGTCACCGCGCGGGCGACCGGCACCGCGGTGTCGGCCAGCGCCGCGACCACCCGGTACTCGCGGGCCATGTCGTGCGCCGACGGGGTCAGCCCGTGCAGCGGCGGCCGCCGCAGCACCCACTTCGACGCATCGTCGAAGACGAGGAACGTCAGGTTCGACCGGCCGCCGGAGACGAGCTCGGCCCGCAGTTCTCCGTCCCGTGGCACGTCGGCCTCGCGCAGATGCCGGTCCAGTGCGGCCAGATCCAAGCCCTCGAGGTCAGTCACGGGAACTTGTCTACCACCGCTGGTTCCGGGGCAATAAGTCCCATACGTGTTCGGTGCCGTTGACGCTCGCGACCGAGAGTCGCCCGGTGCGCGAGGACAGCAGCCGCGTCACCGATGCGTAGTCGACGTGGAACGACAGCAGCCGTTCGGTGCCCAGGATCGCGTGCAGCAGCACGTTGATCACACCGCCGTGGCTGAAGACCGCGACCGTGTCGTCGTGGTCGGCCGCCTGCACGAGGTCGTCGATGCCGGCGGTGATGCGGGCGCGGAACGCGTCCTCGTCCACGCCGCTCGGGAGATGGCCGTCGATCAGCCGCTGCAACTCCTGCGGGTTCTCCTTCGCGATCTGCTCGATCGGGATGTAGTGCGGGAGGTCGCGGTCGTACTCGGCGAGCCGGTCGTCCACCTCGATCGGCAATCCGAGCTTGTCGGCCAGCGGCCGGCCCGTCTCGATGGCCCGCACCTGCGGGCTGCTCACCAACCGGGTGATCGGGAAGCGGGCCAGCGCATCGGGCAGCCGCGCCGCCTGCGCAGCACCTTCGTCGGACAGTCGGGGATCCGAGCCCTCCCCGGGCTCGCTGCGCAGTGGTAGCGCATGTCGGACCAGAAGCAGTTGCACCGTGCCACCATAGGGCGCGTGTCAGGTTATGCCGATTCGCTGTTCGATCTCACCGACCGGGTGGTGCTGGTCACCGGCGGCAGCCGCGGTCTGGGGCGGGAGATGGCGTTCGCGGCGGCGCGGTGTGGCGCCGACGTCGTCATCGCCAGCCGCAAGTACGACGCATGCGTGGCCACCGCCGAGGAGATCGCCGCCGAGACCGGCCGGGCCGCGTTGCCGTACGCGGTGCACGTGGGCCGGTGGAACGAGCTCGACGGCCTGGTCGACGCCGCCTACGACCGATTCGGCCGGGTCGACGTGCTGGTCAACAACGCCGGCATGTCCCCGCTCTACGGCACGCTCGGCGACGTCACCGAGAAGCTGTTCGACGCGGTGATGAATCTGAATCTCAAGGGCCCGTTCCGGTTGTCGGCTCTGGTCGGTGAGCGCATGGTGGCCGCCGGCGGCGGCTCGATCATCAACGTCAGCACGCATGGCTCGCTGCGACCGGACCCGTCGTTCCTCCCCTACGCCGCATCGAAGGCGGGGCTGAACGCGATGACCGAGGGACTCGCCAAGGCGTTCGGTCCGACGGTGCGCGTCAACACGCTGATGCCCGGCCCGTTCCTCACCGATATCAGCACGGCGTGGAACCTGTCCGGAGACAACCCCTTCCGGCATTTCGCGCTGCAGCGCGCCGGTCAGCCCAGCGAGATCGTCGGCGCCGCAGTGTTTCTGATGTCGGACGCGTCGAGCTTCACCACCGGGTCGATCGTCCGCGCCGACGGCGGGATGCCCTAGAGCATTCGGGCGGCCTCGGCGATGTGACCGTCGAAGCCACACGCGGCCGACATCAGCCGATAGCGAGACACATGATCCCGGTACTCGTCCTCTGCTCCCGTCTGTCTCGCCAGCAGCGCCCGCAGCCGAAGAACAGGAAGGCGATGCAGAACGAATCCGACATCCGTCGGCACCGTCGACAATCGTTCGATCGCTCCTCGAGCCATCTCGAGATCGTGCCGCTTGCCGCGACGCAGCAACGCTTCGACGACCACCGACGTGGCAGGACCACGGTACGCCATCTCGCCGCTGGTGAACTGCTCGTCAAGCACGCCCTTGGCGAGGTCAAGCGCCCCATCAGGATCGTCCGCCTCGAGACGCTCACGCGCCAGTTCGATATCGGAAAGCCGACGCAACGTGAAAGTCAGCCTATCGCGCACTATCAGTTCGCGCGCCGTCTGCAGCGCCTCGATCCCGACCGAACCATGGTTCTCGGGCGTGTGTAGCAGACACATTGCCCGATTCATGTACGAGAAGGCAAGTGCGGCATTATCACCCGACTGCTTCGCGACCTCCACAGACTCCTCCGTCATGGACATGTCGCTCGAATCGGGAAGTACTGCACCGTGCACGACGGCGCCAGAAAACCTGTACAGCTGTGTCACGATCCGCGTGGCTGCGTCGAACGATCGAGCCATTTCGATCCCGCGCTGTATATCGGTGCGCCACCCAGGCTGACCCAACACCATCGATGACACTCCCCGCAGCGAGGTCGCCCACGCAAGCGGGGAACCGAGCACCAGATTGCCCATCTCGAGATCGCCGTCAGCCAGGTCGATGATGCGCTGCGCCAGCCGTCGGCTCTCAATCGCTTGCCCGGCTTCCCACTTGGCCTGTGCTGCGCCGTAGAGAAGGCCGACGGTCATCGTCGGATCGCCGATCGACTCGAGCAATGTGGCGAGTTCGGACGCCGTCTTTGCGGACTCCTGGTGGCGCGAGTTGAAGGTGAGAGTGTTGAGATAGCCCGCCATTCCCACGGCCAGCGACCGCTTGTCGTTCGCCTGCGACGTCAGGCTGCGTAACTCCTCGAATCCCGTGGATTCGGGATCGCCTCCTACGCGGAAAACTGTGCCACACAACAGTGCCCGAGTCTCGATCCTCATCGCCAGAGCACCTGCGTGACCGTTCGGCAATTTGTGGGCAATCCGCGCAGCCTGCTCCCAAGCGCCGCGCGAGGCTCGGATGTCGCGCGTTCCGAACCATTCCGCGGCGCGCATCGACCACGTGTATGCATCTTTCCAGGCGCCGGCCGACTCGTACTGGGTGGCTATCGCGGCGGCGCCTTCACCGGTGGCTGCGGCATCCGTCTGTTCGATGATGAACGCCGCACGTCGGTGCAGTTCTGCGCGCGCCGACTTGAGCTGCGACTCGTATGCCACCTTCTGCGTGAGGGGATGGTGGAAGGCATACGCGCCATCGCCCGCACCATGAAGCACATCGACGAGCTGACCTTCGACCAGCGGTTTCCAGTCGGCACTGCCCACGAGGTGCTCAACCAGATCCGCGCGGAACCGCACACCCATCACCGCCGCGGCGTTGAGCGTGCGCTTGGCAGTCGCGTCGAGCCGATCGATCCGGGCACCGATAGCGGCTTGCAGCGTGGCCGGCACCTGCACATCGTCGACTTCCCGGTCGCAGACGTAGTTGCCCGAGGTTCCCGCGATCTCGCCCCGCTCCGCAAGATCGCGGATGATCTCCTCGGCGAAGAACGGGATTCCCGCCGCACGCTCCACGACGACCGCCACCAGTCCGTTGACCGAGGGATCCGCACCGAGCAGTTCTCTGACCAACTCCTGCGTGTCCGCATCGGGAAGCGGGGCGAGTTCTATCGTCGTCGCGCCGTCGATCCGGGACAAGGCTCCTCGGTACTCGGGGCGATACGTGATCAGGATCGTCGCCTTCGCGTGGATGATCGCTCGACCGAACTCCGCAAGCATGGATTCGCTGACCTCATCGATCCAGTGAACGTCTTCGATCACATAGGCAGTGGGTCGTGACCTGGCCAGCGAGATCTTGCTCATCAAGTCGATGAGCCGTCGCCGCCGCGCATCGGGGCTCACGTCGGGTAGCGGCATGTCCGTCTCGCCGATTCCGAGCATGTCGTACAGCAGCAACAGATCCTGGTCGTCGGCATCGTCGATGTCCGCACGAACCATCGATCGCGCCGCAGTCGGTTCGACGCCACCGATTGCGAAAACTGCTCGCAGCAGACGCGAGATCACATTGAACGAGATCTCGCGTGCGTGCGACTCACAGTAGGTGAAGAAGACATCGAATCCGCGCTGCGTCGCGGCGCTCATCGATTCCTGGACCAGCCGGGTCTTGCCGACGCCCGGCGCCCCCTGCACTGTGACGACGGCACCGAGTCGTTCGCGCGCGTCGTCGAGAACGCCTGCGATACAACGGTTCTCGGACATTCTCCCGACGAGGCGCGAACGTCGTCGGGTGATTTCACGTTCTACCACCGCAGACAGGAGTCGGTGGACGGGAACCGGTTGGTCGGAGCCCTTGATGCGCGCGAGCTCTCGGGGACCGAGGTGAAAATCGCCTTCGACGAGTCGGGCAGTCGACTCGCTGAGCATGACGCCGCCGGGTCCAGCGACAGACTCCATGCGCTGCGCCATCCCCACGTGGCCCCCCATGGCCGTGTAGGCGATCGGAGCCGAGCCGACATCACCGGCGATGACGAGGCCGGAGTTGAGTCCGATCCTCAAGCGCAGCAACATCCCCGCGCGCCGTAAGACCGTCGAGTCCATGTTCATGGCCTGGGCTTGGATGTCCAGGGCGGCCAGACATGCCCGGCGAGCATGGTCCTCGAGAGCATTCGGTATGCCGAACAAGGCCATGATTCCGTCACCGGTGAACTGATTCAGATCACCGCCATAGCGGCGAACCACTGCGCCACAGGAGTCGACCAACTCGGTCATCAACTCTCTCAGCCCTTCGGGACCCAGCGCCCCAGCGATCTCCATGGACCTGACCACGTCAGCGAACAGAACCGTGACCTGCTTGTATTCAGCGCCCGACAACCGAGTGATCGAAGCGCCGCAGTAGTCACAGAATCGGGCATTTTTCCGCGGCTCGACTCCACAATGCTGGCAAGCGGTCGGAACAGTCGTCATAACCCAGCACTCGCACGTTCAAGGCCCTCTGGTAGACGCAACGATAGACCTCGTCAGGGCGTGACGATGTCGAACCCAGGGTCCGGCTTGTCCAGCACACCGACCAGCGCGGTCAGTACCTCGCCGTCGCCGGTGATCTCGACGCCCGGTGACGTCGCGTCGCCGGCCGCCAGGCTGAGCAGCCGCACCTTGGTCGCCAGCTGGATCGTCGCCTGCGCCGTCTGGTCGTCGGCGTCCACCTTGCGATACACCAGCACCCCGTTGCGCAGCGTCAGCCGGTAGTTGGTGGCGGTGTCTTCGAAGGTGACGTCGATCGCGAGGTCGAGATCCCAGGCCCGGGGCCCGTTGACGCTGATCGCCAGCACGTCGAACATCTGCTCGGGCGACAGCTGCGCGGCCATCGTGGTCGACGTCGTGGTGGGGGTGCCGAAGTTGCCGTCGCGCAGTTCGGTGGCGCCGGCCAGGAAGAAGTTGCGCCAGGTCGCTGTCTCCGATCCGTAGGCCAGCTGCTCGAGGGTGTCGGCGTAGAGCTGCCGGGCACTCGCGTGGTTCTCGTCGGTGAAGATCGCGTGATCGAGAAGGGTTGCTGCCCAACGGAAGTCACCGTCATCGAAGGCCTGCTGCGCCAGCTCGACGACGCGGTCGATGCCACCCATCGCCGCGACGTAACGCGGGCCGATGGCCTCGGGTGGATGCGGCCACAACCGCCCGGGGTTGCCGTCGAACCACCCCATGTAGCGCTGATAGACCGCCTTGACGTTGTGGCTGACCGAGCCGTAGTAGCCGTGCGCGTGCCAGGCCCGCTCGAGCGCGGGCGGCATCGCGAACGTCTCGGCGATCTCGATACCGGTGTAGCCCTGGTTGAGCTGGCGCAGCGTCTGATCGTGCAGGTAGGCGTACAGATCCCGTTGCAGCGACAGGAATTCGACGATGCGCTCCTTCCCCCAGGTCGGCCAGTGGTGGGAGGCGAACACGACGTCGGCGCGGTCGGCGAAGGTGTCGATGGCCTCGGTGAGGTAGCCGGCCCAGCCGTGTGGATCGCGCACCAGCGCACCGCGCAGCGTCAGCAGGTTGTGCAGATTGTGGGTGGCGTTCTCGGCCATGCACAGCGCCCGGTACTTCGGGAAGTAGAAGTGCATCTCGGCCGGCGCCTCCGTGCCCGGCGCCATCTGGAACTCGATCTGGACCCCGTCGATCGTGTGGGTCTCCCCCGTCTCGCGGATGTCCACCGTCGGCACGATGATCGCAACCTCGCCCGTCGACGGTGTCTGGCCCAACCCGCAGCCCACCTGCCCCTGCGGTCCACGCTCGAGCACGGCGCCGTACATGTACCCGGCGCGCCGCGCCATCGCGGTTCCGGCGTAGACGTTCTCCTGCACCGCGTGTTCGGTGAAGCCCTCGGGCGCCAGCACCGCGACCTTTCCCGCGTCGACGTCGGCCTGCGATGTCACCCCGAGAACGCCGCCGAAGTGGTCGACGTGGCTGTGGGTGTAAATGACCGCGACGACGGTCCTTTCCCCCCGGTGCCGGCGGTAGAGCGCCAGGGCCGCGGCCGCGACCTCGGTGGACACCAGCGGATCGATCACGATGATGCCGGTGTCGCCCTCGACGAACGTGATGTTGGACAGGTCGAATCCGCGCACCTGATAGATGCCCTCCACCACTTCGTAGAGGCCCTGCTTGGCGACCAGCTGGGACTGCCGCCACAGGCTGGGATGCACGGTGGTGGGCGCGTCCCCGTGCAGGAAGTCGTAGACGTCGTTGTCCCAGACGACGCGGCCGTCGGCGGCGGTGATCACGCAGGGCTGCTGTGCGGCGATGAAGCCGCGGTCGGCGTCGGCGAAGTCTCGCGTGTCGTCGAACGGCAGGCTCCCCAGATGCGCGCGGTGAGCGGCTTCGATCGTCGGGGTCGGTGGCTTGTGCTCCATTCCGCAGAGACTGCCACGGCGGCACCGCATCCGGTGGTTGACTGGACCGATGGATGTCCGCCGAGTCGTCACAGGCCACGATGCGTCCGGGAAGTCGGTGTTCGTCAGCGACGAGACGGTCGCGCCGCGCACGCCGGTCCTGCTGCCCGGATCCGAGTTCACGATTCTGTGGGGCGGCGACGAGACCCCGCACTTTCCTGACGACGGGTCGATGCCGAACTGGCGCACCTACTTTCCGCCGATCGGCGGGTTCCGGTTCTCGATGTTCACGCTGCCGCCGGGGACCGCGACGGCCAGGACGGACGACCTCACCACCGAGGAGGCGATCGCCGACGGGGAGGCGAAGCTGCCCGGGCTGCTCGGCTACATGGAACTCGACGATCCCGGCATGCACACCACCGACACGATCGACTTCGAGGTGGTGCTCGAGGGCACCGTCATCCTGGAACTCGACGACGGCGCCGAGGTGACCCTGCATCCCGGGGACACCGTGGTGCAGAACGGCACCCGGCACCGGTGGCGCAACCCCGGTGACGTCCCGGCCCGGCTCGCGCTATTCGTCTGCGGAGCCGAGCACGACAACGTCACCCGTCCCGGCTGAGCCACTGCGCGGCACGCCGTTTCGACGCCCGGGACAGCCAGGCGTCCTGGATCAGCTCGCGTAGCTCGGTCACTCCGATCTCGCCGAGCCGGCTCGCGCGCACCAACACCGACGGGTGCCCGTCGAAGTGCGGCGTGGTGAAGAACGGTGAGTCCGGGTCCTGTGTCAGCGCCAGCTTGTCGGCCTCGGACTCGACCCAGATCACGATCACGTCGGGATACTTCTCGCCCGTGTCGGGGTCGACGGCGTCCGGTCGTGGGGTCCGGAAGAACACGAACGACTTCCCGCCCACCTGGTAGATCGGGTTGCCCGCCCGCGGGCCCACGATCGTGGTGACGTGCGGCATCCCCGCCGCGATCGCGTGGACGTCGTCGACGGTGGCGGGCCGGTCACTCACGGCGAGGCACCCGGTGCAGTTCCACGTCTGTCAGCACGCCGGCGGCGGCTGTCGCGGTCATGTACGTGCAGTAGGGCTGGCGGCGACGGTCGGTCGGCGAACCCGGATTGAGCAGCCGCAGACCGGTTTCGGCGGTGGTGTCCCACGGGATGTGGCTGTGCCCGAAGACCAGCACGTCGGTCTCGGGGTAGGCCCTGGCCATCCGGGCCTCGCGGCCGGCGGCGCCGCCGGTCTCGTGGGTCACCGTGAAGCGGAGGCCGCCGAGTTCGACGTCGGCCCGTTCGGGCAGCCGGAGGCGCAGTTCGTCGCCGTCGTTGTTGCCCCAACAGGCCACGAGGCGCCGGGCGCGCGTCTCGAGCACGTCGAGCAGTCCGGGCTCCACCCAGTCCCCGGCGTGGATCACCACATCGGCGGCGTCCACCGCGTCCCACACCTGCGGCGGTAGGTCGCGGGCCCGCTTCGGGACGTGCGTGTCGGCGATCAGCAGAAGGCGCACAACACCAGACTAGGACGTCCGGGCCGCGCGAAATTGGCGCACGGACCCCCCTGCGCGGCCCCATAGGCTGCTTCGCGTGGGGCGTTCGGTCGAGGTGGTGGTGTCGGAGTTGCAGGCGGCGGCGGAGCGCCTGCGTGATGCGGGTCGGCGGCTGCAGGACGGACTCTCCGGGGTGGACCTCGAGACCCGGCAACTGCTGGGGTCCGGCTGGAAGGGCGATGCGGCGTCGGCGTACGGACCGGCGTGGGATCAGTGGCACACCGGCGCGGGTCAGGTGATCCGCGGCCTGCAGACCATGGCCGACCTGCTGAACCTCGCCGGCAAGGAGTACGCCAAAACCGATGAGCAGTCCGGCGAGGCGCTGAACGCGACGATGCAGGGCGGGGGCTCAACGGTCGGTGGCGGAGGGGGCGGCGGCAGTGTGCCGGGCGCGCCGAGTGCCGGGCTGTCGGCGCCCGTGGCCGACCTCGCGCAGCAGATGAACCTCGACCAGCTGTCGTCGGCGGGCCAGTCGGCGGGGTCGGTGCCCGGTCAGCTCGGCGGAATCGTCGCGCAGGCCACCCAGATGGCCGGGGAGGTGGCCGCACAGGTGACCCAGATGGTCGAGGGCGCGATCCAGGGCGGCCAGGAGCCGCCCGAGCCCTCGGACCGGGAACCGGGAGACAGAAACCGATGACCGCACTCGTGGTGGATTTCGCCCAGCTGCGTGCGGCGATCACCCACATGGAGGACTTCGGCCGCGACGTCACCGAGATCCTCGCCGACATCGAGCACACGATGGCGGCTCTGCGCAGGTCGTGGCAGGGCGACGGGTCGGACGCGCAGGCGCAGGCCCAGCAGCAGTGGGACGACGGCGCCGAGCAGATGAAGGAGGCGCTGACGGCGCTGCAGAAGGTCGCCGACGCGGCGCACAAGAACTACACCGACGCGGTCACCAAGAACGGACAGATGTGGCAGATGTGACCGCTGGAGGGGCTGCCGGTGCGCATCGAGGTTGATCCGGACGCGTTGATCGCCGCGGGTCGACAGACCGGGGCGCTGGGCGGCCAGCTGGCGCGGCTGTCGGATGCGTTGGGCGCGGCGCTGGGCGGCGGCATCTCCTCGGGCATGGATGCGGCGGGGCTGAACTTCGGCATGAAGTACGGCCATCAGGCCGGCGAGTTCACCTCCGCGGTCGCCGATGCGGCGAACGCCTTCACGTCGGTGGGAATGCTGTTGGAGGCGAGCGGCTTCAACTACCGCAACGCCGACGCCGCCTCGACCATCGGAGGCCCCGGCCCGTCGGGCGGCGTCAGCGGCGACCCCGGCAAGGCGCTGCCCGCGCATGTTCCGCCCGGACCCAACGGTGTCACCGTGCCCCCGCCGTCGAAGTGGTACCTGATTCAGCCGCTGCTGCAGGTGCTGCCCGGGCTCGGCCCGGTCGCGGGGATCGCGATGACGTGGCCGTCGGGCAACGCGGCGATGATGGGCGTCACCGCGACGCAGTGGCGCAACTTCGCCACCGGGTTCGCGTTGATCGAGCCGCAGCTGACCGGCATCAAGGCTGCCCTCGCCGCCCAGCAGATCCCCGAGCGCGCAGCGATGACGACCGCGCTGGAGAGTCTCGGCACGGCGATCTCCTCGCTGGCCGACGTCAGTTCGTCGGTGGCGCAGTCGATCACGGATTTCGCGTCGGGAGTCCAGGAAAGCCAGGACGCCATCCGGCGGCTGCTGGACCGGCTGTCCCTGGACGGTTTGTGGGACACGGTGACCGGCTTCCTCACCGGCGAGGGCGACGACATCCTGCGCGAGGTCGCCAACGATGTGGGCACGGTGCTGCACAACTTCCAGCAGCAGGTCAAGGGGATCATCGGACTGCTCGACGAGCTGACCGTGCTGATCGGTGATGCGGCGACGGCGTTCCAGAAGTGGATCCGCCCGATCCTGGTGGAGACGTTCGGCGATCGGGTGGGCAACGACCTGGCAAATGCCGTGACGTTGTACACCGACGTGCAGGTGGGTGCGGTCACCGGGCTGATCGGCACGGTGTCCGGGGTGGTGGCGATGGCCGACCCCGACACGTGGAAGGGCATGGCCGAGATGGCCCTGTCGGTGGCCAAGGACCCGTCGTCCCTGCCCGGGGTGCTGGAGAACATGGGCAAGGAGTTCGTGGCGTGGGACAAGTGGTCCGGCGACCATCCCGGCCGCGCCGCCGGGGAGGCCGCGTTCAACATCGGATCACTGTTCGTGCCCGGCGGCGCGCTGTCGAAGACGGGCAGCGTCGCGAAGGGCCTGAACCTCAGCCGGCGCGTACTGGAGGAGGGCCGACTGCCCGGTGTCCGCGAACTCGGCAGCTGGACGCGAGGGACGCCCAATCCGATTGAGACGCCGCGGGTTCCGGAGTTCAGTCCGACAGCACCGGGCGGCATACCGCCGGTGCGGCCCGAGGGGATTCCGGGGGGTGCCGGGCCGGGCACGCCGGGTGCGGGTCCGGCTCCAGGTAGTGGCCCGTCAGGCGGCGGGCCTGCGCGCACCGGTGAGCCACCCGCTTCCGCTGGACGGCCGACCGGTTCCGGCGCGGAAGGTGGCGCCGGCCCGCGGGCACCGGTCGAGCAGGCGGAACGGGCCCCGGGGGTGGAAGCGGCTCCTCGGTCCGGGGCGGTGTCGCCGAATAGCGAATCGTCCGAATCCGTTCGCGCACCCGGGCACTCGATTCCTTCGCCCGCCTCGGCGGCTGAGCCAACAAGCGGTGGTGCGGACCACGGTTACAACGTCGCTCACCCGCCGAGCGCTGATGAGGCGGGTCGGACGATGCACGCCGATGAACCGCTCACCAACACCGGGGAGAGCGGAGCCGATCACGAGCGGAGGTCTCCGACGGATGGCCCGATGGATGGTGGTTCGCCACACGTCGAAGGTCACGACAGCGCAAGTGGTGCAGATCCCAGCAGTTATCACTCACACGCACCGGAGATCGCCACTTCGTTGAACGAAGCTTTTGTCAACGGCGATCCGACTTCTCAGCTGGCGGGCGAACTCGCCGATCTGTCGACCCACTACATTGCGAGCCCCGTTGGAGACTCTGCCGCTGCAGACCGGATCGTCCTGGGGAAGTGGGACGGGATGGACGGCGGTTACATCGGCGAAGCCAGGCACCACGGCGGCATCTACTACGACACCGGAGACGCAACGTGGGAAGCGATGAGCTTGGGGTTGGACGACAGCCAAGTGAGGCAACTCGGCTGGCAGGTGAATGAGCAGTTCCTGCGTCGGCAACTGGAACTCGGTGTTTCACGCATCGAATATGTCTTACCTGCAGCGTTCGATAGTGTCGAACAGCTCGCGGCTGTCCAACGACTCTCATTTTCCGCAATGGAGATCAATTTCTTGAAGGCAAACGCCGAAGCATATGGCTACGTGCAACGGAACAACGTCTGGATACACATCGGAAAGGCCCACCATGGAGGCTAGAGGACTAGCGGAATTTCTCGCCCCAGAAATGTCCGTTCACGGTCTTGTGCTCGACGAGATTCGAGACCCCGAGACTTACGGTAATCGCCCAGCTTGGGCAATTTTTTATCGTCGTGACGACTGCAAGGTCCAGGTGTGCTGGTCAGCGCGAGACGGTGGAATCGACTTCATGATGGCACCGCCCGAGGCGGCGAACACCTTCGGTTTGTCGGACCGCTCCGGCACCTGGCAGTTCATGCTCCTGCTTTCCCGCGTCAGAGACAGTCTTCCCACTCCCGATCTGAGCGCCAGCGACAGCGAGTTGATGTCATGGCTGCGCGATCTCTTCAGGATTCATTTCGCCTCGGCACATGAAAAGTTGAACTCGACTGATTCCTGAGGGGCTGGTGCGGCTACCACCTCAGCGAAATAGACCAACAGGGGCGTTGCACCCTTGACATACGCGACGCTCGCCGAGATGGGCGTCGCTTGGTCCGCCTGTCAACCGAATCAGACCTCAGCCCACAGTGCCGGTACCTTCACGTTCGGCGTCGACCGTGACGACAGCTTCACGCTCGTTGTGCGAGGAGTAGCCCGCTAGGCCCCGGTCACCCAGCCGAGCACCGTCAGCCCGAAAACCCCGAACAGCAGCAGCGTGCCCGCCACATCGGACACCGGGTTCGACCCCACCGCCGCCGTCACCACTCCCAGCACGACCGCGAGTACCACGAAAGCCACCCGCACACCGAGCAGAAGCCGTTGCCGCACAACAGAAGCCAGCACCGGACCCGGTACCGTCCGCACCACCCATACCAGCGGCACCGCCAGCGCCACACCCAGCACCCCCGCCACGATCCGCGGGATCACCGTGGGCATCCCGTCGTCGTGCGCGGCCATCACCACGATCAGCGCGACCGCCAGGAACACCACCGACGCCGTCGCCATCCGCATCACCCGGGTCACGGCCAGCCCGACGTTGTCGATCGCCAACGGCCTCAACGCCGGTTCCAGGCGCACCGATGCCAGCAACCCGCGCACCGCCTGCGTCAGCGTTCCCCACCGCAGCCTGCTGACGCCCAGATTGTGTGTCGCCAGAGCATGATTCGGCGAGAGTCTCAGCGCCTCCAGATACTGCGCCTCAGCGGCGGCCGCGCCCCACGTCGACCGATAGATGTCGCCGCGCAACACCAGAGCCTCCGGGTTCGCCGGATCCCGCCGCAGCGCCTCGTTGACCACCGCCAACGCCTGGGCGCCCTGCCCGGACTCGTGCAACAGGCCGGCGTAGGTGTACTGCGCCGACGCCGACAGCGGGTGCTCGCTGAGCATCCGCCACGCCATCGACAGTGCGTCGGCGGTGCGTCCCTGCCGCTTCAGCGCGAGCGTGTACAGCCGCATCGCGTGTTCGTTGTGTGGATCCGCGGTCAGCGCCGCCCATGCGGCCGCGACGTCGCTGGCTCCCCCGGTGTCGGACATCACCGGAAATGCTATCCGGGCCACCGCCCGGCACGACGCACCAGTTTCAGGTGCGCACGTCCGCCACGTCGAGGCGGGTCACGTCGCCGTCGTCGGGACCGTGCGTACGTCCGGCGTGCGCCTCACGCCGCATCCGCTCCACCATGTGCGGGTAGTGCAGCTCGAACGCGGGCCGCTCCGAACGGATCCGGGGCAGCTCGGTGAAATTGTGCCGCGGCGGCGGGCAGGACGTCGCCCACTCCAGCGAGTTGCCGTAACCCCACGGATCGTCGACCGTCACCGGCTCGCCGTACCGCCAGCTCGTGAAGATGTTCCACACGAACGGGATCATCGAGACGCCGAGGATGAACGACCCGATCGTCGAGACGATGTTCAGCGTGGTGAACCCGTCGGTCGGCAGGTAGTCGGCGTAGCGACGGGGCATGCCCTCGTCGCCGAGCCAGTGCTGCACCAGGAACGTGGTGTGGAACCCGATGAACGTCAACCAGAAATGCACCTTGCCCAGCCGCTCGTCGAGCAGCCGTCCCGTCATCTTCGGGAACCAGAAGTAGATGCCCGCGTAGGTGGCGAACACGATGGTGCCGAACAGCACGTAGTGGAAATGCGCCACCACGAAATACGAATCCGTCACGTGCAGATCCAGCGGCGGGCTGGCCAGCAGCACACCCGACAGGCCGCCCAACAGGAAGGTCACGATGAAGCCGACGGAGAACAGCATCGGCGTCTCGAAGGTCAACTGCCCCTTCCACATCGTGCCGATCCAGTTGAAGAACTTGATGCCCNGTCACGATGAAGCCGACGGAGAACAGCATCGGCGTCTCGAAGGTCAACTGCCCCTTCCACATCGTGCCGATCCAGTTGAAGAACTTGATGCCCGTCGGGACCGCGATCAGGAACGTCATGAACGAGAAGAACGGCAGCAGCACCGCACCGGTGGCGTACATGTGGTGCGCCCACACCGCCACCGACAGCGCCGCGATGCCCAGCGTCGCGTAGATCAGCGTCGTGTAGCCGAACANAGCAGCACCGCACCGGTGGCGTACATGTGGTGCGCCCACACCGCCACCGACAGCGCCGCGATGCCCAGCGTCGCGTAGATCAGCGTCGTGTAGCCGAACAACGGCTTACGGCTGAACACCGGGAAGATCTCACTGACGATCCCGAAGAACGGCAACGCGATCACGTACACCTCGGGATGCCCGAAGTACCAGAACAGGTGCTGCCACAACATGGCTCCGCCGTTGGACGGGTCGTAGACGTGCGCGCCGAGATGCCGGTCGGCGGCCAGGCCGAACAGGGCGGCCGTGAGGATCGGGAAGATGATGAGTACGAGGATGGAGGTCACCATGATGTTCCAGGTGAAGATCGGCATCCGGAACATCGTCATGCCCGGCGCCCGCATGCACACCACCGTCGTCACCATGTTGACCGCGCCGAGAATGGTGCCCAGACCACCCACCCCGAGCCCGAAGATCCACAGATCGCCGCCGACACCGGGCGAGTGGATCGCGTCGGTCAGCGGCGAGTAGGCCGTCCACCCGAAGTCCGCCGCGCCGCCGGGGGTGATGAACCCGGCCAGCGCGATCAGGGCCCCGAACAGGAACAGCCAGAACGACAGTGCGTTCAACCGTGGGAACGCGACGTCGGGCGCGCCGATCTGCAGCGGCAGCACCAGGTTCGCGAAGCCGAACACGATCGGGGTCGCATAGAACAGCAGCATCGCCGTGCCGTGCATGGTGAACAGCTGGTTGTACTGCTCGTTGGACAGGAACTGCAGACCCGGCAGCGCCAACTCGGTGCGGATGAACAGCGCCATCAAGCCGCCGACCATGAAGAACACGAAGCACGCGACGCAGTACATGATCCCGATCAGCTTGTGATCGGTGGTCGTGACCAGCTTGTAGATCAGGTTGCCCTTGGGCCCCAAGCGGGCAGGAAACGGCCTGCGCGGGACCAGGGTCTCCGGCTTCTCGACGATCGCCACGTGCGCAGTCAACAACGCCGGCGTCCCGGCGAGTAGGGCCGAAAGTCGCTAGCTCAGCGACTCTTCAGCAAGTCCGCCGGTGTTTCACCGCCCGAGACGCGCGCCGGGCGCGAGGATCAGGGGATGTCGGCATCCACGTGGGAACTCGTCGCGTGCGCAGTCCGAGGTCATGTCACTTACGCACCCGACGACGCGGCGCTCGCCGACCGGCTCAGCGGAACGACCGGCTTGGGCGAGGTCTGGCGCTGCCTGCGCTGCGGAGCGTTCGTCGTCGGGCCGCCGCACGGCCGGGGCCCGGCCGACCAGGCGCCTCTGGTGCTGCGCGGGAAGGCGTTGCGGCAGGCAATGATCGTGCGGGCGCTCGCGGTGGAGCGCTGGTTTCGCGCCTTGCTGATCGGTCTCGCCGCATGGGCTGTCTGGACGTTCCGCGGTGCCCAGGGCTCGATCCAGGCCGCCGTCGAACGGGACCTGCCGCTGGTGCGGGCGTCGGGGATCGAGGTCGACCAGATGACCCTCGTGCACGAGTTGGAGAAGGCACTGACCGCCAGGCCCTCCACACTCGCCCTGATCTTCTGCCTGCTCCTGGCGTACGCCCTGCTCGAATTCGTCGAGGGGCTGGGGCTGTGGATGATGGTCCGGTGGGGCGAGTACTTCGCCGTGGTGGCGACGTCGGTGTTCCTGCCGTTGGAGGTGTACGACCTGGTCTCCAAGGGCATCACCGTCACGCGGGTCGGCGCGTTCGTGATCAACGTGGCCGCTGTCGTCTATCTGCTGGTCTCGAAACGCCTGTTCGGTCTGCGTGGCGGCCGGAGGGCCTACGAGGAAGAACGGCGCGGTGAGCAGCTGCTCGATGTCGAACGAGCCGCTATGAGCGTCTGACGGCGCGATATCCACTGCCGCCGATCGGGAGGGGTTCGCGCTCGACATCGGAGGACCGGTCCAGCCACAGCACCACCACCATGTGCGGGACGGTGAGGGCAAGCAGCACCCGAAGCGCCTCGGCCACGGCCTCGGTCGGCTCCGGCGACGCAAGGGTGAACCAGGCCAGAGCGCCGATTGCCGTGAGCACGGCGAGCGACGGCAGCGCGGCCAGTCGGGCCAACCGGTGCACCGCCGCGCGCCGGTGTCCGTCGGCGAGCAGCGCCGCGCACCCGGGTTCGACGGTCAGCAGTCGCGCGGAGTGCCGCAGCGCATGCCAGCCGCCGAACCACACCGCGAAGGCGACCAGCGGCGGGGCGAGGAAGCCCAGCGCGCCGATCAGCGCGATGTCGAGCGCGACCACGCCGTGGCCGTCGCGCAGCGCCGCGGTGATCGCGACCGCGGCACACGCCAGCCACGCCACCGTGATGCCGACCGGCAGCGGCGCCGCGGCAAGTAGGCGCGCCAGCCCCGGTGAGACGGCGGCCGCGACCGCGGAGAACTGCTCGCCGGAACGGGCCAGGGGCAGCGCCAGAGCGCCGCTACCGGCGACAACCGTCGCCGCAGCAGTCAGCCGACCGGGCCGCCAGCCGGTCAGCCGGCGGCTCACCTCGAGCTCGCCGAGCCCGAAGTGCACCGCGCTGAGCGTGACGACCGCGACGAGCGCCGCGGGGCCGGCCCACCGCAGCAGCACCCACGCCACCGCGGCCACTCCGGCATACGCCGCGACGACGGCGGTCAGTGAGCGTCCCCGCGCGAGGCGGGTCGCCATCAGATGGTCGACCGCGCCGTGCGGCACGCCCGCGATCAACCCGAGGCCGACGATCACCAGCGCGAGCGACGACGACAGGGCGGGCACCCCGAACAGGTGCCCGCCCGTCGCCAGCACGGTGCCGACTGTCAGCCAGCGGGACCAGACCGCGGACGTCGACAACGCGCTGTGTGACATCGGCCTAGGCCGTGGTCGCCGTGGTGCCCTTCCGGCCCACCCCGACCGTGACGGGAGCCGCGCCGTTGCCGGCCACCACGACCCCGTCGTGCGCCTCGTTCTCCCGGTCGGCGAACTCGGCGTCGTCGGCGAACGACTTGAGCCGCGCGATCTTGTAGATCAACAGGCCGTAGAGCACCTTGGCCAGGATGTCGGCGATCGAGTAGCCACCCTGTTTGGCCACCCACGCGGCCGCACCGTCGATGCCGAGCAGCGGGATGATGTAGGCGATCGGGTAGACACCCCAGGTGGCCAGCAGCAGGATCCGCATCCGGCTGACGGTCTTGCGCACCGCCGCCGGCTGGCGGTCCAGCGAGCGGGTCAGCTCCACGAACAGCACGTAGAGGATGTACAGGAACGGCACCGTGGACAGCAGCCCGAAGACGTTGCGGGTCAGGTCGTCCGAGCTGATCTCCCCGGGGTAGCCGAGCGCGATCATCAGAGCCGAGGCCGGGATGAGCCGGTACAGCAGCGAGTTGCGCAACTTGCGGGCAAGGGCCAGCACCACGATCAACTCGGCGAGCAGCAGCGGCACCGTCAGCAGCCAGTCGACGTACCGATACCCCTCGTTGAACGATTGGCCGGGGGCTTGAACGTAGGTTCCGCGTCCACCGGCAGCGTCGGTCACGAAGGCGCCCTTGAACGATTCGAAGATACGGAAGTAGTGATAGGCCGCGATGCCGCACACGATTCCGGACATCACCAGCGCCTGGCGGTAACGCGGAAGCACCCTTGGCTGGACGGCGAACAGGAAGATCGCGCCGAACAGCTGGGCCGCAATCACCAGAGACAGCAGGTTGTAGACGGTGTCGAATTGGGCCTGGGTCAGTTCTTCAGGAATCATCTCTCACCTTTGAGTGGATGAAGCGGATGGGGTAGATCTGAAGGTACGGTATTGAACGATTCGTTCACTAGTGTTTATTTATGACGTTTTTGGACAATTCGTTCGTAAGTTAACTTGTTGACAGTGCAGCGCGAGGTGGAGCGACAGCTGGAGGTGAACTGCTCGCATGGCAGCCCGCACCGGCAGGAAGTCCGCGGCAGGTGAAGACTCCCGCGTCATCCGCACCCGCGCCGACGTCGCGCGGACCGCGCTCGACGTTCTGATCACCGAGGGTTCCGACGCGCTGACCCATGCCCGGGTGGCGGAACTGGCCGGCTACTCGAAGACGACGCTCTACAGCCACTGGCCGTCGCGGTTCGACCTGCTCAAGACGGCCCTGGACGCCATCGGCGAACTCCCCCATCAGGAGCCCACCGGGGATCTGCGCGCCGACCTGATCGGGGAACTGAAGATGTTCCGGCAGGCGGTGGTCGATCGGCACCTCGACCGCGTGCTCTCGGCGATGGCGCAGTGGGCGTCGGTGGAGACGATGGCCGAGATCCGCGACGCCCTGAACAGCGAGGCTCAGCGTCCGATCCGCGGCATGCTCGAGGCGGCGTTCGACGGCGCCCGCCTGGAGGCGGCGATCTCGATGCTGGCCGGAGTGGTGGCGTGCCCGTCGCTGATGTTCGGTGCCGTACCGGACGACGAGGAGATCGAGGCCGCGGTGGACATCGTGCTCGACGGGAGGAAGACGAAGCGCGCCCGAAGGGATTCGAACCCCTAACCTTCTGATCCGTAGTCAGATGCTCTATCCGTTGAGCTACGGGCGCTTGGGTGGTGCATGTTCAGTTGTGCGCGGAGGCGAGAGGATTTGAACCTCCGGTCCGCTTTAAGGCGGACAACTCATTAGCAGTGAGTCCCATTCGGCCGCTCTGGCACGCCTCCCGACGTTTTCCGCCGCTGCGACAGAGTACACAGGCCCCACGGCGGGAAGCAAAGCAGATCGGAGGCGGCCCTAAACTGTCCAGGTGCCCGCCCGTCTACGCCCCGAACTCGCCGATCTTCCCGCCTACACGCCGGGAAAGACCGTGCCGGGCGCCATCAAGATCGCCAGCAACGAGACCGTCGACGGACCGCTGCCCAGCGTGCGCGCCGCGGTCGAGAAGGCCCTCGACGGCATCAACCGCTATCCCGACAACGGGTACGTCGAGCTCAAGCAGCGGCTGGCCAAGCACGTCAACGTCGCGCCCGAACACATCTCGGTGGGCTGCGGGTCGGTCAGCCTGTGCCAGCAGCTGATCCAGATCACGTCCACCGTCGGTGACGAGGTCCTGTTCGGGTGGCGCAGCTTCGAGATCTACCCGCTGCAGGTCCGCACCGCCGGCGCGACCCCGGTGCAGGTACCGCTGACCGACCACACCTTCGACCTGGACGCGATGCTCGCCGCGATCACCGACCGCACGCGGCTGATCTTCGTCTGCAACCCGAACAACCCCACCAGCACCGTCGTCGACCCGGACGCGCTGGCCCGGTTCGTCGAGGCCGTCCCATCGCACATCATGGTGGTGCTCGACGAGGCCTACATCGAGTACATCCGCGACGGCCTCGTCCCCGACAGCTTCGGCCTGGTCCGTGCCTACAGCAACGTCGTTGTGCTGCGCACCTTTTCGAAGGCCTACGGGCTGGCCGGTCTGCGCGTCGGGTACGCGGTCGCCGATCCGGAGATCGTCTCCGCGCTGTCGAAGGTGTACGTGCCCTTCACCGCGACCAGCGTCTCGCAGGCCGCGGCGATCGCGTCCCTGGACGCCGCCGACGAGCTGCTCGAGCGCACCGACGCCGTCGTGGCCGAACGGGTCCGGGTGTCGGCGGCGCTGCGCGAGGCCGGCTACGAACTGCCGCCGTCGCAGGCCAACTTCGTCTGGCTGCCGCTGCCCGGCCGGGCGTCGGCGTTCGCCGCCGACGCCGCCAACAGCCGCATCATCGTCCGGCCCTACGGTGAGGACGGCGTGCGGATCACCGTCGCCGCACCGGACGAGAACGACGCCTTCCTCGCCTTCGCCCGCTCATGGACAGGACGCGCATGACCGACGCCCGCACCACCTTCACCGAGCTGACCGAGCGCACCGACCGGATCGACGACGCCGAACTCGACGCGTTCTGGGCCACCCTCGCCCCGGCCACCATCGAGTTCATGATCGGCGAGTGGAAGGGCGGCGAGTTCGACACCGGCCACAAGGCCAACGGATTCATGAAGCGGCTCAACTGGTTCGGCAAGACGTTCGTCTCGGCCGCCGACGCCAAGCCGCTGGTCTGCCTGGACGCCGAGGGCGCCAGGTTCTCCAACACCGAGGCGATGAACGGCGAGGCCAGCCTCTGGATGGAGGAGTTCCGCGGGGAGACGGTGGCCTCGATGGTCTACGACGGCAAGCCGGTGCACGACCACTTCAAGGTCGTCGACGACAACGCGGTCATCGGGATCATGAACGGCAAAGGTGCGCTGGACACCAGCAGCGGCACGCCGCGCCACCTGTACTTCTATCTGGAACGGGTGTAGCCGCCTATCGTGGCGGAGATGAAGACGCGCGTGCGGGTGACGACGACGGCGCTCGCCGGGCTGGCGATCGCGCTCGGCGTGACCACGGCCTGCCAGCGCACCACCGAGGGCGCCGTCGCGCAGACCACCCAGCCGGGCCCTCCGCTGACCACCGAGCCCAGTGCGCCGAGCGGGCTCCCGTCGATCCCGGGGCTGCCCGACATCACGATCCCCAACCTCCCCCTGCCGACCCGCGGCACCGACGTCCCCGTGGTCCCGCCGCCGCCGAACGCCACCAGCATGACCTGCGAGGAGTACAACGGCCTCGACGAGCCCACCCGCGTCGCGGTGGTGAGGGCGATCCTCGAGCAGGGCAGCAACCCCCTGGGCCCCAACGGCGAGACCGTGGGCCAGCTGTTGGCCGACGCGGCATGCCAGTTCCTGCCAAGCGCCAAGGTGAGCGACGTCCTGATGGGCTCGTAGCCCCCGCTGCGGCGAGGCGGCTAGCCTCTTGATCCATGGGCAGCAGCTATGAGTCATTGACCGTCGACATCGCCGATCACATCGCGCAGGTCACGCTCATCGGGCCGGGCAAGGGCAACGCGATGGGCCCGGCGTTCTGGGCCGAACTCCCCCAGGTCTTCGCCGAACTGGACACCGACCCCGACGTGCGGGCGATCGTGCTGACCGGGTCGGGGCGCAACTTCAGCTACGGCCTGGATCTGGCGGCGATGGGCGGCACCCTGTCGCCGATGATGGCCGAGGGCGCCCTGGCCAAACCCCGCGCCGATTTCCATACCCGGCTCAAGACGATGCAGCAGTCGATCACCGCCGTCGCGGACTGCCGCACGCCGACCATCGCGGCGATCCAGGGCTGGTGCATCGGCGGCGGCGTCGACCTGATCTCGGCCGTCGACATCCGCTACGCCAGCGCCGACGCCAAGTTCTCCGTCCGTGAGGTCAAGCTCGCCATCGTCGCCGACGTCGGCTCGCTGGCGCGGCTGCCGCTGATCCTGTCGGACGGGCACCTGCGTGAGCTGGCGTTGACGGGCAAGGACATCGACGCCGCCCGCGCCGAGAAGATCGGACTGGTCAACGACGTGTACCCCGACGCCGAGGCCACCCTGGCCGCCGCCCGGGCCACCGCGGCCGAGATCGCCGCGAACCCGCCGCTCGTCGTCGCCGGCGTCAAGGACGTGCTCGACGAGCAGCGCACCGCGGCGGTATCGGCCAGCCTGCGTTACGTCGCGGCGTGGAACTCGGCGTTCCTGCCGTCGAAGGATCTCACCGAGGGCATCACCGCGATGTTCGAGAAGCGGGCACCCGACTTCAGAGGCGAGTGAGCGTCCGCCCGGACGTCTCGGGAAGGGCGAGCACGCAGGCGAGGCTGACCAGCCCGAGGGCGCCCATCATCACCGACACCGCCCACCCCCCGTAGGACGCCAGCAGCGTGGGTGAGACGACGGGCGGCAGCGCGCCGCCGACGATGGCGCCCAGTGTGTGCGACAGTGCCGCGCCGGTGTAGCGGTACTCGGGGTCGAAGATCTCCGGCAGGAGTGCCGCGAGCGGCCCCATGCACCACCCGATCAGGCAGTAGGTCACCACGATCGTGACTCCGAAGACGAGCTTGTGGCCCGTCTCGATGAGCGGGAAGACCGCGAACGACCACGGTGCGGTCAACGCGAAGCCCAGCGACACGATGCGACGCCGGCCGTAGGTGTCGGACAGGATCGCCGACAGGGCCGCGAAGCCCACCGCGCACAATCCGCCGATGACGCCGACCATCAGCACGAGGTCGTAGGAGAAGTCGAGTCGGTCGGCTGCGTAGTGGGTGAAGAACGTGCCGGCCTGGAACACGAGCATCGGCGCACAGATCGCCACCCCGGCGGCCAGCAGCACCTGGCGACCCTGCCGGCGGAACAGCGCGACCAGCGGGGTGCCGACGTGACCGGACTCCGTGTGCACCGGTGAATCCTTGACGTGCACCCGGATGTAGAGCGCGACGAGGATCAGAATTCCGCTGAGCAGGAACGGGATTCGCCACGCCCACGCGAAGAAGGCCGACCCCGGATCCTCACCGAACACGGCCTGCACGACGTAGAAGACCAGGTTCGCCAGGACCAGCGCGGTGCCGAGCCCGAGCTGGGTGAACATGCCGAAGAAGCCGCGCCGGTCCTGCGGCGCGTTCTCCGCGCTCAGCAACACCGCACCCGCCCATTCCCCGCCGACCGCGAAGCCCTGCACCAACCGCAGGAAGAGCAGCAGCAGCGGCGCCGCGACACCGATGGTCGCGGTGCTCGGGATCAGGCCGACGCCGACGGTGGCCAGTCCCATCAGCAGCAGCGTCACGACGAGCGTCTGCTTGCGGCTGATCCGGTCCCCGAAGTGGCCGAACACCGCCGCCCCGACCGGCCGGGCCAGAAAGGCGGCCGCGAAGGCACCGAGGGACGCCGTCGTCGCCATCATCGGGCTGAGTTCGGGGAAGAACACGGTCGGAAAGACCAGCGCTGCGGCGGTGCCGTAGATGAAGAAGTCGTAGAACTCGACGGCAGAGCCGACGTAGCTGGACATCGAGATCCGCCACAGCGGTTGGGTGGCGGTGGCCGTTCCTGTCGTCATGCGTCGATATTGAAGGGTTTGCCTGCTCTTCACATCCGCTATTGAGCGGATTCCCCGGGTGGACGGAGACGTCCCCCGATCGGCGGACGGACGAGCTGGGCTTTTCCCGGACAGCAACCCGCGCCCGATGGTGAACGGGTTTGCTGAACAGGTGAACTGAAGCGGTGGCGGAGGGATTTGAACCCCCGGTCGGTGTTAGCCGACTCTCGCTTTCAAGGCGAGTGCATTAGGCCGCTCTGCCACGCCACCGCGGGACAGTCTAGACGCGGCCCACCTTGACCGACTGCGTGCCTGACTTCAGCCCGACGCTGATCCGACGGCAGTTCTCGCCCATCGCGGCCACCTGCGGGCGGGTCAACCGGTCGAGGAAGTGGGCGCGCACCGCGGCGCCGTACGTGTGCAGCGCCGCCGCCAGCGCCTCGCGCCCCTCGGGCGTGATGCGCGCCAGCACACCGCGTCCGTCGTCCGGACTGGCCCCCCGGCCGACCAGACCCTGCTTCTCCAACCGGTGGATCTGGCGCGTCACCCGACTCGGCAGCGACATCAACGACTCCGCGAGATCACCCATCCGCGCGGCGCCGGAAGGGGACCTGGCCAGTAGGTCGAGCAGCCGAACGTCGTTGAGTGTGAGCTTGTGGCGGTCCACCAGAGAACGATTCATGGTGGCGTACAAGCGAAGTGCGGCGTCCAGGAAGTTCTGCCACGCCCGTTGTTCTGCAATGTCAAGACCAGGCGTATCGCTGGCGGTACGCCCCCCGATGATCCCCTCCATGTGCACATAGTAGAGGTACGCCGGTATTGCTGTGAGGTAAAAAGTAAGGGACTTTTCCCAGCGTAGTACCCTTGCGTGGATGCGCGCGATCGTGGCCGATTCAGGCCGGCTCACCTGGCAAACCGTTCCTGACGTCGCGCCTGCGCCCGGCGAGGTCCTGATCCGGGTCACCGCTGCGGGCGTGAACCGGGCCGATCTCCTTCAAGCGGCCGGGAACTATCCGCCACCTCCTGGTGCCAGCGACATCATAGGGCTCGAGGTGTCGGGTTTCCTAGAGCAGATCGGTGACGGCGTCACGAATTGGACTCAGGGGCAACAGGTCTGCGCTTTGCTGGCAGGCGGCGGCTACGCGGAGTTCGTGGCGGTTCCGGCCGGTCAGGTACTGCCCGCACCCGACGGCGTCCCCCTCGAACACGCCGCCGGCCTGCCCGAGGTGGCCTGCACCGTCTGGTCGAACGTGGTGATGACCGCCGGCCTGCAACCGTCCCAGCTGCTGCTCGTCCACGGCGGCGCGAGCGGTATCGGTACGCATGCCATCCAGGTGGCGCGCGCACTCGGGTGCCGCGTCGCGGTGACCGCCGGTTCGCGCAACAAACTCGAGCTGTGCGCCGAACTCGGCGCCGAGATCACCATCGACTATCACAGCGAGGATTTCGTCGACGCCGTGCGTGATGCGGGCGGAGCGGATGTCATCCTCGACATCATGGGAGCGGCCTACCTGGACCGCAACATCGATGCGCTGGCCGCCGACGGCCGGCTGGTGATCATCGGCATGCAGGGCGGCGTCACCGCGGAACTGAACATCGCCAAATTGCTGGCCAAGCGCGGCGGCGTGTTCGCCACCGCACTGCGCGCCCGCCCGGTCGACGGTCCCGCCGGCAAGACCGAGATCGTGGCCCGGGTGCGCGACGAGGTGTGGCCGTTGATCGCCGACGGTCAGGTCCGGCCGGTGATCGGCGCCGAGTTCCCCATCGCCGAGGCCCAAGCCGCCCACGAGCTGCTCGAGTCCGGCGACGTGTCCGGGAAAGTGATTCTGCGCGTTCGCGATTGATGCTGTCAGCCGAGCGACGCGAGCGCCCGTACCAGCTGGTCCACCTCGGCGGCGGTGCTGTAGTGGGCCAGCCCGATCGTCACCGCGCCGCCGATGTCGTTGACGCCGATGACGTCGAGCACGCGGGAGTTCGCATTGGCGATCGCGAGGATGCCGTTGTCGGCCAACCGCTGCACCACCCGCTCCGCGGGGACGTTCTCGACCACGAAACTGAGCACCGGGATGCGCACCTCAGGGCTGCCGATCACCATCACCGCGGGCAGCAGGCGCAGCGACGACAACAGGTAGTCGAAGAGCCCGTTCAGGTACCCCGCCGCCGACCGCATCGACACCTCGAGCCGCTCCCGACGGCTGCCCTGGGCCGAATCCTCCAGGCCGGCAAGGTATTCGATACTCGCCACCACACCTGCCAGCAGACCGAACTGATGTGTGCCCAGCTCGAGGCGATCCGGCCCCGTGGCATACGGGTTGAGCGACACCGAACCGAACGCGTCGATCAGCGAGGGATCGCGGAAGACCAGCGCACCGATCGGCGGACCGCCCCAGGCGAGCGCGTTGACCGCCACCACATCGGCCTCGACCTCCTGGATGTCGATGAGCCGATACGGCGCCGCCGCAGAATGGTCCACCACGACCAGGCCACCGACCTCGTGCACCAGCTTGGTCACTTCGCGGAGCTCGCTCACCGTCCCCAAAGTCGCTGAGCCAGAAGCCAACGCGACCATCCGGGTGGGCCGGGTGACCAGCCCCTCCCACTGCCAGGTCGGCAGCTCGCCGGTCTCGATGTCGACCTCGGCCCACTTGACCTTCGCGCCGTAGCGGTTCGCCGCGCGCAGCCACGGGGCGATGTTCGCCTCGTCGTCGAGCCGCGACACCACCACCTCGTAGCCCAGGCCCACCCGGGCCGATGCGGCGTCGGCGAGCGAGGTCAGCAACACCGCACGATCAGCGCCCAGAACCACCCCGCCCGGATCGGCGTTGACCAGATCGGCCACTGCCTGGCGGGCCGCGGCCAGCACCGCGGCGCTGCGCCGCGACGACGGGTGCGGACTCGACACCGTCGGCATCGAACCGCGAAACGCGGTGGAGACGGCCCGGCTCACGGTGTCCGGCAGGAGCATGCCGTGCTGTGCGTCGAGGTGCACCCAGCCATCGCCCAACGACGGGTGCAGTCCACGCACCCGGGCGACGTCGTATGCCATGCCAGCCCACCTTAGTGCGTCAAGGGAACCTCGCCGCACCGCCCGATTCGGACGGATGAGCGGTTGCCCGACCTCGCTCTTGCTGCCCATGCCGTAACCGGTACGGGTCATCTGGGCAGCCATACTAGTCGAGTGAGCTTCGGGTTCGGCGTTCTCCTTGCGCTGTTGTTGCTGGTGGGACCCGGGGCAATCATCGCGCGGTGCGGCGGACTGCACTGGCCCGCGGCCGTCGCCGTCGGGCCGTCCCTGACCTACGGCGCCGTGGCCATGGCCATCGTCCCGTTCGGCGCACTGGGCCTGCCGTGGAACGCGGCGTCGGCGGTGCTGGCCTTCGTCGCGGTGGCGGTCGCCGTGACGTGTTTGCGGACGCTGCTGCGCCGATTCGGCGCGCAGCCCGAGCCCGACGACACCGCGGTGCCGCCGAGCGGGGCCGGGCTGCTGGTCGCCGGGGGCGTGCTGCTCGGCGCGGTGCTGATCTGGCTGGCCGCCGCCCGCGGACTGGAGAATTGGCAGTCGATTCCCAGCACCTGGGACGCCGTCTGGCACGCCAACACCATCCGGTTCATCCTCGACACCGGGCAGGCGTCCCCGACACACATGGGCGAACTGCGCAACATCGAGACCCACGAAGCGCTCTACTACCCGTCCACGTTCCACGCGGTCGCCGCCGTCTTCGCCCAGGTGTCCGGCGCCGCGCCGGCGACTGCGTACACCGTCAGCTCGGTGGCGGTGTCGAGCTGGCTGTTCCCCGTCAGCGCCGCGGTGCTGACCTGGCAGCTGCTGCGCTCCCGCACCGGCCCGTGGCCCACCGCGGGCGCGGCCGCCACCGCCGCCGCGCTGTCGGCGTCGTTCACCGCGGTCCCCTACGTCGAGTTCGACACCGCATCCATGCCGAACCTGGCCGCGTACGGCATCGCCGTCCCCGTCTTCGTGCTCACCACCACGACGCTGGCCCACCGTGACCGCATCCCGATGGCCGTGCTCGCCGTCGTCGGGGTGTTCTCGGTGCACATCACCGGCGGCGTCGTCACCGTCCTGCTGGTGGCCGCATGGTGGCTGGTCGAGGCGTTGCGCCACCCGGTCCGCGGCCGACTCGCCGACACCGGCACGCTGCTGCTCGTCGGCGCGCCGGCGGTCGCCCTGCTACTGCCCCAGTTCCTCGGCGTCCTGCAGCAGGCCGAGATCATCGAGGGCCACTCCTTCGTCACCCATCAGGGCAAGAAGAGGGCGCTGTTCGATGCCGTCGTACAGCACACCCGTCATCTCAACGATTTCCCGATCCAGTGGGTCCTGATCGCGCTGGCCGCCGCCGGAGGGGTGATCCTGCTGGTCCGCCGGGTGTGGTGGCCGGTGCCGGTGTGGCTGCTGCTGGTGGTGGCGATCGTGCATTCGTCGGCGCCGTTCGGCGGTCCGTTCGGTGCGGTCACCGGCAAGTTCAGCGACCTCTTCTACAGCGACCCCCGCCGCCTGTCGGCGGTGGTGACCATGCTGTTGAGCGCGCTCGCCGGCATCGCCGCCTACACCGCGGTCGCCGCCGTCGTCGGGCGGATGAGCCGGCTCAGTCCGCGCAACCGGCACGCCGCCATCGGTGCGGTCCTGGTCGTGGGGTGCGTCGCGTCGGCCGTGCACTACCTCCCGCGGCACGAGTTCCTGTTCGGCGAGAAGTACGACTCGGTGATCATCGACGCGAAGGACCTCGAGGCGTTCGCCCACCTGGCGTCGCTGCCCGGGGCGCGGGACACCCTGGTCGCCAACGCCAACACCGACGGCACCGCGTGGATGTACGCGGTCTCCGGTCTGCACCCGCTGTGGACCCACTACGACTACCCCGTGCAGCAGGGCCCCGGGTATCACCGGTTCATCATCTGGGCCTACGCCGACGACGCCGACACCGATCCGCGGGTGGCCGAGGCCGTCAAGGCGCTCGACATCCGCTACCTTCTCGTGAGCACGCCGGTGGTGCGGGGCTTCGTGATGCCCGACGGTCTGGCGTCGCTGGACAAATCCCGCTCCTGGGAGAAGATCTACGACAACGGCGAGGCGCGCATCTACCAGTGGCGCGGAGCCCGACCGTAATGACGACGCAACGCTGGGGCACTCTAGGACCATGACTTCTGACAGCACCGACGACGACAACGTCGAGATCATCGGCGACGGATCCACCGACGCCGTCCAGGACTCCGACGGCAAGTCGCTGACCGACCTCGTCGAGCAGCCGGCCAAGGTGATGCGCATCGGCACGATGATCAAGCAGCTGCTCGAGGAGGTGCGCGCCGCACCGCTCGACGAGGCCAGCCGCGGCCGGCTGCGCGACATCCACCGCACCAGCATCCGCGAACTCGAGGACGGGCTGGCGCCGGAGTTGCGCGCCGAACTCGAGCGGCTCACGCTGCCGTTCACCGAAGAGGCGGTGCCGTCGGACTCCGAACTGCGCATCGCGCAGGCCCAGCTGGTGGGGTGGCTCGAGGGCCTGTTCCACGGCATCCAGACCGCGCTGTTCGCCCAGCAGATGGCGGCGCGTCAGCAACTCGAGCAGATGCGCCAGGGCGCGCTGCCTCCCGGCGTGGTGGTGCCGGGTCAGCGCGGCGGGCACGGCACCGGCCAGTACCTGTGAGCGTTCGTGGCAAGTCCTAGTGGCTCGTCCGAGCCCTCCATCCACACGCGCAACGCGTGGGTGGAGTTCCCGATCTTCGACGCCAAGACGCGCTCGCTGAAGAAGGCGTTCCTCGGCAAGGCCGGCGGCGCGATCGGACGCAACGATTCCAACGTCGTCGTCATCGAGGCGCTGCGCGACATCACGATGTCGCTGAAGATGGGTGACCGCGTCGGCTTGGTCGGGCACAACGGTGCGGGCAAGTCGACCCTGCTGCGGCTGCTCTCCGGCATCTACGAACCCACCCGCGGCGTGGCCACGGTGCAGGGCCGGGTGGCCCCGGTGTTCGACCTCGGGGTCGGTATGGACCCCGAGATCTCCGGGTTCGAGAACATCATCATCCGCGGTCTGTTCCTCGGTCAGACCCGCAAGCAGATGCTCGACAAGGTCGACGAGATCGCCGAGTTCACCGAGCTCGGCGACTACCTGTCGATGCCGCTGCGCACGTACTCGACGGGCATGCGGGTGCGGCTCGCGATGGGCGTGGTGACCAGCATCGACCCCGAGATCCTGCTGCTCGACGAAGGCATCGGCGCCGTGGACGCCGACTTCCTGAAGAAGGCCCAGACGCGGCTGGCCCAGCTGGTGGAGCGGTCCGGCATCCTGGTGTTCGCCAGCCACTCCAACGAGTTTCTGGCACGGCTGTGCAAGACCGCGATATGGATCGATCACGGCACCGTGAGGATGGAGGGCGGGATCGAAGAGGTGGTCCGCGCCTACGAGGGCGAGGACGCCGCCCGCCATGTGCGCGAGGTGCTCGAGGAGACGGCGCACACGCATGAACCGTGAAACCGTGGTCGCGGTCGTCGTCACCCACCGTCGTCCCGACGAGCTGGCGAAGTCGCTCGATGCCGTGGCCGCCCAGAGCAGACGTCCCGACCACCTGATCGTGGTCGACAACGATCACGACGAGCGGGTCCGTGATCTCGTTGTCGGCCAACCGATTCCGACCACCTATCTGGGATCGCAGCGAAACTTGGGCGGCGCAGGCGGTTTCGCGCTCGGCATGCTGCACGCGCTCGCGCTCGGTGCGGACTGGGTGTGGCTCGCCGACGACGACGGCCGGCCCCAGGACGCCGAGGTGCTGGCGACGCTGCTGAACTGCGCAGGCCGCCACGGGCTGGCCGAGGTGTCGCCGATGGTGTGCAACCTCGACGAGCCCGATCGTTTGGCCTTCCCGCTGCGCCGCGGCCTGAAATGGCGGCGGCTGGTGAGCGAATTGCGTACCGACGGAAACGGAGACCTGCTGCCGGGCATCGCGTCTCTGTTCAACGGCGCTCTGTTCCGTGCCACGACTATCGAGGCGGTCGGCGTGCCCGATCTGCGATTGTTCATCCGCGGCGACGAGACCGAACTGCACCGCCGTCTCGTCCGCACCGGGTTGCCGTTCGGCACCTGTCTGGACGCGGTGTACCTGCATCCCTGTGGCACCGAGGAATTCAAGCCGATCCTGGGTGGCCGGATGCACACCCAGTATCCGGACAACGAGGCCAAACGGTTCTACACCTACCGCAACCGCGGCTACCTGCAAGCCCAGCCGGGGATGCGCAAACTCGTCGCGCAGGAATGGCTGCGGTTCGGCTGGTACTTCCTGGTGTCGACGCGCGATCCGCGTGGTTTCGCCGAGTGGATCCGGTTGCGGCGGTTGGGTCGACGGGAGAGGTTCGCGCGACGATGACGTTCACGGATGCCGCGGCACAGTCGAAGACGTTCACCCGGGCCTGGGCCGACCTGGTCGGCGGGTTCGGTAAGCGCGAGCTGTGGCTGCACCTGGGGTGGCAGGACATCAAGCAGCGGTACCGGCGTTCGGTGCTGGGCCCGTTCTGGATCACCATCGCCACCGGCACCACCGCCGTGGCGATGGGTGGGCTGTACTCGAAGCTGTTCAAACTCGAGCTGTCCGAACATCTCCCCTACGTCACGCTCGGGTTGATCATCTGGAATCTGATCAACGCCTCGATTCTCGAGGGCGCCGAGGTGTTCATCGCCAACGAGGGTCTGATCAAACAACTTCCGACGCCGCTGTCGGTGCACGTCTACCGACTGGTCTGGCGGCAGATGATCCTGTTCGCGCACAACATCATCATCTTCGTGATCATCGCGATCATCTTCCCCAAACCGTGGACGTGGACGGACCTGTCCGTCATCCCCGCGCTGGCGCTGATCTCTCTCAACTGTGTCTGGGTCGCTTTGTGTTTCGGCATCCTCGCGACCCGCTACCGCGACATCAGCCCGCTGCTGAACAGCCTGGTGCAGCTGTTGTTCTTCATGACGCCGATCATCTGGAACGAGGCGACGCTGCAATCCCAGGGCGCCGGCCAGTGGGCCAGGATCGTCGAGCTCAACCCGCTGCTGCACTACCTCGACATCGTGCGGGCCCCGCTGCTGGGCGCGGATCAGGAGCTGCGGCACTGGATCGTGGTGCTCGTCCTGACCGCATTCGGCTGGTTGTTCGCCGCGCTGGCGATGCGCCAGTACCGGGCGCGGGTGCCGTACTGGGTGTGACCGTCAGCTGACGAGCGCGGTGTGGTCAGGTTCGGGGCCGAACACGAACCGACGACCGGTCAGCGTGTCCGGCATGATGCGCACGTAGCGGAGCTTGCGGGTGGCGACCCACGGGTACAGGCCTGCGCGTTCGGCCTCGTCGATTTCCGCGGTGGTGGAGAGCGGCTTGGCCGTGCCGCGCAGCACCACGCTCCAGCCCTCGGCCACGGTGTGGTCGTCGGCCTCGAACACCACGTGCTCGTTGAGCACCGAGGTGAGCAGCTTGGTGCCTTCCGCGGTCCGGAACAGCACCGTCTTGTGCTGGACGACGTAGTTGACGGGGAAGATCTCGGTCCACCCGCCGACGGTCGTGACCAGCCTGCCCAGCGATACCCCGGACAGCAGGTCCCAGCTCTGTGCGTCGGTGAGCACGGTCACCGGTGTGGTTGTCGCGTCCATGAATTCATGGTCGTCGGCCTTTGCCGATGCTCGTAGGGTCCAACGGCACTACCTTCGGCCCTTCGGTCAGCGCCGCGGCGGTGGCGTGTGCACGGCGGCGTTGATCCGATTCCAGGCGTTGATGGTCACGGCCATCGCGATGACCTGTCCCAGCTCCCGATCGGTGAACGCATCTGCCGCGGTGGCGTAGACGTCGTCGGGAACCCCGTGATCGCCGAGCACCGTGATCGCTTTGGTCAGCGCCAGGGCGGCCCGTTCACGCGGGCTGAAGATGTCGCCCGCCTCCGTCCACGCCGCGAGCACGTCGAGCTTCTGCTCGCCCACCCCGAGCTTGCGCGCATCGCGGGTGTGCATGTCGAGGCAGAACGCACAGTGGTTGATCTGCGACGCGCGGATCTTGATCAGTTCGCCGAGTTCGGGTTCGACGTCCTTGGCGGCTGCCGTGGACAACGCCATCATCGCGTCGTAGAGCTCCGGGGAGCTCTTGTAGATCTTCAACCGGGCCGGGGTGGTGAGGGTCTGTGTCATGACGTCGACGCTAAGCCCGAATGACCCATGACGGTGGTTCAATCAGACCATGGTTTCCTGGGCCAATTCAGGAACCCGCGATCTGCACCTCGAACTGCGCGGGTCCGTCACCCCCGGCGCGCGTGGCGCGAAGGACCTGCTGATCACCGCCGTGCGCGATGCGGTGCGCTCCGGCCGGCTCACCCCGGGCACGATGCTGCCGCCGTCCCGGACGCTGGCGTCCGATCTCGGTCTGGCCCGCAACACGGTCGCCGACGCCTATGCCGAACTCGTCGCCGAAGGGTGGCTCGGCTCCCGCCAGGGTGCGGGCACCTGGGTGCTCAACACCACCCGGCCGGTGACCCGCACCCGCCCGCGGGGAGCGCGGGTTGCCCCGGTGCACAACCTGATGCCCGGATCGCCCGACATCTCGGAGTTTCCGCGCGGACAGTGGCTGACGTGTGCGCGCCGCGCGCTGTCCGCCGCCCCGAACGATGCGCTGCGGATGGGCGATCCGCGCGGCAGCATCGAATTGCGTTCCGCCCTGGCGGAGTACCTCGCCCGCACCCGCGGGGTCCGCACGTCGGAGGAGTCCATCGTGGTGTGCGCCGGGGTGCGACAGGCGGTGCTGTTGCTGGCGCGCGCCCTGGGTGGACCTTTCGCCGTGGAGGCCTACGGGCTGTTCCTGTTCCGCGATGCGCTTGCCGCGTCCGGGGTGACGACAGTCCCGATCGGGGTGGACGACAAGGGTGCGGTGGTGCAGGACCTCGACGGCCTGGACGTGACCGCGGCGCTGCTGACGCCGGCCCACCACAATCCGCTCGGGATGCCGATGCATCCGTCGCGGCGGATGGCCGTCGTCGAATGGGCGCAGCGCACAGGCGGATTCGTGCTCGACGACGACTACGACGGGGAGTTCCGGTTCGACCGCCAGCCCGTCGGCGCGCTGCAGGCATTGGACCCGGACCGGGTGGCCTACCTGGGGTCGGTCAGCAAGAGTCTGTCACCGGCGCTGCGGCTGGGCTGGATGGCGCTGCCCGACAGCCTCGTCGACCCTGTGGTCGAAGCCGCTGGGGGACAACAGTTCTCCGTCGGTGCCATCGGTCAGCTCACGCTGGCGGAGTTCATCGCGGGCGGCTACTACGACCGGCACATCCGGCGGATGAGGGCCCGGTACCGGCGCCGGCGGGACGCGCTCGTCGGCGCGCTGGAACCGCTTTGCGTCGAGATCAGCGGCTTGGCCGCGGGGCTCAACCTGCTGGTGAGCCTGCCCGACGGGGCCGAGCCCGAGGTGATGCGGCGCGCCGGCGAGGCCGGCATCGCGCTCACCGGACTGTCGATCATGCGCCATCCCGATGCCCGATCCGGGGTCGCCGACCGCGACGGCGTCGTCGTCGGTTTCGCCGCACCGCCCGAGCACGCTTTCAATGCAGCGGTTTCGGCGTTATGCGAGGTTCTCGAGGCCAGCGGACTGTAGCGTCCGGCTATGGCCAGTCGGCGTCCGATGAGCGTGTACGAACGCACGCTGGAACGCTTCGCCCGAACTCCGCTGGGCTACTGGTACGTCACGCGCCTCGCGCCGCTCATCGATCCGCCGCTGCTGCGCCTCAGCGGCGGACGGGTCAGCAGCGTCTATCCCGTGCCGGTGATGCTGCTGACCACGATCGGCGCGAAAACCGGGCTGCGGCGGACGTTACCGCTGCTCTACGTCATCGACGGGGACTCTCTGGTGCTGATCGCGTCGAACTACGGCAGGCCCGGCAATCCGTCCTGGTACCGCAACCTCGTCGCCAACCCGCGGGTGGAGGTGCTCGCCGGCCGGTTCAGCGGGACCTACGAGGCGCGCGAGATCACCGATACGGCCGAGCGTGCCGACGCCTGGGACAAGGCGCTCGACGTCTACGCCGGATACGGCGATTACGAAGTGCGTGCCGGGAGTCGGACGATCCCGCTGGTGCGTTTGCGTCGCACATGAAGAAGGGCGCCCCTTGTGGGGGCGCCCTTCTGGTCGGTGGTGCTTACTTCACGGTGACGTAGATCGTCTGGCTGGTCTCCGAGCGGTTGGAGTCGCCGTTGGACGTTCCGAACGGGACGGCCGTGCGCGTGATCGGGCCGCGGGTCACGGAGACCACCGAGGACTCGTCCAGCGGGGCGCTGCCCTGGCGGTTCACGACGACGCGGTTGCCCTGGGCCTCCAGCGCGCTGATGGTGTCGGCGGCGTTGCCACCGGTCGGGGCGGCGAGCGCGGGGGCGGCCAGGCCCAGAACTCCGGCGGTCAGGGCGGCTGCGGCGGCGGTGGTGATGGTGAGCTTCTTCATGGTCTTGCCCTCTTCTTGGTTTCCGATCTTGGTGATCTGATGTCTCAAACCTGCGGATGGGCGCATTCCATGTCAGGTGGCAGAAATTGAACGGCGGCTGGCAGAAACACATGCCTGCAACTCGCTTGTCTGGGTGGGCTGGGTCATGCGGCGCCGCGGGTTATCGGCTGCGTCACGCGCGGTCGGGCCTTAGCACGTCGGGGCGTTGCGAGAGACCGTTGTCCACAGCTTCGTCGTCACGGGGCCGGTTATCCACAGGGGCGGTTTTCCTTCTACCGAGGTGCTGCGGCCTCGCTAAAATCGAACGTATGTACGATTCCGCGGTGCCGCCGATGGCGTCGCTGGCTGCTGCCGGCGATGCGGATCTGGTCGACATCGTGACCGGGTGTGGGGCGGCGGCGGCGCGGGCCGAGGCGGTGAAGCTGGCCGCGATCGTGGAGTTCTGGGAGCGTCGGCGTGCACCGGAGCGGGCCGGCTGGGCCTGTGATGATTGGGACGCCGCCGCCGCGGAGATCGGGTGTGCGCTCAACATCAGCTCCGGGCGCGCCTCGGGGCAGATGACCCTGGGGTTGGCGTTGCGGGACCGGTTCCCGCGGCTGGGCCGACTGTTGGCGGCCGGGCGGGTGCCGGTGTCGCTGGTGACGACGATCGTGTTCCGCAGCGCGCTGGTGGTGGACCCGGCCATCTTGGCCAGGTTGGACGGCATCGTCGTCGACGCCGTGCGGGAGTGGGGGCTGCTGTCGCAGAAGAAACTCGAGACCGCCATCGACGCCACGATC
>NZ_JYNX01000060.1 GCF_001044255.1 Mycolicibacterium chubuense
ACCCGCCAAGAAGGCTGCTGCGCCTGCGAAGAAGGCCCCGGCCAAGAAGGCGCCGCCCACGAAGGCCCCAGCCACCCGGGTGGCACCGCCGCAGGACGCCGATGCAGTGGCGACCGCCGCCAAAGAGGCTGCGGCGCAGGCGAAGTCCACTGTCGCCACCGCGAGCACCGCCGTCACCGGCCCGCCCCCGGTACCGCGTGACACCCCGGCGTCGTCGCGGCTGCCCGTCGCCGCCGCCGTGATCACCGGTGTGCTGGCGGTCATCGTGGTGCTGCTTGCTGCGCGGCGCAACCACGACGACTGACGGACGGCATAATGGCGCGGTGACTCTCACCCCTCGCCCCACCGCTGACCTGGTCGACGAGATCGGACCCGACGTCCGCAGTTGTGATCTGCAGATGCGCCAGTTCGGCGGACGCGCCGAGTTCGCCGGCCCGATCACCACGGTGCGCTGCTTCGAGGACAATGCGCTGCTGAAGTCGGTGCTCTCCGAGCCGGGTGATGGCGGCGTGCTGGTGATCGACGGCGACGGCTCGGTGCACACCGCGTTGGTGGGTGACGTCATCGCCGAGCTCGGCCGGTCCAACGGCTGGTCGGGGTTGATCATCAACGGAGCGGTGCGGGACGCTTCGACCTTGCGGACGCTCGACATCGGCATCAAGGCGCTGGGCACGAATCCGCGCAAGAGCACCAAGACCGGTGAGGGGGTGCGCGACGCCGCCGTCGAATTCGGCGGTGTGGTGTTCACCCCCGGCGACATCGCCTACAGCGACGACGACGGGATCGTGGTCGTCGGAGACGACAAATAGACAGTGGTCGTCGGAGGCTGACGGGCCCTCTAGGCCGAAGTCCTTACCGGCGCTGAGTGTCTGGTGAACCGTAGTGCAGCGTCGTCGACCTTGCCGCGCCGGATCAGTTGGAGGTCGAGCAGGTAGTTCTGCTTGAGACGCCACGGCGTCCGCGAGCCCGCCTTGGGCAGGTAGTCCAGCGCGCGCAGCACATAACCCGGGGTGAAGTCCATCATCGGCCGCTCGTCCACGGTGGCGCCGGGGTGCTGCGGCTCGACGGCGTCGAAGCCGCCGGCGTCCATGTGATTGATGACGCGGCAGAAGAACTCCGACACCAGGTCGGCCTTCAGGGTCCAGCTGGCGTTGGTGTAGCCGATCGTGAACGCCATGTTCGGCATGTTCGTCAGCATCATGCCCTTGTAGGCCATGGAGTCGTTGAGCACCAGCGGCTCGCCGTTGCGGGAGATCGATGCACCGCCGAACAGCTGCAGATTCAAACCCGTTGCGGTCACGATGATGTCGGCGTCCAAGTGCTTGCCGGAGGCCAGCTGGATGCCGGTCGCGGTGAACCGCTCGATCGTGTCGGTGACGACGTCGGCCTTGCCGGCGCGGATCGTCTTGAACAGATCGCCGTTGGGGGCCAGGCACACTCGCTCGTCCCACGGGTTGTAGCGCGGGTTGAAATGCTTCTCGACGTCGTAGCCCTCGGGCAGCCGGTGCTTGGCCATGGTCAGCAGTTGCTTTCGGAAGAAGTCCGGGAAACGGCGCGCGATCTGGTACTGCGCGGATTGGGCCAGGATGCTCTTCCACCGGTTCAGCACGTAGGCGGCCTTGGCGGGCAGCCGCTTGTTGGTCGCGACGGTGAACGGATCGACGTCGGGCAGCGCCGCGATGAACGTCGGGGAGCGCTGCAGCATGGTCAGGTGGCCGGCTCCCGAATTAGCAAGCGCCGGAATGAGAGTCACGGCAGTGGCACCACTGCCGATGACGACGATTCGCTTACCGGCGTAGTCGAGGTCCGCGGGCCAGTGCTGCGGATGGACAATCGGGCCGGTGAAGTCCTGCGCTCCGGGGAATTCCGGGGCGTAGCCCTGGTCGTAGTTGTAGTAGCCGCTGCACGCCATCAGGTAGCGCGCGGAGATCTCGACCTGCTCGCCCTCGCGCTCGACGGTCACCGTCCAGCGGTTGTCCGCGTCGGACCAGTCGGCGTGGGTGACGTTCTGGCCGTAACGGATGTGCTTGTCGATGCCGGATTCGGCGACGGTCTCCTTGAGGTAGGCCATGATCGCCGGCCCGTCGGCGATGGCTTTGTTCGACGTCCACGGCTTGAAGCGGAAGCCGAGCGTGAACATGTCGGAGTCGGAGCGGATACCGGGGTACTGGAACAGGTCCCACGTGCCACCGAGGTTGGCGCGGCGTTCCAGGATGACATAGCTCTTGCCCGGGCAGCGGTCCTGCAGGTGCCAGGCGGCGCTGATGCCGGAGATGCCGGCCCCCACGATGACGACGTCGACGAACTCGGTCATCGCGCCACGCTATCAACGGCGCGTCGACGCAGTCAACAGTGCGTCGAAAATATCGACAGGGTGTAAAGTCGGGAAGGTGACGACCACCGGCCACCCCCGATCGACCCGGAGTAGGCGCGCGACGCGCCCGTCCGGCGACGATCGGGAGATCGCGATCCTCGAGACCGCCGAACGGCTGCTGGAAGACCGCCCGCTGGCCGAGATCTCCGTCGACGACCTGGCCAAGGGCGCCGGGATCTCACGGCCCACGTTCTACTTCTACTTCCCGTCCAAGGACGCGGTGCTGTTGACGCTGCTGGAGCGCGTCATCGCCGAGGCGGACGCCGCGCTGGAGGATCTGATCGCCAACCGGCCCGCGGATCGGCGGGCGATCTGGCGTCGGGGCATCGACGTCTTCGTCAGCACCTTCGGCGCACACCGCGCGGTGTGCGCGGCGACGGTCGGGGTCAGGGACACGCATTCGGAGGCCCGTGAGCTGTGGGCCCGGTCGATGCAGCGCTGGATCGAGCACATCGCCGCGGTCATCGAGGCCGAACGGGCCGACGGCGCCGCGCCGGTGACGGTGCCCGCCCTCGAGTTGTCGACCGCCCTGAACCTGATGAACGAGTCGGTGATGGCGGCGGCCTTCATCGGTCACCAGCCCTCGATCCCCGATCACCGCGTGCTGGACAACCTCGTGCACATCTGGACATCGGCCATCTACGGCGATCCGGCGGGAGATGTCAGCCCCTGATGCGAACATATGTTCGTGTCCGGGGAAGCGAGCATCCTCCACGCTGATCTCGATTCGTTCTACGCATCGGTGGAGCAGCGGGACAACCCGGCGCTGCGCGGCCAACCGGTGATCGTCGGCGCCGGTGTGGTGCTGGCGGCCAGCTACGAGGCCAAGGCGTTCGGCGTGCGCACCGCGATGGGCGGTCGGCAGGCCCGCGCGCTGTGTCCGCAGGCCGTCGTCGTGCCGCCCCGCATGTCGGCGTACTCGAAGGCCAGCGAGGGTGTGTTCGAGGTGTTCCGGGACACAACACCGCTCGTGGAGCCGCTGTCGGTCGACGAGGCGTTCCTCGACGTCTCGGGCCTGCGCCGGGTGTCGGGCACCCCGGTGCAGATCGGCGCACGCCTACGCGAACGGGTCCGCGACGAGGTCGGGTTGCCGATCACCGTGGGGATCGCCCGCACCAAGTTCCTCGCCAAGGTCGCCAGCCAGGAGGCCAAGCCCGACGGACTCCTGCTGGTGCCGCCGGACCGCGAACTCGCGTTCCTGCACCCGCTGCCGGTGCGGCGGCTGTGGGGTGTCGGCGCGAAAACCGCGGGCAAGCTCCGCGAGCACGGCATCGACACGGTCGCCGACGTGGCCGAACTCAACGAGGCGACCCTGAGCTCGATGGTGGGCGGGGCGATGGGCCGGCAGTTGTTCGCATTGGCCCACAACATCGATCGTCGGCGCGTCGTCACCGGGCAGCGCCGCCGCTCGGTCGGCGCCCAGCGCGCGCTGGGCCGGGCCGGCAACACGATGTCGGCGTCGGAGGTCGACGCGGTCGTGGTCAACCTGGTCGATCGGATCACGAGGCGGATGCGCGCGGCCGAGCGCACCGGGCGCACCGTGGTGCTGCGCCTGCGGTTCGACGACTTCGCCCGGGTGACCCGGTCACACACGCTGCCGAGGGCCACCGCGTCGACCGACGTGATCCTCGGGGCGGCGCGGGCTCTGGTCACGGCGGCGGGTCCGTTGATCGCCGAGCGCGGTCTGACGTTGATCGGGTTCGCGGTCTGCAACATCGACCGCGACGGGGCCCAGCAGATGGAGCTGCCGTTCACCCATTCCGCGCTGACGGCCGACACCACGAGCATCGACTCGGCGGTCGACCGGGTTCGTGGGCGCTACGGCAACGCGGCGGTGATGCGGGGCGTGCTGGTCGGTCGCGACCCGGGATGGGAGATGCCGATGCTGCCGGACTGATTCAGGACCTGGTCCACTCGAGCAGGGTGTCGGCGTCCCAGGTGTTGACGATGCGCTCGGGGGCGAGCCCGGCATCGAGGGCGCGCTGAGCGCCATAGCCGAGGAAGTCCAGCTGCCCCGGTGCGTGCGAGTCGGTGTCGATCGAGAACACACAGCCGATGTCCATCGCGAGGGTCAGTAGCCGGGTCGGCGGGTCACGCCGTTCGGGCCGGGAGTTGATCTCGACGGCTGTGCCGGCGTCGCGGCACGCGGTGAACACGGCTTCGGCGTCGAAGCGGGACTCCGGGCGCATGCCCCGCCCGCCGGTGACCAAGCGGCCGGTGCAGTGGCCGAGGACATCGGTGTGCGGGTTCTCGACGGCTTTGATCATGCGCCGGGTCATCGCCGGCGCATCCATCGCGAGCTTGGAGTGCACGCTGGCGACCACCACGTCGAGACGGTCGAGGAGCTCGGGCTCCTGGTCGAGCGAGCCGTCGTCGAGGATGTCGACCTCGATCCCGGTGAGAATCCGCATGGGAGCGACAGTTTCGCGGATCTCGTCGATGACGTCGAGCTGCTCGCGCAGACGGTCGGGCGACAGTCCGTTGGCGATCCTCAGCCGCGGCGAGTGATCGGTCAGCGCGCAGTACTCGTGGCCGAGATCGCGGGCGGCCAGCATCATCTCCTCGATGGGGGCCGACCCGTCTGACCAGTTCGAGTGCACATGCAGGTCGCCGCGCAGGGCCGCGCGGATCTCGCCACCACCGAGATCCTGCGCAGACTCCCGCAACTCGACCAGCACGTCCGGCTCCCGGCCGGCCCAGGCCTGCGCGATCACCGTCGCGGTCTTGGGTCCGATCCTGGGCAGCGACTGCCAGCTGTTGGCGGCGCCGTGTTTCTCGCGCTGGGCATCGGTGAGCGCTTCGACGACGTCAGCGGCGTTGCGGTAGGCCATCACCCGCCGCGAATCCTCGCGCGCGCGGTCCTTGTAGTAGGCGATCTGGCGCAGTGCGGTGACCGGATCCATGCCCCCAGTGTGCCCCTAGAACGGTGCACACATTCGTGTCAAGACCCCTCTACGGAGGTTGTTAGGCTTTCGCTGACGGGAGGCGGGGGTAGTGGGTCTGCTGGAGGATCTCTTCCAGATCGGCGACGGCGTGCGTAGCGGTATCGAAGACGCGCCGAGTTTTATCGTCAACATTCTCAGCGGGGACGTGCACGGCGCGGTGACCGACGGCCGCAATCTCATCGGCGACGTGACAGGCATCCTCGACGGCGTCCAGGGGCTGGGCGTCAGTCTCGGTGAGGTGCCGAGGAGATACCTCGGCTCAGCCGCGAAGCTCGCTGATTCGAAGATCCTGGCGGCCGCCCAGCTGGCCATCGAAGGTCAGAAAGCGCTGACCGGCTCGGGTGATCCCGACGAGGGCAACGGGTATCGCGAATCCGGCCGCCGACTGGAGGACACCGTCGAGACGCTCATCGACGCCGCGCCACACGACGACCGGTGGGACGGAGCGGCTGCGAAGGCGTACAGGACGGCGAATGACGTGCACAGACGCAGGGCATCAAACGTCCAGACAGCAGACACGGAGATTGCGCGAATCATCGGCCTTGAAGCGGCCCAAGTGCGCCGTACGCGGGAGACCCTGGACGACGTCTCACAGAACCTCTACGACTTCGGACTCGCCACCTCGTGGATGAACTTCGTCCCCGGCATGGCGGCTGCCAAGGCCGCAGCGGACATCGCCACGGCGGCAGCCGCGATGGCGACAACCAATGGCACGGTGGCGATCCTGGTCAAGAATTCTGCGGAGAATGCCTTGGGTATTCGACGAGCAGAGCGCGCTTACCTCGAGGCAATCGCCGCTGTTGCCGACGAAGATCGTGCAGCGGAAGCAACGCCAGAACTGGCTGGCCCGTGCGGTGCCCTGATCAAACAGTCCGATGATCTCGCTCAGCTACCTCAACGGATCGCCGAACAAGACACTTACAAAGTTCCGGACGCAGATCCTCCGTGGGGCCCTCCTGCGACGCCTTACAGTGCCGCCCCGTCGCACCCCTCGGCAGGCGCTCCACCGCGTACCGGGACTTCACCCCCGCAACCAAAGGCTCCGCGAATATCAGTGCCGGCGACGCCGAAACCGACCGCGGCGCCACCCGGTGCAGCTGCGGCTCCCGCGGACCGCGCCGGATTCACGGGCCAGAGCACAGGGCGCGCGCCCGAACCGATCGATCGGAAGAACGTCAAGAAAGCCGAAAACCGTTGACCAATGCCGAAGTCAACCTCAGAGTGTTGACAGACCATATCGATGAGTTGGCTGAGCAGCAGTCGCGAGCCGCCGATCAGTTCACAGGCGCGAACCGTGCCGTTGCCGGCGCGTCCTCCAGGATCACAGCGACCCATGGAGTCATCTGTGCACTCACAAGCGAAGCGTTGGCGACTGCCGACGAGGCGCGACAGTCACTCGGACTCAGCCTCTTTCGAAGGTCGGAGGACCTGTCCGCGAAGCTGACCACAGCGGCTTCAAACTACAAGAACGCCGATTACCTCGCGGGACAGTCCATTGGCCAGCAGTGCCGATCGTGACAAGGAAGGCCGGCTGACCCATGAACGTCTCCTGGGATGACACGCCAGGTGAACCGGTCCTCGACCACTGCACCGACACATCCGTTCTTTCCGCGCTCGACATGTACAGACCATCTACCTTTCCCGACGAGGACTTGGTGCAAACGGCACTGTTCACTGCAGCCAATCCGTCTGGCTCGGTCGCCGTGACCGTTCTGCTGAACGGCCAGATCCTGCGAGTCGAGCTCGCGCCCGACATTTCCATGACTGAGGCCGAACTCGGCGCAGAGGTTGTCCTCATCGCCTCACTGGCGCAAATGCAGGCTCGCGCCGGTATCCATACGATCGTCGCTGCGCTCATGCGACTAAAAGGACACGATCCCGCGCACACCGCCAGCATTCTCGAACGCAATCTGGGTTTCCCCTCACCCAGCACGCTTGCCACCGAGCGGGTGAAGGTGCTCGCGTCGTGTCACGTCAGCGACGAATGATGGCACATCCATCCGGTCGACGAATACCCCCTCGTTGGGCTACGTGGGAGAGAATGACTGACGAGGAGCCAAACCTCCGCAAGCGATCGCGCTGGCCGTTCGCCATCGCAGCCCTTATCACCATCGGAGTGGTCATCACCGTGATCGGGGTGATCTACTGGCGAGATTCGAAGAGTGACAGTTCATTCGGTCCACGTGTCAGCTGGCAGCCCTCGAACCAGATCGTCCTGAAGTCGTCGATGTCCGTGCGTCCGGTGTCAGGTTGGCGTCTTGGCGCCGCCGATCTGAGCCTGCCCGAGGGCATCCGATTCTCCACCGACGACATGCCGATTCACTCCCGTCCGCTCATCGGGAACATCGGCGATCGAGCGTTCCTCCTCGCGAGAACCTTGGGTAGCCCCACCGAGTGGTGGCTCGCCGGGGTCGACGTGTCCGACGGACAGCGCTTGTTCCCCGCAATACAACTCAACACCGGATCCAGACCCGAATGCTTCCTCAACGGCCCAGACGCTGTTCTCTGCCTGACAAGTGAACTCGCGAACCGGACGGCATGGGTCATCGACTCCCATACCGGGGTGGTGACGTACACCGGTCCGACCGATCTCGACGTCCAACCGAACGACCTCAACGTCGAACAGGTCGGTATCTACGCTGTCGCCCAGACCGTTGACCAAGGTGTCTACGGTGTCGGACCGAGGGCGAATACCACCTGGTTCGTCCCCGGGGCAGGCGATGCGTCACCGAAGTATCTCAACACTCTGGATACCGATCCCCCTGGTCTGGGATTTCAGACCACCTCCGGCAGAGGATCTTTCGGCAAGATCGTGTTCTCGCTGTCCGACGGTCGTGTCATCAGACCGCACGTGCCCGCCGGCGCCGAGCAGCAGGACACCCTCCTCTATCCCGGAGGCTTCGGTGCGCGCATCGCATCGAATGGCGACGACGAGATCCAACTCTTCGACGACAACGGCAATCGGAGCGCCCCACGACCCGTTGTCGGTCAATTCCCCACCACCAAGGGCTTCTTCGACCTGCCCATCATCTCTGTCCACGACGTCAGTCACGGCTGGGTGGCCATCACTCCACGCGGTGAGCTGGTCTTCGCCGCACCCAAGGATTCTGGTGGGCCGGTCAGGTTCATCGGATCCCGACTGATCATCAATGCCAGTGAGTTCTCCACCCGAGGTTGGGCTCAGTACGACACCCGCTCCGGCTCGTGGGGCAAGAGATGCACCAACCTCGACCTGGACTTCGGGTACCTAGGGTACGACGGTCGCGTAGCGGTGACTCGGGACGGCAACCAGACGATCGGACTCGACACCGAGGCCACGGATCTGGACACCTGCGAACGGCTGTGGGTGATCAGCTCCGCGCCAGGGGTGTGGCGCGATGTCTGGCGCATCAACACCACGCTCGTTCAATTGTCCGACGACGGGACCGAATTGACGTCGCTCGTCGCGCCCTGACGCGTCACCGTCAGAGAGCGCGATCCCGGGCGGCCAACGGATGCCGTACCATGCACTTGAGAATTCATTCAATCCATCAATCCGCTAGGTTCACCATGCCCGACCGCTTCCCCACCGGCGAGCAGCGCCCGCTGTACGAGACCAAGGCCAATCTCTTCAAGGCACTGGCCCACCCCGCCCGCATCCGTGTGCTCGAGATCCTCTCGGCCAGCGGTCGGCCCACGCCGGTGAGCGAGATCCTCGCCCAGGCCGACATCGAGCCCACCCTGCTCTCCCAGCACCTCGCGGTTCTCAAACGCCACCACGTCGTCACGGGACACCGCGTCGGCAACGCGGTGATCTACGAATTGGCCCACCCCAAGATCGCCGAACTGCTGGTGATCGCCCGTACCTTCCTCGCCGATACCCTTGGCGGACAACGCCATCAGCTCGACGCGCTCGACTCGTTGCCTCCACTCGGCGAACCCCGATGATCGCCCGCCTACTCCCGGGTCGCGGCGACTACGCGGACCTGCCGCGCTCATGGCGGCGCGACATCCTGGCCGGCATCACCGTGGGCGTCGTCGCCCTCCCGCTGGCGCTGGCGTTCGGGATCAGCTCCGGGGTCGGCGCGGCCGCGGGGCTCATCACCGCCGTCGTCGCCGGGCTGGTCGCCGCCGTGTTCGGCGGATCGAACGTTCAGGTGTCAGGCCCCACCGGCGCGATGGCCGTCGTGCTGGCGCCGATCGTCGTCGCGCACGGGCTCGGCAGCGTCGCACTGGTCACCGTGCTGGCCGGACTGCTGGTCCTCGCCGCCGGAGTCACGGGCCTGGGACGTGCGGTGACGTTCATCCCGTGGCCGGTGATCGAGGGATTCACCCTTGGCATCGCCGCCATCATCTTCCTGCAGCAGGTTCCCGCGGCGTTCGGCGCCACCGGCACCGCCGGCGAACGCACGCTGACCACCGCATGGAACGTCGTCTCCCATGTCGACTGGAGCCACGCGACGCGAACGCTGGGCGTGGTGGCGTTCGTCGCCCTCCTGATGACGATCCTGCCGCGGCTGCACCGCGGTGTTCCCGCATCGCTCGCGGCGGTCGTGACCGCGACGGTGCTCGTCGTCGCACTGGGACTACCGGTCGCCACCATCGGAGAACTCCCCGCCCAGCTGCCCGCCCCGGTTCTCCCCCACGCCGACGCCGGTGCCCTGCGTGACCTCCTGGGCGCGGCGCTGGCCATCGCCGCGCTGGCGGCCATCGAGTCACTGCTGTCCGCGCGGGTCGCCGCGACGATGTCACCGACCGGTCCGTACGACCCCGACCGCGAGCTGGTCGGGCAGGGGCTGGCGTCGGTGGCCTCGGGCCTCTTCGGCGGAATGCCCGCGACCGGAGCGATCGCCCGCACCGCGGTGAATGTCAGGTCGGGCGCCCGCACCCGCGTGTCGGCGATCGTGCACTCGCTGGTGCTGCTGGGCGTCGTCTACCTGGCCACCGGGCCGGTGTCGGCGATCCCGCTGTCCGCGCTGGCCGGCGTGCTGATGGTCACCTCGTTCCGGATGATCTCCGCGTCGACGATACGAAAGATTCTGTGCTCCACACGATCTGATGCCCTGACGTTCATTCTGACCGCGGCGGTCACCGTCTGCTTCGATCTGATCAACGCGGTCGAGATCGGCATCGTCGTCGCCGCGTTCTTCGCGCTCCGCAGCGTGGCGCGGCGCAGCAGCGTGGTGCGCGAGGACCTGCCCGGCCCGGCTGAGCCCGGTGACGAGGAGATCGCGTTGCTGCGGCTGGACGGCGCGATGTTCTTCGGGGTGGCCGACCGCATCTCGACGGCGATCGTGGACGCCGACCATCCGCATACGTCGGTGGTCATCATCCGGATGTCTCAACTGGGCATGCTCGACGCCACGGGCGCGAACACGCTGGCCCAGATCTGCGCCGAGCTGGAATCCCGCGGCATCACGGTCATCATCAAGGGGGTACGGGAGGAACACTCGGCGCTGCTGGAGAACGTCGGTGTCTTCGAATCTCTGCGCCACGAAAACCATCTCGTGGACACCCTCGACGAGGCGGTCGAACACGCCCGCACCCATGTGAGCAGCCGGCCGCACTGAGCCCCTATCGCGTCCAGCCCGGGTCCCGGCCGGTGAGCGCGACCACCCGGTCCAGCAGCGGCGCCTCATCGGCGACCGGCACCGGCGCGTCGAACAACCCCTCGACCGGTGGCCCCTCGGCGAACGTCGTGACGTGCGGCAGCACCGCCTCCAAGACGGTGTCGTCGACGGAGTACGGCTGCCCCGTCGCCCGGGCGAGGTCCCAGCCGTGGACGACCACCTCGGTCAGCGCGATCAGCCCGCCGACGTCCGCGGGGAAGTCGACGCCGCCCGCACGGGACATGCCCTCCCATGCCGACGGTTCACGCCACGCGGCGGCCATCGCCTGAAGCCGGTCGGGGTAGGCAGCGCGCCAATCCGTCTCGAGATCCTCACTGACCTCCGGCGGGTTGTCGGTCAGCTCGCCGTACCGCTTGTCCGCCGCCGCGGTGAAGGCCGCCGCCAGGCCGCCGAGGTGCGACACCAGGGCCGCCACGCTCATGTCGGCGCAGGGGGTTCGCCCCGTCAGGTGCTCGTCGCGGACGTTGTGCAGAAGGTCGGCGGTGCCCGCACACGCCGAGGTCATGTCGATCATGTCCGTACCGACCAATCGGCGGCCGCGAAGTCATCGTTCTAGAGTCGAAGAAGTGAGATTCGCATTCAAGACTTCGCCGCAGAACACCACCTGGTCCGACATGCTGGCGGTCTGGAAGGCCGCCGACGACATCGACGTCTTCGAGTCCGGCTGGACCTTCGACCACTTCTATCCGATCTTCTCCGACTCGACCGGCCCCTGCCTGGAGGGGTGGGTGACGCTCACCGCGCTGGCCCAGGCCACCACCCGGCTGCGGGTCGGGGTGCTCGTCACCGGTATCCACTACCGGCACCCCGCCGTCCTCGCGAACATGGCCTCGGCGCTGGACATCGTCTCTGACGGCCGGCTGGAACTGGGGATCGGCGCCGGCTGGAACGAAGAGGAGTCCGGCGCGTACGGCATCGAGCTCGGCAGCATCAAGGAGCGCTTCGACCGCTTCGAGGAGGCCTGCCAGGTGCTCAAGGGCCTGCTCTCGCAGGAGACCACCACCTTTGACGGCCACTACTACCAGCTCAAGGACGCACGCAACGAGCCGAAGGGACCGCAGCAGCCCCATCCGCCCATCTGCATCGGCGGGAACGGCGAGAAGCGCACGCTGCGGATCACCGCCCAGTACGCCGACCACTGGAACTTCGTCGGCGGCACCCCCGAGGAGTTCGCCCGCAAGCGCGACGTGCTCGCCCGGCACTGCGCCGACGTGGGTCGCGACCCGAAGGAGATCCTGCTGTCGGCGCACGTCCGCCTCGGCGAGGACCGCAACTACCGCCGCGTCATCGAGGATTGCATCGCGCTGGGCGCCGAGGGCCTCGATCTCGCGATCGTCTACCTGCCGCCGCCCTACGATCCCGCGGTGCTCGAGCCGCTGGCCGAGACCATCCGCGATTCGGGGCTGCTCAGCAAAGACCGCTGACGGTCACGGAACGATAACGGCCGGCAAAAGTGAGCTCTGACAGCGTCCGGAGGGCGCCTACGGGAGCGACAGAATTCGCTAGTAGCCGTATCGCACGAGCTCGTCGGCGGTGATCAGCCGTTCCGCCTTGGCGGGAAAAGTGCGGCTCTTGACGGGGTGGCGGAACAATGACCAGGCCATTCGCCCCATCCGCGTCCGGGTAATCGGGTTGATGTACACGGTGAAACTCCTGCGGTATGTCAATAGCTGAACCGGGGAGCCACCTTACCGCAGCGCCCTCACCGAGTCATTAGATACCTGACTGCTGGCAAACAGTTGGAGGCACGCCGAATAAAAATATGCTGTTTCTGGTGTGACTGGAGTGACGTGTGTTAACGCGCCGAAACCGTGCTGCGACCGTCTCGTGCACCGAGCGTGCCGTCACGGTTGTGAAATCGATGCGATCGCAACCGCCTGTGCGCGCTCGGTGATCGAGCGTCGAATGTGCCTAGCGCTGAGGGACGGCCGTCGGCTTGATCGGCGCCGGCAGCGCCGTGTGTCCCATCAGGTACTTATCGACTGCCGACGCGGCCGCGCGGCCCTCCGCGATCGCCCAGACGATCAGCGACTGCCCGCGCCCCATGTCGCCGGCGACGTAGACGCCGGGCACCGAGGTGGCGAACACCGAGTCACGCCCCACGTTGCCGCGCTCGTTCATCTCGACACCGAGGTCGGTCAGCAGGCCTTCCCGCTCGGGGCCGGTGAATCCCATCGCGAGCAGTACCAGGTCGGCGTCCATGTCGAAGTCGGTGCCCTCGACCTTCTCGAACTTGCCGGCCTTCATCTCGACCTCGTAGCCGCGCAGCCCCGTCACGCGGCCGTCCTCGCCGTAGAACTCCTCGGTGTTCACCGAGTAGACCCGTTCGCCACCCTCCTCGTGCGCGGAGGTCACGCGGTACATCAGCGGGTACGTCGGCCACGGGGTGGAATCGGCACGGGTCTCCGGCGGGCGCGGCATGATCTCGAACTGGTGCACGTGCTCGGCACCCTGACGGTGCGCGGTGCCCAGACAGTCGGCGCCGGTGTCACCGCCGCCGATGATGATGACCTTCTTGCCCTTGGCCGTGATCGGCGGCTGGCCGTCGTCGTCGACGACCGGGTCGCCGAGCTGGACGCGGTTGGCCCACGGCAGGTACTCCATCGCCTGGTGGATGCCCGCCAGGTCGCGGCCGGGGATCGGCAGGTCGCGACGGGCGGTGGCGCCTCCGGCCAGCACGACGGCATCGAACTCGGAGCGCAGCTGCGCGGCCGTGATGTCGACCCCGACGTTGACGCCGGTGCGGAACTGCGTGCCCTCGGCCCGCATCTGCTCCAGGCGCCGGTCGATGTGGCGCTTCTCCATCTTGAACTCGGGGATGCCGTACCGCAGCAGCCCGCCGATGCGGTCGTCGCGCTCGAACACCGTGACGTCGTGGCCGGCCCGGGTGAGCTGTTGGGCCGCAGCAAGTCCCGCGGGTCCCGATCCGACGACGGCCACCTTCTTGCCCGTCAGCCGGTCCGGAGGCAGCGGCACGACCCAGCCTTCGGCGAAGGCCCTGTCGATGATCTCGACCTCGACCTGCTTGATGGTCACGGGATCCTGATTGATGCCCAGCACACACGACCCCTCGCACGGCGCCGGGCACAGCCGCCCGGTGAACTCCGGGAAGTTGTTGGTCGCGTGCAACCGCTCGATGGCGTCGCGCCAGCGGTCGGTCCGAACCAGGTCGTTCCACTCCGGGATCAGGTTCCCCAACGGGCAGCCGTTGTGGCAGAAAGGAATTCCGCAGTCCATGCACCGCGACGCCTGGACCTGCAGGTGATCCTCGGGGAAGTCCTCGTAGACCTCTTTCCAGTCCCGCAACCGGAGATCGACGGGCCGCCGCGGCGGGGTCTCGCGGTGGGTGTACTTCATGAAACCGCGCGGATCAGCCACTTGCGGCCGCCATGATCGCCTCGTTCACATCGTCTCCGTTGCGTTCCGCATCGGCGATGGCCTGCAACACACGCTTGTAGTCGCGCGGCATCACCTTGGTGAAGTGACCGAGCTGGGTGTCCCAGTCGGCCAGGATCCGTTGTGCCACCGCAGAATCGGTGGCGTCGACGTGCGCGGTGATCATGCCGCGCAGGAACTCGACGTCGTCGTCGTCGAGGCTCTCGAGCGCGACCATCTCGGCGTTGAGGTTGTCGGGTAGCGCGCCGTCGGGGTCGTACACGTAGCCGATGCCGCCGGACATGCCCGCGGCGAAGTTACGCCCGGTGGGGCCCAGGATGACCACCCGTCCGCCGGTCATGTACTCGCACCCGTGGTCACCGACGCCCTCGACGACGGCGTGGGCGCCGGAGTTGCGGACCGCGAACCGTTCGCCGACCTGACCGCGCAGGAACAGCTCGCCGCTGGTCGCGCCGAACAGCACGACGTTGCCGGCGATGATGTTGTCCTCGGCGACGTACTCGGCCGGCGCACCGTCCGGCGGGCGCACCACGATGCGTCCACCCGACAGGCCCTTGCCGACGTAGTCGTTGGCGTCGCCGTAGACGCGCAGCGTGATGCCCTTGGGCACGAACGCGCCGAAGCTGTTGCCGGCCGAGCCCTCGAAGGTGATGTCGATCGTTCCGTCCGGGAGACCCTGGCCGCCATAGGCTTTGGTGACCTCGTGGCCGAGCATCGTGCCCACGGTGCGATTGACGTTGGCGATCTTCGTCGAGAAACGCACCGGGGAGCCGGAGTCCAGCGCCTCGCGGCACTGCACGATCAGCTGCTGGTCGAGCGCCTTGTCTAGACCGTGATCCTGACGGGAACTGCAGTACAGGTCCTGGTTCATGAACGCCGAGTCCGGCTCGTGCAGCACCGGTGCGAGGTCCAGCTTGTGGGCCTTCCAGTGCTCGGCGGCCCGCGCGGTGTCGAGCGCGCCCACCTGGCCCACCATCTCGTTGACGGTGCGGAAGCCCAACTGCGCCATCAGTTCGCGGACTTCCTCGGCGATGAACAGGAAGAAGTTCTCGACGAACTCCGGCTTGCCGTTGAAGCGCTGGCGCAGCACGGGGTTCTGGGTGGCCACGCCGACGGGGCAGGTGTCGAGGTGGCAGACGCGCATCATGATGCAGCCGGACACCACCAGCGGTGCGGTGGCGAACCCGAACTCCTCGGCGCCCAGCAGCGCGGCGACGACGACGTCGCGGCCCGTCTTGAGCTGTCCGTCGACCTGCACCACGATGCGGTCGCGAAGTCCGTTGAGCAGCAACGTCTGCTGGGTCTCGGCCAGGCCGAGCTCCCACGGCGCGCCCGCGTGCTTCATCGACGTCAGCGGGGTGGCGCCGGTGCCGCCGTCGTGCCCGGAGATCAGCACGACGTCGGCGTGCGCCTTGGACACACCGGCCGCGACCGTTCCCACGCCGTTCTCGGAGACCAGCTTCACGTGCACCCGTGCCTGCGGGTTGGCGTTCTTCAGGTCGTGGATCAGCTGTGCGAGATCCTCGATCGAGTAGATGTCGTGGTGCGGCGGCGGGGAGATCAGCCCGACGCCGGGCGTGGAGTGCCGCACCTCGGCCACCCACGGGTACACCTTGTGCCCCGGGAGTTGGCCACCCTCACCGGGTTTGGCGCCCTGGGCCATCTTGATCTGGATGTCGGTGCAGTTGGTCAGGTAGTGGCTGGTGACGCCGAACCGGCCGGAGGCGACCTGCTTGATCGCGCTGCGCCGCCAGTCACCGTTCTCGTCACGGTCGAAACGGGAGACCGCCTCGCCGCCCTCACCCGAATTCGACCGTCCGCCAAGACGGTTCATCGCGATCGCCAGCGTCTCGTGCGCCTCGGCGGAGATCGAGCCGTAGCTCATCGCGCCGGTGGAGAACCGCTTGACGATCTCGGTGGCCGGTTCGACCTCGTCGATCGGCACCGGCGGGCGCTCGCCCTCACGGAACTTGAGCAGCCCGCGCAGCGAGGCCATCCGTTCGCTCTGGTCGTCGACGAGCTTCGTGTACTCCTTGAACACCTCGTACTGACCGGTGCGGGTGGAGTGCTGCAGCTTGAACACGGTGTCGGGGTTGAACAGGTGGTATTCGCCCTCGCGACGCCACTGGTACTCACCGCCGACCTCGAGTTCGCGGTGCGCCCACTCGTCGGGACGGTCGAGGTAGGCCAGCGTATGGCGGGCCGAGACGTCGGCGGCGATGTCATCGAGATCGATACCGCCGACCGGACAGGACAGCCCGGTGAAGTACTCGTCAAGCAGCTTCTGGCTGATGCCGATGGCCTGGAACAGTTGCGCGCCGGTGTAGGACGCCAGCGTGGAGATGCCCATCTTCGACATCACCTTGAGCACGCCCTTGCCGGCGGCCTTGACGTAGTTGGCCTTGGCCTGGTCGCTGCTGATGCCGGTGATGACGCCGCGGTCGACCATGTCCTCGATCGACTCGAAGGCCATGTACGGGTTGATCGCGGCGGCGCCGAAGCCGACCAGGCACGCCATGTGGTGCACCTCGCGGGCGTCACCGGCCTCCACGACGAGGCCGACCTTGGTGCGGGTCCGGTCCCGGACCAGATGGTGGTGCACCGCGGCGACGGACAGCAGCGACGGGATCGGCGCCATCTGCTCGTTGGACTCGCGGTCGGAGAGCACGATGATGCGGGCGCCGTCGCGGATGGCGGCCGAGACCTTCGCGCGCACGTTGTCCAAGGCTTCCTTGAGGCCCTGGCCGCCGCGGTTGACGGGGTACAGGCAGCGGATCACCGCGGCCCGCATGCCGTGCTTGTGTCCGCGGATCTCGTGGTCGGGGTCGACGCAGATCAGCTTCGACAGCTCCGCGTTGCGCAGGATCGGCTGCGACAGCGCGATCTGGCGGCAGGACTCGGCGTCGGGGTTGAGCAGGTCGCCCTCCGGGCCGACGGTGCCGGCCAGGCTGGTGACCACCTCTTCCCGGATCGCGTCCAGCGGCGGGTTGGTGACCTGCGCGAACAGCTGCTGGAAGTAGTCGTAGAGCACCCGGGGCCGCGACGAGAGCACGGCGATCGGGGTGTCGGTGCCCATCGAGCCCAGCGCCTCGGCGCCGGTGCGCGCCATCGGCGCGACCAGCAGGTTGAGCTCCTCGTAGGTGTAGCCGAAGATCTGCTGCCGCAGCACGACGCGGTGGTGCGGCATCCGCACGTAGTCGCCGGGCGGCAGCTCCTCGAGCTGGAACAGCCCGGCGTCGAGCCACTCCTGGTACGGATGCTCGGCGGCCAGCTCGGCCTTGATCTCCTCGTCGGAGACGATCCGGCCCTGCGCGGTGTCGACCAGGAACATCCGGCCGGGCTGCAGCCGCATCTTCTGCACGACCTTGGCCGGGTCGACGTCGAGGACGCCGGCCTCCGACGCCATCACGACCAGTCCGTCGCTGGTGACCCAGATGCGTGACGGGCGCAGCCCGTTGCGGTCCAGCACCGCGCCGATGACGGTGCCGTCGGTGAAGCACACCGACGCCGGGCCGTCCCAGGGCTCCATCAGGGACGCGTGGTACTGGTAGAACGCCCGGCGCGCCGGGTCCATCGACTCGTGGCGCTCCCAGGCCTCCGGGATCATCATCAGCACGGCGTGGGGCAGGCTGCGGCCACCGAGGTGGAGCAGCTCGAGCACCTCGTCGAAGCGGGCGGTGTCCGAGGCCCCGGGGGTACACACCGGCACGATCTTGTCGAGATCCTGGCCCGACCCGAACACGTCGGTGTTGATCAGTGCCTCGCGGGCGCGCATCCAGTTCTCGTTGCCGGTGACGGTGTTGATCTCACCGTTGTGGGCCACCCGGCGGAACGGGTGGGCCAGCGGCCAGGACGGGAACGTGTTCGTCGAGAAGCGGCTGTGCACGATGGCGATCGCGCTCAGGCNCTCGCGGGCGCGCATCCAGTTCTCGTTGCCGGTGACGGTGTTGATCTCACCGTTGTGGGCCACCCGGCGGAACGGGTGGGCCAGCGGCCAGGACGGGAATGTGTTGGTGGAGAACCGGGAGTGCACGATGCCGAGCGCGCTGGTGAGCCGCTGGTCCTGCAGGTCGAGGTAGAACGCCTTGAGCTGCGGCGTGGTCAGCATGCCCTTGTAGACGAACGTCTGACCGGAAAGGCTTGGGAAGTACACCGTCTCGCGGCCGGGGCCGTCCTGACCGGGCCCCTTGGTGCCGAGTTCGTGTTCGGCGCGCTTGCGCACGACGTAGGCGCGCCGCTCGAGGTCCATGCCGGAGGCGCCGGCGAGGAAGACCTGCCGGAACGTGGGCATCGCGTCGCGGGCCAGAGCGCCCAGCGAGGATTCGTCGGTGGGCACCTCGCGCCAGCCGAGCACCCGCAGACCCTCGGCTTCGGCGATCTTGCCGACCGACTCGCACGCCGTCGCGGCGTCCTTCGAGGACTGCGGCAGGAAAGCGATGCCGGTGGCGTAGCTACCCGGTTCGGGAAGGTCGAAGTCCACGACCGAACGGAAGTACTCGTCCGGCACCTGGAGCAGGATGCCCGCACCGTCGCCGGTGTTCGGCTCGGCGCCCTGTGCGCCTCGGTGCTCCAGGTTGAGCAGCGCGGTGATGGCCTTCTCGACGATGTCGCGGCTGCGGCGTCCGTGCATGTCGGCCACCATCGCCACGCCGCACGCGTCGTGCTCGAACGCGGGGTTGTACAGGCCCTGTGGACTGGGCGCCATTCCCACCTACCTTATTTCTTCACAGACCTCGGCGGAGCGTTCACGAACGGCAACCGTTGACGAGAGCGTTAGCCGGGGCGGCGGCGGAGGGACCTTCGTGCAGCACTGAACGACGGCCCTTTTTCCACGCGCCACAAGTGGTGAAAACGATATGACAAAGGGCCCCTGACATGCCAACTTAGTGCACCCTAAGCCAGTTCGCCGGACGAATGGGGCGTCGACGCGGGCCGCCGTCAGATCACAGTCGAATAACGTTGCCGTGAGCGATCTTTCACCCCGGCAACAACTCCGGGGTCCGGATGAGAGGCAGATCACAGACAGCCCACCCCTCGGGTAGGAATTTGCTACTCACCGGAGAAATGGCCGTGTAGTGCGCTAAAGGACCGTCTGGCATTTGCAGAAAGCCTCGTCGGATTCTTAGAATTCCCCTGCCGCCCGCTGAGAGCGGCCATGTCGGGGCCGAGCAAACCGCAGCGCCGGAGGTGCCGGTGATCCGTCGGCGGTATGCGTGCCCGATAGCGTTGATGCACAGCTCAATTCGTGCTCGCGGAGCGAGCCGGCCCCGATCGGCCTCCCGTGTGGGCATACCCCCAAGGGGTACCGACGTGGGGGCGGGGCCGTCAGGCTGCAGGGGTGCCCCATCCGTTGAACACCCCGCTGGGCCGCTTCGGCATCGACACCACCCGCGAAGGCGCGGACCGCTGTGTGGCGTCGATCCCGGTGGCCGGTCTGACCAACCCGTGCACCGGTGAGGCCACCGTCGCTCCGCTGGCCATGCTGGTCGACCACATCGGCGGCGTCGTCAACCATCTGCGGCGCGGCACCGGGGAATGGACGGTGTCCAGCGAGCTGGCCGTGGAGTTCGCCCCCGGCGCCGCGGAGGCCATCGCGGCCGCACCCGATGTGCCGGTGGTCGGTGTCGCACGCCCCTTCGGGCAGAAGAGCGGCACCGCTCTCGCGCTCTGCGACCTGAGCGTTCGGGACGTCGTCGTGGCCACCGCGACGGTGCGCTCGTTCTACATCGCCGCCCCCGCGGATCTCGTCACCTGGCCTGACGCCGCGTCGGGACCACGGCCCGGCCATCGGCTGGCCGACCTGATGGCCGTCGATATCGCTGAAACAGGCAGTGCTGGAAGCGCTTTGACACAGAACGACGATCCCGTGCTGAACAACGCGGTGGGCGCCGTGCACGGCGGGGTGTCGTCGACCGGGCTCGAGCTGGTCGGGGCCGCGGCGCTGCACCGGGCCGCGGGCGCCGCGTTCCACACCGCGTCGCTGCGGGTGAACTTCCTGCGTCCCTTCCACGGAGGCGGGGAGGCCCACTACCTCGCCAGGGCATTGCACGCCGGCCGCGGCAGCGGGGTGGCCGAGGCTACGGCGGTGGGCGCCGACGGCCGGACCGCGCTGCTGGCGCGGCTGACCGGTTACCGCTGACCTGCGGTGGAGCCGCCGTTGCGCTAACGCATCAGTTCGGACACGCCGAACCCGGTGCGCACCGCGGGATGTCACCGTGGATCCCACCACCGAGCGGAAGGGGCCCACGATGCGTCCACCGACGATGCTGCACCGGCTCGCAGCGGAATTCATCGGAACGTTCTGGCTGGTGTTCGGCGGGTGTGGCAGCGCCGTCTTCGCCGCCAAGTTCCTGTCCGACGACGGCGTCTCCCTGGGGATCGGCTTCGTCGGCGTCTCTCTCGCGTTCGGGCTGACGGTGCTCACCGGGGTCTACGCCTTCGGCACGATCTCCGGCGGCCACTTCAACCCCGCGGTGACATTGGGCGCGGCGCTGGCCAAGCGGGTCGAATGGAAGGCGTTGCCCGGCTACTGGATCACGCAGGTGGTCGCCGGACTGGCCGCAGGCGCGGCAATCTATGCGATCGCCCGCGGGCGCGCGGGCTTCTCAGCGACGGGCAACATGGCGGCCAACGGGTACGGCGCCCACTCGCCCGGCGGCTACTCGCTGGTGGCGGTGCTCATCGCCGAAGTGTTGCTGACCTTCGTGTTCCTGCTGGTCATCCTCGGCTCTACCGACGATCGCGCACCCAAGGGTTTCGCGGGGCTGTCGATCGGGTTGACGCTGACGCTGATCCACCTGATCTCGATCCCGATCTCCAACACCTCGGTGAACCCGGCCCGCTCCACCGGCGTCGCCTTCTTCAACGCCGACGGCGCTCCGGCGCAGCTGTGGGTGTTCTGGGTGGCGCCGTTGGTCGGTGCGGCGATCGCGGGCGTCGCCTACCCATACCTGTTCGGCACCGCCGAGGAACTCGCCGAACGCCCTGTGCGTGACGACGCGCTCCCCGGCGGAACCCCGGAGCACTGACGACGCGGCGTCAGGAGTTCTTCTTGGCCTTACTGGCCGCGCTCTTCTCGGTGCTGGCGCCCTCGTTGGCGAGCTGACCGCCCGCGTTCTCCAGGTGCGCGCGCACGAACCACTGGAACTTCTCCAGTTCGCCCGCGTGCCCGATGAGCATGTCCTCGGTGACCGGGTCGAGCTCCCCGAGCCTGTCGATGCTCTTACGGGTGTCCTCGATGACCCCGATGTAGACGAGATCCAGCGCGGCCAGATGCGCCTGGACCGTGTCGCGGCCGACGGAGTAGTCGTCCCAGGTGCGATCCTTCTGGATGGCGCCCGGCGTGCCCTGCGGTGACGCGCCGAGGGCCGCGATGCGCTCCGCGACCTCGTCGGCGTACCCACGCACCAGCTCCACCTGCGGATCGATCATCTCGTGGACGCCGATGAAGTTGGGCCCCACCACATTCCAATGCACATGCTTGAGGGTGAGGTGCAGATCGTTGTAGCGGCTCAGCGCCTTCTGCAGAAGTTCGGCCACCTCGGCGCCCTGCTTGTCGGACAGTCCGGGCACGGTGAATGCACTCATGTTGAGCTCCTTCGCGTTGTTCCCGCGAGGTGTACCCGGGCACTGGACGCGATAATCCCCTTTGGCGGACGTCACATTTCGGCCAGATTCGGTATCGCGGTGCGTGGCCCGAAACGCGGATTCACCGCGAGCCCACTGGCTTCCAGCAACCGGACCGCGCGGTGCCGGTGCGGCGCGAGGGGCGCCAGCAGCGCCACCATCGCGTCGTCGTCGATGGGGTGACCGAGCAGGCTCCAGCCCACCATCGTGGACAGGTGGTAATCCCCCACCGAGAGCGCGTCGGCGTCGCCGAAGGCGCGCTGGGCGGTCTCGGCGGCCGTCCACACCCCGACACCGGGCAGCGTCATCAGCGCCGCCCGGGCCGCCTCGGGAGACCGGCGCACCAGACGTTCGAGCGCGTCGGACCGCTGCGCGCAGCCGACGATGGTGCGGGCCCGGCCCGGGTCCACATTGGCGAGGTGGAACTCCCAGGACGGCACGCGCCGCCACGCCTCGGCCGTCGGGGGCACCCGCATGTGGGCCGGAGCGGGCCCCGGCGCCGGGGCCCCGTACTTCCCGACCAGCCGGCGCCAGGCGCGCCGGGCGTCCTTGCCGTGCACCCGCTGTTCGAGTACGGCCGGCACCAGCGCCTCCAGCACGCGCCCGGTGCGGCCCAGTCGGAGGTGCGGCACCCGCTGGTAGGCACGCGCGATCGTCGGTTCCTGCGGGTCGAACCCGGCGGTGTCGTCGTCGGCGCCGAGCAGCGCCGGCAGGGTGTCGGTGAACTCGGCGGCGCCGGGACCCCAGGCTTCGCAGCTCACGGTGTCGACGGCGTCCCGGGTGAGGCGGGCGGTGACGGGACCGCTCGCGAGCAGGCTGGTGCGCCAGATCGCGCCGTCGGCGGCGTCGTGATGGCAGGGGTCGGCGCGGCCCCGGCGCAGCGGCGCGAGCGTCAGCCCCGGGCTCGCCGGGCCGGCGAACACGACGCTGGCCGTACTGTGCACGCGCACAGCCTAGGGCTGCACCCGGACATCGGCCTTGTCCGGATAGAACGCCACGTGACCGGCGATGGCGGCCACCGCGGGATAGGGCTGCTCGTAGGTCCAGACCGCGTCGGTGACCGTGCCGCCGCCGGTGGTGCGCAGGTGGTAGTAGGCGGCGTCGCCCTTGAACGGGCAGTAGGTCGTGGTGTCGCTGCGGACCAGCCGGTCCGGCGCGACGTCCGCGATCGGGATGTACTGCACCGCCGGGTAACTCCCCTCCTCCAGGGTCAGCGCGGCGTCGGTCTCGGCGACGACGTCACCGTCGATCAGGACGGCGACGTGTCGGCCGGTGGGCCCGACGGTGATCGGATGGGTGCTGGACGGTTGGAGCACAGGTCGGTCGGTCATACCCACCATTGAACGCTCAGTGCGGGCGCCCGGCGATCTTGTCGGCGACCACCGCGATGGGCGAGGTCCGGGCACGGCCCCGGCCCTCGTGCCAGTCGGCGGCCTTGTAGGCCAGATACATGCCGCGCACACCGAGCCAGCGCAGCGGCTCGGGCTCCCAGTTCTTCGACCGGTGCCCCACCCACGGCAGTTCTGTCAGCGGCGTCGCCCGGCCCAGCACCAGGTCGGCGAGCGTGCGGGCGGCGAGGTTGGTGGCGGTGACGCCGTGCCCGACGTAGCCGCCGGCCCAGCCGAGCCCGCTGCCCCGGTCGAAGTCGACGGTCGCCTCCCAGTCGCGCGGCACGGCGAGCACCCCGCACCAGCCGTGCGCGATCCCGATGCCGGCCACCTGCGGGAGCACCGTGCGCAGCGTGGCGGTCAGCGCCGCGATCGTGCGCGCGGGCACCTGGCCGTCGCGGTCGGTGCGGGAGCCGAACCGGTACGGGACGCTGCGCCCGCCGATCGCGATGCGGTCGTCGACCGTGCGCTGCGCGTAGAAGAAGCCGTGGGCGGTGTCGCCGAGCGTCTCCCGGCCCTGCCAGCCGATCTCGTCCCACACCTCGGCCGGGATCGGGTCGGTGGCGATCATCGAACTGTTCATCGGCAGCCAGCGGCGTTTGAGCCCGGGCAGGCCTGCGGTGAATCCCTCGGTGGCGCGCAGCACCACGGGCGCGCTGACGGTGCCGCGCGGCGTGACCGCCCGTCCCGCCGCGATCTCGAGGACCGGCGAGCGTTCGTAGATGTCCACGCCCAGCGCGGCGACGGTGTCGGCCAGCCCGCGGACCAGCGCGGCGGGTTGGATCCGGGCGCAGTGCGGGTTGTGGTAGGCCGCCACCACGTCGCTCAGCCGAATACGTTGCGCCGCTTCGTCTCTGGACAACTCTTCGATACCGTCGACCTGCCAGCTGCGCTCGGCCGCCGCCGCGGCGGCCAGTCGGCCGGCCTGGGCGCGGTTGCGGGCCACCTCCAGCGTCCCGCCCTTGACGATGCCTGCCTCGATGCCTTCCCGGGCGGCCACGTCGATGACCTCGTCGACGGCCTCGTTGAGGGCACGCTGCCACGCCACCACCCCGTCGCGGCCGTACTGACGGGCCATCCGCTCGCGGTCCCCGGGCACGAGCCCCGACAGCCAGCCGCCGTTGCGCCCCGATGCGCCGAACCCGGCGAAGCGCGCCTCCAGCACGATGATGCGCAGGCTCGGGTCGGCCTCCTTCAGGTAGTACGCCGTCCACAGTCCGGTGTAGCCGGCGCCGACGATGCACACGTCGGCGTCGCGACTGCCCGGCAGGGGCGCCCTCGGCGTCGGCAGGCCGTCGAACCAATGGGAGATCTCACCGTTGCGCACCGACAGATTGTGGCAGCACCGGCGATGTCGGTGTGCGGGTGCAGGCTGTGCGCATGTGTTGGCTCTGCGATCACCCCACCGCGACCCGGCAGGACTATCTGGAGGTCGTCCGGGGCAAGGTGCGCCGCAACGGGTGGATGGTGCAGTACGTCGAGGCCCGGATGCCGTTCGCCTACACCGTGGGCCTCTCCGCTCAGAACCTGCCCGAACTGCTGGTGACCAGCGTGTCTGCGCCGCGGTCGCTGCGTCTTCTGGGGGCGCTGGCCGTCGGGATCCGGAAGGGCGTGCGGTGGAATCCCGGCGACCTCGTGACGATCCAGGACGGCCCGCTCGTCGAGTTGGTCGAGGTGGACCACCCGGACGTGCACTGTGGCTGGGCGGTGAGACATGCCGAGCGACCCATCCGGGTGCTGCAGGCGGTTTGGGCCGACGGGCGGGGACGGTGGCCGTGGTCGGCGACGTTCTGCGACGGGCGACGGCGGCAGCCGGTGCTCGGAGTACGGGCGCGGGCCGCCTGACCTACCGGCGGGCGGCGCGCAGGTTCACCCAGAACGTCGCCGCTTCCCGGATCGATTCCTCGACCGGTCGCGGCTGCCAGCCCAGCTCGCGCTTGGCCTTGGCACAGTCGACAGGCGCCTCGGCGCGCATCAGGCGCAGCGAGCCCAGCGACAACCGTTGGTCGGTTCGGGTCAGCCGGCCCTTCAGGCTGCCCATCGCCGCCATGGCGTACGACACCGCGAGCGGAATCGTCGTCGTCGGCGCCGGCACTCCCGCGGCCTCGGCCGCGATCCGCACCACCTCGGCATTGGAGATCATCTTCTCCGAAATCAGATACCGCTCACCGACGCGGCCCTTCTCGGCGGCCAGCAGCAGCGCCTGCGCGGCGTTGTCGATGCCCACCGCCTCGAGCTCGATGCCGCCCATCACGAACGGCAGCTTGCCGAACGCGGCGCCGGCGATGATCGCGCCGTGCGGCGTGCGGCCCCAGTCCCCCGCGCCGTAGGTGGTCGACACGCACATCGCCACCGCGGGCAGGCCCCGGTTCCGGGCGTAGTCCAGCACCAGCCTCTCCGCCTGCAGGCGGGACCGCACATACGGTGTGAGCCCGCGCTCGTCGGTGATCACGTCGTCCTCGGTGGCGATGCGGCCGCGCCGGCGGCCGACCGTCACATAGCTGCTGGTGAACACGAACTTCGTCAGCCCGGCGGCGATGGCCGGCTCGGTGGCGATGTCGACGACGTGGCGGGTGCCGTCGACGTTGGTGCGGAACAGCGGGGCCGGGTCGCGCAGCCAGCCGCGGGTGTCGACGACGCAGTAGTAGACGACGTCGCAGCCGGTCATCGCCTTCCGGAGCACCGCGTCGTTCCAGATGTCCCCGGTGAACCGGGTGACCGGAAGGTCGTCGATGCCGACGGTCTTGCTGCCCTCGCGCACCATCACCCGCACGTCCCGCCCCGCCTCGACCAGCTGGCGGGTGACGTGGCTGCCCAGGTAGCCGTTGGCGCCGATCACCAGCACCGGGGCCAGCGGAGCGACGGGAGAAGATCCCGTCACTTGCCCACCCGGGCCATCCACTCAGCCGCCTCGTCGGGCAGGGTGCCGAGCTCGTGGGCCTTCGCGCACCACTTCAGGGTCGCCTTGACGAAGCGCAGCGGGTTGTAGACGTCCTCCTGGCGGCGCCATTTCCCGTCACCGGCGTAGGTGACGATCGAGATGTTGGTGGCACTGATGATGGTCCCGTCGCCCGGGTCGCGCATCGGGTTGTCCAGTTCGCAGATGACGCGGCCGGTGTCGGGGTCGAACACCTTCCACAGCGACGGGAACGCCGTCATGTGGTTACCGGGGAACGTCTCCATCGTGTTCCAGATCCACGGTCGCACCTCCTCGCGTCCGCGCATCGTGCCCGCCGCGTGCTCGATGTAGAGGACGTCGTCGGTGTACTGCTCGACCCAGGGGTCCCAGTCGCGCGTCGTCGCCGCGCGGTCGACCGTCCGCTCGAACTCGGCGAACGCGTCCGCGAGTTCCTCCCGCGAGAATGCACTGCCCGTCACGACAAGAACTAGAACACGTTCTACCCGCTGTTGTCGAGGGCCGGCGGGATTAAATGCGCAGACCAGACCGTTACAGAAGCACTATGTCGAAGGTGTACAACAAGAACCCGAAAGCGGTCGACGCCCTGTCGCCCGAGCAGTATCACGTCACCCAGCGCAACGGCACCGAGCGGCCGTTCACCGGGGAGTACTGGGACAACCACGAACCCGGCATCTACGTCGACGTCGTCTCCGGCGAACCGCTGTTCGCCTCGGTCGACAAGTTCGACAGCGGCACCGGCTGGCCGAGTTTCACCCGGCCGATCGAGAAGGCCAACGTCCGCGAGAAGCGCGACTTCTCGCATCTGATGATCCGCACCGAGGTGCGCTCCGCGCACGGCGACAGCCACCTCGGGCATCTGTTCACCGACGGCCCCCGCGCCGACGGCGGACTGCGCTACTGCATCAACTCCGCGGCGCTGCGCTTCGTCCACCTCGACGAACTCTCCGAGCAGGGATACGGGCAGTACCGTGGATTGTTCACCGACACTGACAACTCGACCGCCGATGAGGAGCAAGCGTGAGCGAATACAAGCGGGCCGTGCTGGCCGGTGGCTGCTTCTGGGGCATGCAGGATCTGATCCGCAGGCAGCCCGGCGTGGTGTCCACCCGCGTCGGCTACACGGGCGGCCAGAACGACCACCCCACCTATCGCAACCACCCGGGTCACGCCGAGGCCGTCGAGATCGTCTACGACCCGGCGCAAACCGACTACCGCGCGCTGCTGGAGTTCTTCTTCCAGATCCACGATCCGACGACGAAGAACCGTCAGGGCAACGACGTCGGGAGCAGCTACCGATCCGAGATCTTCTACGTCGACGACGAGCAGCGCGAGGTCGCACTCGACACGATCGCCGACGTCGACGCCTCGGGACTGTGGCCCGGCAAGGTGGTCACCGAGGTCAGCCCGGCACCCGACTTCTGGGAGGCCGAGCCGGAGCATCAGGACTACCTGCTGCACTACCCGAACGGCTACACCTGCCATTTCCCGCGGCCGGGCTGGAAACTGCCCAAGCGCACCCAGGTCTGACGCGATCGGACGTCTAGGGGCGGCGGCGCACCACGATGCGTCCGCCGTCCTTTGGCGTGTGCGCGACACCGCGGAAGTGCGACTTCTCCGCAGCAGCGGTCGTCGGCTCGATCACGAAGTGCCGCAGCACCGTTCGCAGCACGACATCCATCTCGACGTTGGCGAAGGTGGCGCCGACGCATCGCCGCGTGCCGCCGCCGAACGGGATGTGGGCGAAGGTCGGCGGCCGCTGCCCGACGAAGCGCTGCGGGTCGAAGCGGTCCGGGTCCGGGAACTCGTCGGTCCGGCGGTGCATCTGCGCGATGGCCACCAGGATCGAGTAGCCCTGCGGGATCACCCAGTCGCCCAGCTCGAAGGCCGGCGCCTGCACGTGCCGGCCGGCGAAGTCGATGATCGTGCGGGTGCGCTGGATCTCGAGGAGCGTCGCCTGCCGGTATTCGTTGTCGTCGGTGTCGGCCTCGGCGGCCAGCCGCGACAGCACCTCGGGGTGACGCGTGATGCGTTCGAAGGCCCATCCCAGCGTGGCGGCGGTGGTCTCGTGGCCGGCGGCCAGCAGCGTGAGCAGCTCGTCGCCGACGTCCTGGCGCGACATCGTCGAACCGTCCTCGTAGGTGCTGCGCAGCAGCAGGGAGAGGACGTCGTCGCGGGTGTCCAGGTTCGGGTCGGCCAGCACGGCGTCGATGAGTCGGCCGATGATCTCGTCGTAACGCTTGCGGTACTGCGCGAGCCGGCCCCACGGGGTGAAGCGGCCATAGGTCCGCGACGGCATCGGGAGCACCGCCAGCCGCGACCCGAGCGTCACCCACGGCGGGATGCTGCGGCGCAGTTCGTCCAGATGCGCGCCGTCCGCGCCGAAGACCGCACGCAGGATGACGTTCAGCGTGATCCGCATCATCGGCTCGAGTGTCTCGAAAGGCTCACCGTCGGGCCAACTCTCGGCTTCGCGTCGGGTTTCCTCTTCGAAGATGCGCTCGTAGTTCTTGATGCTCTTGCCGTGCAGCGGAGGCGTCAGCAGTTTGCGGCGCAGCCGGTGGTCGGTGCCGTCGAGGGCGAACACCGAACCCGGCCCGAGGACCCGCGACAGGTTCGGCTGGATGTTGACGACCTCGTCGGGGTTGGCCATGAACACCTGTTTGGCCAGGCCGGGATCGGCGACGATCACGGTGCGGCCGAAGACGGGGATGGTCATGGTGAACACGTCGCCGCAGCGGCGCGCGATCTGGCGCACCGTCCATTTGCGCGAGACGGAGAAGGCGAGGCCCTGCAGGGAACGGGGGATGGCGGGACTCGGTGGCAGCCGCGCCGCGGACAGCGGCGTGGTACTGCGGTGTACCACAGTCATGTCCGGTACGGTACCGGTTGGTACCAGGGGAACGCAAGGGTGAGAACATGACCGAGACGCCGGTGCTGACAGTGGACCGTCTGCTCGACGGGCTGACCGCCTCCATCGTCGAGCGCGGCTACCGGGACACCACGGTGGCCGACATCGTTCGGCATGCGCGCACGTCGAAGCGCACGTTCTACGAGCAGTTCGCCGGTAAGGAGCAGTGCCTCATCGAACTGCTGCGCCGCAACAACAGTGACCTCATCGCCGGCATCCGCGCCGCCGTCGTCCCCGACGACGACTGGCACACCCAGATCCGCTCGGCCGTCGACGCCTACGTCGCGCACATCCGGGCCCGGCCCGCGATCACCCTGTGCTGGATCCGCGAGGCCCCGGCCCTGGGTGCGGTGGCGCGGCCCCTCAACCGGCAGGTGATGAGCGATCTCACCGAACTGCTCGTGCTAGTGACCGAGAACCCGGGCTTCCAGCGTGCCGGCCTGACACCGGTATCGCCGCCGATCGCGCTGATCCTGCTCGGCGGCCTCCGGGAACTGACGGCGTTCTTCGTCGAGGAAGGACGCGACGTCGCGGGCATCACCGAACCGGCGGTTGCCGCGGCCACCGCGCTGGTCGCACCGCCACCGGACTGACAGGTCGACGACGGACACGGTCGTTGCCAGGAAAGTCACCGTCCGTTCAACTGGCCAGAACCTTTGTGCCGCTGAGCGTTCCGGCTGACCATGTGCGCGCCCCGTACATTTCCACCGTCCTCACACCCCTTTCGAAGGCGACCGTATGCATTCGTCCATTGGCAAACCTCTCGTGGCGCTCGTCTCGGCAGCCTGCCTGGCGGCCCCGGCCATGACCCCGACTCCCCACCACTCCGTCATCACGCAATCCTCGATGCCCGTGGAGCTCTCGGCATCGGTGACGTCCTTCGACCCGCTTCCAACCTCGGCGCGGGCTCTCGTCACCTCCGTAGCCCCCACGGACCCGGCCACGCTGGCCGGCGCGGTCGACACGATGGCGTCACTCTCGGGTGAGGACTCCGGGTTGCTGCTGCTGAAGCTGCTCTCGGCTCCGTACCACAACTTCGCAAGCATCTCGATCGCGGTGGGCAAGGCCGTCAACGCCGGAATCCAATTCGTGTCGCTGCCGTTCTCGATCCTCACCTACATCATCGCGAACAAGCCCGACGACATCCCTGGCTACATCACGCAGGTCCAGAACAACCTCAAGGGCGCGCTCCCCGGGATCAGCGCCGCCATCAAATCCGAGATCGCCTACGACAGGGATCTGATCCAGCAGATCTTCGGAGGGAACGCGCAGAACACGGCGACAGCGGCGGTGGACAACGTCTCGGCGCCTCCCGCGGTCGCGGCGGACGCCACCGACTCGGGCCTGGCAGTTCTCAAGCTGCTCACCGCCCCGTATCACAACTTCGCGAGCATCTCGATCGCGGTCGGCAGGGCCGTCAACGCCGGAATCCAGCTGGTGTCGCTGCCGTTCTCGATCCTCACCTACGTCACCGCGAACAAGCCCGACGACATCCCGGCCTACATCACGCAGGTCCAGAACAACCTCAAGGTCGCCCTCCCCGGGATCGGTGCCGCCATCAAGTCCGAGATCGCCTACGACAAGGACCTGATCCAGCAGGTCTTCGGCGGCGGCGCGACGGCCATGGTCACCAATGCGAAGGAGACACCCAATCTCCTTGCAGTCGAGTCGTCTTCGACGAACGTCCTCGGGGGAACCCCCAACCTGTTGACCGCCGCCCAGGATCAGGGCGACACAGCCAGCGACGCCACCCCCCACAGGGAGACGTGGAAGGAAAGGATCGCCGCGAAGAAGGCCGCCAAGGACGAGTCGGTGAGCACGGACTCGGCCAAGGGCACGGACACCACACCCGCGCAGGAGTCGGCGCCGACGCCTGCGCCGACGTCCGAGGCGGAGACCGGCGCCGAGACCGGCACCGGTGAGGCACCGACTCCGCCGAAGCACCGACTGGGCAAGCCGGCCGGCGACAAGGCGGGTGCGAGCGAGAGCACGGGCGGCAAGCATCGCAAGCCCGAGACCGACAGCGGCGCCGACGCCGCCTGACCATCGACGACATCGGCCCCTACCCGTACGGGTAGGGGCCGATCTCGTTGCGGTGGAGCGGAACTCAAGACGGTGGCGGCGGCAGGTACTGCACGAGCCCTGGGGGGATGTTGGTTCCCGGCGGAGGCGCTGTCCCCGGAAGGGGCTGCCCCAGCTGCTCCTGCGGCAACTGGTTGAGCAGGGCCCCGTGCAGGCGTCCGTCGACCGCCAGATCGTAGAAGCGGCCCAGCCAGGTCCGGCCGTTCACGTCCGCGTTCTCGTCCCCCGGCGCTACGTCGAACTGCTGTCCCTGTCCGGGTGCGGCAGGAACCACGTTCTGCGGCACCCCGTACGCGTTGTTGAACGCACGGAGGTTCGGCGCCACTCCCGGTCCGGCGCCCGGCGCTGAGGGCACCGCGTTCTGCCCCAGGGCCGTGGTGCGGTCGATGCCGGAAATCGCTGGGGCGCCGAGCATTCCCGGAGCAGCGGGTTGCCCTGCCTGGGCGAGCATGTTCCAGCCTTCGGGGCCCAGGGGCGCGCCGATCACCGGAATGACGGGGCCCTGCGGAGGCGGCGGAGGCGCCGGCGCAGGGGCGGGCGGGAGTGGCTCCGGCGACGCCGGCGGCTGTGCGTGGGCAACAGCGGCGAAGACGACAGCGGCACCGGCGGCGAGAAGCGCCGCCGGTGCCTGCCGGATCACACGTGTCATACGGACTTCGTGACGCCGTAGTACGCCACGATGTCGTCGGTGTCGGTCGTCGAGCTCGTGAGAGTCGCGTAGGACCGCAGGAACGACTGTCCCGCGCAGCCGTCCACCTTGATGTGCACGTCCTTGAGCGTCACCCGGGCCGGAGCGGCCTTGAACGACTTCTTGTCCACCGACACCTGATTCACCGTGCCCGGCTTGAGGTGGATCTCGAGCGTGCCGGAGATCGGGAAGTTCACGCCGGTCGGGATCAGACCGCCGGTGATCGTCGAGCCCGAGGTGCCGACGCCGACGGAACCGATCAGGCGAACCTGACCGAGCTCGATACCGCAACCGATCTGGTAACCGGCCTCGAGCACACCGCCGTTGAGCTTGGTCTTGCCCGATCCGGTGACCGTCCCCACGAAGGTGCCACCCACCAGGTACTCGCGCGAGGACACCGCGGTGGTCAGCGGGGCGATGGGCAGCTGCGTTTCATTGGTGGCGGCGACAGTGAGCTGCCATCCGTCGGGGGACATGACCGTTCCGGGCGGCGCGGACGCGACGATGCCGTTGTCCGGCGGCGGTCCGGCGTCCGGCGGCGGCGCTCCGTCGACCGGAGGCGGAAGTGGAGCGGGCGGAGCGGGCTGGGCGAGCGCGGTGGGCACCGCGAAGGCCGGGAGGACGAGGCCGGCGGCGGCCAGCGCGAGCAACTTCTTCTTCATGAATGCAGAGGCCTCTCAGAGTCTTTCGGTGAGCGAAGTCTGTGGTGACGAACGGATCCGGGTGGGCCTACACCGCCTTCGTCACGCCGAGATAGGTGACGACGTCGTCGGTGTTGTCGGTGGAGCTGGTCAGGGTCGCGTACGACCGGATGAAGGACTGACCCGCGCACTGATCGGTCTTGACCCGCACGCCCGTGAGCGTGATGCGGGTCGAGGTGCCCTTGAAAGACTTCTTGTCGAGTGCCACGGTGGTCACGGTGCCGGGCTTGAGGTAGACCTTGCCCTGGAGGCTGAGCGAGGCGCCGAATGCCGGGTTGCCCGTGAACGGGATGCCGATGCTGGGCGTGATGCTCGCGCCCGGGTTGATCTCGGTCTCGTCGGAGATGATGCCGCAGCCGATCTGTTCGCCGGCCTCCATCGACCCGCCGGCCAGCGTGGTCTTGCCCTGACCGGTGATCTTGCCGGTGAAGGTGCCGCTCACCAGGTACTCGCGCGACGAGATCGCCGTGGTCAAGGGCGCGACAGGAAGCTGAGTCTCGTTGCTGCCCACGACTTCCAGGTGCCAGCCGTCGGGCGTGTCGAGAATTCCGGGAGGGCCTGAAGGGACCGCCCCGTCGGGCGGCGGGGGCGGCGCCGGCGCCGCATCCGCGACGGGCTGTACACCTGGATTGGCGGGTGCCGGTTGCGCCGCAACGATCGGCGCGGCCCATACCGGCGCCGCCAGGCATGCAGCGGCGAGCGTGACATAGCGGTTCAACATTGGTCTGACGACGCCTCTCGTGGTGTGTGGAACGGGTTCTTATCGCCTTTGACCCGCAGAGCGTCCATGGGTCGGGTGTCTTTTCGGTGAACGCACGGTAGCCCATCTCGATCTGACTCCTATCGAGTGCAGACCTTTGCTGGCAGTACACTGTGAGCACCGCTGTGAGATGTGCGACAACCTATGAATAGACCATCGCCGGCCACCTCGACGTCGCGTTCCGTTCACCTTCAACGCATTGAGTCCACCGATCGAGTACACGAAAGACATTGGCAACAATGCCTTTCACTGGCGATCATCACGCTGCGATATCGATTGGAGAACGGACATGACAACCGGATATGGCGCGGGCCGCATGCTGGTGGCAGGGTGCGTGTCGACAGTCGCAGCCTTTTTGCTGATTCCGCACGCCTCGGCACAACCCGCTGATACGGTCGCCGATCCGTCGTCGCCCCCGGTCCAGGTCGCCACCCCGGGGAGCAACAACGCCGACCCGGCCGCGGTCGCGGCGTGCGGTCGGTTCGCCGAGGTGCTCGACTCGACCGCGACGTACTACGGCGACTTCGCCGACTCCCTCGAGGCCTTCGCCGCGGTCGACTATTCCGACCCCGCCGTCGAGAGCAGTAACGTTCTGGGGCGCACAGCTTTACGGCAGGGAGCCGGGGTCGCGATGGCGGCCGCCAACGGCCCCGGTGTGCCGCCGGCGGTGGCCGACCCGATGCGTCAGTGGTCCGTCGACGCCACCAAACTCCTGATCAAAATGGGTCTCCGCGGCGGGCGGGACTCATTGAACGCGACCGCCGACGAGCTCAACAACGACGCCGTTGCCACCCAGCAGGCCTGCGCCGCGGCGGGTACCCACGCATGACGCGTGCCCGTCGCCGGCGCGTGGCCGCGCTGTGCGCCGGGTCGGTGTCACTGGCGCTTGTCGCCGCCGGCTGCAGCCAGCCTTCGGCCCCGCAGCCGGCCGCGGCGCACCTCGTCCCGGACTCGGCATTGAACGGACTTCTGTTGGATCCCCGCGATATTCAGTCGGTGATGAGCGGTGCGCCACTGATCGCCGATCCGGTGAACTCGGCGATGGACGACAACCGCAATCTGCTGCCGAACCTCAACTGTCTGGGTGTCTGGCACCCGGGCGAGACGGCCATCTACGGCGCGCCGGACACTCCGGGGGCCTGGAGTTCGGTGCGTCGTCAACTGCTCCGCGCCCCCGGCAACGACCAGTGGCGCTCGTCGGTCGTGCAGTCCGTCACGTCCTACCCGACACAGGACGCAGCGCGCGACTTCCTCGCCCAGTCCGCAGATCGGTGGGCCAGGTGCACCAACCACACGGTCAACATCACGCTCAACGATCAGCGGCTGCCCCGTTGGCGCAGCGGTGAACTCGATGCTGCGCCTGATCGTCTGAGAATGCCGATCAGCCGTACGGCCGGGACGGCGAGCTCGTCGTGCGAGCATGTTGTCTCCCTGCGCACGAATGTGGTCATCGACGTCCTGGCGTGCGCGCCCCGCACCACCGACGTCACCCAGGCGAGCGAGATCGCCGACCGCATCGCGTCGCACGTCCCGACTGCCGAGTAGTGCAGACGACACGCGACGGCGCGGACCACGCCCAGGCCGCGTACTACCTCACGATGCTCGCGATGCGCTGGCAGACACTCGAGACAGAGATCGTCGAACGGTGCAACGAGTTGCGACGGCTCACCCCCGCTGCCCGAAAGGCGGAGCGGGGACGCAACATCCGCCGCCTGATCCGGGTCAAACAGAGCGAGGTGGCCAGGCTGCGAGAGATGTGCGCCGCGCTCGCCCAACGACTGGACGAACGCTAGCCGAGCATCAGGCGCGCCGCCTTCTCGAGTTTCTGCGCGATCTCCTCGTACGTGGCGTACCCCATCCCGGCGCGCACGAGCGCGCCCGAGTACAGCATCTCCAGCGTGTCCACGACCGCCGGATCGGCGTCCGGACCCACGGCGGCCGACAGGCGCTCGCGGATGTCGCGGCCGATGCGCAGCCGCAGCACCTCGACATCCGGATCCTTGCCCAGCAGTGCGGTGGTCACCGCGCCGGCAAACTCCGGCTCATCGGCGACCAGCAGTGAGATGTGGCCGAGCACTTCGATGACCCGGACCGCGGGGTCGCCGGATTGATGCTCGGCGCAGGGCGATCCGGCGAGACGACGCCAGAAGACCTCGGCGACCAGATGCTCCTTGGACGAAAAATAGGTGTACGCCGTCGCGGCGCCCACGCCGGCCTCGGCAGCCACCCGGCGCACGGTCAGTCCCGCGAATCCCTCACGGCTGAGCACGTCGACGGCGGCGCGTCCCAGGCGGTCCACGGTGTCGGCCTGTTTGGCCGTCAGCCTCCGCCGCGTCGACTCCAAGGCCGGATCGGACACATGTCCGGACGCTACTACAACCCGATGCCACCAGCAACGGTAAGTTGGGGGCCATGAACCTTCCGTCGACCGCCGCGGCCCTGTTCGAGCTCGCGGATCGCGTCACCGGCTTCATGCCCGCGGACGAGGGCCGCACCCTCTACGACACCGCGGTGCGCTACCTGGGCGACGGAGTCGCCGTCGAAATCGGTACCTACTGCGGCAAATCCACGGTCATGTTGGGCGCGGCCGCCCAGCAGACCGGCGGACTGCTGTTCACCGTCGATCATCACCACGGCTCGGAGGAACACCAGCCCGGCTGGGAATACCACGACACATCGCTGGTCGATCCCGTCACCGGATTTTTCGACACGCTGCCCACCTTGCGTCACACGCTGGACGCCGCAGGCCTCGACGACCATGTGGTCGCGATCGTCGGCCGGTCGCCGGTCGTGGCGCGTGGGTGGCGAACACCGTTGCGGTTCTTGTTCATCGACGGCGGCCACACCGAGGAGGCGGCCCAACGCGATTTCGCCGGTTGGGCCCCGTGGGTCGAGGTCGGCGGCGCACTGGTGATCCACGATGTGTTCCCCGACCCGGCCGACGGCGGGCAGGCGCCGTTCCACATCTACCAGCGCGCGCTCGAATGCGGCGACTTCCGCGAGGTGCTGTCGACCGGTTCGATGCGGGTGCTCGAAAGGGTCAGCGGGCAGCCGGGAACGCTGGGCGCGTCTTAACGCTCGCTGGTCGCGCACTCACAGTCGTACTCGGCTTCCAGGCCGCGCGGCAGGTCCGCGCCCCGGAAGATCCCGCTGGCCGCCGTGGTCGATGACAGCGCGTCCGCGGCCAGGATCACCGCCGCACCCGTCCACGTGGTGCGTTCCACCGGCCAGCGTTTGTCGTCGGCGTACACCAGGCCCGTCCAATAGGAGCCGTCCTCCTCGCGCAGGTGGTGCATGGCCGCGAACTGTTCGTGGGCACGGGCGCGGTCTCCGATCGCGTCCAACGCCAGCACCAGCTCACAGGTTTCGGCTCCAGTCACCCAGGGACGGTCGTCGACGCACCGGATCCCGAGTCCGGGCACCACGAAGTGGTCCCAGCGCTCGCTGATCCGGGCGTGCGCGCGGGGGCCGCGCAGCGCGCCGCCGAGAACCGGGTAGTACCACTCCATCGACCAACGGTCCTTGGCCACGAAGGCCTCGGGGTGGTCGGCGATGGCATGGCCGAGCCGGCCGACGGCCACCTCCCATTCGGGTTGCGGGTCGCCGACGTGGTCGGCGAGCGCCAGCGCACACCGGATGCTGTGGTAAATGCTCGCACACCCGGTCAGCAGCGCTTCCCCGGTACTTCCGTGTGGGCTTGCGCCCCAGGCGATCTCGCCGGTATTCGACTGCAGGCCGAGGACGAAGTCGATGGCCCGGGAGACGACGGGCCACATCGTGGTCGCGAACGCCCGGTCTCCGGTGACCAGCACGTGATGCCAGACACCGGTGGCGATATAGGCGCAGAAGTTGCTGTCGCTGTTGGCGTCCTCGACGACGCCGTCGCGCAGCTGGATCGGCCACGTGCCGTCCGGTCGCTGCGTGGTGCGCGACCACTCGAACGCCGCCCGCGCCGGCTCGAGCAGGCCGGCCGCCGTCAGCGCCATCGCGTTCTCGACGTGATCCCACGGATCCGTGTGCCCGCCCGCAGACCACGGAATGGCGCCCGAGGATTCCTGCGTTGCGGCAATGGATTCCGCAGTTTGCAGGCACTGCTCGGCCGTGAAGACGCCGGGTACGTGGGGGACCTCAGGCATCGGCCGCGGCGGGCTTCCTGAAGTAGAGCGCCACACTCTTGCCGATCAGCGGGTTGAGCGCCGACTCCGCGGTGCGGGTCAGCCATGGCCGGCTCATCATGTCCCACACCAGCAGCTTGTGGTACGCCGTCACCGCTGGATGACCGTCCTTGTCGGTCCCGACCGCGCACTTGAGCCACCAGTACGGTGCATGCAGTGCGTGGGCATGATGGGTGTGGGTCAACGAAAGACCGTGCGCGAGCACTTTGTCGCGCAGTTCGTCAGCCCGGTAGATCCGGATGTGGCCGCCCTCGTTGGCGTGATACTCGTCCGACAGTGCCCAGCAGATCCTCTCCGGGAGCCAGCGCGGCACCGTGATCGCCAGCGCGCCACCCGGTTTGAGTACCCGCACCAGTTCGGCGATCGCGCGCTCGTCCTCGGGCACGTGCTCGAGGATCTCCGAAGCGATCACGCAGTCGAAAGTGGCGTCGGGGTAGGGCAGATCGAGCGCGTCGCCCTTGACCGCTTCGCCCTTCGCCGAAGACGGCGCCTCACCCTGCTCGGCCATCGCCTGCAGTATCGCGTCGACGTCGTTGAGATCCGCTGCGTTCTGGTCGAATCCGACGACGTCGGCGCCGCGGCGGAACGCCTCGAAGGTGTGCCGGCCGGCTCCGCAGCCGACATCGATGACCTTCGTGCCCGCTCCCACACCGAGACGGTCGAAGTCCACGGTCAGCATGTGGCGACCCTCTTCCGAGCTCGTTCGTACACCGCAACCGTCTGTGCGGCAACAGATTCCCAGCTGAACACCTCGAGTGCGCGTCGCCGCCCGGCCTCCCCGAGCCTGCGCAGCTCCCGCGGTGAGTCGAGCAGCTCACCCAGCACGGCGGTGAGCTCGTCGACGTCGGCCGGGGTGACCAGCCGCGCACATTCGCCGTCGGCGCCCACCACCTCCGGCAGCGCGCCCGCCCGACTGGCCACGATCGGTGTTCCACTGGCCATGGCCTCGACCGCGGGCAACGAGAATCCCTCGTAGAGCGAGGGAATGCAGGCGACATCGGCGGAGGCGAGGAGTTCGGCGAGTTCGGTGTCCGACAGTCCGCTGGAGCTGTGCACGATGTCGGAGATCCCCAGTTCGGCGATGAGCTTCTCGGTCGGGCCGTTGGGTTCCAGCTTGGCGACGAGCTGGAGTTCGAGATCGCGCTCCACACGCAGACGTGCCACCGCGTGGAGGAGATGACTGACTCCCTTGAGGGGCACGTCGGCACTCGCGATCGCGATGATGCGATTGCGCACGCGGTGCTCGGACGGCCCGAACAGCTGGGTGTCCACCCCGAGCGGCACGACGTGGAGCTGGCTCGGGTCGACGGCGAAGTCCTCGGCGATGTCGGCGGCGGACGTGGACGACACGGTCACCAACTCGGGGATCTGCCGGGCCACCTCCTTCTGCATCTCGGCGAACGCGTACCACCGGCGGACCAGGGGCTTGCGCCACCACGTCGCGGCGGCGACGTCGAGCACCCGGTCACGGGTGATCGGGTGGTGCACCGTGGCGACCACCGGGAGGCCCGACGCGGCGATCGTCAGCAGCCCGGTGCCCAGGCACTGGTTGTCGTGGACGACGTCGAAGTCGTCGCGCCTCTCGGCCAGCAGCCGCGCGACGCGCAGGCTGAACGTCTTGGGCTCGGGGAAGCCGGCAGTCCAGGTGGTCAACAGCTCCTGGAGATCGATCGTCGTCTTGATCTCGCTGGGCCGCGGGATCCGGAAGGGATCCGGCTCGCGGTAGAGATCGAGGCTGGGCACCTTCGTCAGCCGTACGCGGGGATCGAGACCGCCGGGATAGGGCTGGCCGGAGAAGACCTCGACGTCGTGGCCCAGTTCGACCAGGCCGCGGCTCAGGTGTCGGACGTAGACGCCCTGCCCTCCGCAGTGGGTCTTGCTCCGATAGGACAGCAAGGCGATACGCATGGTCAGCTCACCTGTCCTGAGCTGGTCGAATCGAGTGACGCACGGAATCCGAACCCCTCCTGGACATGTGTCCAGACTATAGTTTGACGTGCTAGCTGATGCAACGCGTCCGCTAGCTCTGACTACCACAAACGGCGTGGGCCGTCCTGTCCGCCCTCGCGATCAGGGCGGCGGGAAACCGCCGGTGGCGACCGGTCCCCAACGCTGCGGGGTGACCCTGATCAGGCACTTCCCCTGGTCGACCATCGCCTGCCGGTACTCGTCCCAGTTCGGGTGCTCGCCGGCCACCGAGCGGAAGTACTCCACCAGCGGCTCGACCGCGTCGGGCAGATCGATGACCTCGGCGGCGCCGTCGACCTGGACATACGGACCGTTGAACTCGTCGCTGAGCACCACGACGCTGGCGCGGGGCCGGCGCCGGATGTTGGCGGCCTTGGCGCGTTGCGGATAACTGGCCACCACGATGCGCCCCTCGGTGTCCAGACCGCCGGTGACCGGTGAACTCTGCAGCGATCCGTCCGACCGGAACGTCGTCAGCACCATCCGGTGCCGCGGGCGGATGAAGTCGAGCAGTTCCGATGCGGCGACGGCCTCTGCCGTCGCGTACTTGGGGGCCATAGCGCCAGCGTATCGACGTGTCGGTGCCCCCGCGTACGCTCTCGAACATGAGTTCGAATGATGTGTTCGCGGCGCTCGACGCCGCCGACGAGGCCTACCGTGCGCTCGCCGCCCTTCCTGTTCACCGCCTCCGTCCCGTCGATCAGCGCGCCCTGCTGGTGCGGCTCGACACGATGGACAAACACCTGGCCGCCCTGCAGCGCCGCCTGCTGGGCAGCGTGGTCGCCGGACCGCCCCCGGTCGAATTCGCCGGCGCACCGTGGGCGCAGGTGCTGGCCCGCAGGCTGCGCATCTCGGTCGGCGAAGCTCAGCGGCGCATCGCCGAAGCAGGCGGCGAGGAGGCGAGGTCGGCATGACGCTTTGAAGCACTCCTGCGCCGCGGCCTCACAGCAGCGGACCCGGCACCACGAACGCGAACGGCCGCGGGTAGCCGAGGCCGGTCAACCGCGCGCGGCGCACCGCATCGAGTCCGACGGTGCGCACCTCGCCGGAGGTCGGCTCGTAGCTCGCCACGGCATCGCCGCGCACGTCGACGATCAGCACCCAGTGCCGCGGGATGACGGTGCCGATGAGCATGGCCACCGGCCACCCCGCCGACACCGCCGCCAGCACGTCGTCGAGCCGGTCGCGTCGGCCCCGCCACGGCCGCCACCGGTAGCGCCGTCCGCGCGCGGCCGAGTGCACGCTGATCGCGGCGGCCATGCCGGCCGGTGTGGTGCCGAGCGCGCGCGGCCAGGCGCGGTTCGTCATCGCGTGCACCCGGGCCTGTTCGGCGGCGAACCAGGCCCGCCCCTCCGGGCGCGCCAGCGCCGAACCGTAGTCGCGGTCCAGTAGCGCACCCGCCATCACCGCGACGGACGGGCCGCACGTCACGCCGTCCCGCTGGGTCAGCGCCAGCGCCGAGATCTTCATGCGCGGTCGTCGCCTCCTCGGTGGATTTCGGTGCGACGTTGGGTACTCGGGACTCTAGGCCGAACGAAGGAGTGGTGGTGCGCATGTGCGGGATGCCGACGCCGACGGAGGATCCGACATGAGCTTCGACATCACACCCACCGCCGCGCAGCACGACCTGGCAAGGCGCACACACGAGTTCGCCGAGCAGGCTATCCGGCCGGTGGCCGCGGATTACGACCAGCGCCAGGAGTTCCCCTGGCCGGTGCTCGAGGAGGCCGCCGAGCGCGGCTTCTACAGCCCGCTGTTCTACCGCGATCTGATCGGCGATCCGACGGGACTGTCCCTGCCGATGTTCATGGAGGAACTGTTCTGGGGCTGCGCCGGGATCGGGCTGGCGGTGGTGATGCCGGCGCTCGCGCTCTCGGCGATCGGGCAGGCCGCCTCCCCCGAGCAGATGCTGCAGTGGGCGCCGGAATGCTTCGGCACGCCGGGCGATCTCAAGCTCGCCGCCCTGGCGATCTCCGAACCGGAGGGCGGCAGCGACGTCCGCAACCTGCGCACCACCGCGCGCCGCGACGGCTCGGGACCCGACGCCGACTGGATCATCGACGGCCACAAGATGTGGATCGGCAACGGCGGCATCGCCAACGTGCACGTGGTCAACGCCGTCGTCGACCAGGAACTGGGCCACAAGGGCCAGGCATTGTTCATCGTGCCGGGCGGCACGCCCGGCCTCGACATGGTGCGCAAGCTCGACAAGATGGGCTGCCGTGCCTCCCATACCGCCGAACTGAAGTTCACCGGAGTCCGCGTGCCGGCGGAGAACCTGCTCGGCGGACAGGAGAAGCTGGAGTACAAGCTGGCCCGCGCCCGTGAAGCCGTCGAGGGCGCCCGGCACTCCGGCTCGGCCACGCTGGGCACGTTCGAGCAGACCCGGCCGATGGTCGCTGCCCAGGCCCTCGGAATCGCCAGAGCCGCACTGGAATACGCCACCGAGTACGCCAACCGCCGCGAAGCGTTCGGTGCGCCGATCATCGACAACCAGGGCATCGCGTTCCCCCTGGCCGACCTCGCCACCGGACTGGACGCCGCACGCCTGCTGACGTGGCGGGCGTCGTGGATGGCCGCCACCGGGGTGCCGTTCGAGCGGGGCGAAGGCTCGATGTCCAAGCTCGCCGCCAGTGAACTCGCGGTCCGCACCACCGAGCGCGCCATCCAGACGATGGGCGGCTGGGGCTACGTCAAAGACCATCCGGTCGAGAAGTGGTACCGAGATGCCAAGCTGTACACCATCTTCGAGGGCACCAGCGAGATCCAGCGGATCGTCATCTCCAACGCGCTGGGCGCCGCCGACGGCAAGCCGCCGCTGCACGTCGACCTCGAACCGACCGGCGGCCCGCTCAACCGGATGTTCGGTCGGGGCACCCCGGCACGCACCCAGGTCGGAAACACCGCACTGGCGATGAAGGACCGGGTGCCCGCACCGGTGATGCAGATGGCGATGAAGGTGCTCCGCCCGCCGAGGAAGTGAGTCACATCGCCTGGTTCACCGGCGGGGCGACAGCGCCCGCGTCCACAGCCTCGTCGACGACGACGGACTGCAACACCGCGACGGCCAACCGGTATTCGACGCGGTCCCAGAACCCCGAGTGGCCGCACACCGCGCCGTCCGGATCGACGGCGAAATCACCGTGCTCCGGGTCTCGCTGCCCCACGTCGAGGATCCGGCAGTCCACCGTCGTCAATGCCACGCTCAGGTCCGGTGAGGACGGCCCCTGCACGAACACCGGGCCGGGGTCGAACACCCAGCTGCCGATCGGATCGGTCAGCGCCCACAGGTTGATCCACCGCGGCTCCGGGCTGGCGAGCTGGCGCCGCAGCTCGCCCATCGCCATGGCGCCGAAATACGCCGGGAAGTTGCGCGCATAGAGGCGGCGCAGCGGCGCGCCGAACGTCAGCAGCGGATAGCGCTCGTCGTCGCGGGTGCACTGCATCAAGGTCGCCGCGGCGATCACGGTGCCCTGACTGTGCGCGACGAGCACCACCCGGGTGGGCTCCGGCTGATGCACCAGCGCGGCCATCCGGGTGCGCAGGTCCCAGACCGTGCGGCCGCCGTAGGACGGCGGCGTCAGCGGATGCGTGGCCCGCGGCCAGAACGTGATGACGTCCCACAGGATCGCGACCGCGCGGCGGATCTGCCGGTTCCGGGAGGCCTGCACCACCAGCACCGCCAACCCGACCACCAGGGCGATCGGCACGAACATCGCGATGAACGAGACCCCGCCGGAGAGATACCTGGCCCCGGTGAAGCGGTGCAGATCGGGAAAGAACAGGACCGCCATCACGACGAGGATCACGAAGGCGAGTGTCACCAGCCCGGCGATCAGCGCCGGGCCCGCGTCGGTCAACGACGCCGCCGCCCGAGCACGCCTGACGGCCTCCAGGACCCGCCGTGGCGCCGCCGCCTCCACCGGCGTCTGCGGAGGCGTCCCCGTCGCCGCGCGCCAAGCCCGCACCACGGCGACGACCGCCGCGAGAAGCACCAACAGCGTCGCCACCGATGCCCACACATAGGGCGGCGGGACGATCAGCGGTGCCCGCATGGTCACCGCGTGCACCTTCTCCGCGAAGTTCTCGGCGGCGTTGGCCAGCGTCGCCGTCCGCTTCACCATCGCCTCGGCCGCGTCCGCGGTCGAGATCCGCACCGTGCCGAGCGCCAGCGCCGTCGACAGCCCGACACCGACGCTGACCCCGCCGCCGATCAACCAGCCGAGCAGCGCCACGAACGCAGCGGTGAAGCCCCGCAGCGTCATGCCGTAACCCGGTGCCGGCGCCGATCGGTCGCCCCCGCGCATCGACAGCGCGCACCCGACGAACACCCCGGCCAGCAGGACCACCTGCACGGCGAGCAGCGCGTAGATCGACCCCCGCAGCCCGGGCAGGAAGTCGGGCAGCCGGTGCGCCGGGACGTCGCTGCCCAGCCCGAGCCAGGCCAGCGACAGGGCGAGCAGGATCAGCGCGACCCACCGCAGTCGCATCAGCACGGCGTGCAGCCGGCCGCCGATGCCGTCACCGCCGCGGCCGGTGGCCCGGTTCCACGCGGTCGCCGCCACGGCCATGGCCAGCACCCCGAGGTTGACGCCCAGCAGCACCGCGCTGACGTCGCGGGCACGGCTCGGATCCCCGTCGGCGACCGGGGCCGCCAGCACCAGCGCCGCCAGCGCCGCCGCCCACGCGGTCACATGGCACGCGCGCATCCGCGCCACCGAGTCGTCGTGGTTCCAGAAGGTGGTGTGGGCCAGGGGTGAGCGTTCGCCGACCGACACCACCGCGGCGGGCGGCGGACACGCTGCGGTGAACTCGGCGTCGCAGTCCGGGCCGTCGTACGGCATCGCCTGCCCGGCCTCCTGCCGGCCGAGCAGCCACAGCGCCACGATCACCGCCGCCAGTGGCAGCGCCCCCACCGCGAGCCGGCCCCCTGGCGGTAGGCCGCCCAGCCACTCGAGGGGCAGCCATCCGGAACGGCAGTAGTCGACGCTCGCGCACTGCCACAGCGCGATGTCCAGGACAGCGACGGCCATTGCCAGCAACAACGTCAGGGTGAACGACAGGGCGAGCAGGCGCAGCAGCGCCACCACCACCGTTGCGGGCCGGCGGTGCCGCGCGGGCGGCAGCATCCAGTGCGCGAGGTTGATCAGGGAGAAGGGTAGGAACAGCAGCCACAGCGCCCGGCTCGCGCGCCGCGACGTCAGCCCGCCCCACGAGTAGGCCTCCATCCGCCGGCGCCAGCCGTCGGCCGACGGTGGGCTGATCGCATCATCGATCCAGGTCGCGCGGCGGAAGAAGGCGGCGTCGGAGTCTCCGCTGACCTGGTCGAGGAACTCGGTGGGACAGTTCAGCATCACCTCGGGCGGGGTGCCGGACACCCCGTGCACCCGCAGTTCGACGACGGTCTTGCCCCCGGTCATCCCCCCATCGTGACGCCCGCGGGGCCGAAATGCGGGCGTCGCCGAAAAAACCCGGTACCCCTGGTTTCACCTTGAACGGTTCTGGCAACATTACTGGCGAGTCAGGTAGCGGCCCGGATGGACAGGAATGACGATGACGCATTCTCGACAGGACATGACGCTGCTCGCTCAGGGCAGCGAAGGCGGCGGCGCGGAGATCAGCCAGGTGATCGGTCTGTCCGCGGTCGCGATGGCAGTGACGGCGGTGCTGCTGTGGATCGGTTACCTGCACCGTCAGCGCAAGATCTCCTGGCTGGAGAATCTCGCCGAATGGCTGGGCCGCCGGTTCAAACGACCGCCGTGGGTGGCCCTGCCGATCGCGATCTTCGTCAGCGCGATCATCTGCGCGCTGTTCGGTTTCATCTGGGACGTCAGCCTGCACATCGGTAAGGGCCGCGACCCGGGGCCGCTGGCCAACCCGGCGCACTACTTCATCATCGTGGGCCTGTTCTTCGTGTTCATCGCCGGATGCACCGCGATCGTGCTGCCGTTCGACAAGCCCGGCCCGGCGGCCGTGCGCATCACCGACCACTGGTACGCCCCGGTCGGCGGCATCGTGATGGCCGGCTGCGGTATGTACGCGCTGATCGGCTTCCCCCTCGACGACGTCTGGCACCGCATCTTCGGCCAGGACGTCACGCTGTGGGGGCCCACCCACCTGATGATGATCGGCGGCGCCGGGTTCTCCACGATCGCCGCGGCCTACCTCGAGTTCGAAGGCAAACGCGCAGTCGGGTCCGACGCGCCGAGGGACGGCATCGGCCTGAAGTTCATCCAGTACCTGGCGTTCGCCGGGGTGCTGATCGGGTTGTCGGTCTACCAGATCGAGTTCGACTTCGGCGTCCCGCAGTTCCGGCAGGTGTTCCAGCCCATGCTGATCGCCGCCGCCGCGTCGGTGGCGCTGGTCGCCGCGCGGATCTATCTGGGCCGCGGCGCTGCGCTCATCTCGGCGATCGTGGCCATCGGCCTGCGCGGCATCATCGCGTTCCTAGTGGCGCCCCTGCTCGAGGCGCCGGTGAACTGGTTCGCGCTGTACCTCGGCCCCGCGCTCGTCGTCGAACTGGTGGCCCTGACGCCGCTGTTCAAGCGACCGGTGTTGTTCGGCCTGGTCAGCGGACTCGGTGTCGCCACCGTCGGCCTGTGGCTGGAGTCGTTCTGGATCGACGCGGTGTACTTCTACCCGTGGCCGACCAGCATCTGGCCGGAAGCGCTGTCGATGGCCGTGCCCGTCGCCATCCTGGCCGGCGGCTGCGGCGCGATGATCGGCATGGTGCTGACCGGCCAGCGGCTGCCCCGCCGCGCGATCTCCGTCGGTCTGGTGGTGCTGACCGTGCTGGCGATCGGCGGGGCGACGGCGAACGGCCTGCGGTATTCGGTGCCGCAGAACGAGACCGCGACCTTCGCGCTGACCGAGACGCAGGGCCCCGGCCCGGGTCGGTTCGTCACCGCCGACGTGCGGTTCAATCCGCCGAACGCGATCAGTGACGACCCCAACTGGGTGTCGGTGCTGGCGTGGCAGGGCGGCCTGGCCAATGAGCGTGGCCAGTTCATCGATCACCTCGACAGGGTCGGCCCGGGGCATTACGTCTCGACCAAGCCGATGCCGGTGTCCGGCCAGTGGAAGACGCTGCTGCGCGTGCACGACGGCACGACGCTGACCGCGGTGCCGATCTACCTGGCCGGCGACCCGGGGATCGGCGCCGAGGAAGTACCGGCCGAGGCGCAGTTCACCCGTCCGTTCGTCTCCGAGATCACGATCCTGCAGCGGGAGCGCAGCCCCGACATCCCGGCTTCGCTGTGGCTCATCGGCTGCCTGATCGTGCTGGTCTGCACGCTGGCGATGATCGCCGGGATCAGCTGGGGCGGTGGTCGCATCAACCAGAGCGAATCCAGCGGCAGCGAAGCGGAGTTCGAGCCCTCGGGCCAGTCATGACGGCGTCGCCCGACGTGGTGATCCTCGCCGATCACTCGATCTGGCTGGCGCTGCCCGCCTTCGCTCCCGCCTTCGTGGTGGCCGGCGTCGTGTTCTACATCGCCAGGAAGAACCGGCAGAAGACCGACGAGACAGGAGAACCATGAGCAGAGTCCTCGTCCTGGCCGCTGCGGTGGCGGTCCTGCTCGCCGGCTGCGGCGGCGACAAGAGTGCCGAGGAGACGACGTCGAACGCCGCCCAGCCCTCGATGACCGACGCCCAGGCCGCGCCACAGCGCCTCGTGCTGGACGTGACGATCAAGGGCGGCACCGTCACCCCCACCAACGAGCAGTTGCAGGCGGCGGTCAAGCAGCCGATCGTGATCCGGGTCGACAGCGACGCGGCCGACGAGTTGCACGTGCACTCCACGCCGGAGCATTCGTTCCCGATCGCCGTCGGTCCCGGGCAGTCGTTCCAGTTCACCGTCGACATGCCCGGCCGGGTCGACGTCGAACTGCACGCGCTGAACAAGACCGTCGCCACCATCGCTGTGCAGTGACGGGCCGGTGACGACCCAGCTCCTGGCGCACGGTCTGGGCGGCTCGACCGATCTGCCGATCCCGGTCACCTACGCGCTCATCGGCGCGGCATGGGCGTTGACGTTCACCTTCGCCGTCGTCGCGTTGGCGTGGCGCTCCCCTCGATTCGATCCGGAGCGGCCCGGCCGGGCGCTGCCGCGCCGAGTGACCGCCGTGGTCGACGCACCCGCGACGCGCTGGGTGCTGGCTGTCGTCTCGCTGCTGCTGACCGGCTGGGTGGCGATGGCGGCGTTCCTCGGCCCGCAGACCGCGGACAACCCGCTTCCCGGGGTGTTCTACGTGCTGCTGTGGGTCGGTCTGGTGGCGGTGTCGCTGCTGTTCGGACCGGTGTGGCGGGTGATCTCGCCGGTGCGCGCCCTGCACCGCGTCCTGGGCCGACGGTCGTTCGGTGTCACGTACCCGCAGGCCTTCGGGTACTGGCCGGCTGCCGCGGGGCTGTTCGCCTTCGTGTGGCTGGAACTGGCCAGCCCCGATCCCGGTTCGGTACCGGCGATCCGGATCTGGCTGCTGGTGTATGTCGTCGTCACGCTGGCCGGCGCGCTGTGCTGCGGCACCCGGTGGTGCGCGCGGGCCGATCCGTTCGAGGTGTACAGCACCGTCGCCTCCCGGTTGTCGCCGATGCGCCGCAACGCCGACGGCCGGATCGCCGTCGGCAACCCGTTCGACCATCTGGTGGCGCTGCCGGTGCGGCCGGGCATCGTGGCCGTACTGTCGGTGCTGCTCGGCTCGACGGCGTTCGACAGCTTCTCGGCCACCCCGCAGTGGCGGTCGTTCACCGACCGCGTCACCGACTCGGCCGACGGCGCCACCCTGCTGCGGACCGCGGGGCTGCTGCTGTTCGCCGTTGTCGTCGCCGTGTCCTTCACCCTGGCCGCGCGGTGCACCGGCGGGGTCGACGCCCAGCGCCGCCGGGAACTGCCCGGGCTGCTGGCGCACTCCCTGATCCCGATCGTCGTCGGCTATGTGTTCGCGCACTACCTCACCTATCTGGTCGAGCGCGGGCAGCAGACGATCGTCCGACTGGCCGATCCGCTGGGCCGCGGATGGAACGTGCTGGGCCTGGCCGACAACGACGTCAGCTATGTGCTGTCGATGCACCCGGCGGTGGTGGCCACGCTGAAGGTCGGCTTCGTCGTGGCCGGCCACATCGCCGGTGTGATCGCTGCGCACGACCGCGCGCTGGCCCTGCTACCGCGGGCCCACCAGGTGACCGGGCAGCTCGCCATGATGTTGGTGATGGTCGGGTACACGTTCACCGGACTGTATTTGCTGTTCGGGGGGTGAACGCGGGGCCGGTGGGGCTATCGTGCTCGATGTGCCCGACGAGGAGTCACTCGAGCAGGCGCTCGCCGGAGGCGCCCCCCAGCGCGTCGGCTGGTTCAAGTTCTTCTTCGCCGACGAACGCTGGGAGTGGTCCGAGCAGGTGCAGATCCTGCATGGCTACCAACCCGGCACGGTGACCCCGACCACCGAACTCGTGCTGTCCCACAAACATCCGGCCGACCGTCAACAGGTCGCCGCCACCCTCGAGGAGATGCGGCGCACCCACCGCACCTTCTCGACCCGGCACCGCATCATCGACACCCGCGGCGAGGTCCACGAGGTCGTCGTGATCGGTGACCGGCTGACCGACGACGCGGGCCGGCTGATCGGCACCCACGGCTTCTACGTCGACGTCACCCCGACCGCGGCGATGACAAAAGCGATGGTCACCGCCGCGCTGACCGAGATCACGGAGAACCGGGCGGTCATCGAGCAGGCCAAGGGCATGCTGATGCTGATCTACCGACTCGACGCCGAGGCCGCGTTCGAGTTGCTGCGCTGGCGGTCCCAGGAGTCCAACATCAAGCTCCGGGTGCTGGCCGAGCAGGTGCTCGCCGATTACGCGGCGCTGGTCTACGAGGAGTCGCTGCCGTCGCGCGAGACGTTCGACCATCTGCTTCTCACCGCTCACCAGCGTGTCGAGCGCAGCGGCGATACCGTGAGCGGATGAGAGCGCTCATCATCGTCGACGTGCAGAACGACTTCTGCGAGGGCGGCTCGCTGGCGGTCACCGGCGGCGCCGCCGTGGCCCGCGGCATCAACGACCTGCTCGCCGGGACCCACGGCTACGACCACGTGGTGGCCACCAAGGACTTCCACATCGATCCCGGCGACCACTTCTCCGACCGGCCCGACTACGTCGACTCCTGGCCGCCGCACTGCGTGGTGGGCTCCGACGGGGTCCAGTTCCACCCCGATCTCGACGTCACCCCGATCGAGGCCGTCTTTCGCAAGGGCCAGTACTCGGCGGCCTACAGCGGCTTCGAAGGCGCCGACGACGACGGCACCACCCTCGCGGACTGGCTGGGCGAGCGGGGGGTGGACACCGTGGACGTGGTGGGCATCGCCACCGACTACTGCGTCAAGGCGACGGCGGCCGACGCCGCGGCCGCCGGTCTGACGACGCGGGTCCTGCTGGACCTCACCGCCGGTGTCGCGCCCGCGAGCACCGACGAGGCGATCGACGCGCTGCGCGCCGCCGGCGTGACCGTCGGCTGATCCGGGTCGGCGTCATGTTCGAGCGGTACACCGAGGAAGCCAAGGAGCTGATCGGGCACGCGCAGCTGGAGGCGCGTCACCTCGGACACAACATGCTCGGTCCGGAGCATCTGCTGCTCGGCGCGCTGCGCACCGACGGCCCGGTGGCCGCGGTCCTCACCGAGGCGGGCCTGTCCCACCCGCGTGCCGTCGAGACGCTGCGCCACTTCTGCGGCGCCGAGGTCCCGCCGCCGGAGGGCCACGTCCCGTTCAGCGACGGCGGCCGGGCCGCGCTGGGCGACGCGATGACGATCGCCGACGAGCGGGGTGACCGGCACATCGGGGCCGAACACCTCATGCTCGCCGTGACCAGCGCGGAGGTCGATCTGACCGCCAGGCTGCTGGCCGACATGAACGTCGACGTCGCCGCGCTGCGCGCCCGGCTGACTGCTGAAAAGCTGTGATGGATCGAACGGTTGCACCGCCCTTCATGTGGGCATCCCCTATCGCCAGAGCCGATCGCTACGCCAGGAGAGTTACTTGACCCAGATCGCCCCCACATCGGACAGCTCGATGACTCTCGAGTTGTGGCCGGGTAAGGCCTATCCCCTTGGGGCCACCTACGACGGCTCCGGCACCAACTTCGCGCTCTTCAGCGAAGCGGCCGAGAAGGTCGAGCTGTGCCTGTTCGACGCCGCCGGCGAACAGACCGCCTGCATCACCCTGCCCGAGGTGGACGGCTTCGTGTGGCACGGGTTCATCCCGAACATCGAGCCCGGCCAGCGCTACGGCTACCGCGTGCACGGACCCTACGATCCGGCCAACGGGATGCGCTGCAACCCCAACAAGCTGTTGCTCGACCCGTACGCGAAGGCCATCGACGGCAGCTTCGAATGGGACCAGTCGCTGTTCAGCTACACCTTCGGTGACCCGGACAGCCGCAACGACGACGACTCGGCGGCCAACATGCCCAAGTGCGTCGTCATCAACCCCTACTTCGACTGGGGCGTGGACCGCCCGCCCAACCACGAGTACGCCGACTCGGTGATCTACGAGGCCCACGTCAAGGGACTCACCCAGACGCATCCGGACATCCCGGAGCAGATCCGCGGCACCTACGCCGCGGTCGCGCACCCGGCGATCATCGAGCACCTCAAGTCGCTCGGCATCACCGCGATCGAGCTGATGCCCGTGCACCACTTCGCCAACGACTCGACGCTCGTCGACAAGGGCCTGTCGAACTACTGGGGTTACAACACGATCGGTTTCTTCGCCCCGGACTTCAAGTACAGCTCGAACCCGAACCCGGGCGGGCAGGTGCAGGAGTTCAAGGCGATGGTGCGGGCGCTGCACGAGGCCGACATCGAGGTGATCCTCGACGTGGTCTACAACCACACCGCCGAGGGCAACCACATGGGCCCGACGCTGTCCATGCGGGGCATCGACAACGCCGCGTACTACCACCTCGTCGACGACGACAAGCGGTTCTACATGGACTACACCGGGACCGGCAACAGCCTCAACGTCAGCCATCCGCACACGCTGCAGCTGCTGATGGATTCGCTGCGGTACTGGGTCACCGAGATGCACGTCGACGGCTTCCGCTTCGACCTGGCCTCCACGCTGGCCCGCGAGTTCTACGAGGTCGACCGCCTGGCGACGTTCTTCGAGCTCGTGCAGCAGGATCCGACGGTCAGCCAGGTCAAGCTGATCGCCGAGCCGTGGGACGTCGGCCCGGGCGGGTACCAGGTCGGCAACTTCCCGCCGCAGTGGACGGAGTGGAACGGCAAGTACCGCGACACGGTGCGCGACTTCTGGCGCGGCGAGGACGCCAGCCTCGACGAGTTCGCCTACCGGCTGACCGGATCGTCGGATCTCTATGAGCACACGGCCCGCCGGCCCGTCGCGTCGATCAACTTCGTCATCGCCCACGACGGGTTCACGCTGCGCGACCTGGTGTCGTACAACGAGAAGCACAACGAGGCCAACGGCGAGGACAACAACGACGGCGAGAGCCACAACCGGTCGTGGAACTGCGGCGTCGAGGGGCGCACTGACGACCCGGAGATCAACGCGCTGCGGGCCCAGCAGGAACGCAACTTCCTGACCACGTTGCTGCTGTCCCAAGGCGTGCCGATGATCTGTCACGGCGACGAGTTGGGCCGCACCCAGGGCGGCAACAACAACGGCTACTGCCAGGACAACGAGATCACCTGGATCGACTGGTCGTCGGTCGACACCGGGCTGCTGGAGTTCACCCGCACGGTCTCGCAGCTGCGGGCCAATCATCCGGTCTTCCGGCGGCGGCGGTTCTTCTCCGGCAAGCCCGTCGGCAGGCGCGGCGTTGCCGGCCTGCCCGACATCTCGTGGTTCAGCCCGGACGGCACCGAGATGACAGGCGAGGACTGGGGCGCGGGCTTCGCGAAGTCGCTGACCGTGTTCCTCAACGGACACGGCATCCCCGACATGGACGCCCGCGGACAACGGGTGACCGACGACTCGTTCCTGCTGTGCTTCAACGCCCATTACGAGCCCATCGATTTCACGATGCCGCCCCAGGAGTTCGCGGCGTCGTGGGTGCCGGTGGTCAACACCGCCGAGCTCACGCCGGACGGGCAGGAGGCCGACGCGCTGCCTGCCGGGGCCACGCTGACGGTGCCGGCCCGGGCCACGATCGTGCTCCGTGCGAACAGCTGACGAGCCGCTGTGAAAGGCGTTGCGCGCCACCACGCTTAGTGTCGCGGTTCAGCGCTTTTCACCGATCGGTGTGTTAGCTTGAAGAAGCTGTTGCAGCCGTGGCCGCCACGTTGGCACTCGTCGTGACGAGGCGCCACCGGTCGGGCGGGCCGGAGTAGGAGCCGTTGAGCGGCGGTGACCTACCGGGTGGCCACGGTTGCCAGCTTTTCTGGTCTCCCGGCGCCGCTCAGGCGCTGAGGATGCGCTCGATCGATCGCATCGGAATGGGCAGCCACGACGGCCGGAAGCGTGCCTCGTAGGCCGCCTCGTACACCGCCTTGTCGAGTTCGTAGGCCGCGAGCACCTGACCCGACGCGCGCGGATCCTCCCCCGCGACGGCGGCGTACCCGTCGCAGAACGCGGTGCTGTTGCGGTCCACCCACTGGCGCGCCCGCTCGGCGAGCGCCCCGTCGCCGCTGTGGTCGACCAGCCGCTGGTAGGCGGCGTACTCGTACGAGCGCAGCACGCCGGCGACGTCGCGCCACGGCGAATCGGGCCGGCGCCGTTCGTCGAGCGGCTGTCCCGGCTCGCCCTCGAAGTCGATGAGCAGCCACGCCGCAGGGGTCCGCAGCACCTGACCGAGGTGCAGGTCACCGTGCACCCGCTGCACGGTCAGCGTCTCGTCGGCCAGCTTGCGGTAGCGCTCCTCGATCAGCGGCGCGTGCGGCGCCAGGGCCGGCGCCGCGGCGACCGCGGTCTGTAGCCGCGCGAGCGCGGTGTCGACCGGGAAGGTGACCGTCGACGTGCCGAGCGTCTGGGCCAGGGCGGCGTGCACGGATGCGACCGCTTCGCCGAGCAGGCGCGACTCCTCGGTGAAGTCGGTGAAGTCGTCGCGGGCGCTGGCCGTGGCCATGTCCCAACCCTCGGAGCTGTCGGCGGCGAACGCCGTCACCATCCCCAGCGCGCACGGCTGCGAGCCCCACTGGGTGTCGAAGGAGCCGAACAGCACGGCCACGTGGGGGTTCTGCACGCGGGCCAGTTCGCGGTTGAGTTCGATGTCGGGATTGATACCGGGAGTGACGCGGCGGAACACCTTGAGGATCGCGTCCCGGCCGAAGATCACGCTGGTGTTGCTCTGCTCGGCACCCGACACCCGCGGTGCGGCGTCGAGCGGCAGATCGATGCCGGGCTCCTTGACGAACGTCAGCGGGCCGACGGTCGCGGACCGGTCGATCAGCGCCAGGAGGTGCCGGGCGGCCTGCGGGTCGTACATCGCGTCGTAGGCCAGCCGGTCTCCGTCGGAGCCGATCCGCGCGACGTCGCCGAACCCGTCGATCGGGGCATCGGCCCAGCGGACCAGCACCTGGTAGCGCTCGGCGGCGCCGTCGGTGTACGAGACGTCGAGCAGCACGTGGTCGAGGTCGGGCTGCAGCGGCGTGACCGCCGCCGGCGCGGCATCGGCCAGCACGCGGGTGCGGCCGGCGTACCAGCGCTGGCGGACGATCCAGTCACCGAAGGGCAGCGTCATGACGGTTCTCCTGCGTCGGGATGGGACACGTCCTCACCTACCCGGCAGGGCGGGAGACGAATCACGCGCCCTCAGGGCAGGAAGCGCTCGGCGCCGGCCGTCCGCACGAAGCGCACGCTGTTGGCCTGGCGGTATCCGATCACGCCGCCGCCGAAGGTCAGCAGTGCCAGGCCCGCCACTCCGGGCAGAGCCACCGCCGCGATCTGTGCCAGCGTGGGATTGAGCACCGCCCGCCGCATGCCCTCGGGGCGCGGTGCGCCCTCGCGGGCCATGGGCCGGGCGGTGGTGCCCGGCGTCGGGGCGACCGAGCCGCGGATCACCGGGGTGTTGGCCCCGGCCACGCCGGGCGCGGTGAACCCGGGCTCGGCGGGAACGCCGCCCGGCGCACGCACCGCCGGCTTGGGTCCGGCTCCGGCGACGGTGATGGCCCGCGGAACCGTGACGACCAGCGGGGCGCGGAACACGGTGGGATCGGCTCCCGCGCCACTGCCGCCGCCGACCGCGGTGCCGGTGCCGGCGTCGACGACGGGCGCCTCCTCCTGGGTGCGGAACGACGGCCCGGGCGGCGGAGGAGGCGGCAGGATCTGCAGAGCGGACAGGAACTCGGTGAGCGTCGGCACCGGAATCTGCACGGTGGTGTAGAAGGTCGACGGCGCAGGCAGCTTGCCGAACGGGATCTCGCCGGGCGCCGGCAGACGCAGCATCGGCAGGGTGATGGAGTTGCTGGTCCTCTGCGGTGCTTTCGTCGGGGGCGCGACGTCCGGCTCGGTGGAGCCCCCCGAGCCCCCGCTGCGGGTTTCCTCGTCGACGCTCGTGTCGACGGACACCGACGGGCTGTCGGTGTCGTCGGGAGTCTGCGCCGACGAGTCGGGATCGCTACTCCCGGTAGGTGTATCAGGTTTGCTGGAGGCGGTGGAATCGGAGCCGGAGCCGGTCGTCCCGGATGAGGTCCCCGTGTCCGTGGACCCGCTCTGCGAGGACCCGTCGGAGTCGGACGGCTGGGCGAGCACCGGGGCCGCGGTGAAGCCGCCGATCAGCAGGCCCAGCGAGATCACGCCGGCGGCCGCGAAGGCGCGCAGCGCGGGCTTCGCCATGATGCCCCCATCTCGACCGTGCCGATGAATTGACTCCCATCGTGATTCTCTCACATCGGCACAAGTGCCAGCCCGAATCGGGATTTGCTGCGGATCACAACAAATCGACGCCCCCGTCAGTTGGGTTATCGTGCCGACGTGACGTCCGCCAGCCCGCCCCGCGATCACGGCGACCCCGGCGATGCGCCGACCGTCCCGCCGCCGTTGACCGCGCCGGCCAATCCGGCCCGGCAGTCGGCCGCGGAGGAGGCCCGCACCATCGCGGCGTCGACGAACTCCGCGACGTTGGCGAGCCTGACCGCCGACGGCGATCCGTGGGCCTCGTTCGTCACCTACGGCCTGCTCGACGGCGCGCCGGTGCTGTGCGTGTCGAATCTCGCCGAGCACGGCCGCAATCTCGCGGGTGATCCGCGGGCGAGCCTGGCGATCGTCGCGCCGGCCACGGAGTCCGATCCGCTGGCCAACGCGCGGGTGACGCTGGCGGGCCGGGTCGAGCGGCCCCAGGGTGACGAGCAGGCCGCCGCCCGGGAAGCGCACCTGGCGGCCGTCGCGGCCGCCAAGTACTACATCGACTACACCGACTTCTCGCTGTGGGTGTTGCGGGTGCAGCGGGTGCGCTGGGTGGGCGGCTACGGCCGGATGGAGTCCACCAGCGGCGCCGACTACACCGCGGCGGCACCCGACCCGGTCGGCCCGTACGCCGCCGGCGCCGTCGCGCACCTCAACGACGACCACGCCGACGCGCTGGCCGCGATGGCACGCGCGCTGGGCGGCTACCCCGACACCACGGCCGCGTCGTGCACCGGCGTGGACCGCTACGGCCTGGATCTGCGGCTGCAGACCGATCGCGGAATGGCCTACACCCGTGTCGGTTTCGCCGCCCCGATCGATTCGATCGATGAATTGCGTTCGGCTGCGGTCGAGTTGACGCGTCGCGCGCGCGGGCATTGAGTCATGGCGGGCATTACGATCGCGCTATGACCACCGCGCAGCGTCCCGAGACCTGGCAGGCCGCGTTCGACCTGATCCGCACCCGCGGCCACGAACGTCGCGAAGAGCCGTTCAAGTTGGCCAGCGGCCAGCTCAGCCACGACTACATCGACGGCAAGTACGCCGTCGACACCGGGGAGCGCCTCGCCGTGGTCAGCCGGGCCGTCGCGGATCTGGCCGCCGCGCAGGGCATCGAGTTCGACGCCGTCGGCGGCCTGACGATGGGCGCCGACCCGCTGGCGCACGGCGTGGCGATGGTGACGGGCAAGGCCTGGTTCTCGGTGCGCAAGGAGCAGAAACAGCGCGGCCGCGAGCAGTGGGTCGAGGGCACCCGGCTGCAGGCCGGCGACCGGGTGTTGCTCGTCGACGACGTGATCAGCACCGGCGGGTCGACCGAACTGGCGCTCGAGCGGATCCTGCCGCTCGGGGTGGTGGTGACCGGGGTGATCCCGATGGTCGACCGCGGCGACGTCGCCGCCGCGCGATTCGCCAAGCGCGGCATCCCGTTTCACGCGCTGGTGACCTACCGGGATCTGGGCATCGACCCCGTCAGGGACGTCTGATCCTCAGGCCGGGGTGACCAGCACGCCGTCGCTGTCCACGCCCAGCCTGACCCGGTCGCCGGGCCGCAGCGCGCGCGCCGCCGAGCTCGCCATCTGGGCCATCACCACCGGGCCGTCGGGCACCGCCACGCTGACCCGCGAGATCGCGCCCAGGAACGACACCGCGGAGACGGTCGCGGCGCCCTGCGCGTCGGCGGCGACGGTCACCGACTCCGGGCGCACCATCGCCAGACCGGGGCCGTCGACCGAACCCGCCGATGCGGGCACCGACACCCCCAGCAGTGTGGCCCGGCCGCCGGACACCCGCGCGGGCACCTTGTTGTTCAGCCCGACGAAGTCGGCGACGAACGGGGTGGCCGGGTTGGCGTACAGCTCGGCCGGGGCGGCGAGCTGCTCGAGCCGGCCCTGGCTCATCACCCCCACCCGGTCGGCGACGGCCAGCGCCTCCTCCTGGTCGTGGGTGACGAACAGTGTCGTCGTCCCGACGTCGAGCTGCACGCGCCGGATCTCGTCACGCAGCTGGGTGCGCACCTTGGCGTCGAGCGCCGAGAGCGGCTCGTCGAGCAGCAGCACCCGCGGCTGGATCGCCAGTGCGCGGGCCAGCGCCACCCGCTGCTGCTGACCGCCGGACAGCTCCTTGGCGTACCGGCCGCCCAGCTCGCCGAGCCCGACCAGGTCGAGCATGTCCGCAGCGCGGGCGAGCCTGTCGCGCTTGGCTTTTCCGCGCATCTTCAGGCCGAACGCGACGTTGTCGAGCACGGTCAGGTGCGGGAAGAGGCTGTAGGCCTGGAACACCATGCCCATGTCGCGCTTGTTGGCCGGCACGTTGCTGACGTCGACGCCGCCGACCGACACCGTGCCCGAGGTCGCCTCGTCGAGCCCGGCGAGGATGCGCAGCGCGGTCGTCTTCCCGCACCCCGACGGGCCGAGCAGGGCCACCAGCTCGCCGGGTTCGATGTGCAGGGTGAGCCCGTCGAGGGCGCGGGTCGTCCCGTAGAGGCGGGTCAGCTCGGTCAGCTCGACGGCCACTCCGGCGGATTTCACGGCGTCCGATGTCACAGCGTCACTCCCGTCTGATGGCGGCGTCCCCGGGTGACCAGCGACAGGATGAGCAGCAGCGCGAACCCGAACAGCAGTGTGGCCAGCGACGCCGCCACCGAGGTCGGCCCGTCGCTCTTGCCGATCAGCACGATCTGCACCTGCAGCGTCTCGTAGCCCGACAGCGACGCGATCGTGAATTCGCCGAGCACGACGGCGATCGAGATGAACGCCGCCGACAGGATGCCCGACCAGATGTTCGGCACCACGACGCGGGTGATCGTCGTGATCCAGCCCGCGCCCAGCGACCGCGCCGCCTCCGAGAGCGTCTGCAGGTCGATCGACGAGAGCGCCGCGTCGATGGCGCGGTAGGAGAACGGCAGCACCACGACGACGTAGACGAACGTCAGCGTCAGCGGTGACTCCCCCAGCAGGTAGGTCACCCACAGGTACACGTTGCGCAGCCCGACGACGATCACCAGCGCCGGGATCGTCAGCGGCAGCAGGCACAGGAATTCGACCAACCCCTTGGCCCACGGCGCGCGCAGCCGCACCCAGATCATCGTCGGCACCAACAGGATCAGCATTGCGGCCACGGTCAGCACCGCCAGCGACAGCGACACGACGATCGCCCGGTACAGCGCCTCGTCGGTCACCAGGTTGGCCCACGCCTGCCCGGTGCGCCCGCCGGAGAGCAGGTTGCGGGTGGAGAAGTCGGCCATCGCGTAGAGGGGGAACAGGAAGAAGACGCCGAACAACACCCACAGTGCCCCGCGCACCGCCGTTCTCATGACAGCCACCGGGAACTGCGCCGCACCAGCAGGTTGTAGGCCGCCATGACGACGGCCACCACGACGATCATCTCCAGCGCGAGTGCGTAGGCGAACCCGGCCTGACCCAGCACCACCTCGCTGACCAGCGAGGCGCGGATCAGCAGCGGCAGGATCGGGCTGCCCTGGCTGACCAGTGCGGCGGCGGTCGCGTACGCGGCGAAAGCGTTGGCGAACAACAACAGTGCCGAGCCGAGGAACGCCGGTGTCAGCAGCGGGATCGCCACCTCGCGCCAGTAGTCCCACGTCGAGGCACCCAGGCTGACAGCGGCTTCGCGCCACTGGGCGCGCAGACCCTCCAGCGCCGGCACGAACACGATCACCATCAGCGGGATCTGGAAGTAGGTGTAGACGAGGATCAGCCCGCCGAGGCCGTACAGCCAGCCCGATCCGGCGAGGTTCCAGCCCGTCGCCTGCTGCACCCACAGGGTCAGCACCCCGTTCAGCCCGACGGTCGCGAGGAACGCGAAAGCCAATGCCACACCGCCGAACTGGGCCAACACACTGCACAACGACAGCACGGTGCGGCGCACCATCGACGTCGGCGGGCTGCTGACGATCAGCCACGCCATGACCGCGCCGAGCAGCGCGCCGAGGATCGCGGTGGCCCCGGAGAGCAGCACGCTGTTCCACAGCGCCGAGAGCGCCGTCCCGGTGAACAGCGCGGCGATGCGGCCCAGCGAGAAAACCCCGTCGACGTACACCGCGCTCACCACGACGGTGACCGTCGGGATGATCAGGAAGATGACGACGACGGCCAGGAACGGCAGCAGCGGCAGGCCGTCTCGCACCCGACGCATGTCAGCCAACCGCGGCGGCCCAGTTCTCCGACAGATACTTCGACGCGGCCTCGGTCTGCTGCGGGGTGGGCACCGTCACCGGACCCTCGACCACCGGCAGCGCCGCGGCGACCGCCTTGTCGAGGGTGCCGGCGGCGGCCATGTTGTCGGCGCGCACCGGCCGAACACCGCCCTGGGCGAACAGGTTCTGCCCCTCGTCGCTGTAGAGGAACTCCTGCCACAGTCGGGCGGCGGCGGGGTGCGGGGCGTCCTTGTTGATCGCCTGGTAGTAGTAGCCGGCGACCGCGTTGTTCGGTGGTACCAGCACAGTCCAGGACGGAAGCTTCTTGGTCTCAGACGAATTGGTGTAGTTCCAGTCGATCACCACCGGTGTCTGCCCGGACTCGATGGTCGCCGGCGTCGGGTCGACCGGCAGGAAGTTGCCCGCCTGCTTGAGTTTCCGGAAGAACTCGACACCCGGGGCGATGTCGTCGGCCGACCCGCCCTGGGACAACGCCACCATCAGCACACCGGAGAACGCGGCGCCGGCCTGGGTGGGATCGCCGTTGAGGGCGACCTTGCCCTGGTACTCCGGCTTCAGCAAATCGTTGACGTTCGTCACCGGCGGCACCTTGGCCGAGTCGAAACCGATCGACATGTAGCCGCCGTAGTCGTTGACCCAGGCGCCGTTCGGATCCTTGAAGGCGGCCGGGATGTCGTCGAAGGTGGCGACCTTGTACGGCGCGAACATCGCCGTGTTCGCCAGCGCCACCGACTGGCCGAGGTCGAACACGTCGGGTGCGCTGCTGCGGCCCTTCTGCTGGTTGGCGGCGTTGATCTCGTCCTGGCTGGACGCATCGGGCTGCGCCGAGGTGACCTTGATGCCGTACTTGTCGGAGAAGGCCTTGATGATGGCGCCGTAGTTGGCCCAATCCGGCGGCAGCGCAATGACATTCAGCGCACCCTCGCCCTTGGCCGCCTTCACCAGGCCGTCCATCCCGCCGAAGTCCTGCGCCGACGTGGCCTCGGCGGCCTTGACGCCGGACTCGGTCTGCGCGCCGGAATCCTTGTTCTCCGGCGGCGCGCACGCCGCGATCCCGGCGACGACGAGCGCGGACGCGGCACACGCGAGGACCCGGGAGAACAGTGAAGCGGAAGCAGGCATGGATGAGACCTTCCGGTGAGCAGGAGTCGGCGCGGTGGCGCAGCGGTTGCCTGGCCGTGTCATCGCGGTGAACCATATCCCGCCGGCACTGCCCGCGCCTAGGGTTGAGCGGGTGACACCTGACGAGACGGTCACCGCCTTCACCGAAGCACCGGTGGCGGCTCTGGCCACGGTGCGCCCCGACGGCACACCGCACGTGGTGCCGGTCGTCTTCGCGATGGCCGCCGGCCGCGACGATCTGGTGTACACCGCGGTCGACGCGAAGCCGAAGTCCACCCAGCACCTGCGCAGGCTGGCCAACATCGAGAACAACCCCGCGGTCAGCCTGCTGGTCGACCACTACGACGACGACTGGGCGCGGCTGTGGTGGGTGCGCGCGGACGGGACCGCGACGATCCACACCTCCGGCGACGAGGTCGCCATCGGTTACTCACAGTTGCGGGCGAAGTACCCGCAGTACGAACGGGTTGCGCTCAACGGCCCCGTCGTCAGCATCCGGATCCGCCGCTGGGCGTCCTGGGGTGGGGGCTAGCCGGTAGTCGACGCGGCGGTTGTCCGGAAAGGAGATGGGGGTCAGCCGGGCAGACGACCGAGGTGGCGCGCGGAAAGGTCGAAGACATCATCCGCACCGCGCCGAGGAGTCCCGATGACCGACACCGACCAGCTCGCCGTCCGCTTCACCCGCGACGCGGTTCCGCTGCTCACCGAGCTGCGCGGGCACGCGGTGCGGCTGACCCGCGATCCCGACCTCGCCGACGATCTGCTGCAGGAGACGGCCGCCAAGGCGTTCGCCGCGTTCGCGAGCTTCACCGAGGGCACCAACCTGGCGGGCTGGCTGTACCGGATCATGGTCAACACCCACATCGGCGAGTACCGCAAGGTGCAGCGCCGGCCGGCCCTGCAGTTCACCGACGCGATCTCCGACACGCAGATGATGGCCCACCACCAGCGGGCCATGTCGGCCCGGTCGCCTGAAGACGATGTGCTGGTGCGTCTCGGCGACCCGGCCATCGCGGCCGCGATGCGCGCGCTGCCCGAGGTGTACCGCACCGCGGTGTACTACGCCGACGTGGAGGGGTTGACGTTCCGCGAGATCGCCGCGCGGATGGACGTCCCCCTCGGCACGGTGATGTCGCGGCTGCACCGGGGGCGCAACCAGCTGCGCCGCGCGCTGCGCGACACCGCCAGGGCCGTCGGCTATTCGCTGCCCGAAGCGGCGTGATCGACCGGTCCCGGCGGCGTGGCCGGCGGCGGCGCGCCGAGCTGCTCTTCGTAGGCGCCCTCGTCGCGGCCCAGGGCGATGGTGCCCGCGGCCATCGCCAGCGTCGACACGGCCAGCGCCACGGCGTCCCACCGGCCGACGTCGAGGTGCTCGCCGAGCACGATTGCCCCGAGCAGCACCGCGACCACCGGTTCGAGCGTCAGCATCGTCGGCACGGAGGTCTGCAGGGAGCCCGCATGGAAGGCGGACTGCTGCAACAGCACCGCGACGACCCCGAGCAGCACCAGCAGGTACGGCACGGGGGTGAGGAGCACCGCGAGCGCTCCCTCGTGGGTGAGCACATGCATGACGAGTTTGGTGAGCACCGCGACGACGCCGAACAGCACGCCCACCGCGACGGCCAGCAGCACCGCGCGGCGCCACCCGACGCTGCGCAGCGCCACCGCCACGCAGGCCAGCACCGCCACCGTGCACACCACCGCGACGACCGCCGACGTGCTCAGCGTCGCCTCGTAGTCGCCCGGGCTGGGCTTGGCCAGCACCACGAACACCGCGAGCGCCGCGGTGAGCAGCAGCGCCCAGGCCCACTCCGCCCGGGTGACCCGGCGGTGCGCCAGCCGGGCCGACAGCGGTAGCGCGAACAGCAGCGCCGAGACCAGGATCGGCTGCACCAGCAGCAGGGACCCGTTGGCCAGCGCGAGCGCCTGGAACACGTAGCCGGCGATGGCCGCGGCGGTGCCGCCCCACCACAGCGGCCTGCGGATCAACGTCAGGAACATGACGCTGCTCACGCCGTGTTCGGCGGGCACGTCCAGGGTGGCCCGCTGCCGCACCACGATGCCGATGGCCAGAAACACCGCCGCCAACAACGACAGCAGGACGGTCACCCCATGGCCGATCACCCGACAAGGACAGCACATCGCAGGGGGCGCTGCCCACCCGGCTCGACGTCGGCAAACGATCGATCTTGTTTCGGCAGCGCGGAACTGGGCATAACCCGGGCCATGAATCTGCGTAGGTTGCTCTTGATCGCCGGTGCGGTGGTTTTGCTGGTCGGGGTCATCGGACTGCTGGTGCCCGTGTCGGTGCCGGGACCTCAGGGCGATATCGGCTGCGGCAACGCGATCGCCGCGGACCTGTCCCAGGCCCGGGACGTGGACAGCCAGAATCTGGCCAACCTGCCCGTTCTGAACGAGATCATTCCGCACAAGGACTTCGTGGCCGAGTGCAATTCGGCGCTGTCGTCGCGGCGGTCCTGGTCCATCCCGGTCGCCGTCGTCGGTCTGGTGGTCCTCGCCGGCTCGTTCTTCGTCGGCGGACGCGCGGGCCGGGTGCGGGCCTAGCTGGCCTCGCGGTCGCGCACCACCCGCAGCCGCGGACGGGCGTCCGGCGCGGGACCGATCTTGTCGGTGACGGTCGCCGCGACGGAATCGAAGCGGTTCACCGCGCGGTCGCACAGCCCGCGTACCCGGTCGCCGGCCGTGTCGACGGCGGTGTCGACGTCGTCGGCCGCGCTGAGCAGGTAGGCCCGCATGTTCACCCGCATTCGCTCGCCCGCGATGCGCAACCTGCGGCGGAGGCGCTCGTCGACCTCGACGCTGACGTAGGGCAACACCTGAAGCTTCATCTGCGCGTCTCCCCTTCTCCGGTGCCTGTGCCCAGAGTAGCCCGGGGTTGCTGGACCCGCGCCAGGGCGCGGCCCGCCGTCTCGCGCAGGGTGAGCGCCACCCCGAGCGACGTCACCGCGGCAGCGACCAGGTAGTAGGACGGTGCGACGGCATCGCCGGTGCGCGCGGTCAGCCAGGTGACGACGTACGGCGTGGTGCCGCCGAACAGCGCCACGCAGAGGTTGTAGCCGACGGAGAAGCCGCTGAAGCGGATGCGGGTGGCGAACAGTTCCACCCCGGCCGACACCGCGGCGCTGACGTACACCGACTCGATCGCCGCGAGGACGCAGTGCGCGGCGATGGCCGCGCCCAGCGAGCCGGAGTTCAGCAGCAGGAACAGTGGGTAGCCGAGCACCACGAACAGCGCCGCACCGCCGACGAGCAGGGGCCGGCGTCCGATCCGGTCGGACAGCAAGGCCAGCGGGAGGATCAGTACGAGCGCCACCGTCGCGGCCAGCGTGATCGACAGGAACGCGTCGGCCTTGGAGAACCCGAGGGTTGTGATGAAGTACGTCGGCAGGAACGTGAACACGACGTAGTAGCCGATGTTGAACACGACGAACAGGCCGATCACCTGGAGGATCTGCCGCCACGACGTCGAGAGTGCTTCGCGCAGAGGCGATCGCGCGATCTCGGCGGCGGAGCTGAGCTTCTCGAACTGCGGGGTGTCTCCCAGGCGCAGCCGGATGTAGAGGCCGACCAGACCGAGGGGGCCGGCGATCAGGAACGGGAGGCGCCAGCCGTAACTCTCCATCGCCGCGGCCGGCAGCACGGTCTGCAACACCGTCACCGTGACCGAGCCGAGCAGGAACCCCAGCACGCCCGACCATGCCATGAACGTGACCGTCACCCCTCGGCGGGCGTCGTCGGCGAACTCGGCCAGATACACCGCTCCGCCGCCGTACTCCCCGCCCGCGGAGAAACCCTGCAGGCACCGCAGCGCCAGCAGCAGCACCGGGGCGAGCACCCCGACGGTGTCGTAGGTCGGCAGTACGCCGATGCCCAGCGTCGCCGCCGACATCAGCAGGATCACCAGCGCCAGCACCTTCTGCCGGCCGATCCGGTCGCCGAGCGGGCCGAAGACGAACCCGCCCAGCGGCCGCACGAAGAACGCCGCGGCGAAGATCGCGAAGGTACTGAGCAGCCCCGCGGTCTCGTCGCCCGGCGGGAAGAAATGGGCGGCGATGAACGTCGCCAGGAAGCCGTAGATCGCGAAATCGAACCACTCGACCGCGTTGCCGATCGACGCGCCCGTCACCACCCTGCGGACGTCGGATTGCATAGCGCCCTCCCGAAAGTAAGCGCGGCGCTGAGCATTTCGCTTACCCGGCGCCGTCGCACGCCGTCGGTTGGCACGCTATCGCGTTGACTTGGCGGCCTTCACCGCGGCCGTGGCGTCGCCGCTCTCCCGCTTGCCCGCCGCGTAGGCGTCCTCGGCCGCCGAGAGCGCCTGCTCGGCGTCGGCGAGACGACGGCGGGCATCGTCGACGCGCAACCGCGCTCTGGCGAGGTCGGACTGCAGGTCGGTCAGTGCGGCGTCGGCCTCGGACTTGCGGTGTTCGGCCGCCGCGAGAGCCGCGCGGGCCTGGCGGGTGCGCTCGTCATCGGCCTTCTTGTCCGCCTCGTTGGCGAGCGCTGCCTTGGCGGGCGTCGGCGTGCGCTTCGCGGAAACAGCTGTGACGGTGCCGAATTCGCCGAATCCGGACCACTGTTCGGCCTTGGTGAGCCGGCCCAGTCGCGCCGCGACGTCGGGATCGGCCACGGCGGCCTGCAATGTCGCGGTGACGTCGTCGCGCAGTGCGGCCGAGGGTTCGGCGACGCCGGCGGCGAGGAAGCCGGCCCGGCTGAGCTCGTCGACGAGCCGGCGCTGCTCACCGGTCAGGGTGCGGATCGCCTCGCCGTCCATCGCGGCGTGCGCCTCGCGCAGCCGGGTGCCGAGGTCGGCCAGCGACGCCCGCGCGGTACCCCTCAGGGCGAGCAGGTTGGCCACCCAGGCCGCCACCGTCGGTTTGCGGCTGCCGCTGATCTGTTTGGCGGCAGCCGCGTCGCCGCTGCGTTTGGCCTCGGCGGCCAACCGGGTGCGCTGCGCGGTGAAGTCCTCCGGGCGCGCCGCATACAACCGGTCCAGTGCGTCGTCGACCGAGAACCCCGCGTCGTCAGCCACAATGTCCACTATCGCCGAGAACGCCGCACCACACACCCATTCGCTCCGGCCGGCCATCGTGGTCGGCGCCCTCGGAGTGGTGTTCGGGGACATCGGCACCAGCCCGATCTACACGCTCGCCACCGTCTTCGACCCGCACGACCCGCACCCGGTGCCGGTGTCGCCCGCCCATGTGTACGGCGTGGTGTCGCTGATCTTCTGGTCGGTGATGACGATCGTGACGCTCACCTACGTCACCCTGGTGATGCGCGCGGACAACCACGGCGAGGGCGGCATCATGGCGCTGATCACCCTGGTGCGCCGGTGGGCGGTGCCGGCGAGCCTCCGCACCACGGCGACGCTGGCCGCGCTCGGCGTGTTCGGCGCGGCCCTGTTCTTCGGCGACAGCATGATCACCCCGGCCATCTCGGTGCTGTCGGCGGTCGAGGGGGTGAAGACCGTCGACCCGCATTTCACCGACTTCGTGGTGCCGATCACCGCGGTCATCATCGTGGCGCTGTTCGCGGTGCAGCGTCGCGGCACCGCGGCCGTCGGCCGGTTCTTCGGCCCGGTGATGATCGGCTGGTTCGTGGCCATCGGCGCGTGCGGCGTCAACGGCATCGCCCACGACCCGGCGATCCTGCGCGCGCTGTCGCCGGTGTACGCGGTCGAATTCGTCGCCGGGCACTTCCACATCGCGTTCTTCGCGCTGGCCGCCGTGGTGCTGGCCGTGACCGGCGCCGAGGCTCTGTACGCCGACATGGGCCACTTCGGCCGCAAGGCGATCACCGTCGGCTGGCTCGGCCTGGTGCTGCCCGCCTGCACGCTGAGCTACTTCGGGCAGGGCGCGCTGGTGCTGCGCGACGAATCCACGGTCGGCGCACCGTTTTTCCTGCTGACCCCGGAGTGGGCCCGCATCCCGATGGTGCTGCTGGCCACCGCGGCGACGGTGATCGCCTCCCAGGCCGTGATCACCGGTGCGTTCTCGGTCGCCTCGCAGGCCGCGCAGCTGGGCTACCTGCCGCGGCTGCGCATCGAGCACACCTCAGCCAAGGCAATCGGCCAGGTCTACGTGCCGTGGATCAACGGCATGCTGATGGTCGCGGTGCTCATCCTGGTGTTCGCGTTCCGCAGTTCCTCGGCGCTGGCGTACGCGTTCGGGATGGCGGTGACGGGCACGATCACCATCACCACACTGCTGTTCCTGTATCTGGCGCGCACCCGCGCCGGGGCACCGCTCGCGCTGGTGCTCGTCGGCGGCGGTGCGCTGCTGCTCATCGATGTGATGTTCTTCGCCGCCAACCTGACCAAGCTCGTCCACGGCGCGTGGCTGCCGCTGCTGATCGCGGTCAGCGCGTTCACCGTGATGACGACCTGGCAGCGGGGCCGCGCGATCGTGACGCGCGAGCGGGAACAGGCCGAGGGCCCGATGCGGGAGTTCGTCGACTCGCTGTCCGGGCTCGATCCCCCGGTGGTACATCTGCCGGGCACAGCGGTGTTCCTCAACCGCGGCACCGAGACCGCGCCGCTGTCGATGCGGGCGAACGTGCGTCACAACCACGTGCTGGCCCAGCACGTGGTGATCCTGACGCTGACCACCGAACCCGTACCGCGCGTGGACGATGCCGAGCGGATCAGCGTCGACGACCTCGGCGCCACCGACGACGGCATCATCGGGGTGATCGCCCGGTTCGGTTACATGGAGCGCGTCGACGTACCCAGGGTTTTGCGCCTGCTCGATCCCGCGGACACCGAAGGCCCGCTCGACCTGGACCGGGCCACCTTCTTCCTGTCCAAACTCGAGCTCTGCCAAGGGGATGCGCCGACGATGGCACCGTGGCGCAAGCGCCTGTTCATCGCGACCTCGTACCTGACGTCCGACGCGGCCGCGTATTTCGGCTTGCCGCAGGACCGCACGGTGATCGTCGGCTCAAGCCTGCAGGTCTGACCGCACCCGCGAGCGGCGGAACGGTTCGCGGCCCGGCGGCTGCTTCGGGGTGGGCAGCAACGGCTCACGCTCACGCACCTCCACCGTGGTCGGCGCGTCGGTGCTGATCTCCAACGCCCGGCCGGCGTGCCGGATCGTCAGCGTCGAGTGCGGACCGTCGCGCAGCGTGTAGGTGACATGGTCGTGGTCGGCGTCGACGGTCACCCGGAAGTTGCGCCAGCACAACCGGAATCGGAGCCGATTGATCCCGCAGGGCAGCTGAGGGTCGAGCGCGAGCACCCGCTCGTCGTCGCGCAGGCCGCCGAATCCGGCGACCAGTGCCGTCCACGTTCCGGCCAGCGAAGCCAGGTGCAGACCATCGCCGGTGTTGTGGTGCAGGTCGCGCAGGTCGATCAGCGCGGCCTCGTAGGTGTAGTCGTGCGCCAGCTCCAGATGTCCGACCTCGGCGCACATCACGGCCTGGGTGCACGCCGACAGCGACGAGTCGCGGGTGGTGCGCCGCTCGTAGTAGTCGACGTTGCGCGCCTTCTGCTCGGCGGTGAACGCATGGCTCTGCCACTGCATCGCCAGCACCAGGTCGGCCTGCTTGACCACCTGCGCCGGATAGAGCCGCACGTAGGGTTCGTGCAGCAGCAGCGGATACTCGGTGTTGTCGCGGAAGTCCCACTCCCGCAACGTCGTGAACCCTTCGCACTGCGGGTGTACGCCGAGCTCCTCGTCGTAGGGGATGTGCACGGCGTCGGCGGCGTCGCGCCACGCCGCGGTCTCCTCGGTGTCCACGCCGAGTTCGGCGGCGGCATCGGGGTGACGGGAGCACGCGTCGGCGGCGACCCGCAGATTGGCCGCGGCCATCAGGTTGGTGAACACGTTGTCGCGGACCACCGCGGTGTACTCGTCGGGTCCGGTGACCCCGTCGATGCGCCAGGCGCCGTAGCGGTCATGGTGGCCCAGAGACCGCCACATCCGCGCCGTCTCCACCAGAACTTCCAGCCCGCAACCCTTTTCGGGGGAATCATCTCCGGTCACCACGCGATAGCGTTCGAACGCCAACGCGATGTCGGCATTGACGTGAAAGGCGGCCGTGCCTGCGGGCCAGTAGCCCGAGCACTCCTCGCCCGCGATGGTCCGCCACGGAAAACTGGCGCCTTCGAGGTCCAGTTCCTTCGCGCGGTCCCGCGCGAGGTCGAGCGTCGACGCTCGCCAGCGCAGCGCGTCGGCCGCGGCGTGCGGCGCGGTGTACGTGAGCACAGGCAGCACGAATCCCTCGGTGTCCCAGAACGCGTGGCCGTCGTAACCCGTTCCGGTCAGTCCTTTGCCGGCGATCGCTCGCTGCTCCGCTCGCGCACTGGCCTGGAACACGTGGAAGAGCCCGAAGCGGACCGCCTGCTGGCAATCGGCGTCACCGTCGACCTCGACATCGGCACCGTCCCAGAAGACGTCGAGGCATTCTCGTTGAACGTCCAGCAGGCCGTCCCACCCGGTGTAGCGTGCCCCCGCGATGGCTGCGGCGGCCTGATCGCGCAGCGCCGGTCGGGAACGCAAGCTCGACCAGGCGTAGGCGAGATACTTGACGATGCGGAGTCGCTCACCGGCTTTGAGCGCACACACCACCGTCGTCCTGGCCCAGTCCTCCCTGGCGTCGCCGCTGACCGTCACCCGTCCCGGCGCCTCGACCTCGTGATACATCGCCGCCGACATCGTCAGTGCGGACGACCGCGTTCGGTGGATGAGCAGCGCCCCGTTCTCATCCACCTCGTGCATTAACGGCTCGAGCGGATTCCTCAGGACAGCCGCCACCCGGGGGTCGCCGGACGGTTCCGGCTGGTCCTCGTTGGCGACCAGCTCGGACTGCACGGTGATACGCATGCCGTCATCGACAGCCTGGACCACGTATTCGATGGCGGCCAGACCACGCTGGGCCAGCGACACCAATCGTGTCGATTCGATGCGAACCTGTTTTCCCGCAGGTGATTTCCACTCCGCGTGACGCGTCAGCGTGCCCGCCCGCATGTCGAGGAATCGTTCGTGGGACAGCAACTCGCCGTAACGCACGTCGAACGGCTCGTCCTCGACGATCAGCCGGATCAGTTTTCCGTTGGTGACGTTGACGATGGATTGGCCGTCCTCGGGATACCCGAATCCGGATTCGGCGTACGGCAACGGCCGGATCTCGTAGAACCCGTTGAGGTAGGTGCCGGGCAGACCGTAGGGCTCCCCTTCGTCGAGATTGCCGCGAAGCCCGATGTGCCCGTTGGACAGTGCGAACAGCGACTCGGTCTGGGGCAGAAGGTCGGTGCGCAGCTCCGTTTCGCGGACGTGCCACGGTTCGACCGGGAAGGCGTCGTCGGCGATCATCATGACGGCAACAGCTCCCCGAGGTCGGTGACGACGATGTCGGCGCCGTGCTCGCGCAGTGCGTCGGCCTGCCCGACGCGGTCGACGCCGACGACGGCGCCGAAGTGGCCGGCGTGGCCGGCGGCGACGCCGGACTGCGCGTCCTCGAACACCGCGGCGTCGGCCGGGTCCACGTCGAGCAACTGCGCGGCGCGCAGGAACGTGTCGGGGGCCGGCTTGCCGTCGAGGTGTTCCTCGCGCAGCGTGACCCCGTCGACGCGGACCTCGATGTATTGGGCGAGCCCGGTGATCTCCAGGACCTGCTTGGTGTTGGCACTCGAGGACACCACCGCGCGCCGCAGGCCCGCCTCGGTGACGGCCTCGAGGAAGCGCCGCGACCCGTCGAACACCTCCACCCCGTCCTGCTCCAGCGTGTGCTGGAACGCCGTGTTCTTCCGGTCGCCGAGCTCGCGCACCGTCGCGTCGTCCGCATCGATGTGCCGGCTCTGCAGGAAAGACCGCACCCCGTCGTCGCGCGGCTTGCCGTCGACGTAGTCCTCGTAGTCGGCGTGCTCGTCGAACGGTGTGAAACCGTCGCCCTCGCGCTGCCGGAGGTACTCGTCGAACATCGCCTTCCAGGCCCGGCGGTGCACACTCGCGGTGTCGGTGAGCACCCCGTCGAGATCGAACAGGCAGGCGCGGATCCGATCGGGTAAGCCGAACACCCCCCTTTCTTACCCGGAGGGACGATTTTCCACGCTGTGATGGTTGGCTCCCGGTATGCGCATCGGAGTGGTGTTCCCGCAAACCGAGCTGGGCGGTGACCCCGGGGCGGTGCGCGCGTTCGGCGAGCGCGCCGAGGAGCTCGGATTCGCCCACCTGCTGGCCTACGACCACGTGCTGGGGGCCGACCCCGCGGTGCATCAGGGGTGGGCCGGCCCGTACGACATCGACACCACGTTCCACGAGCCGCTGGTGATGTTCGGTTACCTGGCCGCGCTGACGTCGACGTTGGAGCTGGTCACCGGGGTCATCATCCTGCCGCAGCGGCAGACCGCGCTGGTCGCCAAACAGGCCGCCGAGGTCGACCTGCTCAGCGGCGGGCGGCTGCGGCTCGGGGTGGGGCTGGGCTGGAACGCGGTCGAGTACGAGGCCCTCGGCGAGGACTTCGGCACCCGCGGCAGACGCTCCGAGGAGCAACTGGACCTGCTCCGGCAGCTGTGGACGCAGCGGTCGGTCACCTTCGAGGGCCGGCATCACCGCGTCGTCGGCGCCGGCCTCGCGCCGCAGCCCGTGCAGCGGCCTATCCCGCTGTGGATCGGGGCGGCGTCCCCACGCGCCTACGCCCGGGCGGGCCGGTTCGCCGACGGATGGTTCCCGACCATGCCGCCCGGTCCGGCACTGGACGAGGCCCGTTCCCTCGTCGACACGGCCGCGCGCGAGGCCGGGCGCGACCCGGCGGGCATCGGCATGGAGGGCCGCGTGCAGTGGCGGCATGACCTCGACGCGATCGCCGCCGGCGTCGATGCGTGGGCGCGCACCGGCGCGACGCACCTGTCGGTGGACCTGATGGGCGCGGGCCTGCGCACCGTCGACCAGCATCTGGCCGCGCTCGAGGCGGTGGCCGGCGCGGCGGGTGTGACCGCTTAGCCGAGCCCGAACATCGCCCGCAGGTCGGCGGTGCGGAACACGATGATCGCGAGCAGCAGCACCAGGATCACCGCGCAGGCGCCGGCCTGCACGGCCACCCGGCTGGTGCGCGGGGCGTAGGCGTAGGCCGCGGCGACGGCAGCGCCGGTCACCAGCCCGCCGATGTGGCCCTGCCAGCTGATGTTCTGCGAGCTGATCAGCGGGAAGACGAACGTGAACGCGAGGTTCAGCACGATCACGGCCATGACGCCGCGGACGTCCATGTTGAGGCGCTTGCCCACCACGAACGTCGCGCCGAACAGCCCGAACACGGCTCCGGAGGCCCCCGCGGTCAGCGCGTTGAGCGTCAGCAGGTAGGCAAGCGCGGAGCCGCCCAGTGCGCTGAGCAGATACAGCGCGCTGAACCGCAGCCGGCCCAGGGCGGCCTCCAGCGGCGGGCCCACGAAGTACAGCGCCAGCATGTTGAACGCGATGTGGGTGACGCCGAAGTGCAGGAACGCCGAGGTCACCAGCCGGTACCACTCACCGTCGGCGACCGCTGGCGGCCACAGGGCGAGCGCCCGCTGGGTGCCGGGGATCGCCATCTGCAGCGCGAACATCGCGACGTTGAGCCCGATCAGCGTGTACGTGACGACGGGTGTCCTGGACCGGCCCTGCACCGCCCCGAACGGCGTGGTGGCCTGGCGCACGGAACGGGCGCCCTCGTTGACGCACTCCGCGCACTGGTGTCCGACGGCGGCGTCGTGCATGCACTCGCCGCAGATGTAGCGGTTGCACCGCGTGCAGCGGACGTACGTCGGCCGGTCGGGGTGCCGGTAGCAGGCCGGGGCCTGCTGCGGGGGCGTCGGATAGCCCGGCGGGTAGCTCATAGGGTTCCGAACAGCTCGAGGTGGTTGCCGTCGGGATCGGCGACGAACATGAAGCCCATCCCCGGGACCGGCGCGAACTCCGTCACCGGCTCGACGATCTCGTAGGGCGACGCCTCGAACGCCTCGGCGACGGCGCGCAGCCCGTTGACCCCGATCGTGAAGTACCGCAACCCGGCCTGGGCGCGGCCGCCACCGGGGACCGCCGGCGCGGGGTCGGTGGTGTAGGTGACGAGTTTGATGACGCTGTTGCCGAGCGTGTAGCGACGCTGCGAGCCACCCTCGAACGCGATCTCGCCCTGCGGCTCGAGCTCGAGGAAACCTTCGTAGAACGCCGTCATCGCGTCGAGGTTCGTGGTCACGAGGCCCACCTCGACGCCGGGCATGAGCAGATCCAGCTTCACGCCACCAAGTTAGCCGTCGGCGACGGCAGCGTCTGTGTTCTGGTCCCAGCCCCGGTCCCAGTGGTCGACGGCGACGGCCTCCCGCAGCGGGCGGCGCCGCAGAGGGCCGTGCCGGCCCCTCGGCCAGCCGACCACGACGTGACCCGCGAGCATCCAGTCCGCCGGCACCCCGACGGCCTCGCGGAGCAGCGGCTCACCGTCGTAGGAGGCCCAGCTGGTCGGGCAGGCGCCGAGGCCTTGCGCGCGGGCGGCGAGCAGGAAGTTCTGCATCGCCGGGAAGATCGACCCGCCCAGCAGCAGCTCCGAGGCCGTCGGGAAGCGCTTCTGGGTGAACAGCACAGAGGTGAACTCGCCGGCGCGGTCGTGCAGCTCGTAGGTGGCCCGGTCGTTGCGGGCCCGCGGACTGCGATCGTCCGGCGCGGGGCGTCGCATGCCGTAGACGGGCTCGATGACCGACAGGGCGTGCGCGGCGGCTCGGGCCACGACCGCGCGCTGCTCGGGGCTGCGCAGCACGATGAACCGCCACGCCTGGGCGTTGGCCCCCGACGGCGCCCACGTCGCCGCCTGCAGGCAGCGGCGCAGCGTCGCGTCGTCGACGGGTTCGTCGGTGAAGCGCCGGAGGGTGCGGGCGGTGGACATCGCCGTCCAGACATCGGTCGTCTCAGCGTGCACCCCGTGAACTTATCGGGGCCCGCACATAACGATTCGGACACAACCGACATCACGATCATCTAAGGAAAAGCCGCCGACTGCGAGAAAACTCAGGCGATGCCCAATTCACCGGGCCGCGAAACGCCGTTTCGGGCCTGGATTGAGGCCGATGTCACGCCCGCAAAGCGTAACGCCCGCAGCGCCGTTGGTGCGTGGCCGACGCGTCGGGTTTGACCCTGTCCGATCGCGGCTACCGTGGATTTCGGGTGGGGGACAGCAGTAACCCGTTTTCGAATCCGTGAGGAACCAAAACAACATGAATTCCAGTGCTATCAGCGTGCGCAAGAATCTGGCCCGCGTGGGGGCGGCATGTGTGTTCGGCGGCCTGGCCGTTGCGACCGTCGCAGCGCCCGTCGCGTCGGCGGCTCCCGCCGAGCAGTGCAGCGCCAGCCAGGTGGCGGGCACCGCCGCTTCGGTGGGCACCGCCGCGCGTCAGTACCTCGACAGCCACCCGGGGGCCAACCAGGCGGTCACCGCGGCGATGAACCAGCCGCGGCCCGAGGCCGAGGCCAACCTGCGCGGCTACTTCACCGCCAACCCCGGCGAGTACTACGACCTGCGGGGCATCCTGGCACCCATCGGTGACACCCAACGCGCCTGCAACGTCAACGTGCTGCCCGGCGATCTGCAGTCGGCCTACAACACCTTCATGGCCGGCTGATCAGGATCACTTCTGACGTGGAGCGGCGGTGGGTTCACTCCCGCCGCCGCTGCACTTAGACTGACTTCCTATGAGGCCGATCCGTACCGCCGCCGTGGCCGTGGCGCTGGCGTGCTCCTGCGTCGTGTCGCCCGTGGCGCAGGCCCAGCCGGCATCGCCGACGCCCGCGCCGACGCCCGCGCCGGGGCCCGCGCCGGCGGCGCTCAAGACCACGATCGACGCCGACGGCTCCTACGCCGTGGGTAAGGACATCGCCCCCGGGGTGTACCAGTCGGCCGGACCGGTCGACGGCGGAGCCTGCTACTGGAAACGCGCCGCGGGCGACAAGCTCGTGGACAACGCGCTGACCAAGAAGCCGGCGTTCGTCCAGATCGAGGCGACCGACACGTCCTTCACCACCAGCGACTGCCAAGCCTGGCAGCTCACCAACGCGCCGATGCCCCCGCAGCCGGGGCCGGGCGACCTCCTCGGAGCGCTGACCCAGGCCATCGGCAGCGGCATGTTCAACGGAGGACCTCGCTGAGTTCAGCGACGGCAGGCCGGATCGCTGTCGCCGACGACCTCGACGCGGTCACGTCGGTCGCCGCCGAGGACCACACCGGCGTCGACCCGGCCGCGGTGGAGCGGATCTGGCAGGCCGCCCGGCACTGGTATGCGGCAGGCATGCACCCGGCGATCCAGGTGTGTGTGCGCCGCGAAGGACGCATCGTGCTGGACCGGGCGATCGGCCACGCCCGCGGCAACGGACCGGCCGACCCCCCGGACGCGGAGAAGGTGTTGGTCGGCACCGACACCCCGTTCTGCGTGTACTCGACGGCCAAGGCCATCACCACGACCGTCGCGCACATGCTGGTCGAACGCGGCGTCTTCTCCCTCGACGACCGGGTGTGCGACTACCTGCCCGGCTACACCAGCCACGGCAAGGACCGCACCACGATCCGGCACGTGATGACGCACAGCGCGGGCGTGCCGTTCGCCACCGGACCGCGGCCCGACCTCAAACGGATGGACGACAGCGAGTACACCCGTGAGATGCTCGGCCGGATGAAGCCGGTGTATCCACCCGGGCTGATCCACATCTATCACGGCGTCACGTGGGGGCCATTGATGCGGGAGATCATCAACGCCGCCACCGGCCGCAACATCCGCGACATCCTGCACGACGAGATCCTGGGGCCGCTCGGGTTCCGCTGGACCAATTACGGTGTTGCACCGCAGGATGTTCCGCTGGTCGCGCCCAGTCATGTCACCGGCAAGCCGCTGCCCGCCCCGATCGCCAAGGCGTTCAAGACCGCGGTCGGCGGCACGCCACAGCAGATCATCCCGTTCTCCAACACGCCGGCCTTCCTCACCGGTGTCATCCCCTCGTCGAACACCGTGTCGAACGCCCACGAGCTCTCGCGGTTCGCCGAGATCCTCTGCCGCGGAGGCGAACTCGACGGTGTCCGGGTGATGTCGGCCGAGACGTTGCGCGCCGCCACCACCGAGGCCCGCCGACTGCGCCCCGACCTGGCGACCGGGATGGCGCCGATGCGGTGGGGAACCGGATACATGTTGGGCTCCACGCGGTTCGGGCCGTTCGGGCGGGACGCAGCCGGCGCGTTCGGGCACACCGGGCTGACACACATCGCGATGTGGGCCGATCCCACCCGCGCGCTGTCGGTCGCGGTGGTCAGCAGCGGCAAGCCGGGCGGGCACAAGGAGGCCAAGCGCTATCCGCGGCTGCTGGACCGGATCAACGCCGAGATGGCTCGGATCTGATCCCCCGGTAGATCCCCCACCGCACGATCCAGGGCATCAGCACCCGTTCGAAGGACCACGCCGGGAAGCGGAACGCCCGGCCGTTGGGGGCGAACACCTCGAGCCCGTCGGGCTGGATGCCCAGCACCGATCCCCACCGCCGCGTCGGCGCGCGGTAGGCCTTGAGGGTGCCGCCGTCGAAGAACGCCCGGACGTTTCGGGCCAGCAGGCCGTCGGCGCGGTTGCGCGCCGAGCTGCGCAGCGGGTCGGTGGCGGCCACGTCGCCGATCGCGAACACCTCGGGGTGCCCGGGAACCTGCAGCGTCGGCGTCACTTGGACGAAGCCGTTCTCATCGAGCAGCTCGGCGGGCAGCCACCCGGTGTTCGGAGCCACCCGGCCGATCGCCCACAACACGGCATCCGCGGTGGCCGGCGGCTGGCCGGTGCTCCAGTGCACCGGCTCGGTAGTCAGTTCCGCCGGTGTGGACTCCACCTGGGCGCGGTGTCCGGGATGCAGGCCGACGCCCGCGTCCATCAGCCTGCGCTGCACCGTCTTCCACGTCCGCGGATGATGTCCGACCAGCGCGCGCTCCCCCGGGTAGTACAGGTCCACCCGCGTCCCGGGCCAGGTGGTGGCGATCTGCGCGGCGCTGCTGACCGCCGCGGCGCCGCCCCCGACGACGATCACCGACCGGGCGGCCGCGAGCCGGTCGTGCGGGTCGCGAAGATCGGCGTCGATCTCGTCGACGCCCTGCAGCGCGGGCGTGCGCCAGAAGCCGTTGCGCACCCCGGTGGCGATGACCAGCGCGTCGTAGGGCACCTGCTGCGCCGACCCGTCCGCGAGTTCGACCAGCACGCACCGTGATTCGAGGTCAAGACCGGTCAGGGTGCCGTGCACGGTGGTGACCCGGTCCAGGCCGCGGAACCGGCCGAACGGAATCCAGTTGTGCCGCGCCCACTCCTGCGGCCGGGCCAGCCGCCAGCCCAGCTCCTGGCCGCTGACCAGACCCGGCTTGCTCGAGATCCCGGTGACCTGCGCGTGGCGGGCCAGTTTGATCGCGGTGAGCACGCCGGTGTCGCCGAGGCCGGCGACCACCACCCGCTTCACGCGCGCACCTTCGCCGGTGGACGGGGCACGAAGCGGGAAACCCGGTCGACGACGGCCTGATAACCGGGCCGGCGTTCCAGGCTGCGCTGTTCCATCATCGGGATGCTCGCCCCGAGGAACATCGCCAGCATCGCTGCCGCGCCCGCGAACAGCCACCACGCCGTGGGTGCGGCGGCCAGCCCGAACAGGGCCAACGCGAACCAGAAGCCGAACTCCCCGAAGTAGTTCGGGTGCCGCGACCACGCCCACAGGCCGCGGTCCATCACCTCGCCCGGTTTACAGTCGCGCACGAACCGGTGCATCTGCGCGTCGGCGGCGAATTCCAATGCTACCGCGGCCATTCCGAGCACGAACGCGACGATGCTCAGCCACACCAGGCCGCGGCCCGGCGTCGTCACCGCGAGGTAGGCCGGCACCATGCCGAGGAACACCTGCAACGTCGGGATCAGATGGATGGCCACCAGATCGACCACGGCCTCCCAGCGGCCCGCCCGCTCGCGGAACATCGGGTAGCGCCAATCCTCATGGTGCAGACCGGGAAACGCATACACCCAGTTGCCGGTGAGCCGCACCGCCCAGACGATCACCAGCACCGCGACCAGCCAGCACCGCAGCGGGTCACCGTCGCCCTGGCTCCACCAGTAGACGAGCAGCAGCGGCGGGATGACGCTCCAATACGCGTCGTAGAAGCTGGAATTACCGTAGGCCCGGCTGAACGCGAACACCACGAGGGTGGCCAGCACGTCGGCGATCAGCGTGTCCAGCCAGAGCCGGCCGGTGTCGGGACCCCACACCAGCCAGGCCGCCCCGACGGCGACGGCCAGCACATAGGCCACGATGACGATCGTCAACGAGCGCGTCTTGCTCACCGGGGTCACCCTAGCCGGACCCGGAACGTCGTCGGCCAGTACTTGCCGGTCAGCAGGAACTCGTCGCCGGACACGTGCGCGATGCCGTTGAGCACCTGCGCCGTCGGCGGGATGCCCCGCGCCCGCAGCCCCTTCGCGTCCACGACGAGGTCGACGGCTCCGGTCGCGGGGTCGATCCGCGCGATGGTGTCGGTGGGCCACACATTCGCCCACACCCGGTCCCCGACGCACTCGAGTTCGTTGAGGCCCGTCACCGGCCGGCCGTCGCGGGTCACGTCGACCCCGCCGGTCTCGGTCAGGTCCGCCGGACTCTGGAAGCGCAGCCGGGCGGTGCCGTCGCTACGGATCAGCCGGTCGCCGTCGCGGCAGAGCCCCCAGCCCTGCGGATTCAGCGGCACCTGCCGGATCGGGGTCAGTGTCGCGCGGTCCCACTCGACGGCCACGCCGTCGGTGTAAGTGAGCTGCCAGATGCGGTCCCCGACCACGGTGACCCCCTCGCCGAAGAACTGGCCGGGCATGTCGACGGCGCGCCGCACGGCGCCGGTGTCCGGGTCGAGTGCCCGCAGCTGCGAAGTGCCCACCTCGCCGGTGCCCTCGTAGAGCACGCCGCCGTCGATCTCGAAGCCTTCGGTGAACGCCATCGGATCGTGCGGCATCTCGCCGAGCACGACGGGCTCGACGACCGGCACCGCGGTGGTGGGGACCCCGGGTTCCGGGTCGGGCTGGGCCTGCGCGCCGGGGACGACGGTCGCGACCGCCAGGACGGCCAGCGCGAGCCCGGCCCATTTCTGCCGTCTGGTCATACCGACGTTCTACCGTGCGACGATGGCCCGGTGAAAGCGGTCAGTTGTGTGCACGGCTCCCTCGACGTGGTCGACCTGCCCGATCCGGCGCCCGCGGAGGGTCAGCTGGTGCTCGAGGTGCTGCGCTGCGGCATCTGCGGATCGGACCTGCACGCCAGGAATCACGCCGACGAGCTCACCGAGGTGATGGCCGAAGGTGGCTACACCGACTTCATGCGCAGCGACACCCCGGTGGTGATGGGCCACGAGTTCAGCGGCGTGGTCGCCGAGCGGGGACCCAAGGTCGGCAAGGAGTTCACGCCGGGCACCACAGTGGTGTCGTTCCCGCTGCTCCGGGCTCACGGCGGGGTCCACCTGACGGGCCTGTCACCGCTGGCGCCGGGCGCCTACGCCCAGCGGGTGCTGGCCGAGGCGGCGATGACGTTCGCCGTGCCCAATGGCCTCGATCCGGCGACGGCCGCGCTGACCGAACCGATGGCGGTGGCCTACCACGCAGTGCGGCGCAGCGAGATCTCCGGCAAGGACGTCGCGATCGTGCTGGGCTGCGGGCCCGTCGGCCTCGCCGTGATCTGCCATCTCAAGACCCGGGGCGTGCGCACCATCGTCGCCAGCGACTTCTCCCCCGGCCGGCGCGCGCTGGCCACCCGCTGCGGCGCCGACATCGTCGTCGACCCCGCAGTCGACTCGCCGTACGAGGCGGTGCCCGCCAAGCTGCGCGGCCTGACCCAACTGCCCGCGCTCTACGAGCTCGGCATGGGGTCGATGGAGAAGCTCCGCAAGGTGCCCGGCTGGTCGCACGTCTACCGGGTGGCCGACCGCCTCGGCGGCACCGCGCCGAAACGGCCCGTGATCTTCGAGTGCGTGGGGGTGCCCGGGATGATCGACGGGATCATCGGCGCTGCCCCGCTGGCGTCGCGGATCATCGTCGTCGGCGTGTGCATGGGCGACGACACGATCCGGCCCGCGATGGCGATCGGCAAGGAGGTCGACATCCGGTTCGTGTTCGGCTACACGCCGCTGGAGTTCCGCGACACGCTCTACATGCTGGCCGACGGCAAGCTCGACGCCTCGGCGCTGGTGACCGGCACGGTCGGCCTCGACGGGGTCGCTGCGGCGTTCGACGCCCTCGGCGATCCCGAGACGCACGCCAAGATCCTCATCGACCCGTCGAGCTCCGCCGTCACACCCTGACGCCGAAACTGTATTCCGCGCGGGGTTTTTCGTACTTGACGCGCGTGGAATACAGTTTCGGCGGGCGATCAGAGCGGGAGCGCCTTGTTGGCCGAGTCCAGGTGCTCGACCGTGGTGAACACCAGCTCGGAGTCGCCGACGTTCTCGATGTCGTGGAGCAGGTACTCGCCGGCCGCGAACTGGAAGTGCCGGGTCTCGCCGGCGCCGTAGGAGACCTCGCGGGTGGTGCCGTCGGCGGTGTGCTGCCTGCTGCGCCCGGCGTTGACCGCCGTCCAGAAGTAGTCGAGCACATGCCGGTGGGCGTGCCACCGCTCACCTGGAGCGAGCCGGATCTCCCACACCCGGACCCGGCCGTTCTCGCTGAGCAGGCGCGATCCGACGTGTCCGTCGTGGGCGTGCGTGTCGAACTCGGCGCGCAGCTCGTCGCTCCAGCCGTCGAAGTCGGTGCCCACCAGGGTGCCGGCCAGCGGCGCGTCGGTCAGGAAGTCTCGGGTACTGGTCATCGTCTCTCCTATGGGGGTTATCGGCCCGGGCCGTACAGGCCGAACCGGTTGTCGGGGTCGCCGGGCACCCACGTGCAGTCGACCTGCGAGCGGGTGCCCATCTCCTTGACGCGGCGCAGCAGCCGCTGGGCGAGCTCGAGCTGGCCGGGCTCCCATTTGGCCAGCGCCTCGGCGATGTCGGCGCTGTCGGACAGCGCGTCGTACAGGGCCCACGCGTTCGCCGCGGCCTTGGCCGTGCCGGCCGCCGCGTGCGGGCGGGCCGCGCTGGCGGCGTCGCCGACGAGCGCCACCCGCCCCATCGCCATCTGAGAGGCGCCGACGTCGTAGACGGCCTGCAGGTACGGCGCTTCGGTGCGCAGCACCACCTCGGCCGCTGCGGGTGCGAGCACTTCTGTTGCTGCCGAGCGCATCTCGTCGATGAACCGGTCCTGCACCTGCCCGGGATGCAGTGACACCCCCGCGACGAACCCGCGCTTGTCGGTCATCAGCTCGTCGAGCTGGTGACCTTCGGGCACATTGCGGTACCAGACGTAGTTGAGCAGCCGTTCCCCGACGCGCAGGCCGCCACCGGGAGCCGGGATCGGGTAGACGTTGATGTGCGTGTGCGGCGCGACGCTGTAGGTGATCGAGTCGTGCAGCAGCTCGAACGTCTCGGGCGACACCTCGCGCTCGGGCACGGTGCCGCGCCAGCCGACGTAGCCGGAGTACTCGAGCGTCGAGCCCGGCGCGATGCGCCGCCGGCTCGGCGAGCCGATGCCGTCGGCGAAGACCACCAGCTCGGCGGTCTCGCGCCGACCCGACGCGAAGCGCACCTGCACCGAGTCCGCGTCCTGGTCGAACCCGGCGGCGTACTCGCCCAGGTGGTAGTGCTCGGTGCCGAAGTCGGCAAGCAGGGCGCGGTAGAACGTGCCCCACGACGTGTAGCTCCACGGCGCGTTCTCGCGGTGCAGCAGTGTGTTGTCCTGTCCCAGGTACTGGACGTAATGCGTTGATGTGCTCACTGTTTCGGGATGCTGGTCACTGCACTCGGTGAACCACCGCAGGGTGTCGGGCTGCAGCACGATGCCGCCGCCGCGTCCGTCGAGGTCGGTCGGGGTGCGTTCGTAGACGTCGACGTCGAAGCCGAGGCGCCGCAGCAGCAGCGCGGCGGTCAGCCCGCCGATCGACCCGCCGATCACGAGGGCCCTGTGACCGCTCCACGCCTTCTTGTCGGTCTCACTCATGGTTTTCTCCTGTGTCGAGCCCGAGGAACGCCCGGGCGTTGGCCTCCAGTGCGGCGTCGTCGATGCCCGCCGCGTGCGGGAGCTGCAGAGGGTCGGGGGTGCCCATGTCGAACGGGTAGTCGCTGCCGCACATCAGCCGACCGGGATCCGCCTGCGCGCGCAGCAGATTCAGCGTGGGCACGTCGTGGGTGAGCGTGTCGAACCACAACTCGCCGAACATCTCCCGCGGCGGGCGGGTTCCGGTGCCGCGCACGTCGGACCGCTGCTGCCAGCCGTGCTCCCAGCGCCCCACCAACGCTGGCGCGCAGCCGCCGCCGTGCACCAGGCAGATCCGCAGCGACGGATACTCGTCGAGGACACCGCCGAGGGTCAGAGCCGCTGCCGCGGTGGCGGATTCGACGGGGTTGCCGATCAGGTTGGCCAGGTAGTGCGACGACCATTCGGGCCGCGGCAGCTGCATCGGGTGCACCAGCACCGCCAGGCCGAGTTCTGCGGCAGAGCCGAGGATCTCGCGCATCGGTGCGACGTCGAACGAGGTGGTACTCAGCAGTGGCGGTACCGCGATGCCGCGGATCGTCTCGGTGCCGGCGAGTGCCTCCATCTGCTTGCGGGCGGCCGCCGGGTCATGCAGGGACACCAGGCCGAGACCGATCAGCCGGCCGCCGCTGTCGCGGCTGACCTTGTCCAGGTCGTCGTTGAACGTTCCGACGAACTCTTCGATCCCGTCGGCCTCGGCGACCGGGAACGCGAACGGCGGCGCGGACAGCACGCGGGCGCCCAGACCGGCGGCGTCGGTGTCGGCGAGCACCCGGGTCACGTCACTCATCGCCTCGGTCCGGATGGACAGCGGGAGGTCGCCGAGGTGCAGTTCCCCGTGGTGGTCGCGCAGCGGCGGCAGCGGGGAGCCGGGCGCGAGCCCGAACAGGTGCTGCGGCAACCAGTGTGCGTGGACGTCGATCGGTCCGGGGCGCAGGCTCATGCCGCCGATCCCATCGCCTCGAGCGCCTCGAACCGCGCCAGCACCTCGGCCTGCAGGATCGCCACCGCCGGATCGGACGCGCGGCGTGGACGGGGCAGGTCGACGTCGATGATCTCGTGCACCCGGCCGCCGGGGGCGAGCACCACGATGCGGTCGGACAGCTGCACCGCCTCGGTGACGTCGTGGGTGACGAACATGACCGTGCGGCGCGACTCGAGCCAGATCCGCTCGAGATGCTCGCGCAGCGTGCGGGACGTCATCGCGTCGAGGTGGCTGAAGGGTTCGTCCATCAGCAGCACGTCCGGTTCGACGGCGAACGCGCGGGCGATGCCGATGCGCTGCTGCTGCCCGCCGGAGAGCTGTGCCGGGAACCGGTCGGCGCAGTGGCTCAGCCCAACCAGGTCGAGGTAGTGCCGGGCCCGGTCCTGCCAGCCGTCACGCTCGTGCTGGACGAAGCCGAGGTTGGCCATGACGGTGCGCCAGGGCAGCAGCCGCGGGTCCTGGAACACGTATCCGACGCGGGCGTCCCGCGCTCCGGCGCGCAGCGCCACCGTGCCGGAGGTGTGCGTCTCGATGCCGGACACGATGTTGAGCAGCGTGGTCTTGCCGCTGCCCGACGGGCCGACCACGGAGACGAACGTCTCCCCGGAGATCGTCAGGTCGACCTCGTCGATCACCCGGGTGACGGCGCCGCGGCGGTCAGTGAATTCCTTGACCAGACTCTGGATTTCGATGGAAGCCATGAACGTCTTCTTTCTTCTAGACGGTGCGCCAGCGGGTGGCGTAGCGCTCGATGGGACCGAGGATCAGGAGATCGGCGACGACCAGCAGCAGGATGAACACCAGCACCCAGGCCAGGAAGCCGTCGAGCTGGTTGGCGTCGTACCAGTAGCGGGCGCGCCAGCCCACCCCGGAGGTGGAGCCGAACCACTCGGCGAGCAGCAGCCCGTTCCAGGCGCTCATGATCGCGAAGCGCACCGCGGCCACCGTGGAGCCGGCGACGGCGGGCGCGACGATCTCGCGCAGCACCCGTTGCCGCGACACCCCGAACGACCGCGCCATCAGCACCAGGTCGGCGGGCACCGCGCGGGTGGCTTTGGCGATGTTGACCACCACGAACGGAAGGCCCGACAGGAACACGGTGACCACCGGGGTGAGCCAGCCGAAGCCGAACCACATAGTGGTCAGCAGCGCCCAGATCACCGCGGGGATCGCCAGGCCTGCAGCGGTCAGGTCGGAGAACGCCAGATCGGCCAGCCGGGACAGACCCATCAGCACACCGACTGCCGCGCCCACCACCAACGCGGCGGCCAGGCCGAGCACGAACCTGTTCATGCTGATCGCCAGGTTGCCCCACAGTTCCCCGAGGGCGGCCTCGGAGCCCAGCCGGCCCACCGACTCCGTCAGCGAGGGCACCCGGTTGCCGAAGACCACCGCCAGCTGCCAGGCGGCCAGGATGGTGGCGACGGCAGCCAGAACAGCCGTGGCCGAACGGGTCTGGCCCTTCAGTTGGTGTCGCCACGCCTGCGCAGCGGTCACGGTGGTCATACGAGTTCCTTCCGCCAGGCGAAGAAGCGGTTCTCCAACGCGGCCAGGCCGCGTTCGATCAGCACCATCGCGATGATGAAGAGCGCGGTCCACGCGAGCATGTCGTCGACGCGGAATTCCTGGTAGGCCTTGCGGATCATGAAGCCGACGCCGCTGCTGGCGCCGAACACCTCGGTCAGCGCCTCCACCTTCCAGGCCATCGCGAACCCGTACCGGACCCCGGCGAAGACGAACGTCGTCACGGCCGGCAGGTACAGGTGCCGCAGCACGTCGGTGCGGCTGCGCCCGAAGGCGTGGCACATCGACAGCAGTTTGCCGTCCACCGAGCGCACGCCCTCGGCGACGTTGATCGCGATGAACGGCAGCGCCACCAGCGCCGAGACCACGATGGGTCCGCCGGCGCCGACGCCGAAGATCAGCAGCCCGAACACCGCGTAGGTCAGCCCCGGCATGTTGCCGAGCACGAACAGCGGCAGCGAGAAGTACGACGTCATGAATGTCGAACGCCCCATGGCGAATCCGATCACCAGGCCGCCCGCCATCGCGATCACGAAGCCGGCGGCGATCTTGGCGATGCTGGCGGTGAAGTTGGTCAGCGCCTCCCCGGAGGCGACGATCGCGACCACCTGCTCGGCCACGCCGGCCGGCCGGGGGACGATCGGATCGTCGATCCAGGCGGCGACGGCCGCCCACACCGCGAGGGCCAGCAGCAGCGCGGCGCCGGACGCCAGCCACCGCAGCGTGGCGACGGACCCGCGGCGGGTGCGGTGGCCGGCGGGCGGCGTCGCGGTCCGCGCATCCGGCAGGACGACGGTCTGGGTCACGGCTGGACTCCTTGGGTCGGCAGGAACTTCGGATCGGTGATGTCGTCGCCGATGACGCCGGTTTCCCGCATCAGGTCGAAGATCGAGCTCTCGTCCTCGGCCCACTGCGGGTCGAAGCGGACCTCGTCGACCACCCAGTCATGTTCGGCGACATAGGCTTTCATGAACGCGATGTCCTCGGGTGTGGCGACCGCGAAGTGCTGGGGATAGCGTTCGATCATCTCGTCGCGATGCGCCTGCCATTCGGCCAGGCCGCGGTCCCACAGGTCGAGGAAGGCCGACACCTCGGCCGGATGCGCGTCCACCCAGTCCTTGCGCGCGACGAACACGTTGCCCATGGGACCGTCGTGGCCGGGCGCGGCGAGCTCGGCGAACAGGTCGGCCGAGGACTTCCCGTCGTAGAGCGGGCGCACCGAGCCGTCGCGCAGTTCGCGGGCGGACAGGTCGGGGTAGCAGATGCAGGCGTCGATCTCGCCGCGCGCCAACAGGTTCGACAGGTTCTGGATGTCGGCGACGATCACGTCGAAGTCGCCATCGACCAGATTCATGTCGTGCATCCGTTTGACCAGCGCGCTCCACACCAGTGTGCCCGACACCGTGGTGAACACCCCGAGGCGTTTGCCCCGCAGATCCGCCAAGGACTGGGCGGGATCACCGGCGCGGACCAGGATGCGGCTGCGTTCGGCGTTGTACCGGCCGATGATCACGGTCTCGCGCCGTGTCTGCTCTTCCAGGCCGGGCACCTCGAACGAAGCGGTGGAGATGATGTCGGCGTGGCCGCCGGCGAACAGCCCGAACTCGTCCCACGTGGCGCTGGTCTCGATGCGGTAGCCGGTCTCACGCTGCCAGGCCTCGACGACGCCGGTCTCGTTCATGTAGTCCCAGATCGGGTCGGGCGCGAACGTGAAGCGGATGACGCCGTCTTGCGCCGTGCGCGACGACGCCGGGCCGCCCAACCCGGCCGAGCACCCGGTGCTCAGTACGAGCGTCGCGATCGCGAGGACGGCGAGCGTCACCCGCCGCCAGGGTCGATTCGTGGGTCTCACCGGCTACCTCCTTGTTCTGTGACCGCGGTCACGACACTCACTGTGCGGGTGGTGGCCGATGCGATGCAATGTCTTGACAGACACACTTACTCTGATTCCTATGTCACCGGCGACACAGGATGCGGCGCGGCCGCTCGAGTTCTGGCTCGGCGCGCTGGCCGACATCGGGGAAGCCGTCGGCGGCGACGAACCGGTGGCGGCGGTACTCGACCGGGTGGCGCAGACCGCGTGCACACTGCTCGACTACGACTTCTGCGCGGTCTTCCTACCCGATACCTCCCGCACCGCGCTGACGATCGTCGGCTCGCACGGGCTGTCCGGTGACTACGTCGACCAGGTCAACGCCGAGCGACCCATCCTGCTCGACATGCGCGGTGAGCAGGAGGCGCCGACGAGCATCGCCTACCGCACCGGCGAGGTGGTGACCGTCGAGGACATCGACCGCATGCCCCACTTCACCTGGAGCGGCGTCGCCCACGAACAGGGCTACCGGGCGCTGATCTCGGTGCCGCTGCGGCGGGCCGGAGCCGTGGTCGGGGCGCTGAACGGCTACCTCGCTGCGCCGCACCGCTTCGACCGCGCCGAGATCGGACTGGTGAGCACGCTCGCCACCCAGGTCGCCATCGCGCTCGGCACGGCTCAGCTGCGCGCCACCGAACAGGCCACCATCCGGGAACTGCAACGCGCCGAAGAGGTGCACACCCTGCTCACCGCCACCGCGCTGCGCGGGGAGGGCGTGGCCGGCGTCGCGTCGGCGCTGGCCGAGCTGCTCGACCGCCCGGTCCGCATCGAGGGCGTCTACGCCGAGCAGCTCGCCGCCGCGCGCTGGCCCGCGGACGCGGCAGTCGAAACCCACGACACCACGGTCACCGACGTGATCCTCGACGGCGCCGCCGTCGCGCGGATCCACGTGCTCGCCGCCGACGCCGAGCTCTCCGGCCTCGACGTCCGGGCTATGGAGCACGCCGCGGTGGTCACCGCGCTGGAACTGCTGCGTGCCCGCACAGCCGCCGAAGTCGAACAGCGCCTTCGTGGTTCGCTGGTGGCCGATCTGCTCGGCTCCGACGCGGCCGGCATGCCGACGTTCCTGGAGCGGGCCCGCCGGCTCGGCTGGGACCTGACGGGCGGGCAGACGCTGATCGCGCTGCGCGCCAGGGACAGTGAGCGTCTTCTGAGCGCCGCGGACAGGTTCTTCGCCCGCGCCGCACCGCGGCCGCTGTCCGCGGCGCACCGGGGAGACCTGGTGCTGATCTGGCCCGCCGCCGCGAAGACGGCGGGCTTCTCCGGTCCCGCCGTCGACATCGCCCGGCGCCTGGTCGATCACCTCACCGGCACCGGCGTCGCCGAGCACGCTCATGCCGCGGTATCGGCCGAGGTGAGCGCTGACGAACTCCCCGCGACGTACCGGACCCTGCGCGGCGCACTGGATCTGGCCGGCGACCGCGATGCGTCGAAGGTGATCGACCTGACCGACATCACGATCGATCACCTGTTGCTCGAGCTCGGTGATCCGCAGCGGCTTCGGCAGTTCGCGATGTCGGTGCTCGGCCGGGCCGCCGAGTACGACCGCAACCGCTCGACCGAGCTGCTCGACACCGCGCGGGTGGTGCTCGACAGCGGGCTGGACCGGCGGGCCGCCGCGGCCCGGCTGCACCTGCATCCCAACACCGTGGCCCAGCGGATGCGCCGGCTCGAAGAGCTGACCGGCCTGCAGCTGTCCCGGCCCGCCGACCTGCTGCAGCTCACCTCGGCGCTGACGGTCGCCCGGATCGCCGCCCTGGGCTGACCACCTGCGCGCCGAAACTGTATTCCGCGCGGGAATTCACGCACTTGACGCGCGTGGAATACAGTTTCGGCGGTCAGAGGGAGAGCGCGTCGATGGCGCGGTAGATCCGCTGCTCGCTGACCGGGCGCGGGGTGCCGAGCTGCTGCGCCCACAGGCTCACCCGCAATTCCTCGATCATCCAGGCGATGTCGCGCACGTCGTCGGCGGCGGCGCGCGCGGGTGACAACGCGGAGACGACGTCGTCGTAGGCGTCGCGGACGGCGGCCACCCGGTCCATCCGTTCCCGGTCGGCGCCCAGCCCGTGCGGTAACCGCTCCAGCCGCCGGTTCACCGCGATCAGGTAGCGGGTCAGATCGGCCAGCCGTGACGCTCCGGCCGCGGCGACGAAACCGGGAGGCACCAGACGGGCGAGCTGGTCGCGGATGTCGGCGATCGCATCGGCCTGCGCCGCGGTGGGGGTGTCGGGCAGGGCGAGCTGCACGTCGTGCAGCGCGGCGATCACCTTCCCGGCGCGCCGCACCACGTCGAGGGTGGTGGGCACCAGCGCCTCGGCCGCCCGTGCCCGGGCCTGCTCGAATTCCGCACGGCGCCAGACCGGTTGGGGCACCAGCACCTGCATCGCGGCGTCGGCGCAATCATCGACCAGCGCCGTCAGCGATCCGTCCGGATTGGTGCCCAGCGTCAGCCGGGTCCGGGTGTCGAGCGCCTTCTCCACGGCCTTGGTCACCGACGGGCCGGCCAGGCGCACCAGCCGCCGCGTCCCCGCCGGCGCCGCGACCGCCTGCTCGGCTTGGGTGGGAAAGACCTTGACCGACACCGACGTCCGGTCGTCGACCAGCGCCGGGTACCCGCGCACCGTGTGCCCGGAGGCGCCCTGCCGCTCGACCACCCGGGGCAGTTCGTCGATGTCGGGCCAGGTGCGCAACCCGCTGCGCTCCAGATCCCCGGCCGCCGCGGCGACGGCGTCGCGGGCCGGTGCGGCGAGCGTGCGCTGTAGCTCCCCCAGATCCTTGCCGCGCGCGACCACCGCGCCGTCGCCGCCCTCGACCGCGAACGTCACCCGCAGGTGCGGCGGGATCTTCTCCAGATCGAACGCGTCGATCGGCACCAGAATGCCGGTGCGCCTGCGCAATTCCCGCTGAACCGCATCGAGCAGCGGCCCGCTGTCCGGGGTGATGGAGGCCAGCAGTGCCCGCGCGGTGTCCGGCGCGGGAACGAAGTTGCGACGCAGATCCTTGGGCAACGACCGGATCAGCGCGGTGAGCAGTTCCTCCCGGAGCGCGGGCACCTGCCAGGCGAAGTCGTCGCCGCCGAGGCGGGCCAGCACGTCGACGGGGACGTGCACCGTGACGCCGTCGTCGTCGGCGCCCGGGTCGTAGCGGTAGCTGAGCGGCAGCGCGAGGTCGCCGGCCTCCCAGGCGTCGGGCTGCTCAGCGCCGGAGTCATTGCGCAGCAGATCATCCCGCGTCATCGTCAGCAGATCCGGCGTACGGTGCCGCTGCTTGCGCCACCACCCGTCGAAATGGCGGGCCGACACCACATCGGCGGGGATCCGGGCGTCGTAGAACGCGAAGATCTCGTCGTCGCCGACGAGCAGATCGCGGCGGCGGGCCCGCTCCTCGAGTTCGGCCAGTTCGCTGCGCAGCCGGGCGTTGTCGGCGAAGAAGTGGTGCCGGGTGCGCCAGTCCTGCTCCACCAGGGCGTGCCGGATGAACAGCTCCCGCGCGACCGGCGGATCGATCTGGGCGTACCCCACCCGCCGCCGCGCCACCAGCGGCAGCCCATAGAGCGTCACCCGCTCGTAGGCCATCACCGCACCGCGCTCGGCATCCCAGTGCGGCTCACTGTGACTGCGCTGCACGAGATGTCCGGCCACCTGTTCGACGGTCTCCGGGTCGATGCGCGCGGCGGTCCTGCCGTAGAGCCTGCTGGTCTCGACGAGGTCGGCCACCACCACCCAGCGCGGCGGCCGGCGAGTCAGCACCGAACCGGGCGCCAGCACGAACCGGGCGTTACGCGCGCCCTGGAACTCCCGCGAGTCACGTCCCTTCGACTCGTCCCGCATCCCGACGTGCGACAGCAGCCCCGCCGTCAGCGCCGCGTGCACACGGGCCGCGTCGGCCGGCTCGTCGGACTCGGTGATGCCCAGATCGCGGCAGATGGACCGCAGCTGCCCGACCAGGTCCTGCCACTCCCGGATCCGCAGGTAGTGCAGGAACTCTTCCCGGCACATCCGTCGAAACGAGCTGCCGGAGCGCTCTTTTCGCTGCTCCCTCAGGTACCGCCACAGGTTCAGGAACGATACGAAATCCGAGTGCTCATCGGCGAACCGCGCGTGCTTCTGACGCGCCGCCTCCTCCTTGTCGGTGGGCCGTTCGCGCGGATCGGGGATCGACAGCGCCGCGGCGAGTACCAGCATCTCGCGGACGCAGCCCTCGGTCTCGGCCTGCAGGATCATCCGGCCCAGCCGCGGGTCGACCGGGATCTGCGCGAGCCGGCGGCCCAGCGGGGTCAACTCGCCGTCGGTGAACGCGCCGAGTTCGGTCAGCAGCGCGACGCCGTCGCGGATGCTGCGCGCGTCGGGCGGGTCGAGGAACCCGAACCCCTCGATGTCGCCGAAGCCGAGCGCGGCCATCTGCAGGATCACCGCGGCGAGATTGGTGCGCAGGATCTCCGGATCGGTGTAGCGGGGCCGCGAGGCGAAGTCCTCTTCGGAGTACAGCCGGATGCACACACCCGGCGCGGTACGCCCCGAGCGGCCGGCGCGCTGCGCGGCCGAGGCCTGCGAGATCGGTTCGATGGGCAGCCGCTGCACCTTGGTGCGACGGCTGTAGCGGGAGATCCGCGCGGTGCCCGGGTCGACGACGTAGCGGATGCCGGGCACGGTCAGCGACGTCTCGGCGACGTTGGTGGCCAGCACGACGCGTCGCCGGGAACGGCTGGGAGAGAACACCTTCTGCTGTTCAGCGGTGGGCAGCCGCGCGTACAGCGGCAGCACCTCGGTCTGCTCGCCCAGGTCGGCCCGCAGGGCCTCGGCCGTGTCGCGGATCTCGCGTTCGCCCGACAGGAACACCAGCACGTCGCCGGGTGGTTCGGCGGCGAGTTCGTGCACGGCGTCGACGATCGCCTCCGTCGGGTCGCGCAGTTCGGTGCGGACCACCTCGTGGTCGGGGTCGTCCGGATCCCCGGATCCATCCCGGTCGTCGGCCACCACCGGCACTTCCAAAGGGCGGTAACGAATTTCGACGGGATAGGTGCGGCCGCTCACCTCGAGGATGGGCGCGCCACCGAAATGGTCGGCGAACCGCTGCGGCTCGATCGTCGCCGAGGTGACGATCACCTTCAGATCGGGCCGGCGCGGCAGGAGTTGGCGCAGGTAGCCCAGCAGGAAGTCGATGTTCAGGCTGCGCTCGTGGGCCTCGTCGATGATCAGCGTGTCGTAGCGCAGCAGTCGCCTGTCGCGCTGGATGTCGGCGAGCAGGATGCCGTCGGTCATCAGCTTGACCAGTGTGCGGTCGCTCGCCTGATCGGTGAACCGCACGGTGTAGCCCACCGCCTCGCCCAACGGGGTGCCCAGTTCGTCGGCGATGCGCTGGGCGACCGTGCGCGCGGCCAGTCGCCGCGGCTGGGTGTGACCGATCGTGCCGCGGATGCCGCGGCCGAGTTCCAGGCAGATCTTCGGCAGCTGCGTGGTCTTACCCGAGCCGGTCTCCCCCGCCACGATCACCACCTGGTGGGCGGCGATCGCGGCAGCGATGTCCTCGCGCCGCTCGCTGACCGGCAGGTCGGGGTAGCTGATGGCCGGGACGGCGGCCTCCCGAGTGGCGACCAGGGCTTCGGCGGTCGTGAACTGCCGTGTCAGCCGCTCGAGTTTGGCCGCGTCGGGCGAGCGGACCGTGCGCAGCGTGCGGCCCAGCCGCGCGGCGTCGCGGATCGTCAGGCCGTCGAGCCGCGCGCGCAGCGCACGCACCTCGGCCGAGGTCGGATCGGGCATGTCAGGCGGTGCCCACCGTCGTCAGGCAGAACGGGTGGCCGGCCGGGTCGAGCATCACCCGCCACAGCGCGGGCTGCGCCTGCTCCGGGGCCTGGCGCGCCCCGAGCGCTTCGGCGGCCGCCACAGCACGGTCGAGGTCGTCGACCGACACATCGAGGTGCATCTGCTGCGGGCGGGCCCCCGCGGGCCATGTCGGCGCGACGTAGGGGTCGACCCGCATCATCGCCAGGATCGCCGCGCCGTCGGTGATCGCGACGACTCCGCCGTCAGGGGTCTCGACGACGCGCCGCATGCCGAGCAGCGCGGCGTAGAAGTCCGCGAGCTCAGCCGGATCCGGGCAGTCGATCGAGGTCGCGCCCAACCTGCCGACCGGGAGATGCGCCGAGGTCATGGTGTCCACTCTGGCACGCTGCGCCAACGGTCGGCGCGAGCGCTCGGGTGCGGACGAACAGCACGGTGGCGGCGAGCATCACCTCGAGCACCGCGACCACCGTGGCCGGATGCAGCGAGGCGGCGCCGGCCGCCCCGAGACCGGCGTGCTGGTGCCCGGCCGGCATCGGCAGGTGCGCGCCGATCATCGCCAGGTTCATCACCGCGACCAGCACCCACGCCCGCACGGTGTCGCGGGTCAGCAGTTCGTAGGCGCAGAACAGGCATCCGGCGACCATCGCCACGGTCAGCGCCGCGAGCCACGGGCTCGTCACGCCGGGCAGGGAACCGGCGTGCAGCACAGCCGAACCCGCGGCCAGCACCGCGGCGGCCCAGGCGACGATCGGCCTGCTCATACCCCAGTAGACCGCACCGGGGCGAAAAACTCAGCGCGAACGTCAGCCGCGGTCGGGCGCCCAGTGGTCCAGCATCTCGGCGAAGGTCTGGAACGCCGGGGTGTTGATGCCGTAGGTCGCCTCGAAGTGGACGCTGAGCGGGAACCCGAGCTCCCCGACCCCGTCGACCACCCGCTTGTACAGGTCGACCATCAGCTTGCGGCGTTCCACCGGTTCCGCGCCGGCCAGCCTCTTGACGAAGTCCTGCTCGGCGGCGACGGCGGCGTTGCCCGGATCCTGGATCAGCCAGTTGATCAGGCCCACCTTGGTCTCCACCGCGGGCACGAACCCGAACGACAGCAGGATCTCGGGCCGGTGCTCGGTGGTCGCGGCGAACTCGGTCAGGAAGTCGACGATCGTGTCGGAGTACAGCAGCTGCGTCATGCCGTAGGTGGCGCCGCGGTCGCACTTGAAGGTGAAGCGACCCTGCTCGCCCTCGCGGGTCGGGATGAGGATGACGCCGCGGTTGGCGACGACCTCGTCGAACATCGTCAACGCGTCGGTGGGCGCCACCCCGGTGCCTTCGCCGTCGTTCAGCGTGCGGGGCACGCCGACGAACGCGATCCCGTCGAAACCGCTGCCGCCGAGTTCGGTGAGCCGGGCCCGCAGCGTCGGTTCGTCCATGAACGCGGTCACCTGGGTGCACAACCCCCGGACACCGGGCAGCTCCGGCTGGATCATCCTCCAGAACTCCAGCACGTCGAGCTTCGGCTTCATCTCGAGCGGACGATCGTCGTCCTCCTCGATCATCCCGGGGATCATCACGTGCCGAACCCGGCCGCCGACCCCCGCCTCCGCCGAACACCGCAGCACCTTCTCGGCGTCGGAGAGGGCCTGCTCGCGCCCGCGGTCGACGTTCGGCGGCACCAGCTCGAGAGCGATGGTGTTCAGGCTCACAGCGTTGCTCCACATCTACAGATCACAGGTCCGGCGGCCGGCCGACGCACCTCGTCAGCCCGCAATTCCCCCACCGCCGGCGAGCAATCACCATACCGAGCCACCCCCGGTCGGGCGCGCCGCGCACCCACCCCCCGGCCCACCGCCGCCGCGTTTTCCGCTTACATGGAGCCCAGATCCCTATGAGAAAACCGTCCCGTCACCCCGTCACCGTCGCTGTCACCCTCGTGCTGCTCGGGCTCGTCGCCGTCCTGGCCGCGGCCTGCACGGGGCTCCAGTCGCCACCGGGGTCGACCCAGACATCGGGGACATCGGGAACCTCGGGCACCAAGCCCTCCTCGCCGTTCGACCCCACCACCAGCGCACCGCCGCCGGGGCTTGCCGGTCCGTTACTGGCGTACCGCGCCGCCGACGAGATCGGCGTCGTCGAGGGCACGAGCGTGATCGCCACCGCGCCGGGCGCGTTCACCCCGTCCAACGATCTGCTCAGCACGGAGGACGGCCGNCTGGTCGACAACCTGCGCAACATCGCACCCGTGCTGCGCTCGCTGGCCGACGCCGGGCCGTCGCTCGGCACCGCCGGCGGCAGCGCGATCGTGTGGTGGGAGCAACCCAACCGGTTGATGCGCCTCGACCTGTCCGACGCCGCGGCGACGCCGCAGGTGATGCAGACCGTCGACCTGCCGCCGGTGCCGCAGGCCGGCGACCCGCGGCTGATCGTGGCGCGCGGCGGCACCGCGGTCCTCGCGCGGGTCGAGGGGGCGCCGACGCCGTTCGGCGGCCCGGACACGCTGTACGCCGTGCGCGGGCCGGGCGCGCCGACCTCCCTGGGGCAGGCCGACGCCAACAGCCCGGTGGCGGTGGCACGGCTGAGCCCCGACGGCGCCGCCCTGGCCTACGCGCTGTACCGCGCCACCGGGGATGCGTGCGGCACCGCGGCGGTCGTGCAGTCCGATGCCGACGGCAACCAGCAGACCTTCGACGTCGCCGGAGCCGACCCCACCGCGGGCTCCCGGATCACCAAGCTCTGGTGGCCGAACGAGGGCGCGCCGAAGCTCAGCCTCACGACGTGGCGGTGCGGGCAGCCGCAACTCGACCCTCCGGTGGTCTGGCAGCTCGCCGGGCAGCAGATCGCGCAGGTCTCGCCGCCCACGTCGGCGTTGCAGACCGCCGAGGTGGCACCCGGCCAGCGGGCGCTGATCCTGCCGCACAGCGACGGCTACACCGAACCGGCGGGCGCGCTGGTGTTCGAGGAGAGTGCGCGCCGCATCCCGATCAAGGACGACGTCGACGCCATCGCCGTCATCGAACCCTCTCCGTAGGCTGAACAGATGAGCATCGCGCTGCAGGACACGTTCGTGCGTGACCTTCCGGAGCTGGCGGTGCGCTGGCAGGCCGAGGAGGCGCCGAATCCGACCCTGCTGGTGCTCAACGAGCCGCTGGCCACCGAGTTGGGACTGGATCCGGCGTGGCTGCGCAGCCCTGACGGACTGGGCCTGCTGGCCGGGACCGAGATCCCCGCCGGCGCGACGCCGGTGGCGCAGGCATACGCCGGGCACCAGTTCGGCGGTTTCGTCCCGCGGCTGGGTGACGGGCGGGCGCTGTTGCTGGGCGAGCTCGCGGACCCCGCCGGGCGCGTGCGTGATCTGCACCTGAAGGGCTCCGGCCGCACCCCGTTCGCCCGCGGCGGCGACGGGCTGGCCGCGGTCGGCCCGATGCTGCGCGAGTACGTGATCAGCGAGGCGATGCACGCACTGGGCATCCCGACCACCCGCTCGCTGGCCGTGGTGGCCACCGGCCGGCCGGTCTACCGCGACACGGAACTGCCCGGGGCGGTGCTGGCGCGGGTCGCGTCGAGCCATCTGCGGGTCGGCAGCTTCCAGTACGCGTCGCTGGTCGCCGGCCACACCGGCGATCTCGGTGTGCTGCGGCGCCTGGCCGACTACGCGATCGCGCGGCACCACCCGGACGCCGCGGACAGCGATCAGCCCTACCGCGCGCTACTCGAGGCCGTCAGCGATGTGCAGGCCGACCTGATCGCCCAGTGGATGCTGGTCGGCTTCGTGCACGGCGTGATGAACACCGACAACATGACGATCTCCGGCGAGACCATCGACTACGGGCCGTGCGCGTTCATGGAGGCCTTCGATCCGCAGACGGTGTTCAGCTCGATCGACAGCATGGGCCGTTACGCCTACGGCAACCAGCCGGCGATCGCCCTGTGGAACCTGGCGCGGTTCGCCGAGGCGCTGCTGCCGCTGTTCGTCGAGGACCCGGCGGACACCGACACCGCGGTCGCGATGGCCGAGGAGTCCCTCGGCAGGTTCCGGACCCGCTACGAACAGCGCTGGGCCGACGGCATGCGCGCCAAGCTGGGGATCCCCGGTGCCGCGGCCGAGCAGGCCGACGCGCTGGTGGCCGATCTGCTGGGACAGATGCAGCAGAGCCGGGTCGACCACACGTCGTTCTACCGCCGGCTGGCGTCGGCGGCACGCGGTGACGCCGAGCCTGCGCGCGGTGAGTTCGTCGACCTCGCCGCGTTCGACGCCTGGCTGGCCCGCTGGCGTGAGCTCGGACCGGATCCGGCCGCGATGGACGCGGTCAACCCGATCTACATCCCCCGCAACCACCTCATGGAGGAGGCGCTGGCCGCGGCGACGGACGGCGAACTCGCCCCGCTGCGTGCGCTGCTGGACGCGGTACGGTCCCCGTTCGAGGAACGGCCGGGTCTGCAGCGCTACGCCGAACCCGGCCGGGAGGAGTTCTCCGCCGGGTTCAGAACCTTCTGTGGGACCTGAGAACACCGCGTACCGTAGCGACGTGAGTGCCAACAGTGTCAGGCTCGGTCTGCTCGATCTGCTGTTCATCTACGGCGAAACGTCGAGTTCGAAGATGCATGTGGCCGGGCTGCTGCCGTTCACCCCGCCCCCCAATGCGACGGTCGAGTACTTGCGCGAGATGATCGCCGACGCGCGGCGCCGCGAGGTCACCCGGCCGTGGAACCTCAAGCTCGCACATCCCCGGCTGCAGTTCAGCCCGCTGCACAGCTGGGTGGTCGACAAGGACTTCGACTTCGACTACCACGTGCGCCGGTCGGCGCTGGCCAGTCCGGGCGACGAACGGGAACTGGGCATCCTGGTGTCGCGGCTGCACAGCAACCACCTCGACCTGACCCGGCCGCCGTGGGAACTGCATGTGATCGAGGGGCTCGAGAACGGCCGCTTCGCGCTGTATCTGAAGATCCACCACGCGCTCGTCGACGGCTACAGCGCGATGCGCATGCTCAGCCGCAGCCTGTCCACCGACGCCGAGTCGCGCGACACCCGGCTGTTCTTCAATGTGCCGCTGCCCGAACGCAAACGCCCGCTGCCCATCACCGAGACGGTCAACCCGATCGCCTCGACGCTGCGGGCGCTCGGCGGGATCTCCTCGACGGTCACCGGAGGGGTGAGCTCGGCGGTCGACCTGGCGACGGCGGTGGTGAACACCCAGATCCGGCGCGACGGCGACTACGCCCAGATCGCGGGGTCGGCGTCGGCGCCGCACAGCATCCTCAACGCGCGCATCAGCCGCAACCGGCGCTTCGCCACCCAGCAGTACGACTTCGACCGGCTCAAGAAGCTGAGCTCGCAGCACGGGTCGACGATCAACGACGTCGCGCTGGCGATCCTGGGCGGCGGGCTGAGGACGTTCCTGGCCGAGATCGACGAGCTGCCGGACCGCTCGCTGATCGCGTTCCTGCCCGTCAACGTCCGGCCCAAGGGCGATGAGGGCGGCGGCAACGCGGTCGGTGCGATCCTGGCGCCGATGGGTACCGACATCGCCGATCCGGTGGAGCGGCTCGAGGTGATCACCGCGGCGACGCGGGCGGCGAAGGCTCAGCTGCAGACGATGTCTCCGGCGGCCATCATCGCCTACAGCGCCGCGCTGCTGGCACCGGCGGGCGGCCAGATCGCCGGCGCGCTGACCGGCGTGCAGACGCCATGGCCCTACACGTTCAACCTGTGCGTGTCCAATGTGCCTGGCCCGCGGGAACCATTGTGGTTCAACGGTTCCCGGCTGGAGGCCACCTATCCTGTGTCGATCCCGATCCACGGTATGGCGCTGAACATCACGCTCCAGAGTTACGCCGACACCATGAACTTCGGGTTCGTCGGCTGCCGCGACCGGCTGCCGCACCTGCAGCGCCTGGCCGTCTACAGCGGTGAGGCACTCGCCGCGCTCGAGAAGGCTTCCGACAGTTGATGTCCGCCCGACCCCGGAAAGAACAGCCATGACTCTGATGGACGACACCGCCACGCTGCCCAACGGCCTGACCCGCGACGAGGCCCGGGCCGAGGCCGCCCGCGCCTACGAGCTGGACCGGGCGCACGTGTTCCACTCGTGGTCGGCGCAGGCCGAGATCGCGCCGATGACGATCACCGCCTCCGAGGGCTGCCACGTATGGGACGGCGAGGGCAACCGCCTGCTCGACTTCTCGTCGATGCTCGTGAACACCAACATCGGTCACCAGCACCCCAAGGTCGTCGCCGCGATCGCCGAGCAGGCCGCCAAGCTGTGCACGGTGGCGCCGCAGCACGCCAACGCCGCACGCTCCGAGGCGGCCCGCCTGGTCGCCGAGCGCACGCCCGGCGACCTGAACAAGATCTTCTTCACCAACGGCGGTGCGGACGCCGTCGAGCACGCCGTGCGGATGGCGCGCCTGCACACCGGCCGTTACAAGGTGCTGGCCCGCTACCGCTCCTACCACGGCGGTACCGAGACCGCGATCAACCTCACCGGTGACCCGCGGCGCTGGCCCAACGACCACGGCAATGCCGGCGTCGTGCACTTCTTCGGGCCGTTCCTGTACCGCTCGCAGTTCCACGCCACCACCGAGGAGGAGGAGAGCGACCGCGCGCTCGCGCACCTGCGCGACCTCATCCGGATGGAGGGTCCGTCGACGATCGCGGCGATCATCCTCGAGTCGATTCCCGGCACCGCGGGCATCATGGTGCCCCCGCCGGGGTATCTCGCCGGGGTGCGGGAGCTGTGCGACGAGTACGGCATCGTCTACATCGCCGACGAGGTGATGTCGGGCTTCGGCCGCAGCGGGAAGTGGTTCGCCATCGACCATTTCGACGTCACCCCCGATCTGCTGACCTTCGCCAAGGGCGTGAACTCCGGCTACGTGCCGCTGGGCGGCGTGGCGATCAGCCCGCACATCGCCGAGACGTTCGACCATCGCGCCTACCCCGGTGGGCTGACCTACTCGGGGCACCCGCTCGCCACCGCCGCCGCGGTCGCGACGATCACCGCGATGGCCGAGGAGGGCATCGTCGAGAACGCGGCCCGCATCGGCGCCGAGGTGCTCGGCCCCGCGTTGCGTGAGGTCGCGGCGCGGCACCGCAGCGTGGGAGAGGTCCGCGGCGCCGGGGTGTTCTGGGCCGTCGAACTGGTCGCCGATCCGGACACCCGCGAGCCGCTCGCCCCGTATGGAAGTTCCAGCGCAGCAATGAATTCGGTGATCGCCGAGTGTAAGAAGCTGGGTCTGCTGCCGTTCGCGAACTACAACCGCATCCACGTGGTGCCGCCGTGCATCGTCACCGAGGAGCAGGCCCGTGAGGGCGTGGCGATCCTCGATCGTGCCCTCGACGTGGCCGACGCCGCCCTGGGGTAGTTCGGTGGGGGCGTTGGACCGCTACGCCCGTCTGGCCGGCATGTCCGACGAGGCGTGGCGGCGCCACGCCAATCCGTGGAGCGTGTGGACCCGGTTCGCCGCCATCCCGCTGATCATCCTCGCGATCTGGAGCCGCGTCTGGATCGGGTGGTGGGCGCTGGTGCCGTGCGCCGTCGTGCTGGTGTGGCTGTGGTGGAATCCCCACGCGTTCGGCCCGATCGAGACGCCCACCGCCTGGTCGTCGAAAGGCATCTACGGCGAACGGCTGTGGTTGCGGAGCCCCGACCGGATGCCTGCGGATTTCGCTGTGGTGCAGCGCATCTGGATCGGCGGTGCGCTCGTCGCCGCGGCGCTGCTCGGCTGGGGGCTGGTCGCGCTGCAGCTCTGGCCGACCGTGACGGGCGCCTCGCTGCTGATCTACGGCCAGCTGTGGCGCATCGACCGCCTCGGCCGGTTCTACGACCAGCAGATGACGCTCAATCGCCCAACTCGCCACTGATGCCACGCTCCAACGCCACCCGGGTGCGCTCGGGCAGAACGATCAGCCCGTCGAGTTCGCGTTGCGCCAGCCGGTAGGCACGGTCGCGTTCCTGCACTGTTGCCCCCGCGTCGGCGGCGACCCGCAGCAGCCGCTGCGCCAGCGCCAGACGCTCCTGCTCGTCGGCGGTGAACGCCGCGCGCCTGCGGCGGTGCGCTTCGGCCTCGGCGATGTCGAAGGCCGTGACGTACTCACCCACCGCCTCCACGTAGGCACGCATCGCGTCCCGGTCCTCGAGCAGATCGCCGACGTCGGCGGGGCGCAGGAAATCGGCCCGCAGTTTGGCGCGGTGGAACCGTTCGGTGAGCGGGTCGCGCATGTCGGTCATCAGCGGGAAGTCCAGCACCTTGGCCACGTCGAGCTCGTAGTCGAGCCAGCGGGTGTCGGTGCGGTCGTGCTGTTCGATCGTGCGGGTGATCGCACGCCGCTGCGCCGACGTGGCCGGCCGCGGGTTCGGCGCGGGCGCGAGCTCGGTGTCGCGCTGCCGGCGCGCGGCGACGATGCCGCGGTACGTGGCGTAGCCCACGCCGATCAGCGGCACGAGCACCACCAGGAGCTCGAGCAGCCGGAAGATCAGACCCATTCAGCCAGAATGCCACCACACGGATGGTTTCAACGGCGCAGCGAGTGGCAACTACTTAGCCATGCGACACAAGACCACATCTCCCCGAATTCTCGGAAGCATGATCTTCGCGGGCGCTGCTGCGACTGCAATCGCAACTGCGCCCCTGACTTTCGCGCAGCCCGCGCCGCCGCCGTGCTTCAACCCCGACGGGACGCCGTGCGTGACCGCGGGCGTGGCCGGCCCCGGTGGCGCGAGCGGCGCCATTCCGGGCGGCCCGGGCGGCACTGCCGGACCCGGTGGCGTCAGTGGTGCCACCAACCCCGGCGGCGTGGCCGGTGCGGCCGGCCCTGAGGGCGCCAGCGGCGCCATCCCCGGCGGCCCCTCCGGCGCTGCCGGACCCGGCGGCGCCAGCGGCAGCACCAACCCCGGCGGCGTCGGCGGATCGGCCGGCCCCGACGGTGTCTCGGGTTGCATCCCGGGCGTCGGCTGCGCCTCCATCCCCGCTCCCTGACCCGACGACCCTCTGATCGCCGGAAGGCCGGACCCGATTGCCGTCGGGTCCGGCTTTCCGCGTCTCTCCGCGTGACGGCACCTTCGCGCTGGAGCCCCGCACAGTCTCTGGCGCCCCGGCTACCGTGAGGTCGCGACGAGGGAGGTGGCCCCGATGGCCGGGAACAGTCAGCGCCTGCTGATCAAGAACGTGCGGATCTTCGACGGCCTGTCGGACCGGCTGGTCGACGGGCACGTCCTGATCGAGGGCGCCACGATCGCGGCCGTAGAGCGCTCACCGATCGCCGAAACGGACGCCACCGCGGTGATCGACGGTGCCGGGCGCACGCTGATGCCCGGGATGAGCGACGCCCACGTCCACCTCGTCGGCATGGCGAACACACTGCTCGACCTGGCGATGGGATCGCAGTCGCTGCTGGCGGCCTCGACGCTGGCCAAGGCGAGGGACACGCTGCTTCGCGGGTTCACCACGGTCCGCGACATGGCCGGCGACACCGCGGGCATCAAGAAGGTGATCGACGGCGCGCCGGCGCTGGGCCCGCGCATCTACCCCAGCCAGGCGGCGATCTCGCAGACCGGTGGCCACGGTGACTTCGGCTTCGTCTACGAACGACCCACCGCGCTCGGCGGCGACGAGTCACGTGCCGAGCAGATCGGGTTCATGCGGGTCGCCGACGGTCCCGAGCGGGTGCTCGCCGCGGTCCGGGAACAACTCAAACTCGGTGCCAGCCAGATCAAGCTGATGGTCGGCGGCGGGGCGGCGTCGCTGTACGACCCGCTCTACACCGTGCAGTTCACCGAAGCCGAACTACGCGCCGCGGTGCAGGCCGCCGAGGACTACGGCACCTACGTCGCCACCCACGTCTACAACGTCACGGGTATCCGCCGCGCGGTGGAGGCCGGGGTGCGCTCGATCGAGCACGGCCACCTGGCCGACGAACCCACGATCGCGATGCTCGCGGAGCGCGGCGTGTGGCTCTCCACGCAACCCTTCGCCGAACACGACCACTCCTTCCTCAACCCGGACAGCGCCGAGAAGAACCGCGAGATCTGTGCCGGCACCGACCAGCTGTTCGGCTGGGCCACCAAGCACGGCGTGAAACTGGCCTGGGGCACCGACCTGCTCTTCGAGCCCGACCACGACGATCTGCAGAGCGCGATGCTGGTCCGGCTCGGCGAGTACATGAGCACCGTCGACGCACTCAAGCTGGTCACCTCCGGCAACGCCGCCCTGTTCCGGATGGCCGGCGAGCGCGATCCGTACCGGTCGGCCCGCCTCGGGGAGATCACCGTCGGCGCATGGGCCGACGTGCTGCTGGTCGACGGGGATCCGACGACGGACCTGGCGCTGCTCAGCGACCCGGCGAAGAACCTGTCGGTGATCGTCAAGGACGGCGTGATCGTCAAGGATCAGCGGGCATGACCCCGCTGGCCGGCCGGGCCGTGATCGTCACCGGCGCCGCGCGCGGCATCGGCAAGGGGATCGTCACCGCGCTGACCGAACGTGGTGCGTCGGTGCTCGCCGTCGACCGCGACGCGGACCTGCTCGGCGCGACCGCGGCCGAGTTCCCGGGACACTCGGTGGTCCCTCTCATCGCCGATCTGCGCGAGCCCGGGATCGCCCGCCGCATCGTGTCCGCGGCCACCGACGCGTTCGGCGCAGTGCACGGTCTGGTGAACAACGCGATCGCGACCAACGAACCCAAGCCGTTCAGTGAGATCACCCGCGAAGACTACGACCTGGTGTTCGACGTCGGCCCGCGGGCGACCTTCGAGCTGATGCAGGCGGTGTACCCGGTGTTCGTCGAGGCCGGCGGCGGCAGCATCGTCAACCTCGGCTCGGGCTCCGGCACCGTGGGCCTGCCGATGTTCGGCGCCTACGGCGCGGCCAAGGAGGCGATCCGAGGTATGTCGAAAGTCGCTGCGCTGGAATGGGGTCGGCGCAACATCCGGGTCAACGTGGTGTGCCCGTACGCCGAGACCGAGAGCATCCGGGCGTGGCGGGAGATGGACCCCCGCACCTACGAGCGCACCGTTCGGGCGGTCCCCCTGGGCAGGCTCGGCGACGTCGCCACCGACATCACCCCGGTGGTGTGCTTCCTGCTCGGGGACGACGCCGCGTTCGTCACCGGTCAGACGATCATGGCCGACGGCGGGACGGCCGGCTTCCGCTGATCCGGGACACGCAGTATGCCGCCAGCACCTGCGCCAGCGGCGCGATGTCGGCGAGCGCCTGGTGTTCGTCGTGGGAGTAGAACTCCAGTAGGTAGCTGCGTTCGCCGGCGGGAACGCCGACACCGAGCACCGCCTGATAGCCCAACTGGACCAGCAAGGCCACCTCGTCGGGATCGGAGCCCTCCAGGTCGACGCCGGCCAGGAACGTCGACCCGTCGGCGACGGCGGCCGCCGAGGCCGGGTAGTCGGCCATGTCGTAGAGCGGCGGGCCGAACTCGACGAGCACGGTCAGCCCGGCGTCACGTTTGCGGACGCTGGACACGTTGCTCACCATCCGAAGCGCTTCGCGGCCCTCGGAGCATTCCGAGATCGCCCAGGCGGCCGCGTCGACGGCCTGCGCCACGGCGTTGGCCAGGACTTCCAATGCCTCGGGCAGCGTCGTGTCCGGTCGCTCCTCGAGGGCGCGAACCAGGGCGCCCGCCAACCGGTCGGCGGCGCGCCGGTCGTCGGAGCGCCGGTCCAGGTCCTCGATGCCGGGGGGCGTCACGGGGATCGGCCCGCCGGCGCTGTACCGCGCGGGACCCTGCCGCTTGGCGTGCAGGAGCGCGGCATCGGCGGCGGCCAGGAGATCACCTCCGGTACGTACCTCCGGGGTCGTCGCCGCGGCGCCCCAGCACACGCTGACCGACTGGTCGACCGCTTCGTGCAGCACGCGCGTCGCGTCGGTGGCGAAGACCTGGGCCGCGGCCAGCGTGGCGTCGGGCAGCAGCACGCAGAACTCGTCGCCGCCCAGCCGCGCGGCGACGGCGCCGTCGATCGCACCGGCGAGCCGGCCCAGCACTGCGGCGACGTCGCGCAGCAGCCGGTCGCCCGCGGGGTGGCCGTCGCGGTCGTTGATCCTCTTGAACCCGTCGAGGTCGCAGAGCAGAACCACCGGAGACTCGGTCTCCCAGTCTGTTTCGGCGAAGCGCTGATCGATGGCGCGCCGGTTGGCGATGCCGGTGAGCGGGTCCTGCAGCGCGTAGCCCCACACCGTGCTGAGCAACTCCGACCGACCGATCGCCACCGCGGTGTGCGCGGCGATGGCCTGCAGCAGTTGGGCGTCGCCGGCGTCGAACCGGCGGCCGTCGGTGCCGGTCACCCAGATCTCGCCCCACATGCTGTCGCCGCACATGACGGGGACCGCGATCTCGCACTCCTTGCCCAACTGCTCGAGCAGCGCCTTGCAGTCGGGCGGACAGTCCGGGTCGTCCACGGCGTTGGTGTAGGACCGGCCGTGCCGCAACAGGTCCGCGACGAGCGGATCCGCCGCCACCGGGTAGTACTCGTCGGTGGGCCAGCGTGTCTCATCCGGCGCGAGGTCGCCGACGTTGATCAGCGTGCGCAGCGCCTCCCGGTCCTGCTCCCACCGACTGATCGACAGCGACGACGCCCGCAGCGCGGTCAGCGCCTGCTCGGCGATCACCTCGAGCACCTCGTCGAAGTAGTCCGCCCGCGCGACGGCTTCGGAGATTCGCAGCAGGGCCTTGAGCACCGGGAGGTCGGCGGCGGCCTCGGCGAGCGGCAGCCGTTCCGCCGCGGCCGAAGCGCCCTCGATGTCGCCGTCCACTCGTCATGCCCCCACATTCCGCGCCGACGGCGCGGACGCTCATGGTACCGGCACGGCACCTCCGCGGGGCCCGATACCGCGACATGACCGGGTACCCTGCCCGACTGTGCCCCCGATCCCCGTCATCGCGTTGACCGGTTACCTCGGGGCCGGCAAGACGACGTTGCTCAACCATGTGCTGCGCACCCCCGACGCACGAATTGGCGTGGTGATCAACGACTTCGGTGAGCTCAACGTCGACGCCGGGCTGGTCACCGGGCAGGTGGACGAGCCCGCGTCGATCGCCGGGGGCTGCATCTGCTGCCTGCCCGACGACGGCGGACTCGACGTGGCGCTGGCCCGCCTGGCCGACCCGAGGCTGCGGCTCGACGCGATCATCGTCGAGGCCAGCGGACTGGCCGACCCGGTCGCCATCTCACGCATCATCCGCTTCAGCGGCGTCGACGGGATCCGCCCGGGCGGGGTGGTGGACGTCCTCGACGCCGCGCGGCACTTCGACACCGTCGACCGGGACGCCAGCCCGCCGGCGCGCTACGGCGCCGCGACGCTGGTGGTGGTCAACAAACTCGATCAGGTGCACCCCGATGCGCAGGAGGCGACGCTGCGCCGCGTCACCGACCGGGTGCGCGAGCGCAACCCGCACGCCCACGTCGTCGGGGCCACCGCGGGCCGGATCGATCCCGCATTGCTGTACGACGTCGCCGCCGACGAGCAGGTGGGTCAGCTGACGTTCCGGGAACTGCTCAACGCGGCCGAGGACGACGAGCACCACCATGTGCACGCGGACGCGGTCACCGAGCTCAGCGAGGGCTGCGTCGATCCTGGTGTGGTCATCGATCTGCTCGAGGAGCCGCCGCCGGGCGTGTACCGGATGAAGGGCACGGTGGCCGTGCGCTACCGCGGCTCGGTGCGCCGCTACGTCGTCAACGTCGTCGGGGCGTCGGTGCACGTCACGGCCGGGCCGGCCAGTTCTGCCACGGCCGCAGGGGGCGCTGCAACGAATTCGCTGGTGGCCATCGGCATGCACCTCGACGTCGACGCCGTGCGCGGCGCACTGCGCACCGCCCTGGCCCCGACCGCCGACACCGCAGCGGCACAGGGCATTCGACGCCTGCAGCGCTATCGCCGGCTCAGCATCTGACCCCTATCCTGGGCCGATGCCAGACCCCAGGGAACAGAAGGTGCCCGAACGCAATGTGCTGGGCGACCCGCTGGACCCCTGCGGCACCGACCCGCTGACCGGCTTCTACCGCGACGGCTGCTGCAGCACCGGCGACCAGGACCTCGGCCTGCACACCATCTGCGCCGTCGTCACCGCGGAGTTCCTCGCCCACCAGCGCTCCATCGGCAACGACCTGAGCACGCCGATGCCCGCCTACCGGTTCCCCGGCCTGGTCCCCGGCGACCGCTGGTGCGTGACGGCCCGCAACTGGCTGCGCGCGCACGAGGACGGGCAGGCCTGCCCGGTGGTGCTGGCGAGCACCCACGAGCGCACGCTCGATCTGGTTCCGCTGGAGGTGCTGGCCGACTACGCCGTCGACGTTCCCGACGACCCGGCAGGGCTGTGAGCGGCCCGGCGGGTTAGCGTCGGTCATGGCTTCGGTGTTGACGGTGAACACGGCGACCGCGCCCATCGATCTGGGTGAGCTGCGCACCGGAATCGACAAGAGGCCCAGCGCGGAACCCCTCGCCGTCAGCGCGCCCGGACCCGCCAAGACCGGACCGGGCAGCGGCGTCGCCGGGGATGCGATCTGCAACCGGCGCTACCACGGCGGCGACGATCAAGCCGTCTACGCCTACGCCCGCGAGGACCTGGATCGCTGGGAGCGGGATCTGGACCGCGAGCTGACCAACGGGATGTTCGGGGAGAACCTCACCACCGCGGGCGTCGACGTGACCGGCAGCCTGATCGGCGAGCGATGGTCGGTCGGATCCGACGGTCTGGTGCTCGAGGTGACCAGTCCGCGGACCCCGTGCCGGACGTTCACCACCTGGCTGGGCATCCGCGGCTGGATGAAGACGTTCACCGCGGCCGGGCTGCCCGGCGCGTACTTCCGCGTCATCGAGCCCGGCCGGGTCCGCGCGGGCGACGCCATCGACGTGGTCTCCCGGCCCGACCACGACGTCACGGTCGGCGTGGTGTTCCGGGCGCTGATGAGCGAACCGGACCTGCTGCCCGGTCTCCTGGTGGCCGACGCGCTGCCGGCCAAGATCAAGCGTCAGGTGGCCCGGCGCACGAATGTGAGCTGAATCCCAATCGCGCGGCAGATCGGGTGATGCGGTTTTGCGCCGCGCGGCAGCCGGGAACGCCATCGGTGCGCCGACATCTCGCCGACGACGACGGAGCTCACGGCGCGTGCACCCCCGATCGCGAGGAGCTGTATTTCCTGTGGATGATCCGACTTTCGCGCCCGCGACCCACCTGGCCACCACCGCAGCATGGGTGGCCGGTGCCGTCGGGGCGGCCTACGTCCTGGGCCTGGCGCTGTCCTGGCTGCTGCAACGGCTGGGCCGGCGCAGCCGCGTGCTGCACGACGTCGCCGATCTGACGCGCCGACCGCTGCGGGCGACCCTGGTGGTCATCGCGGCAGCGGCCGCGGTGCGACGCGCGTCGGACGGCCAGGCGGCCTGGCGCGGCTGGCTGGACCACCTGCTGGTGATCGCCCTGATCGGCACCGTCACCTGGATGGTGACCAGTCTCGTGCTGGTGGCCGAACGCCAGGTGATCGACCGCTTCGCCGGCGGCGACACCGGCCTGACCGACGCCGACCGGCACCGACGCAAGATCCGCACCCAGGTCACCACGCTTCGTCGGCTGGCGGTCGCGATCGTCGTCGTGCTGGGCGCGGCGGCCGCGCTGATGACGTTCCCGTCGTTCTCCGACGTTGGCAAGACGATGTTCGCCTCGGCCGGCGTGTTGACGGTGGTCGCGGGCCTGGCCGCGCAGACCTCGCTCGGGTCGGTGTTCGCCGGCATCCAGATCGCGTTCTCCGACGCGATCCGTGTCGGCGACGTCGTGGTGCTCGAAGAGGAGTGGGGCCGGATCGAGGAGATCACCCTCACCTACGTCGTGGTGCATCTGTGGGACGAGCGCCGGCTGGTGCTGCCCTGCACGTACTTCACCACGACCCCGTTCCAGAACTGGACGCGCAACGCGACCCAGCTGCTGGGAACGGCGGAACTCGACGTCGACTTCACCGTCCCGTTCGACGCGATGCGCGCCGAGTTGGACCGGCTGCTGCGTGCCAACCCGAAGTGGGACGGGCGCGTCGGGGTCCTGCAGGTCACCGATGCGGTCGAGGGTCTGGTCCGGGTGCGGATGCTGGTCAGCGCACCGGACGCCGGGCAGCTGTTCGACCTGCGCTGCGACGTCCGCGAGGGCATGGTGGCATGGCTGCAGCAGACCATTCCGTGTGCCCTGCCCCGTCAGCGGATCGAACACCAGACCGACGGCGACCGGGCCGAGGGCAGTGACGCGGTGTACCGCGATGCGCCACAAGCGGATTCGGGCCTGTTCAGCGGCAGCGCGGACGCCGAGCGGCGCGGACGGGCGTTCGAGAAGACCGGCTAGGTCTCGAGGACGGGCGTGATCGGCGTGACCGTGGTGCTGTTGTCGCCGACCGAGCCCGTCGTCAGGTACGGGGTGTCATCGGCGCCGATGACGACGGCGTAGTAGGGCGTCGAGGCGTCGTAGCTGAGGTCGAGGACCTTCGACACCCCGGACGATGACAGCGCGTAGACCGCGCCGCCACCGGTGCCGTAGTCGACGAGGTAGCCGGTGCCGTCAGGAGCGAACACCACGGGGCCGCCGACATTCGGCAGAACGGGGTGGGCGACCGTGACGCTCGCCCCCGTCGCGCCGAGCGCGGTGAAGCCGGTGATCGTGATGCTGCTCGATGAACCCGCCTCCGTCAGGAGGTAACCGGTTCCGTCGGGCGCGAATTGGATGTCGACGTAGTTCGGGTTGCGCCCGCCGGGTAGGGGCGGGGTCAGGGTGCCTGTCGACAACGACAGGACCTGAGTGGCCAACGTGGCCGGGGGCCGGGTGTCGGCGCGGTACCTCACCACGGCGTAGGGCGTGCCGTCGGGCCCGAAGATCACCGGGCCGTCGAGGGTGGCGCCCGCCGGCAGGTCGACGGTGCGTGCCACGGTCCCGTCACCGGTGAGCACAGCGACGTGGTCGGCGCCGCCCGCGGAGTATCTGACGTACCCGAACTCGTCGGCATGTGAGCCTGTGCCGATCGCCTGCACGAACCCGGGGTCCGCGGGAAGCGTGCCGGGCAGCACCACCGTCGAGCGCTGCCCGCCGGTGTCGAAGACGGCGACGGTGGTGGTGTCGGCGGTCGGGTCGACGAGGGGTACGTATACGGCCCCCGCCGGTGTGACCTGGAAGCCGGTCAGCGTCGAGATGCGGCCGTCGATCGGGTCGAGGGTGTCGATGGCCGACGGGGTGAGCTTGGAGATGTAGGTCGTTCCGTCGACGCCGTTGTCCTTGAACCCGGCGTAGGTGTGCGTCTCGAGGTAGACGCCGTCGGCCGTGACCACGGTGGCCCCCGCCGAACCGGGCAGGGTTCGCACCGTGCTCTCGGTGCCGCTCACCGTGTACAGCCGGGTGGTCTGCGTCCCGAAAAAGCGGACGTCGGCCGCCAGGTAGAGGCTGCCGTCCGGACCGAGGACCGGGCTGCTCAGCTGGGCGGCGGAGTACGGCAGCCAGATCGCCGTCGACTTACCGTTGGCGTCGAATGCGCGCAGCGTGGAACTGCCGAAGCCGGTCGACAACAGGTACGCGGTTCCGTCGTCGGTCAGGCGCAGGGTGGTGTCCGGCGGAAGCGATCGCACGGCACCGGTCTGCGAGATGCGCACGTAGCGGTAGGCGTACGTGCCGTACGGAATGAACGGGACGGTGATGGAGGTCTGGGTGTACACCGCACCGTCAGCACCTACGGTCAGACCGCCCGCGCCGCCCACCAGCCGTGCGACGGTCGTGACCGTGCCGTCGCTGTCGACGGCGGAGATGGTCGACCGGTTCCGGAATCCGCCGCTGGTGGTCGACACGAGCAGTGTTCCGTCCGGGCGCACAGCGGTCGATCTGACACTGCTGCTCAGCCCGCCCGGCAGATAGCCGGTGGTGGTGACAACGTGCCCGTCGCTGTCCAGAACGCTGACCCGGGTCCCCGTGGCATCGGTGGTGACCTGGTAGAGAGTGCCGTCCTGGCCGACGACCACCGGGCCGGCCGGCAGACCGGGCGCGGAGGCGGGCGGCGCATCGGTCGGCATGGTCCGCCAGATGCCGGTCGTCCAACCGGTGTCGGGGCGGTCGGTCCGATCGGTGTCCTGTCGCCGAGAGCTGGCGAGCGTCGTCCACAGCAGCGCAGAGGCGGCCGGACTTTCCGGAGTCTGCGGCTGCTGCACCGGGGCCTTCGGCGTGAACAGCGACCTCAGGACCGTGGCGAAGGCCGGGTGGTCCCGTGCGGCGGGCTCGTCGGCGGTCGCCGGCAAAGTCTCGCGCACGAGGCGACGGGGGGTCGGTGGAGTGGTCGTGTCGTCGGCCTCCGAGATCGCGTCGGCCTCGCGACCGGCGTCGGAAGTGACGCGCTGCGGTGTGTTCGGACGTGTCGCTCGACGATCGCGACGCGCACTCGCCGGCGGGTCTTCCTGGGTGGCGCCGTCGCGCACGGCTGTTGTCGTATCGTTGCCGGAGTCGTTATTTGACGTGTCCGTAGACCTTTTCGGTCCGCGTTCGCGGTGCGGCGCGGCAGGCTTGCCGGCGGCGTCCTCAGATCGTTGCGAGCTACCGGCGGTGCTGCTCGTGTCGGGCTCCGCCCACGCCACTCCCGATGAGGCCGCGACTGCGTACCCGATGCCGAGCGCGACCGCCAGCGCCCCTACCCGACCGATGTGATCGCTTGATGCCATTGCCAGACTCCCCCCCGGTGACGTCTGGCAAACATAACGCGCCCCCGGCCGTCATACCCGCAGAATCGCGAAGGTCGGCTAACGGATTGTGTAACCGCCGTCGATCAACAGGTCGGCACCGGTGCTCATCGCCGCGGCGTCAGAAGCGAGAAATACTGCAACAGCGGCGATTTCGTCGGGACAAGCGAAGCGACCGGCGGGAATCTGCTTCTTGAGCTCGTCACCTCGAGGGCCGTCCCAGGCATCCGCGCCCGAGCTCGGGGAGATCCACGGTCGGCGACATCGTGTTCACTCGCACCCCGCGCGGTCCCCACTCCGAGGCCAGCACCTTGGACACGCCCACGACGCCGAACTTCGACGCGCAGTACGCGACATGCTGGTCGAGAGCCACCGTCAGGGCAGTGATGCGGTGTACCGCGCTGCGCCACAGGCGGATCGGGCCTGTTCAGCGGCAGCGCGAACGCTGAGCGGCGCGGACGGGCGTTCGAGAAGACCGGCTAGCCCCGCGCGACTTTCGGCTGGCGGTGAGCACAACCCTGGGCTCGGCCAGGGTGGCCGGGAATGCTGGGCGCAGCGGACGCCGTTGTCCGAGAAACCTGCGGCGAAAGTACGACAACGTGACAGCACTGCATCTGGCCGTCGGCCTGTCGGGAACCGGCCGGCACCCCGCCTCCTGGCGGGAGCCCGACGCGTCGCCGGCGGCGCTGACCACCGCCGCCTACTGGGTCGACGTGATCACCGAGGCCGAGCGCGGCGGGATCGGGCTGGTCACCCTCGACGACGCGCTGACGCTGCAGCCGGACGGGGTGCAGGGGCGGGTGGACGCGGTGCTGACCGCCGCGCGGGTCGCGCCGCGCACCCAGAGGATCGGGCTGCTGCCCACCGCGGTGGCCACCCACACCGAACCGTTCCACCTGGCCAAGGCGATCGCGACCCTCGATTACGTCAGCGCCGGGCGGGCCGGGCTGGTGGTGCAGGTCGACGCGAGCCCCGAGGGGTTCCGGCACTTCGGCCGGCGTCGCGCCCCGGAGCGGTCCGCCGAGCTGTACGACGAGGCCGCCGATTACGTCGAGGTGCTGCGCCGGCTCTGGGACAGCTGGGAGGACGACGCCGAGATCAGGGACGCCGCGACGGGACGGTTCGTCGACCGGGACAAGCTGCACTACATCGACTTCGAGGGGCGCTGGTTCTCCGTCAAGGGGCCGTCCATCACGCCGCGTCCGCCCCAGGGCCAGCCGCTGGTCGCGGCGAAGGATCCGGGTGAGGACGGCGTCGCTCTGGCCGCGGGTACCGACATCGTGTTCCTGCGCCCGCACACCCCGGAGGAGGTGGAAGCGTCCGTGGTCCGGCACCGCACGGCTCTGACCTTCGTCGACCTCGTGGTGTTCCTGGACCCCACCGCCGCGGGCGCGTCGGCCCGCACCGCGCGCCTCGATGATCAGCACGGCGCCGAGTTCACCGATCCAGCAGCGGTTTTCACGGGCACACCGGCACAGCTGGCCGATCGCCTGGAGCAGGGGCACCTCGCGGGGGCCACCGGTTTCCGATTGCTGCCCGGCACCCTTCCGCACGACCTGACCCAGATCACGACCGCACTGATCCCCGAACTGCACCGCCGTGGCGTACTCGTCAGCCCCGCGCCCGGATCTCTGCGGGAGCAGCTGGGGCTGCCCCGGCCCACGAACCGCTACGCGGCGGCACCGGCGAGTGAGGTCCGATGAGCAAGCCGGTCAAGCAGATTCACCTCGCGGCGCACTTCCCGGGCGTCAACAACACCACGGTGTGGAGCGACCCGGCCTCGGGCAGCCACATCGAGTTCGCGTCGTTCGTCCACTTCGCGCAGACCGCGGAGCGCGGCAAATTCGACTTCATGTTCTTGGCCGAGGGGCTGCGCCTGCGCGAGCAGAACGGCGCGATCTACGACCTCGACGTCGTCGGCCGCCCGGACACGTTCACGGTCCTCGCCGCCCTGGCCGCGGTGACCGACCGGCTCGGTCTGACGGGAACGATCAACTCCACGTTCAACGAACCCTATGAGGTGGCGCGGCAATTCGCGTCGCTGGACCATCTCTCGGCGGGCCGCGCCGCGTGGAACGTCGTCACCTCCTGGGATGCGTTCACCGGTGAGAACTTCCGCCGCGGCGGCTTCCTGCCCGAGAGTCAGCGCTACACCCGGGCCGAGAGCTTCCTGGCCGCCGCGCACACGCTGTTCGACTCGTGGCCCGACGGCGCCATCCTGGCCGACAAGCAGACCGGTCGATTCCTGTCCGATCCGCACGCCGGTGAATTCCAGTACCAGGACCAGCATTTCGACATCAGCGGCCGATTCGACGTGCCGCGCAGCCCGCAGGGCCGGCCGGTGATCTTCCAGGCCGGCGACTCCGAGCGCGGCCGGGAGTTCGCGGCCGCGGCGGCCGACGCGATCTTCTCGCGGCACGGCACGCTCGAAGCCGGACAGGCCTTCTACGCCGACGTGAAGGGGCGGCTGGCCAGGTACGGGCGCCGCCCCGAGCAGCTGCTGATCCTGCCGGCCGCGACGTTCGTGCTCGGCGACACCGATGCCGAGGCCGCCGAACTCGCGCAGGAGGTCCGGCTCGCCCAGGTCTCGCCGCAGACGGCCATCAAGTTCCTCGAGCAGCTGTGGAATCGCGATCTGTCCGAACATGATCCGGATGGCCCGCTGCCGACCGTCGATCCGGTGGTCGGCGAGAACACCATCGCGCGCGGCCGCGCGAGCGTGCGCATGTACACCGATCCGGTGGCCACGGCCCGTGAGTGGCGCGCCCGCGCCGAGGCGCAGAACCTCAGCACCCGCGAGCTGATCGTCGAGGTGACGGGGCGGCAGAACTTCATCGGCTCCCCCGCGACCGTCGCCGCCGACATCGACCGGCTGGTGCAGGCCGACGCGAGCGACGGCTTCATCCTTGTCCCGCACGTCACCCCCGGCGGCCTCGACCCGTTCGTCGACCGGGTGGTGCCGCTGCTGCAGGAACGCGGGGTGTTCCGCACCGACTACACCGGCACCACGCTGCGTGACCACCTCGGCCTGTCCCGGCCGGGGCTGCTCGCGGAATAGCATTCCTGGCTGCACCACGCGCCCGATCGCAACCATGGCTTCTCACTGGGCGCGATGGTGCCCGGCTGCCGGTCGATCACCGGATCGTGTAGCCACCGTCGATCAGCAGGTCGGCGCCGGTGATCATGCCCGCGGCGTCGGAGGCGAGAAACACTGCGGCAGCCGCAATCTCGTTCGGGTAGGCGAACCGGCCGACGGGAATCTGCGCCTTGAGGGCGTCGCCGCGCGGCCCGTCCCAGGCCTTGTGGCCCAGTTCGGTCAGCACCACGGTCGGGGAGATGCTGTTGACCCGCACGCCGCGGCCGCCCCACTCCGCGGCCAGCACCTTGGTCACCCCGACGACGCCGAACTTCGAGGCGCAGTAGGCGACATGCTGGTCCAGCGCCACGGTGGCCGCCTGGGATGCCATGTTGATGATGACGCCGCCCGCCTGGAGCATGTGCCGGCCGACCGTCTGGCACATCAGGAAGGTGCCCTTGAGGTTGACGTCGATCGTGGTGTCCCAGGCGTCGAGGGCGAGCTCCTCGGCCGGGGCGAGCAGGGCGACGCCCGCGCTGTTGACGAGCACGTCGACGCGGCCGAACGACGCGACCACCTCCTCGACGGTCGCGGTGACCGACGCGGGATCGGAGACGTCGCAACGGAATCCGCGGCTGTCGTCGCCGAGAGTGGCCGCGTGACGCTGGGCCGCGTCGGCGTTGAGGTCGACGACGGCGATGCGTGCGCCCTTGGCGGCGAAGGCCGATGCGATGGCGGCACCGATACCCGATCCGCCTCCGGTGACCAGGGCCGTCTTCCCGGTCAACGGGAAGTCGAGATCGACCACGGGCTCGGTCATGGGTGTTGTCCTTTCGCTCTGTTCGTTCGGCGGCCGCGTCAGTCGAGGACGGCGGCCGCGATCTCGGTGTCGGTGACCAGTGCGGACACCAGGCCCGAGCGCAGTACGGCCCGGGTCGCGGTGATCTTCTCGGCACCCGCACAGATGGCGATGACCGTGGGGATGGCGCGCAGCCCCTCCTCGGTGATGCCCATACGGCGCTCGTCGAGCCCGGCCACCCGGTTGCCGTCTTCGTCGAGCAGCAGCCCGCAGGTCTCCGCGCGCACCCCGGCCTCGTACAGCGCGCAGGCCTCCTCCTCGGAGATCGAGGTGTAGACCTGGGACGCCTCGGGGGTCCACCCGCCGACGGAGACCAGCGCGCACGTGACGCGGGATTGGTTGGCGAAGGCATCCTTGATCGGCGGCGTGCTGGCCAGGCTCTCGGCAGTGCGGGCATCGCCGACGACGTAGGGCGCGTACAGCGGCCAGGACTTACCGCCGGTGACCTCGGAGATGCGTCGGGTCAGATCGGCGCCGTTGGAGGTGAGCCCGCCGGCCAGGCCGGTCAGCTGGACGACGTCGCATTTCGGCAGCGACTGCAGGTACGGCGCGATGCGGGTCATGGTGCGGCCGCAGTCGATGCCGATGACGTCGCCCTCGCGCAGGATCGACTGCAGCAGGTCGGCCATCGCCTTGGCGACGGCTTCCACCCGGTCGGCGGTGTTCTTCGATTCCGCGACCACGGCGTAGGCGTGCTGCAGGGAGTAGCGCTTCTGCAGCGCGCTGGACAGGTCGACGTTGATGGAACCGGGGTCGTGGATGACGATCTCGACCATGCCGGATTCGAGGGCCTCCTCGAGCATCCGGGCGACCTTGAAGCGGGACAGCCCGAACTCCTCGGCGATCTCGACGCGGGTGCGCCCCTCCAGGTAGTAGCGGCGGGCGATCACGGCGCGCTGGAACAGTTCGTCCGGTCCCATCTCACCTCCCTGCGCCGCCGGTCCCTCGCCTCTGCTCATATGAGCAGAGCTGCTTGACATGTGAGCATAGCTCAGAGAATGATCCACATCACAGGCAATCAGATGAGCAATCCGCGTAATAGATGAGCGCGGTTGGACCGGAAGCGGAAGGCGACCGATGCGGGTTCGTGACGTCGAGTGGGCGACGCTCGCCGACTCCGTCCTGTCCCGAGAATCTGCCGCGGGCACCTCTGGGCGCGCACTGCTCGCCCCCGTCGAAAGGAGTGGCACGTGACCGCCACCGTCGAACCGACCCCGGCCACCATGCGGGCCAGCGTCATGACAGGGGTGGGCGCCCTGCAGATCGAGGACAGACCGGTGCCGGAGCCCGGTGCGCACCAGGTCCTCGTCGAAGTCGCCGCCGTCGGCGTCTGCGGCTCGGATGTGCACTACTACCGGCACGGACGCATCGGCGACTTCGTCGTCGAGCAGCCGATGATCCTGGGCCACGAGCTGTCGGGGCGCATCGCCGCCGTCGGCGCGGGCGTCGACCCGGCGCGGGTGGGCCAGCGGGTCGCGGTGGAACCGCAACACCCGTGCCGGCGCTGCGCGCAGTGCCGGGCCGGCCGCTACAACCTCTGCCCGCACATCGAGTTCTACGCGACGCCGCCGATCGACGGCGCGTTCTGCCGGTACGTGCTGACCGACGACGACATGGCGCACCCGGTGCCCGACTCGATGTCCGACGATGCGGCCGCGCTGCTCGAGCCGCTGTCGGTGGCGATCGCCACGATGCGCAAGGCGCACGTCGCGCCCGGGACATCGATCCTCATCGCCGGCGCGGGGCCGATCGGCGTAATCTGCGCGCAGACCGCCCGCGCATTCGGAGCGGCCCGCATCGTCGTCACCGACCTCGTCGCCTCCCGCCGCGAGAAGGCCCTGCAATTCGGCGCCACCGAGGTGCTCGACCCGACCACGGTCGACGTCGCGGCGATCGAGCCGGTCGACGCGTTCGTCGACGCCACCGGGGTGCCCGCGGCCGTGGTCAGCGGGATCAAGGCCGTCGGCCCCGCCGGACACGTCGTGCTGGTCGGCATGGGCGCCGACGAATACGCGCTGCCGGTCAGCCACATCGCCAACCAGGAGATCACGGTGACCGGCGTGTTCCGCTACACCGACACCTGGCCCGCGGCCATCCATCTGGTGTCCAGTGGCGCCGTCGATCTCGACGGCATGGTGACCGGTCGCTACGACCTGGAGCACGTCGGCGAGGCACTCGAGAGCGACTCGGACCCGGCCAGCCTGAAGTCGATCGTGGAGCCCCGATGACCGGCGGGCAGGCGCTGTTGCGGTGCAACGACATCCACAAGAGCTTCGGCGGCGTGCCGGTGCTCGAGGGCATCACCCTGGACCTACAGCCGGGCACCGTGACCGCGTTGGCGGGCGAGAACGGCGCGGGCAAGTCGACGCTGATGAAGATCATCAGCGGGCAGTACAGCGCCGACCACGGCACCGTCACGGTCGGCGAGACCGCGCTGGCGCCGGGCAACACTCGCGACGCGGTGCGCCACGGTGTCGCGATCGTGCCGCAGGAACTGGCGTCGATCGAGAACATGACGGTCTACGAAAACCTGTTCGTGGGACGGGAGATCACGGTCGGGCCGTTCCTGAACCGGCGCGCGATGATCGACCAGGCGCGCGACGCGCTCGCGGTGTTCGGTGTGAAGATCGACCCGACGGCGCGGATGGGCAGCCTGCCGGTCGGCTTGCGTCAGATCGTCGAGATCGTCAAGGCCGCCAGCACCGGCGCGCAGGTGGTGATGCTCGACGAGCCCACCTCCGCGATCTCCGAGCGTGAGGTCGAGGGGCTCTACAAGGTGGTGCGCCGGCTGCGCGAGCACGGCGTCGCGATGGTCTACACGACCCACAAGATGGCCGAGATCCGCGCCATCGCCGACCGGGTGGTGGTGCTGCGTGACGGCGGGCTGATCCTCGATGAACCGATCGCCGACGTCACGGACGACGACATCGTCACCGCGATGATCGGCCGGGAACTCGACGCGCTGTTCCCGGACCGCCCGAGCCCGGGCACGGAACCGGTGCTCGAGGTCCGTGACCTGCACGTCGACGGCGCCGCCGGACCGGTGTCGTTCACCGTCAACGCCGGCGAGATCGTCGGGTTGGCCGGCCTCGTCGGCGCCGGACGCACCGAGCTGCTCGAGGCCATCTTCGGCGCCCGCGGCAGCACCGCGGGCCAGATCACGGTGCGCGGCAAGGCCGTCAAGCGCAACCATCCCGCCGCGGCGATCACCGCGGGTATGGCGATGGTGCCCGAGGACCGCAAGCTCTCCGGGGTCGTGCTGTCGATGAGCGTGCTCGACAACGGCACCCTGCCGCGCCTGTCGTCGTTCTCGCTGGCCGGCTGGCTGCGCGGGAAAGCCCGCAACAAGGCGGTGTCCGACGTGATGTCCTCGGTGCGGCTCAAGACCCGCGGGCTGAGCCAGGAGGTCGGCACGCTGTCCGGCGGCAACCAGCAGAAAGTGGTGCTGGCGCGCTGGCTCACCGGGGACGTCAACGTGCTGCTGCTCGACGAACCGACCCGCGGCGTCGACGTCGGCGCCCGCAGCGAGATCTACCGAATCGTCACCGAATTCGCGGCGAACGGCATGGCGGTGCTGATGGCGTCGTCGGACATGCCCGAGATCGTCGGGCTGTCCCACCGCGCCTTCGTCATGCGCGGCGGCACCTTCGTCGGCGAACTCGACCGCGACGCCCTCGACCACCCCGAGGTCCAGGAATCGGTGTTCCGTCTGGCCACCGCCCTCGACACCAGGCCATCGACACCATCGACCACCACGCAGCAGGAGGCATCATGAGTACCGACGTCGACAGCAGCGCCCAGCCGCCCGGCCCGTCGGCTGCCCCGACCGTGACCTCGCCGATCACCGGCGAGCCCGTGAAACTGTTCTCCCGGCAATGGTTCTCGGGTGTGCTGCTGCGCTACTCGATGGTCATCGTGGTGCTGCTGGTGATCGCGTACTTCAGCTACCGCAGCGCGCGCTTCTCCACACCCGACAACCTGGTCACCATCCTGGTCGCGGCGGCGCCGTTCGCGCTCATCGCGCTCGGACAGACGCTGGTGATCCTCACCGGCGGCATCGACCTGTCGGTCGGCAGCGTCATCGCGGTGTCGGCGATGTCGGCCGCGGCGACCGCCAAGGCCAATCCCGGCCAGGTTTGGCTCACCGTGCTGGTGGCCATGCTGGTCGGCCTCGCGGTGGGCTGCGTGAACGGATTCCTGGTATCGCGCATCAACGTTCCACCGTTCATCGCGACATTGGGCACGCTGACGGCGGGGTCCGGTTTGGCCTACGTGATCGGCGGCGGCGCACCCATCAACGGCTTGCCCGCGGAATTCGGCTCGATCGCCAACACCAAGATCCTCGGTCTGCAAATCCCGGTGCTGCTGATGATCTTCGGCATCATCGCGCTGGCCATCATCATGAAGCGCACCACGTACGGCATGCGCGTCTATGCGGTCGGCGGCAACCGTAACGCCGCCGAGATCGCCGGCATCAACGCCAAGAACGTGTTGTTCAGCGTCTACGCGATCTCCGGTCTGCTCGCCGGGCTCTCCGGCGTCATGCTGGCCTCCCGCGTCATCTCGGGCCCGCCCAACCTGGGTCAGGGCTACGAGCTGGACGCCATCGCCGCCGTGGTGATCGGCGGCGCGAGTCTGATGGGCGGACGCGGCAGCATCTGGGGCACGGCGCTGGGCCTGTTCATGATCATGACGCTGAACAACGGCCTGGACATCCTCGTCGTGCCGGCGTACTGGCAGGACGTCATCAAGGGCGTGCTGATCGTCGCCGCGGTGGCGGTCGACGTGTGGTCTTCCAGGAGGCGCACCTGAAGCAAGCCGAGTCAACCATCGTCGCACCACTTTTCACTGTCGAAAACGAGAGAAGAGAGAACACATGAGATTGCTCACCAAGATCGCGGCGATGGCCTCGGCCGGTGTGGTCGGTGCCGCGCTGACCGCCTGCGGCGCCGGCGACACGACGGCCAACAGCGACACCAAGCGCATCGGTGTCTCGGTGTACGACATGAGCTCGTTCATCACCGCGGGCAAGGAGGGCATGGAGGCCTACGCCAAGGACAACAACATCGAATTGGTTTGGAACTCGGCCAATCTCGACGTGTCCACCCAGGCCGACCAGGTCGACTCGATGGTCAACCAGGGTGTCGACGCCATCATCGTCGTTCCCATCCAGGCCGATTCGCTCGGACCGCAGGTCGCGACCGCGAAGTCCAAGGGCATCCCGCTGGTCGCGGTCAACGCGGCGCTGAACAATCCCGACGTCGCGGCGAGCGTGCAGCCCGACGACGTGGCCGCCGGTGAGCAGGAGATGCAGATGATGGCCGACCGCCTCGGCGGCAAGGGCAACATCGTGATCCTGCAGGGTCCGCTGGGCCAGTCCGGTGAGCTGGACCGCACCAAGGGCATCAACAACGTGCTGGCGAAGTACCCGGACATCAAGGTGCTGGCCAAGGACACCGCCAACTGGAAGCGCGACGAGGCCGTCAACAAGATGAAGAACTGGATCTCCGGCTTCGGCCCGCAGATCAACGCCGTCGTCGCCGAGAACGACGACATGGGCCTCGGGGCGCTTCAGGCGCTCAAAGAGTCCGGCCGCACCGACGTGCCGATCGTGGGCATCGACGGCATCGAGGACGGCCTCAACGCGGTCAAGAGCGGCGAGTTCATCGGCACCTCACTGCAGAACGGCACCGTGGAGCTCTCGGCCGGCCTGGCCGTCGCCAACGCGCTGGCCAAGAAGGAAGAGGTGAACACCAAGCCGGTGTACGTGATGCCGGCCATCACCAAGGAGAACGTCGACGTCGCGATCGAGCACGTGGTGACCGACCGGCAGAAGTTCCTCGACGGGCTGTCCGATCTGACCACCCAGAACCTCAAGACCGGCGACATCGCCTACGAGGGGATCCCGGGCCAGAAGCAGCCCTGACACAACGGTATTCGCGAAGGCCGGCCGCATCCAGCGGCCGGCCTTCGTCGTATTTGTCGGCGTGAGCCCGGTTGACTATGCGCAAACCCAGGGTCACGACCTGCGCGGCAAAGCTCTTCCAAAAATGTCAGACCCCTTTGTCATGATGGTGGCATGTTCTCGCCGGCAACGTCTTTGGTCGCCTCCCGGCGCATCGACGAGCGGCTAGACGTGTTGTTCGACGAGCTCGCCGAGTTGACCGGTCAGCGCAACGCGATCGACGGCCGCATCGTGTCGATCGTCGCCGAGATCGACCGCGACGGNGACGTGTTGTTCGACGAGCTCGCCGAGTTGACCGGTCAGCGCAACGCGATCGACGGCCGCATCGTGTCGATCGTCGCCGAGATCGACCGCGACGGACTGTGGTCCGCCGCGGGCGCCCGCTCGGTGGAAAACCTGGTGGCCTGGAAGACCGGGGTGTCCCCGACCCGCGCCAAAGTCCTCGCCGCGGTGGCCCACCGGATCGAGGAGTTCCCCCGCTGCGTCGCCGGGCTGCAGGAAGGGCGGCTGTCGCTGGATCAGGTCGGCGTGATCGCCCAGCGCGCCGCCGACGGCTCCGACGCCCACTACGCCGAGCTGGCGGCCAGCGCGACGGTGGCGCAGCTGCGCACCGCGCTCAAGCTCGCCCCCAAGCCCACACCCGAGCCCGAGCCCGAAGAGGATCCCAAGTCCGACGAGGAGCCCGCGCCCGATCCCGGACCGCAGCCGTCTGTCACGAGTACCACCGACGAGCAGTACACCTACTGGCAGATCCGGCTCCCGCACGTCGAGGCCGCGACGTTCGAGGCGGCGCTGCAGTCCCACAAAGACGCGCTGATCGCGCAGTGGAAAGCGCTCGACCCCACGGCCACCCGCCCCCCGATGCCCACCACCGGCGACGCGTTCCTCCGGTTGATCCATGCCGGCTGGGACGCCGACGCCGCCGCCCGCCCGCACGGGCAGCGCACCACCCTGGTCGTGCACGTCGACGTGAAAGACAAGATCGCCGCGCTGCATCTGGGGCCGCTGCTGTCCGACGGCGACCGGCAGTACCTGAGCTGCGACGCCACCTGCGAGGTGTGGTTCCACCGCGACGGGCAGATCCTCGGCGCGGGCCGNTCCGACGGCGACCGGCAGTACCTGAGCTGCGACGCCACCTGCGAGGTGTGGTTCCACCGCGACGGGCAGATCCTCGGCGCGGGCCGCTCCACCCGGGTGATCAACCGACGGCTACGCCGCGCCCTGGAATACCGCGACCGCTGCTGCGCGGTCCCGGGCTGCAGCGCCACCGCGGGTCTGCACGCCCACCACCTCCGGCACTGGGAAGACGGCGGACCCACCGACCTGGACAACCTGGTGCTGCTGTGCCCCTATCACCACCGGGCNGGGCTGCGGCGCCACCGCGGGTCTGCACGCCCACCACCTCCGGCACTGGGAAGACGGCGGACCCACCGACCTGGACAACCTGGTGCTGCTGTGCCCGTACCACCACCGCGCCCATCACCGCGGCACCATCACGATCACCGGGCCCGCCGACCGGCTCGTCGTCACCGACCGCGCCGGCCGACCCCTGACCAACCGATCCCTGGCCCGCCCACCCACCACCGCACCACCGGAGGTCGCGCCCTGCCGCGGACCCACCGGCGAACGCGCCCACTGGTGGTGGTACGAACCGTTCGACCCCCANACCGCACCACCGGAGGTCGCGCCCTGCCGCGGACCCACCGGCGAACGCGCCCACTGGTGGTGGTACGAACCGTTCGACCCCCAGCGCCCACCCTCGACGAACTAGCTGTTTCCCGTCGGCTGCTGGCCGTACCCGGCGAGCAGGCTTGCCACGTCGGCGATCTCCTTGGCGTCCAGCACTCGCACCGGTGCCCCGCTGGCCATCGCCCGCAGCTGAACATCGCAGACGTACTCCAGGTAGGGCACCAGGTTCAGCACCTTCGGCAGCGCCGCGCCCGCGAGCACCGCACCGTGGTTGCCCATCAGCGCCGCCGCGCGATCGCGCAGAGCCGCGGTCACGTTGTCGGCAAGCTGCTGCGTACCGAAGGTGGCGTACGGCGCGACCCGGATCGCGCCACCGAAGAGCGCCGAATAGTAGTGCGACGCAGGCACTTCGTCGACGACGGTGGACAGCGCGGTGGACGCCGGGGCGTGCGTGTGCACGACGGCGGAGTGCTCCGACGACCCGTACACCGCCAGGTGCAGGGCCAGCTCGCTGGACGGCGCCAGCACCGCGTCGATGGCGTTGCCGTCCAGGTCGTGGATCCCGACGTCGCGCGGCGACATCGCCTCGTAGTCGACCCCGCTGGGCGAGATGACCACCAGATCGTCCACCCGGATCGACACATTGCCGGCCGTGCCGACGACAAGCCCTGAGCGGCTGAGGAATTGGCAGGCCTCGACGACCTGCTGCCGTTGCGCTTCCAGTCTCATGGCTCGAGGATGTACTTCGATCCGCGGCCGGCGGCCATGTCCTCCAGGCTCGGCACGAGCTCCTCGAGCGGCCTGCGCTCGGTCACCAGCATCGAGCCGTCGACCTTCCTGCTGGCCAGCAACTCGACCGCGGTGCGGACGTAGTTGGGGGTGTGGTGGAAGACGCCCTTGAGCGTGTACTCCTCGTAGTGCATCGCGCTCGAATCGACCGAGAACGGGGCGCCTTTCGGCGTCCCGCCGAACAGCACCGCCGTCGCGCCCGGGCGCAGGGTGCGGACCGTCTGCTCCCACACCTGCGGCAGGCCCACCGCCTCGATGCCGACGTCGGCGCCACGACCGTGCGGGGTGCGCTGTTTGATCAGCTCCACCCGGTTTTCGAAATCCGTGACCTCGGACAGGTCGACGGTGTCCACTGCGCCGGCCCGGACCGCCTGCTGCAGCCGCCACGGCGACTGGTCGACGGAGATGACATTGGCGCCGCGCAGCGTGGCCAGCCGGATGAACATCAGGCCGATGGGCCCCGCGCCGTGCACCACGACCGTGTCGCCCAGCTCGATGCCCGTCTCGGCCATGCCGTGCACCACCGTGGCCAGTGGCTCGAGTGGCGCGGCGTCGGCGAAGTCGAGATCGTCGGGCAGCGTGTAAGTGTTGCGCGCGACGATCGCGGCGGGGATCACCACCTCCTCGGCGAACGCGCCGTTGAGGAATTCCAGGTTCTCGCACAGGCTTTCGCGATGCCGGATGCACGCCCAGCAGTGCCCGCACGGCACGGTGTTGGCAGCAGTGACGCGGTCACCGACGACGAACCCGTCCACACCGTCACCGACGGCGGTGACCACGCCCGCGAACTCGTGACCGAACCGCGAGGGCAGCGTCGGGAAGAGCTTGGGGTGACCGCGCCGGTAGGACTTCAGGTCGGTTCCACACGTCGCGGCGGCCCGGACCTCGACCAGCAGCTCGCCCGGGGCCGGTTCGGTCGACCCGATGTCCTCCAGCCGTAGTTCACCGGGGCCGTAGAACATGGCGGCTCTCACTGTGGTTCTCCTCGTTGTAGTTCGTGCAGGGTGTGCAGCAGGTCGCGGGTCTGGGAGTAGACCCGCTCGTACACCGGGCGCAGCTGCCGGTAGGCGGCTGCGGCGTCGGGACGGGGAGCGACGACGGCGTCGGTGGTGCTCACCGCAGCGGCCGCGGCGGGCAACGTGTCGTAGACGCCGAGCGCCGTCAGTGCGATGGCGGCCGCGCCGAGCGCGCTCACCTCGGCCGCTGCGCACACCTGGATCGGCCGGTCGAAGACGTCGGCGAGGATCTGCGTCCACAGCGGACTGCGCGCGCCGCCGCCGGTCGCGCGGAGCACCTCGACGCGTTCCCCGCGTGCGGCTTCGAGGCCGTCGAGTTGCAGCCGCAGCTCCAGCGCGATGCCCTCGAGCAGGGACCGGTAGAAGTGTGCCCGGGTGTGACATCCCTGCCAGCCCAACGTCACTCCGGAGGCCCGCCCGTCCCAGTGCGGGGTCTGGGCGCCGTTCCAGTAGGGCAACGTCACGAGCCGCTCGCTGCCCACCGGCAGCGCCGCCGCCTCACGCTCGAGCTCCGGGTCGGGCGCGCCGGCCAGCCCGGGGTCGCCGAACTGCTGCCGGAACCACGTCGACAGGTAGGTGCCCGACGAACTGAACGTCTCCACGGTGGACTGGCCCGGCATCGCCGAGATCATCGACCGGTACGCGCGTGCCGGAACGTAGGACATGGTCTCGCTGCCGATCACCACGGCGGTCCCCAGCACCAGGTACGCCGCGCCGGGATCGGTCACCGCCAGTCCGATGCCCCCGGCCTGACCGTCACCGGTGCCCGCGATCACGACGACGTCGCGACGCAGCCCCCACGCGTCGGCGATGTCGGCGCGCAACGGCCCGAGCGACGTTCCGCTGGGCACGAGGCCGGGCAGCTGGTCACGGCGCAGCCCGGCGAGTTCGAGCAGTTCGCTGCTGTAATCACCGGTGGCCTGGTCGATCACGGCCAGGGGGTCGACCGACGCGGTGCTCGACACCCACCGACCGGTCATCGTGTGCACCAGGTGGGAGTGCACGTCGGCGACGCGGTGACAACGGGCCATCGTGTCGGGCTCGTGATCGCGCAGCCACAGCAGCTTGTAGAGCCCCGGGGTGATGTCGGCGGGCTTGCCCGACAACAGTTCCACGCGTTCGGTGCCGTAGGACCGGGCTTCTTCCGCGGCGCGGCCGTCCATCCAGAGGATCGCCGGCCGGATCGGCGTGCCGTGCTCGTCGAGGCAGACGAAGCTCTCCCGCTGATGGGTGACACAGACCGCGGCGACGGCGCCGGGGTCGGGAATCGCCCTGAGCGCAGCCATGATTGCTTCGCTGGTGGCCGTCCACCACTGGTCGGCGTCCTGCTCGAACCAGTGAGGGGCCGGGCTGTGGGTCGCCAGGGCTTCAGATCCGGTACCCACGACCCGGCCGCCGGCGTCGACGATGATCGCCTTGGCCGCGGTGGTCGAGCAGTCGACCGCGATCACGAGCGGGGAGACCGGCGCGGTCATGACCGGCCCACCTCCGCCAAAGGTGTTGTCTGCGAGGGTATTTCAGCGACGACCACGTTGGCGCCACCGTCCTCGAGGCGCTGCAGCTCCTCGGGGTCGATGCCCGCATCGACGACGACGGCGTCGAAGACCACCAGGTCGCAGATCCGGTGGATGGCCCGGCGCGCGACCTTGGTGTGGTCGATCAGCAGCACGCACAACTCGGCGCTCTCCATGAACGCACGCTTGAGTTCGGCCGCCGCGCTGGAAGGGTGGAAGCACATGCCGCGCGACACCGCGGGCACCGACATGAACAGGACGTCGTAGTGCATGTCGCGCAGCGCCCGGGTGGCCTGGGGCCCGAGGAACGAGGAGTATTCGGGCACGAAGTCGCCGCCGATGGCGTTGAGCCGCACCCGCGGATCCGTCGACAGCTCGTTGATCGCGGGCAGGAAGTTGGTGACCACGGTCAGGGGCAGCTCGGCCAGCAGCATCGGCACCACATGTAGTGCGGTGGTGCTGTCGTCGAGGGCCACCGCGGCCATGTCGACCCGGTCGGCGGCCCACGTGAAACCGGTCTGGGCCACCGCCTGCTTCTCGGCGAGGTTGAGCGCCCTGCGCAGATCGATGTTGCGTTCGAACGCCTCGCTGGGCGGGGCCTCGGCGCCCGACCGGACCTTGCGCAGCATGCCCTTCTCGTGCAGATGGTCGAGGTCGCGGTGGATGGTCATGGTGCTGACGCCGAACTGGTCGGCGAGTTCATCGATGCGGGCCGCGCCCTTCGCCTTCACGAACTCGGCGATCAGGGCGCGCCGGGAGGCGTTGCCCGAAGCTCGAAGCGGCGGCGTGGTCACGACCGACCTCCTCACCAGCTGTCAACATCTCACCGAACATCACAAAAGTAACAGTATTGTTGTGATATTTGCAACGAGCTCAGCGCGGCCTCTCAGGCCGGAAGCTGGTAGTCCATCGGCGCACCGGCAGGCCCGGCCGCTGCGGGATCCGCGATCGCGGTCGCCACCGGCACACCGTCCCGGACGACGCCCACCACGACGACGTTCTGCGTCGGCGCAAACGATGTCGGCCCGAACGGCGTCGACGTGCCGGGCTGCGTGATCGCCGCCGTGTCGGGCGTGATCCGGAAGGTGGTCACCCGACCGTCGGCGGCCGTGGTGGTCAACGAGTGCGCCGAGACGGCCGTGACCTGTCCGGCGCGCTGGATGTCCTGCACCGGCGGCGCCGCAGCCGCGGGCGGTGTCTGCACGGTCGCCGTGCGGGGGCCGTCGTCGTCGATCAGGGCCAGCAACCATCCGGCGGCGCCGGCCGCCGCGATCATCGACGCCATTCCCCATCGCGGGGCGGCGGGGACCGGCCTGCGTACGAGCCGGTGTCTGCCGGCGAGCTGGGTCGTAGTCATCGAAGAACCGACTACCCGGCCGGGTGGTGCAGGAAACTCAGGGGCGCGCCCGAATCGTCATTTCCAGGCGAAGACCGGCTGCTCCAGCTCGTCGACCGCGTCCGGCCGCCCCTCGAGTCCCAGCCACCGCAACTGCAGCAGCACCGCCCCGGTCGGGGCGTGGATCAGGTCGTTGCCCAACGGGATCTGCACGACGGGGCGGGGGCTCTCGGGGATCGTGACGAACCGAGGCGAGTCGGCGCGCAGCAGCTGGTGCAGGCCGACGCGGTAGACCGCGACCACCTCGTCGGGCGCCGGGTGCAGATCGAGGCGTCCGCCGCCCCACACCACCACGGGCGTGATGACGTAGCCCGATCGCGTCGGATAGTCGTCGAGCAGTCCCAGCACGGCGGAGTCGGGCAGGGTCACGCCCACCTCCTCGTCGAGTTCCCGCAGCGCCGCCTCGACGGCCGTCTCGCCCGGGTCGAGCCGCCCGCCCGGCAGCGCCCACTGGGCGGCATGGGTCGAGAGCCGGGAAGCCCTGCGGCACAACAGAAATGCCGCGCCGCCGGACACGTCGACCATCCGCCCGTCGAGATCCCCGGGCATCGGTCGGCCGGCGATCCAGTCCTCCACGGGCGCCGGGTCCACCCGGTCCTCACCGACCAGCGAGTCGACCAGCACCACGGCGACCGCGGCGCGGCGCTTCTCCGGATCCTCGACGGTGCGCCGGACATGCCCTGCCAGATGGGTGTGGATCCGGCCCCGAAGCGCCTCGTCGTAGGGAACGGTCACCCGTCAGGGTTTCCCGAACACCAGGGACACGTTGTGCCCCCCGAAGCCCAGCGTGTTCGACACCGCGTGACGGTAGTCGCCGGAGCGCTTCGCGCCCGCGACGACGTCGAGATCGATGTCGGGATCGGGGGTCTCGTAGTTCAGGGTCGGCGGCACCACGCCGTCGCGCAGCGTCTGCACCGTCACGACGGCGCCCACCGCACCCGACGCGCCCATCGAATGTCCGAGGGCGGCCTTGGGCGCCGTCACCGCGGGGCGGTGGCCGCCGAGCGCGGTGTGGAGGGCGCGCGCCTCGGCGAGGTCTCCGGCCCGGGTGCCCGCCGCGTGAGCGGTCACCACGTCGACGTCACCGGCCTGCAGCCCCGCCAGGCGCAGCGCGCGCGACAGCGCCGCCGCGGCCTCCTCGCCGGTGGGATCGGGATCGATCAGATCGAAGGTGTCGGCGGTGGTGCCGACCCCCAGCAGCCGGCCCAGAATCGTCGCGCCCCGCGCGGTCGCGTGCTCCTCGGTCTCGAGCAGCAGCAGCGCGCCCGCCTCCCCGAACACCATGCCGTCGCGGTTCTTGTCGAACGGCCGGCAGGCTCCGGCCGGATCATCGTTGTGGTGAGACAACAAGCCCTGGTTGTCGAACGCCACGATGGGCAGCGGCTCGATCTTCGACTCCACCCCACCGCAGATCGCGACGTCCGCCTCACCGAGGGTGATCAGGCGCCAGGCCTCGGCGATCGCCGATGCACCGGAGGCATCGCCACTCGTCGGCGCGATCACCCCGGCCTTGGCCTGCCGGTCCAGACCGACGGCAGCGGCCGGGGCGTTCGGCATGTGCATCTGCACCGCCAGCGGAGAGATCGCCCGCAGGCCGCGCGACTTGAACTCCTCGTAGCCGGTCCACAGGTCGAGCGTGCTGCCGTAGGCGTGGCTGACCGACACCAGGAGGCGACGCGCATCCACCTCAGGGGTGCCCGCGGCAGCCCAGAGCCGCCGGTTGAGCAGCAACGCCATCTTCTGCATGTAGGACAGCCGGCGGATCTCCACCCGGTTCAGCTGCGAATCGAAGTCCTCGAGAATCCGTCCGCCGATGGTGACGGGCAGCTCGAACCCCGCACCGCGCTCCTCGATCGATGTGATTCCACTGGCGCCGTCAAGTAGCGCCTCCCACGTCTGCTCGGCGTCCGCGGCCAGTGCCGTCGTGGCGGCGACCGCGGTCACGACGACAGCGGGCAGATCACCCCTGGTCATTGCGTCCGATCCCCCTTCCCCGTCGACACGTCATGAGAAATTCTCTAACGAGCCGATGAGGTGCCGTCAAGGTGACCCCGTCGGCTCACCGTGAGACACCGCCGGCGCAGACCCTCGAAAGGGTCCACGCCGGCGGGTCGAGGTGTGTCAGCTGATGCCGACGACCTCCTGGGCAATGGCGGCCAGCCGGGTCTGCGCGGCAGACACCACGCGCTGGCGGTTCTTGTGCGCCTCCTCATAGGCAACGATCACGCGGATGTCCGAGGCCTCGGCGAGATCCTTCACCGCGGCGATGGCGTCGGTCTGGTTCAGCTCGTCGTAGTCGGCGATCGGCAGCTCGCCGCTGTCGAGAACCCCCGCGGCACCACGGGCGGCGTGGATCACGTCGGCGGCGTCCCCGGCGCCCTGCTCGCGGGTGATGCGCTCAGCGGCCTCCAGCGCGGAGTTGCGGGCACCGGCCAGCGCCTTCGCCGCGATCTCACTGCTGCGAGCGCCGCGGTCGACGAGATCACCGAACGCCGGACGGACGGACCGCACCGCCTCGGCGGCACGCTCGGCCCGACGCACCGACCACGTGAACGGCAGGTTCAGCAGCTTGACGGTCAGCCCGGCCACCGCCTGCACCGGCGTACGGCGCAGCGCTGCCGGCCCACCGAGGGCGTCCTCGGCCAACACGGTCGTCAGCCAGTTCACGGTGGCCGAATGCGCGGTGATGAGGCGGTCGGCGAGTTCCTCGACGTCCTTGTGCTTGGCAGCGACGGCCAGCGCCTTGATGTAACGCGAGCGGTCCAGCAGCTGGTCTTCCAGCGCCAGGTCGCCCAGCAGCGCCTCGTCGAACGGCGCGGCCTGCTCGGTGAGTGCCTTGACCGCTGCGGCGGCGCGACCCAGGAACGGGCCGATCACGTCCGGGAAGCCGCCGAGGTCGCGGATCGCGGTCTCGATGGCCTCGGCCCGGGTGCGCCCGTTCTCGGCGTTCTGGGTGAGCTCGCGGCGGACCGCGTCGGTGCGTGCCTGCGCGATACGCGTCTCGGCGACCTGGATCTCGGTGTTGGTCAGGTCGAGGACGGTCCGCAGCTGGGCGATAAGCGTGGCGGTGGTGCTCTGGGTGGTAGCCGTGGTGGCCATAGTGTTTCCTCACTCCTCAGGGAGTCGTTGGTCTCTCGTGCGGCACATACGTGCGCCTGACTGTGGGGTACCCGTCGAAGCGGAAACGATGGCCCTGCGCGGGAACTGTGAGAAAGACGGCATCAGGTGTGATCAAGCCCCCTCTGTGGGTAAGGGGTCGACCTCGGCCCGCCGGTTTGGCGCCATGTCCGGCGGGTATCTCGCAGCCGTGATGCCCACGATGGTCGAACCCGTGCTGCCCGAACCCCGAGGTCCGATCTCGCTGTCGGTGGTGGAGCTGCTGGCCGAGCGGGCGCCGCTGCGTTACCTGACCCGGGTGGAGACGTCGCTCGCCGACGCCGATCCCACCGGGCTCGATCTTCAGCTGGCCTTGTATCTCTGCTACGAGCTGCACTACCGCGGGTTCGCCGGCGTGGACGCCGGATGGGAATGGAACCCCGGCCTGCTGTATCTGCGGGGGCGCCTGGAGGATCTGTTCCTCGAAGACATTCGCCGCGCGGTCGGCGAGATCGATCCGGAGACCACCGCGCTGTCGGAACTCGACGCCCTGTGCGTCGAACCGGTGGGCGGCAACGGTCCGTCCTACCACCTGAGGGACGAGGGGACGTGGCAGCAGATGCGCGAGTACTTCGCGCACCGGTCGCTCTACCACCTCAAGGAGGGCGACCCGCACGCGTGGGCCATCCCCCGGTTGACGGGGCAGGCCAAGGCCTCGTTCGTCGCCGTCGAGTTCGACGAGTTCGGGGCGGGCAAAGGTGCCCGGCTGCACCAGCAGTTGTTCGCCGACCTGATGGCCGCGGCGGGGCTGGACACCACCTACCTCGGATACCTGTCCGAGGTGCCGGCCGAGTCGCTGGCCGTGGTCAACCTGATGTCGATGTTCGGATTGCACCGCCGCCTGCGCGGCGCCGCCGTCGGTCACTTCGCCGCGACCGAGGTGACCTCCCCGCCCGGATCCAAGCGGATGGTGCAGGCGTTGGAGCGGCTCGGTGCGCCCGAGGAGTGCGCGGCGTTCTACCGCGAACACGTCGAGGCGGACGCCGTCCACGAGCAGGTCGTGCGCACCGACGTCGTGGGTGATCTCGTCGCGCGGGAACCGGATCTGGACGCCGATGTCGTGTTCGGCATCCGGGCGTTCGACGTGGTCGAGGAACGGCTCGCCGATCACCTCATGGCCAGTTGGAGCGCCGGGCGCAGCTCACTGCGACGCGCTCTCGACTGACCCCTGGTCCGACCCGGACGCGGGCCGCTCCCGGCGCCGGTGACTGGTGTCGCACAGCGGATAGGTCTTGGATCGCCGGCAGGCGCAGATCGCGACCATGAAGCGGTCGGACTCCACCACGCTGCCGTCCGGGAGTTCCACGCGCACAGGCCCTTCCACCATCACCGGGCCGCCGGGGACGACGCGGACGACGCGCGGGGGCTGGTCGGTCACGGGGCGTCCGCGCGGACCACGACGATGCGCTCGAGCTCGCAGCCCCGCTCCAACAGCCCGGCCCGGGTCAGCCACTCCGCGCGGGCCGTCATCACCGGTCCGAACGGGATCAGTTGCTGGGCAACGACTTCGGCACGCATCCCCTGGGCAAGCAGCGCCGTCAGCGTGCGGTCGACGTCCGAGCACTCCGAGTGCACCACGAGCATGGTGCCGCCCTCGTCGAGCAGGAGTGGCGCCGCGGCGCACATCGGGTCCAGGATCATCCGCCCGTCGGCGCCGGCGTTCCACGCCTGCGACGGACCCGCGCCACGGGGAATCGAATCCGTGTCGTCGACGGGCGCCTGCGGAACATACGGCGGGTTCGCCACCACGACGTCGAACGGCGCGAATTCGATTGCGCGTGCCCATGATCCGCGATGAACGGCGACCTCGACACCGGCGGCCGAGGCGTTGCGACGCGCATGCGCCACGGCCCGGGGGCAGATGTCGAAGGCGGCGACCTCCGCCGCGCCCGCCTGTGCCGCGGCCACCGCGACCACCCCGCTGCCGGTACACAGGTCGGCCACCCGTGCCCCGGGGGCCAGTCCGGCAGCCACCAGCACGTCGATGAGCAGGTGCGAATCCTCCTGCGGCGGATAGACCCCCGCTGCGGCGGTGGTGTCGACATCGGTGTATGCGCTGGTCACATGTGCTCCTCGGCAGACATCGCGGCGCCGGGTCGGCGCTGCTCCTCCTTCATGCCCTCTCCATCGCGGACCAAACCACCGGGTTTGTGACCACACGCTGCGGGAATCCGGTGCCGGACCCGCACGACACCCGATCCGAGAGGACCCTGATGACCATTTGCGCCACCTGCGGAAACGACTACGACAAGGCGTTCACGGTGACCTGGCCGGACGGCCGGTCGGCGACCTTCGACAGCATCGAGTGCGCCACAGTGCAACTGGCGCCCGAGTGCGGGCACTGCGGATGCCGCATCCTCGGTCACGGCATCGAGACCGACGAGGGCATGTTCTGCTGCGCGCACTGCGCGCGCAAGGACACCAACGCCGACGTCAACGACCGCTACCCGGTGCCCGCCGGGGCGTGACCCCTAGAGGCGGCCGACGGCGTACGTCGCTCCCTCGGTGACCATTCCGTTCACCGGGTACAGGGCGTGCGCCACGGTCGGGCCGCCGTCGGGGGCGCCCGAGCAGATCGTGTCGCCCTGCGCGCACAGCTGCAGTGTCTTGTCGGCGTAGGCCGGTCCGATGGTGATCGTGGGTGCGCCGTACCTGCCGAGGAACTCACCGGACGGCGTGCCGAACAGCACCACCGCGGCGACGTGGTCGGCCACCTCTGGCGGCATCGGCCGCGGCGCGATGGCGGCCGGGACCGCGCTGGGCACCACGTCGGAGGTGGTGAACCCGGTGACCACGGCGCCCTGGGAGTAGCCGCCCAGCACCATGCGGGTGTTCGGGCAGTTGGCAGCCATGGCCTGCACGTGGTCGGCCTCGTCGCGGACACCGTCGATGACGGTGCGGGCGATGTCCTCACGCTGATCGAAGTTGTTGGCGGCGGCGTAGTTCACGGCGTACACGCCGACCGAGCGGGGGCCGGCCTGAGCACGCACCGCGTCGATGAAGGCCTGTCCGACGCCGCCGACACCCGGCTGCTCGCTGGTGCCGCGGGCGAACACCACCTCGACGTCCGGGCATCCCTGCGCACTCGCCATGGGTGCGACGGCACCGCCGGCCACGAGGCCTCCTGCTCCGGCGATCACTGCTGCGGCGGCGCGTGCCCACTGCCCACGTTTCATGTTGGACTTCCTCTCTCGACCGGCGTGCGGTCCGCGACGCCCGTCGAGCAAGTACCCCGCGGTTTGCTGGCCAAACGAAATGTCAGCAGATGCCGGCGGTGCGGTCGAGTGCCTGCAGCAGCTCGTGCGCCGCCAACTCGACAGCCTTGTGCCGCCACTCCGACGCGCGGTACACGCAGGCGATCAGCCCGCTGCGATGCACCCGCCGGAAGTCTCCGTAGACGAAGGCATAGCGCGCCTTGGTCTGCTCGGCCGCGCCCTCGGTCAACCCGAGATGCCACAGCGCGTAGTCGTCCCAGCCGTGGCGCTCGAGGTACTCGTTCTGCACCTCGGCCCTCGGCTGCACCTCGCCCCAGTCACTGTCCAGGACGTACTGACGGGCCTCGATGAGTTCCCGCGCCCGTGCTGCGGCGGCCTCGTTGACGGCGTACTTCGCCATGGCCCCATTATCGGGTCCCCGGCGTCGGATACGGTCGGGGAATGTCCGACTCGCTGTCCGACCCGACTTCCGACGATCCCATCGACGACGTCGCTCCGGGCGACATCATCGTGGTCGACCGCGGCGACGGCGACCGGCCGTACAAGGTGGTGCACAAGGCGTCCAGCGACGCCGGGTACCTCGTCACGTTCGAAGACGACGACGCCGAGACGTTCCAGCTCGACCTGGCCGCCGGCACGCGCGTCGCGCGCTCGCTGGAGTCCAAATGGGAGTCGGCCCAGAGCCCCACCCCGCACTCGGACGGCACCGCCCCGGCCTGACGGAGGCACCGCGATTCGATCGCCGGCCAGCGGGTAACCGCCTGCGCAGCCGACGAAAGGATGCCGCCATGCCGAACGAACTCGCACGCCGCAGAATCGCCTTCCTGGCCGCCGACGGCGTCGAGAAGGTCGAACTCGAGCAGCCGCGCACCGCGGTCACCGACGCCGGTGGACGCGTCGAGCTGCTCTCGGTGAAGGACGGGGAGATCGACGCCCGCAACCACGACCTGGAACCCGCCGGCACGATCTCCGTCGACCGGCTGGTGGGCGATGCCCGCGTCGACGACTACGACGCGCTCGTGGTCCCGGGTGGCACCGTCAACGCCGACAAGCTCCGCCTCGACGAGGCGGCGGTGGCCTTCGTCGGAGAGTTCGTCCGCTCCGGCAAGCCGGTCGCCGCGATCTGCCACGCGCCGTGGACGCTCGTGGAGGCCGGAGTCGTGAAAGACCGGACGCTGACGTCGTATCCCAGCCTGCGCACCGACCTGCGCAACGCGGGCGCGACCGTCGTCGACCAGGAGGTCTGCATCGACGGCAACCTGATCACCAGCCGCTCCCCCGACGACCTGCCGGCGTTCTGCCAGGCGATCATCGATCGGTTCGCTGCCACGCCCGCCCACACCTGAGCGCGGGCGCTCGACCACACTCCGTAAGGTCGCAGGCGTGCTTCGCGAGCTCGTGGTCCTCGGCACCGCCAGTCAGGTGCCGACCCGGCGGCGCAACCACAACGGTTACCTGCTGCGGTGGGACGACGAAGGCATCCTGTTCGACCCGGGCGAGGGCACCCAGCGCCAGATGCTCTACGCCGGGGTGTCTGTGAGCGCCCTGACCCGCTTGTGTCTCAGCCACTTTCACGGCGACCACTGTCTCGGAGTGCCCGGCGTCATCGCGCGGTTGTCCCTCGACGGCGTGCACAAGCCGGTGGACGCCTACTTCCCGGCGTCGGGCCAGGAGTTCTTCGGGCGGTTGCGGCATGCGAGCGTGTTCCGCGACATCACCGACGTGCGCGAGAACCCGGTCGGCGGCGACGGCCGGATCGCGACGGGGCCGTTCGGGGAGCTGCACGCCCGCCGCCTCGACCACTCGGTGGAGGCGTTCGGCTACCAACTGATCGAACCGGACGGCCGCAGGTTCGATCCGGCGGCGCTGGACCACTTCGGAATCAGTGGCCCCGCCGTCGGCGATCTGCAGCGCGACGGCGTCCTCGAGGTGACGGGACGGACCGTCCGGATCGACGACGTCACGGCGCCGCGGCCCGGACAACGGTTCGCGTTCGTCATGGACACCCGGCTCTGCGACGCCGTCTACGCGCTCGCCGACCGCGCGGACCTGCTGGTGATCGAGGCGACCTTCCTCGACGAGGACGCGCAGCTGGCCGCGGACTACGGGCATCTGACCGCGCGGCAGGCTGCCACCGTCGCCGCGGAATGCGGCGTCCGCCGGCTGGTGCTCACGCACTTCTCGCAGCGCTATCCCGAAACCGAGCGCCACCGCGCGGAAGCGGCCGAGGTGTACTCCGGGGATCTCGTCGTCGCGGAAGATCTGATGCGGGTCCCGGTGCCGGCGCGCGACGAGTTGTGACCGAGGTCTGACGTCGCGCGTAGGCGGGTCGTGCGCGGGTAGGCCACACACCATGCATGAACTGACGAAACGCTTTGTGGCCGCCCTCGGTGAACTGCACGACAGTCGCGATGTCGAGCCGCTGGTCGAACTCTTCGCCGACGACGCCACGCTCGACAAGGCCGGCATCCCGCACGGCCAGCACGGCAAGGACGGGGCGCGCACCTTCTGGACGCAGTACCGCGACGTGTTCGACGACCTGGAATCGTCGTTCTCCCACACCGTCAGCGACGACGGCATCGCGTTCCTGGAGTGGAACTCCGAGGGCACGCTGCGCGACGGCACGGCCTTCCGCTACGACGGGGTCAGCGTCCTGGAGGGCGACGACGAGGCCATCACCGCGTTCCGCACCTACTACGACACCGCGGCGTTCCTGTCGGCGGAGAAGCGCGGCGGGTGACCCTAAGGTGGCGCCATGAGCCTGGTCACCTACGAACTGGACGATCACGTCGCCACCATCACCCTGAATCGCCCCGAGGCGGGTAACGCGATCAACGGCGCGCTGCGCGAGGACCTCAACGCGGCGTGGAACCGGTTCCGTGACGACGAGGACGCGTGGGTCGGCGTCCTCGCCTCCACCGGCCGGGTCTTCTGCGCCGGCGCGGACCTCAAGGACGGCGAGGGCGCCGTCGGCACATTCGGCGGAACGTTCTGGGAGAAGCCGACGATCAACTCCTTCGAATCCGGGATGGAGCTGTTCAAGCCGACCATCGCGGCCGTGCAGGGTCCGTGCATCGGCTACGGCCTCACCGGAATCCTGTTCTGCGACTTCGTGATTGCGAGCACCGAGGCGTCGTTCGCGTTCCCCGAGGTCTCGATCGGGGTGCCCACCATCGTCGGCGCGATCCGGTTGCCGCAGCGCATCCGGTGGGCCCATGCGATGGAACTGCTGCTGACCGGCCGGCCGATGACGGCCGAGCGCGCCAAGGAGGTGGGTCTGGTGTGGAAGCTGGTCGAGCCCGCCGACCTGGCGGGCGCCGCCCGGGATTGGGCGCATACGCTGACCCGCGCCGCACCGCTGGCCCAGCGGGCGACCAAGGAGGTCGCGTGGCGCACCGCCGACATGGGCTGGATCGAATCGGTCCGCTTCGGCGAGGTGATGCGCAAGGTCGCCGGTGCGACGGAGGACGTCGCCGAGGGCATCACGGCGTGGCGGGAGAAGCGCCGCCCAGACTGGAAGGCGCGCTGACGGTCAGCTCGGGCGCGGCCGCCCGGTGAGGTTCCGGATCGTGGCGATCTCGCCGGACCGATAGGCCCGGCCGTCGGACTCGAGCAGGTCGTGGAACCAGACCCGGGGCTTGGCGTCGTAGGGCCGGTCCCACGAATCCCACGGGAAGTACGTCTGCGTCTTGCCGGCCACCAGGCCCCAGGTGTAGGCACCCACGTTGCGGCGCTTGGTGATCGGCAGGATGCCCTCGACCGTGCAGCCCAGTGACCGGGCCATGTACTCGGTGCACAGCAGCGGCCGCCCCGTCGGCGTGAGCTCGGTGATGCGAGCGTCGAACTCGACCGGATCGGCGTAACTGTGAAACGACACCACGTCGGAGTTGTCCAGCTGGATCGCGGCGATGACACTGCGCGTTCGCGGATCACCCCACGGGCCGTCCCACACCCCACTGGTCAGCGGCTGGTCCGGATCGACCGACCGGGCCCACCGGAACACCTGGGGCAGCAGGTCGGCGACGACATCGATCTTGTCGCGGCGCTCGGTGTCGCGGTACTGGCGGGCGGGGTTGTCCGGCTCGTTCCACAGATCCCAGCCCAGCACCCTGCGGTCGTGGCGGAACTGGGTGAGGACGGCGACGACGTAGTCGTGCAGCACCCGCCGGTAGCGGCGGTCGTCGAGGTTCTCGGCGCCGGGACTCTGCACCCAGCGGGAGTTGTGCACACCGGGGCGGGGCGCAGGTTGGCGTCCGAGCCGGGGCTGCGGATCCCAGCACGAATCGAACAGCACGAACAGGGGTTTGATGCCGTTGCGCGCCGCGATGTCGACGAAGTGGCCGAGCCGGCGCGCGAACCCGGTCCGGTCCTGGATCCACAACTGGTCATGCAGGAACACCCGCACGGTGTTCAGGCCGGCCAGCCGCGCCAGCCGCAGCTCGGCGTCCATACGCCTCGGGTCGAACGTGCCCGGCTGGAACATCTCGAGCTGGTTCACCGCGTTGGACGGGATGTAGTTCGCCCCGACCAGCCAGTCCTGCGCCTCGTACCACCGGTTCGCACGCTCGGGCGACCAGCGCGCAGCCTCGGCCGCCGCGCGCGGCACCGGGGACAGCGACATGGCCGCCGCAGCCAGCAGGGGAGCCTTGAGCGCGGCGCGACGACCCACGGCACGAGCGGGCTGCGCGGGGGTGACCTGCGCGGTCGGGCGAATCAACGGCGAGCTTCCTCGGATAGGGGGCGGTGATGCGATGACGATCGCGGGGTGAGCACGCCCCACATCGGGCGCGGCGCCGCTCAGTGTATCGACGGGCGGGACCGCCGCGTTACGTCGAAAATCATTTTCTCCCTGGCGATTTCGCTCAGCGGACAGCCCGACCGTCGGGACCTGGGATGTCCCTGTGCTATGCAGATCGGGTGAGGTCTGCGCGCGACGACGCACTCGACCACCGGCCGCGGACCCGCGGCGCGGTCGGGCTGATGTTCGACCGCGTGTTCGGCGCGCTCTTCTGGGGCAAGATGTTCTCCGTCGTCGCGGTCTGGACCCACGGCATCGTCGCGGCGATCGTGATCTACGACGCGACCCGCTCGGCGCTGATGGTCGGCATGGTGGGTGTCGTCCAGTTCGGGCCGCAACTGCTGCTCACCCCGACGAGCGGGAAGTGGGCCGACACCGGCAACCCGGCCCGGCAGATCCTGCTCGGCCGGGTGTTCTGCGTCGCGGGCTCTGGGCTGGTGGCGGGGTGGTTGTTCACCGCGCCGTCGGTGCACGGCACCGCGGCGGCGATCGCGGTGCTGCTCGGCTCGCTGCTGGTGGGCTTCGGGTTCGCGGTCGGGGGTCCGGCGATGCAGTCCATCGTGCCGAGCCTGATCCGCGACGGCGAACTGTCCACCGCGATGGCGCTCAACAGCATTCCGATGACGATCGGCCGCATCGTGGGTCCCGCGGCGGGCGCGTACCTGGCCGCCCACCTGGGGCCGGCCGCCGCGTTCGCGGCGAGCGCCGGGCTGCACCTCGTCTTCGCCGTCTTCCTGATCGTGGTCCGTTTCCCGGCGCCGCCGCCGCGCCGCTCCGGCGCCGACTACCGGGTGCGGGTCGCGGTCCGGTACGCGCTGGGCGACCGCCGGTTGCTGCTGGCGCTGATCGCGGTCACCGTGGTGGGCGTCGCGTCGGATTCGTCGATCACGCTGACCCCGTCGGTGGCCGACGCACTCGGGGGCGGCCCCGGGCTGGTCGGCATGCTCTCGGCGGTGTTCGGGGTCGGCGCCGCGATCGGGATGGCGGTGCTGGCGCTGCTGCGCGGCCGAATCGGGGCCGACCTCGTGTCGTGGCTCGGGCTGTGGGGGCTGGCGGCGGGCTGCGCGGTGCTCGCCGTCGGTACTGCCACAGCCGTGGCCACAGCGGTCGCAACGGCCGGCTTCGCGCTGGCCGGGCTCGGCTTCGGGTGGGCCATGACCGGGCTCGGCACGGTCGTGCAGGAGCAGGCGCCCGAAGAACTGCGGGGGCGCATCATGGCGCTGTGGCTGGTCGGCTTCCTCGGTTCGCGGCCCCTGGCGGCCGCGGTGCTCGGCGGCACCGCCGACGCGGTCAGCGTGAACGCGGCGTTCGGCGTCGCCGCGGTGCTGTGCGCGGTCGTGGTGGTGCTCTGCCGGCCTTCGCGGCAGCCGGCGCGCGACTGACGGCTAGCCGCAGCGGTTACGGAAGTCGACCGACGGCTGGCGGATGGCGCGCAGCGCATCGCCCACGTCCGGGCGTGCCGCGATGTAGTCCTCGACCGCGGTCTTCATCTCGTCGCGGGGCTTGCCCCTGAGGCTGGTGAAGAAATCGTTCACGTCCGGGTGGGTGAACAGGTAGGCCGACGTGGACGCCGTGACACCGGCCATCACGCCGGCCAAGTCGGCGGCGGTGCAGTTCGGCGGGGGCGGAGGCGGCGGCGCCGGCTGCGCCGCCGCCGGGACCGCGAGGGCCAGCATCGTCGCGGCCGGTGCGATCGCGGCCAGCGCGGCCCGGGTGAGGAAGGTGCTCATGGTGCTCCTGTCGGGGTCAGTTACGGCCGGGGGTGAAGATGATCGAGAGCCCGCCGTCGTTGCAGTACCAGTCGTATTCGCAGGGATAGGGCCAGGCCGGGCCGGTGTCGAGCGATCCCGGTCCCTGCCCGTTGTTGGTGCCGCGCACGGTGCCCTGCGAGCAGACCGTGGTGCCGTTAGAGCTGACGCACTCCGCGGCGGCCGGCGCGGCGCCGGCCAATGCACAGGCAACGACAGCCGGCGGCGCCAACAGCGCCGCCGCGCGTCGCCTAGACACAGCCGCTCACGCTGATCCGGCGACCGACGCTGGCGCAGACGTCGACGTTCGGCAGCGGCGGCGGTGGGGGCGGGGGCGGCGGAGGTGGCGCCACGTAGTCCTCGGGCAGCGGCGCATAGGCAGCGGGAGGGGGCACCCACGGCGCGATGGCGTCGGCGACGTTGCCGCATCCGCTCACCGAGACGAATCGACCGCCCACGCTGCCGCACACGTCGGCCGACGCAGTGGGCGCGATCACCACACTGGTCAGCAGTGTCGCGCACAGGCCGGCCAACACGCCGACGCGGCGCGACGCCGGATGGCTCAGCACTCGTTTCACACGTGCGATTCTGACGTTGCCGTCAGCGCCCGTCTCGGCTTTGCGCTGATCATTGCCTGAGAATGTTCGGCTACCGTGCCGAAGGGAGCACCTCACAGTCGGAGGGGACCGATGACCGAGTCCACCGCAGCCTCGCCCCCGCGCGAGCACGCCCTGGACCTGTACCGATCGGCGGCGGTGATACTCGTCGTCATCGGGCACTGGCTGCTGTCGGTGATGACGTACCGCGACGGGACGTTCGGCCGCGACAACCCTCTGGTGCTGATGCCGTGGACGCAGTGGATCACGTGGTTCTTCCAGGTGGTCCCGGTGTTCTTCGCCGTCGCCGGCTACGCGAGCGCGGTGTCGTGGGGCCGGGTGCCCGCCGATGCCGGTACCGCGGCGCGGCAGGAGTGGATCCGCCGCCGCGTCGCCCGCGTACTCGGCCCGACCGGCGTCTACGCGTTCTTCGTCCTGATCGTCATCGGGGTGCTGATGGCGCTGGGTGCACGCGGCTGGATCGTCTTGGAAGCCGGCGATTCGTCCGNCGTAACAGCCGAGTGCGTCGGTGGTGTCGGCGAGTCCGTCGATGTGCAGCCCGCGGGTGATCAGCAGGACCGTGCTGGAGCTGGGCGGCTGGGCGGTGGCCATGCACCTCTGGTTCCTGGCTGTCTACCTGATGGTGGTGGCCCTGACTCCACTCGCCGTCGCCGCGCACCGGCGCTGGGGTCTCGCGGTACCCGTCACGCTCGGAGCGTGCCTGATCGTGGTGGACGCGGTGGGCATCGCGACCGACCATCCGGAGATCCGGATGGCCAACTACTTCTTCTGCTGGGCGGCGATCTACCAGCTCGGGATCGCCTGGCACGACGGGCTTCTGCGCCGCCGAACCTTGCTGTCTATGGCGGTGGTGGCCGCGCTCGCCCTGCCCGCGCTGGTCACCTGGGGTCCGTATCCGATCGCGATGATCGGGGTCCCGGGCGACCGGGTGGAGAACAGTGCTCCGCCATCCGCGGCGCTGCTGGCGCTGGCGCTGGTCCAGATCGGGGTGCTGTTCGCGATCGTGCCGGTGCTCAACCGCGTGCTCGCGCGGGGCGTCTGGCCGAGGGTGCTCGCGATAGCCAACGAGAACGTGATGGCGCTGTACCTGTGGCACATGCTGCCCGTGATCGTGGTGACGCTCGTCGGCTATCCCACCGGGCTGCTGCCCCAGCCGCCCCTGGGCTCGGGGGCGTGGTGGCTGGCACGGCTCGAGTGGGAGCTGGTGCTGGCGGTCGTCGCCGCCGGTCTGCTGACACTGCTCGCCTGGCAGCGCCGGTTCGTCGCCGCGCCGATCCCCACGGTCGCGGTGCCGATACCACGCGCGATCGCGGAAGGCCTGCTGTACACCGGCACGGCGGCCTGCGCGCTGGCGCTGGCCGTGCTGTCCGCCAACGGTTTCGCGCCGGGCGGCCGCCTCCCTCTGCTCGCGGCGACGCTGTTCCTCGCCGGCACGGCGCTCGTCGCGGTGCGCCCGCGCGCCGGTGACCGCGAGTGGATCTCCTGAGCGCCGCAGGCGAGAAGTGATGGCTGTGATCGAGACCAGATCACGACCAGGAATGCGCTTCCGGGGTCAAGCGTGCTCGGCGTCGGGCGGCCGCGGCTTCCGGGGGCGCAACAGGTCCCCGAGCTCTTCCCGGCTCGCGGTACCCGTCTTCATCATCGCCTTGTAGATGTGGCCCTCGACGGTGCGTACGGACAGCACGAGCCGGTCGGCGATGTCGCGATTCGACAGACCCAGACCGAGCAGAGCCACGATCTCCCGCTCGCGGTCGGTCAACGGCAACGGGGCGCACAGAAGCGCAAGCGCAGGAGTCTCGATGTGACCGCAGCGCGTGGCGAGAGCCTGCGCGCGCGCCGTCCAGGTCATCGACGAGCCGCGCCGATCGTCGCGCCGGAATGCTCCTGCCGCGTGCGCCGCCGCGTCGAGGGCGGCCAGATGATCGCCGATGTCCTCGAATGCGTCCGACGCTGCGCCGAGCCCCTCTCCGTCGCCGTCGCGCAGCGCCGCCGCGAACCTGGCCGCAACCCCGGCCCTCGGGCCTTCGACGAGAGCGGGCAACTCGCTCAGTCGCGCCGCGCACGTGTGATCGCCCAACTGCGCGGCCGTCTGCAGGCAGGCCACCTCGACGGCGAATCGACCACGCGATGAGGCGGTGCGGGCAGCCTCCCGCAGGAGGGTGACGGCCTCGCCGACCGCGCCCTGAACGGCCGCCACCCACGCCCGGACCACACTCGTCTCATCGTCCAGCGCGCGGAACGGTCGCCGCCGCCGGTCCAGGGACGCGAGTACCTCGGCCGCGCCGGCGTGGTCCCCGCTGATGGCCAGCGTGACCGCGTGGGGCAGGCAGTAGCGATATCCCCAGCCGAGCGCATATCCGGTGGCCGACAACGCGGTCGCCGAGCGTCCCAGCATGTCGCGGGCGACGTCGAGGCGTCCGGCACCCAGGGCAGCGCGGCCCGCGATCGCCGTACCGAGCAGATGCGCCGCCCCGGGCAGATCCTCGGCCTGAACGCGGCCCCGTTCGGCCAGGCCGAGGGCTTCGTCGATTCTGCCGGCCATCAACAGCGCGCCGACCTGAGCGTCGACGATGTTGTAGGCCAGGTGGGGAGCGTCGGAGCTCCGGACGATCGCCAGCCCCGCCTCGCCGACCGCCAGCGCCTCGTCGGTGCGGCCGGCGTCCCCGTAGATGTTGGACAGCACCCAGGCCGTTTCGGCGCCGATGACCGGCGGCAACTCCTCGAGAACGATGTGCTCGGCGGCGGCGAGGGCCGCTGCGGGACGGTCGGTGGCGAAGGAGTGCACGGTCCTGAAGGCGGCGACGCAGCGGCGCGCCGAATCGCTCGTCAGGTGCGCCGCGAGGTCGACGATCGCCTCGGCTCGCTCGGGTTCGGCAAGGGCCCAGAGCATGTTGCTGGCGCGGTAGTACGTGAACCTGGCGAAGGCATCGTCGCTGAGGGTCGTGGTGTCGACCGCATCGAGCACCTCCTCGGCGGCGCTTCCGTCACCGAGCCACGACAGCGCATGAGCCCTGATGAACTGGGCTTCGGGAACCGCGCCCGCCTCGACCGCGGCAGCGGCCAACCGGTCCGCCAGCGGCAGGTCCGCCAGACGGACTGCGGCGTGCGCGGCTGCGGTCAACAGGTCACCGTCCGGATCCAGATCGGAGTCGAGGCTCAGCGCCGCGCGGCGCACCAACACCTGCACCTCATCGCGGTCGTCGCCGGCGGCCAGCTCCCCGGCCACCAGCCCCCGGAGACGTCTGAGCCGGGTGGGCGCGGCGCGACTGCGGCGAACCTCCCCGTAGAGCGGATGTGCCACTCGGACCTCCAGGGACCTGCCGCGCCGTTCGACGGTTATCAGTCCTCGTTCGTCCGCCTGCTCGACAGCACCCGGATCGGCGATCCGCTGCAACGCCGACAGACTGATGGGCTCGCCGACCGCCAGCGCGTCGACGACCGTGCCGACCTGAGCCGGCAGCGCGCCGATACGCGTGTCGATCAGCTCGACAAGACTCTGCGGCACAACGGGTTCGCCGGTCCACCGCCACCGCCCCTGATACTCGGCGAGCCTTCCCTGACCGACCTCCTGCTCCACGATGTGGCGCAGGTACAGCGGGTTTCCCAGGGTGAGTCGGTGAAGGCGGCCGACAGCGTCGGGGTCGGGCGCCGCGCCCAGCACCGCCTCGAGCAGTGACGCGGTGTCGCCGGGACTCAGCGGCTGGAGGTCCAGCCAGTCGAACTCGCCGTCCTTCCAGAGATCGTGCACCGATTCGGGAACGGGCTCACCCGTCCGGATCGTGAGCACCAGACGGGCGGCCCGTCTCTGCATGATCTGATGCAAGACGAAGACCGACACCTCGTCGAGGAGGTGGACGTCGTCGACGCCGACGACGACCACGCGATCGTCGGGAGCTTCGACGAGCGATTCGATCACTCCGCACACCAGTTGCACGCCCCCGGCGCCGTGGGCACCGGCCCACGGGGCGAGCGCACCCAGCGGGATGCGCCGCGCTGACGACGTCCCGATCACCCTGCGGACCTCGCAGCCGCGGACGACGGCGAAGTCGAGTGCCTCACGCACGAGGCGGCTCTTGCCCACACCCGCCGCCGCGCTGACCACGATCCCGGTCGAGGCCGGTTCGGACAGTGCGGATTCGACGAGCCCCATCTCTGCCGCGCGGCCCGTCAACGGCCACGTCAACCGCATGGGCTCAGACTAGGACAGCTCGCCCGGCCCGCACATGACGACTCCGAACGCGTTCCTGCCGATGCAAGTAGTCGAAAACGCGCGCCCGCGCGCGGAAACAGTAGTGCACTACTTGTGTGACCTCTGCCGCACGGCGCGACGATTGAGCCGTCCAACACGCTGACGGCAGAGGCGAGGGAGGGATGCGATGACCGATCGAGGACATCGGCACAGTATCCCGCCGCACGCGGTGATTGCTTACGCAAAGACGTGGCGGGACAGTCGTTCTCGCGTGGAGCCGGCACGATGAGCGTCGCGTTGGTTCACACCCGGGGCTTGCCGTCCTCCCGGGTCCCGAGACTACGGCGCTTCGCCCGCACGACCCCGGGACTCGTCATCGCCGTCACGCTCGTGCTCGTCGCGTCGTGCGCAGGCGCCGCGGTGGTGTGCGCCGCCGGGCTCCATCAACGAATAGCCGCGCACGACAACGTGCTTGGGTACTCGGAGCCTTTTGCGTTCGCGGCGCAGAACCTCTACGCGGCGCTGTCGGAGGCCGATGCCACCGCCGCGTCGGCCTTCCTGTCGGGCGGGATCCAGACACCGGCGATGCGCGAACGGTACAACGAAGCCGTCGCCGCGGCCGCGTCCGCGCTGGGGGATGTGTCCGCCGGGGCCACCGACATGGGCGTGCGGACCGCGGTCGCCGAGATCACGGTGCAGTTGGCGACCTACACCGGTCTGATCGAGGCCGCCCGGGCCAACAACATGCGCAACTCGCCCGTCGGCTCGGCGTACATGCGGGAAGCGTCCTCGCTCATGCAAACCGGACTGCTCCCGGGCGCCAGGCAGATCCTGGACCGCGGCCTCGACGCGCTCGACGCCGAGCAGGCGTCGGTGGGTGCGCGCCCCGTGGTCGAGATCGTGCTGCTGGCCCTCATCGTCGCAGAGATCGTGGCCGCGTCCTGGATGCTGCTGCGCCGGACGAACCGCCAGTTCAACATCGGACTCGTCGTTGCAGCAGGCGTCCTGGTCCTGGCGATCGTCTTCCTCGTCGTCGCCACGCGTCTGGCGGCTGGCGACATCGATCGCGGCCGGGCGGTCGGTACCGAACGCTTCGAACACCTCGCGGCGGCACGAATTCTCGCCCAGCAGGCACGCACCGAGGAGACACTGGAACTGATCGCGCGCGGCGACATCACCTCTTTCGAGGAGAAGTACGCAGGCGACATCCGCGGACTGCTGACCGAATTGGAGGCGGGTCCACAGTCCGCGGTGGACGCGGTGCACCGCTGGACCGCAAGCCATGACAAGCAGGTGCGCGCCTACCGCGACGGCGACTTCGCCACCGCGATGGCGCAGGCGATCGGCGCCGATCCCGAAGCCTCCCCCGCTCAGTTCGGGGTCGTCGAAACCGGATTGCGCGCCGAGATCGAGACGACCCGCACCGCCATGCGTGCGATGGTGTCGTCGGCGGGTGCCGCCCTGGCCTGGACCCCGCCGGTGGTCGTGGTGTCGGCGGCGCTGGCCGCGGCCGCGGTGATCGCGGGGATGTGGCCGCGCCTGAAGGAGTTCCTGTGAACACCCGCTCCGCCGCGATGCTCGTCGCGATCCTGGCGGCGGGGTGCGGTTCGGTACCTGCTCCCCCGCCGATGGTATCGGTCGCCCCGGTCACCGTCGCGCCGCAGGAGGCGCACGACGTCACCGCTGCGCCACCGGCCGCGGCCGAGCAGTGCGACCGGGAAGCGAGTCTGTCCCCGGGCCCGCTCCCTCCTGCCGGTGCGATGCCTGCCGGGTCGACGATGGCCGCCATCGCCCGCCGGGGCCGGCTCGTCGTGGGCGTGGACCAGAACACCTACCGGATCGGTTTCCGTGATCCGGCGACCGGGCGCATCGAGGGTTTCGACATCGACGTCGCCCGCGAGATCGCGCGCGCCATCTTCGGTGACCCGGACCGCATCGACCTGCGGGTGGTCGATGCACGCGATCGCGAAACCGCGCTCGTGTCCGGACAGGTCGACCTGGTGGTCAGGACCTACTCGATCACCTGCGAGCGCAAACGCAGCGTCGACTTCTCGACCGTGTACTTCGTCGCCAACCAGAGAATTCTCGTACCGCGCGGTACCCGGATCGACACGGCTGAGGACCTGTCGGGCAAGCGGGTCTGCGCCGCCACCGGCACGACGTCGCTGGCGAACCTGCTCGCGATGAATCCCCGCCCCGTCGTCATCGGTGTGACCGCATGGACCGACTGTCTGGTCATGTTGCAGCAGAACCAGATCGACGCGATCAGCACCGACGACGCGGTGCTCGCCGGGCTCGCCGAGCAGGATCCCACCGTCGAGATCGCCGGCCCCAGTCTGGGAGTCGAGCCCTACGGCGTCGGGGTGGGCAAACGTCACGAGGATCTCGTCCGCTTCGTCAACGGCGTGCTCGAGAACATGCGCCGCGACGGCACCTGGAACCGGCTCTACGACCGGTGGCTGAGTGCACTGGGACCGTCTCCCGGCCCACCTGCCGCCAGGTACGAGGGATCGTGATGGCGGCCGAGCCGGACCCCGGCCCCGAGACGAGGCCGGCGGCAGAGGCAACGACCGGCACAGCCCGGACGACGGGGAACGGCACCGGCCGACCGGCACCGTCGCGCGGCAGACTCGGCGCCGGCATCGTCGAGATGCCGCGCGTACCTCGCGGGGACCCGGCGGCCGCGATTCTCCACGATCCCCAGGTCCCCGAGCGGCAGCGCTTCTGCGGCAACGCGCAGTGCGGTGCGCCCGTCGCGCGGAGCCGATACTTCGAACCCGCACCCGCTGAGGGGTTCTGTAGCCGGTGCGGGACCCGATATTCGTTCATTCCCCGACTCGTTCGGGGTGACCTGGTACACGGTCAGTACGACGTTCAGGGCTGCATCGCCCACGGCGGACTGGGCTGGATCTACCTCGCGATCGACCGCAATGTCCACGACCGCTGGGTGGTGCTCAAGGGACTGGTCAACTCAGGGAACGCCGACGCAATGGCCGCGGCTGCCGCCGAGGCGTTCGCGCTGGCCGAGGTGGAACATCCGAACATCGTCCGTATCCACAACTTCGTCGAGCACCGCGACGACACCGGTGCACCGGTGGGCTACATCGTCATGGAATACGTCGGGGGGACGTCGCTCAAGCAGATCAGGAAATCGCACAACGGACCTCTGCCGCCGGAGCACGCGGTCGCCTACATCGTCGAAATCGCCTCGGCGCTGGAGTATCTGCACGCGATGGGGATGGTGTACTGCGACTTCAAACCGGACAACGTCATGCAGTCCGACGAACAGCTCAAGCTCATCGACCTCGGCGCCGTCGTCGCCATGGACGACCCCGACTGCCCGATCTGGGGAACGCCCGGGTATCAGGCCCCCGAGCTCGCCCGGACCGGGCCCACCGTGGCGAGCGACATCTACACCGTCGGGCGGACCCTGGCGGTTCTGGCCATGGACCTGCCCCGGCACAACGGCCGGTTCGCGGACAGCATCCCCGCGCCGGACACCGTGCCCGTCCTCGCCGCGCACGAATCGCTGTACCGATGCCTCCTGCGGGCCACCGACCCCGACCCCGCGCGCAGATTCCCCTCGATGGCGGAGATGGCCGATCAATTGACCGGCGTGCTGCACGAGGTGGTGGCCGCCGACGGCACCCCGGTTCCGCCGCGGCGGTCGCTGCATTTCAGTCCGCAGCGCGGACTGTACGGCGGCGGCTACCGTGCGCCGGTGGTGCCCGCCGAGGTGATCGCGGCTCTGCCGGTGCCCGTCGTCGACCCGGGCGATCCGGGCGCCGCCGTCCTCGCCACCACCAGCGGCACCCCACCGGCTCAACTCGAATACGCGCTGCACCTGGCGCGCAGCGGCGCGCAGCAGGCGACGCGGTTCTCCGTCGAGGTGGCACTGCGCCTGGTCCGGGCGGCACTGGAGTTGGGACGTCCGTCGGACGCCCGGACTCAACTGGAGACGCTGACGCCCGCTCTCGACGGCGATTGGCGGGTCCCCTGGTATCGCGGTCAGTGCGCGCTCCTCGAGGGCGACGACGCGGCGGCGTATGCGGATTTCGACGCCGTCCTCACCGCTCTGCCCGGCGAGCTCGCGCCGAAGATGGCGCTGGCCGCCACCGCCGAGATCCAGGGCGACCACGCCGCGGCGATTCGCTACTACGAGACGATCTGGCGGACCGACGACACCTACATCAGCGCGGCATTCGGCCTCGCCCGCCAACGCGCACGGACGGGCGACCGCGCCGGCGCCGTGGCGGCGCTCGACCGGATTCCTGCCGCATCGGCCTACCACGTGCAGGGAGGAGCCGCGGCCGTCGAGATCCTGCTCGACGGTGATTCCCCCGACGACGTCGGCGAGCAGACCCTGGTCGACGCGGCCGACCGCGCGTCTGCCCTGCCGATCGAGTCGGGGGCGGCCCGCGCGGCGTTGCGGCTGCGCGTGCTGACCTCGGCCCTGCGCTGGTTGCGCGCAGGGAACTCGGCTCCGCCCGCGCTGCTGATGGGCACCGAGTTCACCGAAGGTGATCTGCGCCGTGGGATCGAACAGTGCTACCGCACGCTGGCGCGCGACGCCGAGGATCTCTGGCAGCGCATCGATCTGGTGGAGCGGGCGAACGCCATCCGGCCGAGGACACGCCTGTGAGCGCTGAAAACGACGAACTACGTGCTGCCCGTGAGCAATCGGCCGCCAGCCGCGAGATCCTTGCCGCACTGGGCCGCGACGTCGCCGACCCCGGTGCGGTGCTCGACACCATCGTCGAACACGCCGCCCGGCTGTGCGGTGCCACCGCGGCGCAGTTGTTCGTCGTCGACGGCGACGGCTTCCGGCTGTCGCGAGTGTCCGGCGCGACACCGGAGGAGTATCGGGAGTACCTGGCGAACAACCCGATCGCCCGCGACAGGTCCTCCACGGTGGGGCGTGCGGCCGAAGACCGGTGCACACACCAGGTCGCCGATGTGCTCGGCGACGCCGACTACGGCCGGCTCGATCTGCAGCGTCTCACCGGGTTCCGCACACTGCTGTCGACGCCGCTGCTCTCCGACGACGAGGTCGTCGGTGTGCTGTCGATGTGGCGCGTCGACGTCGCACCGTTCGACGACCGTGAACGCGAACGCCTCGAGGAGTTCGCCGTCCAGGGCGCGATCGCGCTGCGGCAGATCCACCTCATGCGGGCACTGGAAGCGCGGCGGTCCGAGTTGGCCGACAAGGTGACACAGCTCGAAGCGCTGCAGCAGGTCGACGACGCGGTCGGATCCAGTCTCGATCTGGACGAGGTGCTCGAGCGCATCGTCAGCAATGCGGTGCGGCTGACCAATCTCGGCTTCGGCGACGCGACGCTGCGCACCGACGGCGGGTCGATCCTCGAGTACGACGTCAGGACCCGAACCTTCGCCGTGCGCGACACGGTCGGGACGAGCCGCCGACTGCTCGAACAGCTGCGCGCCATCCCCATCGACCGCAAGTCCCTGCTGATCGGCCAGGCCGCCGGAACGCTGCGTCCCTCCGCGATCGCCGACCTCGAGCGCATACAGCGGGATGCGTTCCTGGACATCCTCTTTCACGACGGATGGCGCTCGGTGCTGGCGGTGCCGATGCTGCGCGGGGACACGCTGGTCGGCGTTCTGGTGATCCGCCGCCGGGGGACCGGGGACTTCCCCTCCGATGTGACCGAACTGCTCGAGACCTTCGCCAACCAGTCGGCGCTGGCCATCGTCAACGCCCGGCTGTACCGCGAACTGGAGACCAGGAGCCGGGAACTCGAGATCGCCAGCAATCACAAGTCCGAGTTCCTGGCCAGCATGTCGCACGAACTCCGGACACCACTCAACGCGGTGATCGGCTTCTCGGAAGTGTTGTTGGACGGCATGTTCGGAGAGATCAATGCCCAGCAGGAGGAGTACCTGCGTGACATCTGGAACTCCGGGCGCCACCTGCTCGAGCTCCTCAACGAGATCCTGGACCTGTCCAAGGTCGAGGCCGGGCACATGGTCCTCGAGCCGAGCACGTTCCCGGTCGCCGGTGCGGTGAAAGAGATCCTCGCGATGGTCCGGGATCGAGCCGCCGCCCACCGGATCGACGTCTCGGTCCAACTCGACGACGAGGTGGACGTCATCGACGCCGACGAGCTGCGCTTCAAACAGGTGCTGCTGAATCTGGTGATGAACGCCGTGAAGTTCACCCCCGACGGTGGCAGCGTGTCGGTCCGCACACGCAGCGACGGCGCCGATCTGATCCTCACGGTGACCGACACCGGAATCGGCATCCCCCCTGAGGATCAGGACCGGATCTTCGAGTCGTTCCAGCAGGGGCGGCGCGGACCCTCGAAGGGCGAGGGCACCGGACTCGGACTGACGCTGTCCCGCCGCATCGTGGAGCTGTTCGGCGGCCGTATGTGGCTCACCAGCACGGTCGGCGTGGGCAGCACGTTCGGGTTCTCCATTCCCGTGCTGCCCACGGCACCGACGATTCCCGACGAGATCACCGTCGCCGCCCCGTCGCGAGGGCCGGTGGTCGTGCTCGTCGACGACGACCGCGCGTCGCTGGATCTGTTGGAGGCCTATCTGCGCGGATCCCGGGCACGCGTTCTCAGAGCGCACGACGGGGTGGAAGCGCTCGAGTTGATCCGCCGGGTCCGGCCGGCCGGGGTGGTCCTCGACATCAAACTGCCGAGGCTCGACGGCTGGCACGTCCTCGCGGAGCTGAAGGCGGATCCGGCGACCGCCGGTGTGCCCGTCGTGGTCGCCTCGGTGATCGACGACCGCCCCCGCGCGCTCGCCCTGGGCGCCGACGCCTATCTGCGCAAACCGGTCAGCAGGGATGAGCTCCTCACCGCGCTGAGCCGGATCCTCGGAGAACGGAGACAACGGTGACGGACGATCCGGTGACAGTGCTCGCGGTCGATGACGAGCCGGTGAATCTGCGGCTCCTGGACGCCGTTCTGACCCCACGCGGCCACCGCGTGCTGACCGCATCGTCGGGTGCGGAAGCTCTTGCGCTGCTGGAGCGCAGCGATGTCGACATCGTGCTGCTGGACATCGTGATGCCCGACATGGACGGGCACACCGTGTGCCGGCGCATCCGCGCCAATCCGGACACGGAGTTCCTGCCCGTCGTGATGATCACCGCGAGTGGAAGAGAGCAACGGCTGGCCGCCCTGGAATCAGGTGCCGACGACTTCGTCACCAAACCGTTCGACCAGAGCGAACTTCTCGCCCGGGTGTCGTCGCTGGCGCGCATCAAGCGCTACCACGACACCATCCGCCGGCAGGCGCAGGAACTCGCCGCCTGGAATGCCGAGCTCGAGGCCAGGGTCGCCGGTCAGGTCGCCGAGCTGGAGCGCGCTAATCGCCTGCGGTACTTCCTGTCTCCGCAGCTGGCCGATGTCGTGCTGGGCGAGGAGAGCCTGCTGCAGAGCCACCGCCGGGAGATCGTCGTGGTCTTCGCCGACCTCCGCAACTTCACTCCCTTCGCCGAAACCAGCGCTCCAGAAGAGGTCATGGAGGTGCTCGGCGAATACCACCGGGCGATGGGTGCGCTGGTGCACGGCTATGAGGGCACGCTCGAGCGGTTCACCGGCGACGGCATCATGGTGTTCTTCAACGATCCGGTCCCGTGCGACGACGCCGCCGAACGCGCGGTACGCATGTCGCTCGACATCAGGGATGCTGTCCGCGGACTTGCGGCCCGCTGGGAGCGGATCGGCCACGATCTCGCGGTGGGTCTCGGGATCGCGCAGGGCTACGCCACACTCGGCCGGATCGGCTTCGAGGGCCGGTTCGACTACTCGGCGATCGGCAGTGTCACGAACCTGTCCGCGCGGCTGTGCGGTGAGGCCGGCCCGTGGCAGGTGCTCGCCACCGATCGCGTGCTCGCGGGCGTCGAGCACCTCTCCTGCGTCTCCGAACCCGTCGGGGACCTGCGGCTCAAAGGCTTCAGCCGAATAGTGCGGGTGCACAACATCGTTCAGATACCAGAACGATCAGAAGGGGAGCAATCATGACGACACCGAACGTCGCCGAGCGCACACTGTCCGAGCTCGACGAGGACGAACGCTACCGGCGTTTCGACGAACTCCAGCGGGCGATGCCGTCGGTGTGGGAGTCGATACGCCTCGACATGCCCGACGAAACGGTCGTCGTCGTGCCGTCGATCAGCCTGGCATCGACGTCGGGCAGTGGCACGGCGATGCAGGCTCTCGAGGAGCGGTCGCTGTTCCTGCTCCTGTTGTTGCGCCAGTCCAGACTGCAGATGATCTACGTGACCTCACAGCCGATCGCCGAACCGATCGTCGAGTACTACCTGGGATTGCTGCCCGGCGTCATCCCCAGCCATGCCCGCCGACGGCTGACGCTGATCTCGGTCAACGACGCGACACCGGTGCCGTTGAGCGCGAAGCTGCTGAAGCGGCCGAAGTTGTTGCGGCAGATCAGATCCCTGCTGCCCAACCGGGCGCGCAGCCACCTGATCCCGTACAACACGACCACGCTCGAGCGCGATGTCGCTCTGTCCCTGGGCATTCCGATGTACGGCGCCGATCCGCGACTCGCCGACCTCGGAAGCAAGACGGGGTGCCGGAGACTGTTCGACGAGCTCGGGGTCCGATGCCCGGTCGGAGCCGAGAACCTGCACACCGTCGACGACATCGTCGCCGGTGTGCAGGGCATGCGGACGCGGCGCCCGACGTTGACGTACGCGATCGTGAAACTCAACGAGGGTGTCTCCGGAGCCGGCAACGCGATGGTCGACCTCCGCAACCTGCCTTCTCCGGGTTCGCCCGACGAGGCGGCGGCGATCACCGACCGCATCCTCTCGCTGCGGCCCGAGTCCGAGAACCTTTCCGTCGAGACGTATCTGACGGCCTTCCGGACACACGGGGGGATCGTCGAGGAACGCATCAGCGGCGTCACGCTGACGAGTCCGAGCGTCCAGATGCGGGCGCTGCCCGACGGTTCGGTCGAATTGCTGTCCACCCACGACCAGATGCTCGGCGGCGCCAGCGGTCAGCGCTACCTCGGCTGCATCTTTCCGGCGGACTCCCACTACGCTGCGGCCATCGCCGAGCCCGCGATGGTGATCGGGCGTCGCCTCGCCGGCCTGGGTGTGCTGGGCAGGTTCGCCGTCGATTTCGTCGTCGTGCAGGGTGAAGACGGCATGTGGACGCCCTACGCGATCGAGCTGAACCTCCGTAAGGGCGGCACCACCCATCCGTTCCTGACCCTGCAGTTCCTGACCGACGGCAGCTACGACGGCGAGCGGGGAGTGTTCGTCACCCCGCACGGCAGCCCGAAGTACCTCGTCGCCACCGACCATCTCGAAGACGAACGCCTGAAGGCGCTCACCAGCGTCGACCTCTTCGACATCGTCGTCACGCACGGACTGCACTTCGACCAGGCCCGCAGGACCGGTGTGGTGTTCCACATGATCAGCTGCCTCACCGAGCTGGGCCGATTGGGCATGACCGCGGTGGGCGACAGTCCGGAGGAGGCGAGAAGCATCTATCAGAGGGCGGAAGCGGTCCTGTTCGAGGAGTCCGAGGCGGCGCTCGAGGAGATGGCGATCTGATCGTCCGTCAGCAAACTTGGTGATCGCGCTCACAGTCGGTGAACTCACACTCAGCGAAGTTGATTTACCTGGAATTAACAAGGGAGCATGGGCCGTTGTGCCTGCTGGAGGGCGATCCCTTCCGAGCAGGCCAACCCCATACCCGTTCCCGAAACCCGGGGACACGATCGAGGAGTACACGCACCATGTCTGTCGCGCAGTTCCGCGCCAATATCAAGCTCGCCCGAGACCGGCGGCGCCTCTACGCACGGATCCGGTCGCTGCCCGACTCGTCGATCCGTGACGAGCTGCTGGCGGTCGCCGAACGCTACGAGACCGCTCAGAGCTGACGCGAGCATCCCGTCAAAGCCGGTGACCTGGACGGTCACCGGCTTTTTTGATGGGCGTCCATGGTGACGTTCTTCGCGGCGAGCAGCGCCGAGAGGGTCTGCGGGATCAGCGCGAGCGCCAGCACCGCCATCGCGACGGTCCAGGATGCGGTCAGGTCGTGCAGCAGACCGATCGCGACCGGACCGACGGCGGCGAGCGCATATCCGATGCTCTGCGCCATCCCGGACACCTGGCTCGTCTGGGCGGTCGACGTGCTCCGCACCACCATGAACAGCAGGGCGAGGCTGATCGACGCCCCCGGCCCGGCCATCACGAGCATCACCCAAAGGGTGGGCGCGAAGCCGGTGCACAGCAGTCCGACGAAGCCGACCGCGGTCACCGCCAGTGCCAGCAGCGTGATCGCCCGCTGATCGGCGAAGCGGCCGGCCACGATCGGGGCCAGCAGCGACATCGACAACCCCGCCACCTGGCCCAGCGCCAGCACCGCACCGGCGCCACCGGCCGACATACCGCGGTCGATCAGCACCTCGGGCAGCCATGCGGTGAAGGTGTAGAAGATCAGCGACTGCGCCGCCATGAACACCGTGATTGCCCACGCGATCGGGTTACGCCACAGCGATGCCGGCGCGTGGCCGACCTCGACGCGGTGCACCCGGCGCAGTTGCGGCACCCAGACGACGAGCGCGAGCACCGCGAACAGACCCCAACTGGCCAGCGCCATCCGCCAGTCGCCGCCCAGCGCGTCGTTGATCGGGATCGTCAGGGCCGCCGCCGCGGCGGCGCCGCCGGAGAGCGTCATCGAGTACAGACCGGTCATCAGGCCGGACCGGTCGGGGAAGTCGCGTTTGATCAGCGAGGGCAGCACGACGTTGCAGATGCCGATCCCGGCGCCGGCCAGCGCGGAGCCGGCGAACAGCGCACTCGGTGCCGGCATCAGGCGCACCGCGGTCGCCACGATCAGCACGGCCAGCGCGGCGAACACGGTTCGTTCGATCCCGAAGCGCGCGGCGCAGCGCGGCGCCAGCGGGGCGACCAGACCGAAGACGAACACCGGCAGGGTGGTGAGCAGACCGGTGACCGCGCTGCTCCAGCCCGTCGCCGACTTGATGTCGCCGACCAGCGGAGCCACCGCCACCACCGCGGGGCGCAGATTGGCGGCGACCAACATGATCGCGACTGCGGTGAGAACCGTCACGATGGCCGGACGAGGCCGATCATGAGTTAGCGTCGAGGGGGGTGCGGTACTGGGGGCGGGGCTCACTTCCCCCAGGGTGGTCCGGCGGGCGCCGTCGGGGCAAATCAATTGTTCACCGCCACACCGGCCCTGCGTAGAGTGGCAAAGAAGTCGATCGGAAAGGCCGTCATGCGCGAGGACGCTCCCCTCGGCATAGCCGTGTCGCCCGATGCTGCCTGGGAAACCGTGCCCCACCCGGTCGTGGTGATCAGCCCGGACGGCACGGTGCGCGCGTCGAGCGCCGCCGCCCGGGCACTGTTTCCTGCCGCCGCGCCCGGTACCGCGCTGCACGAGGCGCTGCCGTCGTGGCTCGCGACGGCCCATGCCGATCTGGGCACCGGCACCGCACCCCGCGCCGTGACCGGAACCGTCCAGGGCTGCGACGTCGAGGCGCGCGCGATCCGGCTGCCGGACGGTGAGGCCGCGTGGTGGCTGTTCATCGACACCGCCCGGGCGCTGCTGCAGGCCCAGGAGGCGGTCACCCGCGAACGCGACCGGGCCACGTTCCTCGACGAGGCGTCGACGGAGCTGATGGCGTCGCTGAACGTCGACCGCTGCATGGAGGCCACCGCGAGCATGGCGGCCCGCCACCTCGCGGACGCCGCCGTCGTGGTGGCCCCCGCCAACCGCGGCCGGATCCCGCTGGTGTGCTGCGGCCCCGACGGAACCGTCGAGCAGCGGGTCATCGACGGCGAACCCGACCTCGTCGCCGGGCTCAGCGAGGCGCTGCGCGGCTTCCCGCCGGTCCCGTCGCGGTGGATCGATCCCGCCACGGTCCCCGACTGGCTCATCCCGTCGTCGTTCCGCGGTCCCGTCGGCTCGATCGTCATCACTCCGCTTCCCGGTCACGGGGTGCCGGCGGGGGCGCTGGTCCTGCTGCGACAGAGCTCCCAGATGGCGTTCAGCGACGGCGAGGAGGTGTTCGCCCGGCTCTTCGCTTCACGCGCCGGCACCGCGCTGTCCGCGGCCCGCCTCTATGGCGAGCAGGCCGCGATCACCAACACGCTGATGCGCGACCTGCTGCCGCCGCGGCTGCACCGCTTCCACGGCATCGAGCTGGCCGGCGGTTACCGCGCGTCCGAAGACCACCATCTGGTCAGCGGCGACTTCTACGACGTCCATCCGGCCGAGACGCCGGAGGACGAGACGCTCGTCGTGCTCGGCGACGTCTGCGACAAGGGTCTGGAAGCCGCCGTGGTGACCGGCAAGATCCGCAACACCCTGCAGGCACTCGCGCCGCTGGCCGAGGATCACGCGGGGGTGCTGCGGCTGCTCAACAGCGCGCTGCTGTCCGGTGACCACGCACGGTTCGCCACGCTGGTGCTGGCCTCGGTGTCCCGGCGCGAGGGGCAGGTGCACCTGCGCCTGACCAGTGCAGGCCACCTGCCGCCGCTGATCGTGCGCGCCGACGGACGCGTCGAGGAGGCCGACACCCGCGGCACCCTGGTCGGTGCGCTGCCGGAGATCAAGTCGCGCACCTTCGACACCGCACTCGCCCCGGGCGAGACGTGCCTGCTCTACACCGACGGGGTGACCGAGGCGCACGGCGGCCCGCTGGGCGCCGACATGTTCGGTGAGGAGCGGCTCAAGACGGCGCTGCGGCAGTGTGTCGGCATGCCCGCCGAAGCCGTGGTCGAGCGGATCATGATGCTCGCCTCACAGTGGGTATACGGCAAGGCACACGACGACATCGCGGTGGTGGCGATCACCGCTCCGCGCCGAACACACCTCAGCGCGGTCGACGGGCACACCGCCGGGAGGTACACCGCATCAGCATGAGCACGACCGAACAGCTCTGGACCGCGATCATCGACGGGGACGAGTACGCCGCCGTGGGCGCCGTGTTCGCCGCCGCGGACGCCGGCACCCCGTGCGAGGAGATCCTGCTCGACGTCATCGCCCCGGTGCAGCAGCGGGTCGGTGCGGAGTGGGCCGCCAACCGGATCACCGTCGCCCAGGAGCACGTGGCGACCGCGATCAACGACCGGGTGATCGCCGCGCTGGCGCACCACCCCGCCTGCCGGCCCACGGCGTCAGCGGGCCGCGTCACCGTGGCGTGTGTGGACGGCGAGTGGCACGCGCTGCCGGCCCGGTTGCTCGCCGAGGTGTTGCGGCTGCGTGGCTGGCAGGTCGATTTCCTCGGCGCGCAGGTGCCGACGCCGCACCTGATCGCCCATCTGCACCAGACCGGCCCCGACGCAGTCGCGCTGTCGTGCATGATCCCGACCCGGCTGCCCACCGCGCACGCCGCGATCACCGCGTGTCAGGCCGCCGGGGTCCCGGTGCTGGCGGGCGGCGCCGCGTTCGGTGCCGACGGGCGGTTCGCGCGGCTGCTCGGCGCCGACGGCTGGGCGCCCGATGCCCGGGCCGCGGCCGCTCACCTACAGCAGGGGATGCCCCGGCACACCGCCGGACGGCCGCACCAACCCATCGACGACCTCCCCCACCTCGTCGACCAGGAGTACACGATGGTCAGCGGCACGGCCGGTCAGCTGGTCAAGGCGACGATCGTCGAACTCGAGGAGCAGTTCCCCGCGATGCAGGACTACTCCGAGGAGCAGCGGCAGCGCACGGTGGAGGACATCGCGCACATCGTCGATTTCCTCGCCACCGCCCTGTACACCGACGACGACGCGCTGTTCGCCGACTTCGTCACCTGGACGGCCGACATCCTCACCGCCCGCGGTGTCCCGGCAGCCTCGCTGCATCCGGCGCTGCAGTCGCTGGCGACGCAACTGTCCGAGTTCCCGCGGGCCCAGCGCCTGCTGGCCGCGGCCCGCAGCGCGCTGCGACCGGCCACGATCGACGAGGCGGCGAGTGCATGAACCTGACGCTGATCACCCACATCGCCGGCACGGCCCTGACGCTGCGCGTCGGCGGCGACCTCGACTACCAGAGCACCGGCGAGCTGATCGCAGCCGTATCCGAGGCGCTCGCCGGTCCGGCGGTCACCGATCTGCACCTCGACTTCACCGAGCTGACGTTCTGCGATTCGGCCGGGTTGTCGGGCCTCCTGCTGATCCACCGCAGGACCTCCACCGCCGGCGTGCATCTGCATCTCGACAATCGGCCCCCCCAGCTGCAGCGGATCCTCGACATCACCGGCGTCCTCGAACACCTCACCAGCCGGCCCGCCCGCGAAGAGCCGAGCGAATCCGGCATCGTCTGAGCCGACGTGCCCGAGGGTGACACGGTCTACGCCCTGGCCCGCCGCCTGGACGACGCGCTGCGCGGCCGCACCCTGGAGCGCGGCGAGCTGCGGGTGCCCGCGCATGCGACCGACGACCTCGCGGGGCGCACGGTGCTGTCCCACGTCACCCACGGCAAGCATTTGCTGACCCGGCTCTCCGATGACCTGACCCTGCACACGCACCTCCGGATGTCGGGATCGTGGACCGTGTCGGCCACCGGACGCTGGCTGCCCAGGTCGGTGATGCCCGACGTGCGGGTGCTGCTGCGCACCGACGGCCCGGCTGCCTACGGCGTGAAACTGCCGGTGGTGCAGCTGGTCCGGTCCTCGGACGAGGCGCAGTGTGTGGGGCACCTCGGGCCCGACCCGCTGCGCGACGACTGGGATCTCGCCGAGGCGGCGCGCCGGCTCACCGCGGACCCGGAACGTCCGCTCGTGGCCGCTCTACTCGACCAGCGGTGCGTGGCGGGCTTCGGCAACCTGTGGGCCAACGAGCTCTGCTTCCTGCGCGGGCACGACCCATGGACACCGGTGGGCCGGGTCGACGTCGTCGCACTGCTCGAACTGGGGGCGCGGGCGCTGCGGCACTCAGCCACCGTCCCGGGCGCGATGCAGGTGACCACCGGGGTGCGGCGCAAGGGCGAGCAGCACTGGGTGGCCGGCCGGGCGGGCCGGCCCTGCCTGCGATGCGGCACGACGGTGCGGGTGGTCGCCGAGGTGGCCAACGACCCGGAGCGCCGGCGCACCTGGTGGTGTCCGACATGTCAGCGATGAGTCGAACCGCGCGGCAGCGGGAACACCGGCCCGATGGACACCGTGGAGTACGCCCCGCACCGGCACGCCGACGTGTACGGCGCACCGTCGGACCCGTCGCTGCTGCTGTGGCACGGCACCCAGACCGACGCCCGCGCGACCGTGCGCCGGCTCGCCGAGGCACTCGAGCAGCGCGGGTTCGGCGTGGTTGCGCCCGACTGGGATTCGCACGCACCCGACGGGGGCCGCGCCGGTCTGCTCGCCTCGGTCGAGCACGTCCGCGGCTGGTCCACCGAGCCGGACCGGCTGACGCTCGTCGGATGGTCGTTGGGCGGCGCGGCCGCCGCGGGGCTGACACTGGCCGCGCAGCGCTTCGGCGTCGCGCTCGGCCACACCGTGTGTCTGGCCGGGGCGTTCATGGTGGCGGACCCGATCAGCGGTTCCCCGTTGACCGACCTGCTGGCCGGGGCGCGGCCGGGGGCGCCGTTCACCCTGCTGCACGGCCGCACCGACGACGTCGTGCCGCTGGCGGTCAGTCGGTCTTTCGCAACTGAGCTGGAGGAAGTCGGCTGGCCCGTGCGCGTCGTCGAACTCGACACCGATCACGGCGCGATCGCCGGGGCCCGGTACGACGCGGCCGCGGATCGCTATGCGCCGTCGGAGGATCCGACCGCGATACGGGTCGCTACCGAGGTGGCCGACCTCATTGTGGCTGCACGGCAATAGATTCCAGCGCGATGCGGATCCCGTCCGGGATCGGCACCGCCCTGCGGTGCTCGCGGTCGACGAAGACGTGCACGAAACGTCCGTGCGCCAGCGGCTCGTCGCCGTCGGCTCCGAAGATCGCCACTCCCCACGTCACCGATCGGCGCGACAGCGCGTCGACCCGCAGTCCCGCGCGCAGCGCGTCGGGGTAGGCGGCCGGAGCGCGATACGTGCACGCCGACTCGACCACCAGCGCGATGACCGGTGAGGTGTGAATGTCGAGGCCGCCCTGGGTGATCAGGAAGTGGTTGGCGACGGTGTCGAAGTAGCTGTAGTAGGTGACGTTGTTGACGTGTCCGTAGACGTCGTTGTCCATCCAGCGGGTGGTGATGGGCAGGAAGTACCGGTACTCGCCGGCGTTCTCGGTGGTCACGACCAGTACCGGAGGGCTTGCCGAAAGGTGTTGGCCAGCAACGCCTCATCGATGTCGATCGGGGCGTTGCCGAGCAGCCGTTGCTGCGGCCAGGCGCCGGCCGCCAGCGCGGTGGCGTCGGACTCGGTGTAGCCGACCCCGGCGAGTCCGTCGGGCATGCCGACCGCGCGCATGATCCGCACCAGGTGGTCGGCCAGCACCGCGCCTGCGTCGGCGTCGGCGGCGCCCGCCACGTCGGCGCCGAGGTGCGCGGCGGCAGCCAGGTGCCGGGCCGGATCCGCGGGGGCGGTGAGCCGGAATGCGGCCGGGGCGTTGAGGATGACCGACATGCCGTGCGGGACGATGGGCGCGTCACCGGGGTAGCCCGACGGGTGGAAGTCCCGCACCTGACCGGCCACGGCGTAGGCCATCGCGTGCGGAATGTGTACGCCCGCATTGCCGAACGCGATGCCCGCCAGCGTCGCCGCCCACATGGTCTGTTCCCGCGCCTCCCGGTCGGCGGCGTCGGTGACGGCGCGTTCGAGGTAGCGGCCCAGCAGCCCGAGCGCCTCGCGGCTGCCCACATCGCTCCAGGGGTTGGCGCCCTGGCTCATCGGCCGCTGACTGGCCTGCGCGGGCGCGGCACGCCGGGTGAACGGCCGGGCCGTGTAGGACTCCAGCGCGTGGGAGAGCACGTCGAGGCCGCTGCACGCGACGACCTCGCCGGGCAGCGTGTCGGTGCTGTCGGGGTCGACCAGCGCCTCGCTGGGCCGCAGCGCCGGGCTCGCGATGCCGGTCTTGGCGTGCAGGGAGAGCAGGTCGAAGATCGCGATACCGGTGACCTCGCTGCCGGTGCCCGAGGTCGTCGGGCACGCGATGTGCGGCGCCAGCGGCCCCGGCACCGGCCGCCCGGCGCCGATGGGCGCATTGACGTAGTCGGCGAAGTCCGCCGGATGGGTGGCGTAGAGGTTGGCGGCCTTGGCGGTGTCGATCACCGATCCCCCGCCCACCGAGACGTAGCCGTCGGGTTTCGTCTCCGTCGCGAAAGCCGTTGCTGCGCGGAAGGATTCATCTGTCGGTTCGACGCTCGACTCGGTGTAGGTGACGACGTCGAGGCCGGCGTCGCGCAGCGACTGCATTGCGGTGTCGAAGAACTCGAGCCGGGCGACCGAGGCGTCGGAGAACAACGCCACCCGGCGCATGCCCAGCGCCGTGGCACGGTCGCCGACTTCGCGCACGCAGCCCCGGCCGAAGGTGATGCGCGACGCGTCGACGGTGAACGCGGTGTCGAATTCGGAGTGGCAGCAGCTCATGGCTCGATTGTGCCGTCGAGGCCGCCGCCGCGGCGCACCGCCCGGGCGCTGACCACGAGCGCGGCCATCACCAGCGCGATGCCGGCGATCTCGGCCCGGTCGGGCCGTTGGGCAAGGGCCACCGCGCCGACCACGGCGGCGGTGGCGGGCAGCAGCGCGAGCAACAGCGCGAAGCGGGCGCGCCCGACGCGTGCCAGTACCGGTTGGTCGAGCGCGTACGGAATGGCACTGGAGAGCACTCCCACTCCGGCGCCCAGGAGCCAGGTGCGCGCCTCGATGAGCACCGACGCGTCGATCACGCCCTGCACACCGAGCAGCACCGGCGCCGACAGCACCGCGGCGACGCCCATCCCGACGGCCAGCGAGTCGACGCCCGCGCCGGCGTCGGCCACCCGCTTGCCGAGCAGGATGTAGCCCGCCCACAGCGCGGCGGCGAGCAGAGCGAACGCCACGCCGGCACCGTGGACCCCGGTCTGCGGGCCGGCCAGCAGGTACACCCCGGCGGCGACCAGCATGGCGGCGCCGTAGTCCAGCGGCCGGCGGGAGCCGAGCACCGCGACGGCCACCGGGCCGGTGAACTCGATGGCCACGGCGGTGCCGAGCGGGATCCGCGCGATCGACTCGTAGAACGCCACGTTCATCGCGAGCGTGACGATCCCGAACATCGCCGCCGCGCCCAGCTCGGGCCGGGTCCAGCGGCGCCGCCACGGCCGTCGCCAGGCGAGCAGCACCACCGCGGCGCCCGCCGCGCGCAGCCACGCCACCGTGGACGGGGCCGTCGTCTCGAACAGCGTCACCCCGACCGCGGCGCCGGCGTATTGGGAGACGGCGCCGACGACGAAGAACAGCGGCACCGACCAGCCCGGGATCCGGGCCGCGGGCCGCGGTCGGCTAGCCGGCGGTGGCCCTGCGGGCACGTTCGGTCATCGAGGCGATCACGCCGCCGTCGTTGAGGATGTCGGTGCCGGTCAGGTAGCCGGCCCGCCCGCTCGCACAGAACGCCAGCAGCTCGGCCATCTCCTCGGCGGTGCCCCACCGCGGCACCGCGGCGTCGGCCACCATCGCACCGGCGCCGGCCTTCTCCTCGAGCCGGCCCATCTCGGTGTCGGTCGAGCCCGGCGAGACGGACAGGATGCGCAGCCCGCGGCCGGTGAACCGCTCCGCCTGCGCCGTCGAATACCACCGCACGAAGCTCTTGCTCAGCGCGTAGGCCAGGCCCGGGCGGGCCTGATCGGGCGCGACGTCGCAGGCCGTGCGCATCTGCTCGAGGAAGGTGGGCGCGTCCTCGAGCGCCCGGGGGAACGTGGCGATCGGCACCACCGACTCGGGCAGCATGTGCGCCGCCATGGACGCCACGTTGACCAGCGCGGCGCCCTCGGGGGCGACGCGGTAGAACTCCTCTCCGACGGTGAGCGTGCCGATCGCGTTCGTCGTGAGGATGTGGTCGGCGTCGCCCATGCTCGGGCTGACGCCCGCGGTGTGGATCACCGAGGTCAGCGTGCCGAGCTCGGTGGCGGTGCGCAGCAGTGCGGCGACGGCGCCCGCGTCGGTGACGTCACCGGCGACGGCGGTCGCCGCGATGCCCTGCCCGTCGAGCACCGCGTGCGCGGCGGCGAGCCGGTCCTCCCGAACGTCGAACAGCACGACGCCGTGGTCTCGGCCGACGATCGCCGCCGTCGCCTGCCCCATGCCGCCCGCTCCCCCGGTGATCACCGACACACGCGTCATAGTTAGACCGTATAGGCAACACGGCTGCCTCGGAAGACGGTGTCAGGATTCGGTGAGGGCCTGCAGGCGCACCAGGGTCTGGTCCATGATGCTGCCCACCTGCCGCGCCGCCACCCAGTCCGCGACCAGCCCCAGCACCCCGCCCGGCGCCTCATATGCCAGCCGGAACGTCACCTTCGTCTTGCCGTCACCGTATTCGCGCAGCCGGAAGCGCCCCCGCAGCGTCACCCCGGTGATGCCGATCCACGCCAGGTCGCGGGCGTCGTCGAACTCCACCACCTCGATCACGCCGCCGATGGGCACCGAGCCGACCCGCCAGTGCACCGTGAAGCGGGATCCGACGCCGACCGGACCGTCGGTGACGGTCTCCCAGCGCTCGAGATGCGCCATGAACTCGGGGTAGCAGGTCGGGTCACTGACGTGCTTCCACACGATGTGAGGGTCGACGTTGACGACCCTGCTTCGCGACAGCCGCATCGTCTCTCCTAACCGATCACCGGGAAGCGGCGTTCGGCGCCGAGCCGGTCGACCGCGCCCTGAAGGCTGGCCAGCACTTTGTCGTTGATGACGTCGTCGTCGGCGGCGGCGATGTCCTCCGCGTCGATCGGGTCCTGCACCTCGATGACGATCTTCGTCGGCAGCGGCAGCCGCGGCACCATGTCGCTGACCGCCAGTCCCCAGGGCGGTGCCAGCAGGATCGGGACGCTTTTGAGCCGGGCGATCCTGTCCACGCCCAGCAGCCGCGCCAGCCACTGCCCGCGGTCCAGGAACAGTGCGGCCTCCTGCCCGCCGACGCTGGCGACCGGGACGATCGGCACCCCGGCCTCGCGGGCCAGCGTCACATAACCCTGACGTCCGTCGAAGTCGACCTCGTGGCGCTTCCAGGACGGGCGGAACACCTCGTAGTCGCCGCCGGGGTAGACCAGAAGCGCCGCACCGGATTTCAGGGCCAGCGCGGCGTTGTCGTGGTTGGCCGCGACGGTGCCGAACTTGCGCAGCGACCCGAGGCCCGGCATGGACACCACCAGGTTGTGCGCCAGCTGGTAGAACGGCCGCTCCACACCGAAGTAGGAGCAGAACGCCAACGTGAACACGAAGGTGTCGGGCGGCAGGTTGCCGCCGCTGTGGTTGCCCACCAACAGCACCGGCCCGTCCTTGGGAATCCGGTCGAGCCCGCGGACGTCCGCGCGGAAGTACAGCGACGCCAGCAACCACAACCCGGGCAGTTGCTCGCGGATGTAGTCGGCGTCGCGCTGGTCGAGATCGGCCTTGGGCACGCGAGCCGACAGCTCGTGTTTGGCCCATTCGAGGGCGTCGCTGAAACCCGGCATGGAGGTGATATTGACCACCGTCAGTCAGAGCAAACACGGCTGCGGCACAATCTCCTGCCGTGCCCTCCTCGCTCGGCGATGTGCTCGCCTCGATGGCCCTGAATCGCCTCGACGCACGGTCCTTTCTCGGTGAGCAACTGCCGGCGCCGGCGCACCACATCCTCGGCGGACACATCTCGGCCCAGGCGCTGTTGGCGGCCGGCCTGACCGCGCCGGGGCGGGCGCCGCACAGCGTGCACACCTACTTCCTGCGGCCGGGCGACGCGCGCCGCCCGGTGCGGTTCGACGTCGTGGATCTGCAGGAGGGCCGCACGTTCTCGGCCCGCCGGGTGACCGCGCGCCAGGACGAGCAGATCCTGCTGGAGGCGATGTCGTCGTTCGCGCTGGTCGCGCCGGCACCCGGCGCGGGCGGGTATCAGCCGTCCGCTCCCGAGGTGCCGGAGCCGGAGTCGCTGCCCGTCGTCGCGCCGCACATGGCCGAATCCGACGACGTGACGCCGGGACAGTGGTCGAGTCTGCGGTGGTTCGAACGACGCATCGTCGACGCCGACCGGTCGCCGCCGGCGCGGTCGCGCATCTGGTGGCGGCCCGACGGCCCGGTGCCCGACGAGGTGGCCGGTGACACGACGATGACGGCCGCGCTGGTCGCGTACCTGTCGGCGGTGACGCTGACCGAGCCGGCGTACGCGGCGCGCGGGAAGGTCGGGGCGTCGGCGCAGCGCGATCATTCGGTGTGGTTCCACGGACCGGCGGATCTGTCGGACTGGCTGCTCTACGACCAGTCCTCGCCGAGCAGCACCGACACGCTGGCGCTGGCCGGCGGGACCATGTTCAACCGCGACGGCCGGCTGGTGTGCACGGTGCGCCAGGAGATGTACTTCCCGCCCCCGCGCGCCTAGCCGCCCGGGTGGGCGCGGCGGAAGGCCTCCACCGCGGTGGGCAGCGTCGGGAAGATCCGGTCCTCGCCGATCGCGTCGATCAAGCCGGCGGCGACCAGGTCGTCGTGCAGCTCTCGCTTCACCCGTGCCATCGCGAATTCGATTCCGCGACTCTGCAATTCGGTCCGCAACTGACCGAGGGCGTCGAGTGCGGTCAGGTCGACCTCGACGTTGGCCTCCGCGTTGAGCAGGAACCACCGCACCGGGTCGGCGCTGTCGTCGACCGCGGCGAGCGCGCGCTGCCGGAAGTTCTCGGCGTTGGCGAAGAACAGCGGCGCGTCGTAGCGGTAGACCAGCAGCCCGGCCAAGGGGCTTGCCGTCGGATAGTCGTCGATGTCGTGCATTCCGGCCAGCCCCGGCACGAATCCCAGGATCGCGTCGTGGGGCCGGGCGACGCGGCGCAACAGTTCGAGCACCGAGACGGCGATCGCGGCCAGCACGCCGTACAGCGCGCCGAACGCCAGCACGGCCACCGTCGTCGTCACCGCGAGCAGCCACTCGCTGAGCCGGAACCGCCGCAGCCTGCGGAACTGGGCGATGTCGATCAGTCGCAGCGCGGCGTAGACCACCAGGGCGCCGAGCACGGCGGTCGGGAACAGCGCGAGCACTCCCCGCCCCGCGATCATCACCAGCAGCACGACGGCGAGCGCCACCAGCGAGTACACCTGGGTGCGGCTGCCCACCGATTCGCCCAGCGCGGTCCGGCTCGCACTCGAGCTGACGGGAAAGCCGTGGCTCAGCCCGGCGCCGACGTTGCAGGCCCCCAGCGCGCGCAGTTCGGCGTTGGCGTCGATGCGCTCGGACCGGCGCGCTGAGAACGATCGCGCGGTGAGCACGTTGTCGGAGAAAGCCACCAGGGCGATGCCGACGGCGGGAATCACGAGCCCGACGACGTCTGCAGGCCCGACCCCGGGGAAGCCCAGGGGTGGCAGACCGCTGGGGATCGGGCCGACCAGCCGGATGCCGTCGTCCTGCAGCGCGAACACGGCGACCACGACGGTGGTGACCAGGATGGTGATCAGCGGCCCGGGCCAGCGCGGGATGAACCGGGCCAGCCCCAGCAGCAGCGCCAGCGCGCCGACCGACAGGGCGACGGTCGGCCACTGCACTCCGTCCAGCCCGGACACGAACGACCGCAGCTGGCCGGTGAACTCCTGGCCGTCGACCGGGGTGCCGGTCAGCTTGCCGAGCTGGCCCGCGATCATCAGGACGGCGACGCCGGTCAGGTAGCCGACCAGCACGGGCTGGCTGAGCAGCTCGGCGAGGAACCCGAGCCGGACGACGCCGGCCAGCAGGCACACCGCGCCGACGAGCACCGCGAGCACCGCCGCCAGGGCGGCGTAGCGCACCGGGTCGCCGTGGGCCAGCGGGGCCAGCGCCGTGGCGGTGATCAGCGCGGTCGTGGATTCGGGGCCGACCGAGAGTTGCCGCGACGAGCCCAGCACCGCGTACACGGCCATCGGCACGAGCGCCGCCCACAGCCCGGTCACCGGCGGGAGACCGGCCACCGTGGCGTACGCCATCACCTGAGGGATGAGGTAGGCCGCGACCGTCAGACCGGCGAGGACATCGCCGCGGAGCCAGGACCGCTCGTAGTCGCGGTACTGCGCGATCGTCATTCTCGACATGGAAGCACGGTCACAGGCCGGGCCGGCGCAAGACGGCGCCGAACGGGTACACGGGCGCGATGAGCAGCACAGACCAGCGTGACCTCGGCGATTCCGACAGCCCGATCGAGGACGCCCTCGAAAAGGCCTTCAACCGCATGGTGGACGAGGGCACCCAGCGGCTGCACCGCACCTGGCGCGAGGTACTGGTGACCGGGTTCTTCGGCGGCACCGAGGTGGCGATGGGGGTGCTGGCCTACCTGTCGGTGCTGGTGGCGACGGGTGACCCGCTGCTGGCGGGGCTGGCCTTCTCGATCGGCTTCCTGGCGCTGCTGCTGGGCCGCAGCGAGTTGTTCACCGAAGGGTTCCTGGTGCCGGTCACCACGGTCGCCGCCAAACGCGCCAGCGTTGCGCAGCTGGTCAAGCTGTGGAGCGGCACGCTGGCGGCCAACCTCGTCGGCGGCTGGTTGATCATGTGGCTGGTGATGACGGCGTTCCCGAAGCTGCACGCCCAGACCATCACCTCCGCGCAGCACTACGTCGACGCGCCGCTGTCCGCGGAGTCCATCACGCTCGCGTTGCTGGGCGGCATGGCGATCACGCTGATGACGCGCATGCAGCACGGCACCGATTCGATGCCGGCCAAGATCGCCGCGGCCGTGGCCGGGGCATTCCTGCTGGCCGGTCTGCAGATGTTCCACTCGATCCTGGACTCGCTGCTGATCTTCGGTGCACTGATCGTCGGCAACACCTCGTTCGGATATCTCGACTGGCTGTCGTGGTTCGGCTACACGGTGGTCTGCAACATCGTCGGCGGTCTCGCACTGGTCACGCTGCTGCGCCTGATCCGCAGCAAGGATCGGCTCAAAGAGGAACGGCGCGAAGCGGATTCACCGACGGGGGAGTCCCGTTAGATAGGCGCGACCCGGTCGAACCACGGCGCCGCCCGCTCCAGCTGGGCACCGAGCTGGATCAGTCGCGACTCCCCGGCCAGCGGCGCGACGAACTGGACCCCGAGCGGCAGACCGTCGGCCGTCCAGTGCAGCGGCAGCGAGATCGCCGGGCGCCCGGTCAGATTCGCCAGCTGGGTGTAGGGCACCCAGCCGAGGTTGTCGTCGACCATGTCGTCGACGATCTTGGTGTAGCGCAGCAGCCCCGCGGTCCGGGTCTTGAGCAGGACGTCGGCCGAGCGGGCCAGCGCGGCGGGCAGGTCGAACGCGCCGATCCTGGGCGGCGGGGTGGCCAGTGTCGGGGTGAGCAGCAGGTCGTGGGAGGAGAAGAACGCGGTGAGCCGGCGGGTGTGTTCGTGGCGGCGCGCCACGGCGTCGACGTAGTCCACGCCGCTGGTGGCGCGGCCCAACGCGGCCATGATCAGCGTGTCCCGTTCGAAGGACGCGTCGCCCGCCCCGGTCAGCCGCTTGGCCTCCTCGACCTCGAAGGCGATCGAGACGAACCAGGTCAGCAGGAAGTCTCGGGCCAGCGCGGCGTCGTCGAAGGGAGCCTGCGGGAGTTCGTCGACGTGGTGGCCGAGGTCGGTCAGCACCCGCACGGTGTTCTCGACGGCGGCGTAGGCCTCCGCGTGGGGATGGGGGGTGATCGCCGACGGCACCCGCACCCCGATCCGCAGCGGGCCGGGGTCGGCATCCAGGCAGGACACGAACGACGCGTCCGGCATGCCGGGCACGTACGGTCCGCCGGGCTCACCGCCGCGCAGCACGTCGAGCATGGCCGCGGTGTCGCGCACGGTGCGGGAGACGACGCCCTGCACGGCGGCGCCGTGCATCGGCTCCGCGGCGCCGGGCCCCGAGGGCACCAGTCCACGACCGGGTTTGAGGCCGACGAGCCCGCAGCAGCCCGCCGGGATTCGGATCGACCCGCCGCCGTCGCTGGCTCCCGCACAGGGGACGATGCCCGCGGCGACGGCGGCGGCCGCTCCGCCCGACGAGCCGCCCGGGCTGTGGGCGAGGTTCCAGGGGTTGCGGGCCGGCCCGTGCGCGACCGGCTCGGTGACCCCCTTGGCGCCGAACTCGGGGGTGTTGGTCTTGCCGAAGATCACCAAGCCGGCGTCGAGCCAGCGTTGCACGACGGTGGAGTGCTCCGGCGCAGGTCGCGACGCCAGCGCACGTGAACCTGCACCGGTGGGTGTCCCGGCGTAATCCTGGCCGAGATCCTTGATCAGGAACGGCACGCCGGCGAAGGGGCCCTCGCCGTGCGCGGGCGCCGGGATGTCGCGCACGATGGCGTTGATCCGCGGGTTCACCGCCGCGGCGCGGTCACGGGCCAGCGTCAGCAACTCGGCCGCCGACACCTTGTCGGTGGCGACCAGTTCGGCCAGGCCGGTGGCGTCATAGGTCCGGTATTCCTCGAAGTCCATGGCCTGACCGTAGGTGGCCCCGCCCGCCCGGGGAAGGGTTTCGAATCGTTATCAAGGTTTGTCTCATTTGTCACATGGGTAACTTCAGTAACGACGCGGACGACGCGGTCCGACGCGCCACCCACCCGAAGAAAGTGACGAATGGATCATCCTCATGAACACAATCCTGTACTTCAGCGCCCAGGGCCCCGTTTATGAGACGCGTGCCTACACCAAGGCCGACGTCGACCGACTCATCCACGACCGCGGGCTGCAGTCTCTAGGCAGCGCCGACCGGCAGTTCGATTTCTGGTTCAGCTCCACCACGCCGGGGTGCCAGCGCCGCGTCAACCGCCGCGCCACTGAACTACTGCTCGCCACAACGAACTTCACTGCGAAGACCGTCCCGCTGCTGCGCGGAGCGGTGGTCGTCGCCACCCACGACGCCGACGGTGACCTCGACGGGCTGAGCTGGCAGCAGCTCGATCAGCTGGCGGCCCGCAACCGCTCCCTGAGCGCCCGCGACGAGCGGATCCTGAGCCGGCGGATCACCCGGGATCTGCAGCGGGCGCGCCGCGCCCCGCAGGCACCTGCGCCGGCTGCCGTGCCCGTCGCCGCCCGGCCACGCACCACCGCGACCCGCTAGCTCAGCCGAACTGCGCGACCCGCTCGGCGAGCTGGTCGAGGATGCGCAGCGACTGATCGAGCGGCTTGGTCGGCAGCAGCAGGCCCAATTCCCCGAAGCCGAGTTCTGCTGCGGCACTCCAGTACTGCGGATCGTTCGGCGCGGCGAACATCGTCAGCGGGACGTCGTGCCCGGCGCCCTCGGTGATCTGGTCGATCCGCATCCGGAGCCGTTCGACCGGCAGCGGGTTGGAGATCCAGCCCGCCTTGTGCCGGATCACCCTCTTGACCGTGGCGTCGGAGTCACCGCCGATCAGCACCGGCGGGTGCGGTGTGCGCACGGGCTTGGGTCGGCAGTAGGACGGGTCGAAATCGACGAACCGGCCGTGGTACTCGGCGGGTTCGGTGGTCCACAGCGCCTTGATGGCCTCGATCCGTTCGTCGAGCAGCGCGCCGCGCGTCTTCGGATCGGTGCCGTGATCGCGCAGTTCCTCGATGTTCCAGCCGGCCCCCACTCCGAGCACGAATCGCCCGCCGGAGATCAGGTCGATGCTGGCGGCCTCCTTGGCGGTGATGATGGGGTCGCGCTGGATCAGAAGCGCGATGCCGGTGATCAATTCGATGGTGGACGTCACTGCGGCGGCGGCCGCCAGCGTGACGAACGGGTCCAGTGTGCGGTAGTAGATCGACGGCAGATCACCGCCCAGCGGATACGGCGACTGCCGGCTGGCCGGAATGTGGGTGTGCTCGGCGACGGCCAGCGACGTGAAGCCGCGCTCTTCGATCGCCCGTGCCAGGGACACGGTGTCGATGGTGTCGTCGTTGACGAAGGTGGAGATGCCGAACTTCATCTGACCGAGGTTATGCCTGCGCGCATCTCAGACGTACTCCAGGGTGGTCATCATTCCGGCGTCCATGTGATAGCCGTTGTGGCAGTGCAGCATCCACACCCCCGGGTTGTCGGCGTCGAAGGCGACGGCCACCGACGTCATCGGCGCGACGATCACGGTGTCCTTGCGCGGGCCGGGCGCTCCGTCGGAGCGCAGCACCTCGAAGGTGTGACCGTGCAGGTGCATCGGGTGCCACATCATCGACCGGTTGACGAAGTGCAGCACGGCCCGCTGGCTCTCGGCGACGGTCAGCGGGACGGCGTCGGTGAAGGGCCGTCCGTTGATCCGCCAGTCGTAGCCCATCATGCCGCCGGACAGCACCGCCTGCAGTTGCGCGTCGGGCGGCGCGGGGGCGAGCCGGACGGGCGCGGCGGCACTCAGGGCGGCCGCGGTGGCCACCCGGCCCGCCAACTCGGCCGGCCGGAAGTCCGGGCCGGGATCGCTTCCCACCCGGGTGCGCAACAGTGCACGCGCCGCACCGTTCTTACCTTCGGCGACCGCCACCAGAGGGAAGACGCCGTCGGCCGCGGTGACGAGCACGTCGTAGCGTTCCCCCATCCCCAGCAGCACCGCATCCACGTCGACGGGTTCGACCGGATATCCGTCGGTGTGCGTGACCGTCATCGGGTGACCGGCCAGCGCGACGCGGAACGCGGTGTCGGCCGCGGCATTGATGAACCGGATGCGCAGCCGCTGCCCGGCGCGCGCTGTGAAACCGGTTGCCGCCGAGGGGATGCGACCGTTGACGAGGTAGTAGGGATAGCTGACATCGCCACCGTCGCCGGCGAGCAGGGGGCTTGCCGCGCCGCCCATGCCGTGCATCGACATCCCGCGCGACCGCAGTCCGTCGAGAATCTGGTGCGGGTCGGGGCCCACGCCCGCGGTCCAGTCGTCGAGCACGACGATCCACTCCGCGTCGTAGTCGCCGGGTTCGGCGGGATCGTCGACGATCACCGGCAGGTACAGCCCGTAGTCGGTGTCCAGCCCGGCGTGCGGGTGGGCCCAGTAGGTGCCGGGTACCGGTGAGGTGAACCGGTAGGTGAAGTCCGCGCCCGGGGCGATCTCGGGGGTGGCCGGCGCGGCGCCGTCCATGTCGTTGCGCAGCGCGATGCCGTGCCAGTGCACGGAGGTCGGGTGGTCGAGGCCGTTGGTGACGGTGACCGCCAGCTCGTCCCCGACGTTCCCCCGCACCACGGGGCCCGCCACCCGGCCGTCGTAGGCGAGGCTGCGGACCACCGGACCACCGAGGTCCAGGTCGCTCGATCCGGCGCGCAGGTGCGCGGTGACGGTCCGTCCGGTGTGGGGACGGGCTGCCTCGGTGCGGGCGATCGCCTCGGTCAGGCCTGCTGCGGGTTGCCGAGGGGCGGGCGGTGCGGTGGGCCGCGCACACGCGCTCAGCGCGGCACCCGCCGCCGCGGCGGCCAGAAAGCTCCGCCTGCTCAGCGCCATCGGGTCATACCGCCGCGGCCGTTCCCTTTTCGGACTCTTCGTGAACGTCCGTCTCAGCGCCCGCGTCACGTGCCTGGCGATCGTGGGGCGGAAGCTGCGCCGTTTCGGGTGGACGGCGCCAGCCGAGGTAGCCCAGGGTGACACTCAGCGCCGAATAGACCGCGGCCTCGGTCCACATGTAACCGACGCCCCATCTCCGTCCGAGGAACACCGGTTCGTCGACGACTCCGCTCGAGGTCGCCACGGCATAGGCCGCGTGGGCATAGGCCAGCGCGGCGAACGACCCGGCGAAGAACTTGCATGCCTCACGATTCATGATGGCTCCTTTTCCCGTTGCCGCTCCAGTGTCGGGCCGGGTGGCCGCCGTGGACAGGGCCGTAAGACCCCCGATGGCGCCCTTGCTATGGCAAGGCTTGGTTTGCTGGCAGAGTGCTGCGAACCTGGTTACGGTGACGCGGTGGCCATCCCATCGCATCCCGCCGAACCGCATGTCGGTTCCGTTGCCGCCAAGCTGAATTGGTTACGGGCCGGAGTCCTGGGGGCAAACGACGGCATCGTGTCCACTGCCGGCATCGTCGTCGGTGTCGCCGCGGCCGTGTCCGAGCCCGGCCCGATCCTCACCGCCGGTATCGCCGGTCTTGCCGCCGGGGCGGTGTCGATGGCACTGGGGGAGTACGTGTCGGTCAGCACGCAGCGCGACACCGAGAAGGCGCTGCTCAGTAAGGAGCGCCGGGAGCTGCGCGACGACCCGGCCGCCGAGCTCGACGAACTCGCCGCGCTCTACGAGCAGAAAGGCCTGACGCCGGCCACCGCGCGCACGGTCGCCGAGGAGCTCACCGACCACGACGCGTTCGCCGCGCACGCCGAGATCGAATTGGGTATCACGCCAGGCGAACTGACCAACCCGTGGCAGGCGGCGCTGTCCTCGGCGCTGTCGTTCACCGTCGGCGCTGTGCTGCCGATCGTGGCCATCATCTTGCCGCCCACCGCGTGGCGCATCCCGGTCACCGTCGTCGCCGTGCTGGCGGCGCTGGTCCTCACCGGAGCGGTCTCCGCCCAACTCGGCGGGGCGCCCAAGCAACGCGCGGTGATGCGCAACGTGATCGGTGGCGGGCTCGCGTTGCTGATCACCTACGGCATCGGTCACCTCGTGGGCGCGGCCATCGCCTAGCTCACGGTGTAAGGAATCCCGTCAGGGGTATAGCAGCGCGATGACTTCCTCCCCAGCGCCCGTGCCCGAGGATCTCCGGCGCCTGGCCGCGGCCCACGGGGTCGCGACGTCCTACCGCAACGAGCGCCGTGAGCCGGTGCACGTCGACGCCGACGTCGTCATCCGGGTGCTCGGTCTGCTGGAGGTCGAGGCCCGCTCCGAGGAGCAGCGCCGCGCTGAACTGTCCCGGCTCGAGGAGCGCAGCCGCGCCGGGGTGCTGCCGCCCACACTGGCGGTCCGGCTGACCGGGCAGCCGCGCCCGGTGCCCGGGGCGACGATGCTGATCGCCGAGGACGGCACCCGGACCGACGTGCGCGACGAGATCCCCGCCGACCTGGCGCCCGGTTGGTACCGGCTGCACACTGGCGACGGGCAGGAGGTCACCGTGGTGGCGGCTCCCCCGCAGGTGCCCACCGCGCCCGACACCTGGGGCTGGATGCTGCAGCTCTACGCGCTGCGCTCCGATCGGTCGTGGGGCATCGGTGACCTGGGTGACCTTCGCGAGTTCATGGACTGGACGGTCACCGAACACGGCTGCGGCGCAGTGCTTCTGAACCCGCTCCACGCCCCCGGCCCGACCCATCCGGTACAGCCGTCGCCCTACACCCCCTCGAGTAGGCGGTTCGCCAATCCGCTCGCGCTGCGCATCGAGGACCTCGAGGCCTACCGGCAGGCCGATCCGGCGACCCGCGAGGAGATCGATGCGCTGCGGGTGTCGGCGAGCACCCCGCGCATCGACCACGATCTGGTGTGGGCGGCGAAGCGCTCGGCGCTGGAGGTGCTCTGGCGCTCGGCGGGCCGGCCCGATCCGCTCGCTGACGCCGCGACCTCCGACGGTCTGCGCGACTGGGCCACCTACTGCGCGTTGGCCGAACGGCACGGCGGCCGGTGGAGCCGCTGGCCGGAAGCGCTGCGTGACGTCTCCGGTGCGGCCGTGGCGTCGGCCCGCCGGGAGTTGGCGCCGCGGTTGGCGTTCCACGCGTGGGTGCAGCAGCGCTGCGCCGAGCAACTCGCCGCGGTGCGGGACGCGGGCCGCACGTCCGGGATGGCGCTGGGCGTGCTGCACGATCTGGCGGTCGGCGTCGACGCCGACGGCGCGGACGCGTGGGCGCTGGCCGATGTGCTGGCCACCGGTGTCAGCATCGGCGCTCCGCCGGACAACTTCACTCCGCGCGGCCAGGATTGGGGGCTGCCGCCGTGGCGTCCGGACCGGTTGGCCGCCAACGGCTATGCCCCGCTGCAGGACATGCTGCGCGCGGTGCTGTCGCACGCCGACGGGCTGCGCATCGACCACGTCGCCGGGTTGTGGCGGCTGTGGTGGATTCCGCCGGGCGACGGCCCCGATCGCGGCACCTACGTGCACTACGACGCCGAGGCGATGCTGGCGGTGCTGGCGCTCGAAGCGCACCGCGCAGAGGCCACGGTGGTCGGTGAGGATCTGGGTACCGTCGAGCCCGAGGTGACTCAGGCGTTGGCGGACAACGGGATGCTGGGCTGCGCGGTGGCGTGGTTCACCCGGGACCTGGACGTTCCGGACGAGCCGTTGCTGCCGCCGGCCCGGTGGCCGGAGCGGGCCGCCGCGAGCATCTCCACCCACGACCTGCCGACCGCGGCCGGGTTCCTCCAGGGGGAGCACGTGCGGGCGCGCGCCGACCTCGGCCTGCTCGACGACGTCCCGGCCGAGCAGGCCAACGCCGACAAGGAACGCGCAGAGTGGTTTACGCTGTTGACCTCCGAGGGCCTGCTGGCCACCGACGAGCAGTCCGACGAGTCGGCGGTCATCCTCGCGATGCACCGCCTGCTGGCCCAGACGCCGAGCCGGCTCAAGCTCATCTCGCCCTACGACGTCATCGGCGAGACCCGCCAGCCGAACCTGCCGGGCACGGTCGACGAGTATCCCAACTGGCGGTTGCCGCTGCCCGAGACGCTCGAGCAGTTGCGCACCGATCCTCGCGTCGCCGCGATCACCGCGGCGTTCCGCAGGGCTCCGTAGTCAGCGCAGCTGCGGCAACACGTCGCGCTGGAAGGTGCTGAAGAACCCGTCCAGGTCCGGGCCGATCTGCTGCACGTAGATCTCGTCGACGTCGGCGTCGACGAACTCCCGGATCTGGGCGACGTGCGCGTCGACATCGGGTCCGCACGTCACCGACTCGGCCACCATGTCCCGCGGCACCAGAGACGAGGCCGCCTCGAAGTCGCGGGGCCGCGGCAGCGTCTGCGCGAGCTGGCCGGGTAGCGACTCGTTGGCCCACAGCCGGTGCGCGGCGTCGAGTCCGGCGTCCGCGTCGCGGTCCCAGCTCACCTTGGTGCCGGCCTGCACCGGCTTGTCGCCGCCCCCGCCCTCGCGGAAGGCCTTCACCAGCTCGGCGTCGGGCATCGTGGTGCAGAATCCGTCGCCGACCCGGCCGGCGAATTCTGCTGCCTGCGTTCCGAATCCGGACACGTAGATCGGAACGGGCTGCTGCGGGCGTGTGTAGATCCGCGCCTCCTGCACCTCGTAGTGCTCGCCGTGGTGGCTGATCTCTTCGCCCTTGTGCAGCAGGCGGATCACGTCGATGGCCTCCTCGAGCATCTCCAGGCGCACACCGACCGACGGCCACGGGTCGCCGAAGATGTGCTCGTTGAGCAGTTCACCGCTACCGACACCGAGCACGAACCGGCCGTCGAGTTGGACGGCGGCCGTGGCCGCGGCCTGGGCGATGATCGCGGGGTGGATCCGCATCGTCGGACACGTCACGGCCGTGCTCACCGGCAGCGAAGTCACCTGGGAGAGCGCGCCGATCACGCCCCAGACGAACGGACCCTGGCCCTGCGCGTCGTTCCACGGGTGAAAGTGGTCGGAGATCCACAGGGCCTCGAAGCCCGCGTCCTCCGCTCGTCTGGCCTGGTCGACCAGGCTCTGTGGGGTCCACTGCTCACTCGACAGGAAGTATCCGATCTTCGCCATGCCGGCGCGGTTACCCCGCGGCGGCACCTTCATACCTGGCCTGCCGGTCGCGTTCCGTCAGGCAGAGGATTGACGACGGCGGAACGGGGTAGAGCCCCCGCATGAACCTTCATCGCGCGCTCGCGGCTGTCGAGCGTTTCCGCGTCCTCGACGGCGTCGCGGCGACGGCCTCCCGGGTCGCCGGCACGGCGGTCGACCGTGCCCGGCTCGGCGGGGTCCTGCGCGGCTCCTGGCTGGGTCACCCGGTGCACCCGCTGCTGGTGACGGTGCCGATCGGGGCGTGGACCACGTCGGCGGTGTTCGACGTGGTGTTCAAGGATCCCGCCGCCGCTCGCCGGCTCGTGGGGATCGGGCTGTTGGCCACCCCGCCCACGGTGCTGGCCGGCTGGGCCGACTATGCGCTGCTGAACCGGCCGCAACAGCGGGTGGGTCTGGTGCATGCGGCCTCGAACGGCACAGCGGTGCTGCTGTTCGCCCTGTCCTACCGCGCCTACCGCCGTGAGCGCCTGCCGGCCGCGCGACGCTACTGCCTGCTCGGGCTGGCCGCGATGGGGGTGGGCGGCGCGCTGGGCGGCCACCTGTCCTATGCGCAGGGGGCCGGCGTGTTCCGGTGGCAGCCGGTGCGGGCGCTCACCGACCGCAGCCCCCGCGAATACCTGCACGCGGCCTGAGGATTCACAGGTCGAGCACGACTGGCTCGACCGGCTGCGCACAGCAGATCAGCACGTTGCCCTCGGCGGGCGGCTCCAGCGGTTCGGGGGCGTAGCGGACCGCGCCGGCCAGCAGCGCGGTCTCGCAGTTGTGGCACACCCCGGTGCGGCACGACCAGCGGGTGGGGACATCGCAGGCCTCGGCGAACTCGAGCAGGCTCGCGGCGGGCGGCCCCCACGGCGCCGTCATCCCGCTGCGGGCGAACTGCACCTCGGGTCCCGGCCCGGGTGGCCCGGCGGGCTGGTGCGGGGGCACCGTGTGGGCGGCGATACCCGGCGTGAGGGCGGGCCCGGCGCCGAAGATCTCGGTGTGCACCCGGGCGGCGTCCAGCCCGTGAGCGAGCAGCGCCGCCTCCATCTCGGTCATGAACACCTGCGGGCCGCACACGTAGGCGCTGGCGTCACGGGGTACGTCGAGGCCGTCCAACACCGCAGCCTCGAGCCGGCCGCGCTCGCTGTAGTCCACCCCGGACCGGTCGTCCGGCGCGGGCCGGCTGTACATCACGTGAAACCTGCTGCCCGGCAACTGCTTCAACAAATCTCGCGCCTCGGCGGCGAACGGGTGCTCCGTGCCGTCGCGCGCTCCGTGCAGCCACCACACCTGCCGGGTGGTCCCTGCGGCGGCGAGCACGTGCAGCATCGACAACACCGGCGTCACCCCGACGCCGGCGGAGACCAGGACGACGGGCGACTCGTCGACGGAGAGAAGGAACGTTCCCCGGGGCGCGGCGACGTCGAGGAGGTCGCCCGGGCGCAGCCGGGAATGGACGTATCCGCTGGCCGCGCCGTGGGGCTCCCGCTTGACGCTGATGCGGTATTCACCCCCACCGGGCGCATTGGACAGGGAGTAACTGCGGACCACGGCGGCCGATCCGTTCGAACCGGGGATGCGCAGCGTGATCGCCTGTCCGGCAATCCAATCGGGCAGCGGTGCGCCGCTCGGGTCGGCGAGCACCACGGACCGCACCGAGCGGCTCTCGTCGTGAACGTCGCGCACCGACAGCGCGCGGAACCCGGTCCACGCGGGCGGCGGGCCCGTGACAGCGAGCCCCGGATTGCCGGTCGTCTCGTTCTCGTCGGCCAGCGCACGCAACGACGTCTGCCAGCCCGGGCTCAGCGCGGGAATGCGCAGCGCGCGGTCGAGGGCGTCGCGCGGGTGGCCGGGAAGGTAGAGCAGCGCGTCGATCTCGGCGACCGTCATGCGTTCGGGGCCGTCGGCGACCTTCTCGATCTCCTGACCCGCTTCGAGCTCGCCCTCGGTGATGACCCGGCAGTAGAACCCGGGCCTGCGGTGCGCGACGAGCAGGGCGGCCATCCGTGGTTCCCCGATCCGCATTCCTGCGCGGTAGCAGGTGACCCGCGGCTGGGTCACCTCGAGAACCACGCCACCCACGCGGTACCGGTCACCGATGCACACCTCGTCGTCGGGCAGCCCCTCGACGGTGAGGTTCTCCCCGAGCAGGCCGGGCATCAGGTCGTCGCGGCCGAATTCGCGGGCCCAGTGCCGGTAGGAGTCGAGTTGGTAGACCAGCACCGCCCGGTTCTCGCCGCCGTGCCCGCCGAGGTCGCCCTGGCCGTCGCCGTCGACGTTGAGGCGCCGCACCATGCGGGGCCCGGCGACCGGTTCTTTCCACGCCCCGGTGTAGACGCTGCGGTTGTTCCAGGCGATGTCCCGGGGCATGCCGACGTTGACGGACACGAGGGTGGCCATCGCGCCATCCTCCCGTCCGTCGGGTTGCAGCGCAGCCGAAAGCGATTACCGCGACCGCCGCGCGGGTACCGGGAAGAAGAGCACGCGTTACAGACATACCGAGAACTGTCACGCGGCGACCGAAAGGACCGACATGACTTCCGCCGAATCAGCCGAACCCGACGATCAGGCCGACGATGTGCTGACGACCCCGGCCACCCCCGGCGCAGAAGCGCTGCCCACCACCGAGGACGACGCACCCGCGACCTGATCGCGCGGCGGTTCGCGCCCTGCGCGCGGTGCGCTGCGCTATGACAGAGCGATGGCAGACAGCCTCCGCCCACCCGGAGCCCCGACCGCGTTCCGCTATCCCGATGTCGGCCCGCGGCGGGCTCGGCTCCGTTCGGCGATCCGGCGGCTGACCGGGGTCGACCCGTTCCCGTCCGATGCCGTCGCCCGCGCCTTCATCGACGGTCTCACCGAGGGCGATCCGGTGGCCGAGCGATTCGTCGCGCAGACCTATCACGGCGCGATGGGCGCCCGCCGGGCCCGCGACCTTGTCGAGCGGGCCCAGCGCGACGGCATCGACAGCGTCCCCGACGCGCCGGAGTCGATGCGGGCGCTGTTCGAGGAGTTCGAGACGCTGCCCGACTGGGTGCAACCCGATCTGGTCGAGCGGGGCGCGGCGGTGTGGCGGCGCTGGGCCTACGCGCTGGGGGCGCTCGGCAACGCAGGCACCACCGACACCTACACCGAGGGCTGGCTCGCCGTCCCGCTGTCGCTGTCCGGCGGGTACGCCGGCCGGCGTGCCCTGCACCGCTACCTCGAGACGTCGCGCTGGTGGATCGAGGTGTGCCGTCCCGGCGCCATCCTGACGCCCGGTTCCCTGGGGCGCAGCATCTCCCTGCACGTGCGGATCATGCACGTCAGCGTCCGCGAGCGGGTCCGGCAGCATCCCGAGTGGGATGCGCAGCGCTGGGGGCTGCCGATCAGCCAGTCCGCGATGCTGCTGACCCTGCTCGGCGGCAGCGTCGCACCCGCGCTCGGGCTGTTCCTGCTCGGTCATGTGACCTCTCGGGCGGAGATGCGCGCGGTGCTGCACTTCAACCGGTACTGCGGTCATCTGGTCGGGGTGCGCTGCGAGGGCTACTTCCCCGAGACGGTCGCCGACGCATGGCGCATCCTGCTGATGGCGGACTCCGCGCGCAGCCACGACAGCGGCTCCGACGGAGCCGAACTCGTCGAATCCTTCGTCCCCGCCTTCGCGCCCACCCCCGCACACCGCGGCCTCGGCCGGCTGCGGGCCGAATACCACTACCGGGTGCAGGCGGGCTACCTCGGGCTGTACATGCTGCCGTGGAATCGCCGCCGCTACCGGTTGCCGTCGGCGGCGCCCGGAATCGCGTTGCTGGCTTTGCGGTTTCCGGTGGTCACCGCGCTGGAGATCGGCCGGCGGGTGTCGCCGCGGCTGGACCGGCGCTGGCAGCGGACGAACCTCGAGCGCTGGGAGCGCTGGCTGCGCTGGCAGTCGGCGGGGAAGACGGCCGAGTTCGAGGCGGCAGCGCCGTTGCGTCGCTGATGTAACCCGCCCGCCTACTTCTTGACGAGACCACTCGCCGAGAAAGGCAGCCCGCCCATGTCCGTCCTGTCCACCCGTGCCCTACCCCTCGACCAGTTGACCGCCACCCGGGCATCGGGGGCGGTGGTGCTGATCCGCCTGTACGTCGGCCTGATCTTCGCCGGCGAGGGGGTGCTGAAGTTCCTCCGTCCCGACACGCTGGGACCCGGCCGCTTCGCGAAGTCGGGGATCCCGTCGGCGACGTTCCTCGCCTACGGCGATGGGACATTCGAGATCATCTGCGGGGCAATGATTCTCGCCGGGATCCTGGTTCGGCTGGCGGTCCTCCCGATGATCGTGGACATGATCGGCGCCCTGACCATCACCAAGATGCCGCTGCTGTGGCACGGCGCGCCGCTGTATCCGACCGAGGGCGGCTTCTGGGATTTCTTCCACGAGGGACGTCTGGAGATCGCCATGCTGTGCGGCAGCATCTTCCTGCTGATCGTCGGCGCCGGGGGCGTCTCGCTGGACCACCGTCTGGGGCGCCGGTCATGACGCTCCCCACCTTCGGCGCCCTCCTGGCCGCCTGCGCCTGTGCCGCCCTGGTGTCGGCACCCCCGTCGGTCGCCGACACCAGTCCGTTGGTCCCCTACGGCACCAGCCCACAGGTGCAGATACCCGTCGCCGTGCACTCCTGCAACGACGACGAGATCGACACCACCGCCGGCTCGATCGACCTCCCCTTCTGACCGTGCATCCACAGCGAATCGGCAGCCTGATTCGACGACGCCCGTCATGACCGCAGGACACAATGAGATGCCCGGGTCCCGCGATGCGCAGACGCCACCCTGGCGCGGGAGGCTCCGGCCGGTGACCGAGACGTCGTATCCGAACTGGGACGCGGTGTACCGCGACAACGTCACGTGGGTGTACCGCCTGATGTACGCGAAAGTCGGCAACAAGCCGGACGCCGAGGACCTCACCGCCGAGGTGTTCATGACGGCGCTGCGCCCGATGCGGGTGTCGGCGACCGTGCCCGAGGTGCGTACGTATCTGCGCAGGACGGCGCGGACCGTGCTGGCGTCCTACTGGCGGCACCGGATGGGCCGGGAGGTGACGACGATCAGCGACGATGTGGACGACATGCCCGAGGCGCCCGAGCGCGAGGTCGCCGACGCCGCCGCTCCCGGCCGGGTGCGCGGACTGCTGGACGCTCTGCCCGACAACTACCGGCGCATCCTGGAGCTACGGTTCCTGCACGCGATGAGCATCCGGGACGCAGCGGGGCAGATGGGGATCAGCGTGGCCAACGCGAAGGTGTTGCAGCACCGGGCTTTACGCATGGCCGCCCAGAAAGATGCGGAGGGCACGCCATGAGTGACCGGACGGTGCGCGAGTTCGTCGAGGATCTGCTGCGGGGCCGGGCCACCCGGCCGGCGCGTCCCGACGAGTTCGAGGCCGCGCAGATGGCGGCGGCGATCGAGCTGCGTGCCGCCCGCACCGGCAGCGACGCCCCCAGTGAGGACTTCGTCGCCGACCTCCATCGCCGACTGGCCGCGGAGACGGCCGGCGAACATCCGCCCGCCGCACGGGTCTCGGGTACCCGTCGGCAGGTGGTCGTGGGCACCGGTGTCGCCGCCGCTTCGGCAGTGGCCGGCATCGTCGTCGGCCGCAACCTGCTGGCGTCCAAAACCCGCGTGCCGCAGGCGGAGCCGGCCCCGCAGGGGACGCTGGAACCCAACGGCGGCACCTGGCGGGCGGTGGGCGCGGCCGCCGACCTGCGCGCGGGCGGCGCCCTGGCCTTCGACCTCGGCTCGGTGAGCGGATTCGTGCACCGCCGCGACGGCGCGCTGCAGGCGGTCTCGGGGGTCTGCACCCACCAAGGGTGCAAGCTGTGGCTCGACGCGCCGGACGGGCGGCTTCGCTGTCCCTGCCATTCGACGTCGTTCTCGCTGACCGGGCAGACGCTGACGCATCAACTGCCCGTCGCTCCCCCGCCGTTGCCACGGATCGAGGTGCGTGAGAACAACGGCGTGATCGAGGTTCTCGCCCCCACCGAGCCCGCATGATGCCCGAGAGGTCCCCGTTGCGGGCGCGCCTACGATGAGGTGATGGCCGAGCAATTCGCAGTCGCCGACGTCCCTTTCACCCACGACCCCTGGGTCGCGTCACCCCAGCGCTACACGGAGATGCCGTACCGCAGGGTGGGCTCCTCGGGGCTTCTACTGCCGGCCGTCTCGCTGGGTCTCTGGTACAACTTCGGCGACAACCGGCCGTTCGACACCCAGCGGGAGGTGTTGCGGCACGCGTTCGACCGTGGCATCACCCACTTCGACCTGGCGAACAACTACGGCCCGCCGTACGGCTCGGCGGAGGAGAACTTCGGCCGGATGCTGCGCCGCGACTTCAAGCCGTACCGCAACGAGCTGATCATCTCGACCAAGGCCGGCTGGGACATGTGGCCCGGTCCGTACGGTCAGCTCGGCGGTCGCACCTACGTGCTGAACAGTCTCGACGAGTCCCTCGACCGGCTCGGGCTCGACTACGTCGACATCTTCTACTCCCACCGCATCGACCCGAACACTCCGCTCGAGGAGACGATCGGCGCGCTGGACACGGCGGTGCGCTCCGGCAAGGCCCGCTACGTCGGGATCTCGTCGTACTCCCCCGCGAAGACCGCCGAAGCCGCGGCGATCGCCCGCCGGCTCGGCACCCCGCTGGTGATCCATCAGCCGTCGTACTCGTTGCTCAACCGTTGGATCGAAGACGAGTTGACCGGCAAGCTCACCGAGGCCGGCATGGGGGCGATCGCGTTCACCGCGCTGGCGCAGGGGTTGCTCACCGACCGCTACCTGAAGCAGCCGGCGGGCGGCGTGGAGCGGGCGACGGCCCGGCCGACGTTCGACGACGATCAGGTGACCGATGACGTGGTGGAGCGCCTGCGCGGCCTCGCCGGTATCGCCGACCGCCGTGGCCAGTCTCTGGCCCAGCTGGCGCTGGCGTGGGTGCTGCGGGACCCGACGGTCGCCTCGACGCTGATCGGCGCCTCCAGCGTGGCCCAGCTCGACGAGAACCTCGGCGCGCTGAAGAACCTGGAGTTCAGTCCCGACGAGCTCGAGGAGATCGACCGCTACGCCGTGGATTCCGGTATCGACCTGTGGCGCGAGAGCTCCGACGTCTGAGCCGTGGTCACCCCGGAGACGCTGGGCGCGTGGGTGATCAAGTGCAATCCGCGCCGCACGCCGGTCGACGCCATGCGCGCGGCCGGGCGCGCCCGGCCGCAGTGGTGCGTGGCCGGCAACTACCGCTCGCGGTTGATGCGCGCCGATCAGCGGGTGCTGCTGTGGGTGACCACGCACCGCGACCGTGGGATCTGGGGCTGCGGCCGGCTGCTCGGTGAGCCGGTCGAGGAGGACGGTCGGCTGCACGTGCCGGTCGACATCCCGCTGCTGCGCCGGCCCGTGACGGCCGCCGAACTGGCCCGTCTGCCGGGCCTGCGGTCGATGGAGGTGTTCCGCGCGCCGCAGCAGGCGAACCCGTCCTGGGTGAGCCGGGCGGAGTGGTCGCTCATCGACGCGGTGCTGTCGTCGCAGTGAACCTCACATCAGTCCGGCGCGGGCGGCGATCAGCGCGATGTCCGCGGCGCGCTCGATCAGCGAGTCGTCGATGGGGTCGCCGGTGGTGACCAGCCGGTAGAACAGCGGGGCGCGGAACGTCGAGAGCAGTTCTCCCGCATCGCAATCGGCGGGCAGCTCGGCGCGTTCGATCGCCCGGGCCACCACCGGCCGGGCGCGCGCGGCCTGGTGGTCGAAGTAGCGGCGGGTCGCCTCGCCGAGGCGCTCGGAGCGCAGCCCGGCGGTCAGCACCATCGCCGCCACCTGCCGGCCCACCCCGCCGTTGAGCAGGTCCGCGAGATCCCGGCCGAGGGCCAGCAGGTCGGTCTCGATGCTTCCGGTGTCGGGAACCGGAACCGCTTCCACCGACCATTCGGTGAGGGCGTCGACCAGCAGGTCGTCCAGGGTCGCCCAGCGCCGGTAGACGGTCGTCTTGTTCACGCCGGCCCGCGCGGCGATCGCCTCCATGCCGAGCGCGGGGTAACCCGTCTCGGTCAGTTCGTCGACCGCGGCCTCGAGGATCGCCCGGCGGACCCTGGCGCTGCGCCCGCCGGTGCGCACACCGTGGTTGACCTGCCGGTTCGTCACGTCGGCTGCCTCGCCGGAATGGTGTGCCGGGTTCTCGCGTTGCGCACCTCATGAGCTTAAAGCAACACTCCGGTGCGTTAAGCAACCGACACGAGAGGACGCCGATGCCGACGACGATGAAGGCCATCCGGGTGCACCGGTTCGGAGGTCCCGAGGTGCTGCGCTACGAGACGGTGCCGATGCCCGAGCTCGCCCCCGGCGAGGTCCTGATCCGCGTGCACGCCGTCGGCGTGAACCCACCCGACTGGTACCTGCGCGACGGCTACGCCCGCCAGGAGTTGCCGCCCGACATGCGGCCGGTGATCACGCTGCCCGCGATCCCCGGTTCCGATGTGTCGGGCGTCGTCGCGGCCGTCGCACCCGACATCGCCGACACAGCCGACATCGCCGTCGGGGACGAGGTGTTCGGCATGATCCGCTTCCCGTCGTTCGGGGACAGCGCCGCCTACGCCGAGTACGTCGCGGCCCCCGTGACGGATCTCGCGCGCAAGCCGGCCGGCATCGACCACCTGCACGCCGCGGCGGCGCCGATGTCCGGCCTGACCGCCTGGCAGTTCCTGCTCGAGCTGGGTCATGAGACACCCAATCCCCTTCAGCCGCAAGCACATCGACCGGTTCCACTGGCCGGTGCGACGGTGTTGGTCAACGGGGCGGCCGGCGGTGTCGGCCACCTCGCGGTGCAGCTGGCGAAGGCCCGCGGTGCGCACGTCATCGCGGTGGCCTCCGGCCGCCACACCGATTTCCTGCGCGAACTGGGTGCCGACGAGGTCATCGACTACACCGAGCGCACTCCCGAGGACGCCGTGGCCGGCCTCGATCTCGTCCTCGACACCGTCGGCGGACCGGCCACCGGCCGATTCCTGCGTAGCCTGCGGCGCGGCGGGGCGCTGTTCCCGGTGTTCCCCGGGTTCTCCGACACCGCGGAGGCGGCCGCACGCGGTGTCACGGTGTCGATGACCCAGGTCCGCTCCAACGGCGCGCAGCTCGCCGAACTGGGCCGGGCGCTCGACGACGGCACGGTCAGGATCGCCCTCGACAGCACGTTCGGCCTCGCCGAGGCGCGTGCCGCCCACGAACGGGCCGAGCAGGGACATCTGCGCGGCAAGATCGCGCTATCGGTCCTCGGGTAGGGCCAGCTCGTCGCCTCCGATGCCGGCCACGCCCGTCAACGCGCTGACCGCGCGGCCCAGCGGACCCGAGGCGAGCCGCGCACCGGCGTGCACGACGCGGATTCCGGTGCGGGAGCGCGGGTTCGCGAGCCGGAGCACCTCGGCACGGACGGTGGGGGCGGTCTTGACGAACGGCTGCATGGCGGTCTGGTACCGCGTCAGCGCGGCGGCCGGGTCGGGTCCGGCGGCCAGCTCACCGGCCAGCAGGTAGGCGCCGATCAGCGCGAGGCTGGTGCCCGCGCCGCCGAAGGTGGCGTTGCAGAACGCGCTGTCCCCGAGCAGCCCGATGCGGCCTCTGCTCCAGGACGACGGGTGCACCTGGCCGACGGCCGAGAAGTACATCGGCGCGCCGTTGTCGAGTTCGTCGAGGATGCGCGGGGCCGCGCCGCCGACGTCGGCGAAGGTGGCGCGCAGCAGGGTGATCTGGTCCTGCTGGCCGAGGTCCTCGAGGCCGCGCACGTCGGACAGGAAGGACAGGATGGCCCGGGTGGTGCCGACGTTGTCGGGCCGCAGGTGCACCCCGCGTGACTTGGTCACGTGCTGCCAGTTCCACCAGCGGTCGTCGGTGTCGCGGCGCGGCAGCGTGACGTAGGCGAAATACATGCCGAGGTTGTGCACCTCGGCGGAGCTGACGAACCGGCGCGAGCGCGAGCGCAGCCCCTCGGCGATGACGAGCAGGTCGGCGTCGATCGCGGTGCCGTCGTCCAGCGCGGCGGTGACGTGGTCGCCGTGGTCGGTGACATCGGCCAGTTGGGTGCCGAACCGGTAGTCGGTGCGGTCGGCGGTGCGCTCGACGAGGATGCGGGACAGCTCGCCGCGCAGGATCTCCAGTTCCGCGGTCGGTCCGTCGGGCCGCCCCGATCGCGCCACCGGGAACGACGCGGCGGGTGTTCCGTCGGCGGTGACGAACCGGGTGCCGATCTCCCCGGTGGTGGCGGCGCGCACCTCGCCGTCGATGCCCATGCGACAGATGACCTCACGGGCCGCGCCACGGATGTCGACGTTCTGCCCCTCGTCGCGTCGCTGGGGGTATCGCTCGAGCACGGTGGTGCGCCAGCCGCGCGCGGTGAGTTGGTGAGCGAGAGCGGGTCCGGCGACGCCGGCACCCGAGATGACCGCATGGAAGGGCACGTGTCATTGTGCCTGAGGCCTTCGGACAACGAAATCCGTAGCACATCGAAACGAATTGGCCTCGGCGTCAATTGCGCAGCTGCAGGGCGCCACAGACAACTCCCAGCTCGCAACGGGATTGGCGATAATCGCCCCAGACCTTCCGCTCAAACGAAATCCGTATTATCTTGACATTGGTTGAGCTTCCAGCCCACGGGACGTGCTGTGATCAGCACCTGCATGACCGAGTGGCCGACCAGCATCCACGTCCGGTGTTCACGAGTTCAACTGATCCCCGAGGTTGACACATGACCGCCGTCGAGAAGCAACACAGCTTTTCGTTCCCCAGAATCCCCCGCGACGACGAATTACGTTGCGGCAAAGCCACATTCGCGTCTCGGTACTGTTCGGCGACCCGCGTGGCCGTCGCCGTCGTCGGCGAGATCGACGCGCTCAACGGCCGCGAGTTCGGCCGGTACGTGGAGCGCCACACCCGAGTGTCGAAGCAATTGGTCCTCGACCTGCGCGCTGTCGATTTCTTCGGAACGGCCGGGTTCACCGCGCTGTATTACATCAGCGTGCACTGCGCGCGCAGCGACGTCGATTGGGTCATCGTCGGTCGCCGCCCGGTCCGGCAGCTGCTGTCGGTCTGCGATCCGGATTCCGAACTGCCGTTGGTCGACGACCTGTCCGCGGGGCTGGCGCGGCTGGACCGCCTGGCACACGGGGTGCAGCACGTCATCTGGACCGCGCAGGCCGGATGGCACCGGCCGTCACCGGCCGAGCGGGCCCCACGTCGTCGTCTCGGCGAGCGAACGCCGAACCGCTGAGGGCAGTGTGGCGGCGCCGGCGGCCGGCGGACCGATGCGGATCAGGATCTGCGGGTGGGCGCGGCCGTCGAAGATCTCGCACGCCAGCGCGAGCCGGTCCCGCGTGGAACGCAGCGGTTCGGTGAGCGGGCACGACGCCAGGCCCAGCGCGGTGGCCGAGAGCAGCAGGTGGCTCGCGGCCTCCCCCGCCCGCAGCCGCGCCAGATCGTCCTCACCGTCGGTGGCCAGCACCACGAGCATCCCGTCGTCGTCGCGGTGCGCACCGTCGGCTTCCCGGCCGTACTGCAGCTGCACCTGGCCGTCCTCGATCCGGCGCCAGCGGTCCTGAGGCACCACGTTCAACTGCACCCCGAAGCGCGCGGCGCGGAACAGCATCAGCTCGACCGTGGTCGGCGGCAGCACCGAGCCGCCGTATCCGCGGCGGTCCGACCGTCGTCGCGGGATCACGTCGACCAGTTCGCGGGACGCCGGACGGGGCGACGATTCGATCACCTCGAAGGACGCGAGGCGGCCCGCGCGATCGGGGAAACGGCGGATGCGGGCATCCCAGCCGGCCGCGGACAGCGCCAGCGCACAGTGGTCGAGCACCGCGCCGCAGGCGAGCAACACGTCGCACCGGTCGAACGGGCTGTCCCCGAGGCTGCGGTCCCAGTCGGCGTCGAGGTGCAGCCCGGCGGCGTCCACATGCCATCGCCACGGCTGCGAGTTCTGGGCCGACGGCGCCCACGCCGCAGCCTCCAGTACCGCCTCCAGCGTCGCGGTGTCGGGTCCGCTCACCAACGCGCTCACCTTCCGTATCGAACAGTTCGACCAAAAACTCTACGCGGCGAGCGGCGGTCTACGCGTCGATGATCGCGACGGCTCTGGTCCAGCCCGCTGATGCGGCGTCGACCTTGACCGGGAAACAGCACACGGTGAAGCCGGTGGACGGCAGGGCCTCGAGGTTGTGCAGCTTCTCCAGGTGGCAGTACCCGATGTCGCGGCCGGCCTTGTGGCCCTCCCAGATGATGGAGGCGTCGTGGGTGCGCGCGTAGCGCTGCGCGGTGAGGGAAAACGGCGCGTCCCAGCTCCAGGCGTCGGTCCCGGTGAGCCGGACGCCCTGCTCGAGCAGGTGCAGCGTGGCCGCCCGGCCCATTCCGCAGCCGCGGTCGACGTAGTCGTCGTGGCCGTAGCGGGTACCGGCGCTGGTGTTGACCACGACGATCTCCAGCGGCGAGAGGGTGTGGCCGATGCGGCGCAGTTCGGCGTCGACGTCGTCGGGGGTCACCACGTATCCGTCGTCGAGATGCCGGAAGTCGAGCTTGACCGCCGGCTGGAAACACCAGTCCAGGGGCACCTCATCGATGGTGATGGCCTGCTCGCCGTGGTTCATGGTCGACGCGAAGTGGTACGGCGCGTCGAGGTGGGTGCCGCTGTGGGTGGTCATCGACACCCGCTCGATCGCCCACCCCTCGCCGTCGGGGAGGTCCTCCTCCCGGGCGCCGGGGAAGAAGGACAGCACGTCGGCGACGGTGTCGCGGTGCGTCAGGTACTCGATCTGCGGCCGCAGCCCGGGCGGATCCGACGCGATGCCGGCCTTGAGCGGCACCGAGATGTCGATCAGCGTGCGCATCGCCCGGTGCCCGGCTGGATCACCAGCCCGCGTTGCGGGCCAGGTCGATCGCGTACTGGTTGACGAAGGTGCCTGCTCCGGGTTCCCCGCGACCGCACGAGCCGTCGGATTCACCGGGCCGCTTGATCCACAGGAAGGCGTCGACCTGCGGGTTGCCCGTGTTCGCGGTGGGGGCGACGCCGAGCGCGCGGCCGTCGGGATTGCACCAGTACAGCGGGTCGCCCTCGACGGGTCCGGCGCCGTTGCGGGAGGTGTCGATGACGAACGGCTTGCCGCCCGTCATGCCGGAGATCGCGTTGCCGTAGCCGATCTCCTCGTCGGTCGTGAAGAAGTTCGCGGTGTTGAGGCTGAAGCCGCGGGCCTTGGCGACGCCGACCTGGTTGAGCCGGTTGGCCATCTCGTCGGCGCTGACCCAGCGCGAATGACCGGCGTCGACGTACACCGCGGTGGCCGGATTGCGGGTCAGCGTGTCCACCGCGTACGAGATCAGGTCGAAGCGCTCCTGGCGCTGATCACCGGACAGGCAGTCGGCCATGGCGAGCGCGTCGGGTTCCAGGATGACCGTCGCCGGGCCCGAGCCGATGGCGCCCGCGACGCCGTCGATCCAGCTGCGGTAGGCGCCCGCGGAGCCGAACCCGCCCGCGGCGAAGCTGCCGCAGTCGCGGTGCGGGATGCCGTAGAGCGCCAGGATCGGCATGGTGCCCGCGGCCTGCGCCGTGGCGATGTACTTGGCGTCGACCGCGGGTGTGGAGAGCTGATCCATCCAGTACGCGGTCGGTGTGTTGACCACCCGGTCGAGCGTTGGATTGCCTGCGCCGCGTGCGGCACGCATGCCCTTGGAGTCGGGATTGACGTAGAAGGGCAGTCCGGCCAGCGGGTTGCCGTCGGCGGCCAACCGGATCGCCGGCTGCGGTGTCGACACCAGGCCGGCGACCGCGAGGAAGGCCATGAGCGGAACGGTCCAGCGCGCGATGGCGCGGGCAGCGCGGGAGATCACCCCGAGAAACATAGTGCGGGTCGCCGACCTCGCGCCAATCCGAGCGGCGCTCAGCCCGCGACGGCGGCGCCGCAGATTCCGCACACCTCGAGCTGCCTGCGCTTCCACCGCAGGACCGGGATGAAGAAGACAGTGAACTGGCGGAACTGCCGCATTCGCGTCCATTGCGTGGTGTTGTGGCAGCGCGGGCAGGTCCGCATGTCTCCGACGCCGAGGTACTTCTGCTTGGTGCCGATGCCGAACAGGAAGAACAACACGTCACCACCGTAGAGGCGGGAATAGGTGACATGTCACGCAGGTTGCAGCGGGAGTCAACGGCAGGGAAAGGAAGACATCATGGGACAGCTGGACGGCAAGACAGCATTGGTCACGGGCGGAACCTCCGGAATCGGACTGGCGACCGCGCAGCGGCTGGCCGCCGAGGGCGCGCACGTCGTCATCACGGGTCGCCGGCAGGAAGCGCTGGACGCGGCGGTGGCCTCGATCGGCGAAGCGGCGACCGGCGTCCGTAGCGACGTGTCCAAGATCGAGGAACTCGACGCGGTCGTCGACGCCATCCGGGCGCGCGGCAATGGCCTCGACGTCGTGTTCGCCAACGCCGGTGGCGGCGAGTTCGCCGCGCTGGCCGACATCACCGTGGAGCACTTCACCTCCACATTCACCACCAACGTCGGCGGCACGCTGTTCACCGTGCAGAAGGTGCTGCCGCTGCTCAACAAGGGCGCATCGGTGATCCTCGCGGGATCGACCGCAGCGTCCAACGGCACTCCGTCGTTCAGTGTCTACGCCGCGACGAAGGCGGCCATCCGGTCCTTCGGCCGGACGTGGGCGGCCGAACTGGCGAGCAGCGGCATCCGGGTCAACACCGTGGTGCCGGGACCGGTGGAGACGCCCGGACTCGTCGGGCTGGCGCCCGGCAGCGAGCAGGAACTGCTGGACGGGGAGGCGGCCAAGGTGCCGCTGGGCCGGGTCGGCAGGCCCGAAGAGCTCGCGGCGGCGGTGTTGTTCCTCGCGTCGGATCAGAGCAGCTTCATGACCGGCGCGGAGCTGTTCGTCGACGGCGGCGCAGAACAGGTGTGATCACTCGGCCGGCGGGCCGAAATCCGGCGGCGGCAACGTCCCGCGCCGCAGGATCGAGTCGTAGACCGCGGCCAGGATGTCGGCGAGCGCCGCTTCCTGGCCGCGGTCGATGTCGGAGAAGACCGTGCTGCGCACCCACGCCGCATGCACGGGGACTGCCGCATGAAACCGCTGCGCGCCCTCCGCGGTCAGGGTGACGTCGGTGGCGCGGCCGTCCTCGGCCGACTGCAGCCGCTCGATCAAGCCGCGGCGGGCCATCCGCTGCAGGTGATGGGACAGCCGGCTGCGCTCCCAGCCGATCACCGTCGCGAGGCTCGACAGCTGCGCCGTCCGCTCCGGCGCGTTGTCGAGCGCGTTGAGCACCGTGTAGTCGCCGAGCGACAGACCGCAGTCCCGCTGCAGGTGCCGGTTCATCTCGTATTCGAGCCGGTGATAGACGCGCATGTAACTGACCCACGCGCGCTGCTGGGACGCGGTGAGCCCGTCCCGCGCCGCCTTGTCCGGCCGTCCTGCCATGCCGATCAGTGTCGCGCGCCGCGGGGCCGTCGACTGTGGGGGCTGTGCACGTGTTTCGGCGATTCGGCGTACACAGGCCCCACACTCGCGGTCCGGGATCGCCGTCGATCGCCTGTCGCGCTGCGGGTTACTGTGCAGTCCATGACCGCACCGGCAGAAACGTCTCCGCTCGAAGCCCGCGTCGGCCACTACTACCAGATGGACGGCACGTACCTGGTGGGCCGCGAGAAGCTGCGCGAGTACGCCCGCGCCGTTCAGGACTACCACCCCGCGCACTGGGATGTCGCGGCCGCCGCCGAGCTGGGCTACCCCGACCTGATCGCGCCGCTGACCTTCACCTCCGCCCCGGGCATGCAGTGCAACCGGCGCATGTTCGAGGAGGTGGTGGTCGGCTACGACACCTACATGCAGACCGAGGAGGTCTTCGAGCAGCACCGCCCGATCGTGGCCGGTGACGAGTTGAAGATCGACGTGGAGCTGACGTCGGTGCGCAGGATCGCCGGCCGCGACCTCATCACGGTCACCAACACGTTCACCGACGCGGACGGGGAGCGGGTGCACACGCTGCACACCACCGTGGTCGGTGTGACCGCGGAGGACATCGGCGCCGACGTCAAGACCGCGGTGCAGAACGCGATGATGCACGACATGAACATCCTCGACATCGGCGGTTCGGATGCCCAGTACCACAAGACGATTCGGCCCGAAGGGGCGATCCGGGTGTCCGAGGGCGGCCTGACCCGCACACCGGGGAGCCGCTCGTTCGACGAGCTGGCGGTCGGCGAGACGCTGCCCGTGCACCACACCCGGCTCTCCCGCGGTGACCTGGTGAACTACGCCGGCGTGGCCGGTGATGCGAACCCGATCCACTGGGACGAGGACATCGCCAAGCTCGCCGGGCTGCCCGACGTGATCGCCCACGGCATGTTGACGATGGGCCTGGGCGCCGGCTTCTTCTCGTCGTGGTCCGGCGATCCGGGGGCTGCCACCCGCTTCGCCGTGCGGCTCTCCTCACCGACGATCGTGCCGGCCAAGGAAGGCGCCGACGTCGAGTTCAGCGGCAAGGTGAAGTCACTGGATCCGGCGACGCGGTCCGGGGTCGTCATCGTCGGCGCGAAGTCCGCCGGCAAGAAGATCTTCGGCCTCGCGACGCTCGAGGTCCGCTTCCGCTGAGCGCGACCGGGTCAAGGGGTGTGCCGGGCCGCCAGTCGGCTGTAGGCGGCGGTGAAGGCGCTCGCCCCCGCGAGGAGTTGCTCGCGTTCGCGGTTGCTCATCTGCGCCGCGACGCCGCCCATGCGCTCGACCCGCTGGGCCACGACCTCGTCGAGCACCGACCGGCCGGCGGCGGTCAGCTCGAGCAGCGTCGCGCGCCGGTTGTGGGGCGGGATGCTGCGCGTGATGAGTCCGGCCTCGGCGAGCCGGTCACTGAGCCGGCTTGCGCTCGACGGCGCCAGATCGAGGTCCTCGCCGAGCTCGGTGACCAGACTGGGTCCCAGGCGCTCCAAGGACTGCAGCGCACGCAGGGTGGATAGCCCCACCCGTTTCTCGATGTCCTCGAGCACGAGGACGTTCAACGCGAGGAGACCGCGCGTCGCGCGCTCGAGCTGCGCCGCGTAATCGGTCGTCTCTGTTCGTCGCGCTGCCATCAAGCACGCAGCATACATCCAGCTCACACGTCTTCCACCAACACTATTTTCGCCAGTTTGGATATCATCCATATTGGATACTTTGCTTCTAAGCAACGAATGGGAGACGTCATGGCGCGAGACACCCGCGGTCCGCTACCGCCCGAGACCGACAACCTGCGCCGGGTCAGCGTCAACCCGTCGCACTGGCGGCAGGTTCGCCGGCTGCTGGCTGCGGAGGCGTTGGCCATGGGTCTGCTCGGCGTGGTCGGCCTGATCGGAGTGGCCGTCGACGACCGGCACGCAGGGTGGCGCGTACTCGGGGTGCCTCTGACCCCGTGGCTCAGTGCCGTTCTGGTGGGCATCGGGGCAGCGGCGGCCATGGCACGCACGCGGCGGCAGGTGGCCAAGGTCTTCACGCTCACGATGAGCGCGGTCGCCGTCGCGGTGATGGTCATCTGCGGGGTGGCCTCGGCGCATCGCGACCCCGGACCGCTGGGATTCACCGCGCCGGCGATCCTGCTGTGGACCCTGCTCTTCTGCTGGAGCATCGCGTTGGCGATATGGGTGCTCCCCGACCAGATCGAGGGACCCGCCTGGTTGCCTCGCCGGCGCGGTACCGATTCCAGCGGGCGGGGGCGACGGTGACCGCTCGGATCGGCAACCCGCACGTACTGCGGGAGTACGCCCTCCTCGCCGACGGATACCGCGGTGCGCTGATCGGACCGCGCGGGGAGATCAGCTGGATGTGCGCGCCGCGATGGGACAGCGATGCCGTGTTCTCCGCGCTGATCGGCGGCACCGGGGCGTTCGCGATCACCCCTCGGGGACGCTTCGTCTGGGGCGGGCACTATGAGGACGGCAGCCTGATCTGGCGCTCGCGCTGGGTGACCACCGACGGCATCACCGAGTGCCGCGAAGCCCTCGCCTACCCCGGCGACCCGCACCGTGCCGTGCTGATGCGCCGGCTCGTCGCAGTGCGCGGCGATGCCTGCGCGACAGTGACGTTCGCGCCTGGTGCCGGATTCGGGCGGCACGGCATGGACGACCTGGTTCGTGACGACCACGGCCGCTGGCACGCCTCGTGCGGCCCGCTGCGCATCACGGTGCACGGCATCGCGCATGCAGAGGTGACCGACGGCTCCGTCGGTGTCACTGCCCTGCGCTGCGATCTGAAGCTGGCGCAGGGCCGCCATCACAACGTCGTCGTCGAGTTGTCGGATCGTCCCGGTGCCGCACCGTTGCCGCACCCCGACGCACTGTGGAATGACACCGAGAACGCCTGGGGTGCAGCGCTTCCGGCGTTCACAGCGAGCGCCGCTCCCCGCGACGCCCGGCATTCCTATGCGGTGCTGCGCGGCTTGACGACTCCGGGCGGAGGCATGGTGGCCGCCGCGACGATGAGCCTGCCCGAGCGCGCCGCACAGCGTCGCAACTACGACTACCGCTACGTGTGGATCCGCGATCAGTGCTACGCGGGTGAAGCCGTGGCCCTCGACGGACCCCACCCGGTGCTCGACGACGCCGTCGGATTCGTCGCTGCGCGCCTGCTCGCCGACGGCCCCGATCTTCGGCCCGCCTACCGCGTCGACGGCACCGCGGTACCCGACGAGAGCTCGCTGCGGCTGCCCGGCTATCCCGGCGGCACCGATGTTCTCGGGAACCACGCGCACAGTCAGTTTCAGCTCGACGTCTTCGGCGAAGCGCTGCTGCTCTTGGCCGCGGCCGCCCGGCACGACCGGCTCGACGGTGACAGCCGTCGCGCCGCCGCCATCGCGGCGTCAGCCATCGCGCAGCGATGGCGTCAACCCGACGCCGGTGTGTGGGAACTGGAGACCCGGAACTGGGCGCACTCGCGGCTGACCTGTGTTGCCGGCCTACGGGCGTTCGCCACGCACGCCGAGCAGAAGGACGCGTCGCGGTACCAGACGCTGGCCGACACCATCCTGGCGTCGAGCACCGATTGCGTGCATCCGAGCGGGCGCTGGCAGCGCGCTCCCGACGACCCCCGTGTCGACGCCGCATTGCTGGTCCCCGCCCTGCGTGGTGCCCTCCCGCCCGACGACCCGCGCAGCGTCGCGACGTTGCGCGCCGTGCTCGACAAACTCGAAGACGACGGGTTCGTCTACCGGTTCCGCCATGACGATCGGCCGCTCGCCGAGGCCGAAGGGGCGTTCCTGCTGTGCGGGTTCTGGACTGCGCTGGCGTGTCTGCAGCGCGGCGACGTCGTCGGGGCCACCCGGCACTTCGAACGCAACCGCGCCGCCTGCGGACCGCCCGGTCTGTTCGGCGAGGAGTACGACGTCGAGCAGCGCCAGCTCCGGGGCAACATCCCGCAGGCGTTCGTGCACGCCCTGCTCATCGAATCGTCGCTGCGCCTCGCGCACCCACCCCAGCTTTCGAAGAACAGCATCGGAAAGGAAGCGTCGTGACCGTCATCCCGCCCCGCACCGTGGTCGTCACCGGAGCCAGCGCCGGCATCGGGCGTGCCGTCGCACGCGCCTTCGGACGGCGCGGAGATCGGGTAGCGCTGCTGGCCCGCGGTGCCGCCGGCCTGCGCGGCGCCGCCGAGGACGTCGAGGCCGCCGGCGGCCGGGCACTGTGCCTACCCGTCGATGTCGCCGACTTCGACCAGGTGGACGACGCCGCCACCCGGGTCGGGGACACCTTCGGACCGATCGACGTCTGGGTCAACGTGGCCTTCACCTCGGTGTTCGCCCCGTTCACCGAGATCGAACCCGCCGAGTTCCGCCGCGTCACCGAGGTCAGCTACCTGGGGTTCGTGCACGGCACCATGGCGGCACTCACCCGCATGAGACCGCGTGACGCGGGCACCGTCGTGCAGGTGGGGTCGGCTCTCGGCGCCCGCGCCATCCCCCTGCAGTCCGCGTACTGCGGCGCCAAACACGCGATCAACGGTTTCACCGAATCCGTCCGCACCGAACTGATGCACGACCACAGCAACGTGCACATCACCGTCGTGCAGATGCCGGCGCTCAACACCCCGCAATTCGACTGGGTGCTGTCCCGGCTGCCCCGCCACCCGCAACCCGTTCCACCGATCTATCAACCCGAGGTGGCCGCCCGCGCGGTGGTGCGGGCCGCCGATCATCCCCGGCGCAAGCAGTACTGGGTCGGTGCCAGCACCGCCGCGACCGTCGTCGGGCAGCGCGTCATGCCGGCCGTGCTGGATCGCTACCTCGCGCGCACGGGTTACTCGTCGCAGCAGACCGGCGCGCCGGTCGATCCGGACCGGCCGAACAACCTGTGGGAGCCGCTCGACGAGGATCCCGGCACCGATCACGGCGCCCATGGATCCTTCGACGACCGATCGCTGAGCGGCTCCCGGCAGATCTGGCTGTCGCGGCATGCGCGCGCACTGTCGATGGCCGCCGCGGGCGTGGCCCTGACCGCCGGCGGGGCTGCGCTGACTCACTACCGGAATTAAACCGCAACACCTTTCGAAGGAGGCGACATGTCAGACACCGTGGGTGACGTCCTACTGGCCCGGCTGCGGGACTGGGGCGTCCGACAGGTCTTCGGGTTCCCCGGCGACGGCATCAACGGGCTGCTCGCCGCGTGGCAGCGCGCCGGCGACGACCCCCAGTTCGTCCAGGCCCGCCACGAAGAGATGGCGGCGTTCGAAGCGGTCGGCTTCGCCAAGTTCTCCGGCCGGGTGGGGGTGTGCGTGGCCACCAGCGGTCCGGGCGCGGTGCACCTGCTCAACGGGCTCTACGACGCCAAGCTCGATCACGTCCCGGTGGTCGCGATCGTCGGCCAGACCGAACGCTCGGCGATGGGCGGCTCCTACCAGCAGGAGATCGACCTGCTCAGCCTGTTCAAAGACGTGTGCAGCGAGTACGTCCAGATGTGCACCGTCCCGCAGCAACTGCCCAACCTCATCGATCGCGCCATCCGGGTGGCCCTCAGCGAAGCTGCGCCCACGGCGATCATCGTGCCCTCCGACGTCTTGGAGCTGACCTACGAGCCGCCGGGCCACGCGTTCAAGCAGGTGCCGTCCAGTCTGGGCATGTCCGAGGCGCGGGTGGTCCCCGACGATGACGCGCTGCGCCGCACCGCGGACCTGCTCAACGCCGGCGACAAGGTGGCCATGCTCGTCGGACAGGGTGCCCGCGGATGCGCCGCCGAGCTGACCGAAGTCGCCGACCTGCTCGGCGCCGGTGTCGCGAAAGCCCTTCTGGGCAAGGACGTTCTGTCCGACGACCTGCCGTGGGTGACCGGCTCTATCGGGTTGCTCGGAACGACGGCGAGCTGGCATCTGATGCAGGGCTGCGACACCCTCCTCACCGTCGGGTCGAACTTCCCCTACACCCAGTTCCTGCCCGACCTCGACCAGGCTCGCGCCGTGCAGATCGACCGCTCCGGCAAGTGGATCGGGATGCGCTACCCCTACGAGATCAACCTCGTCGGCGACGCGAAGAGCACGCTGCAGGCGCTGATTCCGTTGCTGGAGCGCAAGACCGACCGGTCCTGGCGCGACAGGATCGAGAAGTGGGTGGCGAGTTGGTGGACCACCGTGCAGCGCCGGGCGATGACCGATGCCGACCCCGTGAACCCCATGCGCATCTTCTGGGAACTGTCCGAGCGGATGCCGGACAACGCCGTCATCGCCGCCGATTCGGGTTCGTCGGCCAACTGGTACGCGCGGCATCTCAAGTTCCGCGGCGACGTGCGTGGCTCCCTGTCCGGCACGCTCGCCACGATGGGACCCGGAGTGCCGTACGTGATCGGGGCGAAATGGGCGCATCCCGACCGGCCCGCCATCGCGTTCGTCGGCGACGGGGCGATGCAGATGAACGGCATGGCCGAACTGATCACCATCAGCAAGTACTGGAGACAGTGGACCGACCCGCGCCTCATCGTCGCGATCCTGCACAACAACGACCTGAACCAGGTCACCTGGGAGATGCGCGCCATGGAGCACTCACCGAAATTCGAAGCGTCGCAGAGTCTTCCCGACGTTGACTTCGCCGGGTTCGCCCGTAGCCTCGGCCTGCACGGCGACAACATCGACGATCCGTCGGTGCTCGGTGACGCGTGGGAGCGCGCTCTGGTCGCCGACCGGCCCACCGTGCTCGACGTGCGCTGCGACCCCGATGTACCTCCCATTCCGCCGCACGCCACCTTCGACGAGGCGAAGTCGCTCGTCGAGGCAGTTGTCGGCGGTGACGAGGACAGCGCGGGATTCATCAAGCAGGGCATCAAACAGAAGGTGCAGCAGTACTTCCCGAGCGAGAAAAAGGACCGCTGATGAGACCCGTGCGCGCCGCGGTGCACGCCATCCGCACCGGACGTTTCGAACGCACCCTCTCCGCGCTGACCGCTGCCGGAGCCGCCGTCACCACCGCCGAGATCTACCTCTCCCACGACGGCGCCAGCTTCGGCAACCGGATGATGTACTGGCCGGTCGTCATCCTTCCCACGGCGGTACCGGCCGGGTTGGCCGGGTTCTTCTCCCGGCGCGCCGCGCACACGGTGTTGCCCGCCGCCAGCGCGCTGATCGTCGCCAACGGCGTGCAGGGCACCTATTTGCACTGGCGCGGAATCCGGCAGCGGCCCGGCGGGCTCACCAGATACAACATGGAATCCGGGCCGCCGGCGTTCGCGCCGCTGCTGGCCTCCCTGGTCGGAGGGATGGGACTGCTCGCGTCGCTGCTGCGCCGGGAGGACCTGCCCGGGGACGGGAGGCGATGATGTCGCTGCGCTCCACGCATCAGCGCGGCGTCACCCCTCAGGGTCGGGGCCGCTTTCCCGGCTTCGACGTGCTGGCACAAGCCCACGTGTGGGACGAGGTCACCGCCGGTGTCGTCTTGGGCCGACTCGCCCCGCCGACCACGCCGGCGTTCTTCACCGTCGACGAGGTGGCGGTGGCCGAGCCGCTGCTCGATCTGCTGCTCGCCCAGGACACCGAGCCGAAGGTCCCGGTGTTGGCGTTGATCGACATGAGGCTGGCCGCGGGCGAAACAGACGGATGGCATTACGACGACATGCCCGAGGACGGCCAGGCATGGCGCGACTCCCTGGCCGCACTCGACAACGACGCCCACGAGCACTACGGCGCCGGCTACGGCGAACTCAGCCTCGCCCGGCAGGCCCGGCTGCTGCAGGACGTCCAGGACCACGCCGATGCGGGACACAGTTGGCACGACCGGCCGGCCCGCCACGTGTGGAGTCTGTGGACGCGGTACGCCTGCACGGCGTTCTACTCGCACCCATGGGCGTGGAACGAGATCGGGTTCCCCGGCCCCGCCTACCCCCGCGGTTACCTCAACCCCGGCATCAATGCCCGCGAATCCTACGAGGTTCCTGATCACCGCGACATCGACCCGGTGCCCTTCGCCGCACGGGTGGAGGCCACCCGCCGCGCCGACGCAGACCTGCCCGAAGGGCGCACCCATGGGTGACGGGAGCGCCGTGCGGGACCGCAACGCGTCGGCCTGGCTGCTGCCCCACAACGGTGTCCGCACCGATCACCGGCTGCGCGCCGACATGCGCCGCTATCAACCCGACGACGAGGTCGACGTCGTCATCGTCGGGGCCGGGGCCGGAGGCGCCACCCTCGGGCAGCGCCTCGCCCGCGCCGGGTGGAGCGTGGTGTTGCTCGACGCCGGGCCGTTCTGGGATCCGGACGCGGACTGGGTCAGCGACGAACGCGGCTCCCACGGCCTGTACTGGACCGATGCCCGTCAGATCGGCGGCGACGATCCGGTGCCGTTGGGCTCCAACAACTCCGGGCGCGGTGTCGGCGGATCGATGGTGCACTACGCCGGTTACACACCGCGGTTCCATCCCTCCGACTTCCACACCCTGAGCAGCGACGGCGTCGGCGCTGACTGGCCCATCGACTACACCGAACTGCGCCCCTACTACGAACAGATCGAAGCCGAACTGCCGGTGGCCGGCCAGGACTGGCCGTGGGGCGACCCGCACCGCTATCCGCACAGTCCCCACCCGGTGAGCGGCAACGGGTTGATCGCGCTGCGTGGTGCCGATGCCCTGGGCGTCGACATGCGTGTCGGGCCGGTCGCAATCCCCAACGGCCGCTTCGGCAACCGCCCGCACTGCATCTACCGCGGCTTCTGCATCCAGGGCTGCAAGGTCAACGCCAAAGCCAGCCCGCTCATCACCCACATCCCCGACGCCCTGGCGCACGGCGCCGAGGTCCGGCCCGACTGCCACGTCAGCCGCATCCTCGTCGACGACACCGGATCCGCGACCGGCGTGGTGTATGTGCACGACGGTGTGCTGCACCGGCAGCGCGCCCAGGCCGTCGTCGTCGCCGGCTACTCCATCGAGACGCCCCGACTGCTGCTGCTGTCCTCCTCGTCCCGGTACCCCGACGGCCTCGGCAACGACCACGACCACGTGGGCCGTCACCTCATGGTCCAGGGCGCTCCGCAGGTCGCGGGACGCTTCGCCGAGGAGATCCGCATGTACAAGGCGCCGCCCCCAGAGGTCAGCAGCGAGCAGTTCTACGAAACCGACCCCAGCAAGCCCTACCGACGCGGCTTCTCCATCCAGACCGTCAGCCCGCTGCCGATCACGTGGTCTGAACACGTTGCCGCCCAGGGTCATTGGGGCCAGACGTTACGGGAGTACATGCGTGACTACGTCCACTGGGCCACCCTGGGGGCTCTATGTGAGCTGCTGCCGCTCCCCGGCAATCGCGTCACACTCGCCGACGAGACGGACGGGCACGGTTTGCCCGTCGCACACTTCTCCTACAGCCAGTGCGACAACGACAGGCAACTCATCGATGCCGCGAGCACCGTCATGTCCGACATGCTGCGGGCCGCGGGCGCCGAGGAGGTCATGACCATCAACCGCTACGCCCACCTGGTCGGCGGTGCGCGGATGGCGGCCAGGCGGCAGGACGGCGTGGTCGACGGGGAGCACCGCGTCTACGGCGTCGACCGGCTCTACGTCGTCGACGGCAGCGTGATGCCCACCCAGGGCGCGGCCAACCCGGCCCTGACCATCATGGCGCTCGCGGCGCGCGCCGCGGGCCTGATGAAGCGCCACGCTGTCCAGTCGTGAACGCCCAGAAGGGATGTGAGGCAATGGCATCGACGCGAATCGACGGGCTCGACGTGGCGGTCTACACCGTGCCGACCGAGCGGCCCGAAGCCGACGGAACGCTGCGGTGGGACTCCACCACCGCGGTCGTCGTCCACGCGCACGCCGCGGGTCTCGTGGGGCTGGGATGGACGTACAGTTCCCCGGCCGCCGCCGGGGTCATCGTTCACCATCTGCGCGACGTGGTCGTCGGCCGGCACGCGGCGGACCTGCCCGGCGCCTTCACCGCGATGAAGCGCGCGTGCCGCAATCTGGGCACCCGCGGCCTGGTCGCCCAGGCTGTCAGCGCCGTCGACATCGCCCTGTGGGATCTGCGTGCCCACCTGCGCAACCTGCCGCTGGCCACGCTATTCGGCCGCTGCCACAGCACCGTTCCCATCTACGGATCGGGCGGGTTCGTCAACCTCGACGACGATGAACTCGCCGCGCAGGTCCAGGTATGGCGCGACGCCGGGTGCACCGCGATGAAGATCAAGATCGCGCAGTGCTGGGGTAGCGATCCTGAGCGAGACCTGCTGCGCGTCAGGGTGTTACGTTCGCTCGCGGGCGAATCGGTCGAGCTCATGGTCGACGCCAACGGCGGCTATTCGGCCGGCCAGGCCCGGCGCGTGGGGGCCGCCCTGGATCAGCTGGGCGTCACCTGGTTCGAGGAACCGGTCAGCAGCGACGACATCGAAGGACTCGCCGCCGTGCGTTCCGCCGTCCGGTGTGACGTCGCGGCCGGCGAATACATCGCTGACTGTTACGACGCGCGCCGGCTCGCGCCTGTCGTCGACTGTTTGCAAATCGACGTCACCCGCTGCGGCGGATACACCGGCTGGCTGGCCGCAGCAGGCATCGCCGCGGCACACAATCTCGAGGTCTCGGCGCACTGTGCACCGGCCCTGCACATTCCGGTCGCTGCGTCCGTGGCGCGGCTGCGCCACCTCGAGTACTTCATTGATCACACGCGATTGGAGGCTGAATTGTTCCACGGTGTGCCCATTCCCACCGGCGGCCACCTTCCTGTGACCACCACCCGGCCCGGGCATGGCATGACGCTCACGCCGGAGGCGCAGATGTACCGGGAGGCGCCGTGCTGAGCGGACGCTACCGCACGGTGGAGATCTTCCGTGCGGCATGGGGCGCGGCGCTGCTCATCGCCCCGGAGCGGGTGCTGAACGCCACGCACAGCGCTCCCGTCGACGCCGCGAGCCGCGTCGTGACGCGTGTGCTCGGTGCGCGTCACCTTGTGCAGGCGGCACTGTCCGGACTCCGGCCGGACCCCGACGTGCTCGCGATGGGGGTCTGGGTCGACGCGGTGCATGCACTGACCGCATCACTGCTCGCAGCCAGCGACCCTCGCCGCGCCCGGGCGGGATACACCGACGCCGTCATCGCGGGCGGATGGGCGGTCGCGGGCTGTCACGATCTTCGCCGCGGCCGTGTCGCTCCGCGAGAGCACCAGCGTGTCCGCGACGGGCTCGCCGCCCTGGTCCTTCGGCACGTTCCGGGCGGCCGCCTGATCCGTGGCCAGCAGCGGGCCTAAGAGTTCATGCCCGGGTTCGCCGCCTCAGACCGCCGCCGACGGCGCCGCGTGATCACGAAGCGCAGAGCCCAGATCACGACGCCGGCCAGCACGACGTACTGCAGGGTCGCCGTGTACGGATCGATGGCGTGCCAGTTGGCGCCCAGCGCGTAGCCCGCGGAGATGAGCGCGGTGTTCCACACCAGGCTCCCCAGCAGCGTCAGCACGGTGAAGACCGCGGCGTTCATCCGCTCGGTGCCCGCGGGCACCGAGATGAAGCTGCGGAACAGCGGCACCATCCTGCCGAAGAACACCGCCTTCGTTCCGTGGCGGGCGAACCACGCGGTCGTCTTGTCGATGTCCTCGGCCGCCACCAGCGGGATGCGCAGCGCGAGGCCACGCATCCGATCGTGCCCGAGCCACGCGCCGAGCCCGTAGAGCACCCAAGCGCCGATCAGCGAGCCCACCGTCGCGCCGATAATCGCCTCGGCCAGCGACAGGTCGCCGAGCCGCGCGGCGAAGCCGGCCATGGGCAGGATCACCTCGCTCGGAACCGGCGGGAACAGGTTCTCGGCGGCGATCGCGAGGCCCGCGCCGAGGCCGCCCCACCGCTCCATCAGCTCCACCGTCCAGCCGGCGACGCCGTCGAGCTCGATCGCGGAGTGGGTCGCCAAGACGCAGCCTTTCGTCGGGGGGTGTCCCCGGCGAGGGTACCGACGTCAGCGATGCAGGGTCAGCGCCAAGCGGGCCCCGTCGGGCAGTTCACCGGGTGGAAGCAGGGCGATCCAGCCGCCGCGACCGAGCACGATCTCGATGAGTTCGTCGACGGCGTCGTCGATGACGTCGGGTCGGTCCACCTCGTCGGTGGGGATCAGACTGTCCCCGTCCTGCCCCAGCCGCGCCGGGTAGAAGAAGTCCTCCTCGACGGCCAGCAACTCGGGGCGCTCCCAACGCGCGGCCAGCCAGGCGCTGTTGATGTCGGTCAGCACCCGCCCGCCTCCGGCGCGCTGCTCGACGAGATCGAGTGCCTCCTGCGCGCGGGAGCGCAGGTAGTCCTGCAGGACGGGGCGGGTGAGCGCGGTCAGCTCGTCGGCGCCGGTGTGCAGGTGGCTGCCCTTGACGACGCCGGCCAGGCGCCCGGTGTTGCGCGACAGGTGATGGAATCGCGAGGCGGTCGGTTCGGCGGCGACGAGCACCAGCGGCATGGGGTCCAGGCGCAGGGCCACGCCGAGCGCCCGATCGACCCTTCGCAGGAAGTCGGTGGGACGCTCGTCGGCGCGGCTGCGTCGCGCGCCGAGCGTGCGCCGGCGGGCCGGGAACCCGCCGGATGCCGCCGGGGTGAGGACGCCGCCGCGGTCGTGGAGAAGGCGCGCTTCGTTGGTCGACAGCAGCAGGACGGCGTGGTGCGGGGTGTGCTGGAGGGCACGCACCAGGTCGCGGGTGGCGAAGGTGGGGTCGATGACGCACCGGTTCACCACGGGCACAGGCAGATTCACACGTCGCCGGTCGGCGGCGCTGACGAACAGCGCGACGCCGCGGTCGGTCGGCCGGCCCGCCGCCTCGGCGATCATCGCGTGGAGGGCGGTCACCAGGCTCTCCGGGTCGGCGTCGAGGTGGCGGGAGTCCTCCGCCGCCAATCGGCGCGCCGCGCTCGCCGCCAGACTCCGGAGCGTGCTGATGTCCTCGCCGTGCATGGTGGACCCCGGGCGGGTGGTCGCCAGGATCGAGATGCTCGGATAGGCCCGCATCGCCTGCAGTTCGGTGACCTGTTGCGCGGTCAGAATGGTCTGGGCAGCGCGGGGTGTGGTGGCAGTGGACATGCACTCCTCATCTCGTCGAAAGATGAGGTCTCGCTCGACCCGCAGTCGCGGGTGCCTGGCGCCGGATCCGGTGGGCCGGAACGTGTTGACGACGCCGGGCTTGGTGAGGTACTCCCCTCGTCCGCCAGAGTGCCGACGTTCTTTCGAGGTGTCAAGCGTCGATGCGCTTGCGGGGCAGCAACGCCGCGGGCAGGTAGGCGACCGCGATCATCAGCGCGGCGACCACGAACACCATCGTGTAGGCGTGGGACAGGTCGTGCATCACCTGGTCGGCGAAGCCGGGGTGCATCGCCTCCGGCGGAAGCGCCGCCGGGTCGAGCGGTCGACCGGTGGCGCTGGCCTGTTCCTGCAGTGCAGCAACCTGATTCGCCGTGGCCACTGCGTCGCTGCGGTTCACCTGGTTGGTCAGGATCACCGACATCACCGCGGTACCGATCGAACCGGCGACCCGCTGGTTGACGTTGATCAGCGTCGACCCGCGGGCGATCTGCTCGGGCCGCAGCGTCTGCACGGCGGCGCTGGACAACGGCATCATGGTGGCGCCCATGCCGAACCCGAACACCACCAGACCGGTGATGAGGACCGGGACGTAGGCGTCCTGATGCCAAGCTCCGTAGGCGAACACGCCCATTCCGGCCACCATCAGGGTGATGCCCGTCAGCACGATCTTGCCCGGGCCCTGCCGGTCCACCAGGCGGCCGGCCAGCGGCATCGTGATCATCGCCCCGAGCCCCTGCGGAATGACGTGCAGCCCGGACTGGAACGGAGTCAGATGAAAGACCTGTTGAAAGTAGCTGGGCAGCAACAGGATCGCACCGAAGAACGCGGCCGCGAACACCAGCATCGCGGCGTTGGCGACGGCCATCAGGCGGTTCTTGAACAGGCGCAGATCGATCAGCGGGTGGGTCGTCCCGCGGAGGGCGTGCAGGACGAACGCGGCGTCCAGCAGAGCGCCACCGCACGTCGGCAGCCAGACGTGGACGTCGGTGACGCTGTTGTGCTCGGGCAGCGAGGACACGCCGTAGAGCAGGCTCGCCAGCCCCGGGGACAGCAGCAGCATGCCGACCACGTCGAACGGCTCCGCGTCCGACGGCTCGTCCCTGGCGAAGATCAGCGCGGCGAGCACCAGCGCGAGAACGCCGATCGGCACGTTGATCAGGAAGATCCACCGCCAGCCGTAGTCGTCGATGAGCCAGCCGCCCAGCACCGGTCCGGCGACCGGTCCGAGCAGCATCGGGATACCGAGAACCGACATCAGCCGGCCGAGCCTGCGGGGGCCGGCTTCGCGGGTCAGGATCGTGAAGACCAGCGGCATCAACATGCCTCCGCCGAGCCCCTGGATCACGCGGTAGAGGATCAGCTGGGTGATGTCACCCGCGGTGGCACAGAGCAGGGAGCCGGCGGCGAACAGCACCACCGATCCGAGGAACAGCCGCTTGGTGCCGAACCGGTCGGCCGCCCATCCGGTCAGCGGGATCACCGCGGCGAGCGCGAGGGTGTATCCCGTGGCGGTCCACGCCACCACCGCCTGGGTCGAGCCGAAGTCGGCGATGAAGGTGCGTTGGGCGACGTTGACGACGGTGGTGTCCAGGATCGTCATGATGGCCGCCAGCACGCAGACACCGGCGATGCGGAGAAGGCGGGCGTCGAGGCGGTCGGACTCCGTTGCGGGTTCCGCGCGCCGCTCACGGGCGGGCGCTCGCGGGACCGGATTGTCGACGCGGTGGACCACGGCGGCCTCCTCGAGTTCGAAACAGAGACCCGCTAACAATTCCCGGGCCCACCCCGCACCAAACGCTCGGGAATGCTTGCAGCCCTTCCTGTGTGGTTGCTGTGAGCATGCGTCGAGAACAGTTAGGCCGGGTAACCTTTTGGACGGAGCGTAAGGAGTCTTCGCGTGGATCTCGGAGTGTGGGGTGACCTCGCGGCGCTGGCCGCGGTGGCAGAGATCGTCTTCGCCACCTGTGTGTTCGTGTACATCACCCGGTTGGAGCGGCGGACGTCGCATCCGCTGGGTGACCAGGTGGGTGCCCATAAAGCCGTGCTCGCCAAGGTGCGCAAGCGTGAGCCGCTGACCCGCGACGAGGCCGACTACGCGGCCGAACTCGTGGCCGACGCCCGCTCCCCGCTCGCGTACGCGATCCCCGCTGCGCTCTTCACGCTCGGCTTCTTCTACGTCGTCGGCTGCCTGTTCGTGCTGCACCTGGACGGCGGACACCCGTCGTTCCGCACGTTCATCGGCGGCATCCCGATGCTGACGTCGATGAACATGGCCGGCCAGCTGCGCAGAGTCGCGCACCTGAAGGGCAAGCTGCGGGACATCGAGGTGCTCGACGCCGAACCGGTCGAGCAGCGCATCCTCGCCCGCGTCTGATCCCGCGGACCCGCCCCGCCCCGCCCCCCGCGGAATAGCATTCCCGGCTGCGATCGGTGCCTCGAGCACAACCCGGAATGCGCTTCCGCGGCACCGTGGGGCCCCGTCAGCAGCGGCGCCCGGCCGGGCTACTTCCCTGCGGGCTTGACCGCCGGGTCGTCGTCCTCCCACAGCAGCAGCTGACGCACCGCCGCGCGTGATCCGTAGGGCTGCAGCATCTGGCTGGCGGGGCGCGGGCGCACCCGCAGCGGCCACCAGAACCAGCGGCCCAGGAGAGCGGCGACGGCCGGGGTCATGAACGAGCGGACGATCAGCGTGTCGAACAGCAGCCCCAGCGCGATCGTGGTGCCGATCTGGCCGAGGATGCGCAGATCGGCGAACACGAACGACGCCATGGTGGCGGCGAACACCAGACCGGCCGCGGTCACCACTGCGCCGGAGCCTGCCATCGCGCGGATGATGCCGGTGTTCAGCCCGGCGCCGATTTCCTCCTTGAACCGCGCGATCAGCAGCAGGTTGTAGTCCGATCCCACCGCCAACAGCAGAATGATGGCCAGCGCCAACACGATCCAGTACAGCTGGATGCCGAGCAGGTCCTGCCAGATCAGCACCGACAACCCGAACGAGGCGCCCAGCGACAGCGCGACGGTGCCGACGATGACGAACGCCGCGACGATGCTGCGCGTGATGAACACCATGACGAGCAGGATCAGGCACATCGCCGCGATGCCGGCGATCATCAGGTCGTACTTGGCTCCGTCCTGAATGTCCTTGTAGGTGGCCGCAGTTCCGGCGATGAAGATGCGGGAGCCGGCCAGCGGGGTACCCTTGACGGCCTCGCTGGCGGCGTGCCGGATCGAGTCGATGTGCGAAATGCCCTCGGTGGTCGCGGGATCGCCCTCGTGGGTGATGATCATGCGCGCGGCCTTGCCGTCCGGGGACAGGAACAGCTTGAGCCCGCGCTGGAACTCCGGGTTGGTGAACGCCTCCGGCGGCAGATAGAAGGAGTCGTCGGTCTTCGACGCGTCATACGCCGCACCCAGTGCCGTCGAGTTCTCCAGTGCCCGCGAATTCTGGTCGTTGATGCCGGACTGCGTCGCGTAGTTCGTCATCGTCAGGTCGCGGTTGGTCTGCTGGTTGGCGATCTGCGGCGGAATGAGCGCCAGCAGCTTCGGTTGCAGCGCATCGAGTTTGGCGATACTGCCGGCCACGTTGGCGAGCTGGTCGGTCAGGTCGTTGATCCCGTCGAGCGCGTCGAACAACGAGCGCAGCGCCCAGCAGATCGGAATGTCGTAACAGTGCGGCTCGAAGTAGAAGTAGTTGCGGATGGGCCGGAAGAAGTCGTCGAAGTTGGCGATCTTGTCGCGCAGGTCCTGGGCGGTGGCCACGGTCTGCGCGAACGCCTGGGTCTGCTCGTCGGTGACCGCGGCCGACTGCTGCTGCAGCGCGTACTGCTGGCGCAGGGTGTTGATGGAGTCGTTGATCACGCCGACCTGCTTGAGCAGGTCGGCAGTGCGGGCCTGCTGGAACGGCAGCGCGTTGATCTGTGCGGCGCTGCTGGCGCTGAGCTGGAACGGGATCGACGTGTGGTCCAGCGGCGTGCCGAGCGGACGGGTGATCGACTGCACCTGCGCGATGCCGTCGGTGTGGAACACCGCCTTGGCCACCCGTTCGAGCAGGATCATGTCGGTCGGGTTGCGCAGGTCGTGGTCGGCCTCCACCATCAGCAGTTCCGGTTCCAGCCGTGCCTGGGAGAAGTGCCGCTCGGCGGCAGCGTAGCCGACGTTGGCCGGGGCGTCGGCCGGCATGTAGGTGCGGTTGTCGAAGTTGGTCTTGTAGTTGGGCAGCGCCAGCAGACCGATCAGGGCGATCGCGATGGTCGCGACGAGGATCGGGCCGGGCCAGCGGACGATCGCGGTGCCGATGCGCCGCCAGCCGCGGGTGTTCATCGGGCGAGCGGGCTCGAACAGACCGAAGTGCCGGCCGATGGACAGCAGCGCCGGGGCGAGGGTCAGCGCGGCGACCACCGCCACGAGCACGCCGATGCCCGCGGGCACGCCGAGGCTCTGGAAGTACGGCAACCGCGTGAACGTCAGACACAGCACCGCACCGGCGATCGTCAGGCCCGAGCCGAGAATGATGTGCGAAGTGCCGTGGTACATCGTGTCGAAGGCCTCGACGCGGTCCTGTCCGGCGTAGCGCGCTTCGTGGAATCTGCCGAGAATGAAGATCGCGTAGTCGGTGCCCGCCGCGATCACCAGCAGGGTCAGCAGGTTCGTCGAGTACGTCGACAGGTTGATGATGCCGGCGTTGGCGAGCACGGCGACCACACCGCGTGACGCGGTCAGCTCGATCATCACGGTGAAGATCACGAAGAACACCGTGGTGAGGCGGCGGAAGTAGAACAGCAGCATCACCGCGATGACGCCGATGGTGATCAGTGTCGTCTTCAAGGTGCCCTGCCGGCCGACCTCGAACTGGTCGGTGATCAACGGCGCGGGTCCGGTGACGTAGGCCTTCACCCCCGGCGGGGCCGGGGTGTCGTCGACGATTCGGCGCACCGAGTCGACGGACTCGTTGGCCAGCGACTCACCCTGATTGCCCGCCAGGAAGACCTGCACCAGCGCGGCCTTGCCGTCCGAACTCTGCGAGCCGGCCGCGGTGAGCGGATCCCCCCAGAAGTTCTGGATGTGCTGGACGTGCTTGGTGTCCTGCTCGAGTTTCTGAACCAGGCCGTCGTAGTAGCGATGCGCATCCGCACCCAGCGGTTGATCCCCCTCGAGGACGATCATCGCCGAACTGTCGGAGTCGTACTCCTGAAAGTCCTTGCCGATGCGCTTGCTGGCCTGCAGGGACGGCGCGTCCTTCGGGCTCAGCGACACATTGTGAGATTCGGCGACCGTCTCCAGCTGCGGCACGAAGACGTTGGTGAGAACGGCGGTCGCCAGCCAGAACAGCGCGATCAGCACCGAGAAGCGGCGGATGAGGGCAGGGACCTTGTTCATCCGGACGTTCATCCGGACTTGTCCAGGCAGAAGGTGTAGGCGTTCAGGGTGTTCACCTGCTTCTCGTCTTTGACCGCGTCGTCGATCGTGATGCGGCAGCCGATGGAGTCGCCGTTCGCCTGGGCGGCGACGTTGACGAACACGGCGGGGTCGGTGGTGACGGCGTCATACGACCAGGGCAGCGGGACGTCGACCGCCTTCTGCGGCTGGGCGTGGACGTCGAGGTAGGTGATGGTCGCGGTGGTGCCGGGCGACCCGAAGACGTCGAGGACGACATGCTTGGGGTTGAACGGGACGATCTGGCTGTCGGATCCGCTGGCGGTCGTCGTGACGTCCTCCGAGGCGAAGATGCCGCGCAGCCGGTACACGGAGAACCCGGCGACCGCGATGACCACGACGGCGACCACCAGCGTCCAGCGTCGGCCGAGCCGCCGGGCAATCGAGACCCGCTGCATGCGTGACCCTTTCAGGAGCGGCGACGCCCACGGACGCGTCCACGTCGGTCCGGCGATCTATAGGGTGACTAATCAACTTCGTTGACGGTACGACACGGCACCGGACTCCACAACATCGGCCGGCGTCCCTGAGTGTCTGCTGGGAAAGTGCTGGGAGCCAGGGCGTTCCGGTCAGGCCCCGGCGGCCGCACGGACCCGTTCGGCGATCGCATCGCCCAGCATGCCCGTGGTCGCCTGTCCGCCCATGTCGGGGGTCAGCACATCGCCGCCGCGCGCGAGAGTGTCCTCGATGGCCGCCACGATCGCGTTCGCGGCCGCGGGCTCACCGAGATGGTCGAGCATCATCGAGGCACACCAGATCTGGCCGATGGGATTGGCGATGCCCCGTCCCGCGATGTCCGGGGCGGACCCGTGCACGGGCTCGAACAGGCTCGGGTATCGCTTCTCGGGGTTGATGTTCGCGCTGGGCGCGATCGCGATGGTGCCGGCGCACGCGGGGCCGAGGTCGGACAGGATGTCGCCGAACAGATTGCTCGCGACCACCACGTCGAACCAGTCGGGGTGCAGGACGAAGTTCGCCGTGAGGATGTCGATGTGGTACTTGTCCACCTCGACATCGGGATAGTTCTCGGCCATCTGCAGAACACGTTCGTCCCAGTACGGCATGGTGATCGAGATTCCGTTGCTCTTCGTCGCCGACGTCAGATGCCGCTTCGGGCGGCGTCGAGCGATGTCGAAGGCGTAGCGGAGGATGCGGTCCACTCCGACGCGGGTCATCACCGTCTCCTGGATGACGGTCTCGCGGTCGGTGCCTTCGAACATCCTGCCGCCGATGCTGGAGTACTCGCCCTCGGTGTTCTCGCGCACCACCACGAAGTCGACGTCGCCGGGGGCCCGCCCCGCCAGCGGGCTCGGCACGCCGGGCATCAGCTTCACCGGCCGCATGTTGACGTACTGATCGAAGTGCCGACGGAACTGCAACAGGCTGCCCCACAGTGAGATGTGGTCGGGGACCACGTCGGGCCAGCCGACGGCCCCGAAGAATATGGCGCCGAACCCTCGGAGCTCGTCGAACCAGTCGGTGGGCAGCATCGCGCCGGTGCGGGTGTAGTAGTCGGCGCTGGCGTAGTCGAAGTGTTCGTAGGCCAGGGTGAGATCGAAGGCGGCCGCCGCCGCGTCGAGCACCTTGAGCCCCTCCAGCACGACCTCGGTTCCGATGCCGTCGCCGGGGATCACGGCGATGCGGTGGGTGTCGGTCATGCGGGGGCTCCGTTCGCGGCGGGGATGCCGTCCAAGCCTGCCGCACTCACGGTGCCCGGGTCGATCCCGGTACGCCCGCTCACCGCGGCGACGAGGTCGTCGTAGGTCCGGCACACCACCGTGGCACCGGTCGCCGAGGTGACCGTCCAGCCCGACGGCAGGGCGACGACGCGGTCGCGCTTCAACAGCGCGGTCATGCGCCGGGCGACTGCCATGCGCCGGCGCGGGCCGCTGACCCACTCGGCGGCCCAATCCGGCGGCGCCCCGGCGCATCCGCCGCACATCAGGGCATCACGTCGCCCGAGTTGGGGCCGAGCACCTGCCCAACGTAGAGGTTGCCGCCGGGGTCGGAGGCGAGCAGGACGGCGGTCGGCGCGATCTCGGCGGGCGTGCCGAACCGACCCAGCGGCAGTTCGGCGCGTTTGTCACGCTTCCACTGGTCGTCGATGCCCTCGACCATGGGCGTGTCGATCGGCCCGGGCGCGATCGCGTTGACGAGCACGCCGTGCCCGGCGTTCTCCAACGCGATCGACTTCGTCATCGCGATGACGCCGGCTTTGGCCGCGGCGTAATGCGCCAGTGAGACACCGCCTTTGAGGGCCAGTTGCGAAGCGACGTTGATGATCCGGCCGCCGCCCTGATCGAGCATGGGCCGCAGCGCCGCCCGGTTCAGGAGGAACACCGCGGTCAGGTCGACATCGATGGTCTCCCGCCACATCGCGGCGGGCATCTCGACCGCGGGTGACTGCGTGAGGATGCCGTGGGAGCAGACCAGGATGTCCAGCCGGCCCTGATCGCCGACGATGGTGTCGACTAGAGCGTCGACGGCCTGTTCCGATGTCGCGTCGAGGATCTCGCCGCGGCGGGCGCCGATCTCCGCGGCGACCTCGGCCACCCGTGGGTCGCGGTCGGCGATGACCACCTCCGCGCCCGCGTCGACGTAGGCGGCGGCGATCGCCCGGCCGATGCCCGACGCCCCGCCCGTGACCAGTGCACTTCTACCTTCGAGCACCGTACTCATCACCTCATCCACCGATCATGTTGTGTCAGTCGCGCATCGCCACGGTCAGTGCGCCGTCGACGACGATCGCCTGACCACTGACGTAGGACGCCTGCGGGCTGGACAAGAAGGCGATGACCTCGGCGACCTCGCGCGGGTCACCGACGCGGCCCCATGGGATGTAGCCGCCGGCACGTTCGAGCCCTTCGGGGCCCAGCGAGTTGACCGCGTCTGTGGACTGCGGCGTTCTGATGAGCCCCGGGATGATCGCGTTCGCGCGAATCCCGCGCGGCCCGTATTCGACGGCGAGGCTGCGTACCAGACCCAGCACTCCGGCCTTGGCGGTGGCATAGTGCGCGTGCGCCTGCCAGCCGTACACCCCACCGGCGATGGACGAGATTGCCGTGACCGATCCGCCATCGCCCATGTGCCGCAGGCCCGCCCGTGCCGTGCGCATCACCCCGTGCAGGTCGACGTCGAGAAGGTCGTGCCACTGCTCGTCGGAGAGGGTGTCGAAGGCGGCCTCGCGCAGGATGCCGGCGTTCGCGACGGCTACGTCGAGCCGGCGCCACGTCGAGACCAGCGTCTCCGCGAAGGCGTCGACGGAGTCCGTGGACCTGACGTCCACCTCGACGATCATCCCTTCCCCGCCGCCGTCGCGCACGTCTTTCAGCGTCGTTTCGGGGTCGTGCGGATCGCCCGGGAACGTGCCGATGCCGACACGAATCCCCCTCTCCGCCAGGCATACTGCTGTCGCAGCACCGATTCCCGACGCGGCGCCGGTGATCATCGCGACCGGCTGATCGGACATCACTGCACCTCCGTGATGGTCTGGGCGCGCTGCATCGCCTCCGAGGCGCTGGGCGGGGCGACCTTGCGGGCGCCGAGCACCACGACACCGGAGATGACCGTGCCCAGCGCTCCCACCCACAGCGCCGCGGTGGAGTACCCGATGCTGGCCGCGGTGAGCCCGGTGAGGATGAAGCCGGAGATGATCGCACCCGGCTGCGACATCGCGCCGATGAACGCGCTTCCCGTTGCGCGGCAGTCGGTGTCGAAGCACTCGGCCTGGAAGAACATGATCGCGGCGTAGGGCCCGAGCAGGAAGAACAGCCCCATCATGTAGGTGACGAGGACGTAGCCGGGGTTTGACGGCCCGAGCAGCATCGCCGCGAAGAACACCCCGGCCGCCAGCCATCCGACGGCGATGGTGTTGCGGCGGCCGAACCGGTCGCCGGCCCAGCCGTGGGCGAGGTAACCCGCGATGCCGACGATGTTGGACAGCACCACCAGGATCAGCGTGCTGGAGGCGTCGATGCCCTTGCCCAAGGAGTACCGCGACAGCGTGCTGCCGCCGCGGGTGTCGGCCCGCGTGGCCATNAAGCGGAAGGCGACCGATGCGGGTTCGTGACGTCGAGTGGGCGACGCTCGCCGACTCCGTCCTGTCCCGAGAATGTCTGGATGCCGAACCAGTTCAGCAGCCACGCCAGCGACAGCACGACTGTGTTGCGCAGGTGCTTGCCGGTGAAGATCCGCTTCATCGGTGCCGCGGTCTGCTCCACGGTCGCGGTGGCGGCGGCCAGGGCGACCGCTTCGTCGTTCTTGCCTTCGCGGCGCAACGCGCGGATGCGGTGCTGCGCCTCGAACTGTGGGCTCTCCTTGAGCGTGCGACACAGCAGGGCGACGAGAACGGCGGGAATCGTGGCCAGCAGGAAGGCTATTCGCCAGGCGTCGGCCCCGAAGATCGCGGTGATCACGGCGACGAAGCCCGCGGCCAGAAGCGCACCCGTCGGCCAGCCGGTCTGCACCATCGAGTAGACGAACCCGCGGCGCTTCTTGATCGCCTCGTCCTCGGTCACCTCGTAGAGCTCGTTGAGGTAGGTGGCGTTCACCGATTGCTCGGCCAGGCCCAGCCCGCTGATCGATCGGACACCGATGAGTGACGCCGCACCCATGGTCGCGGCGGTGGCCGCCGAGGACGCGGCGGTGCCGCCGACGGAGATGATCATCCCCTTGCGCCGCCCCAGCTTGTCGACCATAGGGCCGACGGCGAGGACGACGATCGCGGTACCGACGCTGACCAGGGTGGAGACCAGCAGCGCACGGCTCGTCGACCAGCCGAACGACTCCGAGATGCGCGGCAGCAGAGTGCCGAACAGGATGAAGTCGTACACCGCGATGGTCCAGGCGATGAAGGAGATGCCCGACGCCCGGCGCGTCTCTTTCCCGGTGACCCGCCGCAATCCGGGGACCTTCGGGGTGTGAGGTGTTGACATGAGACTGAAACCCTTCGTGTGGGTGGATCAGTTGCGCGGACGCCGTTTCTTGAAGTCCTCGGCGATGGTGTTGAAATTGGCCCAGGTGACACCGTCATGGGAGTTGATGTGCTCGATCAGACGCTCGAGCATGAGCAACACCTGGGGCCGTCCTGAGACGTCGGGGTGAATGGTGAAGGTGAACACCGCGTACTCCGATTCGCGGTAGACCCAGTCGAATTGGTCGCGCCACATCTCCTCGATATGGCGCGGGTTGACGAACCCGTGGCTGTTCGGGCTGCCCTTGATGAACATCATCGGGGGCAGGTCGTCGAGGTACCAGCTGGCCGGAATCTCGACCAGGTCGGTCTCCTCACCGCGCACCAGAGGCTTCATCCACTCGGCCGCCGGCTTGTCGTAGTCGATCGGTGTCCACGAGTCGCCGACGCGCACGTAGTACGGCTCGAAGTCGCGGTGCATCAGCGAGTGGTCGTAGGTGATGCCGCGTTCAACCAGCAGTTCGTTGGTGACCCGGCTGAACTCCCACCACGGTGCGACGTAACCGGTGGGCCGGTTCCCGGTGCGGGTGGTGATGAGATCCAGGCAGTAATCCAGGATCTCGGATTCCTGTTCGCGCGTCATCGCGATCGGGTTCTCGTGGCTGTAGCCGTGCACCCCGATCTCGTGGCCGGAGGCGACCACGGCGTCGAACTGCTCGGGGAACGTCTCGATGGAGTGGCCGGGCCAGAACCAGGTGGCGGGCAGGTCGTACCGCTCCAGCAGGGCGTTCAGGCGGGGCACGCCGACCTCGCCGGCGAATACTCCGCGGGAGATGTCGCCGGGCGAGTTCTCACCGCCGTAGGAACCGAGCCATCCGCCGACCGCGTCGACGTCGATGCCGAACGCCACGAAGATTTCTTTTGCCATGAGTCATTCCTCCTTGTTGTCTTCTTCATCGGCAAGGTCTGCACAGGCCGCGATCATCGATCTGACCCGGTCGGGCTCGGCCTTGTTCTCAGAGAGCCACAGCGCCAGCAGGATTCGCAGCTGAGTGGCCGGTAGTCCCGATGCGGTGGGCACACCGGCGGCCACCAGGTCGGCCCCGCCGCCGTCGCCGTAGACGCCCCGCACCGGCCCCTCGGGCACCCTGGTCGACAGCACGACGGCCACGTCCGTGCCGACGAGTCCGCGGATCGCCGTCACCACCACCGGATTGGCGTTGCCGATGCCGGTGCCGGCCAGCACGATGCCGCGAGCGCCGGCCGAGACGGCTGCGGCGATCAGCACATCGTCGGCGCCCGGATACATCTCGAGCAGATCGACCCGCGTACCGTCGAATGCGGAGGTCGGGCGGGGCAGCGGCGGGGGACGCCGGGGCACCGCGTCGACGGTCACGGTGCCGTCGGACACCGTCCCGACGGTGCCGCAGGCGGCCGACCGGAACGCATCGAGCGCAGTGGTGTGCACCTTGCGGGTCGCCCGCGCGGGCAGCACCCGCCCGGCGAAGACGATCAGCACGCCGAGACCCCGGCACTGCGGTGCCGCGGCGGCGAGCACCGCGTCCGCGAGGTTGCGCGGGCCGTCGCCGTCGAGCGCGTCGCCGGCCCGCTGCGCACCGGTGAGGACGACCGGTCGCTCGTCGTCGTGCACCAGGTCGAGCAGGATCGCGGTCTCCTCCATCGTGTCGGTGCCGTGCGTGATCACGATGCCGTCGACGGGGTCGTGCGAACGTCGCAGCAACGCGTCGACCGCGTCGCTGATGGACCGGAGATGCCCCAGCGTCATGCGGTAGGAACCGACCGTCATCAGGTCATGGGTCTCGACCTCGATGTCGCCGAAGACCGCGCCCTCCAGAACCGCGGCGGCCGTGCGCGTGGCGACGACGCCGCCCTCGGTGGCGGTCGAGGCGATGGTGCCGCCGGTGGCGATCACCGCGATCCGCGTCATCCCGCGTTCTGACATGTACCGAGTGAACCACGACACAATCGTTGTCCGCAATCGTTTGTGTAACTTCGGACAAACGTTTGTGTAAATCGCCACGTAACATTCGGGCGTGTTGTTAGGGTGAGTCCCACATCACGGAGGTGGATGGCGGTGGCGGCACAACAGGGTCCGATGACCCTACGGAAGATCGCCGATGAGCTCGGTGTGAGTCCGTCCACGGTGTCTCGCGTCCTGGCCACTCCCGGCAGCGAGGCGCTGCGCTGGGGTTCCGCCGACACGGTCGCGCGGATCCGCGCGTTCGCCGAACAGCACGGCTACTCCCCCAACCCGCAGGCGTCGAGTCTGCGCACCCGCCGCTCCGGCTTGATCGGCGTGCTGGTGCCACGGCTGCAGGACTACGTGCTGGCAACCATCTACGAGGGCATCGAGGAAGCCGCCTCCGAGGCGGGGCTGTCGACGTTCGTCACGAACTCGCGCGACGTCACCGAGAACCAGCGCGCACGCACCCGCATGATGATCGACCGCCGCGTCGACGGTCTGATCTACGGCGACGCCCACCTCGACCACGAGTTCCTCGACGAGGTGCACGAGCAGGGCATCAAGTTCGCGCTGGTGTCGCGCAGCGCGGGGAACTATCCGTCGGCGACGGTCGACGACCACAAGGGCGGATGGCTCGTCGGCCAGCACCTCGCCGAGACCGGCCGGCGCGACGTGGCGATCCTGGCGGGCCTGGAGTTCACCTCGACGGCCCGACTCCGATCGACCGGCTGTGTGGAAGCCCTGCGGGCCAACGGGATCGACGTTCCGCCCGAGCGCATCGTGTACTCCGGCTTCGATCCTGCCGGCGGCCGTGCCGCCATCGAGCAGATCCTGGCCGGCGGTTCGGTGCCGGATGCGATCTTCGCGACCAACGACTTCGCGGCCATCGGCGCCTTCGGAGTTCTGCGCGACCGCGGCATCCACGTGCCCGACGACGTCGCCCTCGTCGGTTACAACGACACGCCGCTGGCCGAGGGCGGTGCGGTCCCGTTGACCACCATCCGCTCCCCGATGCACGAAATGGGTCGGTGCGCCGTGGGATTGCTGCTCGAGGTGCTGGCCGGCAGACAGCCCGAGTCGGTGGTCCTCGAACCGGAGCTGATCGTGCGCGGCAGCAGTATGGCGTCGGGCACGAACGTCGTAGGCTCGATGGGTGCTGGGCCCGCCCGGGATTCGGTTCCTGTCCCTCGGTGACCGCCGGCTGGCGTACGAGGTGCGCGGGCCGGCGGACAGCGCTGAGCCGCCGCTGATCGCCCCGGCCTGGTGGGTGAGTCACCTGGAGCTCGACTGGCAACACCCCGGCGTGCGCCGGTTCTGGGACGGCGTCGCCGCCGACCGGACGCTGATCCGCTACGACCGCCTCGGCGCCGGCATGTCGGACCGGGAGGTGCGCGAATCCGACCTGACGCTCGAGCACGAGGTGGCGACGCTGCGCGCGCTCTGCGATGGGCTCGGGCTGGACCGGGTGTCGCTGGTGGGCGGATCGTCGGGAAGCTGCACCGCGGTGGCGTTCGCTGCGACGTATCCCGAGCGCGTGGACCGGCTGGTGCTCTACGGCAGCTACGCCTATGGCGCTGAGCTGACTCCGCCGGGGGTGGCCGACGCGATCGTGGCGGCGATCGACGCGCACTGGGGCCTCGGATCGCGGGTACTCGGTGACATCTTCCTCAGCGGCGCCGACAGCGCCGAGCACGACCGTTTCGGGCGCCTGCAACGCGAGTCGGCCACCGCGCAGACGGCCGCAGCGCTGCTGAGGCTGGTCTACCGACTCGACGTGCGCGACTGCCTTGCCGGCGTGCGCGCACCCACCACCGTGGTACACCGCCGCGACGACCGGGCCGTCCCCTACCGACTCGGACGCGAGGTCGCAGCCGCCATCCCCGGCGCGACATTCGTTCCGCTGCAAGGTACGTCGCACTTTCCCTGGCACGGTGACGTGGACCCCGTCGTTCGCGCCTGCCGAACCGGACTGGCGGAGGCGCAACCGGACGAGCAGTCGCCCGACCCCGGACCGCTCTCGTCGCGCGAGCGGGAGGTGCTCCGCTGCGTGGCGCGCGGACTCAGCGACCACGAGATCGCCGAGCACCTGGTCGTCAGCCCGCACACCGTGCACCGTCACGTCGCCAACATCCGCCGCAAGCTCGGCAGCCCGTCCCGCACCGCCGCGGTCGCCGTCGCGGCTCAGCTGGGCTTGCTTTGACGTCACCCGAACCGGCCATCGGGCCGCAATAGCCGGCTCGGGCGATGCGCCCACCCTGCTCCCACCCCTACCTTCAGGACATGAACCAGGCCTGGCTGCGCGTGATGGCACTGCTCTACGACCCGTTCCTGTGGTGGGGCGAGGCCGTCGGAATGCGGCGTCGGCGGCGCGCTGTGCTCACCGCCGCCCACGGGCGCGTCCTCGAGATCGGCGCCGGCACGGGCCTGAACCTCCTTCACTATCCCGACAGCGTCGATGAGCTGCTCCTCACCGAGCCCGAGCCCGGGATGCGGCGGCGGCTGGCCAGGCGGCTCGATCGGCACGGCCGCGCCGCCCGCATCATCGACGCTCCTGCCGAACGGCTGCCCCTGCCCGACGCGTCCGTGGACACCGTCGTCGCGACACTGGTGCTGTGCACCGTGGCCGACCCCGAACGCGCCCTGCGCGAGATCGCCCGGGTGCTGCGCCCGGACGGGCAGCTGCTGTTCATCGAGCACGTGCGTGCGCAGTCGCGGTGGCTCGCCGTGTGCCAGGACGCGATGCTGCGGCCGTGGCGGGCGTTCGCGGGCGGATGTGTCTGCAACAGAGCGACTTTGGAGACCATGAGTGCCTGCGGCTTCACCACCGAGACCGGCGATGCGGCCTGGCACGGAATGCCGGCCATCGTGCGTCCGCTCGTCGTCGGGCACGCGAGGGTGTCGTCTCACCTGCCGGTGCACTGATCGTCCGAACAGGCCAGTTCGCGCTGGGCTCTGGTGTCAGACCAGCATCTGCCGGTACTCCTGAGCCGGCTCACCGGCGGCGGTCGCGAAGTCCTCGAGGACCGCAGCCAGCAGGTCGCGCTGCTCGGGCGCCATCTGTCGCAGAGCCCGCCGGATCGCGTTGCGTCGGTGCCGGATCACCCCGTCGATCAGCGCCTGCCCGTCCGCGGTCAACGTGAGCGCGATGTTGCGCCGGTCGGCGGGGTCTTCACGCCGGTCGACCAGGCCGATCTTCAGCAGCCGATCGACGAGCCGACTGGCGTTGGACGGATTGACCTGCAGCGCGTCTGCAACAGCGGCGAGGTTCATCGCGCCGCGGGTGGCGATCATCATCAGCACCCGGAGCTGGGGCACGGTCACCACGTCGTCGACGGTCATGATCGACGCCGCGGTGATCCCGACCAGCGCGCGGGAAGCCCGCATCACGGACTCGATCTGGTCGTTCGTCACACCCGAAGTGCTGCGCTCGGCCATCCCGCCCCCGCTCGTCAGAGTCATCAGTTCTCAGTGCACAAATATTGCTTGTTTGCAACAAGTGCGTACTGGCAAGTCATGGTACATGCAGGCAATGACGGTGCGGCCGGGAAGCGCCGGAACACTCCGTGTGGACGATATGGGCGAGCCGCGACCCGGACCCGACGACCTGCTGGTCGACGGTCTCGCAGTCGGCGTGTGCGGAACGGACAAGGAGATCGTCAGCGGGCGCTACGGATGGGCACCAGCCGGGCGGGACAGGCTGGTGATCGGCCACGAATCGCTGGGTCGGGTCACCGAGGCCCCACCCGGGAGCAGCTTTCACACAGGTGACCTGGTGGTCGGCGTCGTGCGCAGGCCCGACCCGGTGCCGTGCCGGGCTTGCGCCCGTGGCGAGTTCGACATGTGCCGCAACGGCCGCTACACCGAGCGGGGCATCAAGGAGATCGACGGCTACGGCGCGCAGCGCTGGTGTGTCGAGGCCGACTATGCGATCACGATCGACGAGCGACTCGCCGACGTAGGCGTGCTGATGGAACCGACCACCGTGGTCGCCAAGGCCTGGGAACAGGTGTGGCGGATCGGACAGCGCGCCTACTTCGAGCCCGAACGCGCGCTGATCACCGGAGCCGGGCCCGTCGGTCTGCTCGCGGCCATGCTCTCGGTGCAGCGGGGGCTCGACACGCACGTCCTGGATCGGGTCACCGACGGACCCAAACCGGGCATCGTCGCAGCGCTGGGCGCGACCTATCACCACGACGACATCGACACCGTCGCGGCACGGCTCCAGCCCGACGTGGTCATCGAGGCGACCGGTGCCGGACCCGTGGTCTTCGGGGCCATCGCGAATACGTCGACCTACGGAATCGTCTGCCTCACCGGGGTCTCCGCGGCAGGGCGAGGGCTGAAGATCGACGCCGGCGCGGTCAACCGCGAGCTGGTGCTCGAGAACGACGCCGTGGTCGGCTCGGTCAACGCCAACCTGCGGCACTACCGTCAAGCCGCCGATGCGCTGGCCAGGGCCGACAAGGACTGGCTGGCCGGCCTGATCACCCGCCGCGTTCCCCTGCACCGCGCCGCTGACGCGTTCACCGCCGAACCCGGCGACGTGAAGGTGATCGTCACCCTCGATGGCTCGGACTGAGCGTGACATAGCGAGCACAGCATCTCCACCCGCGCAAATGCTGACTTGTGGGCAATCATTGCGACAACGCATCTATTCACGTAGAAAGGAGGTAGCACTCCTGTCCACGACGGAAGCAGGAAGAACGACCATGACCGGTGCGCTCACTGCCTCGGATGTCACCGACCCCGACGTGGAGGATCTGCGCCGCGAGGTCGCCCAGTTACGCGAAAAGCTCACTACCCAGCCCGTCATCGAACAGGCCAAAGGGATGTTGATGCAGACTTTCGGCTTGGACGCCGGCGGTGCGTTCGACATCCTCCGGGTGCTGTCGCAGAACGGCAATGTCAAGCTGCGCAGCATTGCAGGAGAGATCGTCGAGGCCTGGACACGTGACGGACCTCGAGCCGACTTCGACCGCGCCTCCGATCTTCTCGTCGACCTCCGCGAACGCCTGCGGGGCAACCACCCCTGGCACGGCGCGGATGCCGACGGCTGACCGATACACCCGACACGAGGAGAATGACGATGCGGCCATCATCCCGTCGCCTGACGGGAATCGTGCTGTCGTTGTGCGCCTTTTCCATAGTGACTCTCACCGGTTGTTCCGACACCTCCCGGCCGGGTTCGTCCAACCGCGGCTCGGGATCCGCACCGGGAGCCGTCACCATCGAGAATGCCTTCATCGTCCCCACTTTCGTGCCCGGACACTGCGCCATCCAGCAGGGCACGGGCGGCAGGCTTCGCTTCACCGTGAGCAACGCGCGGCCGGCGGGCCAGGTGCGCCTCGACTCCATTTACACAGAGGCGGTCGCCGATTCGAACATCCTGGTCGGCGTGGACATACCCGCCAAGTCCAGCATCGGCTTCGGCCAGCCCAGTGCCGCGCAGGTCGACCAGGCGGGAGCCGTTCCCGCAGTGCGGCTGGACGTCATCGATCCCGGGCTACGACCGGGCATGTCGGCCGACATGACGTTCCGCTTCGACCAGGCCGACGACGTCACGATGGCCGTCCCCGTCGAGGCCTGCCCGACACAAGACAGGTGAGGTGCGCTTCATGCGATGGATACTGCTGTTCACGGGAGTGGCCGCCATGTTGGTCGGCGGCGTGGGACTGCTGACCCCGGTCTCGGTAGACCCCCGGCGTGTGGTCGTCAGCTGCGGGACCGCGGTGTCACCGGACATGCCCGTTCCCCCCGGGGACGATGACGCGGCGGTCGACCCGGATTACGCGCGACTGTGCCGCATGGAAGTGACCGATCGGCGACTCTGGACCATCACGCTGTTGGTCGTCGGTGCAACGACGACCGCCGCCGGAGTCGCTTACGCCCGACGGCGCGCCCAGGCCGCATCGAACCGGCTGCGCTAGGCCGACTTCTCCTGCCGCGCGGTATAGCTCTGGTGCACAGGCGATTCCCAGGTGTACGGCTCGTCCGGATGTCCGGATCCGCCGAGGATGAATGCCCGGTCACTGCGATTGGCTCTCGCGATCGTGGCCAGCCAGGTGCCGACGGTACTGAACCGGTTCCGCACCCCGGTGAGAAAGGCGATGTGGATGAATCCCCACCCGAGCCATCCGAGCAAGCCCGCGAGTTTGATCGGACCCGCCTGCAGCAGCGCGTTGCCGCGGCTGATGTAGGCCGCCGATCCGAGGTCGCGATAGCGGTAGTTCTTCCGGCGCTCGCCGCGCAGTTCGCGGCGGATGCAGGCCGCGGCGTGCAGACCGCCCTGCATGGCGTTCTCCGCTACCCCGGGGAGTCCGTCGCGCCCGGCGAGGTCACCGATGACGAACACCTCCGGATGCCGGGGCACCGACAGGTCGGCGTCCACCGCGATGCGTCCCGACCGGTCGGTCTGCGCGCCCAGCGCGGCGGCGACATGCCGCGCGAAGGGCACGGCTTCCACGCCTGCGGTCCACAGCACCGTGCGCGTCGCATACTCCTCGCTCGGGCCACCGTCTTTCGGGCTGACCGTCACGCCGTCGCGCCGTACATCGGTGACGTGGGCGCCGAAATGCAGTTCCACACCGAGCTCCTCGAGCGTGTGCTGTGCGCGATCGGCAAGCGCCGGCGCGAAACTCTTCAGCACCCGGTCGCCGCCGTCGAACAACAGCACCCGCGCCTCCTCAGGATCGATGCTGTGGAACTGATTGGCCAATGTCCGTGTCGCCAATTCCCTGATCTGCCCAGCCAATTCGACACCGGTCGGGCCGCCCCCGGTGACGGCGAAGGTCAGCCACTGGTCGCGGTCGGGGCCTGGCGGCAGCGTCTCGGCGATCTCGAACGCGGCGAAGACACGACGGCGGATGCTCAGCGCGTCGTCGAGCGTCTTCATGCCGGGCGCCCAGGTCGCGAACTCCTCCTTGCCGAAATAGGACTGCCGCATGCCCGCCGCGATCACCAGGTAGTCGTAGTCGAGATCGAAGGTGGTCTCGTCGGGACGGCGCGCGGTGACGCGGCGCGCGTCAGCGTCGAGCCGGACGGCTTCACCGAGCAGGGTGGTGACGTTGTGATGGTGTTCGAGCTCCTGCCGTAGCGAACGGCTGATCTGTCCGATACTGAGAGTCCCGGTGGCGCACTGGTACAGCAGCGGCTGGAACACATGGCATGCCGCACGGTCGAGCAGCGTGACATCGGCGTCGACGTTCTGGAAGCGACGGGCGCAGAACAGTCCGCCGAAGCCTCCGCCGACGATGAGGACCTTCGGACGAGAATTACCCATACCCCGGCGGTACCCGTTCCCGGCCCGATTACCCCCGAGGCGTCATCCGGCGAGCGCCGGGCGCAGAGCACGCCGCCAGGCGAGCGGATTGAGATTGCGGAACGGATCGTTCTCGCGCCGCGTCCGCAGGTCGTCGAGGATCTCCTCCAGCGCGGTCTGCGTCTGTTCCTTGACGGTGGCCTCCCACTGCGCGGCCGGTGTGCGCGCGGGCCGGGTCGTGTCGATCGGGGAGCCGAACCGCAGGTACATCCGCTGCGGCCGCGGCACCATCGTCGGGCCGATACCGCGCATGAGCGGGATCCCGACGCCGGTGACGCCGTGCAGGCGTTCGCCGAGGCCGCGGGTCATCCGCTCCCAGGTGCCGCCGCGCTCCACCAGGCTGTGATAGACGTCGTCTCCACCGACCAGCCCGACGGGGACGATCGGGTAGTCGTGGGCGATGGCCAGCCGGGCGAACCCGCTGCGTCCCTGCCAGAGCAGCTGGTACTCCTCGCCTTTGAACTTGAGCATGTCCCGCCCCCCACCGGGGAAGACCAGCACCGTCTCGCCCTGGCGCATCAGCTCGGCGCCGGTCTCGGGGTCGCCGACCACCGCGCCGGCCGCCTCCATCACGTCGCGGCCGATGCCGCGCATGTCGGCAAGCTGGCGGGTGGCCAGCCCGCGGACGCGGACACCGAGCTCGCGGTGCACGAAGTAGGGGGTCAACACGATCTCGGCCCATCCCGAGGTGGTGTGGTTGCCGACGAGCAGGAAACGTCCGTCGCGCGGCAGGTTCTCCAGCCCGTCGACGTAGATCCGGGAGAGGTCGACGACGGGTCCGATCAGGTCGGCGACGGTGAAGATCGCCTTCTGCACGGCCTGAACTCGGCCGGCTCGATCAACGAATGGATTGGTCACGGTGGTCTCCTCGTCCCGGGATGCCGATCGACGGTCGACACCGAGCGTACCCGAGGAACTGACCAGACGACCGATTTGGTCAGTTTGATCAGTCAGGGTCCGCCGATCGCTATAGTCACCCCGGTGAGCCCTGCGCCCGTCGGCCTGCCCGAACAGCACTCGACCAAGGCGGCGCGCCTGCTGGCCGCGGCGAGTGACCTGCTCCTCGGCCGGGGTGCGCGCGGCTTCACCGTGGCCGACGTCGCCCAGCGCGCCCACGTCGGGAAGGGCACGGTCTACCTGTACTGGCCGACCAAGGAGGATCTGCTCATCGGCCTGCTCGGTCGGGGCTTTCTCGGCCTGCTGGACGACCTGATCCGTCGACTCGGCGACGAACCCGACCTCGCGCGTCCGTCCCGGTTCTGCCCGACCATGCTGGACGTCGCGACGAGCCAACCGCTGCTGGCCGCGCTGCAACGCCATGACGACGACCTGCTCGGCATGCTGACCGACCATCCGCGCTCGGTCGCTCTCCACGAGGCGCTCGGCCCGAGCGCGGTGATCGGTGCGGTGCTCCCGGTGTGGCGCCGCCATGACTTGGCCCGAACCGATTGGGACACAGCTGATCAGGCGTTCGCACTGCACGGACTCGTCACCGGAATCGCGTTGTCGATCGTTGGTCCTGCGCCGGGTCCCCGTCCCGCGGACTCTCCGCTCACCGTGCTGGGCGCCTCGGTGACCGCGCTGCTGGGGCCCGAGCGAGCGACTCAGAAGCAGATTCGTTCAGCGGCAACCGACATCATCGAGTTCCTGAACCGCGGCCGGGAAACCGCGCTGGGGCTGATCGCCTAGGTCCAGGCCCGATCTCGCCAGCGCCATGCGGCGTCGAGCAGGAACTCGTGCAGTGAGCGCGGCGGGCGGCCCAGCAACCGCTGTACGTCGTCGGTGACCGGCTGGTTGCGACCGATTTTGGTCAACGTGTAGACCGCGGACATGAATCCGATGGTGTCCCAGCCGACTCCGCGGCGCCGCAGTCGCACGGCGAACCGTGGCAGGCTGGGGTTGACGTAGCGGATCGGGCGGCCCAGCGTGGCCGTCAGTTCAGCGGCGACCTCATCCATGGTCAACGGCGTCGGCCCGGTGAGGTGGTACACCGCGTCGCGATGGGCATCCGGGTCGGTGAGTACGGTCGCGGCCACCTCGGCCGCGTCACGCGCATCGATGAACGTCGTCTTGCCCCTGCCGGCAGAGATGAAGAGTTCGTCCGCATCGGCGATGTCGACACCGTGGGTGGAGATCGCCCGGTGCAGATTCTGCATGAAGAAGCTGCACCGCAGAACGGTGGCCGACATGGCCGAATCGCGCAGTGCGGCCTCCACTGTGTGGTGCGGGATGAAGCGCGCCCGGTCGGCGCCGAACACCGAGACGTACACGACGTGGCGGCAGCCGGCGCGCTCGGCGGCGTGAATGAACGGCACGATCGCCTGGCGCGCGGCACGATTCCCCGGCAGCGGAAAGAGCAGGAACAACGCCTCGACGTCCTCGAGCGCCTGAGCCCACGTGGTGCGATCGAAGAAGTCCAGGCGCACGGGCTCGGCCGAGGTGCCCCCCGCGAGCTGCACGGGATGGCGGCTACCGACGCGCCAGGGTCGCCGGTATCGCCGGCCGAGAAGGTCGACGAGCTCGTGGCCGACGTTGCCCGTCGGGCCGGTCACCAGAAGCACGCGGATCTCCTCCCGAGGGTCGCTGACGGAGTTCTCTGCAGTCCATGATGGTCGTCATGGAGGCGACGCGGGTGGATCGCTGGTTGTGGGCGGTCCGCTTGACCAAGACGCGGCCCGATGCGGCCGAGGCGTGCCGGGGCGGGCACGTGCGCGTCAACGACCGGCCGGCCAAGCCGTCGACGATGGTGGGGCCTGGCGACACGGTGCGCGCCCTGGTCGGCGACCGCACCCGGATCGTCGAAGTGGTGCGGGTGATCCAGAAACGCGTGGGCGCCGCCGATGCGGCCACCTGCTACCTCGACCGCACTCCCCCGCCGCCGGTGGCGGCGATCCCTGTCGCCGTGCGCGATCGCGGCGCCGGCCGGCCCACCAAGAGGGACCGCCGACTGCTCGACAAGTGGCGCGCACGGCAGGGATGAACACCGACCGATGACCCGGTTCGCTCACGCCGCCACCCTGCTCGCCGTCATCGCGGTGCCGGTGATCGGATGGTTCACGCAGAACTGGTCAGGAGCCACCACATTGCTGGTGTACTGGTTCGAGACCGCCGCGGGATGTGCATTCATCGCGGTGCGAATCCTGTTGCATCAGCGGTGGTCTCCGCGGCGCGGCCACTTTCGCTACGACGCACCGAGTGAGGACAGGCGCAGGACGACGCGCTCGACCTTCCTCGCCGGCTTCGTCGTCACCAGCACCGCGTTCACCCTCGCCCACGGCATCTTCCTGGCCGTCATCATCACCCTGCTGAATCGGAACACCGACGACACGATCGCGGAGATCAACTGGGGCGACGTGCGATGGGGCGCCCTCTGCGTCCTGGCGTTTCTCGCGCTCGACTTCGTGATCGATCTCAAGACCCTGCGCGGATGGCCGTTCGCGCGGCTGGAACAGACAGCGCAACGGGCACTCAGCCGCGTCGTCGTCGTGCATCTGTCGCTGATCCTCGGCATGGCAGGCGTCGCGGTGACCGGCGCGTCGTCGAGCTTGTTCAGCGTGTTCGTCGTCCTCAAGAGCATGGCTGCGCTGAGCGTAGTTGTCCCTCAATGGGAGCCGACCCGGCCACCGGCGTGGCTCAGCCGAGTGCTGAATCGCATTCCGAATGCCCATCCCGGGCAGCGGTTCGAAGAGTTCTGGGCAAGCGACCGTGCGAACGACCAGATGCGCCGCGAACGCAACGAGCAGCCCTGGCCGTGACATACGACGAGGGCGCCCGCTGTCGCGGGCGCCCTCGTCAGGTCTCGATCAGGGGTGGACGGTGGTGTCCACGTGCGGCACCCTCACCGTCGGGAACAGCTGATGGATCCACGGGTAGTCGTTGTTGTAGCCGTACCCGTAGCCGTCGTGCCCGTAGCCGTAGCCGCCGAACCCGAATCCGGTCTGGTCGGCCTGCGCCGGACCGGCGAAGCCGATCACCGCTGCGGACAGTGCACCGGCCACCAGACTCATCAAGCCGATTTTCTTCATCGATCTCGCCTCTTCCGTTTCCCTCAGGCGGTGATGCCGCCTATGCAGGGTGGAACAGGGAGGAGGGCGATTTGATTCCGCCGGCTCCGGGCCGCGCTTTACCGAACAGATAGCCCTGCCCCAACGCGCACCCCCATTCGAGAAGGACGGCGCGCTGCTCCTGGCGTTCGATGCCCTCGGCGATGACCGTCATGCCCAGGCTGGTGCCGAGGCCCACGATCGCCTTCGAGATCGTGGCGCTCCGGACGTCGGCCGGTAAGCCTGCGATGAAGTGCCGGCTGATCTTGAGCATGTCGACCGGCAGATCGGCGATCTTCACCAAACCGCTGAAGCCGGTGCCGACGTCGTCGATGGCGATGCGAATACCGAGTTGCCGCAGCATGTTCAGATCATCACCGAGGGAAGCGGCGACCCGACCGGCGTGCGTCTCGGTGAGTTCGAGGACGAGTCGATGAGGATCCAGTCCGCTGACGTCGAGTGCGTTGAGGACGTCGGCACGCAGGTCGCCCACTTCCAGTTGCCGGCCGGAGACATTGACGTGCACGGCGGAACGTTCCGCAGGACCGGTCCACATCCGCGCCTGCCTGCATGCCTCGTTCAACACGCCCCGCCCGATGGCCGGCATGAACCGGGACGCTTCCGCGATGCTCAGGAACTCGTCGGGGCCCAGCAGGCCCCGCTCAGGGTGCTGCCAGCGCAGCAGTGCCTCTGCGGCGACGCATTCGCCGGTGCGCAGATCCACGATCGGCTGGAAGTGGACCGCGAACTCGTGAAGGTCCAGTGCCCTGCCCAATTCGGGCGTCAGCTGCATCTCGCGCAGCAGCGCGGCCTCCTCGGCGGGTCCGCTGCCCATCGTCACGCAGTCCTTACCGCTGCGCTTGGCGAAGTACATCAGCTTGTCCGCTCGCTGCAGCAGCGTTTCGCTCTGGCACCCCGGCTGCGAGATCACCACGCCGGCGCTGACGGAAAGCTGGTCGTACATCCGACCGGGTCCGAGCCGCACGGGCCGACGCATCTCGGCGCGGATCCTCTCGGCGGCGCTGCGCAGGGATGCGACATCGGCGTCGCGCGGGCAGAGCACCGCGAACTCGTCCCCGCCCAGTCGCGCCGCCGTGTCGTACGGTCCTATCGACGATTTGAGCCTGTCGCCGACCACCTTGAGCACCTCGTCGCCCTGCGCGTGTCCCCAGGTGTCGTTCACGGTCTTGAATCCGTCGAGATCCAGGAAGATCAGTCCGACATTGTTGGAGCCCGTCCGCTCCGCGTCGGCCAGCGCCTTGTCGATCCGGCCCATGAAGAGCGCCCGGTTCGCCAGCCCGGTCAGCGGATCGTGGGAGGCCAGGTAGTGCAGCTCGTCTTCGACCCGCTTGCGCGCGGTGATGTCCTCCACCAGGCAGATCCCGTAGGGTTCCGACCCACGCGGTGCGACGACGGACGCGGACACCAGCCCCCAGACCGTGCCGCCGTCGGCGCGGCGGAACACAGTCTCGGCGTCGAGCGTCTGACCCACTCGCAGTGTCAACAACTGTTCCAACAGCGCTGTCTCCGAATGGCTTTCGAGTCCGTCCAGTTCCGTCACCGTCAGTTGCAGCACGTCGTCGGGCCGGCGCCCGAGAACGTCGGCCATGGCCTGGTTGCAGCGGGTGATCCGGCCGAAGCGCTCCGGGGTGACGTCGAACATGAACATGCCCATCGGGGCGGTGTCGAACGCCAGCCGGAAGCGCTCTTCGCTCTCGGCCAGCGCCTGTTCGGCCGCCTTCTGTTCGGTGATGTCGGTGGCGACGCCGATGTACCCCACGCAGCGACCGTCCTGATCGGTCATCTGCGAGATGGCCAGACTCACAGCCACGTGCGTTCCGTCCCGGCGCACGTACGTCCACTCCCGCACGTCGGCCGAATCGGGTCCGACCCCGTGGACGAAGACGTCGAAGCCCGCGGCGCTTCCTGTCTCCGCCGCCCTGGCCTCCACCTCCGGCAGGTAGTGGAATTCGAGCGGCATCCGGCCGATCATCTCTGCCGCGGTCCAGCCGAGCAGACGCTCTGCGCCGTTGTTGAACACCGTGATGCGTCCGGCGGCGTCGGTGCCGATGATGGCCTGCTCGGATGCGGCCTGCAAAACCCCAGCGAACAGGTCACGGGCCTCGCGCAACTGCTGTGCGTGGGTGCGTTCCTCGGTGACGTCGCGGAAGGCGACGACGCGGAACGGCGACTGCCGGGCCAGCGGCGCCGTCGTCAGCTCGATGACCCGCGAGTGCTCGGCCTCGACCACCACGTCACGCCGCGCGCCGGGCGCGGGCACCTCCGCGAGGTCGCGTGAGGCGGTGACGACGTCGCCGACAAGGCCGGAGTCGGAGGCGCGGGCGTTCTGCAGCACGACCTCGCCGGTGGCGCCGATGAGGATCACGCTGTCGTGAATGCTGTCGAGGACTGCGGCGAGCAGCTGGGAATCACGGTCCGCGGCGTCGCGGGCGAGTTCGAGTTCGTCGATGAGGCGGGCCCGGGAGTCTCGGTAGAGCGCGAGGGCCAGCACGATGACGGTCAAGCTGATGACCATCGCCTGCGCCAGCAACGCGCGGATCTGCAGGTCGGGAACGATGAACGTGCCTCTGTCAAGAAGCGTGGCGCAGATGATCCAGATGCCGGCTGCGGTGACGAAGAGGGTGCTGATCGTCGTGCTGTATCGCAGCGCGAGGCACATCGCCGGCACCAGCACCAGGAACGCCATCGGCACACCCGTGTTCAGCCAGAAGGCCCAGACGAGCACGCCCAGGACGCTGCCGCCGACCGCCACCGCCTCCAGGACCGCGAACGGCGTGAGGCGCGGACGCTCGAACGTCAGATCGTGGAGCCTCAGCCAGATGGCCACCCCGAGCAGCGCCGAGGCGGCGTTACGCACGGCGAAGAGCGCGAACGTCTCTGCGGGGGGATCGCCGTCGACCACCGTGAAGTAGCCGGCCGCGAGAACCGCGCCGCAGCAGTTACCGACGATCACCGCGGCGATGAGGTGTGCGAGATCGGCGGGATCGCGCAACGCCACCTCGCGCCGCCCGTATGTCAGAACACTCACCGTGACGGCGGCGAGCACCACGTTGACCAGGACGAACCACGCGGCGAGCGGGACGGCCGCGCCGGTGTACAAGTTCACGACGAACGTCAGCCCGGTGAGCAGGAGGAAATGGGCCGCACGTTCACGCGGTCCGCATCGATACGCGGCGAGAAGCCAGATGGTGGACACGGCCGCCGCCGGCCACACCAGCGCGATCTCGTCGCCCCCCAGCCGGGTTGCCCGTCCGACGAGGATCGCGAGCGCGTAGGCCAGCGGAAACGCAACGAAGTACGTCGCTGAGCGAACAATCCGACCCATTGCGCCACCCTTTGCTTGAGCGTCAATATCAGAATGCCTGTCGAGAACCGCTTCCGCTCGCAAAAGGACGGATCGCGCCATTGCGCTATGTCATCGTCACGCCGCTTCAGCGCGTAGGTTCGAGCGCCACCGATCGCGCCCGGGGGTCCAGTCGGCGGTAGGGATCCGCCCTGCGGAGTTCGCCGAGTTCGGCGAGCGCGCGCTCGAGTGCCTGCTGCGTACGCCGCTTGACGGTCGTCACCCATTCGTGCGGGTCGGCGCCCTCGGGCGCCACGGTGTCGATCGGGGCAGCGAACCGCAGATACATCCGCTGCGGCCGCGGGATCATCGTCGGTCCGATCCCCCGCAGCAACGGCATCGCGGTGTCTGTGCGGCCCGTCATCCGGCGTGACACCGCGCCGGTGAGCCGCCCCCAGGCGCTGTCGCGGGCCACCAGGCTGCGGTAGATCTCATCGCCTCCCAGCAGCGCCGCGGGCACGATCGGGTAGGCGTGCTCGATCGCGATCCGGGCGAAGCCGGCCCGGCCCTCCCACAGCAGCGTGTTCTGCTCACCCTTGAACTTCGAGATCTCCCGCGCCCCGCCGGGGAACACGAGGATCGGCTCGTCGCGGCGCATCAACTCCCGAGCCGTCTCCGGGCTTCCCACGACGCCCCCGGCGGCGGCGAGAAGATCTCCGGACAGGCCGCGCATCCGGCCCATCTGGCGGTCCACCAGCGGCCGCACCAGCACGCCCAGCGAGCGACGCACGAGGTAGGGAACCAGAAACGATTCGACGCCGGCCTGAGTGTGGTTGCCGACGATCAGGAACCGACCGTCCCGCGGGAGGTGCTCCAACCCGTCGACGTACGGGCGGGTCGCATCGACCAGCGGTCCCGCCCGGTCGGCGGTGAACTCGAGGGCGCGTCGCAGCGAACGCACCCGGGCGGTCTCGCGGGCGACAGTGGGCTTCATCGGTGCGGCTCCGGTCGGCAGGGAACCCGGTCCATCGTACCGACGCTGCGAGGCCGCGCTTGACCGTCGTGTCACTGAGTGACACAGCGACGTTGTCACCAAGTGACAGGAGAGAGGTCCTGCGCCCTGCTGACCATCGAAACTCCCAGTGTCACAACCTCCTAGGAGATGTTCCGCCGACGAGCACCGTGCCGGTGGCCGGATCCTTCACGCCCACAACACGTCAGGAGAGGACGCACCGTGGCCCTGCCCGATCTCATTCCCGTCGAGGATTTCTTCCGCCCGCCCACGCGCGCGGCATCTCGGGGGCCGGGAATGACAGGGTGATGGGACCGTCGTGAGCGAATGTATGGCGCTTACCTACCTGCTCGGGCACAATCCGCTCGCAGCCGTCGAGCGAGGAGAACGTGATGGGCACCTACAACACCGCGATGCAGAAGGCTTTCCTGGCGGGCTCCGACAGTGACGTCCACGGACTGATCTCCAAGCGCACCGTCGAACTCGACGGGGTGGCGGTCACGCAGGTGACCTTCGGCGTCGGTGCCCGGTGGTCGAACGACTTGAAGTCCTACGCCGGCACGGAACTGTGCGAGCTACCGCACGTCGCTTACGTGGTGTCCGGAACGCTGGCTGTTCGGATGGCCGATGGCGCCGAGGAGAGCTTCCCGGCCGGTCACGTGATGTTGTTGCCGCCCGGCCACGACGCGTGGACCGTCGGTGACGAACCCTGTGTCTTCATCGAGTTCTCCCGCGGCAACGACTATTACGCGCACTAGTCCCGCGGCCACACGATCATCGGCACTGGCAACGCCCTCATGATCTTGGTCGCCGAGTGACCGAGGAACAGCCGCGGGGGCTGGCCCAGCCGACTCGAGCCGATCATGACGATCTCGCTGTCGTCGAACGCTAGGCCCTCCACCGCGTCCTCAAGCGAATTCCCATGTCCGACAACACTTATGACCTCACTGCCGGAAGGAAGGCCGCTTCTCGCCTTGTCGACGAGCGCCGTCGCGTGCTCTTCGGCCAGCCGGGTCCACTCCCGGCGGCGTTCTTCGCCGACAGCAACCAGAGACATCAACCGCAGCGGGACCTTCCATTCGCCCGCCAGGCGGACCGCGTTGTCGAACAGGACCTCGTTACCGGGCCGCTGTCCGACAGCGCAGGTGATGCGGGTGATGCCGGACCGGGCCTGATACTCCGCCGGGGCGAGCGCCACCGGCACCGGCGACGCGTGCAGTAAGGCGTCGGCCAGGCTGCCCAGCCCGAAGCGCCCGCTGCGCACACGGTGGTAGGTGCCGATGACGATCAGGGCGGCCTCGCCACGTTCGGGATCGACGGCCGAGTCCAGCAGGCCCTGGGTGATGGAATCCGCCCTGCGCAGATGCGCCTCTGCCCGCACGTCCTCGGGCACCCGGGACAGCCCGTCCTGCAGCCATTCCCGGCCCTGCTCTTCGACTTCGGCGTTGAACGCCTGGTCGGGCGAGTACCGGTGGAAGGTCGGGGCGTCGCTGGGCAGCACCGAGACGAGATCGAGCGTCGCACCTGAGGACCGGGCCAGGGTCGCCGCGAGGTTCACCCCGTCGACACCGCGCTGGCGCGGTCCGTACCCGACGACATACCGCATGGGTGGTGACGGTACACCGCTGGGACGCCGCAAAAGGGCAAGTGCGGGGACCTTCTTGTGGTAAGCCCCCAGGGTAGGTTTCGGCACGAGCGAGATGGCGGTATCACGATGACGCAGGCTGCCTCGGGATCGACGCAAAGAACGACGCTGGCCCGCACGCTGGGGCTCTGGGCGATCGTCGGTCTCGGCCTCGGGTACATGACCCCGACCGTCGTGTTCGACACCTTCGGCATCGTGTCTGCCGAGACCGGCAACGTCGTGCCCACCGCCTACATCTTCGCGCTCGTGGTGATGACGTTCACGGCCGTCAGCTACGGCAGGATGACACAGGTCTTCCCCTCCGCTGGTTCGGCGTACACCTACACCTCAGAAACCATCAACCCGAGTTTCGGTTTCTTGATCGGCTGGGCGGCGCTGCTCGATTACCTTCTGCTCCCCCTGGTGAACGCCCTCATCATCCGCAGCTACTTGTACTCGTTCTTCCCCTCGGCACCCCAGTGGCTCTGGGTCGTCGTCTACGTCGCGGCGATCACCGCGATGTGCCTGTTCAGCATGACCAACACCTCGCGGGTGAACATGCTGCTCGTGGTGTTCGAGGTGGTGCTGATCGGGGTGTTCCTGATCCTGGCCGGCAAGTCGCTGATGGACGGGATGGGCAACGGCACCCTGTTCTCGACCGAGCCGCTGTGGCATGAGGGCGTGCATCTGAACCTGGTCATCACCGGGGCGACGATCGTGGCGTTCTCGTTCATCGGCTTCGACGCGATCACCATGTACACCGAGGAGGCCAAGGACTCCTCGACGGTGCCGAAGGCGATTCTGCTGGCCCTGATGATCGGCGGCGCGATCTTCTTCGTCTCCGCGTTCTTCACGCAGTCGCTCTTCCCCGACGTCTCGAACTTCAGCCAGGAGTCGCTGGAGAACAGCGCGCTGCCGGAGATCGCCTACAACGTCGGCGGGCACCTGTTCAAGATCCTGCTCACCTCGGCCGCGTTCGCGGCCACAGTGGCCTCCAGCCTCGCCTCGCACGCGTCGGTCTCGCGTCTGCTCTACGTGATGGGACGCAACGGCAGGGGGCCGATCGGGCGGTTCTTCGGTTACCTGCACCCCAGCTTCCAGACGCCGTCGTACGCGATCATCTTCGTCGGCCTCGTGTCGTTGCTGGCGATCGGATTCAACCTGGACTTCGTCGCCTCGTTGATCAACTTCGGAGCACTGATCGCGTTCACGATGGTGAATCTGACCGTGATCGTCTATTTCGCCTACCGGCGCCGTGAGGTGCACGGAGCGCGTCAGATCCTGCGCAATATCGTGCTGCCGGGGCTCGGGGTCATGTTCACCGTCTTGCTGTGGCTCTACCTGTCGGCCGAGTCGACCCGGTACGGGATCATCTGGTTCGTCATCGGAATCGTGGTGTTGCTGTGGCTGACCCGCTTCTTCCGCCGGCCCCTGACCCTCAACATGGGCGAGCCGGAGTAGGCGTCAGGCCTGCCATCGAAGCCGGCACACAAGTGTCGGCCGGCGACCTAGACTCGCTGCGAACAGAGTCGACAGAGGCGCCAACGCACGACAACGAGGAGCGAATCGAAGATGAGCACGTCCCTGTACGCGGTAGTCGACCCGTCCACCGGGGAGCTGGTGAAGGAGTACCCGACCGCCACCGACGAGCAGATCGAGCAGGCGATCGCGGCGGCCGACAAGGCCCACCGCGAGTGGTCCCGCAGCACGTCGGTCGCCGATCGGGCAGCGCTGATCCGTCGCGTCGCCGAGCTGCACGAGGAACGCAAGGAGGAGCTGGCCCGGATCATCCAGCGCGAGATGGGCAAGCCGCTCGACCAGTCGGTCGGTGAGGTGGAGTTCAGCGCGGCGATCTACACCTTCTACGCCGACAACGCCGAGAAGTTCCTCGCCGACGAACCCATCGACCTGCTCGACGGCGAGGGCTCGGCCGTGGTGCGCCGCAGCTCGGTCGGCGTGCTGCTGGGCATCATGCCGTGGAACTACCCCTACTACCAGGTCGCCCGCTTCGCCGGCCCGAACCTGGTCATCGGCAACACCATCGTGCTCAAGCACGCTCCGCAGTGCCCGGAATCGGCCGAGGCTCTGCAGAAGATCTTCACCGACGCCGGCTTCCCCGAGGGCGCCTACGTCAACGTCTACGCAACCAACGAGCAGATCGCCACGGCGATCGCCGACCCCCGCATCCAGGGCGTGTCGCTGACCGGCTCCGAGCGGGCGGGGGCGGCGGTGGCCGAGATCGCGGGCCGGAACCTCAAGAAGGTGGTGCTCGAGCTCGGCGGCTCGGATCCGTTCATCGTGCTGTCGACCGACGACCTCGACGCCACGGTGGAGGCCGCCGTCGACGGTCGCTTCGAGAACACCGGTCAGGCGTGCAACGCCGCCAAGCGCATCATCGTCGCCCAGGACGTGTACGACGAGTTCCTCGACAAGTTCACCAAGAAGGTGCTGGAAAAGGCCGACGGTCTGGCGCCGCTGTCGTCGGTCGCGGCCGCCGAGCGGCTCGAGGAGCAGGTGCAGCGCGCGGTGTCCTCGGGTGCGCGCCTGATCAGCGAGGGCCAGCGCAACGGCGCGCACTACCCGCCGGCCGTGCTCACCGACGTGCCCGCTGACTACCGCGAGGAGCTGTTCGGTCCGGTGGCGTCGGTGTACAAGGTGGCCGACGAGGACGAGGCCGTCGCCGTCGCCAACGACACCCCGTTCGGGCTGGGGTCCTACGTGTTCACCACCGACACCGAACAGGCCAAGCGGGTCGCCGACAAGATCGAGGCGGGCATGGTCTTCGTCAACGCGGTGGGAGCCGAAGGTGCGGAACTGCCGTTCGGCGGGGTGAAGCGTTCAGGCTTCGGTCGCGAGCTCGGCCGGTTCGGCATGGACGAGTTCGTCAACAAGAAGCTGATCCGCATCGCCGGCTGACGCGAGGAGACGGGCGCCGGCGTTCAACCACGCCGGCCCCGCTCCAGGATCCGGTCGCGCACCCGGGTGGGCACGGCCAACCCGACGGCCATCGCGACAACGGTCAGCAGGGCGGTGGAGCCGTTGTTCGCGACCTCGAGCAGGGTCTGTGCACCGGCCCCCGCGGCGAGCTCGGCGACTCCGGTGACGGTCCGGAAGACGTACATGCCGGGCACCAGAGCCACCACTGACGCGAAACCCACTGCGGCGAAGTGCATGTGCCGCAGGTACGCCATCGGGGTGAGAACCGCGCCCGTCAGCAGACACGCCAGCAGCGCCGCCACCGGCAGACTCGCATGCCAGCTGTCGATCGCCCACCAGTGCAGCGCATGCGCGGCCATGCCGACGGCGATGGGCCAGCCGAGCAGGCGGTAGGGCATCGAGAAGAACACCGGGTAGCACGCAGCGGCGACGCCCGCAGCGAGGACGTCGACCGCGAACGGGACCGCAGCCGGTGGTGACGTCAACGGCAGCGGTTGCCCACCCGGCCACAGGCCGACCATCAGACCAACTGCGATGGTCGCCAGCACGAGCAGCGCATAGCTCAGCCGTGCGACCGCCAGCGTCATCCGCGCCGCGAGCAGATCCATTGCGCCGATGAGGATCTGCGGACCGGGCACCAGCACCATGGCCGGGCAGACGGCGATCAGTCCCGCGGCGGACTGCAGACCGATCACACCGCCGACAACCCCGGCTGCCCCCGCGATCACCGCGGCCACGAACGTCTGGAGCAGCGGGTCGGCGCCGAGCCTCGCCAGCCCGCGGCGCAGCGCGCCACCCAGCGCCGCCGCGGCGGCGATCAGTCCGACGACCCCGATGTCGTTGGCGCCGAACACGACCGCCAGGGCGGCCGCGCCCAGCCCGCAGGCCGCGACGAACGCGACGATCGAGGACGGCGCGAGCCGCTCGGCCGTGTCGATGACGTGCTCGATGTCGTCGCGCTGCACGGGACGGCGGCCGGCGTCATCCACCGCCCGCATCATGGTGGCCACCCGGCGCATGTTGACGCCGATCGGACGCGTCTGCCCGATCAGCGCGTTCACGCCTCCCGCGCGGGGATCGTAGACGGTCACCGACGCCCATCCCGGAATCACGACGGCGGGCTGGCCCAGCCCCCGCGAGAGTCGTTGCACCGCTTGCACGGTCATGCTCGTCGACTGCCCGCTGTCGTGGAGCAGCTGCGCTGCGTGCAGGATGGTGCCCAACGCTCCGGCGGCGTCGGGGCGTTGGGCATCGCGCGTCATCTGAGCATTGTGCACGGCGGCAGCGGAACGCAGGCGGCGGTCCGTTCGCCGTCCACTTCTACTCGGCGGGGAGGAGCAAGGTCTTGCCGTGCAGGCGACCGTTGTCGGAGGCGTCGTGCACCGCTGCGGCCTGGTCGAGCGGACGCCGGTCGGCGATCTCGATGCGCAGCGTCCCGTCGTCGACGCGATGCACCAGCTCGGTGAGCTGCGCGGCGTCACTGCGCACGAAGACCCGCTGCGTCCGGATCCCCCGCGGCGGCTTTTCTGGGCCGAAAACCATTGTCCCGACGTGGAACCCACCATCGGTCACCGCGCCGAGCAGGGCCTCGGTCTGTTCGTCGGTGGTGCTGACGAGGTTGAGCACCACGTCGAAGGGGCCTCCGTCGACCTGGATCGGTGACCGCCCGTAGTCGATGTAGTCGACGATGCGGTCGGCGCCCAAAGCACGTAGTCGCTCGGCATCACGCGCCGTGGCAGTGGCCGTGACGACGGCCCCGGCCTGCTTGGCCAGCTGAACGGCATAGCCTCCGACCGCGCCGGATGCCCCGTTGATCAGGACCGACTGACCACCGGTGAGCCCGGCGATCTCGAACAGGGCCTGCCAGGCCGTCAGCGCGGGTTCCGGGAGCGCCGCGGCGTCGGTGAGCGGCACCGCCGTCGGCGCGGCGGCCAGCGATTCCGCCGGCACGAGCGCGTACTCGGCGGCGGCGCCGTCGGCGTCGAGCGGCAGGAACGCCACCACGGCGTCACCGATCGTCCAATCCCGCACGCCCTCGCCGATGTCGGCGATGGTTCCCGATACGTCGACGCCGGGGATGTGCGGGAAGCTGACGTCGTAGACCTGCGCCAGATAGCCACCGCGAATGCCGGCGTCCACCGGGTTGAACGCGGTGGCCGCGACCTTCACCACGACCTGTCCAGGCCCCGGCACAGGACGGGGTGCGTCCTCGTACCGCAGCACGTCGCTGTCTCCGTACCCGTGATACCGCACTGCCTTCATGATGTCCTCCTCCGTCGTTTGCTTCGATATCGAAGCAGCTACAGTCCTGACAACTTGCTTCGATCTCGAAGCGATACCCCGGCCCGGGTGTGACGCTGCCCACAGTTCGAGCGGAACCTTCGTCAATGACGGTGAGCGCCGACCCGGAATACCGTCTCGGCGGTGCGGTGTTGCCCAGACGAACGGGGAACTTCGCAGGAGGCTGACATGCAGATCGGAATCATCGGAGCAGGGCACATCGGTGGCACGCTGACGCGGCGGCTGCGCGAGCTGGGACACGACGTGAGGGTGTCGAACTCGCGGGCGCCCGAGACGCTCGCCGATCTCGAGAAGGAGACGGGAGCGACCGCGGTGTGGGCCAAGGACGCTGCCGCCGACGCCGAACTCGTGATCGTGAGCATCCCGCAGAAGAACGTGCCCGACCTCGCCGACGGCATCGTCGATGCGCGCAAGCCGGGAGCTCCGGTGATCGAAACCAACAACTACTACCCGCAACAGCGCGACGGCGAGATCGCGGCGATCGAGGACGGCCAGGTCGAAAGCGCCTGGGTCGCCGAGCTCATCGGCGCTCCGGTCTACAAGGTGTTCAACGGCATCTTCTGGAAGCACCTTCTCGAGAGGGGCAAGCCCCAGGGTGTGCCGGACCGGATCGCGCTTCCCATCGCCGGCGAGGACGGCCCGGGCCGGGCACTCGTCCACGATCTGGTCGACCAGCTCGGATTCGATCCCGTCGATGCCGGGCCGATCTCCGAATCGTGGCGCCAGCAACCCGGCACCCCCGTGTACGGCAAGGACTTCACCGCGGAGCGGACCCGCGAAGCGCTCGCCGAGGCGACGCCCGAGCGCACCCCCGACTGGAGCGCGCGGACGGCGTGATCGCTCTCTAGGCTTGCGGAACCTCGATGTCGGAGAACAGCACACGGACTCCGCCGGTCGAGAGCCGCCCCATCGCTTCGAAGAACCGCCCCGCCTCGGGAGACGTCACGGCCTCGCTGGCTGATGCGTAGTCGGGATAGTAGAGATCGATCATGCGGTACGCGGGTGTGGGGCTGCCGTCCTCTTTGGGCCAGACCTTGGACGCCTCGAGCCTGATGTGACCGGGAAACGACCGGGCGACGTCCAACTGCTGTTCCGGGTAGCTCGCCTCGAATTCCTCTGGGCTCAGCGGATTGTCGTAGATGACGGTGATCTTGGTCTCGGACATCTCTTCTCCTCATGAGCCGGTACGGGCGACGATGCGATAGCGCGAGCGTCACAGCGAGTGTGGCACGGCGCCCGTGGTGACGTTGCGCTGACGAAACACTCACCACTGAGCAACGTCGCTCTACACTGAGCGCGACGCGGAGGTGACAGTGAGCGACGAGCAGGCCCAGGCGCCCAACCGGTTGGAACGGCGCAAGCAGCGCACACGTGCCGCGCTGATCCGCGCGGCACAGACGTTCATCGCCGACGGCCGGCTCAACGCACCGATCCTGGAGATCACCCAGGCCGCAGACATCGGATTGGGGTCGTTCTACAACCATTTCGAGTCGCGCGAGGAGCTGTTCGCGGCCGCGGTGGCCGAAGTCCTGGACGCGCAGGGGGAACTGCTCGATCACTTGACCGCGCAGATCACCGACCCCGCGGAGAGATTCGTCTGCCGCTACCGGTTGTGTGGGCGGTTCTTCCGGCGGCAACCGCAGGAGAGCCGCATCATGCTGTCCATCGGTCCGGCGCTGCTGTCCTCCGACCGCGGCCTGGCCCCGCGCGCCAAGCGGGACATCATCGCCGCGGCCGAGGCCGGCCGATTCACTGTCGACGATCCCGACGTGGCGCTCGCCGTCGCCGGTGGCGCACTCCTGGGCCTGGGCCAGTTGCTCTTCGCCCAGCCCGACCGCGACGACGCCAGGACCACCGACGACGTCGCCGCCCATGTGCTGCGCACACTCGGCATGACCGGCAGGCAGATCCACGCTCTGGTGTCGCGGCCGCTGCCCGACCTCGCGTCCATCGATCCCTAGAGTGAGCTCATGTCGGTCGAACAGCAGATGCACGTCGGGAGCCTGCACCGTTACCCCGTCAAGTCGATGCTCGGAGAGTCGGTCCCGCTGCTCGACGTCGGCCACGGGGGCGCGGAGGGCGACCGCCGGCTGGCGTTGATCGACGACGAGACCGGGCGGGTGGCGAGCGCCAAACAGGCGCGACTGTGGCGGCAACTGCTGACGTGCTCGGCCCGCACCGACGACGACGGCCGCGTCTGGGTCCGGCTGCCCGACGGCGCGGACGTGCCGGCCGACGATGCTGCTTTCGCGCCGACCATGACCACTCTGCTGGGGCGGCCCGTGCGCCTGGCCACACAGCGGATGCCCGGGGCGAGCGTGGAACGCGCCGATCCCGAGCAGGTGCTCGATCAGGGTCTCGACGCCGAGGTCGACGCACCGCTGCTCGAGCTGGCGGAGGCGACGCCGGGCGAGTCCTTCGTCGACCTCGCTCCGCTGCACGTGATCACCGCGGCCACGCTCGCGCACATCGGCACCGAGGCACTGCGCTACCGACCCAACATCGTCGTCGCGACGCCGCCCGGGCACCCCCCGTACAGCGAGAATGACTGGGAAGGAGAGGTTTTCAGTGCGGGACCGGTGCGGTTGAAGGGCATGGGACCCACGCCGCGCTGCGTGATCCCCACCCTCGCACACGGCACCCTGGATCGCGCTGCGCACGCGCTGCGTACGCCTGCGGCGGAGAACCTCGTCGAATCCTTCGGTCTGGGCCGCTTGCCGTGCGCCGGCGCTTACTTCGAAGTGATCACCGAGGGCAGGATCTGCGTCGGTGATCGTTTCGCACGGGTCTGAGACCGCTCAGCTGCATCCGCAGGAACTGCGGTGGTGGAACATCGTCGGCACTCGGATGCGCTGCGGCGGCCCGTCCTCCTTGCGGATGCGTCGCAGCAGCAGTTGGGCTGCGGTGGCGCCGATGGTCTCGACGTCCTGCCCGGCCGCAGTGAGCTTCGGCTCGAACAGGTCCGACCATTCGAAGTCGTCGTAGCAGACGAACGCCACGTCACGGGGAATCGACAAGCCCAAGCTGCGAACGGCTTTGAGGGTTCCGATCGTCATCGCGTTGTTCATCGACACCAGCGCCGTGGGCCGCTTCGGGCTTGCCAGAAGTGCGCGGACTTCGCGTTCGGCCACGTCGGTACTGGACTCGCCCTCGACGACCAGGCTGGGGTCCAGGCCGATCCCCTGGCCGGCCAGAGCCGCCACGTAGCCGTCGAACCGTTCGGTGGTGGAGGAGATTCCGGGGATTCCGCGGACGACGGCGATCCGGCGGTGGCCGAGATCGAGCAGATGCTCGGTCAGCATCCGGGCCGAGGTCACGTTCTCCGGGCCCACCTGGTCGCAGTCGACATCGAGCATGCGGTCGATCAGGACGAGCGGTGTTCCCGTGCGGGTGATCCCGGGGAGCGTGGACCGTTCCGATCCGGCCGCCGGCGCGACGATCATCCCGTCCACCTGGCGGTCGAGCAGCGATTCGGTGACCCGCTTCTCCGATTCGACGGCGTCGTGGGAGTCGCCGACGATCAGCACGTAGCCGGCGTCGGACAGCGCCCTCTCGACGGCGTGCACCAGGCTGCCGAAGTACGGATTCGTCAGCGCCGAGATCGACAGCCCGACGGTATGGGTCCGTCCGGCCGCCAGCGACCGGGCGACGCCGTTGCGCCGGTACCCGGTCTCGGCGATGGCCACCTCGACGCGTTGGCGGGTCGCGGCGTCGACCTTGCGGGTGCCGTTGAGGACGTGCGAGACGGTTGAGGCCGAGACGCCGGCGAGGCGGGCGACGTCGCCCATGGTGGTCATGGCAGGCGCAGGATCCGGTCGGCGCGGCCCGCGGTCGACTCGATCAGTTGGGCGTTCCGCTCATCGGATCCGAGCGCCCACCGCTTCGCGTCCTCCGGTGACTTGCCGTACGCCTCGTGGCGGCGCACCAGCCGTCGATGCCGAACGGCGGTGTCGGGGATCAGGAACCACACCTCGTCGAGGCAGGACCGCGCTGCCGGCCACGCGTCGGACTCCAGCAGCAGGTAGTTGCCCTCGGTGACCACCAGCGGCGTGGTCGGGTGCACCGGGATCGACGAACCGATCGGCTCCTCGATCTCACGGCGGAACCGCGGCGCGTACACGACCGGGTCATCGGTGCGCTGCGCCCGCAGCGTGGCGAGCAGCCGCGCATACCCGCCGTCGTCGAAAGTGTCGTGCGCGCCTTTGCGGTCCCGGCGGCCCAGGGCGATCAACACCTCGTTGGCCAGGTGGAAGCCGTCCATGGGGACGAGCACGGCCGCGGCTGGTCCCAGAGCATCAACCAATTGCTCAGCGACGGTGGACTTTCCGGCACCCGGTGCGCCGGTGAGTCCGAGGATCCGTCGCTGCCCCGGGACCACGAGCGCGCCGGCCCACGCGACCAGCTGATCGAACGTGGCGTCCTCGACGTCGGCGATGCTCACCGGCCATCCCTCCCTGTCTGCAGGGCGGATAGTTCCCGCAGCCATGCACGCGGTCCGACGATCGAGCATCGCAGCGCCGCCACCTGAGCCGAGCGCTGGATGCGCTCGACGATGCCGAGCCGCTCGGGGTAGAAGCAGTAGGCGCCGTGGAAGACATCGCCGGCCCCGAGGGTGTCGACCGCGCGCACGGCCGGGACCGGGACCGATCCGGACTGTCCGTCGGACCACCAGTCGACCGGATCGGCGCCGTGGGTGGTGACCACGGTACGGACCCCGCTGCTGACGAGCGCGGTGGCCGTCGAGCGCGGGCCGTCGGTGTCCGGGACACGGAAGTCGTTGGAGCACACCATGTCCGTCGCATACTCGATGAGGTCGTTCATCACCGGCTTCCACCGGCCGGCGTCGACGACCACCGGGACAGCGTGCGCCGCGGCGTGCCGAACGGCGGCCCCGGCGATCACCGGGTGATGCCCGTCGACGAGCAGCACACCGGCGCCCCCGACGACGTCGTCGAGGTGCGCCGGCGGGGCGGCCTCGGAGCTCACGGCATCGAGGGACACCACCGACCGGTCCCCCGTCGACTCGACCACCGACACGGACGACACCGGCACCGGCCGGGTGGCGCCCTGCGCGGCGTCGATCACCTCGACGCCGTGGGTCGTCAGGTCGGCGCGGATCAGGTCGGCGACCGGTTCGTCACCGAGCGCCGTCACCAATGTCGCCACCCCGCCGAGGGCGGCGAACGTGACCGCCGCGTTCGCGGCCGGCCCGCCGGCGGACACGAACTGCGCCGTCGACGTGATCTTCTGGTTGACCTCGGGAGGTTCGGCAATACGGTGGATCACGTCGAGCGTCGCCAATCCGACGAAGACACCGATCGGCCGTTTCTCAGAGCCCGGCGCGTTCCTCATCGGTCGGCTCCTCCGCACCGGTCATGAGCGCTACCACCTCGGACATCGAGCGCTTCTTCGGATCGACGACACCGGCGCGCTGGCCGAGCCGGTGAATGTGGATACGGTCGGCCACCTCGAACACGTGCGGCATGTCGTGGCTGATCAGCACTACCGGGATCCCGCGCGCGCGAATGGATTTGATCAGATCGATGACCTGTCCCGACTCTCTCACCCCGAGCGCAGCGGTCGGTTCGTCCATGATGATCACGCCACGGCCGAACGCCGCCGCGCGCGCCACCGCGACGCCCTGCCGCTGCCCACCCGACAACGTCTCCACGGTCTGGTTGACGTTCTTGATGCCGATCTTCAGGTCGGAGAGGTGCTGGGCGGCATCCTGCCGCATGCGGGGCATGTCCAGCCGACGGAAGATGCTGCCGGCAAATCCCTTTCGGCGTACCTCGCGCCCGAGGTAGAGGTTCGAGGCGATGTCGAGCGCCGGCACCACGGCGAGGTCCTGGTACACCGTCTCGATGCCGGCGGCCCTGGCGTCGCGGGTGTTCTTGAACGCCATCAGGCTGCCGTTCATCAGGATCTGGCCCGCGTCGGGAATGACCGCCCCGGCCAGAGCTTTGATCAGGCTGCTCTTGCCCGCTCCGTTGTCGCCGATGACCGCGAGCACCTCGCCGGCGCGCAGCTCGAAGTCGGCGCCGTTGATCGCCGTCACGTTGCCGTATTTCTTGACGAGGCCCCGCGCTTCGAGAACAGGTGCGCCGCTCATCGTGATCTCCTGCGGGTGAACTGGTCCACGGCCACCGCGACGATCACCAGGATTCCGGTGGCGATGTTCTGGTAGAGGTTGTCGACCCCGGCCTGGGTCAGGCCGTTGCGCAGCACGCCGACGATCAACGTGCCGACCAGCGTGCCGCCGACACCGCCCCGGCCACCGAACAGGCTCGTCCCACCGATGACCACCGCCGTGATGGTCTCGAGGTTGGCGTTCTGGTAGGCGTTCGGGTCGGCATTCGGGATGCGGCCGAGGGCGGCCCACGCCGCGATCGCGGCGATCACGCCGGTGGTGATGTACACCGACAGCAGCACCCGGCCCGACTTGATGCCCGACAGGTCCGACGCCTGCGGGTTGCCACCGACGGCGTAAATGTGCCTGCCCCAGGCAGTTTGGGACAGCGCGTACCACATCACCAGGTAGACCAGCAGCATCGCGACCACGCCGAAGGTCGTGGAGAACGATCCGATGCGGAAGGACGTGCCGAGGAACGTCAGCGGACCCGGTTCCACGCGGTAGGTCTCGGACCCCGCCAGCAGCCGGGTCGCCGCCTGGATCGCGGTGAACGTGCCCAACGTGACGATGAACGGTGGCAGTCGCAGGCTGGTGACCAGCCCGCCGTTGATCGCACCGAACACCACGCACACCAGCAGCGTCGAGCCCAGCGCCACGACAGGCCCGTTGGCGCCGGCGCTCTGGGCCATCACGATGGTGCCGAAGACGGCCACCGCCCCGATCGACAGGTCGATGCCGGAGGTCAGGATGATCAGCGTCTGGCCCACGGCGAGGATGCCGACGACCACGGACTGCTGCAGGATCAGCGAGACGTTCTGGGGTTCGAGGAACGAATCTGAGACCGCGCTGAAGATGATGATCGCGATGACGAGCGCCACCAGCGGGCCGAGCAGCGGTTCACGCAGCAGACTCTCCGCGGTGAACCGGCTCGCCAGCGACGGCTTCGCCTGTGCGGGCGCGCCGGTGGTCATGACCCGGCTTTGCCCCAGCAGTTCTGTTCGCCCCAGGCGGTGTCTTTCGACGGCAGGCCGGGGACGGGCTTGTCCGTGATGAGCTCGGACCCGGTGTCGTTGAAGCCGCTGGGCTTGGTGCCGTCCTTGGCGAACTTCACGACGGCCTGCACCCCCAGTTCGGCCATCTTCGCCGGGAACTGCATCACTGTGGCGCCGATCTTGCCGGCCTTGACGTCCGCGACGCCCGTGCAGCTGCCGTCGATCGAGCCGATGGTGATCTGCCCGGCCCGGTTGGCGGATTGGATGGCCTGGTACGCACCAGCGGCGGCCGGCTCGTTGATCGTGTACAGCGCGTTGATGCGCGGCGCGCGCTGCAGGATGTTCTCCATCGCGGTCTGCGCCTTGGTCTGGTCGCCGTTGGTGTTCTCCTGCGCGACGATCTCGGGCGAGCCGTTGGTGATGCCGAAGCCTTCGAGGAAGCCGTCGTGCCGGAACGTGTCGACGGTGCCGCCCGGGGTGCCGTCCAGCATCACGACCTGGGGGGCTGCGTTGCCGATGGCCGCACGGACCCACTTGCCCTGGCTGACGCCCGCCGCCTTGTTGTCGGTGGCGTAGGTGGCATCGACCGCGTCTTCGGGGTCGGTCGCGGTGTCGAGGGCGATGACGATGACCCCGGCGTCGCGCGCCTTCTTGATGGCGTCGAGAACGCCGGTGGAGGAGTTCGGGGTGATGAGGATGCCCTTGACGCCCTGGCCGACCATGTTCTCGATCGCGGTGACCTGGCCCTCGTTGTCGCCGTCGAAGGCACCGGCCAGCGCGATCAACTGCGCGCCGTCCTTGTCGGCCTGGGCCTGGGCGGCCTCGCGCAGTTTCACGAAGTAGGGGTTCGAATCGGTCTTGGTGATCAGGCCGACCTTCCCCTCGTCCGAGCCCGACCCGCCGCACCCGGTCAGACCGAGAACCATCGAGCCGGCCATGAGGACGGCCCCGACCGTAAGCGTGGACCGGTTGCGCTTTCCGACCATGTGGACTCCTTTGTCCGGTGTGCGACGCCGTCCGCGCCGCGGCTGTGCAGGAGCCTAGAACCCAGGCAAGCGCTTGCGCATGCGCTTTCGCGAATTGGATCGGTTTCGTTCTGCCGGCGGCGGATCTCCCCGATACTGGCCTGCGTGGCCGACGAACATCGCGACGCGAACCGGGCCCTGTGGGACGAACGCGCCCCGGCGCACGCCGCCTCCCCGGACTATGCCGTGCAGCGGTTCCTCGATGACCCCGACTGGCTGTCCGACGTCGTCCGCTTCGACCTCCCGCGCCTCGGCGACATCAGCGGCCTGCGTGGCGTGCATCTGCAGTGCCACATCGGGACGGACACGCTCTCGCTCGCCCGGCTCGGGGCCCGCATGACCGGTCTGGACTTCTCGGGGGTGTCGGTGGCGATCGCCCGACGCATCGCCGCCGGAGTGGGGATGGACGTCGACTATGTCGAGTCTGACGTGTTCGACGCGGCGATCGCGTTGGGCGAGGGCGGTTTCGACCTGGTGTACACCGGCATCGGCGCTCTGATCTGGTTGCCGGACGTGCGCCGGTGGGCCCAGACCGTCGCGCGGCTGCTGCGCCCGCACGGACGGCTCTTCCTGCGCGATGGGCATCCTGTCCTCTGGTCGATCGACGAAGAACGCACTGACGCGCTGGTGCTCGCCTACCCGTACTTCGAGCAGGCCGAGCCGGTGCGGTTCGACTCGCCGGGAACCTACGTCGAGACCGATGTGGTGTTCACCAACACCGAGTCGCGGGAGTGGAACCACGGCCTGGGGGAGCTGATCACCGCCCTGCTGGAGGCGGGTCTGGACCTCACCATGCTCGTCGAGCACGACTCCGTGCCCTGGGAGGCGCTGCCGGGACGCATGCACTGCCAGGACGGGGAGTGGCGGCTCGTCGAGAACGGCGATCGGCTGCCGCTGAGCTTCACCCTCCAGGCCGTCAAGAGGGCGCGAGCCCTCAGCTGACCGTCTTGCGCAGGCGAATCGCAGCACTCACCACCAGGGCGATGACGCCACCGACGACCGCGGCGATGAGCAACGAGACACCCTGTGCCACATCGGCATTCCAGCCCAGGAAGTTGATGGTGGTGTGCACGGTGTTCTGCAGCACGAAGATCAGCAGCGCGATGCTGAGAATGCCCGCGGCGATCAGGGCGAGCTTGGCGCCGACACCGCCGGAGCGACGGGACTGCGTGTGTTCTGCGGTGTTCATCGAAGGTCCTTTCTTTGGCAGCACTTCGTGTGCTTCTGCCGGTGTAGTCGTCGGCATCACGCGGAAAACGAACGCCGACCGCGGGTGTTCTGACTCACAGGCGACACCGCGGCCGCGGGGCAGGAAAACCCCTGGTTGGCAACACCCACCCTGCTGGGCTACCGTCGAAAACCTGACCACACGGGAGCGCACCCGCACGTGCGCTGAGAGGACGGCAACGGGCCGTCGACCGTAGAACCTGACCGGGTAATGCCGGCGTAGGGAGTGACAATGAAATTGCAGACATCGCAATCTGTTCGCGCGGTGTACCGGTGGCGCGTGGTCGACATCGTGGTCGCCAGCGTGCTCGCTGTCGCCGCCGGGCTGGTGTTCGTCCTGTGGAACATCGCGTCCAACCCGATCGGCGCACCACTGAGCGCGGTCCTGCCCGGGCTGCAGGGTCTGATCGGCGGAGGCTGGCTGTTCGCCGGCGTGCTCACCGCCCTGGTGATCCGGAAACCGGGCGCGGCTCTCTACGGTGAGCTGGTCGCCGCCGTGGTCTCGGCGCTGGTCGGCAACCAGTGGGGTGTGCTCACCATCGAGTCGGGACTGGTGCAGGGCGCGGCCGCCGAGCTGATCTTCGCCGTGTTCCTGTACCGCAGGTGGGGTCTGCCGGTGGCCGTCCTGGCCGGCGCGGCGGCCGGCCTGGCAATGGGGATCAACGATCTGTTCCTCTGGTATCCCGGCTCGACCGCCACCTTCTCGGCGATCTACGTCGTCTTCGGGATCGTCTCGGGCGCCGTCATCGCGGGCGCCCTGTCGTGGTACGTGGTGCGCGGCCTCGCCAAGACCGGTGCACTGTCGCGCTTCGCGTCGGGCCGGGTGGGCGCACCCGCCGACGCCCGGTCGTGACCGCGTCCCACCGACCGTCCGGCGGCGTCGCCGTCGCCGCCACAGACTGGCATTGGCGCCATGCCGGTCGCAGCCGTTGGGCGCTGAGCGGCCTCGACCTCACGATCGAGCCCGGCGAGCGGGTGCTGCTGCTCGGGGCCAGCGGCTCGGGCAAGTCGACGCTGATGCAGGGGCTGGCCGGTTTGCTCGACAGCGACGAGGACGGCGACGAGTCGGGAGCCCTGCTGGTCGACGGTGCGGCGCCCGCGCACAGCCGTAGCCGCATCGGCATGGTCCTGCAGAATCCCGACGCCCAGGTGATCCTTTCCCGGGTCGGCGACGACGTCGCGTTCGGCATGGAGAACTTCCGAGTGCCGCGCGAGGAGATCTGGCCGCGGGCACGGCGGGCGCTGGCCGCGGTGGGCCTGGAACTACCGGTGCGCCATGACACGTCGCATCTGTCCGGTGGTCAGAAGCAACGGCTGGCGCTGGCCGGCGTGCTGGCGATGAATCCCGGTCTGCTGTTGCTCGACGAGCCGACCGCCAACCTCGACCCCGCCGGTGTCGGCGAGGTCCGCGACGCCGTCGCCTCCGCGGTCGAGCAGAGCGGCTCGACGTTGATCGTCATCGAACACCGCACGGCGGTATGGCTTCCCGTGGTCGACCGGGTGATCGTGCTGGGAGGCGACGGCCGGGTCGTGGCCGACGGAGCACCCGCCGGTGTCCTCGACGGGCAGCGGGAGGAGCTGCGGCGCGCCGGGGTGTGGGTGCCCGGGCTGGAGCTGCCGGCGATCCCCCGTGACCGCGCGCCGGGCCCGGCGCTGCTGGCGGCCGCCGACCTGTCCGTGGGCTATCCGTCAGGCCCGTCGGCGCGCATGGTGGATTTCGAGATCGCCCGGGGCACAACGACTGTCGTCACGGGCCCCAACGGTGCGGGCAAGTCGGCGCTGGCGCTGACCCTCGGCGGGCTGCTGCCCCCGCGCGGTGGCCGGCTGGATGCGGAGCGCGGCTTCGCGCCGTCGCCGCATCGCCGCGATCCGCTGCGGTGGCGGTCACGGGAGCTGCTGACGCGCATCGGCAGTGTGTTTCAGAATCCGGAGCACCAGTTCCTGACCGGCAGTGTGCTCGACGAACTGGCCCTGGGACCCCGCGCGCTCAAACGCGACCCCGCCACCGTCACCGCGGTATGCGACGAGCTCCTGGAACGGTTGCACCTGACCGATCTGGCGCAGGCCAACCCGTACACCCTGTCCGGCGGCGAGCAGCGTCGGCTCTCGGTGGCGACGGTGCTCGCGACCCGGCCCGAGATGATCATCCTCGACGAACCCACCTTCGGTCAGGACCGCATCACCTGGGAAGAACTGCTGCGCCTGCTCGCCGACATCGCCGATCAGGGGACCGCGGTGGTCGCAGTGACCCATGACGCCGACTTCGCCACGCTTCTCGCCGACCAGCGCATCGACCTGCACCAACTGAACCCCGACGCCGTGGCGGTCTCACGATGAGCGTCGTCACCGATGCGGCGGCCGTCCCCGTCGCGCAGGTCAACCCTGTCGCGAAGCTGGCGGCGGCGTTCACCATCGCCGTCGGCCTGGTCCTCAGCGTCGACTGGGTGTCGGCGTCGACCGCTCTGGTGCTCGAGGTGATCCTTCTGGCAGCGATGCGAGTCCCGTTGCGGTCCTTGCTCAATCGCGGAGCGATCCTGGTGTTCGCCGCCGCGCTGACGGCGGTGACCATCACGCTCTACGGGGAACCGAGCGGCACGGTGCACTGGCATTTCCTGCTCATCACCGTCAGTGACGGGTCCATCACCCTGGCGGTCGCGACGTTCCTGCGGGTCTTGGCGATCGCACTGCCCGCGGTCTTCCTGTTCATCGACACCGATCCGACGGAGCTGGCCGACGGCCTGGGACAGGTGCTGCGGCTACCGGCCCGGTTCGTGCTCGGCGCGCTGGCCGGCGTGCGCATGATCGGGCTGCTCGGCCAGGACTGGCGCTACCTCGGATATGCCCGCCGCGCACGGGGTGTCGCCGACCACGCCCGCATCCGGCGGGCAGCGGGGCAGGCGTTCGCGCTGCTGGTCTTCGCGGTCCGCCGCGGATCGATGCTCGCCACAGCGATGGAGGCGAGAGGGTTCGGCGCCCACCCCACCCGGACGTGGGCGCGGCCGTCGCCCTTCGGTCGCCGCGAAATCGCGCTTATTGTTTCGGGTTTCGTCATCGTGGCGGTGGCGGTCACGACGTCGGTCGTCACCGGCCATTGGAACTTCATTGGAAGTCGGTGACGTCGCGCGACGGCTGTCCGACAGCGACGGCCGCACAGTCCTGATCGACGGGCGATCCGGATCGGGCAAGACGACTTTGGCACACGAGTTGCACCGGATGTGGGACTCCAGCGTGGTGGTCCGGCTCGACGACATCTACCCGGGTTGGGACGGCTTGGCGTGGGCGGTCGATCACATCCGGACCGAATTGCTGGAACCGCGCTCGGTGGGCCGGCCCGGCCGATGGCGCGGATGGGATTGGACGACGAATGCACCGGCGGGCTGGCATGTCGTGGAGCCCGGCCGGCGGCTCATCGTGGAAGGCGTGGGCGCGCTGACGGGGCCGAACCGCGCGCTGGCCGACCTCGGCATCTGGGTGGACACCGACGACGACGAGCGAAAGCGGCGCGCACTGCAGCGGGACGGGGACACCTACCGGCCGTACTGGGAGCGGTGGGCTGCCCAGGAAGTGGAGTACATGGCTACGTATCAACCTCGCGCGCAGGCTGATTGGATCCTGTCGGAGACGCCGGAAGGCCGGGTGTGGATTCCGGCTATTCAGTGAGGAAAGTGACGTTGGCCTCGAGCGGGTTGCGCGGGACGTCGAGGTGGTTGGCAGGGAACGTGGGATCGGGGTAGCCGATGGAGACGCCGCACAGGATGCGGTGCTCCTCGGGGATGCCGAGCTGGTCGCGTAACACCTCGGGGTAACCGGCGATCGAGACCTGCACGCAGGTACCGATTCCTCGGGCGCTGAGCGCGAGGACGAAGGTCTGCAGGAACCTGCCGACACCGAGTGCGTCGACCATGCCGAGGTCGCCGTGACTGACCGAGGGGAGCCGACGTGTACGCGGACGATGAGAACGTTTTGGCCTGGTTGCCGGCTTCGGCGCGGGTGCGCGTTCCACGACGAGGACTTCCGGGCCGCCACGGTGGTGCGCGCGCACGCAGTCATGTCAGCCATGGTCGGGACCTCTCCTGCGCGCCGATGCGCACCTCGATCCCAGCGTCCTCTCCTCGGGCGCCGCCCGGAGCGAAAGGGGCTTCAGGGCCGCCAGCGGGGATCGCGTCCGATGAATGCCGCCAGGCGCGTGACCGGATCTGCATCGGTGGGAACGGCGACGGCCGGACCATACTGTCCCGAAGATCGGAGCACGTCGTCCATGGCCGACATCCCGTCGACGAGTGTCGCCGCGAACTGCGGGTCCAGCTGCGGGGCGCGGCCGGCCGATATCGCCAGATCCCAGGTGTGCATGAACACATCGGCGGTGTAGAAGCGGTCGATGGCCTCGGCCAGTACGTGGGTGCCCGCGTACGGGTGCGTGAACGGAGCTCGCGATTCCGGCCCGTCGAGCAACGCCTGCACCTCGGCGCAGTGGACACCCCACGCTTTTCCGAGATCGTCGCCTCGCGGCAGGTCGGCAGACAGTACGAGGCCGCCGACGCTCAGGAACTCGCGCGACCATCCGATGAGGTGCTCGACGACGTCTCGTGTACGCCACCCCGCCACCGGTGTCGGCGCATGCCAATCGGTCACGGCTGCACAGTGTTCGGCGAAGTGCGCGGACACCGACCGGTGACGATCCGCCGGGTCGAGGTCGCACACCGACAGCGTCATGTCAGAGGCTGCCGGCCAACGTGTCGAGCTTGGCGTAACCCTCGTTGACGCCGGTCTCCATTCCTGACCGCAGCCAGGCGTCGCGTCCTTCGAAGCTGTCCACCAGGGACTGGGCGTGCAACCGCGTGCGCCCGTCACCCAAATCTTCGAACCGCAGCGTCTCCAGCGACACGTCATCGGGTTGACCTTCGAAGGTGAACGTCTGCACGATCACGTCCTCGCCCACGGTGTGGAAGCAGCCGCGGAACGCGAAGTCCATACCGTCGCGGGAGGCGACGTAACGCCATGAGCCGCCGTTTCGGGCGTCCCACTCGAGGATCGTGGTGTCCATCCCGTCCGGGCCCACCCAGCGCGCGAACAGTTCCGGATCGATGTGGGCTCGCATCAACTGGGCCGGGGTGGCGCGGAAGTCGCGCGTGATGCGGATGATGGGGACGTTCGGATCCGCCTCGATGACGGCGTCGGAGATGTTCGTGCCGGATGCGTTCATGATGCGTTGCCCTTCCGTCGTGGTTTCTCTTCCTCGTCGTTCATTTCTGCCAGCACTGCGTCCAGCCGCCGGTAGCGCTCCTCGGCCCGGACGCGGTAGCGCTCCATCCATTTGTCCATCAGGTCGAAGACCCGCGCCTCGAGGTGCACCGGCCGGGTCTGTGCCGCGCGTGACCGGCTCACCAGTCCGGCGCTTTCGAGCACCTTCAGATGTTTGGACACCGCCTGCATGCTGATGTCGTAGTGCTGCGCCAACGCGCTCACCGTCGCGTCGCCCGTCGCGAGGCGCGCGACCATGTCCAGCCGGATCGGATCACCCAGCGCAGCGAACACTTTCGACAATGCCTCGGTCATGAACGTCCTCAACCTTTCGGTTGAGTACGACCATGCGCGATCGCCGCCCCTTTGTCAACCGTTGGGTTGAGGACATTCGTTTGCGCGGCTCACGGACGGCCCCGGCGGCGCCGTCACGACACCGTGCGAGCGCACACGACGGTGGACGCGACGATATGAGAGGATGGCCTCCACTCACGCCGGCGTGACGCTCCGCCGCGTCTCACAATGAGCCAGAACTCATGGAGTTTCGATGTCTGACAAGCATTTCCGTTCTCTTACGCAATGGCCCCGCGGGCTCGCCTACGCGATCGCCGCAGTGGTGGCGGGCATCGTCGTCGGCGAGCTCGCAGCCATGCTGATCTTCGCGGGCTCCACCGACCGCACGCTCGACGAGGAGGCCGCGCGCAGCGCCACCTCGGCGCCCGCGGTGGTCGCGGCGACGAACGACCTGGACCGTGCCAGGCAAGCGCGGTCGACCCTCGACGACGCCGTCGCGGAGGCGGGCCGGCAGCGCGACCAGGCGCTGATCATCGCCCGCTGCGAGTTCAGCGCCGCGCCGCAGTGTCCCCGGACACGCATCACCGGCGTGCCGGGCGCGGGACCCGAGCACCGCACCGCGGACGAGTTCCTCGCGGACACGCAACGCGACCTGGAACGCGCCACATCCGAGCGTGACCGGCTCGCACCGGCACTCGATGCCAGGATCGCCGACGGAGAACGAGCGCTGACGGCGGCGCGCGACGCCGCGATTGCCGGTGCTGACCGTGGGTTCGGTGCGCGGTGGCTGGCGATGAACGCCCACACGCTGGCCAGTCCGGGGGCCATGGTGTTGCGCGCCGTGACGGTCGGCGTGTTCGTGGTGGTGTTCCTCGTGCCGCTGGTCCTTCGGCTCGCGCGAGAGAAGACCCTCGCGGATCGCCGCGCGGCGGCGGCGGCCGAGCGCGAGCGGGCAGACCTCGAGGCCGACACCGCGATAGCCCTCAAGCGGGCGGAAGTACGCGCCACGGTCGCAACCATGTGGGCCGAGCAGGAACTCGCCAGCACCCAGATGGCGGTCGCCGCGCAGGCGGAGATCGACCGGGAGGCGCAGCGCCGTCGCGTCGAGGCTGCCCTGGCGGCGCCGACACCGGTGTCCGCCGAGCGGATCCCCGAGACGATGGCGGAGCCGCCGGCTCAGCTCGAGGCCGCCCCGACGACGGCACCGGCGTCGGACCGGGTGCCCGCGGTGCGGGAGTCGCGGCCGGTCAAGCGGTCGGTGCTGCCCTCCGTGCCCGACGTCGCCGGAGCGGCGCTGCGCTGGGTGCGTCCGTTCGTACCGCCGATCGTCGCCACCGCCATCGAGACGACGACCAAGCCGCTCCGCACCGCGCGGGAGGTGTTCGAAGAGACCGAGGAGATCCACCTCAGCCTGCGGCGCAGCCACCGGGTCGCGGTGACGTCCGAGGAGTCCGTCGAGCCTCCCGAGGCCACCGCCGTGGCGGGTGAGAGGTGGGTCACGGCAACCCGCGTGGCACCCGTGGCACAGGCCGCGCCCAGCTCGGCCGAACTCCCGAAGCAGCAGTCGTACAGCGCAATTCGCGGAGAAGACGGCCGACGCCGGCTCCCCCCGTCGGAGGGCTAGGCGCCCGGCCCCGCAGGAGGGGCCTCCCACTCCGCCGCGGCTGAGCCATGATGTCCGTCCCGCCGTTTACGATTTCCGGCACACCCATGACCGTTGAAAGGGGCGCGCAGTGAGTTACACCGCCGCCGACATCACCGAGCTCGACGATGTCCAGCACACACGCCTGCGACCGGCGGTCAACCTCGGGCTCGACGTGCTCAACACCGCTCTGCGGGAGATCGTCGACAATGCGATCGAGGAGGTTGCCGACCCGAGCCACGGGGGAACCACCGTCACCATCACGTTGCACGCCGACGGGTCTGTCAGCGTCGCCGACGACGGCCGCGGCCTGCCCGTCGACACCGACCCGGTGAACGGGAAGAACGGCATCGTCAAGACGCTCGGCACCGCGCGGGCGGGTGGCAAGTTCTCCGCGCACTCCGACGCGGCCAGTACCGGCGCCGGCCTGAACGGGATCGGCGCGGCGGCCGCGGTGTTCATCTCCGCGCGGACCGACGTGACCGTGCGCCGGGCCGGCAAGACCTACCTGCAGAGCTTCGGCGGCGGCTACCCCGGGGTGTTCGAGGGCAAGGACTTCGACCCGGATGCCTCGTTCACCCGTGCCGACACGCAGAAGCTGCGCGGCTCGGGCAACCGGAAGCCGGATGCCCACGGCACCACGGTGCGCATCCTGTTCGATCCCGCCGTCGTGCCGGACAGCAGCGTGGACATCAACGAGGTGCTGCTGCGCGCGCACGCGGCTTCCCGGATGTCCCCCGGGGTGCACCTGACCGTCATCGACGAGGGGTGGCCGGGTGACGAGGTCCGGCCCGAGTTGCTCGAGGCGTTCAGCGGCCCGTGGGGCACCGACACCCTGCTCGACCTCATGTGCGCCGCCGCGGGCACTCCCGTGCCCGGCGTACGCGCGGTGGTCGAGGGCCGCGGCGAGTACACCACCGGCCGCGGCCCGACGCCGTTCCGGTGGTCCTTGACCGCCGGCCCCGCCGAGCCCGCCACGGTCGCCGCGTTCTGCAACACGGTGCGCACCCCCGGCGGCGGATCCCATCTGACGGCTGCGGTGAAAGGACTGTCGGAGGCGTTGGCCGATCGCGCGTCCCGTATTCGTGACCTCGGGCTGGCCAAGGGCGAAGACGGCCCGGAGGCGCAGGATTTCGCCGCGGTGACCGCGCTCGCCGTGGACACCCGCGCCCCCGACGTGTCGTGGGACTCGCAGGCCAAGACTGCGGTGTCCTCGCGCTCGCTGAACGTCGCGATGGCCCCCGATGTGGCGCGCAGTGTCACCATCTGGGCGGCCAACCCGGGCAACGCGGACGCCGTGTCGCTGTGGACCACATTGGCCCTGGAGTCGGCCCGGGCGCGGCGCAGCGCCGAGGGCGCCAAGGCCCGGTCGCGGGCGGCGTCGAAAGCCAAAGGCCTGGGCACCAATCTGTCGCTGCCGCCGAAGCTGCTCCCCAGCCGTGAGACCGGGCGCGGATCGGGCGCCGAGTTGTTCCTGTGCGAGGGCGATTCGGCATTGGGCACGATCAAGGCGGCGCGCGACGCCACGTTCCAGGCGGCCTTCCCGCTGAAAGGCAAGCCGCCCAACGTCTACGGGTTCACCGTCAACAAGGCACGTGCCAAGGACGAATTCGATTCGATCGAGCGCATCCTGGGCTGCGGGGTTCGCGACAACTGCGATCCGGAGTCGTGTCGTTACGACCGGATCCTGTTCGCCTCCGACGCCGATCCCGATGGCGGCAACATCAACTCCAGTCTCATCTCGATGTTCCTCGACTTCTACCGGCCGCTCGTCAAAGCGGGCATGGTCTACGTCACGTTGCCACCGCTGTTCGTCGTCAAAGACGGTCAGCAGCGCATCTACTGTCAGGACGAGTCCGAACGCGACGCCGCGGTGGCGCAGCTGAAAGCCGCGTCCAACCGCAAAGTCGAGGTCCAGCGCAACAAGGGCCTCGGCGAGATGGACGCCGACGACTTCTGGAACACCGTGCTGGATCCGCAGCGCCGCACGGTCATTCGCGTCCATCTCGACGACGGCGACCCGAAACTGCACCACACCCTGTTCGGTGGGCCCCCCGAGGGCAGGCGCAGCTGGATGGCTGAGATCGCCGCGCGGGTCGACACCGCCGCTCTGGATCTGACGTAGGAGAACACGTGACCGCCACCCTGGACGTTCCCGACCAGAACCCCGACCTGGTGCTCGACCAGAGCGCCGACGACTACTGGAACCACTACCAGCTGACCTTCGCGCTGTACAGCGTCAGCGACCGCGCGATCCCCTCGGCCTTCGACGGTCTCAAGCCCGGCCAGCGGCGGTTGCTCTACCAGATGCACGACTCGAGGCTGCTGCCCGGGAACAAGCCGCAGAAGTCCTCGAAGGTCTGCTCGGCGGTCACCGGCAATCTGCATCCGCACGGCGGCGCGTCCATGTACGGTGCCGCCGCACTGATGGCCGCAGAGTTCCAGCGCGTGAAAGTCATTGACGGACAGGGTGCGTTCCCCCGTATCCAGGGTGACATCCCGGCGGCCGATCGCTACACCGAGATGCGGCTGTCGGCACCCGGCGCGGCACTGACCGCCGAACTCAACGACCACGCGGTGCCGATGGTCCCGACGTTCGACGGCGAGTGGATCGAGCCGACCGTGCTGCCCGCGCAGTGGCCGGTGCTGCTCTGCAACGGCGCGGTCGGCATCGCCGAAGGCTGGGCCACCAAGGTGCCTGCGCACAATCCGCGGGAGATCATGGCCGCCTGCCGGGCGCTGCTGAAGACCCCGAACATGACCGATGACCGATTGCTCAAGCTGATTCCCGGGCCCGACTGGGGATGCGGAGCTTCCGTGGTCGGCACCGCCGGGCTGCGCGAGTACATCACCACCGGTCGAGGCGCGTTCACGGTCCGTGGCACGGTGTCGGTCGAGGGCAAGAACTGCATCATCACCGAGCTTCCGCCCGGGGTGGCGAGCAACACTGTGCAGGAACGGATCCGGGCCCTGGTGGAGTCCGGTGAGATGGCGGGTGTGGCCGACATGTCCGACCTCACCGACCGGCGCAACGGGCTGCGGATCGTGGTCACCGCCAAGCGCGGGCACAACGCCGAGACCATCCGTGACCAGCTGCTGGCCCTGACGCCGCTGGAGTCCACGTTCGCCGCCAGCCTGGTCGCGCTGGACGAGGATCGGGTGCCCCGCTGGTGGTCAGTGCGCGAACTGATCGCCGCGTTCCTGCACCTGCGCGACTCAGTGGTGTTGCGGCGCAGCGAGTATCGCCTGGAGAAGGTCACCGCGCGGCGCCACCTGGTGGCCGGCCTGATGACGATCCACCTCGACATTGATACTGCCGTCGCGATCATACGGAGCTCCGACACCGTCGACGACGCACGTCAAGGCCTGAAGGAGCGGTTCGGTATCGACACCGAACAGGCCGATTACGTGCTGGCACTTCAACTTCGCCGATTGACCAAGCTCGACGTCATCGAACTGCAGGCCGAAGCCGAGAAGCTCGACGCCGAGTTCGCACAGCTCACCGAACTGGTGTCGAATCCCGATGCGCGCCGGAAGGTGATCGACCAGGAACTGGTGGAGACCGCCAAGCTGTTCAAGGGCGCGGAGTTCGACCGGCGCACCGTGCTTGACTTCGAGGCCACCCCGACCGTGTCCGGCTCGGACGAGGACGGCGCCCGCGAGCGCAAGATCAACCCCGCCTGGCGCCTCGATGACCGCGGGGTGTTCTCCGACAGCCACGGCGAGCTGCTCACCTCCGGTCTGGGCTGGGCTGTCTGGACCGACGGCCGGGTGAAGTTCACCAACGGCAACGGTCTGCCGTTCAAGATCCGCGACATCCCGGTGGCGCCCGACATCACCGGACTGGTCCGGTCGGGGGTGCTCGCACCCGGATCCCATCTGGCTCTGGTGACGCGACGCGGCAAGGTGCTGCGGATCGATCCCGCCGCGGTGAATCCGCAGGGCGCGGCCGGCAACGGGGTCGCCGGCGTCAAGCTGGCGGGCGATGACGACGAGGTGATCGCCGCCCTGCCGCTGACGTGCCAGAACGGTGAAGCTCTCCTGTCGATCTCCGGGAAGGCCTGGAAGGTCACGGACGTCGCCGACATCCCGGTCAAGGGCCGGGGCGGCGCCGGGGTCGGCTTCCATCCGTTCGTCGCCGGAGAGGACGCGCTGCTGGCCGCGGCGGTGTCGGCGACCGGGTACGTGCGCGGAACGAAGGCCGTGCGCGCGGAGAAACGCGCCAAGGCCTCGATCAAGGGGTCCGGGGCAGACGTGACACCGGCGGGCTAGCCACCGCGCAGCCGCACCCCCGGCAGGTCATCGTCGACGTAACGTCGTTGGGCTCACGTCACATCCAGCTCGGCGGTCTGATCGAATTCGCGAGATCTACCAGGGTGTAACGGTGGCGCCTGCGCGGCGAATGCCGCGCGAGTGCTCGAAGTGCTGACTCGGTACCGATGCGCAATCCCTCTTCGTCGAACGCCTGCCCGAGGATCGAGTCGTCGGTGGCGGGGGTCGCGCCGGCGCGCAGCCAATCGAGAGCAGCACCCAGCACGATCGCACCCACCTGCAGCGCCCGCGGCTCCGTCGCGGACAGCTGGCCGACTCGCTTCGCCGCATCGCGCAGATCGGCTTCGGTGATGTCGGCGACAGGTTTCCCGTCGAGCAGCATCAACACAGCGGTCAACTGGGCTTCGCCGTAGTGTCGCGACGTCAACGGGACCTCGTCGAGCACATCGATGGCAAGGGCCCGATCGCCGCGATCGGCGAGTTGACGAGCCAACCCGAACGCCGCACTCACCATCGAATGGTCGGTGCGCCACAACGTCCGGTAGTACTGCTCGCACGATTGGCGCAACGATTCGGCATCCCCCGCGTCATCACTTCCGAGCATCAGCTCGGCCGTGGCGGCCCACGCCAGCTTCGGGGCGGCTTCCCCGGGTACCGCGGCGACCACCCGCTGGAAACACGTCAGTGCTGCCTGGAGGTTTCCGTCCAGCGCGGCGATTCCGTCGTCCCAGTCCATCCGCCAGTCAGTTTCCGGACCCTCGGTCGGGACGGGGGTCGGCAGTGCACGGGCGACATCGCCGGCATCGAGCCGAGTGATGTGCACGCGGCCATCGACAAAGACATCGGTTCGCCGCGGCGCCAGATCCGCTCCGAACTCGCAGCCGTGCATGGCGAAGAGCACAGACGTTCCCGGATGCGGCACACCGGTCTGCTCCGCGAGGACTTCACGCAGCACCCCCCGACATTGGGTGGCCATCTCTTCCGCCGATGAGAACCGCTGAGCTGGGCGGGGATTCGTCGCGCGGACCAGCAGGCGGTAAAACGATTCATAACGCTGGAAAAGGGCCACGTCGTCGCGGTTGGGCAACGTCTCCGCATAGCGGCTGTCGGACATATCGACGGTCAGTTGAGCCAGCGTTCGGCCGACCGTATAGATATCGGTCGCCACGGTCGGGCCGGTGCGAACGACCTCGGGCGCCTGAAACCCCTTGGTGCCGTATATGTATCCGCAGTCTCCGATACCCGAAACCGCACCCATGTCGATCAGCTCGACGTTGTCCTCGGTGAGCATGATGTTCTCGGGCTTCAAATCGTTGTAGACAAGCCCGAGTGAGTGCAGGTAGGACAGCGCAGGCATGACGTCGAGCAGGTAACCGAGCGCCTCCTCCACCGGCATCCTCGGCTCGGCCTGGCCCTGCTGCGTTTCCGCCCGCTGCGTGGCCAGAAGGGCCTGCAGCGTCGTGCCTCCGATGTACTCCATCACGATGTAGCCGACGGGGCGGCCGTCGAAACCCGGATGTTCGACGAAGTTGTAGATCTTGACGATGCCGGGATGGTTGACCATGGCCAGGAATTGGCGTTCGGCAACGGCGATCGCCTGCGCCTGCTGTCCGCTCGGTTGAAGCAAACCCTTGAGTACCACCCACCGATCGCTGACGTTGCGATCGATCGCCAGATAGATCCAGCCGACGCCGCCGTGGGCGATGCATCCTTGAACCTCGTACTGATCGGCCACCATCTCGCCGGCTTCCAGATGCGGTGTGAACGAGAACAACGTGCCGCAGTGGGGGCATACACCTTCGCTGGCCCCCGGCCGGCCGCCGGAAGTCCGTCCCACCGGATGCCTGCAGCTGCTGCATTCCCGTTTCGATTCGGCCAGAACAGGATTCGTGAGGATCGCGCTGGCAGGCTCGATGTCCTCGCGAATCGGGATCTCGACCAGGCCGCCGCCGATCCGCCGCCGACCCGTGCGCAGTCGCGGGCGGGTCGGCTCGACCCTGGCCGGCTCCGATTCGGTGACCAGAACGGCGCGCGTTCCCTCGGTCCCTTCCATGTCAATCCCGATACTTCGGTTCCGGGGGCGTGGGCGGGGGGCCGAGCGCAGTGAGCCATTTCCGGTACAGCGCCACCCAGGTCCCGTCGTTCCGGATCCGGTTCAGGCTGGCGTTGACCGCCCGCACCAGGTCGTCCTGGGACTTGTTGATACCGATGCCGTACGGCTCTGCTTCCAGAGGCGGCCCGACGATCTCCAGATTGGGATCCTGGGCGACCATGCCCGCAAGAAGTACATCGTCGGTGCTCGCCGCGTCCGCCTGCCCCTGCTGAAGCGCAACCAGGCAGTCGTCCATATTCGGAACACCGAGTATGGTCGCCGCCGGTGCGACCCGGGCAACGGTGGCGATGGATGTCGACGCCAGTCCGGAGCAGATCCGTTTGCCTGCCAGGTCGGCCGGACCCCGCACCGGCGACCCTCGTGGCACCAGCAGCCGTTGGCTCCCCTCGAAGTACACCGTGGAGAACGCGATCTGCTCGGCACGTGGACAGGTGATCGTCGTCGCTTTCGCCAGGATGTCGACGGTCTTGTTCTGCACCGCGGGAATGCGGTCGGGCTCGGAAACCAGACGGAAATCGGCCTTGTCGGGATCGCCGACGAGGTCCCGGACGATCTCGCGGGAGAGGTCGACGAGGAAGCCCTCCAATTCGCCGGTCACCGGATCGCGAAAGCTGAGCGGATTGTTGTTCTGGTCGACGCCGACGACCACCCGGCCGCGCCGCCGGATCGCATCGACTGTGGGCTCGGGCTCAGAAGACGGGCGCAAACTCGCGGTGGCATCGCAACTCTCGACCGCGGCACCGGAGACGGACGGCGCCACCTCAGCCCCGCTGGGCATCGGCCGCGTGGTGAGCGAGGCGGCCACCTCGGTCAGCGGCTGCACCGTTGCGCAGCCGGCGACCAGCACCGACACCACTATCAGGACGGTCGCGATCGTACGCATCAGTGGTACTCACTCAGTCGTGGCGCGACGCCGGCGGCCACCGCCAGCGCAGCGAACACACTGATCGCCGCCGCGCCGAACGGAAGGAGGTTCAGCGCGGTGTAGGCCTGTGCGATCCCGTCGCGTTGCCGTTCGCGCAGTTCGGTGATCTCGTCCCGTAGCGCCGTGTCCAATTGCGTGAACAGGACCGTTGAGTGCTGCGGCGCGTCATCTTGCGCGATCGCCACTGCGCCGCCATAGTCACCGCCGGCCAGCTTGCTCCGGATCTCCTCATGCGACCGCATCCAGCGGTGTAGTGCGTCCGCCGCCCCGTCAACTCTGTGCTCGTCGAGCAGCCACCCCATCTGTGCGGTCCGCTCACCGAATCGCATGTCGGACATCGAATCGGAGCCCCGCTTGAGCAACCCGAGGATCTCCTCCGCACGGGCCTGCTGCGCGAGGATCCGTGCTTGGACCACGGTGTTCATCGGCTCACCGCCCTGCGTCCGCGCATTGCCGGCGGCATGCGTAGACACCAGCCCGGCCACCGACAACCACACCACGAGCACCGCCATCAGCGCCGACGCGAGCAGCAGTCCGGAGTTGAACCGACGATGGCTGCGCCGGGCAAGCATCACCTGGGAGAGCACCAGCAACACGAGCACGAGTAGGGCCACCGCGATCACGACTCGGAGCGGGCCGATGGAGCGCCCCGACGTGGTGACGGCATCGGATTGGCTGGCGTACAACTGTCCGGCGGCCGGCAGGATGCCCTTCTGCATCAATGCCGACGATTCGTTGAGATAGGCGACTCCGATCGGGTTACCGGCGCGGTTGCTGGCCTGAGCAGTCGCTACGATCCCGGTGTACACCGCCAGTTGATTGGAGATGTCGGTCAGCATTCTCAGCGAATGAATATCGTTGGGCAGCACGCCATTAGAGGCGGTGACGAGGCCGGCAGAAGCTTGTCCGACGGCGGCGTCGTACCCACTGCGAACGTCGCGGGGAGCGACGCCACCGGACAAGAACCCGGTGGCCGCGCTCGTGTTCGCGAACGAGAGTGCGCTGTAGACCCGTTGTGCTGCGTCCGCCAGCGGTTCGGTGCGTGATCGGAGGGTCTCGAGCTGGCCCTGCCGGTCGTAAACCGTCTTAGATGTGGCCGCGCCGATGCACAGCAGCGCAACGACCAGAACCACCGCTGACCAGGCTATCCGGCCCGGTGTGGCTCTGAGGAAGTCGAGGACGGGCCGGTCTGTCTCCTCGTCGTCGACGAGCAGGGACTCGTCGAGTGTGCGCGTCCGCTGCTGCGCCAGCCCACCTCTGCCCACGTGACATCACCTCATCGCACGTTGGGCCTGGATGCCTCCATCCAGTGCCGATGGATCGCACGGTAGCCCTCGAAGGCGGATTGCGAAGGTGGTTGCCCATAGCTGACGGCCGCCCTGATACTCGAGGGTCCGATCCACCACAGGAATCGCGTTGATCCTGCGGTCGGATCTCCGTCAACCCAGCTGCGCCGCGAGATAGGGCGCCGTGCGGCTCACCGTGTCGGCGGCGACCACTGCCGGCGCGCCGGCCACCACGACGGCACCGCCGTCGTCCCCGCCGCCGGGTCCGAGGTCGATGACGTGATCGGCCCTGGCCACCACCGCCATGTCGTGTTCGGCCACCACGACGGTGTTCCCGACGTCGACGAGGCGGTGCAGCTGACGTTCCAGGAGCTCGACGTCGGCCGGGTGCAGTCCCGTGGTCGGCTCGTCGAGGACATAGAGGGTGTGGCCCCGTTTGGCCCGCTGCAACTCGGTCGCCAGCTTGATGCGTTGCGCCTCACCGCCGGACAGTTCCGTCGCCGGTTGCCCCAACCGAAGATACCCGAGCCCGACGTCCCGCAGCGTAGCCAAACTCCTTGCGGCGCTGGGCAGATCGCTCAGGAAGTCGGCAGCCTCGTCGACGGTCTGGGCCAGCACATCGGCGATCGTGCAGCCGCGGTAGGTGACCTCGAGGGTCTCCTCGGAGTAACGGGCCCCGCGACACGACGGACAGCTGGCGTAGGTGCCCGGCAGAAACAGCAGCTCGACCGCCACGAAACCCTCGCCCTGACAGGTGGGGCAGCGACCCTCGGCGACGTTGAACGAGAAGCGGCCGGCGCTCCAGCCGCGCCGACGGGCTTCGGCGGTGTCGGCGAACGCCTTACGGACGGCGTCGAACAGCCCGGTGTAGGTGGCCAGGTTCGACCGCGGAGTGCGTCCGATCGGGCGCTGGTCCACCGTGACGAGACGGTCGATCACCTCGGCTCCGTCGACGGACACCCCGACACTGGAGTCGACATCGATGTCGAGGAGCTCGCCATCACCGTCGGACCCGGCGTCGTCGGGCTGGACGGAGCTTCCCAACTGCCTGGCCATCACATCCCCGAGCACTTTGCAGACCAGCGTCGACTTGCCCGATCCTGACACCCCGGTGACGGCGACGAACATCCCCAACGGGATGTCGACGTCGACATCGTGCAGGTTGTGGAAAGTGATGCCGCGCAGCCGCATGACGCCGATCGGCGTGCGGGTGGGTCGCTGGGTGGGCGGCCCGTCGGCGAACAGAAACCGTCGGGTCACCGAGGGTTCGATGTCCGCGAGGCCGGCCACCGGCCCGCTGTAGAGCACGTCGCCGCCCAGTTCACCGGCGCCGGGACCCACATCGATGATCCAGTCGGCGCGGCGCACCACATCCATGTCGTGCTCGACCACGAACAGCGAGTTCCCGGCGCGCCGAAGCCGGTCCAGCACGTCGAGCAGCGGTTCGGCATCGGCCGGATGGAGCCCTGCCGACGGCTCGTCCAGCACGTACAGGACGCCGAACAGCCCGGCCCGCAACTGGGTGGCCAGCCGCAGGCGCTGCAGTTCGCCGGGTGACACCGTCGGCGTGCGGCGGTTCAGGCTCAGGTAGCCGAGCCCCAGGTCGACCAGCACGGCGATCCTCGCGACCAGGTCGGACGCGATCATGGTTGCCACTTCGGTGAATTCACCGGACTCGGTGGATTCGTAGGCCGCGGCGAACTCCGACCTGGCGGCCGCCGGCGACAGGACCTCGGCGAGCACGGTCAGCGGCAGGGCCGCCAGCTCGGCGATGGTGCGGCCGGCGAACGTCACCGCGAGCGCTTCGGGCCTCAGCCCGGAGCCGCCGCAGACGGGGCAGTCGGTGCTGTGCACGTACTGCAGCACCCGGCGTCGCATCGTCGCGCTCTGCGAGTTGGCCAGTGTGTGGCGGACGTGGCGTTCGGCGCTGGAGAAGGTGCCGTTGTAATAGTAGTCAGCGGTGACCGGATGTTGGCTCGGATCGATCTCGACGGTGGGCTGATCCTCGGTGAAGAGAATCCACTCCCGCTGCCGCTTGGGCAATGTGCGCCACGGCTTGTCGATGTCGTAGCCGAGTGTGATGAGGATGTCGCGCAGATTCTGCCCCTGCCAGGCTCCGGGCCAGGCCGCAACCGCGCCTTCGCGGATGGTCAGCGACGGGTTGGGCACCAGCGTCTGCTCGGTGACCTCGTGGATGCGCCCGAGGCCGTGGCATTCCGGGCACGCACCGATGGTGGTGTTCGGCGAGAACGCATCGGAGTCCAGCCGCACGGTGGCACCGGGCGGAAAGGTTCCGGCGCGGGAGAACAGCATGCGCAGCAGATTCGACAGCGTGGTGACGGTACCGACGGTCGACCGCGACGTCGCGGAGCCGCGGCGCTGCTGCAGTGCGACCGCCGGCGGCAACCCGGTGATGTCGTCGACCTTCGGCGCGTCCTGAGGCAGCAGCAACCGGCGCGCATACGGTGCGACCGACTCGAAGTAGCGGCGCTGGGCCTCGGCATAGATGGTGCCGAACGCCAGCGAGGACTTCCCGGATCCCGACACCCCGGTGAACACCACGAAGGAGTCGCGCGGGGCGGCGACGTCCACGGTCTTCAGATTGTGCACACGTGATGCGTAGACGCGCAGATAGGGATCGGTCTCGGGTGTGCCTGGTCCAGTAGCGCCGTCCATCTGAGCCATTGTGTTGGATCGGCGAGTCCGACCCATAACCCCGCCGACACCGAATCTGCCCGCGAACCTGCCCACATCCCCAGGTGGTGCCACCACCAGGGGTTAACCTACCCGGATGCCGTCGACGCCTCTTCCCGTGGTGCTGGCAACGCTCGCCCTGCGGCGCAGGCTCAAACAGCTGGCCGACATGCTGGTGCCGCCCCAGATCGCGATGCTCGATCTCGGCGAGGGCGTCGGCGGCGTCCAGGTCGCCGCCGCCATCGCCGAGCTGGGCATCGCCGACGTGCTGGCCGGCGGGCCGATGACCGCGGCGCAGATCGCGGCCCGGATCGACTGCGATGACGACACCACGCATCGTCTGCTGCGCGGCGCCGTCGCGTGCGGTCTGTGCACGATCGATCGCCGGACGGGGGCGGCGAAGCTGACGCGGATGGGTGCGGTGCTGCGCACCGATCACCCCGCGTCACTGCGGGCCTGGATGCGCTACAAGGGGATGCGGTCGACGGTCGATGCCTGGGGTGGCCTGGCCGCCAGTGTGCGCAGCGGCCGCAGCGCCTTCGAGATCGTGCACGGTATGTCGGTGTGGGAGTGGTACGCGGCGCACCCGGAGGAGCAGCGCGTGTTCGCGGCGACGATGCGCCAGGCGACCGAGATCAGTGCCCGCGCCATCGCGCGGGTCTACCCGTGGCCGGACGGCGCGGTGGTGTGTGACGTCGCCGGCGGGATCGGCACGCTGCTGTCGGTGATCGTGGCCGAGGCGGGTGCGGACGTGCGCGGCGTTCTGGTCGACAGTGCGGGGATGATCGCCGAGGCCCGCGGACTCCTCGCTGAGCGCGGGGTGGCCGACCGCGTCGACTGCGTCGAGGGCGACATCTTCCGCGCCGTCGACACCACGGCCGACGTGTACCTGCTCAAGGACGTGCTGCACGACTGGGACGACGAGCGCTGCGCGAAGATCCTCAACGCGGTGGCGGCGACCATGCCTCGTGGCAGCAGGCTCGTGGTGATCGAGTACCTCCAGCCGCCCCACCGGCCGAACGCGTTCTCCCCGCTGCTGGACCTGCACACGTTGACCCAACGCGACGGCGGACGTCTTCGCTCCGCCGCCGAACTGTCCGACCTGCTGACCGGCGCGGGCCTGCGCCCCACCGGCCGGACGTTCTCGGTTGTCCCCCACGACCTCATCGAGGCCGAGAAGATCTGATTCATCTGTCCGGCAGCCGATATCGCGTCACCTCGACGGCGGAAGATTGGTCAGCCGCGTGGTGTCGTGGTGATGTGCACGTGGTCGAAGTGGCCGTACCCGGAGGCCTGCGGACCGGCCGGCGTGGAGTAGGTTCCCCGCCAGATCACATCCTGCAGGCCGAATCGTCCCGCATTGGCCAACGCGAACGCGCGAATCTGATCGCCGAGCGCGATGCCCTCGGGGCTGTCGGGGTTCGGGATCATGATGTCGATCGCCAGGCCGCGGGGATGCCACGGCTTGGAGTCCGGCCGGACGCCGTCGATGGTGGCGATCTGGGGAAACTGCCGGCTGATGGCCCGCGCGGCCAGGATGGTGTTGGGCTGTAGCCCAGCCTCGTTCGCCACCCCGACCGGCAGCGCCTCGGGGATGTCAGCGAGCGCAGGCGCGGGAGGCGGAGCCAGGTCGCCGGGAGGAAGGCCGGGCATGGCCACGATCGCCGGGTCCTGCGGTGGCAGCGCCGCCGGTGGCGGAGGTGCAGCGTCGACGATCGCCTGCTGTCGCGGTGTCAACGCCGCGTACTGCGCCTCGGCGGCCGAGATCTGGCGAAGGAGGTCCTGCCACTTGGCCTGCAGCTCTGCCCGGACCGCGGCGGCCCGCTCGGCCGCGACCCGAGCGTCTGCGGCCGATCTCTCCGAGGTCTGCGCGGCCGTGGCCGCGCGCTCCCGTGTCGCCCGATACGCCTTCATCTGATCGGCCGTCGTGGCGCCCACCATCCGCTGCAGCGACAGCCGGTCGATGAGGTGCTGCGGTGAAACCGCGGTGAGGACGGCGACCATCTGACTGTCGCCACCACTCATGTAGTCCATCGCGGCCACCCGGTCGACGGCGGCCTGAAACGGCAGGAGCTGAGCATTCGCGAGTTCCAGGGCCGCCAGATCGGCGCGGTGACGGTCGGTTGCCGCGACCTGCTCGGCCAGCGTCGCATCGGCCTCGCGCTGGGCTGCGGTGACGGCCTCGCGGCTCTGCACCGCCTGCTGGGACAGCTCGTTGAGCCGAGCCAATGCGTCGTCCGCCGGGTCCGCCCGGACGCCGCCGATGGCTGCGGCCGCCATCGCGACGGCGACCACGAGACCGCTCACCGTGCGGCGAAGGCCGGGGCGTACGCCTGTTACGCGGATGGTCACGATCCCTCTCTCACGGACCGACCCTGGTCCGGCTGTCGACACCCCGGGCAAGGCTACGAACTGTGACCGGCGATGTCCACCGGGCGACGCTCAGTTCAGGATCTCGGCACGCTCGTCGGAGAGGAGCACGGAGAGTCGCTCCCGCCATGTCTGCAGCTGCTCGGGTGTCAGGCGCGTCCACTCGGTGATTTCCCCGACGATCCGCAGAGGTGCGGTACTGCGATAGGACCGCGTCGGATTGCCGGGAAACTTCTTGTCGGTCACGTTCGGGTCGTTCTCGAACTCCCCGATCGGTTCGACTTCGTACACCCTCGGCTGCGCCGCGCCCGCGGCCAACTCGGCCGCGATTTCCGCAGCGAGGCCGGCTCCCTCCACGCGCGATGTGAAGTAGATGTGGTTCATCACGATCTCGGGACGGTAGTTCGACGGCCGGCCGGCAGTGAGGAACTCACCCACGCTCAAGTCGGCGATGGTGCCGTGGAAGAACGGACCGTCATCAAGCGGTGCGGACACCTGAAACCCCCTTCAGATGGAAACGAGACGGGCCAGCATGCATCACAGACGGGGCCTTGCCGCAAGCCCCCCACCGCGCCCTATCCTGGAATGGGAAGCCCGGCCGAGCGATCTCACTGCGCGCGAGAGGCGGCCGCCGCATCCAGCAGGACATCGACCAGGCGCGCGGCCGCGGGAGTCAGCCTGTTCGCCGGAGGGGCGGCAAGGTATACCTGCCACAGCACGGGGATGGCCAGTTCGACGGCGCGCAGGTTGCCGAATCTCCCCGATTCCGACACCGGCATGAAGGTGACTCCGAGGCCGGCGCGGACCAGAGCGGCGATCTCAGCGAACCCGGCCGGAACTTCGTACAGCGTGCGCGGCTGCACTCCTGCGGAGTGAAAGGCGTCGTCGACCAGACGGCGCAGGCCGAACCCCGGCGGAAATCCGACCAGGTCGTCGTCGGCGACATCAACGAGACTGACCGCACCCCGGGCGGCCAGCGGGTGGTCCTCACGACAGACGAACACCATCGGCTCCTCGAACAGCAGCCGCATCTCGAGTTGAGGCGGAAAACGTTCGGGCACCGAGATCAGCGCGACGTCCAGCGACCCCTCCACCAGGGCGGACAGATAGGTCGAGGCCCCCGTCTGACTCAACCGCAACCGCAACCGCACGAACGGGTGCTCGCGGTGGAAATCACCGAGTGCGCCGGCCACATCCATCGGCCCGTAGGAGATCAGTGATCCGAATTCGACTGTGCCTGAGAGGGTTCCACGATATCCGGCGACCGATTCGGCAGCGTTGCGACTGACGCGAAGCACCTCGAAGGCGTGAGAACGGAAGCGCTCGCCCGCCGCGGTGAGGCGGATCTGCTGGCGGGCCCGATCGAACAGCTCGACGCCGAGTTCACGCTCCAGCTTCGCGACGGAGGTCGACAGCGCCGACTGAACCACGTGCACCCGTTCGGCGGCGCGGGTGAAGCTCAGTTCATCGGCGACGGCGACGAAGTACTCGATCTGGCGGAACTCCACCACCTGACCCTATCGCTTCTATAGATGGTTTCCATCTAAGACAATCGTTGGACTAGATGGATCGCGTGGGCTGTCATGGACGTATGGCGCTCACCAGACGAGACTTCGGACTACTCGCCACGATGGCCAGTGCCGTCACCCTGGCGGGCTGCGCATCGACGCCGGCCAAGGCCGGACCACCCGCCGCACCGACACACTCACTTGGTGCGGTGGCCCAGATCGCTGCCGGCGACCTCGACATCGGCTACACCGAGGCGGGCCCGCCCAACGGACAACCCGTCGTCCTGCTGCACGGCTGGCCCTACGACATCCACAGCTATGCCGATGTGTCGGCGATCCTCGCGGCGCAGGGGTTCCGGGTGATCGTGCCGTATCTGCGCGGCTTCGGGACGACGACATTCCGGTCTTCCGAGACCATGCGCAACGGCCAGCAAGCCGCGCTCGCGCACGACACCGTCGCGCTGATGGATGCCCTCGGCATCCGCAGCGCGATCCTCGGCGGGTACGACTGGGGTGGTCGCACCGCCAACAACGTGGCAGCGCTGTGGCCGCACCGTGTTGCAGGCCTGGTGGCGGTCAGCGGTTACCTCACCGTCGATCTGGCCGCCAACCTCAAACCACTACCGCCGCAGGCCGAATACGGCTGGTGGTACCAGTACTACTTCGCCACACCCCGCGGCGAGGCCGGCTATCGCGAGCACACCAAAGACTTCAACCGGCTCATCTGGACCAACGCATCCCCCCTCTGGCGCTTCGACGACGCCACCTACGACCTGACCGCTGCGGCCTTCGACAACCCCGACCACGTCGACGTCGTCATCCACAACTACCGCTGGCGGCTCAGCCTCGCACCCGGCGAGAGCCGCTACGACGCCGACGAGAAGCTCTTGGCCACTCGGCCGGCGATCACGGTTCCGACCATCACGATAAGTAGCGACTTCGACGGGGCGGCCAAAGACGGCAGCGCCTACCGATCGCTCTACACGGGCCCCTACCAACACCGCGTGCTCGACGGCATCGGGCACAACGTGCCGCAGGAGGCCCCTCAGCAGTTCGCGTCGGCGATCACCGACGTCGCCGAACACTAGAGAAACGGATGACACTGATGAATGCATCAAATCTCGCGGGACGCACCGCCCTGGTCACCGGCTCCACCTCCGGTCTGGGAGCCGGCATCGCCGTCGCCCTGGCCCGCGCCGGCGCCCACGTCGTGGTCACCGGGCGGACCCGGTCGCGCGGCGAACAGGTGATCAGCCACATCGAATCAGACGGTGGGCATGCGGTTTTCGTCCCGGTGGACTTCTCCACCGGCCCCCAGGCCGTCAACGAGCTCGCGGTCGCCGCCACCGACGCCGCGGGCGGCCGCATCGACATCCTGGTCAACAACGTCGCCACGCTCGTTCAGCCGGCGCCGACCGCTGAGGTCACCGCAGAAGAGATCTCCGGCGCGTTCGGCGTCAGCGTGATCACGCCGTTCCTGTTGACCGGTCTTCTCGCGCCGGCGATGGCGCAGCGCGGCGAGGGCGCGATCGTCAACATCGGCTCCATCAGCGGGATCAACGGCGCGGCGGGGTCGGCGCTCTACGGCGCCACCAAGGCCAGCGTGCACATGCTGACCAAGGCCTGGGCCGCCGAGTACGGGCCGTCGGGGGTGCGTGTAAACGCCGTGGCACCGGGTCCCATCGCCACCGAACGCAACGAGGAGTTCGCCGACGGGATCGCGCCGATCCTGGAGCGGGTCCCGTCGCACCGGATGAGCACAGTCGACGAAGTCGCCAGTGTCGTCACGTTTCTGGCCGGTCCCGAAGCCGGCAACGTCCACGGCGCCATCTGGAGCGTCGACGGCGGAACGACGGCGATCTGACATGCCCGCCGTTCACCTGCAGATGACATCGCGTCTGAGCGCTCCGCAACTGATGTCCGTGCTGACCGATTTCTCCGCGGCCCGGCCCGCGACGTGGCCGACCATCGACGCCGACCACTTCGCCGTCCACGCCCTCGGCGACGGCTGGGCCGAGGTCACCGAGGGAACCGCAGCCGCGTGGGAGCGGGCCCGCTACGAGTGGGATGTCCGGCGCAGACGGGTCACCGTGACCACCCACGATTCCAAGGTGTTCGGCCCGGGCGGCGGCTGGGTCTTCCAACTGACCCCGGAGACGGCGGGAACCCGTGTCGACATCGAACTCACCCGCACACCTGCGACATTCGGGCGCCGACTCCTGGCAGCCCTTCTGCCGCTGGTCGCCCCACGATCATTGCGGAAGTCGTTCGCCGCGGCTCTGCAGGCGAGTTGATGTCACTGCTTTCGCGACCCGTCGTCGCCGACACGTTGGCCCGGTTGTTCGCCGCCACGGTGAATCCCGCACCGAAACCCGCGGTGCGATTCACCGAGATTCCGGGCCGCACGTCAGCGGTGTCGATCCCCAGCCGGTACGGCGCCGTCGCCGCCACGATCTACCACCCACCGAACGACGTCGAGCGGCCGCCGGTGTACCTCAACCTGCACGGGGGCGGCTTCGTGGTCGGTCACCCCGAACAGGACGATCCGTGGTGCCGGTACCTCGCCGCTCGCGCCGGCGTCGCCGTCGTCAACCCCGACTACGTGCTCGCCCCAAGACACCGCTTTCCCGCAGCGCCGCAACAGGTTTACGACATCGCCTGCTGGGTTGCCGACGGTGACCGCACCTGGGACGGCACCAGGTTGTGCGTGGGCGGACAGAGCGCCGGCGGGAACCTCGCCGCCGCCACTGCCCGTCAGGCACTGGACAACGGCGGCCCGCGCATCGCCCTGCAGGTGCTGTTCTACGCGCCGTTGGATCTGGTCACGGCCACGCGGGACAAGCCGTCGGCGATCGGTGCTCGGGCCGTGATGAAGCCGTGGATGGGAGAGGTCTTCGACACCGCCTACATCCCCGATCCCGCGTCACGACGCGACCGGCTGGCCTCACCGGCGAACGACGACGCGCACCTCGCCGGTATCGCGCCGGCCCTGGTGATCACCGCCGAACAGGACCGGCTGCGCGACGAGGCTCGCCGATACGCCGAAAAGCTCGATGCCGCAGGCGCGTTGGCCGAGTACTACGAGACTCCCGGCGTGGACCACGGGTACAACATCATGAGCTCGGCGACCGACATCACCCGCGCGACCTACGACCGGATCTGCGGCCACGTCCTCCGCGCCACCACGAGCGGCGAGTAGCCGCCCCGGGTCACCCCGCGAGGGCCAGACGCAGGGACGTGAACCGCGACGACACCAAGGACGTCGCCGACAGCGGCCGGAACACGGTGGTGACGGGAGCCACCGACGTACCGATGACCACGCCGGTGGCGGGACCCACCGGGGTTGCGATGGACACTGCTTGACCGGGCTCGCCGTAGATCCCGGCGCAGCTGCTCCCCTGGCACGCACCCGTCGACGAATCGATGCGGCTCGCGAAGATGTCGTTGATCCATCCGGCCATGAGAGTCTGTGCGGCCGACTTGTTCTCCTCGGTCGGGAACCCCTGGTTCAGGTACGAGATGAGCTGGATGGCCCGGCTCCCGCCCTGCATCGAGTCCAGGTGCTGCCCGTTGTCGAGAACCACGCCGTTGAAGTGGCCGGGTCGGTGTGCATTCAGCGCCTCGTCGACGCGGCGGGGCGAGCCGTCCTCCCTGGGAGCCCCGAGCTCGATCACCGGGATGTAGGTGCCGAGCCCGTCGAGCTTGTCGAGCGCGTCCGCAAGCACCGATCCCGGCGGAGCGCCGTCGAGCGTGATGACACCGGCAAGCTGGTTGACCGCGCCGCTCGCGATCACCGCTTCGGCGTAGTAGCCGGCGGTGCCTGCGACGACTCCCGCTCCCAGCGAATGGCCGACCAGGGTGAACCGATCCGGCAGCGCGGCGTCGGCGCCATACCGCTTGGCGAAGCCGGCGGCCACCGCGCTGGCGGTCAGCGCGTCACGATCACCGAGCAGCAGGGCGGCGGTGGCGCGGTACACCTGATCATCACCGAGCCAGAAGCCATCGCGCACATACGGATTCGACGACAGCGTCGGAACGACGACGATGCTGTTGGTGCGCTCGGCCAGCCAGGCTGCGGTGTAGCTGTACATCGGGCCGACGCCACGATAGCCGTGCTGCAGGTAGATGAACCGCTCCGGCAGTTCTTCACCATCGGGGTAGTACCAGTCCGCGCGGACGAAGCGCCCTTCGGTGATCTCCAGCCTGGAGCTGCGCACCGTGACGTTGACGCCCGCCGGCACCACCGGCGGGCCGGCGACGAAACGAATGGCGGCGCCGATGATCTCCGTCACCAGCGACTGGATGACCTCCTGCAGCGTGCGCGGCTCGGGTGCCGCCGCAGCCGTCGGGGCGGCAAAGGCAGCCGACACGCGTTTCGCCGCAACGGTGTTGGTGGCCGCGACGGGTCGAGCCGGGGTGCTCGGTGGCGCGCTCTGTTCGTCACCGGAGCTCTCGGGGCTTGCCGGCCGGGGGTCGACCGACTCCGGTTCGGCGGGGTCGTCCTGATCTCTCAGTTCGGGGGCGTCGTCCTCGACAGCCTGCTCGCCATCGGAACTCGACCCGGTCGTCGCGTCGTGATCACGGTCAGACGCGGAATCGGTGTCGTCGCCGGTCTGGTTGTCGTTGCCGGTGTCCGTGTCGGCGTCTGAGTCGACATCCTCGTCGGACGCGTCGGGGGCCTCGTCGACAGCCGCGTCGTCGGCCTCCTCGGTATCGGTGTCGGTATCGGGGTCGGCGTCGGTGTCGGTGTCGGTGTCATCGGACGCGCTCGACGTATCCGCGCTGTCGCTCTCACCACCCGCGTCGTCTGACGCACGCGGACCACGATCAGCGGTGTCGGACGCACTGGCGGTAGCGCCCGCCGTGTCGGACCCGGTATCAGCGGCCGCCGTATCGGCCCCGGCAATCAACGCGGCCGACACACCCGCGGCCACCACACCTGCACCCATCCACGCTGACAGTTGCGCCATTCCACTCCCCAACTCGATATTGACGGCTGCGTCATTGACAGCCGTCAACAAACTAGAACACGTTTCACAGTGAATAGACAGTTTCGGTGATCTGGTCATTTTTGTGTCACGGCCCGCTGGGGTCAGTGGTGTAGCACTCGGCGCATCTGCCGATCCGTGGGCGGCGGTACGTCGACGGGAATGTCCGGCGAGACGAGACCCGCCAACCACAGCGCGACCAACCGAGCGCTCGCGCGCGGAGCGTCCTCGACGGTCCGGTGGATGAGACCGGCGTTGGCGATCAAGAGCACTGCGAGGTCGGCGGGCGACGCGTCGACGCGCACCATGCCGCTGCGTACCGCGCGCGTGAACACCGCGGTGATGGCGCGGCGGTGACGAGCACGAAGACTTTCGACGTGTGGCGACAACGGCCGTAGCGATGCCAGCAGATCGGCCAGTCCCCGGTTCGTGGCCTGCAGCGCGCAGGTGGAAACGACACAGTCGCGCAACGCGCTCACCGGATCGTCGGCCCGCGCAGCCTCTTCGGCGATGATGCAGTACCGCTCGAGATGGCCCGTGTAGACGGTCGACAGAAGCAGGTCCTGGGTAGGGAAGTGCCGGTACAACGTCGCGTTGCCGATCCCGGCGCGCCGGGCGATCTCGTTGAGCGACACGTCCACACCGTGCTCGGCGTAGACAGCCTCGGCGGCCGCCAGCACGGCAGCCCGATTGCGTTGGGCGTCAGCACGCACCCTTGACCCTCCGTCATCGTCACGCGGAATATCTGGGGATGGCTCCCCGTTTGATCGTACCGTCGAGATAACGGGGAAGACCCCCCGAATTGAGAGGCGGTCCTCGTGAAGGCAGTGGTGGTCACCCGTTACGGCGGTCCGGAGGTTCTTCGCCAGGTCGATGTCGCCGAGCCTCATGCCGGCCCCGGCCGAGTACGCATCAGGGTGCACGCCGCCACGGTCAACCCCGCCGACGTTCTGCTGCGGGTCGGCGACATCGACGAGGCGTTGCGCGCCAGCACACTGTCACCGCCGTACCGTCCCGGCATGGAGGTCGCCGGGGTGGTCGACGAGATCGGCCCCCGAACATCCACCGACCTCGGCATCGGAGACCGGGTCATGGCGATCGTGATGCCGATCGACGACTCCGGCGGCGCATACGCCGAGTATGTGGTCGTCGACGCAGACCAGGTCACCGCAGCGCCGGCCGGAAGCAGTCACGCCGAAGCAGCCACTGTGCCGATGAACGGGCTCACCGCCCGCCGGGCGCTCGACGTGTTGAACCTGGCACCGGGTGAGACCCTCGCTGTCACCGGTGCCGCGGGAGCGGTCGGGGGCTATGTCGTTCAACTCGCCAAGGCCGACGGGCTCCGGGTGATCGCCGACGCGGCACCCGCCGACGCGCAGCTCGTGTCCGATCTCGGTGCCGACGACGTCGTCCCGCGCGGACCCGGGGTGGGAGAACGCATTCGGCGATTGCGCCCCGACGGGGTGGCCGCGGTCGTCGACGCCGCACTGCAGGGTGACGAGGTGTTACCCGCGCTGCGCGATGGCGGTCAGCTCGCGATCGTTCGCCGTCCCGAGGAGCGCGGCACCTCGACTCTGCACCCTGACCGCGGAATCGCGATCCGCGACGTGTGGGTGCCCGACTACACCCATGCGACCGACAGGCTCCGCAGCCTCCGGGTGCTCGCCGAGGAGGGGAAGATCACCATGCGCGTGGCCAGGATCTTCCCGGCAGCGGAAGCCGCCGCGGCGCACCGCGCCCTCGAACGGGGCGGCGTTCGTGGCCGGCTCGTCCTCACGTTCGACGGCAACGAGGCGACGATCTAGATGAGTCCCATCGGAGTCGGCATCATCGGTGCCGGCAACGTGGCCGCGCTCTACACGGCATTCGCTCGCGACCTCAGCGAAGGCACCAGAGAAACCCCGTCGTTCGGCGACGCGGTGCGGATACATCGACTGGTCGACCGGATAGCCCGCGGTGCATCCACCGCTGGGACGACGATGACAGCAGATCTCGAGGAGACACCATGCGCGCTGCAGTCCTGACCGCTGACAACACCCCGCTCGAGATCCGCGATGTTCCCGACCCCGTGCCCGGCCCCGGCGAAGTCCTGGTTCGAGTCATGGCCAGCGGCGTGAACCCGCTCGACACCAAGATCCGCCGAGGCATGGCCGCACACGCGAAGATGGCGCCGCCGGCGATTCTCGGCATCGACATGGCCGGTGTGGTGGAAGCCGTAGGGGAACAGGTTCACCAGTTTCAGGTCGGCGACGAAGTGTTCGGTATGACCGGCGGTGTCGGTGGCGTCGCGGGGTCACTGGCCGAACTGGCCGCAGTCGATGCGCGCTTGATCGCTCGCAAGCCCGACGCACTGTCCATGGAGCAAGCCGCGGCCCTCCCGCTGGGTTTTGTCACGTCCTGGGAGGGGCTCGTCGATCGCGCGGATGTGACTGCCGGCGACCAGGTGCTGATCCACGGCGGAGCCGGCGGGGTCGGATTCCTCGCGATACAACTCGCCCTCCATCGAGGCGCACGCGTGTTCGCGACCGGGGGGCCGGCGAGCCAGCAGGTGATCCGCCAGGTCGGGGCGACGGCCATCGATTACACGACGAGCGGCGTCGAAGAGTACGTCGATGAGTACACGAGCGGAGAAGGCTTCGACGTCGTCGTCGACAACGTCGGCGGCGCCACCCTCGACGCGTCGTTCACCGCCGTCAAGCGCTACACCGGCCGCGTTGTCAGCGCATTGGGCTGGGGCACCCACAGCTTGGCTCCCCTGTCCTTCCGCGGCGCCACCTACTCCGGCGTCTTCACGTTGATGCCGCTGTTGACCGGCCGCGGGCGTGAGCACCACGGCCACATCATGTCTCAGGCCGCCGCACTCGCCGACCATGGTGGGCTGGCCCCCCGCCTGCACTCGACGACCTTCCCGCTCGACGAGGTCAATCACGCCCACGAAATCATCGAGAACGCCACCGCCACCGGGAAAGTGATCGTGCTGCCTCACCTCTAGCCCAGACGGAGATGTGCTTCAACCCTTCGGCGGTTCGGCAGCCGGTACTGTTGGTGGTCACCATGACAGGCAGGTGCAGGATTCGTTGGCTCGCGCTGATGCTCACTGTCCTGGCGGCGAGCGGTGTCTTCGGATCGGGAACCGCCGGGGCTGACGCACTCGACGACTACCGCTGGGAACGTCGCCCGCTGCTGGTCTTCGCACCGACGGCCACCGACCCCGGCCTCGTGGAAACGCTGAGCCGAATCGAGGCGAGTCGATGTGACTTCGTCGGCCGTGACATGGTGCTCGGCGTTCTGGTGAACGTGGGCACCAGCGCTCTCGATGGGAAAGCGATCGACGCCGAGGAGTCACGGCGGCTGGCGCAGCAGTATGGGATCGATGACAACGCTTTCCGCGTGCTGTTGATCGGAAAAGACGGCGGCGAGAAGCTGCGCTTCACCGACGTGCCGGACCTGCAGGCGATCTACACCGTGATCGACGGCATGCCGATGCGCAGGGGCGAGATGCGGACGAACACGGAGGGGTGTTGATCATGGGGATGCGCGCGCTGATCGGCGTCGTGATGGCCTGTTCACTGGCCGTCATGTCCTGCGGAAGCATCGAGCCGTCCGCCCGGGCCGCCCCGCCCGAAGGATCCGACGTCGTCCTCGTCGACCTCGGGAACCCCGGCGAGGTGGCGACCTGGACGACGGTGAACGACCCTGTCATGGGCGGTGAATCCACCTCGGCGGTCAGCTTCGGCAACGGTGGCCTCGTGTTCTCCGGGGTCCTCTCGCTCGAGAACAACGGCGGCTTCGCCTCGGCGCGCGGTCCGCAAGACCCCGGCATCGGACAACGGGCGACGGGCGCGACGTCACTGCGCGTGCGGGCGGTGGGCGACGGCAAGACCTACGTGCTGAAGGTGGGCGACGCAACGCAGCCGTGGTCCTACATTCAGCGCTTCACCACCGAGGCCGGCGTCGCGCGGGCCTACGACCTGCCCGTCGCGGGCTTCGAACCGGTGGGCATGCGCTTCGACCCCGCACCCGAGGCGCCGCGGACCTTGGACTCCTCACGCATCAACGAGGTATCGCTCTACATCCTCGACAAGCAGGAGGGACCGTTCACCCTGACGGTGAACCGGATCGACGCCGACATCTGAGGACCCGCGGTCAGGACCGCCGAGCTTTCGCCCACGCGGTGAACGATCCGACTGACCCTGACCGAGGGCGCTCCAACCAGGGCCAGGGATGGAGCGCGCCGACGTCGAGCCGGGATGCCCGGCGCCGCCAGCCGGGAACCGGCGCGAATGTCGTCGCCAAAGCCATGCCGTGCAGCACGTGCACGGGGTCGCCGCGGTGCACCTGCACTTCGCGGCGGGTGGCGAGGTCGGCCAGCGACTGGGCGAGAAACACCAGGCGGTTCTGCGACAACCGAAGCCGTCGCAGAAGCGGCTCGTCGAAAACGAAGACCACCGGCAGATCAGGATGCGCCGCGACAGCGGGATCCCGATCGCTCAGACTCTCCGCGGTCATCCAGACCGCCTCCGGTTGGGCGGTGTGCCGCGGGGTCGCAGGGCCGCCGGTGATGTCGGGATGGTCGTCATGACGTAGCCGAGAGTCGGTCGTGTTCCGCCGCTCGGGTTCCTGTGTGGCGGGCCACCGCGCGATCGGGCAGCGCCGCTCGAGCGGACACGACGCGCAGAGACCGGGCGCCCGCTTCTCCACCTGCCAGCGGGAGAACCCATAGGCCTTCCCGGTCAGCGCACCCACCGTCCATTGCCACCCCAGGCGGTTCGCCGCCCGGGAGCCGTCGAGCAGATGGCGGAACATCAGCTCCTCGCCGTCGCGCCAGCCCCACCCCTGACGAACCGTCCAGTGCGACGCGAGCCACATCCGGCTCTGATTGGTCAGCCAGCCGGCGGCTAGTTCGCTCCAACACAGATCCAGGCAGCGCGCCTCGCTCGACCACTGGTCGGGGGCGGGTTCCGTATGCTCGACAATGTTGTATCGCAACGATTCTGACGACGCGACGCCGACGCGGGCGTACAGGTGACGGGCGTATTCCTGCCACCGCAGCTCGTCACGGAACTTGGCGACGTCGGGTCGTGGACCGCCGGCGACGTGGTCCCACACCTCACGCAGGGTCAGCAGGCCGTGCCGGATGTACGGCGACAGCCGCGACGCGCCGCGACGCTGCGGCGGCCACACCTCGTTGCGGCGCCGGGCATAGCCGGTCACATCGAAGGACTGCAGCGCGGCGTCGGCCGCGGTCTGGCCGCCCCGCGCGGGCGGGTCGCTCGCCCGCGGTGGCGGTGTGGTCAGATCACCCAGCTGATCGTCCACCCACGCGCGGATCGCCGAGTCGTCGGTGGGCGGGACGGGCAGGCGCACATTGCGAGTGTAGGTTCGCGTGACCGCGCCTGGCGGACAGACGCCACAACCTGCGCACAGCCTGTGTCCGCATTCACCGAGCCACCTCGGTGGTCGCGCGAGACGCCATGCGGCTCACCAGGATCGGGGCCGCGACGCCATGTAGGAGGACACTGCCCAGAACGACGACGATGGCTACGGACAGGAGCGTGTCGCCCGGTCCGGGCGGTATGACGATGTAGGCCCACAGAGCCAACGCGACGTTCGCGGTGCCGCGGGGACCGAGCCAGGCCAACAGGATCCGCTCGTGTCCGCTCAGTGGCGACCGCACCGTCGCGGCCGCGACCGAGACAGCACGGACGACGGTCAACACCAGCACCCCGAAGACCACCTGAGTGACCGCGACCCCGTCGTGCAGCTTCTCCCATACGACGGCCCCGAACACGAACCACACCACCGCGGCGAGGACGAACCCCACGTCGTCGATGTACTCCTGTTCCCGCTCCTCGTCGACGTAGTGCCGCACGCTGTGGTACGCGATGCCGCCGACGAACGCCGCGACGATGCCGTTGCCGTGCAGGCCGACGTTGAGGGTGTAGGTCAGCACCGGGACGCCGAGCATCAGGAGTCGGCGGGACTGTTCTGTCATCAAGCCGCGGCGGTCGGCTGCGTTGGCGCACCACGCGGCCGCGGCACCGATGCCGAGGCCGAGCACGACCGCGATGGCGAGGTGCGGAATGCCATGCCGCAGCGCATAGATCACGCCCTCCGCCCGGGTGTGCTCGCCGCTCGCGATCGTCAGCGCGAGGAGGAACACCGGCGCGATCACCCCGTCGGAGTAGCCCTCCTCGATGTTGAACACGTGACGGACCCGCTCGGGGATCCGGGGATCGTGCAGGAACGACACCACCGGCGCGAAGTCGACGGGGACCACCACGCACGCGAGCACGAGCAGCTGCGCCAGCGTGAGGCTGGGCAGCAGGCCGGCGCCGAGGAGCACGGCCAGGGCCACGCCGATGGGCAAGGCGATGAAGAGCAGCCGGAGCACGATGCGGGTGTGCCCGCCGAAGAAACCGTTGCGTACGCGGGTTGCGTGCTCGAACAGCACGATCGCCAGGATCGCCTCGATGATGGGTTCGACGACACGGGCCTCGAGGCGGCCGGCGAGCGCATCGTCGGTGAGGTAGCCGAAGAAGGTGCCCGCGAGCACCAGGATCAGCGCCGGAGTGACCTGCCAGTGCCGGAGGCGACGGGCGAACAGCGACCAGACCACCAGCACGGCCGCCAGACCGGCGATCGACCACGACATCGCGTCATTATCATCCGCCGGCAGGCCAGCACGGGTGAACTGCTGCAGGACGAGTCGCGAACGAGCTTGCCAACTCCCCGCCCGAGGCAGGTGCGCCCCCGGGTCGAGCAGTGAACCCGTTGTTGCGCAATCGATTCAGGGAGAAGGCCGCTGCCTCCCGCCACGGCTGTGGACGCTACGTGCGATCCGACGTGGAATCTGAGTAGTCCCAGGACAGTGTCCTCACGGGGGTCACGCGGATGTAAGCGGAACCCGGTCGTGGTGCGGTGGGCCACTCGGACTCCGGCACACCCCGCGCGCGGGCCCCTGCCCTGGCGACTTCGAGGGTCTCGTCGGGTTCGCGGACGATGCGGGCGTGACCTTGGAACATCACTCCCCGAATGTTCGCCATGGTCGATCCGTCTTCGAGCATGACACTCACGTTCGGGTTGCTCTCGACGTTGGCGACTTTGCGCGTCCCATCCCGCACACCCATGACGATGTCGCGGCCGAGCCGAAAGTATCCGAGGGGCACGGTATGCGGAAAGCCATCCTTGTCGATGGTGCTCAGCATCGCCCAGCCTGGACGGCTGTCGAGAAACGCCTCAATTTGCTCGTCACTGAGTTTTCGCGGCATGAAACAGGCTAGCAGGAGCGGTATCTGGCTGGTCCTGCCTGCACCGTGCTTTACCTCGCGCCATCGACGACTACGCGGAGACGGCCGGGAAGCGTCGCAAGGAGCACCACACCGTCCACGGCACGCAGGCCGGAGACCCCGCCAAGGCAGCCACCGCCATCATCACGGCCGTGGAGCAACCGCAACCTCCCCGCTTCCTGCTTCTGGGCTCCGACGCGCTCGCCGGCCATCGGCAGATGGCACAGGCCCGAATCGGCGAGGTGGACAGGTGGGAGAAGCCCAGTGCCAGTACCGATTACATCGACGAGTAGCGCCAGGCCCTCGTGACGCCCACTGCGTCATCAGCTGCCACCTGTTTGCTCCTTCCGCGAACAATTTTTGAGATGCCCCTCAAAAATGCTCCTCTGGCTTGATTTCGCCAATTTGTGACTAGGAAAGGAATTTGCTGTACGCTCCCTGAAAAATATTGACAGGGGGGTCAGCACATGGGTGGGCGGCATCAACGGCGCGCGGAGCAGTTCGGGGTGAGGCAGTGGCTGCAGCTGGGCGCTGCATCGGCTGGTGTCGGGGCGGCACTCCTGGGGTTCTCGCTGGTGGGTCCGGACATCGGCACGGCGGCCGCGGACACGTCGGGGGAGTCGTCGGCCGCATCGACCGGTAGCGCCGGCGGCGCAGAATCCACCGGTCCAGCGAGGTCGACACCGTCGGCCGACCGTGAGTCGGGCACCGCCGCCACCGATACGGACCGCACCGATGACGGTGGCTCCGACGACGCCGTTGATGACGCCGACGACCGCGTCGGCCGCGTCGGTGCGCGCCAGCTTGATCAATCGGTCGAGGACTCGTCGGATGTCGCCACCACCGACGAGAACGCTGCCGACGGGGACGACGCCGGGGATGACGACGCTGCAGACGACGTCGGCGAGGACGAGGTTGCCGAGGAGCGCGCGTCGGCCGACGGCGACGACACCCGTACAACCCCTGCCCCCGCAACGGTCACGGCGACGGCGACCACCACGCCCCGGCCGACCCACGAGGAGCGGGTCGCCGAGAAGATCGCCAAGATCTCGGCCTCAGCGCAGGCGTGGATCGACGCGCGGCCGGTCAGCGACGAGCGCAAGGACGAACTCGAAGCAGCCTGGGCGGCCCTGCGCCGCAACCTTCTCAACCAGGCGCCCACACTGACCCCGGTCCAGCTCACCGGCGTCATCACCGGCGAGGTCACCGGCACCGTCGACGCCCTGGATCCCGACGGGGACCGGCTGGTCTACCGCGTGGTGCGCGGACCGGCGACCGGCAAGGTGCACCTCAACTCGGACGGGACGTTCACCTACACACCCGGTGAGCATTTCGACGGCGTGGACACCTTCGTGGTGCGCGCGGTGGACCTCGGACTGCACATCAACCTGCTGGACTGGTTCCGGCCGATCGGAACGCGCGCCGGCGCACTGATCAACCAAGGTGCGGTCACGTTCGACTTCGCCTACACCGAGGGTGCCGAGCACTGGACGCCCGAGCGTCGCGCGGCGTTGCAGCGCTCGGCCGAGGCGCTGGTGACTTACCTGCGGGTCGCCAAGCCGGTCGTGCTCACCTATGAGATCGAAGGGGTCGACAATCCGGACGTCCGCTGGTTGGCGGGCGCCGGTAGCGGCCTCATCAGCAGGGACCCTGGCTACTGGCCGACGGTGGTACAGAACAAGCTGCTCTCGGGGAAGGACGCCAACGGCGCCGAGTACGACGGCTCCATCGAGTGGAACTTCGCCAAGCCGTGGGCGTTGGGTGACGTGGTCGTCGGCGACGAGTACGACTTCATGAGCACGGCGATGCACGAACTCCTGCATTCGTTCGGCTTCGCTTCGACGCTGGAGGCGCCGGGCACCAACAGCGGGCGGAGGTGGAGCATCTTCGACAGCTTCATCGGTACCGCCGACGGCACAGGGCTTTTCGCCGCCGACTTCACCTGGCCGAGTTCGGCAGATCCCTACCTGACCGGGTTCGCCGGTGGAGTGTTCTTCGGTGGCGAGAATGCCGTTGCGGCGTATGGGAAACCGGTCCCGCTTTACTCGCCCAACCCATGGAAGGACGGCAGTTCGTCGGCCCACCTCGACGACGACACCTTCACCGGTGACGACTTCCAGTTGATGAACCACAAGGCGAAGGGGCACGGGATGGTCGAGGTGCGCGAGATCAGCGCGATCGAGGCGGGCATCCTGCGCGACCTCGGCTACACGGTGGTCATGCCGCGCCAGCCGGCGCTCGCGACAGGTGCGCTCATCGGACTGAGCGCCTGATGGCGCTCCCCGCAAAGGTCGCCCGATACTCCGACGGGGACACGTCCACGATCCTGCGGAAGTGCAGCCGCAGGTTCGCTCCGGTTCCGAGGCCGACCTGATCCGCGATCTGATCGACGGACAGCCTCGTGCTCTCCAAAAGCTCTCGGGCGGCGTCGATCCGAGCGCGCAAGATCCACTGCAGCGGGGTAGTGCCGGTCTCTTCGGCGAAGCGGCGCAGAAATGTGCGCGGCGACATCTGGGCGTGGGTCGCGAGATCATCGATGGTGAGCTGCTTGTCGAGTTGCGACATGACCCATTCGCGCGTTGCGGCAAGAGTGTCCCCGCGGCACACGGCGCTGTTCTTCGGTAGGAACTGGGCCTGCCCTCCACTGCGGTGGGGAGCGGTCACAAGACCGCGAGCGATCTCGTTCGCCGCGCCCACACCGTGGTCACGTCGCACGATGTGCAGACACAGGTCGAGACCGGCGGCAGCGCCGGCCGAGGTGAGGACGGATCCTTCGTCGACGAAGAGCACGTTCGGCTCGACAATGATCTCGGGGTATCGCTGCGCCAGCTGCTCCGCCGCGTCCCAGTGCGTCGTCGCGCGACGACCGTCGAGCAGACCCGCCTCGGCGAGGGCGAACGCGCCGTAACAGATCGACGCGATCCGCACACCGCGGGCTGCTGCGCTGCGAAGCGCTTGATGCACGGCCGTCGGCACGGGTCGGCCCGCCGGTGCGTAACCCGGGACGATGACGGTGTCGGCACCCTTCAGCGCCTCCAGTCCATGAGTGACTGCGTACCCGAATGCCCCGTGAGCCGGCACCGTCCCGGTATCAACCCCGCAGAGTAAGACCTCATAGGGAAAGCCCGTTTCAGGATGGAACACCTCTGCCGCGATTCCGACGTCCAAGGGAAGGGCGCCATCGAGGACGAGGACGACCACGCGATGCGGTGGGGCACCCACGTTGTCACTATCCTCGCGCATATTGGCAATCTTGCCACTGGAGCGGACGGCGCCGATACCGAACACTGGGATGACATTCGTTCGGGCGCGATCGTCCCGCCCCCTCCAGATGAGGAATACCGATCATCACTGCCACCATGAAAGCCGTTGTCCTCGCCCGGTTCGGCGGCGCCGACGCTTTCGAACTGCGTGACGTCCCCGTACCGAAGGTCGAGCCCCGCCAGGTGCGCGTGCGCGTCCATGCGACCGCCGTCAACCCCCTCGACGTGCAGATCCGTCGCGGAGATTACGCCGACTACGTCCCGCTTCCCGCGATCACCGGACACGACATCTCCGGCGTGATCGAGGAAGTCGGCTCGCACGTGACCGAGTTCCGTGTCGGCGACGAGGTCTACTACACCCCCAAGATCTTCGCCGGCGACGGCTCCTATGCCGAGCAGCACGTTGCCGACGCCGACCTGGTCGGCCGGAAGCCGGAGAACCTCAGCCACCTCGAGGCGGCAAGCCTGACACTCGTCGGCGGGACGGTGTGGGAGTCCCTCGTGACACGAGCACAGCTCGCCGTGGGTGAGACCATCCTCGTCCACGGCGGCGCGGGGGGCGTCGGCTCGATCGCGATCCAGATCGCGGCGGCGATGGGCGCGCGGGTGATCACCACAGCGAAACAGAGTGACCAGGAGTTCGTGCGCTCGCTCGGAGCCGACGCGGCGATCGACTTCACGTCCACCGACTACGTGGACGCCGTTTCGGAGCTGACACAAGGCCGGGGAGTGGACGTCGTCTTCGATACGATCGGCGGTGAGGCGCTCACGAGAAGTCCACTGACGCTTGCTGATTCCGGGCGCGTCGTCAGCATCGTCGACATCGCGCAACCGCAGAACCTGATCGAGGCGTGGGGCAAGAACGCCGCCTATCACTTCGTCTTCACTCGACAGAACCGCGGCAAGCTCGACTCACTCACCACCCTGATCGAGCGCGGACTCGTGAGGCCGATCATCGGCGCGACCCTGCCGCTCGCGCGCGTGGGCGAGGCGCATGAACTCTTGGAGAACAGGCGGTCGTACGTCCTTCACGGCAAGGTGGCGATCGATGTCGCCGGCGACACCGTCGCTCTACCCGCGGTGAACCAGGCGCACGTCGGCGTCGGATAGAGAGTCCGCGTAGGCGGGGAAGTCGGTGTGACCGTGCTCGGTTCCGCCCCAGAAGGTCGACCGGTCGTAGTGGGTCAGGGGGTAGCCGACGCGTAACCGGCGCGGAAGATCGTGGTTGGAGGTGAACAACCGGCCGAAGGTGACCAGATCCGCCCATTCCCGGCACATCGCGCCGCACGCATCTGGAAGAGAACATGGCCGCCGCTGACACCCGACAGATCGATAAGCTCAACTCGGCTGCCATTTGATCGCTCGTGAGGCGTACGGCGGCACAGTACGCCTCACGCCGTCCGATCTGGCCCCCGCTCCATCGCCACCTCGAGGTCATCGACGGCCTGAGATCTTTGCGAGGTCTAGCGTGGGCGGAATGGGGTTGTTCAGTCATGAGGAGTTCCGGGACCCGGCCGACGGCGTTGGTGGCGGCGCCAGTGGTGGGGTTGTTGATCGAGCTCGGCGAGCTGAGGTGGGCGAGCACGGGGCCGATGAACCTGTGGTGGTGGGGCCGGGGTTGCTGCCTGAGGATGGCTCATGCGGTCAGTTCGCCGTGCAGTTCCACGTGTCGACGTCAATGCTGCTCGGACTCAAACGTATTGCGGATTTGCGCGGGGTGAGCGTGCCGGAAGTATGCCGGCACGTGATCGGTGTGTTTGTTGCCCAGCAGGAGGGTGAGCTGGGCGCACTACTTGCTGCGGAGGCCGAGGCGGCTGATCACCGGCGGAGTTTGGGACAGGCGTAGTCGCGAGCACCGCAAGGGCACCGCTATAGCGATGCAAGAAAGATTGACAGGACACGCCTGGATCACTCCGCCGGCTTGACGAGAGTTGTCGGTCGGGATCATCGACCGGTTGGCCAGGTACATGTGGCTCGCGTTGTCGACCTCGACGGCGTCGGGGTCCGGGTGGACACCCGCCTGTTCCGGGGGGCGAGGTGACAGAAGACCGCCTCTATTCCGCCGGTGGGGTGGTGCTGAAGATCGGCCAACAGATCTCTGTTGCGGTGAACGTCGTCGGGTGTGCGGCCGTGGCGCCGATGTAGTGCTCTCGGATAGGCCCCTGGTGGCTGATCAGGTGCTCGTTCACGTATCGACCCAACGCCCCGTAGCTGCGGTCGATGCCGTCGTGGCCGCCGGAGTGGGTGAGCACCGCGAACTCGGCCGGAGGTAGGACCTCGGCACGGACATCCGCCGGCGGACGCGCGGAATGGGGTGCGGGGACGAAGAGAGTTGCGTCTCCGCGTGATTCGAGGAACAACGCTCGGTCGTACAGGCCGCCCGGCACGACTTCGAGAGGTGTGCCTGCTGCCGTCTCGACTGCGTCTCGCAGTGTCCTCAGCGTCACCGCGAACCAGCTGTCGATCTCGGAGACGTCGATGGTCGCACCGATGGACCACACGGCGAGCGCCGGCTTGTGGTGCAACTCCACGTGGGCGGGAGTGGCTACGGGCGAGAGCAACTCGCGCAGCGCCCCTACGGTGTCACGCGTTTGCTGCAGCTGCACCTCCATCTGTTCGAGATGAGTCGTGATGATCTCCGTGCGGGCCGCGGCGTCTTCTGTGCTCAGCAGCGCCTTGATGTCGGGAATCGACATGCCGAGCGATCGGAACCGGCGGATGATGTGCGCATGATCGACCTGGCTGGTGTCGTAGAAGCGATAGCCGGTGTGAGAGTCGACGTGGACTGGCGCGAGGACGCCGATGTCGTGGTAATGCCGTAGCGTCTTCCTGCTCAAACTGGTCATCACGGCGAAGTCACCGATCGAAACCCGTACGCCCATGGCATCCTCCTCTGCAATGCGCCGCCCCGCCTTATCGGGTGAGGCCATCGTGCAGTTTCCCCCTGGGGGAAGGTCAACATTGCGGGCACACGTCCGATCATTTTGGTCGCGGGCTTGACCTTCCCCTTGGGGGAACATCCACCGTGGGGTCATGACCACAGAATGGGATGCACTCCCGGACACCATACAAACGTTCATGACCGCTCTCGACACCCGTGAGGTGGACACAGTGTTGGCCACGCTCACCACCGATGCCGTGGTGACCGACGAAGGCCATGACTACAGAGGACATGACGAGATCGGGGCCTGGGTGTCGACCGCGGCCGCCGAGTACACCTACACCACCGCATTCACCGGCGCGACCGCGACCGAAGCAGGTGTCGACGTCCAACAGCACCTGGAGGGCGACTTCCCGGGCGGGGTCGCTGACCTGCACTACCGCTTCACCCTCGACGGCGCTGCGATCAGCCGCGTGGTGATCGAGCCATGACGCGGCGTTGGTTCATCACCGGAGGCACCCCCGGCAACTTCGGGATGGCGTTCGCCGAGACCGCACTCGAGACCGGAGACCGGGTGGTACTCACCTCACGGCGCCCGCAGGAGCTGGCTAAGTGGGCGGAGCCCTACGGTGACCGCGTTCTCGTCGTTCCGCTCGATGTCACCGACGCCGCGCAGGTGCTGCGCGGGGTGCGCGCGGCCGAGGAGCACTTCGGCGGTATCGATGTGCTGGTCAACAACGCCGGCCGCGGTTGGTTCGGATCGATCGAGGGCATGGACGAATCCTCGGTGCGAGCGATGTTCGAGCTGAACTTCTTCGCGGTGCTGTCGGTGACGCGCGCGGTGCTGCCGGGGATGCGCGCCCGCGGCGACGGATGGATCGTGAATGTCTCCTCGGTAGCCGGTCTCGTGCCGGCGGTCGGATTCGGCTACTACAGCGCGACGAAGTTCGCCGTCGAAGCCATCACCGAGACGCTGCGCGACGAGGTCGCCGCGCAGGGCATCTCCGTGCTGGCGGTCGAACCGGGTGCGTTCCGCACGAACGCCTACGCAGGCTTCGCCGACGAGCCGGTGGCGGAGACGATTCCGGAGTACCACGAGATGCTCGAGCAGGTCCGCGCAACGTTCGTGGGTATGGACGGTGTGCAGCCCGGCGATCCACGCCGCGGTACCCGCGCGGTGATCGCGGCGATGGATCAGGACCCTCCTCCCCGTCGGCTGGTCCTCGGCAACGGCGGATACGAGGCCGTGGTCGATACGCTGGAGCAGAGCCTCATCGATATCCGGGCGAACGAGATTCTCTCTCGGAGTGCAGATTTCGACACCTGACCGGTGTCAGCGACAGACCCCCGTATTCGTCATCGCGCCTTGTTGGTTTCACGTCGCGAAACCACGCTTGTGTCGACTCACGATGGCTGTCCACTGTTGACTCAGGACACGAGCGAGGTTCGGCGGGCGGAGGACCCATGAGCAGATACGACATTCCCGGCGACGCGCAGCGCATCTACGACACGGTTACCGCCGGCGGCGCCGTGATCATGCCGAGCGACATCGGCTACGGAGCGATCGCTTCATCCTCTGAGGCATTGCTTCGACTCTTCCGGGCCAAGCGACGGGCACCGCACAAACGACATGCGATGGCGGGCAACTACGACCTGCACCGCGAGATTCACGAACTCGGTCGACGAGAACAGGACATGGTCGACGCAGTCGTGCTCGATGCGGGGCTTCCCCTGGCTGTGGTCGGACCCTACGAGGCCACCCACCCCGTTGTGGCTGCCGTTGAACCCGAGACACTGGCGGCAAGCACAGTCGACGACACTCTCGCGATGCTCATCAACGGCGGTGCGCTTCAAGATGCGGTGGTCCGGCTCGCGCACGCAAACGGCACGCCGCTGCTTGGTTCGTCGGCGAACCTCACGGGCGCCGGGACGAAATTCCGTGTGCAGGACATCGAAGAGCCCATCGTCGACGCGGTTGATCTGGTCGTGGACCACGGACTGCGGAAGTACCACCTCTACCGCCGGTCGTCGACCATGATCGACTTCGCCACGATGGAGGTCGTCCGCATAGGTGCGTGCTACGAGCTGATCGCCGACATCTTCGCCAATCAGTTCGGCATCGACCTTCCCGCCGACCCCGGCTGGGATGCGCTGCCGTCGGGTCATCTGCGGGATCACATGTCGAGACATTGACTCGAGCCGACTGGTGGCCGGTCATGAAGAACGCCGTCACCGACCGCCGCATCGCACCCGCCACGACTTCACCTGATGAAACCCCGTCTAGCCGGTGGTCATTTGTGCGCCGTCATCGAAATCGGCACTGCGGGAGAGGCTTTCCCATGTCCTGATGTCTTCGTCGACGGCGGCCCTGGCTTCGCCGATCAGGCGCAGGGCATCAGAGCCCAGCACCAGGTGCGCCGGCGGATCGGCCATGGCGACTATCTTCAGCACTGCCTGGGCTGCTTTCTCCGGGTCACCCAGCTGGTTGCCGCTGGCCGCGAGTCGCGCGGCGCGGATGGGATCGAACACCGTGTCGTAATCAGCGATAGTGCGGCCGGCACGCGTCATCGAGCGACCGGCCCAATCGGTGCGGAACGACCCCGGTTCGATGGCGGTGACTCGGATCCCGAACGTGGAGACCTCTTTACGAAGGCTTTCCAGCATGCCCTCAACGGCGAACTTGCTCGCACAGTAGGCCGACATCCCCGGAACCGCCATCAGTCCGCCCATCGAGGTCACCGCCATCAGGTGCCCAGAGCCGCGGGCCCGCATGAACGGCAACGAAGCCTGCAACGTCGCCGCGACACCGAAAACGTTGGTGGCGAACTGCGCCCGCCATTGTGACAGGGAGGTCTCCTCGAAAACCCCTTCCACGCCGTAGCCTGCGTTGGCGATGACAACGTCGAGGGGGCCCACCGTTGCTTCGACATCCGCGACCGCCGCAAAGACGGCCGCGTCGTCCGTCACGTCGAGCACGTAGGCGTGCCCCCGATCCGTTGCCGTGAACTCCTCGAACACCGTGGCATCTCGTGGCTTACGCACCGTGCCTACCACGCGATGTCCCACTGCCAATGCGGCGACCGCGAACGCGCGCCCCAAGCCGCTGCTGACTCCGGTGATCAGCATTGTCTTCATGAGATCTCCTCTCGGGAGTCAAGTCGTCGCCGGCGCGCGCGCGTCACGCTCAACGAGGCTGCCGACAGCAAGAAGTACAGGGCGCCGAATGCGGCATACGGTGCGATATCGGTAGCGCTGGGCGTCGTCGGCCCCGCGGCCTTCCAGAGGAACATCACACCGACGACCCCGGACTGCGCACCGCTGAGGATCATCGCCCATTGTGCGCCAACATGTTTCCATCGGCGCGCAGCAGTTGCCAGCTGCAGCAGCCCCGACAGGCTCGCCCAGACGCCGAAGACCCCGAGCACCACGTTCATGCTCACCGCCAACCCGAAAGCCACGGCCAGGGTGGCCACACAGCTGACGGCCGTGTTGAACGCCTGGGTGCGATTCCGGCGCAAACCTCCGTTGTGCCGTGCATCGATGACGTTTGCCAATCCGTCCCACGCCGGGTAGATCAGCAGTAGTACCCCAGCCACGAACGAGAATCTGGGGCCGATGATCACGACGGCGGTGACCCAGACGAGGGAAACCAGTGCGCGCACAAAGTAGTACAGCCGGAGCCATTCGTCCGCTTCTGCGGATGTTCGATCCTTGAGGGACTGATCGGTCATGTTCTGTCCTTGAGCGGCGACGGTCCAGACGCATCGTTGCGGCCGGCATGGCTTCACTGTCAGTCGGCACGCAGGACGGCCGCCACCTAAGTTTCAGTTGGTGCAACCATGCGCGGTGTCATAGGGACAAGCGAGGCTTCAGAGCGTCAGCCGCGAGCAGCCGCCACCATGTCCTGGATGGTGACATCAAGGGATTCACGGCGCGCCGACGATTTCGGTCCGAGCAAGGCCGTCAAGTGTGGTGCGAGCCCGTCGCACGCGGCGATCAACGGCCGCGCGAGCGTCCGCAGTGTTCCCTCCGAAAGTCGGTCGTCGGGTCCGGCGATGGCGATCGACCCGAGCGGGTAGCCGGTGTCCAGGTCGAGCAGGGCTGCACCGATCCCGTTGAGGGACAGGTGATTCTCGCTGAACGACAGGGCATAGCCGTCGGCGCGGATGATATCGAGCTCCCGTTCGAGCTTTGCGCGACTGTTGGTGAACGTGTGTTGCGCCACCACCGCGTCGGCCTCATCCACAGGCAGGTGCGCCAAGATCACGCGGCCGCTGCAACCGGAGGTGAGTGGTGCCCGCTCACCGATGTGGACGCGCTTCTTCTGCGGCTCGGTAACTTGTTCGGTGCCGAGCACGAGGACTCGATGCTCGCAGCTGCGAAGATGCATCGTTGCGGTCGCCTGAGCCATGGCGGCCAGTCTGAACAGCACGGGACGCGCACGTTGGAGCAACGCGGGGCGTGGCCCCACCAGCGAGGCCAACGCGAGCGAGCGGCTCCCTATGCGGTAGCCCTGGCGGCCGGCATGGTCGACGTAGCCCTCGTCCTGCAGCGTGCGCAACACGCGGTACGCGCCGGCTTTGGACAAGCCGACGGCCGCCGCGATCGCCAGGAGACTTGCGGGCTGTTCCATGGCGGCAAGCGTTTCGAGCACCAGTAGCGGCCTCCGGAGAAGGTCCGGTTGGGCGGGTTTCGGCGACTTCCGGGGCCCTGACATCACACCTCATTGGTTTCAGTTGGCGAAACCAACTTTGCACCACCTCGTGCGCGCTGTCCACAGTCGAGGTCGAAACGGGCGATCATTCCGAGAGGCACCAAGAAGATGACCACAGCGAGCGGTATCGATGTCCGCCACGGCCGGGCCTGGGTCGACCCGGATGAGACGGTTCGCATCGGTTATACGGTTGTCACTCCCCCTGACGCCACCAAGACAGTCGTACTCCTCCACGGCGCCCCCCAAACGCGATACGAGTGGCGCAAGGTCATGATGCCGCTGGCGGCAGCCGGGTACCGGGTGATCATGCCCGACTACCGCGGCGCCGGCGCCTCCGACAAGCCGCGTGACGGGTACGACAAGTGGACCATGGCCGGTGATGTTCACAGCCTCGTCCGCGAGACCCTGGGCGTGGCGGAGCCCATCTCACTTGTCGGTCATGATCTCGGGTCGACACTGGCGCTGAGTTACGCGCTGCGGTACCGCGACGATGTCGTCAGCGCCACCTTCATGGAAGCTCCGCTGCCGGGCACCGCCTACTACGACTGGCGCGTGACTCAGAAGTCGGCGTGGCAGTTCTCCTTTCACGCCAACCCGGATATCGCGGTGTACCTCACCCATGGACGCGAGCGGTGGTACATCAACCGATTCTTCGACAAGTTGGCTTACCAACCGGATGCGATCTCCAACGATGACCTCGACGTTTACGCCCGCGCTTTCGAAGCCCCGGGAGCCATGCGGGCACTGTGTGAGATCTACCGGGAACTCGACCGCGACGCCGACGACAACCGCACCGCGCTGCGCAGGCACGGCAAGCTCACCATCCCGGTGTTGGCGTCGGGAGGTGCCTCCAATCCTCTCGCCGGAAACTTCCGGTCGATGTGTGAAGAGGTCGCTGATTCGGTGACAGGCCAGCTTGTCCCGGACTGCGGCCACTGGGTGGCTGAGGAGCAGCCGACGTACTTCACCAGGATGTTCGGTGAATTCGACGCGGCCGCCCGGTCACGGCCCTCCTCGCCGGAGCCGGGCCCGGCGACACCCGTCAGATCGATGCACGGAACCTGACCTGGGCGCGGTGGCGCGGGCCTCCCGCGAGCACCCCGCTCACGAACAACAGTGGAAACGCAGTGAAATGGAGAAATCGCAATGGTGAACGTGGACCCGCAGACGATCAGTATCGGCGGCAAGAAGGTATCGCGCTTGGGTTTCGGTTCGATGAGATTCACGGGCCGCGGCATCTGGGGTGAGCCCCAGGACCGCGATGAATGCATCGCCGTGGCCCGTCGGGCGGTCGACCTCGGTGTGCAGTTCATCGACACGGCCGACTCGTACGGACCGCATGTCGCCGAACAGATCCTGTATGAGGCGCTGCATCCCTACCCCGATGACGTCGTCATCGCGACGAAGGCGGGCTTGACCCGAAATGGACCTGACGTCATCGACACCGACGCCGGGCCGAAACGCCTCGGGCCGGCGGCGTGGCCACCGGTCGGACGACCCGAATACCTGCGGCAGCAGGTCCTGATGAGCATGCGTCGATTGGGAGTCGATCAGATCGACCTCTTGCAGCTGCACCGGGTGGACCCTCAAGTGCCGTTGGCCGATCAGATCGGTGAACTCAAGGCGCTCCAGGACGAGGGCAAAATCCTCGAGATCGGCATGTCGCAGTGCACCGTGGCGCAGCTCGACGAGGCGCGGCAGATCGCCGACATCGTGAGTGTCCAAAGCCGGTTCAACGTCATCGACCGGAGCGCCAAAGACATTCTGGATGTGTGCGAACGCGACGGGCTCGCGTTCATTCCCTGGGCGCCGGTGGCGCAGGGCGGGCTCGCTGCGGCCCACCAAGCGCTCGACGACATCGCCCGGGCTCACCAGTGCACCGTGGGCCAGGTGGCCATCGCCTGGTTGTTGCATGTCTCACCGGCGATGCTGCCCATCCCCGGCACATCGCGCCGCACGCATCTGGAAGAGAACATGGCTGCCGCTGACGTGCAGCTGACACCCGAACAGATCGACGAGCTCAGCGCGGCTGCCAGTTGATCAGCCGCGTCGGGAGACGGCCCGTTCTCGAGCGACAGACAACAGCCCCGATGGTCGGGCGCGTCGTGTACCTCGAGCCCCTCCAAGGGTGGGTAGCCCGCTGACTTGGGGTTACGGAGCACCTTGTGCTCGCCGGCGCACGCGAACGTCGTGGTCCGCCCACGAAACCGCACGTAGACCGGACGAAGACTACGGGTTTTCCGTGGTCCCTGACCGGGGCCTTGGGTGCCATCGTCGAAGACATGAAGGACACATCAGTTCTCGGTGGCGGCTCCGCCACCCGAGTCGTCATCGTCGGCGGCGGCTATGCCGGCGTTCTGACCGCCAACCGCCTCAGCCAGCGCGCCGACATCGACATCACCCTGGTCAATCCGCGCCCCATCTTCGTCGAACGAATCCGGCTGCATCAATTGGTTGCCGGCAACGATGATGCCGTCGAGTCTTATTCGGCTATCCTCACCGATCGCGCGAACCTGGTGGTCGACAGCGCTCAACTCATTGACGCCGCCGCTCACCAACTGCGGCTGATCTCCGGCGCTTCCCTGAGTTTTGACTTCCTGATCTACGCCGTGGGCAGCACCGCACCGATGCCCGCCGCAGTCCCTGGTGCGCCCGAATTCGTCTATCCACTAGGCGAATTAGAGGCAGCGCAACGCCTGGCCGCCCGCCTGGCCGATGTCCCGTTGCAGGCCCCGATCGTCGTCGTGGGCGGCGGGCTGACCGGGATCGAGGCTGCCTCAGAATTTGCCGAGGCCGGACGCAACGTGACCCTGGTCACCGGTGCACTGGGCCCATCACTGGCCAAGGGCGGACGCAAGTCGGTGGCCAGGCAGTTGACGAAACTCGGGGTCCGCGTGGTCGAGAACGCCACGGTCACGCAGGTCGGCGAGGACCGGGTGACTCTGCGCGACGGCACCGATCTGCCGAGTGCGGCGACGGTCTGGACCGCCGGCTTCATTGTTCCCACCCTGGCCGCTGACAGCGGCCTGTCCACCGACCGGCTCGGCCGGCTGGTGACAGACGAAACCCTGACCAGTGTCGACGATCCCTCGATCATCGCGGCCGGCGATGCGGCATCCCCGTCGGCGCAGCCGTTGCGGATGAGCTGTCAGCTCGCGATGCCGCTGGCCTCGCACGCCGCCGATACCGTCCTGGCTCGGTTGCAGGGCAGGGAACCCACGGCCCTGAACCCGGCCTCGGTAGGTCAGTGCATCAGCCTGGGCCGCCACGCCGGCACCATCCAGATGTCGCACTTCAACGACGTCGCTCTGCCGATGCACCTCAGCGGCCACCTCGCCGCCACCATCAAAGAGGCGGTGTGCAAGGGCACCCTGTCGTTCCTGTCCGAGGAGGCCCGCAAACCGGGCAGCTACTTCTGGCCCCACGGCGGAAAGCGCCAGAAGAACCTGAAGAAGGGAAGAGTCGATGTCTGACGTCGTCTCCTACCCCGACGGTGACCACGCCGGACCGATGAGTGAGCTTGCTGGCCGAACCGCACTGGTCACCGGTGGCACCGCCGGGATCGGCTTCGCGACGGCCCACCGGCTGGTGCACGCGGGCGCCTCGGTCATCATCACCGGACGCAACCTCGAACGCGGACAGCAGGCACGGGAAGCCCTCGGGCCGGCGGCACAATTCGTCGCCGTGGACATGGCCGACCCGGCCGGTGTGGGGAGACTGGCCCGCAATCACGAGCCCGACATCCTGGTCAACAACGCCGCACGCTTCCCGGCCAGCCTGACCGTCGACCAGGACGAGAACGAGTTCGGGCACACCTTCGCCACCAACGTGCGCGGCCTCTACTTCCTGGTAGCCGCAACGGTGCCCACCATGATCCATCGCGGTGGCGGTTCCATCGTCAACGTCACCTCCATGGTGGCGTCCAAAGGTGTTCCGGGCGCGTCGGTGTACAGCGCGTCCAAGGCAGCGGTCGAGCAGTTGACGCGAACGTGGGCCGTCGAGTTCGGCCCGCACCACATCCGGGTCAACAACGTGGCGCCCGGCCCGACGACCACCGAGGGTGTCGCAGCCGAATGGGGTGACACCAACGAGGAACTCGGGCGCGCGCTGCCACTCGGGCGCACGGCGGATCCCGCCGAGATCGCCGAGGCGATCTACTTCCTCGCCTCGCCACGAGCCAGTTTCATCACCGGAACCACGCTGCACGTGGACGGCGGCGGCACCGCCGTCTGAAAGGAGAATGATGGAATTCGACGACCAATGCGGCCTCAACCGGCATGGATGACGCGCTGTCATCGACCACCGGTCAGCCGGTCTCGGGGTGGCGACACGAACTGGGCCCACCGCCGCGGCGTGCCCCGCAGAGCCTCATCGACGAGCTCCGGACCGTGTTCCTCTTCAAGTTCCTCACCGATGAGCAGCTCGATGCGCTGTGCGGCAACGGCCATTGCACCACAGCTGCGGCGGGACCGGTGTGCCGCGAAGGAGCGCCGGCGCAGTTCTTCTACGTACTGCTCGACGGCGGTGACGTGGTGGTGTCGAAACGGTCCGGCGACAGTGACGTCGAGCTCCACCGGACATCCGAGCGGGGAACGTATTTCGGTGCCCTCTCCGATACCGTCCAGGTGTACGACGTGTCGGTGCGGGTGACACGACCGTCGCGACTGTTCGTGGTCGGGACGGGGTTCTTCACGCGGTTCACCCGGACGGTATGGCCGGTGGCGGTCCACCTGCTCGAGAGCAGCGTCACCGGCGGTCTGCGGCAGCGTCAGCTGCTGGGGCTCCAGGAGAAGCACCACGCGCTGGCGACCATCACGGCGGGACTCACCCATCAGCTCAACAACCCCGCGGCGGCCGCCATACGAGCGGTGGCAGACCTGCGGGACAGCATGGCTGACGCGCACCGCCATCTCGGGCTGCTCGCCGTCGCCGCTCCGCAGGCACTGAGCGGGCTGCTCGCCATTCAGGACGAGATCACCGCACTGCTGGCCACCGAGGCGACACTGTCGCCACTGCAAGCCGCGGATCGTGAGGATGCGCTTGACGACTGGCTCGCGAGTCACGGTATCGGGGACAGCTGGCGCTACGCCTCGACCTTCGTCGAGGCCGGTCTCGACGAGAGCTGGTTGGACCGTATCGCCGCCGCTACGCAATCGTCGCTGCAGAGCGCGATCCACTGGCTCGAGAACATCATCGATATCGAGATGCGGACCCGGGAGATCGCCGAGGCCACCGCACGCATCGCAACCCTGGTCGACGGCGCCAAGCCCTACTCCCAGATGGACCGCGGCCCCTACCAGTGCATCGACGTCCACGAGATGCTGCGAAGCACCGTGCTGATGTTCGGCGACAAGATCGCGATGGCCGGGAAGCCCGTCACCCTGATCAAGGACCTCGACGACTCACTACCGGAATTGTCCTGTTATCCAGCTGATCTGAACCAGGTGTGGACCAACCTGATCGACAACGCGCTGCACGCGATGCGCGGACGCGGCACACTGACGGTGCGCACCCGGCGGGAACGTGATTCGATGATCCGGGTGGAGATCTGCGATGACGGACCCGGCATCCCCGAAGAGATCCTCGGCCGGATCTTCGACCCGTTCTTCACCACCAAACCCGTGGGCGAAGGGCCGGGCCTGGGTCTGGATCTGGCGCGCCGCATCGTCGTGGACCGGCACCGCGGCCGCATATCCGTGCAGTCGGCACCGGGTGACACCCGCTTCATCGTGTGCCTGCCGCTGGAAGCACCCGGCCCAGCCGGCTAGCCGAGCCTCCTCCGGAGGTCACGCCGGGAGCGAATACCCAACTTGGTGAACACCTTCCGCAGATGCCACTCCACGGTGTGCGCGCTGATGAACAGCTGGCCCGCGATCTCCTGATTGGTCAGACCTTGGCCAGCCAGCTCGGCGATCTGGTGCTCCTGCGGGCTCAGTTCCTCACCGGCGCTGGTGGGTTGCTTGCGGATCTTCTGTCCGGCGGCCTGAAGTTCGCGGCGGGCCCGTTCGGCGAACGCTGCTGAGCCCATCTGAACGAAAGCCTGGTGGGCGATCCGCAATGGCTCGCGTGCGATGGTGGCAGGCGCGTTGCGGCGCAACCACTCGCCGTACACCAAACGGGCCCGGGCCAGGTGGATCAGTTGGTTCGTCGCTTCGAAGTGGGTGATCGATTCCAGGTACAGCGCCTCAGCCTGCCGGCCGTCGCTCAGCAGGGCGCGCGAGCGGGCCAGCGCGCCCAACGCTCGCGGTGTCCCCGCCGCTCGGGCCCGCTCCTGCAGATGGCCGAGAACCTGCTGGGCGAACACACGATCGTCGGCCCGGACAGCGGCTTCGACCGCCTCGACCAACAACCCGCTGCGGAATCCGAAATCGTCGTATTCGAGGGCAGTTCGTGCCGCGCCCAGCGCCACGGCGTACCGACCAAGGCCGTTGTTCACCACGGCGGTGGCGTAGTGGGCCAGCCCGGCGACCCGGCCCTCACCGCGCGTGCGGCCGGACTCGATGGCCGCCGTAGCCAACCGGGTGACCTCGGACTCGTCACCCTGCCAGGCCGCCACCACCATGCGGTGATACTTCAACGGCGTGTAATTGATGGCGATCGACAGATCGTTGGCTTCGGCGATAAGTGAGCTGGCCGAGGCCAGTTCACCAAGTTCGACGTGGGCGCCGGCGCGGGACGACAACGCGGCCGGAACCAGAGCCAGCGCGCCGCTGCCGGTCGCCGAGCGGACGGCATACGACGCGACCTCCTGCCATCCGTCATCCCAGGTCTCGTGAATCAGTGATTCGTGGGCGATGGGAAATCCCCGCCAGAACCACCCTGCGCCACCGGCCCGCGCCGACTCCTTGATCGCCTCCAGGGCGCGGCGCATGGCGGGCATCGCCTCCGCGGCACCGATGGCGAACCGCTCCGCCAGCGCTCGGGTGAGAAGTTCGATCGGGGTCCGCGGCTCTGAAGTGGTCAGGGCCGCACGAGCGGAGGCGGCAACGTCAGCGATCAACGTCGGTGCGCTGCGCCCGACGTACATCGCCGCGCAGAGCGCCTCCAGGTACGCCTCGACGGCCAGTTCGGCGTCGAGTGCCTCCAATTGCCGCGCCACGGCGGTGAACTGCGTGACGGCCTCGGCGAGGGTCTCGGCGTCCCCGCTGGCGCGCGCGCCCGCGAACTCGAGTCTGGTGCGCAATTGGCCCAACCGCGCCCGCTGCAGGCCCGACAGCGGGCCACGTTCGGCGGTCGCCAGCAGGTGGCGGGCGGTATCGAACGAGGCGATCTCACGATGCGCCTCCGCTGCGGCCAGCGCACGCACACTGCGCTGTGCCGGATCCGGGGTCAACTCAACCGCACGAGTCAAAAATGCTGCGGCCGAGGCGGTTCCGCCTCGCTGGCGGGCGCGATCTGCGGACTGCTCCAGGTCGAGAGCCACGTCCTCGTCCACGGATGCGACGGCCAGCGCCCGATGCCAGGCCCGCCGGTCCGGATCGACGAGGGGGTCGGTGACCGCCGCCAGTGCACCGTGGGCGGCCCTGCGCTGCTCGAGACTCGCCGACCGGTAGGCGACCGAGCGCGCGAGCGGGTGGTGAAACTGCACGCGGGTGTCGACGTGGATCAATTCGGCGTCCTGGGCGGGCGCCATCGCCGAGATTTCGAGACCGAGGTGTGCCAGCGCCCGGGTCAGCAGTGCCGGGTCACCGACGGGTTCCGCGGCTGCCACGTGGAGAAACATCCGTGTCTCGACGGGCAGATCATTGATCAGTTGTCGGTAATGCTGCTCGACGCCGGCGCTCACCGGCACCCGCTGGGTGCCGGCGGGCGCGTCGAAGGCATCGACGTACTTCGGAGACTCCAGCAGTGCCAACGGGTTTCCCCGCGATTCTGCGACGATTCGGTCGACGACTGCCGCGTCGAGACGTCCCGGAAACGCCGACTCCAGCAAGCTGCGTGCATCACGATCGTCGAGCCCGCCCACGATCAGGGTCGGCAGCCCCGCAGTGCCGTCGATCGGACTGCGCAGCGCGAAAACCAATCCCACCGATTCGGCCTGCAACCGGCGCGCGACGAAGAACAGCGTCTGCGCCGAGACCTGATCCAGCCACTGCACATCGTCGACCACGCACAGCACCGGCCGGTCCGCAGCAGCGGCGGCCAGCAGTCCCAGCACCGCCAATCCGACGAGGAACCGGTCGGGTGCGATCCCGAAGGAACTGAGGCCGAAGGCCTGCTCGAGCGCGTCGCGCTGCGGCTGCGACAAACCGGCTCGGTGGTGCAGCACCGGCGCGCACAACTGTTGCAGGCCGGCGAAAGCCAAGTCCATGTCCGATTCGACACCGACCGCGCTCAACACCGTGCAGTTCGCGGCGTACTCCCGCAGATAACGCAGCAGCGCCGTCTTGCCGATGCCGGCCTCCCCCTGCAGCACCCGCACCTCGCTGCGCCCCGACCGCAGCGCATCCACCAGGTCCCCCAGCGCCCGACATTCGAGGTCGCGGCCGGCGAGCGCCGCGGTGCTCGGGTCGGGGATCGCCGTCACGATCGAGTTGACCACCTGTCTGGAACGCCGGATGCAGCCAACGCCCCCGGCCGCAGTACGAGCAAATCCTGTCATGTCACGCCGCCGGATGCCGACCTACCGAAGGACTACGGGTTTTCCGTGGTCCTTTCCGGCGCGACGACTGCCATCGTTGTCCATTGTCGTCCAAGCACGGTGCAACAGATGAAGGCAGGCGATGATCGCTCCGGAACTTCAGAGATGCGCGGCCCTGGTGACCGACGGGACCTCAGGCCCGGGACTGGCCGTCGCACGGCTGCTCAGGAACGCCGGCGCGCACGTCGTGGTCAGCGGCCGTGACCCCGTCGCGGGGAAGATCGCGGCCTCCCACATCGGCGGCGGTACGCGGTTCATCGCCGCCGACCTGACCGACCTGGCGACCGTCGACCATCTGGCGCGTCAGATGCCCGTCGACATCCTGATCAACAATGCCGCCGTCACGGATATCGATCAGCTCACCGGGTTGTACTTCCTGGTGGCCACCATCGCGCCGGGCATGGTCCGCCACGGCGGAGGGGCCATCGTCAACGTCGTGTCCGGAACCGGCGCGCCCGTCACGGCGCTGACGCGTACCTGGGCCGCAGAATTCGGGGCCGACGGCATCCGGATCAACAGCGTCGTCACCGGGGAAAGGCCGAGCCCGCTGGGGCGCGTCGTCGAGCCCACCGATATCGCCGAGGCCACCGTATTTCTGGCCTCACCGCGCGCGAGTTACATCACCGGCGCCACTCTTCTTGTCGACGGCGGTGCCGCCGTCCTATGAGCTCACTTCACGAATCCGACAGCGGCACCGCCTATCGCGTAAGCCAGAAGACCGATCTCGCAACGTATCCAACCGATTCACCCCGAGAGAAAGGCAGCACGGCGATGGCCGAACCTACGAGGAGCATCACCGTGATCGGCGCCACCGGCCTGATCGGCCGCCAACTCGTCCCCCTGCTCAGCAGCCGAGGTCACGACGTCACCGCTGCCTCCCGCGACTCCGGTGTCGACCTGCTCACCGGGCAGGGTCTCGACGAGGCGCTCGCCGACGCGGAGGTCATCATCGACGTGATCAACTCCGCCACCCCCGACGACTCCGCCGAAGCGTTCTTTCAGCAGACCGCAGCCAACCTGTCCGCTGCCGCCGCCAAGGCCGGCGTCGGACATTACGTCGTGCTGTCCATCGTCGGCGCCGACGACATGGCCCCCAAAGCCGGATACATCCGCGGCAAGATCGCCCAGGAGCGCGCCGCCGTGACATCGGGGGTTCCCTGGACGGTTGTGCGGGCCACGCAATTCCACGAACTGGCTGAACCCATCACCGAATCCCTGATCGTCGGCGACGAGCTGCGAGCCCCGGAGGCCCTCATCCAGACCATCGACTCCGCCGAGGTCACCGCAATCCTGGCCCGCATTGCCGTCGACGAGCCGCTCAACACCATTCACAACATCGGCGGCCCGCAGAAGATGTCCTTCTCCGACATGGCCCGAGCCGTCCTGCGCCACCAGAGCCGAACGCTCAACGTCGTCGACGACCCGTCGGCAACGTACAGCGGGCTGAGCATCGACTACACGACGCTCGTCACCGACGACGAGGCCGAACGAGGTATCACGCGACTGGCCGCCTGGCTGGCGCGCCGCTGAGCCTGCCCGGGAGGACATGCGTTCATGTGTGCAATCGTCGGTTATGTGGGGCACCGGCCCGCCCGCCCCATCCAACGGCAGCCAGATTCCGCGCGAGGCCGATGCGGTGCTCTACACCCGTGCCAGCCCGGAGATCGGGGAGGCCTCCACCAAGACGTTCCTGGCGCAACTGACCGCCAATTACTTTGTGGGACTCGCCTGGAGGCGATGCCCGAGCAGGTAGCGCGGGTGCTGACGTGCATGGATTCGGTCACCGAGCTGGCGCGCCGGTTCGCCGGCTCCTCGGCCGTGCTGTTCCTGGGACGTCATGTCGGCTACCCGGTGGCGCTCGAAGGCGCGCTGAAACTCAAGGAACTGGCGTACATGCACGCCGAGGGATTCGCCGCCGGTGAGCTCAAGCACGGTCCGATCGCGCTGATGGAGGACGACTTGCCGGTGATCGTGGTGATGCCGTCACCGAAGAGCACCGCGACGCTGCACGCCAAGCTGTTGAGCAACATCAGGGAGGTCCAGGCTCGCGGGGGCGGTCACCGTCGTCATCGCCGAAGAAGGCGACGACACGGTGGCTCCATACGCGAATCATCTGATCGAAATCCCCTCTGTATTAAATCTTTTCCCGCCGCTGCTGTCGACGGTCCCCATGCAGGTCTTCGCCGCCGGGGTGGCACAGGCCCGTGGCTACGACCTGGACAAGCCGCGCAACCTCGCCAAGTCGGTCACCGTCGAATAGATAGAGGGGCCGTCGAGAGGTTCTTTCCTGGTAAGTCGCCAGATGTCACTCGAATGTCCAATGGGCCGGGTACATATGGCTCCCCTTGTCGACCTCGACGCCGTAGGGGTTCGGGTGAACACCGTCGCGCCCGGTCTGATCGACACGCCGATCCAAGGGGAAGGTCCGGAATCCGGACAGGGCCGCAGCAGGCGGGAAAGTGGGTTGTCACCCTGTGACGCGGACCCTCACGTCCTGCCGGCGGCCATTGTCGCTCGATTGCGCCCGGTCTGCTTGGCGCTGTAGAGCGCTTGATCGGCTGATTGAAGAAGGTCTCGCGGCGAGACGGTGTCCGCGTCGATCGCGGCCACGCCGACGCTGATCGTGATCGCACGCTTCGGCCACGGCGCCCTCTGCACCGCGCGCCGAAACCTTTCGGCGAGTACAAAAGCGCCTTTGCAGGTGGTCTCAGGAAGAATCACCGCGAATTCTTCTCCGCCGTAACGGAACAGGGTGTCCGAACCGCGCACCTCTGATTGCAGGAGGTGCGCGACCGACCGGAGCACCTCGTCGCCAGCAGGATGGCCGAAGTCATCGTTGAAGGATTTGAAGTAGTCGACGTCGATCATGAGCAACGACAGGGTCGTGCTCCTCGATTTCGCACGCATGAACTCCTCTTCAACCGTGAGGTCGAAAGAACGCCTGTTCTTCAGGCCCGTCAACACGTCGGTGACCGATTGGGACTCCAGGTGCACCCTCACCTTCTCGATGTCACGCTGGTACTCCTGCAGGAGTTCGACGTACTGCTCCTGATCCAGAACCGCCTGCTCGAGTGTCGAGATACTTCGACGCAGCTCGAGCTGCACGATGATCTCGCGGGATAGAATTTCGAGCGCCTCTCGCTGTGTCTCGCTGAGACTGCGCGGCTCGCGGTCGATCACACAGATCGTGCCCAACGCCTCGCCGGTTGGTGCCACAAGCGGTGCGCCTGCGTAGAAGCGGATCCCGGGATCGCCGGTCACCAGTGGATTCGCGGCAAAGCGTTCATCCAAGGTGGCATCCTCAACCGTCATCACCTGGCCAGGATCGATGATCGCGTGCGCGCAGAACGCTTCTGATCGGGGTGTTTCACTGACCCCTAGGCCCACCTTGGCCTTGAACCATTGACGGTGGTCATCCACCAACGTGATGAGCGCGATCGGTGTACCGCAGATCGCCGAGGCCAGCTTCGCGAAGTCGTCGTATGCCTGCTCCGGCAGCGAGTCCAGGATCTTGTAATCAGCGAGAACCTGCATACGCTTGTCTTCGTTCGCGGGCATCGGGAATCCGCTATCCGGCATCTGCGATCTCCTTAAGTGCCGGGCAGTACCGGCCATGTCATCACTGCGTGTCTTCAAGCGAGGCCAAATCGTAACTCGGACCGCGGCGCAAACTCGGCGCAATAAGAGCGATGATCGCATCGGAACCCCGGTGCCCATTCCGCAGCCTGCGCGGGGATCCTGTCCACACCACGACAGGTCTTTCTGTTCACTCGTGGTTCACGCGGAGCATGCACCGTGGCCGTGAAAGCCGGCAATTGAAGCGGGCGTAAACCACGCGAATACCAACCCTTCGGCGGAACTCAGCCGGGAGATGTCACGGGTCTGGCAACCGACGTCAAGCAATCCGTGTAGGTTCTCAATTTCCGTGTCATATCGCGGTCTTCTGACCTGGGCGTCGCCAGTCTGTCTCACGCCGTTTCCATTGGGGTTTGTCTCAGAAGCCGCTTCATTTCCTAGTGGCGCTTTAAGGCGTGCGCCCGTACAGGTATCGCTGCACGAACGAGGGGAAATCGTTTGACATTGCGAGGGTCGGCTGCGCGCCTGCGAGAAGCCGCCTGAGCAGTATGGGACCCAGCAGTTCGGCGGGTTGTGCAGGGGGTCGCCTTCGCGGAGATTTCCTGCGGCCTGGTGCTGTTGGAGGATTGCGCAAGGCGACCGATGGCGACGANTGCTCGGCGTTGATCAACCCCAGCTGTTGGGCGACCGCGGTGGCATGCAAGACCGGCGAGGGGGGCGCTTTGGCAAGGTTGTCGATGTGTGGCGCTGATCGCAGGAAGTCGAGGATGATCGCGGCGTTTCGAATGACCATCGCGTCGTAGGCGGTCGCGACACCGACCAGATTGCGCTCGACGTCTCCGGAGAACTGCGGCGCGGCTTCACCGAGAGCTTGTGCCTCCCGGCGAGTGCGGCCGCGAACAGGCTCGCTTTATCTCCGAAACGCCGGTACAGCGTGATCTCTCCGACGTTGGCGCGCCGTGCGATTTTGACCGTCGTGGCGGCGTAACCGTGTTCCCGCCACACCGCGAGCACCGCATCCAAAATGCGGTCCGTGGGAATTGGGGCGGGCAATCATTCCTCCTAGATCACTCGGGACGAATCGCACGAGAAGCCGGCGATACCGACTGTCGCACGTTAACGCCACCTTGACAGCCAGGCCCATCAATACTGTTGATAGTGATTACTAACAATCGCCTGGAGGGCAGCGTGGGATCAAACACTTACTGTTGACGTACGCAACGGTTGGTCGGCTACGTAGCAGTCTCTTCGGGAGAGTGGCGCTGAAAATGTCAGTGCCACATCGTATTTAAAGACGTTTTCTCGTCAGCTTTTCTCGGGTACCGCTAGCGCTGATCCTGCGAGGATCTAGTGGCACACGTCCCGCACCATCAACGACACGCCCCTCAGTGCCGAAATCATCCAGTGCAAACGTCTCCGCCAAGGCCGGCATTGAAAGACTGCCTAACCAACGACGCTGGCCCGATGGCACCGATTGCGCGACGACGTTCTGACTGGCACGCCGAAAGCAGTGTCCGAAGTTCAGCGACCTCACGCGGCGCCGAAGAATCGGCGTGCGCGACCGCCTCAACGACCTGATGCTTGCATCCAACTTTAGTATTTACTAAAGTCTTGGACAAGATGATGCAGCGGCGGATGATAGTGAGGGGACAGTTCCATGAAGTCGGTTGCGCAGTGCGCGAGGACGGGGTTATACCCGCCGGCATGTTCTTGGACGCGCTGAAGAAGGGTGCTTGGAGCGCCCCAGATGAGTCCGTTCCGTTGGATGAGCAGATCAGCGATTACCACTGGTTTCTCCATGCGATCCGCCACTGGGCGAACACGGGTGAGCCGGTCTACCGAAGTGCGGTCAATGCGCTTGACGACGGCGTGTGGGAGTTTCGCCATGGTGATAAACGGCTGACGTTTTTCGACACAGACGGCAACGGTGCATACGCCCCGAAGCTTCCGATCCGTTCTCACGCTGACAGCGAAGCACCCAACAGCCAGTATTGGCATATCCCCTATTTCGACCAACAGATCCGGCTCGGACACGCGTTCACCAAAGTCAGCCAGCGGACACTCGCGCAGGATCTTCTCGAGTCCCGTGACACGCGGAAGGAGGATCTCGCCCATGACCAACCGATCCGACCAGACCTTGATTGATGAGGAAAACGCCACAGATGAAGGCGCCCAAGGGCTCGCCGCGGCCGACCTGGCTGGTCAAGTGATGCGTCTACTACAACAAGCACTCGACGCTTCCGAGATGGACCAGAAGGCCCTCGCCGACAAACTCGGCGTCACGCAGGGGCGCGTCTCACAGGTGATCAACGGCGACGGCAACATGAAGATCGCGGCAGTCGGTCGCTACTTGCGCGCCCTCGGCTACGAAACGCATCTCGTTGCCTCACCCCTCATCTCAGGCCTTCCGGCACTTCCCCTTGAGTCACGTCACCCGCCTGCCACTTCCTCCCAGTCAACAGTGACCGAGCAGCGCTATGTTGCACGTCTGCCGAAGCGTCGCCGAGTAGAGGCCAAGAATGCCTGAAGAAATCGAAACGGCAGAACAGCTCGTCGCCCTCGCAGTCCTCGGCGAGATTGTTATTCACGAGATGTCCGCCATCCGGATGACTAGACCGGACCCGGCTGGGATCAACCTGCCGCCGGAGGAGCTACACGCGCCAGACTCAGCCGACGACGATGCGGCGCTGAGCTTCTCTGCTCGCTTGGACGACACCCAACTCGCGGTGCGATCCCGAGTGGAAACCAGTAATGCCTACGGGAGTTTCATGGTCGACGGTGAAGCAGTTTTCGACCTGCCGGTGCCGGTCTCTAAACGGCACTCAGACATCGTGTTTCAGTTCGTTGAACAGGTCGGCGCCCCGGTCGTGTTCCCGTACATCAGATCGACAGTGGCCGCACTCGCCGCTCAGCTGTCGGTGCCCGCGTCGCCGCTCCCCATACTTCGCGCTGGCGACGTCATCCTCACGCATGACGACGAACCGGCGATCGAGGATGAGCCCTCCGAGTTCTTCATGCATGGCACCCTGCTAGGAACCACGGGAGACGGCGGCCAAGAGCAAATTGGCGAGTTCTTCCTCGATAAGGAAACCGGGATGCTCGCCCGCATCGGCGGAGAAGGACAGACCCCCGACGCCGACGAACTCCTCGATCTCATTGCCGGGTTTCCGCGCCCGGAGGAGGTGACCGCGGAGTGGATCGTGCGCAACCACGGCGATGCGGGTATCCGCCAATCCCTCGAGGCTCTACGCCAAGCCAACGGAGACGCCGTCACGGACCAGATGCTGGCCGAGGTAGACGAGGCAGTCGCGCACATTGAGGCAGAGGAGGCCTTCGCGTCACTGCAGATCGCGATCGCGAATCTCGATGCCGTCATCGCATCAGTGCGAAGCAATTACACCGCTGCGGAAGCTGTCGAGGGCGAAGCCGACAGTTCGTCATTGCTCGATGCCGCCAAACATGTACGCGACAGCTGGGTTCGTGTGCAAAACGCGTTGTCCGATTAGCCGAGCTGCGCAACCAGATACCAATTCCAAAGAGGACTACCTTGAACAATACTGACTCGCTATCGACCTCGCTCACAGCGGCCTTGTCCGCCGTCGGCGTTCCGGTCGCCAATCATGACTTCATTCGTGAGTTCACCACCGCCGTCGGCATCGCCGAGTATCTCTACATAAACCAGCCTGGCAAGCCGTACGTCATCGCAACAAGACGGGACGGTGGGCTGCCGCTCCACATCTACTACGGAGCAACGAACGGCTTCTCTTCGGAAGAAGAAGTTATCCGGATGGCGGGACCCGCCGCTGATCGCCGAGAAAGCGGATCCCGCAGGGGAACTTGGTGCGTCGAACACCCAGTAAATCGAAGCCGTCCCCCCGGCCCGCGTTCCAAGGATGTACGACGCGAGGGAGCCTTTTGCGCATGCGGCATTCAGCGATCAGTGACCGGAGTGTGCCCGAGCTGCGACTAACCCCTGGGCATCACGCTGACCATCAGCTTGCTGGAGCACTGGACCAGGCGATAGGAGAAACGTAATCAACAACCGGATAGCGACTCTCAACATTCGCCATGGCGGAACCCGATCCGCGGAAGCTCTCGCGACTCGACTTCTCGGGTACGACGCCGACCTCCTTGTGATCACCGAGTTCCGCACCAGCGACGCCGGCATGCGGCTGATCGGCCGTCTAAAGGCTGAGGGCTATATCACCACACATCCGAGCACCGAGCCCAATCAGAATACCGTCCTCATCGCATCTCTACACGCCATCAACCAGCCGAATTCCCCTCTTGGAGAAGGGATCGACACGCGACATCTGTTGTGCGCAGACGTCAACGGGCTGCTGGTGTGCGGTGTCTACATGCCTCAGAAGACCGCCAAGCTCCCCTACTGGGAAACGCTGATCGCTCAGGCCCGCATCAGCGGGATCGACCTGTTGATTGGTGACTTCAACACTGGCAACAACGATCTCGATAAGGACTTGAAGGGATCCAAGTTCATCGGTCCGGAAATGCCTGGGCGACTCATAGACTCGGGGTACACCGACCTGTGGAGATCGCTACATCCTGGACAACGTGAGTACTCGTGGTACAGCTGCCCCGGCAACAATGGCTTTCGTCTGGACTACATCTTTGCCGCCCCCGAGCTCACGCGGCAGGCGATCACGTGCGAGTTCGACCACGCTCCAAGGCTCGCTGGAGAGACCGATCACTCCGCGCTGGTGGCGTCACTGGGCTGACCCTGAACTAGGGCGGACCAAGACTACGGACAGGATCGTCGGACATCCCGAATCTGTCTCAGACTTCGTGACCAATTGGGCATTCGGTGGTCGTTTCAGATGGGATTTGGTCATGAAGTATGAGAAGTCACAACGGCTTCTACTGCTTGGCCATGTTGGCGAACCGCGACAGATGCAGCTGATGCGCCACGGTCACCGTGCGCGTCGGGCCGGCACGGTGCTTCGCGACGATCAGGTCCGCCTCCCCGCCACGCGGGTCGTCGCTTTCGAAGGCGTCCGGGCGGTGCAGCAGCACCACCATGTCGGCGTCCTGCTCGATCGATCCCGACTCGCGAAGGTCCGACAGCTGCGGCTTCTTGTCGGTGCGCTGCTCGGGCCCACGGTTCAGCTGGCTCATCGCCACCACCGGGACCTCGAGCTCTTTCGCCAAAAGCTTGATCTGACGCGAGAATTCGGACACTTCCTGCTGACGTGACTCCACCTTCTTGCCCGATGTCATCAGCTGCAGGTAGTCGATCACGACGAGACGCAGGTCCGCCTTCTGCTTCAGCCGCCTCGCCTTGGCCCGGATCTCCATCATCGTCAGGTTCGGTGAGTCGTCGATGTAGAGCGGCGCCTCGCTGATCTCACTCATCCGCCGCGCCAGCCGCGTCCAGTCGTCGTCGCTCATCCGGCCCGACCGCATGTCGGCGAGCTTGATCCTCGCCTCGGCCGAGAGCAGGCGCATGACGATCTCGGTCTTACTCATCTCCAGCGAGAACACGATGCTCGGCAGGTGGTGCTTGATCGAGCACGACCGCATGAAATCGAGTCCCAGAGTCGAGTTGTGCGTGGGGATCATCGATCGGCTGGCCAGGTACATGTGGCTGGCGTTGTCGACCTCGACGCATCGGACCGGAACACTCGGGATGGGTCGGACGTCGACGATGAACCGGGACGCGGAGCCGACCGAGCGACGCTCCTTGTGCAGCAGGTCTTTTCGATGCAGCCGGAATACGCTGTCGGCCGCGATGAACGCGATGCCGCCGGTCGCCTCGGCCTCGCACCGGTAACCGAGCGACACCACGAGTTCTGCAACGTCCTCAGTGAACCCCTCGTCGGCGACACCGAGCAGCACCGATCCGTCCTCCGCCACGGTCCCGCGGGCGTCGAGGAGGCCGGCGAGCAGGGAGCGTCGCTGCGCCTCCGAGGCACGCAGGTACTCGACCGGGATGCGCGTGCCGGCGCGCGCGTCGGACGTACTGGACCCCTCCCCCTCGATCCGCATCAGGATCTCCGGGTCGGTGGTCGCCGGGTCGCCCAACAAGGCACCCAACGTGTACGGCGGTACCGGAAGTTCGGCGTCCGCAGTCTGCACCGCGGCCGCATTCGTCACCGAGTGGACGAACCCGGTCGACAACGTCTCGGCGATCTCCCGAGTGGTGCGGATCGCGCCGGAAGCAAGCCACTGGTGCTCGGCGTCGGCGACGATCACTGTGCCGTCGGAGAACTCGACCTCGAAGCAGGGTCGCCCCTCCATCACGGCCGTCGCGGCGACGACCCGCGTCGGTAACCCGTCGGGCCCGATCAGCTCGTCACCGACGGCGACCTGGGCCATCGTCGTCCACCCGGTCGGCGTCGGCAGCGGCGTGTCCAGCGACAGCGCCTTCCCCATACCGGGACGCGCCGCCACGACGATCATCTGACCCGGGTGCAGACCGTTGGTCAGCTCGTCGAGTTCGGTGAAGCCGGTCGGCACACCCTTCGAGATGCCGCCCTGCGACGCGATCGCATCGATCTCGTCCATCGTCGGCTGCAGCAGCTCTTCGAGCGGCACGAAGTCCTCGGTGGCCCGTCGCTCGGTGACGTCGTAGATCTCGGCCTGCGCCCGGTCCACGATCTCGTTGACGTCCGCGCCCTCGGCGCCGGCGTAGCCGTACTGCACCACCCGGGTGCCCGCCTCCACCAGACGGCGCAGCAGCGCCTTCTCCGAGACGATCTCGGCGTAGAACCCGGCATTGGCGGCCGTCGGTACCGTCGAGATCAGCGTGTGCAGATACGGCGCCCCACCGACCCGGCGCAACAACCCCTTGCGGTCGAGCTCCGCGGCCACCGTGACCGCGTCAGCGGGCTCTCCGCGGCCGTACAGATCCAGTACCGCGTCGTAGACGAGTTGGTTGGCGGGCTTGTAGAAATCCCCGGGGCGCAGCCGCTCCAGCACGTCGGCGATGGCGTCCTTGCTGAGCAGCATGCCGCCCAGCACCGCCTGCTCGGCCGCGAGATCCTGGGGTGGCTGCCGGCCGAACTCCTCGTTGGGAGGAGGCTCCATGGACGTGTGGTCTCCGGACCGGCCCAAGTCATCGACGACAGCCACGCGGTGCCTCACCCCTCCTCAATCGACCTCGAACGCACGTTCGACATGCGTCCTGCTGCGACTGTAAGTCCGGGATCCGACAAACCCCCGTCGGCACCCGCAACTGCGTCCGCGACGGCCAACGCTAGACGTTGCTGAGCCGGACGCAACCACCGCTTGTTGACAGACCTGTGGATGGCGTGTGGATAGGTCTGGTGAGCCATGTTGAGGGGTTGGGGAGAACCTGTGGATCAACACTGTCATCCGCCCTGTTTCCGCAGATGGACGCACGATAGACCGAGGTGAGATCTGTGGATGGGAAATTCGTCGGCGTGTCGTCGCCGGTTTCCTTCTCGGGCGTGTTGTGTTTCGCTTCGGGGCCGGGCAGGTTAACACCCGGTTATGTTCGCTGGGAAGGATTCGCCCCAAAGAGTTCGCCATACGTACAGCAACGGCCGGGTGAAGACCTCGCGGTCTCCACCCGGCCGTGAATGCCGTGGGCGGCTAGCCGGCGACGACGCTCAGCGACACCGTGGCGGCCACGTCGTGGTGCAGACGCACCGTGACGGGGTGGGTGCCGACGGTCTTGATGTGCGTCTTGGGCAGCTGCACCGTCCTCTTGTCGAGGTTCGGTCCACCGGCCTTCTTGATCGCGGCGACGACGTCGGCCGCGGTCACCGAGCCGAACAGCTTGCCCGAATCACCGGCGGTCTTGACCGCCAGCTCGACGCCCTCGAGACCCTCGAGCGCCGTCTTCAGCTCGTTGGCGTGCTCCAGGCTCTTGACGCCCTTGAGCTCCTGGGCGCGCCGGATGTCCTCGGCCTGGCGCTGCGCGCCACGGGTGGCCACGATGGCCAGGCCGCGCGGCAGCAGATAGTTGCGGCCGTAGCCGTCCTTCACCTCGACCGCGTCGCCGGCCGTTCCGAGGTGCTCGACCTCGGCAGTCAGAATCAGTTTCATCTCATTCGTCCTTATCGCGTCGACGAGCTGAACGGCAGCAACGCGACCTCACGGGCGTTCTTCACCGCGATCGCGATATCCCGCTGGTGCTGAACGCAATTGCCGGTCACCCGGCGGGCACGGATCTTGCCGCGCTCGCTGATGTAGGTGCGCAGCAGCGCGGTGTCCTTGTAATCGATGTTCTGCCCCTTCTTCGAGCAGAACACGCACTTGCGTGTCTTGACCGGCTTTTCCGGAGCCGGACGCCTCTTCGTGGAGGACTTGGCCATGGTTTGACTCTTTCTTGAAATGACTCGGATGTTTCCGAATGTTGTTGTCTCAGAAGGGCGGTTCTTCGTCGGCGCCGCCGAAGGATCCCGACGCGGGCGCGCTGCCCCACGGATCGTCCTTGGGCTGCTCCGAGCCGCGGGACGAGTTACCGCCTCCGCCTCCGCCGAACCCGCCACCGCCGCCACCACTGCGGCTGGCCTTGTTGACCTTCGCGGTCGCGTAGCGCAGCGAGGGCCCGATCTCGTCGACCTCAACCTCGACCACCGTGCGCTTCTCACCCTCGCGGGTCTCGAAGGAGCGCTGCTTGAGCCGGCCCGTGACGATCACGCGCGACCCGCGGGTCAAGCTCTCGGCCACGTTCTCGGCGGCCTCGCGCCAGATGTTGCACCGCAGGAACAGCGCTTCGCCGTCCTTCCACTCCCCGCTCTGCCGGTCGTAGATGCGCGGGGTGGACGCAACGGTGAAGTTGGCCACCGCGGCACCGGACGGCGTGAAACGCAGTTCCGGATCGGCGGTCAGGTTTCCGACGACGGTGATGGTGGTGTCACCAGCCACGAGTTCCTCCTAGGTGAGCGGACGTTGGGCGCGAGCCTACGCAGCGGCTCCGACGATCGGCACCCTTTAGTGCTTGTCGGTCCGCATCACCTTGGTCCGCAGCACGGACTCGTTCAGGTTGAGCTGACGGTCGAGCTCGGACACCGTCGCGGGCTCGGCCTTGACGTCGACGATCGCGTAGATGCCCTCGGCATGCTTGGCGATCTCGTAGGCCAGCCGGCGCCGGCCCCAGATGTCGACCTTGTCGACACTGCCGCCGTCCTTGCGGATGACGTTCAGGAACGTCTCCAACGACGGAGCAACGGTGCGCTCGTCGAGTGTGGGGTCGAGAATGACCATGATTTCGTATGGACGCATAGGAACCCATCACCTCCTCTGGTCTGATCGGCCGCGGCGTGTCCGCGGCAGGAGGGTCGCCTGCGTCGGCAACCGGCCCAGGCTACAGGAACGGGCTTTGATCTGGGAAATCGCGATCAGGGATGCCCGGGAACCGGCCAGTTCCACACGGACATGTCGCCCTTGGGGTAGTTCATGCAGACGTCGGTCGCGTGCGCGACCACACCCTTGTTGTTGAAGAACAGCTTGGCCCAGTTGCCCCACCGCGTCGCGGTCTGCTCGTAGAACACGTTGGTGGCGGTGTCCTCGGAGTACTGCCGGCGCGCGACCGGGTCGAGGGAGAAGAACCAGTGGATGCGATCGAAGGCCATCTGCTGGACGTCGGCCGGCCGGTTGCTCCGGTCGATCATGTAGCGCTCGAAGTACACCGGGCTGGTGTCGCGAGCCGCGGCCATGTACTGCTCGACGTCGCAGGTGGTGACGATGATGCGGTGCGGGATCGGGTAGTCGTCGGTGGAGTCGGCGTTGGCCGGACCCGCTGCTCCCAGGAACGCCGTCGCCGCGGCCGCTGCCGCCAGCGCCATCTGCGTCGTGCGCCTGATCAGTCCGCTCATCGTCACTCCCACCTCATGGCACGCAGAGAGCTGCCAGTCGTCTGCCAACTATATAGCGCATCTAGGCAGATGGACATCCCCGTCAGATGTCAGCCGCCGTTGGTCACCGGGTTCGACGACAGCGTGATGAAGCTGCCGTGTTTCCACACACCCCAGCGCCCGCCCCACATCGACGTCCACACCACCGGCTCGCCGTTCCACATCTCAGCGGGCTTGCGCGGCGCCCAGTTCGGCACCGGCTCACCCGGCGGGTTCGGAGGGAACTCGGCGGGCCCCGGCGGGGGCGGCGGAGCCGGCTGCGCGAACGCGGGTGCGGCGCCGAAGCCGAGGGCGCCCGCGACGAGACCACCGAGGATCACTGCGGCGGGCAGGGCCCGGTCGAGAAAGGTCATGAGACGACTCCAGCCTGAGATGCAGCGGTTGCTTAGCAAATATAACCACCCGCGGGGAGCGGCAAACAGTCGACGCCGTCCCGGTTTCGCCCACAGCGCCCGAGGGTAGAGCGCAGCCATGGTCCGGCCGCCGCTCGTCGACCGGATCGTGGCCCACGACGGGGTGCGCCGGGCGGCTCGGGCCGGCTTCATCGCCAGTGGCTCGCTGCACTTCCTGATCGCCTATGTCATCGCGCGGATCGCGATCGGGCGCGGCGGGCACGCCGACCCCTCCGGAGCGATGGCGACGCTGGCCGCGGCGACCGACGGGGTGCTCATCCTGTGGGCCATCGCCGCCGCGCTCATCCCGTTGGCGGCCTGGCGCCTCACCGAGGCGCTGCTCGGTCTGCATCCGGCCGAAGGCGGGCGAGACCCCCGCGACGCGAGCATCGGCAACCGGCTCAAAGCCCTGGGTCTGCTGGCCGTCTACTGCAGCGTGGGCTACACCTGCGCGCGGTTCGCCATCGGCAGCCGCGAGACCAGCAGTGAGCAGAACACCGGCCTGAGTGCCCAACTGATGCAATCGTTTTCGGGTCGCGCCGCGCTGATCGCGGTCGGCGCGGTGGTCGCCGTCATCGGTGGCTACTACGCCTACAAGGGCGCCTCACGACGATTCGTCGACGACCTGACCATCTCGGGCGGGCGACTCGTGGTCGTGCTCGGGGTGTACGGCTACGTCGCCGAGGGTGTCGTCTACTCGCTGGCCGGCATCCTGGTGATCGTCGCCGCCGTCCGGGCCGATCCGGCCAAGGCCGCCGGATTGGACGCTGCCGTGCAGACCCTCGGCGCCGCGAATTCCGGGGACGCGCTGCTGATGTTCGCCGCGCTGGGCTTCGCGGCCTACGGCCTCTACAGTTTCGCGCTGGCGCGCTGGGCCCGGATGTGATGCGCGGGGCCGCAGCCAGTCCGGTAGCCACACGGGATAGGCATCGGGTGCCCGGTCGAACACTCCGCCCGCCGGATCGTCGACGCCGCCCCGGCGCACCACATCCAGCTCCGGCCGGTAGATCTGTCGAATCACCAACGCGCACAACACGACCACCGCGACGTCACGCAGCAGCACGGTCGCGGTGAACCACTGCTCGGGCAGACCCTTGTTCTGCTCACCGAACAGATACAGCATCCGCGGCACCCACACCAGCATGTCGATCGTCATCCACGCCAACAGAACTCGCCGGTGCGGCAGGGCCAGCACCGCCAGCGGCACCAGCCACAACGAGAACTGCGGGCTCCACACCTTGTTGGTGAGCAGGAACGCCGCCACCACTAGAAACGCCAGCTGAGCGATCCGCGGCCGGCGCGCTGCGGTCAGCGCGATGTAGCCGATCGCGATGCAGCACGCCGCGAACAACGCCGCGGTGATCGAGTTGAGCACCACCGGCGGTTCCCAGAACCCGAGGTCGGGATCGAAGCCCTGCCACCCGGTGAACGACTTCACCACGTTGTAGATCGAGTCCATGTCGTCCCCACGGCGGGTGTTTAGCCGGAAGAACTCCGACCAGCCGCGGGGAAACAGCACCATGATCGGCAGGTTGACCACCAGCCACGTGATCGCGGCCGTCAGCGCGGTCTTACCGACCTCGCGCAGGCGCCCGGTTCGAATCGCCAACAGCGTCAACGGGATCAGCAGCAGCAGCGGATAGAGCTTGGCCGCCACGCCGAGCCCGATCAGCACCCCGGCCAGTACCGGACGGCGGCGGGCCCAGGCCAGCAAGGCTCCCGCCGCCAACCCGGTCGCCAGCGCGTCGAAGTTCGTGAAGATCTGGAAGACCACGATCGGGGAGGCTGCCACCAGCGCGGCGTCCCAGATGCGCCGCGCACCGGCCAGCAGGGCGGTCGCCCACACCGTCGTCAGCCACGCCAGCGCCAGACCGAACGCGGAGATGTTGAAGAACATCACCACCTCGGCGATGATCGGCACCGACGTCAGCTTCGTCAGCGTCGTGTACGTCTTCGCCAGGGACATCGACAGGTACTGGTAGATGCCCGTCAGCACCGGATACTCCATGTACCGCACCGCGGGGGTGCCGTCGTACTGCAGCCGCGGCTTGCCCTTCTCGTCGGTCTCCAGCCAACTCGACTTGTACGGGAACTTGCCGAGATTCAACAGTTCCGCGGTGTAGAGCGGCACGGTGTCGGAGTAGCAGAGCTCGTAGTAGGCGCGGTTGTTCGCCCAGTTGCCGACCCGCTGATCGGCGGTGCCCGTGCCCGTCGTCTGCAGGCAGGCCGCCTTCGTCGAGTAGCCGAGCGCCAGGAACACCAGCGCGATGACGAGCATCACCCGCAGCGGGGTCATGAACCGGGTGCGGCCGATCAGCGCGTGCCTGCCGACGGGTCCGCCGATGGTGCCGGCCAGCGCGGCACCGAGAGTGTCGGTGCGGCTGGGGAAATCGCGATCGTCGAGGCTCCGCAGATCGTCTGCGAGAGGGCCCGGCGAGGTCACGGAGGCGGCGGGGGAGCGCCGGGCGCGACCGGGACCGGGGCACCGGGAGGCGGCGGCGCCCCCGGTACGACCTCCGGGCCGGGCGGGGCCCCGACGGGGGCCGGCGCCGGCGTGGCCGGCACGGTGGTCGGCGGGCCCCACGGAATCGTGATGCCGGGCGCGATCTCCAGCGTCGGCTGGATCACCGTCTCCGACGGGGGCGGCGCGACCGTGGTCGACGGCGGCGGAGGCGGCGCCTGCGGCACACCCGCGTAACCGCCGATCTCCTCGGGCTTGGGGAACGACTCGTTGTCGGTGCCGTCGAGGGCGCCGTCCATCGTGGCCTTCCAGATCTGCCCCGGCAGGCCCGACCCGTACACGGCCCCGCCGGACTCGTTCACCAGCGGCTTGGTGCCGTCGACGGTGCCCACCCACACCGCCGTCGACAGCGACGGCGTGTAGCCGACCATCCACGCGTCCCGGTTGTCGCCGGTGTCACCGAGTTGGTTGGTGCCGGTCTTGGCTCCCGACGGGCGCCCACCCGCCAGCGCCCTGCCTGAGTACCCGGCGATGGGCTGCATCGCCGCGATCACGTTGTCGGCCACCGCCTTGTCGATGCGCTGCTCGCCCGAGTTGTCCTCCTGGCCGGCATCGAAGAGGACCGTGCCCTCGGCGTTGACGACCTTCTGCACGAAGTGCGGCTTGTGGTAGACGCCCGACGCGGCGATCGTCGCGTACGCCGAGGCCATGTCGATGACCCGGGACTGGTACTGGCCGAGCACGACGCCGTTGTTCGGTGGGCCGCCCTTACCGTCCTCGGACAGCGTGTGCTCCACACCGGGGAAGCTCTCGGCGATGCCGGCCTGGTGCGCGGCGTCGGCGACGTCCTGCGGTCCGTTCTTGAGCTTCAGCATCAACCGGTAGTAGCTGGTGTTCAGCGACCGCTTCAGCGCCTCGGCGATGTTGCAGGTGCCGCAGCTGCTGCCCTCGACGTTGGTGATCTTGATGCCGTCGACGGTCACCGGCGAGCTGTCGACCTGATAGCCCAGCCCCATGCCCTGCTGCAGCGCCGCGACGAGTGCGAACACCTTGAACGACGATCCGGTGGGCAGCCCGGCCTGGGCGAAGTCGAACCCGTTGGCATCGGAGCCACCGTAGTAGGCCTTGACGCCGCCGGTCTTCGGGTCGATCGACACCACCGCGGTGCGCATGTCCGGGTCCTGGCCGTCCATGTACTCCGAGACCGCGTCGACCGCGGCGGACTGCGCCTTCGGGTCGATCGTCGTGGTGACCTGGAGGCCTTCGGTGTTCAGCTGCTGCTCGCTGATGTTGAAGATGTCCATCAGCTCGTTGGTCACCTGGCGCTCGATCAGCCCGTTCGGCCCGGTGGTCTGGTTCTGGGTGCTCGCCGCGTCCTTCGGGATCGTCGGCGGGAACACCTGCGCCGCGCGGTCCTGTGCCGACAGCGCGCCGATCTGCACCATGCCGTCGAGCACCCAGTTCCACCGCTCGTTCGCGGCCTCCGGGTCGACGGCCGGGTCGAGTGCCGACGGCCGCTGGATCAGCGCCGCCAGCAGAGCGCCCTCGGCGACGGTGAGCTGCTCGACGGGCTTGTTGAAGTACGCCTTCGACGCGGCGGCCACCCCGTAGGCGCCCCGGCCGAAATAGATGATGTTCAGATACGACTGCATCACCTGGTCTTTGGACCACTCGCTGGACATCTTGGTGGAGATGACCAGCTCCTTGGCTTTTCGGATCAGCCCGCCCACGCCGGAGCGCGCATCGCCCACCAACGCGTTCTTGACGTACTGCTGCGTGATCGTCGACCCGCCCTGCAGGTCGCCGCCGAAGATGTTGTTCTTGAAAGCGCGCAGGAAGCCGGTGAACGAGAAGCCCGGATTGGAATAGAAGTCCCGATCCTCGGCGGCCATCACCGCGTCGCGCACGTGCACCGGGATCTGGTCGATGTTGACGTCGACCCGGTTGCCCTCCGGCGGAACGATCTTCGCGATCTCCGAACCGTCGCTGGCCAGGATCGTCGACACCTGCGCGGTGCGGATGTCGCCCGGCTTGGGCACGTCGACGATCAGATACGCCATCCCGAACGTCAGCAGCGGCAGCACGATCAGCACCGCAGCCATCGCGATGAGGCTGCGGCGCACCCATTTACCGCTGATCTGCTCGCGCAGGGTGGGCTTGCGTCCCGGCGGACCGCCACCGCCCGGAGGGCCTCCGCCGCCGGGCGGCCGGCCCGGGGGCGGCGGTTGCTTCGGCGGGCCGCCGTCGAGCGCGCGCTTGACGGCGTCGATCGGGTCCTGCAGATGGCGGGGACGTTCGTCGCGCACCGGGGGCAGCACGGTGGTCAGCCGGTCGTCGGGGGCGGGCCGGGGCGGACGCGGCGCATCCGGGCCGGGCGGCCGACGCCGAGGGGCGTCGGCACGGTGCTGGGGTCGCGCGTTCACACCGTCAGCCGCCCTGCGCCCATCGCGGGCACTGTCGGCTGATCGGTCGTGACGCCCGTCGCTATTCACTGGCCGTCCGCGCGTTGCTGCGCGCGGTCTGGGTGCGGCGCGAACCCTTGGGGGGCGGCACCGCGCCGAGCACGTAGGACTTCACCAGATGGTTCCAGCTGCAGGTCCGACACACCTCCACCACATGAACCGAGAACTCGTCGTAACGGGTTGCCAGCAGAACCAGCTCCTCTGCCGTGCGGGCGGATCCGGACACCGCACCGAGATGGTCACCGAACACCCACGACACCAGGGTCAGCTGCTCCTTGCGGCAGATCGGGCACATCACCGAACTGGGCTTGCCGTGGAACTTCGCCGCGCGCAACAGGTAGGGGTTGGCGTCGCAGACCTCCGTGACGCCGGTGCGTCCCGAGTAGACCTCCGCCAGCAGGGACCGCCGCCTCAGGGCGTAGTCCACCACCTGTCGCTGCAATCGCACGCAGACCAGAGTACGTCGGCACCCGGGCCGCGGACGCGTGACATGGCTCCCGGGTCGGCCCCGAACCCGCCGTGATCCGCGCTGGCCTGCGGGATCACGGACTCAACTCCTACGATCATCTCTCGTGGCTTCTGGCAGCTCGGCCCGTGGGGCAACGTGGACGCGGGCAAAGGACAGCGACCGCACCGACACGTGCCAGATCCTCGACACCGCGCTGGCCGAGGGCCAGCTGTCGATGACCGAGCACGGCGAGCGGGTGAAGGCCGCCACCAACGCCGCCACGCTGGGTCAACTGCAAGAGCTGGTCTCCGACCTGCAGACCGCCAACGCGCCCACCCAGCTGCGCAAACCGCCCCGGCAGCTGCCCAAACTGCCCGGCGGCTGGGGCATCCGGATCGCGATGGCGTCGGTGCTGGTGCTCCTCGGCGTGGCCATCGGGTGGGGCCTCTACGGCAACACGCCTTCACCGCTGAACTTCACCTCCGACCCGGGCGCCAAGGCCGACGGCATCCCCGCCACGGTGCTCACCCCGCCCCGGCAGCTGCACTCCGTCGGCGGGCTCACCGGGCTGTTCACCCAGATGAAGCAGAAGTTCGGCGACACCAAGGGCTACAGCCTCACGATCTACTCCGACTACGCCTCGCTGGAACGTCCCGACCCCACCGAACCCCGGCGGGTGCTGCGCTACTCCTACCGCGGCGGCTGGGACGACCCGACAGAGACGAGCACGGGGTCGGACGCCCGTCTGGTGGACCTGGCCGCGTTCGACGTGCCGAAGCTCGTCGGCATTCTCCGGGGCGCTCCGGAGACGCTCGGGATCGACCCGGCCGAGGTGAAGACCACTTACCTCAGCATCGACCCGAACAGCGACATGACCGCGCCGCCGGAGAGCATCGAGCTCAGCATCTACGTCTCGCCGACGTTCGGGAACAGCGGATACATCGAGCTCAACGGCGACATGACGGTCAAGCGGATCAGCTACCCCAGCTCCTGAGCGACGCCTGACGGCCGTCGCGCGGCGCACCCGTGTGGCGCTCAATATATCGGCGCGATACTATTGCGCGACGTGTCGGATCGTCCTAGCGGCGAATCATGAGAAGGGGGTGCCCGGATGCTCGAGCTCGCCATCCTGGGGTTGCTCCTGGAAGCGCCGATGCACGGCTACGAGTTGCGTAAGCGGCTCACCGGTCTGCTCGGTGCGTTCCGCGCCTTCTCCTATGGTTCGCTCTACCCGGCGCTGCGGCGCATGCAGGCCGACGGCCTGATCGTCGAGGACGCCGCGCCGGAAGGCACGGTCAAGGTGCGCCGTGCGCGCCGCGTGTACCAGCTCACCGATGCCGGCAAGCAGCGGTTCACCGAGTTGGTCGCCGACACCGGACCCCAGAATTTCTCCGACGACGGCTTCGGAGTGCATCTCGCCTTCTTCAACCGCACCCCCGCCGAGGCCCGGATGCGGATTCTGGAAGGTCGCCGCCGTCAGGTGGAAGAGCGTCGGGAAGGTCTGCGTGAAGCCATCGCGCGGGCGAGCAACTCGTTCGACCGGTACACCAGACAGCTGCACCAGCTGGGGCTGGAGTCCAGTGAGCGCGAAGTGAAATGGCTCAACGAGTTGATCGCGGCGGAGAAGTCGGCGCAGGGACGTGCCGAACAGATTTGAGCTCGAGTACCACCCATACCAGCAGTGACGTAGGACAAGAGGAGAAGTCGTCATGACCGCAAGCAATGACGTTCGGGTTGCGATCGTCGGCGTGGGCAACTGCGCGTCCTCGCTCGTGCAGGGCGTGCAGTACTACAAGGACGCCGACGAGAACGCCAGCGTTCCCGGCCTGATGCACGTCAAGCTCGGCCAGTACCACGTGCGCGACGTGAAGTTCGTCGCCGCCTTCGACGTGGACGCCAAGAAGGTCGGCTTCGACCTGTCCGAGGCGATCTTCGCCTCCGAGAACAACACCATCAAGATCGCCGACGTGCCGCCGACCGACATCGTCGTGCAGCGCGGCCCGACGCTCGACGGCATCGGCAAGTACTACGCCGACACCATCGAGGTGTCCGACGCCGAGCCCGTCGACGTGGTCAAGGTGCTCAAGGACGCCAAGGTCGACGTGCTGGTGTCCTACCTGCCGGTGGGCTCCGAGGAGGCCGACAAGTTCTACGCCCAGTGCGCGATCGACGCCGGCGTGGCGTTCGTCAACGCGCTGCCGGTGTTCATCGCCTCGGATCCGGTGTGGGCGAAGAAGTTCGAAGACGCCGGCGTGCCGATCGTCGGCGACGACATCAAGAGCCAGGTCGGCGCCACCATCACCCACCGCGTGATGGCCAAGCTGTTCGAGGACCGCGGCGTCACGCTGGACCGCACCTACCAGCTCAACGTCGGCGGCAACATGGACTTCCTCAACATGCTCGAGCGCTCGCGGCTGGAGTCGAAGAAGGTGTCCAAGACCCAGGCCGTCACCTCCAACCTGTCCGGCTCGCTGGCCGGCAAGATCGAGGACAAGAACGTCCACATCGGTCCGTCCGACCACGTCGCGTGGCTCGACGACCGCAAGTGGGCCTACGTCCGCCTCGAGGGCCGTGCCTTCGGCGACGTGCCGCTGAACCTGGAGTACAAGCTCGAGGTGTGGGACTCCCCCAACTCGGCCGGCGTGATCATCGACGCGGTGCGCGCGGCGAAGATCGCCAAGGACCGCGGCATCGGCGGCCCCATCGAGGCCGCCTCGGCGTACCTGATGAAGAGCCCGCCCAAGCAGCTGGCCGACGACATCGCCCGCGATCAGCTCGAGAAGTTCATCGCCGGTGGGCAGGAGCGTAGCGACTCGGGGATCTAACCGGGCTGAGTCTCCTCTTCGCCGAAACTGCGGGGAGATCGCGTTCCGTCACGGAATGCCGATCTCCCCGCAGTTTCGCGTTGGGGCTAGAAGCCGTAACCCAGCTCGGCCGGGACGTCGACGGCGAACGCCGCGTCCAGCGCGGCTAGTACCTGAGAGTCGTTGCAGCGCAAGCGGTGTGCGGTCGCGAACGACGAGGCGCGGTGCGTCCCGAGATAGAGGCTGCCCAGCACCGACACGTCGGTGTGCACGTCGGCGTCGGCGGTGGTGGGTGCACAGTGCGCATGGCCGTCGCGCACCTGCAGTGCGAACCGGCCGCCGCGACCAAGGAACTCATCGGAGATCTCCAGCACCACAGACAGATCCGCCGCGTAGGTGCGCGCCTGCAGCACGGCCGGGATGTCGAGCATCCGCAGCCAGAGCCCGTCCTCGACACTGGTGGTGCGTACCCGGCGGGGATCGGTGAGCAGGTAGGGCAGCAACGCGCCGGGATGGGTGTGGATGCCGATCGTGTCCTTGAGATCCAGCCCCAGCAGCACCCGCCACAGCGCGATCTCCGCCTCCGCGGTCGCCGCCGCCAGCTTCGTCACCTCGACGGTGGTCTTCTCGTCACTGCCGTGCAGCCGGTAGAACGCGAAGCCGTCCGGATGCAGCAGGCAGTAATGCGGCGTACCACCGCTTCTCGACCCCTCGCGGTCGGCCAGGATCTCGTCCCACAGCCGGGCCGGGGTGTGCAGGCCGCCGGGAGTCCGGCGCCGCCATCGCTCGTCGATGTCCTCGAGCTGCGCGCGATGCTCGGCGGGCCGCACGATGCGGACACCGCCCGGATCGGGCACCGCGGGATGGAAGCGTGCGCCGCGGCGGTGCACCTCGAGCCGTTCCCACACCGTCGCGGCGCCATAGCCGAAGCGGCCGTAGATCTCCGCCTCACTGGCCTCCAACCCGGCGATCGGGTAGGCGTCCATCCGCCGGTGCAGTTCGTCGAACATGCCGCTCAGCGCCCCCCGCCGCCGGTGGGTCGGTGCGACGGCGACCATCGACACCCCCGCCATCGGCAGCACCGCTCCCCCGGGCACGGTCAGCTCGAGATCGAGGAACAACGCCGTACCGACCACGTCGTCCCCGTCGCAGGCGACCACGGCGCTGTCCGCCGGCATCATCGACCGCCACACCGCGGCGGTCTCCTCGGACCGCCAGACCCCGAACCCCGTCGCGGTGATCAAGGCCATCGCCGCCCAGTCGGCCTCCTCGGCGCTACGGAACGTCAGGCTCTTCGGATCGGTGTGCACGGCCTCGACGGTGGCACACCCGGCACGGCGCACGCATCCCAATATCGGCCGGTGCGTACTGTTTGCCCATGGACGACAGCGACGACGAGCTGGCCAGCCTGTCGGAATTCATCTTCCTCAAAGAGAACGCCACCCAGGCCGGGGTGACGGGGCCGCTGCCGGCGGCGACCCGCGTCGACCACGGACCGATCAGCGCACTGCGGTACGGCGACGACGCGCCGCGCGTGGTGTTCCTGCACGGCGGCGGGCAGAACGCCCACACCTGGGACACCGTGATACTCGGGCTCGGCCTGCCCGCGCTGGCCATCGACCTTCCCGGCCATGGCCGTTCGGCGTGGCGCGAGGACGGTGACTACGGGCCGAAGAACAACGCGGTCGCGGTCGAACCGGTGGTGCGGGAGCTGGCCGGCGACGCCGACCTCGTCGTCGGCATGTCGCTCGGCGGTCTGACCGCACTGCGGTTGGCGGTGACCGCGCCGGACCTGGTGCGCAAGCTCGTCCTGGTCGACGTGACACCGTCGGCACCCGAACGGCACACCCAGATGACCGACGCGCAGAAGGGCACGGTCGCTCTCGTGCAGGGGGAGCGGAGCTTCCCGTCGTTCGACGCGATGCTCGAGGTGACCGTGGCGGCGGCACCGCACCGTGATCGGGAATCGTTGCGGCGCGGCGTGTTCCACAATGCCAAGCGGCTCGACGACGGCACCTGGACGTGGCGCTACGACTCCATCCGGAAAGCGGAGGGATTCGAGGGCCTGTGGGACGACGTGCCGCGGCTCTCCACGCCGACGACCCTGGTCCGCGGCGCGAAGTCGTTCTTCGTCAACGACGACGACGCTGCCGAATTCGCCCGCACCGCGCCGGGATTCCAGCGCGTCCACATCGTCGAGGACTCCGGGCACTCGGTGCAGAGCGACCAGCCGCGGGTCCTCGTCGAGTTGCTACGCGGCGTCTTGGCCGACTGAACTCCCCGCCCTGCGGCGCCGCCGGACCAGCACGAGCAGCCCGGCGAACGCCAGCGCCGAGTTCTGCGGCGTGACCACCTGATAGCCGAGATCCTTCAGGATGCCCACCTCGACCGCGCTCAGCGCCCGCACACCGGGGCCTTTTCCGGCCTTGGCGTTCATCAGCTGATCGTCGGCGCCGACGAACGTGGTGTCGTCGAGGTGGCTCATGGAACTGCCGCTCTCCCAAGGGTTCGGCGTGTACAGCGGGACCGGGCCGCCGTACGCCGCGACCGCGTTCGCGCCCCCGAAGAACAAGCCCCCACTGGCGCCGGTGAGCCGCGCATTGTCGGCGGTGTTCCAGGTGTAGAACGCACTGATCGGTTTGTGACCGTCGGCGGCCACGACGAACCGGTCGAACGATGTCCAGGAGCGACCCGTATTGCTTCCGGCCTTGTTGATCTGGGACAGGAAGCCGAGCGTGTGCAGCAGTTCGTGCAGTGCGGTCGACGTGAAGTCGTACTCGTCGGCGGCGATGCTGTCGTCCAATCCCCAGGCGTAGCTGAAGTTCCAGTCGATCTGGCCGTCGGCGGCCGACCCGTTGGAGTCGACCCCGGTGATCAGCTTGTTCTGCACGACGGTGCGCCAGAAGCCGGCGTATCCGGAGGTGAGCGCGCTGCCGGCCGAAGCGAGGCTGCCCGCATCGGTCTCCACACCCACGTCGTAGGTGAGCGTGACCGGCTTGGTCACCATGACGTATCCGGTGAGTCGTCTGGCCACGTCCTGCAGTGCCTGCTGCCGCTCGGGAGTCCAGGCGGTGCCGCCGTCGGTGTAGCGGAACTGAAAGGTGATGGCGCCCTGGTTGATCAGTGACGTGGCGCTGGTCCCGAACGGCCGGAACGGGCTGCCGTCGAGGACGGCGACGCGGAAGGTGTCGACGCCGTCGAACTTCTCGTTGGGCGTGTAGGTGTAGGTCCCGTCGTCGGCGAGTTGCACCAAGCCCTCGCGTGGTGACCGCCGGATCCGGTAGGTGAGCGGGTCGCCGTCGGAGTCGCTCGCACCGATCGTTCCGGTGATCGGACCGTCGACCTGACCGGTGAGCTGGATCGGGGTCACGGTCGGTGCCTTGTTGAAGAGGGTGCTTCGGGTCGAGGTGGCGACGGTTTCGGTGGCGACGGTGCTGGTGTCGACGGTGCTGGTGTCGACGGCCCGCGCGGCGGATGCGGGTTCGGCGTCGGCCACGCGGTCCGCCCGCCGCGCCTGACGTGTCTCGGCCCGGGCCGCGCGGCGCTCGGCTCGTCGCTGCGCCCCGGTGGTGCGGGCCGTGTCGGCCCGGTGCGCTGTCGACGGACCGGCAGACGCCGAGGTCTCGCTGGTGCCGTCCGCCGCGGCGACGCCGGTCTGCGGCCCGAGCAGCGAGAATCCCAGCAACGCCGCTCCGACACCGGCCGATGCCGCCCCGAGCGCTAGCCAGTGCGCGCGCGGCCGGCTTCGAGCTGCACTTTCGTAGCTGTATCCGTCACTATTTGACCCTCTCGTCAACAGTGCTGGACAGGCTATACCGGGAACGGCAGCAACACCAGCAAATGCGGTTTTCCTGAACACTCGCTGTTAACCCGCTGGTCGCCTGCTGCTCGTCGGAGTGTCGTACGGTGCGGGCGGTCCGGCCGGCAGCCCCCGGCCGGAGGTCCGCGTGGGAAGGAACCGGAAGATCTCATGGCGCTCGTGCCGCTGAACCTGTTCGTCAGCCACGACGGGAAGTCCCGTCGGCAACACATCACGTGCGTCTTTAAGTGCGGCGACGCGTGCTCCAAGCCGGTGCCCAACCGGAGCGACAACGAGTACTTCGGCGACATCGCCAAGGTCGTGTCCCGCCGTTCGATCCTGCAGGCCGGCAGCGTCGCGGTGCTCGCCGTCGGCGCCGGATCCGCGCTCGCGGCATGCTCATCGCCGACCCAGCCCGCGCCGACGTCGTCGTCGGCGCCCGCCCCGGCCTCTCCCCCACCGGGCATGAACTTCGCGTCGGTGGCCCCCAACAGTGAGGACGCGGTCGTCGTCGCCGACGGCTACCGGCAGGCCGTCGTCATCAGCTGGGGCGACCCGATCCTTCCCGGCGCGCCCGCCTTCGACGTCGCCAAGCAGACCGGCGCGGCCCAGCGCGGCCAGTTCGGGTTCAACAACGACTTCGCCGGGTTGCTGCCGATCCCCGGCCGGCAGAACCGCTTCCTGCTGGTCACCAACTTCGAGTACGTCACCCCGCAGTTCATGTTCCCCGGCTTCGACGCCGACGCCCCCACCCGCGAGCAGTTCGAGGTCGAGCAGGCCGCGGTCGGGATGGGCGTGGTCGAGGTGGAGCGCACCCCCGACGGTCTGAAACCGGTGATGGGCTCCTACAACCGGCGCGTCACCGCCGACACCCCGTTCACCCTGACCGGTCCCGCAGCGGGCAGCGATTTCGTCAAGACCGCCGCCGACCCCGCCGGACGCACCGTGGCGGGCACGTTCGCCAACTGCTCGGGCGGCGTGACGCCGTGGGGCACCGTGCTGTCCGGGGAGGAGAACTTCCACGAGTACTTCGGCGCCGCCGACGGTGCGCCGGCGCCGGGCCCGGTCGACGCCGACCGCAGGGACCGCTACGGCGTCGCGGCCGAACCCACCGCCCTCAAGTGGGAGACGTTCGACCCGCGCTTCGACCTGACGAAGACGCCCAACGAGGTCAACCGGTTCGGCTACGTCGTCGAGCTCAACCCGTGGGACCCCGCGTCGACCCCGGTGAAGCACTCCGCGATGGGGCGCCTCAAGCACGAAGGCGCCACCATCTACGTCACCGACGACGGCACCGTGGTCGCCTACACCGGCGACGACCAGCGCTTCGACTACATGTACAAATTCGTCTCCGCCAAGAAGGTGCAGCCCGGCACCGATCCGGCCGCGATGGCGCACAACATGACGATCCTCGACGAGGGCACGCTCTACGTCGCCAAGCTCTCCAGCGACATCCCGCCCTCGGAGATCGACGGCTCCGGCACTCTGCCGGCGAAGGGCTCGTTCAGCGGCACCGGCACCTGGCTTCCGCTGCTGCGCAGCGGGCCCGGTGGGCAGGCGCAGTCACTGGTCGACGGCGTCACCGCACAGGAAGCCGCGGTGTTCACCCGGATGGCCGCCGACAAAGCCGGCGCCACGAAGATGGACCGCCCCGAGGACTTCGAGGCCAACCCCAAGACCGGCAAGGTCTACGTGGCGCTGACCAACAACGACGAACGCGGGGCGCCCGGCGAGGCCGCTCCCGACGCCGCCAACCCGCGCAACGACAACAAGAGCGGACAGGTCCTCGAGATCACCGATGACCACGCGGGCACCGACTTCACCTGGGAGCTGCTGCTGGTGTGCGGTGACCCGAAAGCGGCCGACACCTATTTCGCGGGATTCGACAAGAGCAAGGTCAGCCCGATCTCCTGCCCGGACAACCTGGCCTTCGACAGCCACGGCAACCTATGGATCTCCACCGACGGCAACGCACTCGACTCGAACGACGGACTGTTCGCGGTCGCGCTCGACGGCCCCAATCGCGGTGAGGTGAAACAATTCCTGACCGTTCCCCTGGGCGCGGAGACCTGCGGACCGATCGTGACCGACACGCTGGTGACGGTGTGCGTGCAGCACCCCGGGGAGAACGACGACAACAGCATCGACAACCCGCAGTCGCGCTGGCCCGAGGGCGGCAACGGCACGGCGCGGCCGTCGGTGGTGGCAGTGTGGAAGGACAACGGGCAGATCGGTCTCTGAACGGTTGCGCGCGTTTGCGTCTGCTCGCGAGAGGCTATCTTGAGGCATGACCCGACCCGTGCGTATCGGCGTGCAACTGCAGCCACAACACTCCACCGAATACCGCCACATCCGGGACGCGGTGCGCCGCTGTGAGGACATCGGCGTCGACGTCGCGTTCAACTGGGACCACTTCTTCCCGCTGTACGGCGACCCCGACGGCGCACACTACGAATGCTGGACGATGCTCGCCGCGTGGGCCGAGCAGACCTCCCGCATCGAAATCGGCGCCCTGGTGACGTGTAACTCCTACCGCAACCCCGAGCTGCTCGCCGACATGGCCCGCACCGTCGATCACATCTCCGACGGCCGGCTCATCCTCGGTATCGGATCCGGTTGGAAGCAGAAGGATTACGACGAATACGGCTACGAATTCGGCACCGCGGGCAGCCGACTCGACGACCTCGCCGCGGCGCTGCCGCGCATCGAATCCCGGCTGGGCAAGCTGAATCCCGCTCCGCTGCGCGACATTCCGATTCTGATCGGTGGGCAGGGCGAGAAGAAGACCCTGCGCCTGGTCGCCGAACACGCCGACATCTGGCACGGCTTCACCGACCGCTCCACCTACCCCGGCAAGGCCGAGGTGCTCGACCGCCACTGCGCGGACGTCGGGCGCGACCCCTCGGCGATCGAGCGCTCATCGGGCGTGCCCGAGGGCAGCGAGGACGCCATGCTCGCCGGAGCCGAGGCCCTGGTCGGCCTCGGTGTCACGCTGCTGACGATCGGCGTCAACGGTCCCGACTACGACCTCACCAAGGCCGAGGCGCTGTGTCGGTGGCGGGACCGCCAGGCGGGCTGACCGGCGCGGCATTGCACTCCGATTGAGCCGAACCTTCCGGCCCTGGCGCGCGGCCCACTACGTTGCTTGAGATGAGCAGCAAGCGGGTACCGCGCCTGACCGTGAAAAGTTTCGTTCTGGTCCTGGTGGCGGCGATGATCGCGGCGATGGGGTTCGCCGCCCCGGCGGGCGCGCAGGTGGATCAATGCGCCCCGCCCGGGGTGCAGAGCGCCAGTGCGCTGCCGACCAATCTGGCGGCCGCGGCCACCGGCCCCGCCGAAGACAAGTACACGACCGCCGGCGTGCGTCCGCTGCAGGACATCGACATCAACGCGCTGGGCTTGTCCAGCCCGGGCACGCTGACGGTCGGCACCCTGTCCGATGCGCCGCCCAGCATCTGCATCAACTCAGCCGGCCAGTTCACCGGGTTCGACAACGAGCTGCTGCGGGCGGTCGCCGACAAGCTGGGCCTGAAGATCAACTTCGTCGGCACCGAGTTCTCCGGCCTGCTGGCACAGGTCGCGTCCCGCCGCTTCGACGTCGGCTCCTCGTCGATCACCACCACCGACGCCCGGCGGCAGACCGTCGGCTTCACCAACGGATACGACTTCGGTTACTTCTCGCTCGTGGTTCCTCAGGGCTCGCCGATCACCGGGTTCGACAAACTCGCCGCGGGTCAGCGCATCGGCGTCGTGCAGGGCACGGTGCAGGAGGCCTACGTCATCGACACCCTCAAGCTGCAGCCCGTGAAGTTCCCCGACTACAGCACGCTCTACGCAAGCCTCAAGACCCGCCAGCTCGACGCCTGGGTCGCGCCGTCGCAGCAGGCGCAGGGCACCGTGCAGCCGGGTGACCCCGCCGAGATCGTCGAAAACACCTTCAGCCTGGACAATTTCGTCGCGTGGGCGGTCGCGAAGAACAATCAGCCGCTGATCGACGCGCTCAACTCCGGCCTCGACGCGATCATCGCCGACGGCACCTGGTCGCGGCTGTACTCCGACTGGGTGCCGCGCGCCCTCCCGCCGGGCTGGAAGCCCGGATCCAAGGCCGCACCCGAACCGAAGCTGCCCGACTTCGCCGCGATCGCCGCGGAGAACCAGTCGAAGGCCACCCCCGCGCAGGCCGCGGCGCCGCCGTCGACACTGTCCCAGCTCGCCGCGTCGTTCCTGGACTGGGACCTCTACAAGCAGGCCATCCCGGACCTGTTCAAGACCGGTCTACCCAACACCCTGATCCTGACCTTCGCCGCCAGCGTGATCGGACTCGTGCTCGGCATGGCGCTCGCGGTCGCCGGCATCTCGACCTCGCGGTTACTGCGCTGGCCCGCCCGCATCTACACCGACATCTTCCGAGGCCTGCCCGAAGTGGTGATCATCCTGCTGATCGGGCTCGGCATCGGACCGGTGGTCGGACAGCTGACCGGCAACAACCCCTACCCGCTGGGGATCGCCGCGCTCGGCTTGATGGCCGCCGCGTACGTCGGCGAGATCTTCCGGTCCGGCATCCAGAGCGTGGACCCGGGACAGCTGGAGGCGTCGCGCGCGCTCGGCTTCAGCTACGCGACCTCCATGCGGCTCGTCGTCATCCCGCAGGGCGTGCGCCGGGTGCTGCCCGCGCTGATGAACCAGTTCATCTCGCTGCTCAAGGCGTCGTCGCTGGTGTACTTCCTCGGCCTGATCGCCAACCAGCGCGAGCTGTTCCAGGTGGGCCGCGACCTCAACGCCCAGACCGGCAACCTCTCACCGCTGGTCGCCGCCGGACTGTTCTACCTCGCCCTGACCATCCCCCTCACCCACCTGGTGAACTTCATCGACACCCGGCTGCGCCGCGGCCGCCGGCCCGACGAGGAGGACCCGCTGCTGACCTCGACCTCCCAGGAGATGAACTGATGACGACGACGACCGCGGTCTCGCTGGCCGCCACCGACCTGCACCTGTCCTTCGGCCCGAACGCCGTGCTGCGCGGCGTCGATCTCGACGTCGCCGCCGGCACCTCGACGGCGGTGATCGGACCGTCCGGGTCGGGCAAGTCCACACTGCTGCGCACTCTCAACCGGCTCTACGAACCCGATCGCGGGGACATCCTGCTCGACGGGCGGTCGGTGCTGCGCGACGACCCGGACGAACTGCGGCAGCGAATCGGCATGGTATTCCAGCAGTTTCAGCTCTTCCCGCACCGCACCGTGCTCGACAACGTGACGCTGGCGCCGCGACGGCTCAAGGGCCTGGACGCCGACGCCGCCCGCGAGCTGGGACTCGCGCAGCTGGATCGGGTCGGACTGCGGCACAAGGCCGACGTGCGGCCGGCCACGCTGTCCGGTGGGCAGCAGCAACGCGTCGCGATCGCCCGCGCGCTGGCGATGTCCCCACAGGTGATGTTCTTCGACGAGGCCACCTCGGCGCTCGACCCCGAACTCGTCAAAGGGGTGCTGGCACTGATCGCCGAACTGGGGGCCGACGGCATGACGATGGTGATCGTCACCCACGAGATGGACTTCGCCCGATCCTTCGCCGACGCGGTCGTGTTCATGGACCGCGGACAGGTCGTCGAGACGGGACCCCCGGAGCAGGTCTTCGAGAAGGCCGAGACCGAACGGCTTCAGCGCTTCCTGTCTCAGGTGCTTTGACGCACCTGTCAAGTTTTTTTCTGCAAAGCCGCTGACCGGACGGTCCGCAAGCCCCCGACAGGTTAGACTGGCGAAATTATGACGGGCACGGAGACGCAGGTCAGCGAGGTCGCGGGCGAACTGCAGCGCGTGCTGGCCAAGGTGATGTCCGTGCTGCGCCACACCGGGAAGACGGCCACCGCCGGGGACCTGACGCTCGCTCAACTGTCCATTCTGCTCACGCTCCTGGATCAGGGCCCGATGCGGATGACCGAGTTGGCGGCCCACGAACGCGTCCGCACGCCGACCACCACGGTGGCCATCCGCCGGCTCGAGAAACTCGGCCTGGTCAAGCGGTCCCGTGACCCGTCGGATCTGCGCGCGGTCCTGGTCGAGATCACCCCCGAGGGCCTGTCCCAGCACCGGGATGCCCTGGCCTCCCGGCAGGCTCACCTGGCCGAGTTGCTCGCCAAGCTCAGCGAGGACGAGCTCGCCGCACTGACCAAGGCGCTCGCGCCGCTCGAGCGCATCGCCGAATAGCGCTCAGCCCAACCAGTCAAGCACTGCCGCGGCGGTCCACGACTGCTGCATACTGCCCAACGGCTCGCCGGTGAACGGCTCGTAGTACTCGGCGAACGTGCCATCGCTGGCTTGTCGCAAGCCTTCCCGCCGCAGCGTCGAGGACCGTTCGGCCCAACCGCGCCGCGCGAAGCACCACGAGAACAACCACGTCATCACCGGCCACACCGGACCCCGCCAGTACTCCCGCGAGCGGAAGTCACGCGACACCGGCGACGTCGACGGGATCAGCGCGTACGCGAGATCGGGATGCCCGCTGAACCGCGGGCCCTCCAGCAGCCGGATCAGCGCCCGCTCCCGGTCGTGCGGCAGGACGCCGCACAGCAGCGGCGCGAACTGCGCCACCGTCTCGGTCGCGATCCACCTCTCCGCGCGCACGTCGTAATCCCTTGCAGCACCGGTTCTTTCGTCGCTGGTCGCGACCACGCCCGCGCGGAAACGCTCCGCCCAGGAGTACAGGTCCTTCACGTCGGCGTTCGGGCGCTTGTGGTCCTCGCCGATCTCGGCCAGCACCTGGCACGCCACCGAGAAGATGGCCGAGACGAACACGTCCTCGACCGCGAAACTCATGGCCTTGGACAGCAATTCATCGTCGAAGCGGACGGCCTTCATCTCCTCGACCAGCCAGAGGTAGCGGTCGTACTCCATGTCGCTGGGCCGCTGGCTGGCGTCGGTGTTGATCTTGTTGTCCTCGCGCTGGTACTCGGGCACGTCGCCGGGAATCACGTTGGCGTACGGGCTGTCCCAGCGTGGGGAGTTGTCCATGCCGGATTCCCAGCCGTGGTACAGGGTGACGCGGCCGCGGCCCCTCTGATCGCGGCACTCGGCCAGCCACCGGTGCCAGCGCACCAGATCGCCCCAGCGCCGGTCGAGGAACGCGTCGGCGACAGCACGGGTGGACCGGCCGCGCCGACGGGCGTGGTCGAGGATGCGCTGCACGGCGATCGCGTGCACCGGCGGCTGGGTGATGCCTGAGGTGTGCCGGCCGCGCGGCGCGTCGGGGGACAACGCCGAACACGCCCAGCGGGCCGGGCCCGGGAAATACCCGTCCACCCCGTTGGCGAACACGATGTGCGGGATCATGCCGTTGCGCCACTGCGCCGACAGCAGCGTGTCCAGTTCGACGACGGCCCGCTCGACCGACAGCGGGGCAAGCCCGATGGCCACGAACGCCGCGTCCCAACTCCACATGTGCGGATAGAGCAACGGCGCCGCGGTGGTCATCGTGCCCAGGTCGTTGCCGCGCAACAGGTAGGCCGCGCGGGCGGCCAGTTGCGTCGGGGCAAAGCTCGGATCGTGGGGCATCGCCTCCCATGATGCGACCTCTTCGCCCGCCGCGCAGGTCGGTAGTGTCGGCGTGTGCCGACTGCCATGATCACCGGAGCGTCCGGAGGCCTCGGAGCCGCGCTGGCCGACGCGCTGGCTCCGACGCACACCCTGTTCCTCGCGGGGCGTCCCTCGGAGCGGCTGGACGCGGTGGCAGAGCGGCTCGGAGCGACCACCTGGCCCCTCGACCTCGCCGACCCCGACGCGATCCCCGCCGTCGTCGAACCCATCGTCGAGCTGGACGTGCTGATCCACAACGCCGGCGTCGCCTACCCCGGGCGGGTGGCCGAGACCACCGTCGACCAGTGGCGCTCCACGATGGCCGTCAACGTGATCGGCGCTGTCGCGCTGACCCTCGAACTCCTGCCGGCGTTGCGCGCCGCGGGCGGGCACGTCGTGTTCATCAACTCCGGCGCGGGCATCAACGCATCGCCGGGGCTGGCGTCGTATTCGGCAAGCAAGTTCGCGCTGCGCGGTTTCGCCGACTCGCTGCGCGCCGACGAACCGTCGCTGCGGGTGACCTCCGTGCACCCCGGCCGCATCGCGACGGCGATGCAGGAGGACCTCGTCGCCTATGAGGGCCGTGAGTACGACCCCGGGCAGTACCTCAGCGTGCAGACCGTCGCCCGCGTCACTGCCGACGCGATCAACGCACCCAGCGACGCGCACGTCCACGAGGTCATCGTCCGGCCCCGGTAATGGGATTTCGGCGTAGTTCGTCACCCTCAGCGTGACCAACTACACCCGAATCGCAGCCTTGATGGTCGCAAGGACGCGCTCCGGATATTCGGTCAGGTCCAACCAGGTGAAGCGCAACACCTGCCAACCCTGCAGAGCGATCACGTTCTGTCGTTCCCGATCGCTCTGGAACGTCGCCTGATCGCTATGGAACGCCCAGCCGTCCACTTCAATCACCACCTTCGCGCCGCGGAAGGCGACATCGACCATATATCCACCGATACGCACGTTGGCACGCCAACCGGTGATCCCCGACGACCGCAAAAGTCCGGTCAAGATTCTCTCGGCCGTGGAATGCGTGCCATCCGCGGCCTGTAGCAGGATGCGGGCGGCGGGTGAACCGTGGCGGCCCTTGTTCCGCAGGTGCGCGCTCCACAGCTGCTGAAGCGTCGCCTCCCGTTGGAGTGCCCGATCCATCACCGCCCGGTTGCCGGATCCGCGTACCGCAGCCTCCAGGGCGGTCAACGGTAAGGCTGTGACTTTCAGGCCTCTGCACTCCACGACATCACCCGTCTTCAGATCCCGCCGACGCACGCGCGCCCCCGGCCGCTTACGTCCGCTGCCATGGCGTGGCGTCGTCATTTCGACATCGACCGGCGCGTACCTGGTGAGGCCGTGCCACCACGCGGCGGCAAGTCCGCTGGCCACTGCATGCTCGCCGAACGACCACACTGCTGCACGCACCCGGGCAGCGTCGGTGAAGGGGCGGTCTTCGACGAAGTAGACACCCCGGGCGCACTGACGCCACTCGCCGGACTGGACCCTCCGGTTCACCGACTGTCTGCTCAACCCCACGGAAAGGGCCTGGCCCGCGGTGATCACTCCGTCGTGCCGGCGGAGGTAGTCGTTCAGCACACCTTCATGGACGCACCGGCGGCCGAACCGGTTCCGTGACGCGCGATTCGGGTGTCGTTGGTCAACGTCAGCGTGACCAACGACGCCGAAATCGCGAGTTAGACGACGATGTTGACCAGCCGGCCCGCCACCACGATGACCTTCTTCGGCATACGGCCGTCGAGGAAGGCCACGACCTTCTCATCGGCCAGTGCAGCCGCCTCCACGGTGTCGGCGACGGCATCCGCAGCGACCGTGACCCGGCTGCGCACCTTGCCGTTGACCTGCACCGGATACTCGACAGTGTCGTCGACCAGGTACTGCTCGTCGGCGATCGGGAACGGGCCGTGGGCCAGCGAGCCCTCGTGGCCGAGCCGCGACCACAGCTCCTCGGCCAGGTGTGGCGCAAGCGGCGCCACCATCAACACCAGCGGTTCGAGCGCGGCGCGCGCCGTGACCGACTGCTTGGTCAAATGGTTGGTGTACTCGATCAGCTTGGCCGCGGCGGTGTTGTTGCGCAGCCCCGCGTAATCGTCCGCGGCGCCGGCGATGGTGCGGTGCAGCAGCCGCAGCGTGGCCTCGTCGAGCGCGTCGTCGGTGGCACGCACTGCACCGGACTCCTCATCGACCACCAGGCGCCAGATCCGTTGCAGGAAGCGGTATGCACCGACGACGTCCTTGGTGGCCCACGGCCGCGACGCCTCCAGCGGGCCCATCGACATCTCGTACACCCGCAGCGTGTCGGCGCCGTAGTTGTCGCAGATCTCGTCGGGCGACACTGAGTTCTTGAGGCTCTTGCCGATCTTGCCGAACTCCTGGCTGACCTCGATCTCACCATCCGGCCCGGTCCAGAAGAACCGTCCGTCGCGCTCGATGACCTCCGCCGCCGGCACGTACGTCCCGCGCGCGTCGGTGTAGGCGAACGCCTGGATGTAGCCCTGGTTGACCAGGCGCCGATACGGCTCGCGGGAGCTGACATGCCCGAGGTCGTGCAGCACCTTGTGCCAGAACCGGGAGTAGAGCAGATGAAGCACCGCATGCTCGACGCCGCCAACGTACAGGTCGACGCCACCCGGGTCGTCCGGGCCGTGCTCGGCCGGGCGCGGCCCCATCCAGTACGCCTCGTTCTCCTTGGCGCACATGGCTTCTGCGTTGTAAGGGTCGGTGTAGCGCAACTCGTACCAGCTGCTGCCGGCCCACTGCGGCATCACATTGGTGTCCCGGGTGTAGGGCTTGGGCCCGTCGCCGAGGTCGAGTTCGACGTTGACCCAGTCGGTGGCCTTGGCCAGCGGCGGCGACGGCTCGCTGCCGGCGTCGTCGGGGTCGAACAGCACCGGAGAGTAGTCCGGCACGTCGGGCAGCTCCACCGGCAGCATGTGCTCGGGCAGGCCGTGGGCGCGGCCGTCGGCGTCGTAGACGATCGGGAACGGCTCGCCCCAGTACCGCTGGCGGGCGAACAGCCAGTCGCGCAGCTTGTATTCGATGCGGGCGCGGCCCCGGCCGTCGGCGGTGAGTCGCTCGGTCATGGCCGCCTTGGCCGCCGCCACGTCCATGCCGTCGAGGAAACCGGAGTTCACCATCAGGCCCTCACCGGTGTACGCCGCCTCCGATATGTCCCCGCCAGTAACCACTTCCACGATCGGCAGCCCGAACTCGGTCGCGAAGTCCCAGTCCCGCTGGTCGCCGCCGGGCACCGCCATGATCGCGCCGGTGCCGTAGCCGGCCAGCACGTAGTCGGCGATGAACACCGGAACCTGTTGTCCATCAGCGGGATTGGTGGCGTACGCGCCGAGGAACACGCCGGTCTTGGTCTTGTTCTCCTGGCGCTCCAGGTCGGACTTCGCCGCGATCGCGGCCCGGTAGGCGGCCACCGCCTCGCGCGGGGACGACGCACCGTAGGTCCACCGCGAGTCCACCCCGTCGGGCCACTCGGCGGCGACCAGGTCGTCCACCAGATCGTGCTCGGGTGCCAACACCAGATACGTCGCACCGAACAGCGTGTCCGGGCGGGTGGTGAACACCTCGACGTCGCCGGCGGGGGTCCCGAACAGCACGCTGGCGCCCGTCGAGCGGCCGATCCAGTTGCGCTGCATCGTCTTGACCTTCTCTGGCCAGTCCAGAACCTCGAGGTCGTCGAGCAACCGGTCAGAGTACGCGGTGATGCGCATCATCCACTGCCGCAGACGTTTCCGGAACACCGGGAAGTTGCCGCGCTCACTGCGGCCGTCAGCGGTGACCTCCTCGTTGGCCAACACTGTGCCCAGACCGGGACACCAGTTGACCACCGAGTCGGCCAGATAGACCAGCCGGTGCCCGTCGATCACGTCGGCGCGCTCACCGCTGCTCAACGACGACCACGGCCGGCCGTCGCCCGTCGCCCGGGTGCCCGCCTCGAACTCGGCGACCAGCTCGGCGATGGGACGGGCCCGGTTGCGCTCCGGGTCGAACCATGCGTTGAAGATCTGCAGGAAGATCCACTGCGTCCACTTGTAGAACTCGACGTCGGTGGTGGAGAAGCTGCGGCGCGCGTCGTGGCCGAGGCCGAGCCGCCCTAGCTGGCGGCGGAAGTTGACGATGTTGGCCTCGGTGCGGGTGCGCGGGTGCGTCCCGGTCTGGATGGCGTACTGTTCGGCGGGCAGACCGAACGCGTCGAAACCCAACGCGTGCAACACGTTCCGTCCGGTCATCCGGTAGTAGCGGGCGTACACGTCGGTGGCGATGTAGCCGAGCGGATGCCCGACGTGCAGCCCCTCCCCCGATGGGTACGGGAACATGTCCTGGACGAACATCTTGTCGGCCGGCACCGGTGTGCCGTCGGGCGCGGCCAGCGAGCCGACCGGGTTGGCGACGTCGAAGGTTCCGGCTTCGGTCCACCGCTGCTGCCAGGAGCGCTCGATGTCCCCGGCGAGCTCCGCGGTGTAGCGGTGCGGCGGGGTGTCGTCGGCGGCATGGTGCGCAGTCGGCGTGTCGGTCACGTGATCAGCGTATAAGCCGCTTGGTGGCGGCCCCGCGGGCCACGGGTTGATCTCGGTTCCGTTGCGGATGCGTCAGGGCTTGGTCCCAGGTCGATTCCAGCCCTGGTGAGCGTGTCGAGCCCGTGGATACATTGCTCGCCTGACCCGGGTGCGCTTGGCCCGGACCGTCGGGAAAAGGGATTGGGAGGACTTCACTCGATGAGCGAAAACGGCCGTCGCTGGCGGGTTCTGGCGGGAGGGATCGGCGCATGCGCCGGTGTCGCCGTTGTGCTGGGCGTCACGGGCACGGCGTCCGCGCAGCCACTCCCTGTGCAGCCGACGCTGCCGTCGCCGGCCACGATCGCCCAGCCGGTGCCGGCCGCGCCGAACGTCGTGCCCCTGCAGCCGGGTGTGACACCCGCCACTGCCGGGGTGGCCGCCGTACCCGCCGGCGTCACGGCCGCGACTCCGCCCGCCGTCCCTGCCGCGCCCGCGCCGACGATCGTGCCGGCGACCTCAGGCACGCTCAGCGACTTCTTCGCCGCGAAGGGCATCACCCTGGAGCCGCAGTCCAGCCGTGACTTCCGCGCGCTCAACATCGTGCTGCCCATGCCCCGCGGCTGGCAGCACATCCCCGACCCCAACGTGCCGGACGCGTTCGCGGTCATCGCCGACCGCGTCGGCGGCAACGGCCTGTACTCGTCGAACGCGCAGGTGGTGGTCTACAAGCTGGTCGGTGGGGACTTCGATCCCAAGGAGGCGATCAGCCACGGCTTCATCGACGCCCAGCAGCTGCCCGCGTGGCGCTCCACCGACGCATCGTTCACCGACTTCGGCGGGATGCCGTCCTCGCTGATCGAGGGCACCTACCGGGACAACGCGATGACGCTGAACACCTCCCGGCGCCACGTGCTCGCGACGGTCGGCCCGGACCGCTACCTGGTGTCACTGGCGGTGACCACGAGCGTCGACCAGGTGGTGGCCGCCGCGGACGCCACCGAGGCGATCGTCAAAGGCTTCAAGGTCAGCGTGCCGTCCGCGGCGCCCCCACCCGGAGTGCCCCTGGGCGCCCCGCCCGCACCGGCGCCGCCGGCACCCCCAGCTCCCGCTGTCCCCGCTGTGGCGGCCCCCCCGCCGCAGCTGCTGGGACTGCAGGGATAAGCGACGTCGTCCCCCGGGCGAAGCCTGGCGCCCGGGGGACGGCGGCCCGCTGCCGACGCCGTATCCTCTGACCCATGATGGTCGCCGCAATGCTGTGTCTCGGCGTCGCCGCCGTGACCGCGGCGCTGGGCGTCTGGTCGCTGACCCGGCCGGTGTCCGACGACTTCGTCCGTCAGGTGCTGCGCGGGGTCGCCCCGACACAGCTGGCCGCGGCGGTGATGCTCGCCGCCGGCGCGGTGGTCGGTTTGTCGGCTCCGCGGCCGACGTCGACGGTGGTGCTGCTGGTGTGCATCGGCGGTGCGCTGGCGACCGTGGCCGCAGGATGCTGGCAGAGCGCCAAGGTCGTGGCCCGCGCGAACGCCCGCGTCGCGGCGGGTGCGGACAGCTGCGCGGGGGCGTGCGCCTCGTGCACGCTGTCCTGCGACCGCTAGTTGCGGCTGAGATCGATGGGGTGTGTCGCGAGCAGCGACAGCGGCATCGGCTGACGACGCAGCACCCGCCCCCACAGGTCTACCCGTGGCTCCACCAGCACGTCTGACGGCAACGCGGACAACACGATCCAGTCGTCGCGCTCGATCTCGCCCTCGAGTTGGCCGATGGTCCAGCCCGAGTACCCGGCGAAGATGCGCACCCCCTCGACCAGCGGGGCGATCGCGTCGGGGTCGGCGTCCAGGTCGACCATCGCGATCCGGCCCTGCACGTGGCGAAGGCCATTGACGCCGGCCGGGTCCACGCCGACGCGCAGCGTCGCCAGGCACAGCGCCGCGTCGCGTTTGACGGGTCCGCCGATGAACATGGTCTTCGGTTTGGTCGCGAGCTTCACCCATTGCGGGAGGACGTTGTACACCGCGGTCTCGCTCGGCCGGTTGAGCACCACGCCCAGGGTGCCGCCGTCGTTGTGCTCGACGACGTAGATGACGCTGCGCCGGAACGTGGGTTCCAGCAGATCGGTGTTGGCCAGCAACATCGTGCCCGCGCGGACCCGGTAGGCCGCGGGTGCGACGAAATCCTCCGGATCCTCTGGCTGCGCCACCCGACCATTCTGTCATCACCGTCGTCTGCCGGAGGCGAACAAGCGGGGCCCGCCCGGATATTTGTACTGTGGCTCCGGTAGCGACATCTCTCGACGCAGCCACCACTCTCCTAGGACGTGAATCCCGTGCCCGACGATCGCGCACCTCGCGCAGCGTGGCGTTCGGTGTGGGCCTCGACCAGGTCCCTGCCCGAGTTCCGTCGCCTGTTGGAACTGCGGGCGGTCAGTCAGTTCGGTGACGGCCTGTTCCAGGCCGGGCTGGCCGGTGGGCTGATCTTCAGTCCCGAGCGGGCGGCGGGTCCCTGGCAGATCGCCGCGTCGTTCGCGGTGCTGTTTCTGCCGTACTCGCTGCTTGGCCCGTTCGCCGGCGCGCTGCTGGACCGCTGGGACCGCCGGGTGGTCCTCATCGCCGCCAACCTGGGCCGAATGGCTATGGTCATCGCGGTCGGGCTGCTGCTGGCCGCGGGCGTGGGTGATGTGCCGATCCTGTTGGGCGCGTTGATCGTCAACGGGCTGACGCGATTCGTGTCGTCCGGGCTGTCGGCCGCGCTACCGCATGTGGTGCCCCGCGAACAGGTAATGGCGATGAACTCCATCGCCACGGCCACCGGCGGCGCGGCGGCGTTCTTCGGCGCGAACTTCATGCTGCTGCTGCGCTGGCTGTTCGGCGCTGGCGACGCCGGCGCCTCGGTGATCATCTTCCTGGTGGCGGTGCCGGTGGCGCTGGCGCTGTGGCTGTCGGTGCGCTTCCCGCCGCGCATGCTCGGCCCGGACGAAAGCATCCGCGCGGTGCACGGGTCGGTCGCCTACGCGGTGGCCACCGGGTGGGTGCACGGCGCGCGCACCGTGCTCGCGGTGCCGACCGTCACCGCGACGCTGGCCGGGCTGTCGGCGCACCGGATGGCGTTCGGTCTCAACACACTGCTCGTGCTCGTGCTTGTGCGCCAGAGCGACTCCGCCTCCGTCGCAGGTCTCGGCACCGCCGCCCTGTTCCTCGCCGCAGCGGGACTCGGCAGCTTCCTGGCCAACGTCGTCACCCCGACGCTGGTGCGGCGATGGGGCCGCTACGCCACCCCGATCGGGGCGCTGGCCTTCGCCGCGGCGGTGCAACTCTGTGGCGCCACCCTGCGGCTGCCGGTGATGATCGCGTGCGGCTTCCTGCTGGGCGGCGCCGGTCAGGTGGTGAAGTTGTGCGCGGACACCGCGATGCAGATCGACGTCGACGACGCGCTGCGCGGCCACGTGTTCACGGTTCAGGACTCGCTGTTCTGGATGGCGTTCATCCTCGCCATCGCTGCGGCGGCGTTCGTCATCCCGGCCGACGGCCATGCGCCGGGACTGGCGGTCGCGGGCACCGTCGTCTATCTCGCGGGGCTGGCGGTCTACGCGACGGTCGGTCGCCGGCGCCGACAGCCGGGCTAAGGTGACCGGCATGGCCGGAGCTGCCCCGATGGTCGCGGACCTGCGCGCCGAGAGCGACGACCTGGACGCGTTGGTAGCCGACCTGCCGGCGGACCGGTGGGCGACCGACACTCCCGCCGAGGGCTGGACGATCGCCCATCAGATCGCCCATCTGCTGTGGACCGACCGCGTGGCGCTGGTCGCCGTCACCGACGAAGCAGCGTTCGCCGCGGACATCGTGTCGGCGGCCGCGCAGAATCCCACCGGGTTCGTCGACGCCGCGGCGGAGGAACTCGCGGTGACTCCGCCCGCGCAGCTGCTCGCCGACTGGCGACACACGCGCACCGCCCTGCACGACGCCCTGCTCACCGTCGAGGACGGCCACAAGCTGCCGTGGTTCGGGCCGCCGATGAGCGCGCCGTCGATGGCCACCGCCCGGCTGATGGAGACCTGGGCGCACGGCCTGGATGTGGCCGACGCGCTCGGAGTGACGCGGGTCCCGACGGGCCGGCTGCGCTCGATCGCCCATATCGGTGTGCGCACGCGCGACTTCGCCTACACGGTGCACGGGCTGACGCCGCCGGCCGAACCGTTCCACGTGAAACTTCACGCGCCGGACGGCGCGGAATGGTCCTGGGGCCCCGACGATGCGGCGCAGCGGGTGAGCGGGTCGGCCGAGCACTTCTGCATGCTCGTCACGCAGCGTCGCGCGCGGTCGGAACTCGACGTCGTCGCCGTCGGACCCGACGCCGAGCAGTGGCTGACGATCGCGCAGGCGTTCGCCGGCCCACCCGGGCGCGGCCGCGGCTGATCGGAGGTCAGAGGCTGTCGGCGCTGTCGGCGGCGCCGTCGTCGTCGGTGTCGACCAGGCGGACATCCCAGCGGCCGTCACCGTCGATGTCGACCCACGCCGTCCCCGCCCCGAACGCCCGGTCTGCCAACCCGTCACCGTCACTGTCGGTCAACCGCTCCGCTGCCTGCCCGTCCCCGTCGAGGTCCACCGTCGCGCTGTCCGCCGGGTGCTCCACCCCGTCGAGCCCGAGCCAGCGCACCGCGGCTGCCCGGTCTGCGCTCACCGCCCAGGTACCGGTCCCATCGTCGGTGACGTACGCCTCCCCGTCCCCGCCGAAGTCCAGCACCCCGTGGTCGGCCCACCCGTCGACGTCGAGGTCGGCGAGTGCGTCGTCGAGAAGGCCGTCGCCGTCCAGATCGAGCGTCACGGCGTCGCGCAGCCCGTCACCGTCGACATCGGTGGTCGGGTCGGCGCTCCATATCGTCGCCGAGCCGTCCGGATCGCCCAGGCAGTACTCCATACCTGTCAGACGCGCGGCTCACCCTTCTCGTTCCACCACGTCAAGAGTTCCTCGATCGCTTCCTCGCGGCTGAGCGGGCCGCGGTCCAGCCGCAACTCCTTGAGGTGATTCCACGCCTGCCCGACCTGCGGCCCGGGCGGGATGTCGAGGATCTGCATGATCTCGTTGCCGTCGATGTCCGGCCGCACCCGCGCCAAGTCCTCCTTGGCCGCCAATTCGGCGATGCGGTGCTCGAGGTCGTCGTAGTTGGCCTGCAGCCGTGCGGCCCGGCGTTTGTTGCGCGTGGTGCAGTCGGCGCGCACCAGCTTGTGCAACCGGCTCAGCAGCGGGCCGGCGTCGGTGACGTACCGGCGCACCGCCGAGTCAGTCCACCGGCCCTCGCCGTACCCGTGGAACCGCAGGTGCAGATAGACCAGTTGCGAAACGTCATCGATCATCTGCTTGGAGTATTTCAGCGCGCGCATCCGCTTGCGGGCCATCTTCGCGCCGACGACCTCGTGGTGGTGAAAGCTCACGCCGCCGTCGGGTTCGTGCTTGCGGGTGGCGGGCTTACCGATGTCGTGCAGCAGCGCCGCCCAGCGCAGCACCAGGTCCGGGCCGCCGCCTTCAGAACCGAGGGGTCCCTCGAGGTCGATCGCCTGCCGCAGCACGGTCAGCGAATGCTGGTAGACGTCCTTGTGCTGGTGGTGTTCGTCGATGGCCATCCGCATCGCCCCGACCTCGGGCAGCACCACCTCCCCCAGCCCGGTCTGCACCATCAGGTCGATCCCGGCCACCGGATCGGCGCCCAGCAGCAACTTGTCCAGTTCGGCGGCCACCCGCTCGACACTGATCCGGCCCAGCTGCGGCGCCATCTCCTCCAGCGCGCGGTGCACCCGCGGCGCCACGGTGAAACCCAGCTGCGACACGAACCGGGCCGCGCGCAGCATGCGCAGCGGGTCGTCGCCGAAAGACACCTCCGGCGCGGCGGGAGTGTCGAGGGTGCGGGCCTGCAGCGCGGTCAGCCCGCCCAGCGGATCGAGGAAGTCACCGATGCCCCCGGGCCGATCGGGGTCGATGCGGACCGCCATCGCGTTGACGGTGAAATCGCGGCGCACCAGGTCGTCGTCCAGGTTGTCGCCGAAGGACACCTCCGGATGCCGCGTCACCTGGTCATACGAATCGGCGCGGAACGTGGTCAGTTCCAGCCGGTCACCGTTCTTGCCGACACCGAGCGTGCCGAACTCGATGCCGGTGTCCCACAGTGCGTCGGCCCACCCGGCCAGCAGCGCCTTCATCTGCTCGGGGCGGGCGTCGGTGGCGAAGTCCAGATCGGTGCCCAGCCGGCCCAGCAGCGCGTCCCGCACACTGCCGCCGACCAGATAGAGCGCGTGCCCCCGCTCGGCGAACAACCGTCCGAGCCCCTCGAGCACCTCGCGATGCCGGTTCAGCGACACCTGCGCAGCGGCCAGCAGTTCGGGGACATCTCGTCCGGACGTGGGCTCAGGCACGTCCGGTGAGCCTACTGGTCACAGGCATGTCACCGACCGGCGAGTGCGGCGTGGGCTGCAGTTCACGGCAGCTACTATCGCTTGGGTGTCGGACGGCGAGCAGCCAAAACCACGACGGCGCCGAGGGCGCCGCCGCGGCCGACGCGCGGCAGGTCCGCCGGAGCCGGGTGCCGAGAACACCAACGGACACCGCCAGAAGGCGACCTCAAGCGCCGCAGACACCCCGTCGGCCGCGACACCCAAACCTGCGCGCTCCCGCCCCCGTCGGCCCACAGAACGGCTGCGCACCGTGCACGAGACATCGGCGGGCGGCCTGGTCATCGACGGTCTTGACGGACCCAAGGAAAGCCAGGTCGCGGCGCTGATCGGCCGCATCGACCGGCGCGGACGGATGCTGTGGTCGCTGCCCAAGGGGCACATCGAGCGGGGCGAGACGGCCGAACAGACCGCTATCCGCGAGGTCGCCGAGGAAACGGGCATCCAGGGCAGCGTGCTGGCGGCGCTGGGCAGCATCGACTACTGGTTCGTGACCGAGGGCCGCCGCGTGCACAAGACCGTGCACCATTACCTCATGCGATTCGCCGGCGGGGAGCTCTCCGACGAGGACGTCGAGGTGACCGAGGTCGCCTGGGTGCCCCTGCACGAACTGCCGAAGCGGCTGGCCTACGCCGACGAGCGCCGCCTCGCCGAGGTCGCCGACGAGCTGATCGACAAACTGCACACCGACGGGCCCGCGGCGCTGCCGCCGCTGCCGCGCAGCACGCCGCGCCGGCGCGGACAGACGCACTCGCACACCCGCAACCACCGGGCCGACTCCACCGCTCAACCACAGCCCGGCGGGCGGACGAACGGCTGCGGTCAGAGTCCGTGACCCGTCCGCCCGCGCGCCTGCTCGCCGCGGTCGTCGCGCTGCTGTTGGCTGTCGTGCCGATCGTCGCACCGGCCGTCGCGGACGCCCAACCCTCCACGCTGCCGTTCCTCACCGTGCAGATCGACGGCATCACCCCTGACGTCGTCACCACGACCAGCGACCCGATGGTCACCGTCACCGGCACGATCCGCAACGTCGGCGACCGCGCCGTGCGCGACGTGGTGGTCCGGCTGGAACGGGCCGGCGCGGTGACGTCCTCGACCGCGCTGCGCACCGACCTCGCCGGAAACGTCGACCAGTATCAACCGGTCGCCGACTTCATCACCATCGCCCCGGAAATGGCTCGGGGACAAGAGGTTCCGTTCCGGCTGGGCTATCCGCTGCGCTCCCCCGACCACTCGTCGCTCGACATCACCGAACCCGGGGTCTACCCGGTGATGGTGAACGTGAACGGCACCCCGGACTACGGGGAGCCCGCCCGGCTCGACGACTCGCGGTTCCTGCTTCCCGTACTCGGCGTGCCGCCCGCGCAGTCGTCCGACGCCACCACCGACGCGGTGACCTCCGCGGTCCCCCCGGACACCACCCGTCCGGTCGGGCTGACGATGTTCTGGCCGCTGGCCGACCGGCCGCGGCTGGCCGCCGGCGCACCGGGTGGCACCACCCCGGTACGGCTGATCGACGACGACCTCGCCACCTCGTTGGCCGCGGGCGGCCGGCTGGACGCCCTGCTCGCCGCGGCCGATTTCGCGACCAGCCCGCAGGTCGATCCCGGCGGCGAGGTCACCAGTGCGCTGTGTCTGGCCGTCGACCCTGACCTGCTCGTCACCGTGAACGCGATGACCAACGGCTACGTCGTCAACGACGCCGCCGACGCCGGGCCCCGGACCACCCCGACCCATCCGGGCACCGGCCAGCAGGCCGCGATCGGCTGGCTCAACCGGCTCAAGGCGCTCGCCCAGCGCATGTGCGTGACGCCGACCGTCTACGCCCAGGCCGACCTCGACGCGCTGCACCGGGTGGCCGATCCCGGCCTGTCGGCGATCGCGACCAACGGTGCCGGCGACATCGTCGACCAGATCCTCGGGGTCACCTCGACCCGCGGGGCCAGCATCGTCGGCGACGGGCCGCTGACCGCGCCCGCGGTGGATCTGCTCTCGGCGCAGGGCCCGACCGTGGCCATCGCCGCGGCGAACCTGACCGGGCCCAGCGACGCCGACGGCGGGCAACCCGGGACCGCCGACACCGCGCCGGTGCGCTACACCGCCAACGTGGTCACCACTCCGTTCGACCCGGCGGTCGGCGCGGCGCTCGCCGGTATGGGCACCGGCCCAGAATCGCCGTCGTACCTGGACCCCTCGTTGGACATCGCGGTCAAGCAGGACTCCGCGATCGCGCGGCGCCAGGATGCGCTGGGCGCGCTGTTGTGGCGCGGGCTCGACCCCGAGACCGTGCCGCGTGACCAGATCCTGATGCCGCCGATGACCTGGAGTGCCACCGCCGACGACGCCGAGGCCGTCCTCACCGCGGTGGCCAGCACCATCCGGTCCGGGCTGGCCGTGCCGCGGCCGCTCACCGCGGTCATCGATGCGGCGAACGCGGTGCACGGCGGCGTGCCTGCGCCGCCGGAGAACGCGGGCAACCCCCGCGGCCGGTTCGACGACGGTGTGGTGTCGGGCATCGCCGCGACGACCGCCCGGCTGTGGGGCCTGACCGGCGCACTGACCACCGACGAGCGGACCGGACTGACCGGCACGCAGTACACCGCTCCGCTGCGCGAGGATCTACTGCGCGCGCTGAGCTTGTCGGTACCACCCGATGCCCGCAACGGGCTGGCCCAGCAGCGACTGACCACCGTCGGCACCACGGTCGAGGACCTGTTCAAGGCGGTCACGATCGTCAACCCTGGCGGCTCCTACACCCTGGCCACCGAACGCAGCCCGCTGCCGCTGGCGCTGCGCAACGACCTGCCGGTGCCGATCCGGGTGCGGCTGGACATCGACGCCCCACCCGGGATGACGGTGACCGATCCCGGCGAGATCGTGCTGCCCCCGGGCTTCCTGCCGCTCAAGGTGCCGATCGAGGTGCACTTCACCCAGCGCGTCGCCGTCGACGTCGCGCTGCGCACCGCCGACGGTCTGGCCCTCGGCGAGCCGGTGCGGCTCTCGGTGCACTCCAACGCCTACGGCAAGGTGCTGTTCTTCATCACGCTGACCGGCGGGGCCGTGCTGGTGCTGCTGGTCGGACGACGGTTGTGGCACCGGTTCCGCGGCCAGCCCGATCCGGCCGACCTCGACCGGCCCGACCCCATCGAAGTGGCACTGGCGTACCAGGACGACGACGGAGGGCGCCGGTGAGCACCGCCGGTCCGCGCCGGGCGCCCGCCCGCTCCGAACTGTCCGACGCCGCCGTCGTGTCCCGATCCTGGGGCATGGCGCTGGCCACCCTGGTCAGCCGGCTCACCGGATTCGCGCGGATCGTGCTTCTCGCCGCGATCCTGGGTGCGGCCCTGTCCAGCGCGTTCACCGTGGCCAATCAGCTGCCCAACCTGATCGCCGCGCTGGTCCTCGAGGCGACGTTCACCGCGATCTTCGTCCCGGTGCTGGCCCGCGCCGAGCGCGACGACGCCGACGGCGGAGCGGCGTTCGTGCGCCGCCTGCTCACGCTGGCGACCACGCTGCTGCTGGTCGTCACCATCGTCTCCACGCTCGCCGCGCCGCTGCTGGTCGACCTCATGCTCGGCTCCGACCCCCTGGTGAGCCGCCCGCTGACCACCGCGTTCGCGTTCCTGTTGCTGCCGCAGATCATCTTCTACGGGCTGTCGTCGGTGTTCATGGCGATCCTGAACACCCGCAACGTCTTCGGGCCGCCCGCGTGGGCGCCGGTGGTCAACAACGTCGTCGCGATCCTCACCCTCGGGCTGTATGTCCTTGTCCCGGGCGAACTCTCGATCGATCCCGTCGAGATGGGCAACGCCAAGCTGCTGGTCCTGGGCATCGGCACCACGCTCGGCGTGGTGGCGCAGACCGCAGTCCTGCTCGTGGCGATCCGCGCCCAGCGGGTCAGCCTGCGTCCGCTGTGGGGCATCGACGAGCGGCTCAAGAAGTTCGGCATGATGGCGCTGGCGATGGTGCTCTACGTGCTGATCAGCCAGGTCGGCATGGTGGTCGGCAACCAGATCGCCAGCGGTGCGGCCGCGTCCGGCCCGGCGATCTACAACTACACCTGGCTGGTGCTGCAGCTGCCGTTCGGCATCATCGGCGTCACGGTGCTCACCGTCGTGATGCCCCGGCTGTCGCGCAACGCCGCCGCCGACGACGGGCCCGCCGTGCTCGCGGACCTGTCGCTGGCGACGCGGCTGACGATGGTCACCCTGATCCCGATCGTGGCGCTGTTCACCGTCGGCGGCCCGGCGATCGGCAGCGCGCTGTTCGCCTACGGCAATTTCGGCTCCGTGGATGCCGGATACCTCGGCATGGCGATCACGCTGTCGGCGTTCACGCTGATCCCGTACGCGATGGTGCTGCTGCAGCTGCGGGTGTTCTACGCCCGCGAGGAGCCGTGGACGCCGATCGTGCTGATCGTCGTGATCACCACGGTCAAGATCGCGGCGTCGTTGGCGGCGCCGCACCTGACCGCCGATCCCGAAATGGTGGCCGGCTACCTGGGCCTGGCCAACGGGTTGGGTTTCCTCGCCGGGGCGACGGTCGGTTACCTGCTGCTGCGCTCGCGGCTCGACCCGCCCGGCGGCCGGCTGCTGGGCCTCGACGTCATCCGCACGATCCTGGTCACCATCACCGCGTCGCTGGCCGCCGGACTCCTCGCCCACGTGCTGGACCGCCTGCTCGGGCTGGCAACCCTGACCGACCGCTGGGGCGGCGCCGGCTCACTGCTGCGCTTGGCCGTGCTCAGCCTGGTGATGGCGCCGATGATCGCCGGAATCCTGCTGGCGGCGAAGGTGCCGGAGGCGGTGGCGGCGCTGGCCGCCGTGCGCGGCCGGCTACGTCGGAGCCGGGCGCCGGCCGGGAGTTCCGTCCCGACCCGGGCGGCCGGTCCGCTCACGTACCCTGATCTCACATCGTCTCCGCGACGCCCGCGTCAGTTTCCCGGGCCGGCGCGGCGGGGACCCAGGGGCATGGTTGCCGACGACAGGAGAGGGAAAGGAGCTGGTGTGAGCGACACCCCCGCCGGCGGTTCCCCTGCGCCCTCCGACTCCTCCGCCACCACCCGGATCAATCGTCCGTCGGCCGACGACTTCCAGCCCGACGTTCCCGAGGTGCCCGAGGCCGCCCCGCAGCCTGACCGCCCCACCGAGGCGATCGCCACCGCCGGCCCGCCGCGACCGCGTTCGGACTACAGCAACGACCCCACCCGCGAGTCGCTGGCCTTCGATCCGCCCCGCGAGCCCCCGCTGGAGGCCGCGACAGCCGTCGAGGACGCCGCCCACCTCATCCCGGGCGCGACCGTCGCCGGCGGGCGCTACCGCCTCCTGGTGTCCCACGGCGGACCGGCCGGCCTGCAGTTCTGGCAGGCCCTCGACACCGCGCTGGACCGGCAGGTGGCCCTGACCTTCGTCGACCCCGAGTCCCGGCTCCCCGATCACGAGGTGCAGGAGATCCTCGACCGCACCCAGCGGCTGGGCCGCATCGACATGCCCGGGGTGGCGCGCGTCCTCGACGTGGTCCGCGTCGGCAAGGGCGGTCTGGTGGTCTCCGAGTGGATCCGCGGTGGATCGCTGGCCGAGGTCGCCGACACCTCGCCGTCCCCGATCGGCGGCGCCCGCGCGGTCCAGTCGCTGGCAGCCGCCGCCGAAGCCGCACACCGCAGCGGCGTGGCACTCGCCATCGACCACCCCGCCCGGATCCGGGTCAGCATCGAGGGCGATGTGGCCCTTGCCTTCCCGGCCACGCCGGCCGCCGCGACCCCCGACGACGACATCCGGGGTGTCGGCGCAGCCCTCTACGCACTGCTGATCAACCGCTGGCCGCTGCCGGAGACCGGTGAGCCCAGCGGACTGGCCGCCGCCGATCTCGACCCAGCGGGCCAAGCCGTGGAGCCACGCACCGTCGACCGGGACATCCCCTTCCAGATCTCCGCGGCCGCCGTGCGGGCGGTGCAGGAGAACGGCGGCATCCGTAGCGCGTCGACGATGCTCAACCTGCTGCAGCAGGCAACGGCGGTCGCCGACCGGACCGATCACCTCGCACCTGTGGACGAGACGGTCGAGGAGCCCGGCAGCGCGTGGCAGGCGCAGGCCGATCCCGAGACCGCGAACCGCCGCCGCAAGGGACTGATCATCGGCCTCACCGTCGCCGCCGGCGTCGTCATCATCGCGGTGGTGCTCCTGGCCACGGTGCTCAGCCGGATCTTCGGCGACGTCGGCAACGGACTCGGCGGTGACGAGCTCGGCCTCAACGCCCCGTCGTCGTCCTCTGAGCAGAGCCCCTCCACGGGAGCCGGTGCGGTCGTCAAACCTGTTCGCGCGACCGTCTTTTCGCCTGAAGGCGAGGCCGACGCACCCGACCTCGCCGGGCTGGCGATCGATGGCGATCCCTCGACGGTGTGGCCCACCGACACCTACAGCGACCCGGCGCCGTTCCCCGGCTTCAAGAACGGTGTCGGGCTGATGCTCCAACTCCCCGAGCCGACGACCATCGGCTCGGTCACGATCAACGTCAACAGCACCGGTACCGCCGTGCAGATCCGCTCGGCGACCTCGGCGTCGCCGTCGTCGCTGGACGACACCACCGCACTGACCCAGCCGACCACGCTCAAACCCGGCGCCAACACCATCCCGGTCGAGGGCGCCGCCCCGACGTCCAATGTGCTGGTGTGGATCTCGACGCTCGGCCAGGTGAACGGGCAGAGCCGCAGCGACGTCTCGGAGATCACGCTCAAAGCCGCCGGCTGACGCCGGCCGGTGAAAACTGGTGCATCAGAGCACCGTCGGCTCCGCTTAGTGTTCGGCTGTGGGGATTTTCGGACGACCGCCGGACCGGCCGCGGACCGACGCCGAACTGCTGGCCGCGCATGTCGCGGGCGACCGGTACGCCTTCGAGGAACTGTTCTACCGGCATCACCGCCAGCTCTACCGGCTGGCGACCCTGACCACCGTCAACCGCGACGACGCCGCCGAGGCCCTGCAGGACGCGCTGCTGGCCGCGCACCGCACGGCCGGCTCGTTCCGGCACGACTCGGAGGTCCGCAGCTGGCTGCACCGCATCGTCGTCAATGCCTGCCTGGACCGTCTGCGCCGCAACAAGTTCCGGGACTACGCCGAGCTCGACGACCAGTTCGGCCGGATCCCCGACCCGACCGCGCACGTCGACACCGCGATCGTCGTCGAACGTGCGCTCCTGGGACTGCCGCTGGAACAGCGGGCGGCCGTCGTCGCGGTCGACATGCAGGGCTTCTCGGTGGCCGAGACCGCGCGGATGCTCGGCGTGCCCGAAGGCACGGTGAAGAGCCGCTGCGCCCGAGCCCGCGTCAAGCTCGCCGAGTCGCTGAGGAGCTTGGCCGCGCACCGCGCCGAGTGAGCGCCGTCGGCTACCCTCGGACGGTCACACACGACCGGCGGGGGTGGACATGGAGGACGATCCCGATCAGACGGAGCTGGACGGGGTGCGGCGGGAGCTGCGCCGCCTCGCTGCCGACGACGCCGCCGCGCCCGAGGTGCCCGCGGAGGTGACCGCCCGGGTGGGAGCGGCCCTGCGCAACGCCCCGTCGCCCCGACGACGTTTCCGCTTCCCGAGACTTCGCTGATGCTTTCGCCCGACCGCCGCCAGGTCATGGCTGTCGCCGTGGACGCCACGTGCACAGCGGCCGCACCCGGGGTACTCGCTGAGCGCACGGTGAAACGCCGCTGAGCCGCCGGTGAGGCCCCCGGGAACACCCCGGCCTACCCTGGTGTTCAAGGAACAGGCAGAAAGGCACTCATGACCTCCTCGTCCACCGTTCACGACGTCATCATCGTCGGCTCCGGCCCCGCCGGATACACCGCGGCCGTGTACAGCGCCCGCGCTCAGCTGAAGCCCCTCGTCTTCGAGGGCACGCAGTTCGGCGGTGCGCTGATGACCACGACCGAGGTCGAGAACTACCCGGGCTTCCGTGACGGCATCACCGGCCCCGAACTCATGGACCAAATGCGCGAGCAGGCGCTGCGCTTCGGCGCCGACCTGCGCATGGAAGACGTCGACGCCGTCGACCTCACCGGCCCGATCAAGAAGGTCACCGTCGGCGACGAGACCTACCAGGCCCGCGCGGTCATCCTCGCGATGGGCGCGGCGGCGCGCCACCTTGGTGTCCCCGGCGAGGAAGAACGAATCGGCATGGGTGTCAGCACCTGCGCCACCTGTGACGGATTCTTCTTCCGCGACCAGGACATCGCCGTCGTCGGCGGCGGTGACTCCGCGATGGAGGAGGCCACCTTCCTCACCCGGTTCGCGCGCAGCGTCACGCTGATCCACCGCCGCGACGAGTTCCGCGCCTCCAAGATCATGCTGGAGCGCGCCGAGCAGAACGAGAAGATCACCATCCTCACCAACACCGCCGTCACCTCGATCGAGGGCGACCCCAAGGTGACCGGAATCAGGTTGCGCAACACCGTGACCGGTGAGGAGTCGGAGCTCGCGGTGACCGGTGTGTTCGTCGCGATCGGCCACGACCCGCGCTCGGATCTGGTGCGCGGGCAGATCGAGGTGGACGACGAGGGCTACGTGAGCACCGTCGGACGCACCACCTACACCTCGGTCGACGGAGTCTTCGCCGCAGGCGATCTCGTCGACCACACGTATCGCCAGGCCATCACCGCGGCCGGAAGCGGTTGTGCCGCAGCGATCGACGCCGAACGCTGGCTGGCCGATCACGCCGAGCCGGGCGAACGAACCTCCACCACAACCGATGACAGCGATCTGATTGGAGCACAGCAATGAGCGATGCCAAGACAGGAAGCTCGACCGTTGCCGTCACCGACGACTCGTTCTCCCAGGACGTGCTGTCCAGCGGTACGCCCGTGCTGGTGGACTTCTGGGCGACGTGGTGCGGGCCGTGCAAGATGGTCGCTCCCGTCCTGGAGGAGATCGCCGCCGAGAAGGCCGGCTCGCTGACCGTCGCGAAGCTCGACGTCGACGTGAACCCCGCCACCGCGCGCGACTACTCCGTGGTGTCGATTCCGACGATGATCCTGTTCAAGGACGGTCAGCCGGTGAAGCGGATCGTCGGCGCGAAAGGCAAGGCAGCGCTGCTGCGCGAGCTCGGCGACGTGCTCTGACGCCGCTTTTGCGGCCCGGACACTTCCCTGGGGTTTTCCGGAATCCTCTCCCCTTCTGAGAGAATGCTGCCTATGTCGAGTCTGCGTCGCGGTGACCGTTCAGCGGCGGTCACCGAGATCCGGGCCGCGCTGGCCGCGCTCGGCATGATCACCGACCCCGATGAGGATCTGAGCACCGGGCGCCACGTCGCCGCGGACGTCTTCGATGGGGAGCTCGACCATGCGGTGCGTGCTTTTCAGCAGCACCGCGGGCTACTGGTCGACGGGGTCGTCGGCGAGGCCACGTATCGCGCGCTCAAAGAGGCGTCCTACCGGCTCGGGGCGCGCACACTCAACCATCAGTTCGGCGCCCCGATGTACGGCGACGACGTGGCGACGCTGCAGGCCCGTCTCCAGGATCTGGGTTTCTACACAGGCCTGGTCGACGGGCATTTCGGATTGCAGACCCACAACGCGCTGATGTCCTACCAACGCGAGTACGGGCTGTATCCGGATGGCATCTGCGGCCCGGAGACGTTGCGCTCGTTGTACTTTCTCGGCTCCCGCGTCACCGGCGGATCCCCGCACGCCATCCGCGAGGAGGAGCTGGTGCGCAGCTCCGGGCCCCGGCTTTCGGGGAAGCGGATCATCATCGATCCGGGCCGCGGCGGCGGGGACCACGGGCTGATCACCAACGGTCCCGCGGGGCCGATCAGTGAAGCAGACATCCTGTGGGACTTGGCGAGTCGCCTCGAAGGCCGGATGACCGCGATCGGCATGGAGACGTTCCTGTCGCGCTCGGCCACCGCCTCGCCGACCGATGCGGAGCGGGCCGCGACCGCCAACACCGTCGGCGCGGATCTGATGCTCAGTCTGCGGTGCGAGACCCAGACGAGCCCGGCCGCCAACGGCGTGGCCTCGTTCCATTTCGGCAATTCGCACGGGTCGGTGTCCACCATCGGGCGCAACCTGGCCGATTTCATCCAGCGGGAAGTGGTGGCGCGGACCGGTTTACGGGACTGCCGCGTGCACGGCCGGACCTGGGACCTGCTGCGGCTGACCCGGATGCCCACGGTGCAGGTCGACATCGGCTACATCAGCAATCCGGGCGACCGGGCCACGTTGGTCTCCCCTGCCGCGCGCGATTCGATTGCCGAGGGCATCCTCGCGGCGGTCAAGCGTCTCTACCTTCTGGGCAAGAACGACCGTCCCACAGGCACTTTCACGTTCGCCGAACTGCTGGCCCACGAGCTGGCAGTCGATCAGGCCCGCCGCGGCTAACTGCAGGGCGACGCGCCCGCACCGACGGGCTGCTGCAGCTGCGCACTCTCCAGCAGACGTTCCAGCGCGGCCTCCACGCCAGCCTTCCAGCCCAGACCCTGCTCGAGTTCCAGACGCAGGCGCGGGAAGTAGGTGTGGTGGGACACCACCACGAAGCCGGCATCGAGGAGCAGATCGCTCGGCACCACGCAGGTGGACGTCGCGCAGTCTCCGAGTACTTCGACGACCGGCCGCACATCCGGGGGTACGTCCGCCACGTCGCCGAGTTCGTCGACCGCGGCCGTGCGACCGAACGCTTCCAGGGCGCGGACACCGCGTCGGACGAGGTCGCCGACGACCGCGGTGATCAACGCGTGGGAGAGATCCTCATGCCCCGGGCCGGCGTCGACGCCCAGCGACGTCAGGAGCACCGCGTCCGCGCTGACCGGTCCGGTCGGAAACCGGCCCGCCCGCGGCACGCTGCGCGGCGGCGCGTAGAACGCGTAACCCAGGCAGGGCTCGTCGCCGGTCTCGCCGGGTTGATCGCGGCACTCCAGCGCCAACTGACCGCACGATCCCCACTCGAGCATGACCATCGACAGCCATGCTTCCTTCTCGAACTCGGGATCCGAGAGATGATCCTCGGTGCCCAGCGTCGACGGGTCGACTTCCCAGTAGACGCAGCGACGTGCGTGCTTCGGTAGTTGCTCGAACGCTTCGAGCCGCAGAGGCCTGATCCGTGCGGTCACTACGCTCCCGGGTGTCTCCGCCGCGAAGGGATCCGCGGCTGCCCCTCCAGGATAGAAGGCGTCGGCGCTGTCGGCCCGCCGCGGCCGCTCTCCGGCGCCCGTCGTCCGTCCGGCGTTGAAATCATCAGCCGCACAGCACCTTTCCCTCCCCCACGCCGATCGCCGGACATTCCGGCCAACCCAGTGTCACAGTGACGTAATTCCCGCGTGTGACCGGTCACTGGGTCGACGAGTTCATCAACTCCACAATCCGTTGCAAATCGTCGACCGACCCGAACTCGACGACGATCTTGCCCTTGCGTTTGCCGAGACTGACGGTGACCCGGGTGTCGAAGGCCGAGGAGAGGCGTTCGGCGACATCCTGCAGCCCGGGCATCTGGATGGGCTTGCGGCGCGGCGCCGGCGGGGTTCCCGTCTCCTCCCGATTCGCCAATGTGACGGCTTCCTCGGTGGCGCGCACCGACAGTCCCTCGGCGACGATGCGGGCGGCCAACTCTTCCTGCTGCTCGGGTCCGCCCTCGAGGGCGAGGAGGGCACGCGCGTGGCCGGCGGACAATACGCCCGCCGCGACCCGGCGCTGCACCGCGATCGGCAGACGCAACAGACGGATCATGTTCGTGATCACCGGGCGGGACCGGCCGATCCGCGCGGCGAGTTCATCGTGGGTGACGGCGAACTCCTCGAGCAGCTGCTGGTAGGCGGCCGCCTCTTCCAACGGGTTGAGCTGGACGCGGTGGATGTTCTCCAGCAGGGCGTCGCGCAGCATGCTGTCGTCGGCGGTCTCGCGGACTATCGCCGGGATCGTCGCGACGCCGGCCTGCTGAGCCGCCCGCCAGCGCCGCTCCCCCATCACCAGCTGGTAGCGCGGTGCACGATCATCGCCGGGAACGGCCCGCACCACGATCGGCTGCATGAGTCCGAACTCGCGGATCGAGTGCACGAGCTCGCTGAGGGCTTCTTCGTCGAACACCTGGCGCGGCTGACGCGGGTTCGGATCGATCTGCGACGGCGCGATCTCCCGGTACACCGCACCCACCTCGCTGGCGGGCACTGCGGGCTCGGTACTCGTCGGCGATGCGCCGAACACCGCGTCGGCCGCGGCTGCACCCATCCGCGGACCCGTGGTGGCCGGCTCGTCGCCTTCGGCGGGACCGGTCGGGATCAGCGAGGCCAGCCCCCGGCCGAGTCCGCTGCGCTTGCGTGCCGGGTTGTTCATGCGTGTCCTTCTCTGATCGTCGCGCCGGTGCTGCTGGTGTCCGAGGGTGTCATCGTGCCTGTTCCGGCGCGCCGCGCTGAGCCAGTTCGCGGCTCGCGTCGAGGTAGCTCATCGCTCCGCGCGACCCGGGGTCGTAGTCGATGATCGTCATGCCGTAGCCCGGCGCCTCCGACACCTTCACGCTGCGCGGGATGACCGTGCGCAGCACCTTGTCACCGAAGTGCGCGCGGACGTCCATCGCCACCTGATCGGCCAGCTTGGTACGCCCGTCGTACATCGTCAGCACGACCGTGGTGACGTTCAGTTCGGGGTTCAGGTGCGCCTTCACCATCTCGATGTTGCGCAGCAACTGGCCGACGCCCTCCAGCGCGTAGTACTCGCACTGGATGGGGATCAGCACCTCGGGGGCGGCGACGAGCGCGTTGATGGTCAGCAGTCCGAGCGACGGCGGGCAGTCGATGAACACGTAGTCGAAGTCGTGCTGCTTCAGTTCAGCGAGAGCGGTGCGCAGCCGGCCTTCCCGGGCGACCATGCTGACCAACTCGATCTCCGCGCCGGCGAGGTCGATGGTGGCCGGGACGCAGAACAGGAGCTCATTGTGTGGGCTCTGCTGCAGCGCCGCCTCGACCGGGATCTCGCCGATCAGTACTTCATAGGACGACGGGGTGCCGGGTCGGTGCTCGATGCCCAACGCAGTGCTGGCGTTGCCCTGGGGGTCGAGGTCGATGACGAGGGTGCGGGCACCCTGCAGGGCGAGCGCCGCGGCGATGTTGACCGCGGTCGTCGTCTTGCCGACTCCGCCCTTCTGGTTTGCCACCGTGAAGATGCGCTGGCGCGAGGGTTTGGGAAGTAACCCCTCGGACGCCGCATGCATCAGCCGCACCGCGCGCTCCGCCTCCGCCCCGATCGGCGTATCGGACTCCTGCGCGTTCCACGTTTCACGTGAAACATCGACCGGTGCCCGGTCGGGTTCCCCCGCCGTAGACGTCACCGCTGTCTCCTTCCCACCGGAGGCCGGCGACGCCGCTCCGCTTGCAGCAACCCTACGACCACCGTCGCGGGCGGATCCACGTATTGGGCGCCACATGTCCTCACCTCTACCTCGGTCAGGCCGAGCGCTGCCATCGACCGCCGGTGCTGCTGCACCTCGTCGGCGGCGCGCTCGCCCTTGATCGCCAGCATGCGTCCGCCCGGTCGCAGCAGCGGGACGCTCCACTTGGCCAACTTGTCGAGTGACGCGACGGCTCTCGACACCACGACGTCCCTCTCCCCCGCGTCGTCCCGCACGGCGCGATCCTCGGCGCGACCGCGCACCACCACGCAGGCGATGCCGAGCTCGTCGATCACCTCGCGCAAGAAATCGCTGCGGCGCAGCAGCGGCTCGACGAGCGTCACGTGCAGATCGGGGCGGGCCAGCGCCAACGGTATCCCGGGCAGGCCCGCCCCACTACCGATGTCGGCGACGCTCTCGCCGTCGGCCAGCGCCTCGCCCACAACCGCACTGTTGAGCACGTGCCGGTCCCACACCCGGTCCACTTCCCGCGGCCCCAGGAGTCCGCGCTCCACGCCGGCGCCCGCGAGGATCTCGGCGTAGGCGACCGCGGAGTCGACGGCGTCGCCGAAGACTGCCTCGACCGCCGGTGGCGGTGGTGGCACCTCCGCATGTTTCACGTGAAACATCCTCCGCATGTGCGCCCGGCGATCGCCCGCCTCCGAGAACTACATCGATGTAACTCGCAGTGGGTCAGTCGACGAGCACGACCACGCGACGCGACGGCTCCACGCCCTCGCTCTCGCTGTGCACGCCCGAGACACCGGCCACGGCGTCGTGCACGATCTTGCGCTCGAACGGCGTCATCGGCGACAGCTCCTCGCGCTCACCGGTCTCCAGCACCCGGTGCGCCACCTTGTTACCCAGGGCGGCCAACTCGTCGCGCCGGCGCTTGCGCCACTGGGCGATGTCCAGCATCAGCCGGCTCCGCTCGCCGGTCTTCTGATGCACCGCCAGCCGGGTGAGCTCCTGCAGTGCGTCCAGCACCTCACCCTTGCGGCCGACGAGCTTGTTCAGGTCTCCCCCGCCGTCGATGCTCACGACCGCGCGGTCGCCCTCGACGTCCAGGTCGATATCGCCGTCGAAGTCGAGCAGGTCCAACAGCTCCTCGAGATAGTCGCCGGCGATCTCGCCTTCGGCGACCAGCTTGTCCTCGAGATCCGTCGTCGGCTCGGCGGTCTCCTCGACAGCCTCCTCGATGGTCGTCTCGTCCGTGGTCACGGCTTCTGAATTCGTCATGGATACACCTCTCCCTCGTTCGCGGTCACCCGCGCGTCAACGTTTCCGTTTCTTCGGCCGGGCGCCCGGTCGGGGGGTTCGGTTCACCGACCCGTTCCGTGCCGCGGACTTGCTCACGCCGTTTCCGTCCGCACCGTCGGCCGACGGCGGCGCCGGTTCCTCGGTCGCTCCGGACTCCGTGATCTCCACCCCGTCGATCGCCGCCGTGTCGGCATCGGTGCCGGTCTTCTTCTTCCGGCTCGGCTTGGCCCCCGGCGCCGGCGCGTTGGCCGCGCGTCGCTCGAGTGCCTCCTGCTTCTTCTCCTCTTCTTCCTTCTCGATCTTGCCGAACACGTAGTGCTGCTGACCGAAGGTCCAGATGTTGTTCGAGAACCAGTACAGGATGATCGCCAGCGGAAGGAAGGGACCGCCGACCACGACGCCGAGCGGGAACACGTACAGCGCAAGCTTGTTCATCATCGCGGTCTGCGGATTGGCGGCCGCCTCGGGACTCTGGCGCGCCACCGATGCCCGGCTGTTGAAGTACGTCGCGATACCGGCCGCGATCATGATCGGCACGCCGACGGCGATCACGGCGGGCCGATGGAATTCGGTGAACGCCTCCAACCCGTGCTTCTGGATCATCGTCGCGCCCAACGGCGCTCCGAACAGGTTGGCGTCCAGGAAGTGGCCGACGTCGGTGGCGCTGAAGAAGTAGTTGCCGAGGCTGCGGTTCTCCTCGACGGACAGCCCGAGACGGCCGATGCCGGTCTGGGTCCGGTTGAACGACATCAGCACGTGGTAGAGACCGAGGAACACCGGGATCTGCGCCAGCATCGGCAGGCAGCCGAGGATCGGGTTGAATCCGTGCTCGCGCTGCAGCTTCTGCATCTCCAGCGCCATCTTCTGGCGGTCCTTGCCGTACTTCTTCTGCAGCGCCTTGATCTGTGGCTGCAGTTCCTGCATCTGCCGGGTGGTCCGGATCTGCCGGACGAACGGCTTGTAGAGGATCGCGCGCAGGGTGAATACGAGGAACATCACCGACAGCGCCCAGGCGAAGAAATTGGACGGGCCCAGCAGGAAGGCGAACGCCTTGTACCAGACCCACATGATCCCCGACACCGGGTAGTAGATGATGTCGAGGCTGAAGAAGTTAAACACGCGGCAGACTCTTCCCTTGCTGAACCGGCTCACCCCGGTCTTCGGCTGCGCCACCGGACCCTTCGGCTGTGGCGTCACTGTGACGTTCGCGCTCGATACCGCGATCCGGTATCGGATCCCACCCTCCGTTATGCCATGGACCGCACTTGAGCAGACGCACCAGGGCCAACCAGCCGCCACGCAGCAGACCGAATTCGGTCAGAGCCTCGACGGCGTACTGACTGCAGGTCGGCGTGAAGCGGCAGGTCGGCAGACGCAGCGGAGAGATGGTGGTGCGGTAGAGCTGAATGAGGAACACCGCGGCGCGGACCGGACGAGACGTCACGAAGGGGCTCCGTTGCGGGTGCGGATCCGCTGCAACGCAGTGCGCAGCTCCTGTTCCAGTCGCGGCGAGATGGCCCGCCGGCTCCCCGGCAGGGCACGGATGACGACACGATCGGCGGGATCGAGTTCGGGCAGAATCGCTCGCGCGACATGCCGCAACCGGCGCGACACCTGGTGCCGCGCTACGGCGTTGCCCACCGCCTTGGAGACCACCAGGCCGATCCGGGGTCCGGTGTCCTCGGTGTGATCAGAACGCAGGCAGTAGACGACGAGGTCGGGCTGCCCCGCCCGCGTCCCTCGACTGACTGTGGCACCGAACTCGGTCGACCGCGTCATCCGGTTCTGCGCCGGAAGCACCGCGTCAGACCTTGCGCCGTGTCACGCAGTCAGAGAACGACGGCCCTTGCGGCGCCGATCGGACACGATCGCGCGACCCGCGCGCGTGCGCATCCGCAACCGGAAACCGTGCACCCTGGCCCGGCGGCGGTTGTTGGGCTGGAAGGTCCGCTTGCCCTTGGCCACGGCAGTCACTCCTCGTCGGTCTGGCCCCCACGCCTTTGCCCGCATGATCTCTCATGACAGGCAGGACGCCGTCGGCCGTTGGTAAGCTCATCGGTCTCGCTGTACTTGCCAGCGCGGTCCCCGGCACATGCCGGATCGCAGCCGTATCGCCACGTGCGGGCGACTGTTCGAGGGTACTGACGAGAATTCGCCGGGTCAAACCTGCGCTCACCCGCCCCGATACCGCCAGCCGGCCCGAGCTCACAGAACTCCCGCGCACGTCAGCGGCATCACACGAATCACAGCCGTCACGTTCTTCTGGAACGATTGAGCCAGACCGCATTACGGTTCCTCGCAATGTTGCAGAACTGTTGGCACTCGGAGAGAAAACTGTTAGCTTCTGGCAATGCCGCATCCACCGCGGGGCGGCGCACGACAACGAAGCGAGGACGACCCACTCGGCCGCGAGCCCACTACGTGTACCCACCTGGTGCCGAGCTCCGACCCACGGCGTCCTCGCCGGTAGACAACCTAACGACGACGAACTTTCACTTTCCACAACCTGTGGATAACTTTGTGGACAGTTCGTCCTCGTTTTTTGGCCGACCGTGTGCCGGCTGCTAGGGGGTTCGAGTCCTTGACAGCTGACCCCGACCCACCCTTCGTCTCCATCTGGAACAACGTCGTCACCGAGCTCAACGGAGACGGCGGTTCCGCCAACGGTTCCCTCACCCCGCAGCAGCGTGCCTGGCTGAAGATGGTGCAGCCCCTCGTCATCACCGAGGGATTCGCGCTGCTGTCGGTACCCACCCCTTTCGTGCAGAACGAGATCGAACGCCATCTGCGTGAACCGATCGTCGCGGCACTGAGCCGTCAACTCGGTCAGCGCGTCGAACTGGGCGTCCGTATCGCCGACCCCGAACCGGCCGACGGCACCGACGCACACAACGGATTCACCCCGGCGCCCGTCCCCCACCTCGCCGACGACGACGACCTCGTCGATGACGACCTCGCCGCCCGCGCGAGCGCCGAGGAGAACTGGCCGTCGTTCTTCGCCAACCGTGCGCAGAACACCACCAGCGACGATCCGACCGCGATCAACCTCAACCGCCGCTACACGTTCGACACGTTCGTGATCGGCGCGTCCAACCGATTCGCCCACGCCGCGTCGCTGGCCATCGCCGAAGCACCGGCCCGCGCCTACAACCCGCTGTTCATCTGGGGCGAGTCCGGGCTGGGCAAGACCCACCTGCTGCATGCGGCCGGCAACTACGCACAGCGGCTCTTCCCGGGGATGCGCGTCAAGTACGTGTCCACCGAGGAATTCACCAACGACTTCATCAACTCGTTGCGCGACGATCGGCGGGCGTCGTTCAAACGCACCTACCGCGACATCGACGTGCTGCTCGTCGACGACATCCAGTTCATCGAGGGCAAAGACGGTATCCAGGAAGAGTTCTTCCACACGTTCAACACGTTGCACAACGCGAACAAGCAGATCGTCATCTCCTCGGACCGCCCGCCCAAACAGCTCGCCACGCTGGAGGACCGGCTGCGGACGCGGTTCGAGTGGGGTCTGATCACCGACGTCCAGCCTCCGGAGTTGGAGACCCGCATCGCGATCCTGCGTAAGAAGGCGCAGATGGACCGCCTCGATGTGCCCGACGACGTCCTCGAGTTGATCGCCAGCCGCATCGAGCGCAACATCCGTGAGCTCGAAGGTGCGCTGATCCGCGTGACGGCGTTCGCGTCGCTGAACAAGACGTCGATCGACAAGTCGCTGGCCGAGATCGTGCTGCGCGATCTGATCTCCGATTCGTCGACCATGCAGATCAGCACCGCGGCGATCATGGCCGCCACCGCCGAGTACTTCGAGACCAGCGTCGACGAGTTGCGCGGCCCCGGTAAGACCCGGGCGCTCGCTCAGTCCCGGCAGATCGCGATGTACCTCTGCCGCGAGCTGACCGACCTGTCACTCCCCAAGATCGGCCAGGCCTTCGGCCGCGACCACACGACGGTCATGTACGCGGAGAAGAAGATTCGCGGTGAGATGGCCGAGCGCCGTGAGGTGTTCGATCACGTCAAGGAACTCACCACCCGGATCCGGCAGCGCGCCAAGCGCTGACCCTCCTCGCCGGCTACCCACCCTTCACCGCACAGCGGTGGGGGGTGTTTTTCTGTGCCGAGAAACCGAAAAACTTGCATCGCTTTCGCCTCACCCGTCACAGCGCAGAGCTGTGGACGATCTGTGGACAAGCTGCGGTCAACTCCGTGTCGTTGCGGACAGTTCGTCCACAGTTCGTGGTTCATCCCCAACGTCTCACCGACCGGGCCGCCGCCATGCACAGTGTGTCCACACCTGCTCACGGGTGCTGGCCTGCGCGGACGCCGAGCTGTCCCCAGAATGCACAGCACCTAGTACTACTGCTCATTTCTTTCTATCAATTTCTTCTCGAAGAAGCCGCCTGGGGAAAGCCGAACGTCACGGCCCCGTCGGGGCCGCTTGTCGCCCAGATGTCGGGCCGATCGTTTAGCTTTCAAGTTGGGGCCGAAAGCTCTACGGTGGTTCATCGACAGCCCTTCCGGTCGTCGCAGCGTGTCACAGCGGCGCGGTGTGTCAGTCCAGGAAACCGCTGCTCATCGCTTCATCGGGGTGCACATCGAAGGGACGCTATGAACGTGGCGACGACAACGGCAGGTCTCACGGACTTGAAGTTCCGGTTGAGCCGCGAGGAGTTCGCCGACGCGGTGGCCTGGGTCGCGCGTAATCTCCCGTCGCGTCCGACGGTGCCCGTGCTCGCCGGTGTGCTGCTGACCGGCTCCGACGAGGGGCTCACGATCTCCGGCTTCGACTACGAAGTGTCGGCCGAGGTGCAGATCGCCGCCGAAATCGCTTCTCCGGGAAGTGTTTTGGTGTCCGGTCGGCTGCTGTCCGACATCGTGCGCGCGCTTCCGGCCAAGCCGGTCGACGTCAGCGTCGAAGGCACCCGCGTCGCCCTGACCTGCGGCAGCGCCCGTTTCTCGCTGCCGACGATGGCCGTCGAGGACTACCCGACGCTGCCGACGCTGCCCGACGAGACCGGTGTGGTGTCGGCGGACCTGTTCGCCGAGGCCATCGGCCAGGTCGCCGTGGCCGCCGGCCGGGACGACACGCTGCCGATGCTGACCGGCATCCGCGTCGAGATCTCCGGCGAGAAGGTGGTTTTGGCCGCGACCGACCGGTTCCGGCTGGCGGTGCGCGAGCTGACATGGTCGACGTCCACTCCCGGTGTCGAAGCTGCGGTCCTGGTGCCGGCCAAGACGCTGGCCGAGGCCGCGAAGGCGGGAACCGACGGTAACGAGGTGCACCTGTCCCTCGGATCGGGTCCGTCGGTCGGCAAGGAAGGCCTGCTCGGGATCCGCAGCAAGGGCAAGCGCAGCACCACCCGGCTGCTGGACGCGGAGTTCCCGAAGTTCCGCCAGCTGCTGCCCACCGAGCACACCGCTGTGGCCACCATCGGGGTCGCCGAATTGACCGAGGCGATCAAGCGTGTGGCACTCGTCGCCGACCGTGGCGCGCAGGTGCGGATGGAGTTCGCCGACGACGTGCTGCGGTTGTCGGCCGGCGCCGACGACGTCGGCCGGGCCGAGGAGGATCTGCCGGTGGAGTTCTCCGGGGATCCGCTGACCATCGCGTTCAACCCGACCTATCTGACCGACGGTCTGGGTTCGTTGCACGCCGAGCGGGTGACGTTCGGATTCACCACACCGAGCCGGCCCGCGGTGCTGCGTCCGGCCGGTCAGGACGACGCGGCTGCCGGTGGCTCCGGGCCGTTCCCGGCCGCGCAGACCGATTATGTGTATCTGCTGATGCCGGTGCGCCTTCCCGGCTGACCGGCCGCATCGACTACAGGAGGGGCGCTGACATGCAGCTGGGTCTCATCGGCCTGGGCAAAATGGGGTTCAACATGCGGGCCCGCCTGCGCGAGGGTGGGCACGAGGTCGTGGGGTACGACCCGCGACCGGAGGTCTCCGATGTCGCCTCGCTCGCCGACCTGGCCGCCGCGCTGCCGGCACCGCGGGTGGTGTGGGTGATGGTCCCGTCCGGCACGATCACCGATCAGACCATCACCGAACTCGCCGGGGTGCTCGGTGAGGGTGATCTGGTGATCGACGGGGGCAACTCCCGCTACACCGAGGACGGTCCCCACGCGAAGATGTTGGCGGAGAAGGGAATTGCGTTCATCGATGCCGGCGTGTCCGGCGGCATCTGGGGGTTGACCGAAGGGTACGGGCTGATGGTGGGCGGCGACGACGCCGACGTCGCGCGCGCCACGCCGATCTTCGAGGCGCTGCGGCCCCCGGGTCCGGTGGAGGACGGCTTCGTCCACGTCGGCCCGGTCGGCGCGGGTCATTTCGCCAAGATGGTGCACAACGGCGTCGAGTACGCGCTGATGACGGCCTACGCCGAAGGCTACGAGATGTTGGCGGCCGAGGATCTGGTGCGCGATCCGCAGGCTGTCTACCAGGCGTGGACCAACGGAACCGTCGTGCGGTCCTGGCTGCAGCAGCTGCTGGCGAAGGCCCTCAAAGAGGACCCGGGCCTCAACGACATCAGCGGCTACACCGAGGATTCCGGTGAAGGCCGGTGGACCGTCGAGGAGGCGATCCGGCTGCGGGTTCCGGTCCCGAGCATCGCGGCATCGTTGTTCGCGCGGTTCCTGTCGCGCCAGGACGACTCCCCCACCATGAAGGCCGTGGCCGCGTTGCGCAATCAGTTCGGTGGCCACGCCGTCAAACGAGTGAGCGAATCCGGGTGACCGGGGCGGACCCGTGCACGTACGTCGCCTTGCGCTGACTGACTTTCGATCCTGGCCGCGGGTCGAACTCGACCTGGAGCCCGGCCGCACCGTCTTCGTCGGACCGAACGGCTTCGGCAAGACGAATCTCATCGAGGCGCTGTGGTATTCGTCGACCCTCGGGTCGCACCGGGTCGCGGCCGACGCGCCGCTGATCCGCGCCGGCGCCGACCGCGCGATCATCTCGACGATCGTCGTGAGCGAGGGTCGTGAGCTCGCGGTCGATCTCGACATCACCTCGGGCCGTGCGAACAAGGCGCGGCTGAACCGCTCCCCTGTGCGCTCGGCGCGCGAGATCCTCGGTGTCCTGCGCGCCGTGCTGTTCGCGCCGGAGGATCTCGCCCTGGTCCGTGGTGATCCAGGTGATCGCCGGCGCTACCTCGACGAACTGGCCACCACGCGGCGGCCGCGGATCGCCGGTGTCCGGTCCGATTACGACAAGGTGGTGCGGCAGCGGACCGCACTCCTCAAGACCGCCTCGGGCGCCCGTTTCCGCGGGGACCGCGGTGCGCTGGACACCCTCGACGTGTGGGACGGCCATCTGGCTTCCCATGGGGCCCAACTCATTTCGGCGCGAATCGAGCTCGTCAACGAGCTCGCCCCCGAAGTGGAGAAGGCGTACCAGCTGTTGGCGCCGTCATCGCGCCCGGCGGCGATCCGGTACCGCAGCGGTGTCGAGGTGGTGGAGGCCGAGGCGGCCGCCGGCAACGCCGATGTGGAGGTGCTGGAGGCGGCGCTGCTGGACGCGTTGAGCCGGCGCCGCGACGCCGAACTCGAGCGGGGCGTGTGTCTTGTCGGACCCCACCGCGATGATCTGGATCTACGGCTGGGTGACCAGCCGACCAAAGGCTTTGCCAGTCATGGTGAATCGTGGTCGATGGCGTTGGCGTTGCGGCTGGCCGCCTACGAACTGTTGCGCAAAGAGGGGAGCGATCCGGTGCTGCTGCTCGACGACGTGTTCGCCGAACTCGACACCGCGCGCCGCGAAGCGCTCGCCCAGGTGGCCGCCACCGCCGAGCAGGTGCTGGTGACCGCGGCCGTGCACGATGACATCCCCGCCGATTGGGATGCGCGACGCGTCGAGATCACCATGCGCGACGACGATGCGGGCCGTATCTCCGAGGTGCTGCGATGAGCGACGGCGACGAACCGATCGAGCCGCCGGCGCATCTGGCCGGCCTGAAGGGGATGGATCTGGTGCGCCGGGCACTGGAGGAAGCCCGGGGAGCCGCTCGCGAGCAGGGAAAGAACGTGGGCCGCGGCCGGACGTCCCCGGCGCCGCGCCGCACGGGTCCGGCCGCCAACCGGCGCCGCTGGTCCGGGCCGGGCCCCGACAGCAGGGATCCCCAACCGTTCGGGGCCGCCAGTAGTGAGGTCGCCCGCAGCCGGGGCTGGTCCGGCCGGGTGGCCGAGGGGGCGGTGTTCGGGCGCTGGCGCGAGGTCGTCGGCGACCAGATCGCCGACCACGCCGCACCTGCGTCGCTCCATGACGGTGTGCTCACGGTGTCGGCGGAATCGACGGCGTGGGCGACACAACTGCGGATGGTGCAGGCTCAGCTGCTGGCCAAGATCGCCGCGGCGGTCGGCGACGGCGTCGTGACCTCGCTGAAGATCGTCGGACCCGCCGGCCCCTCCTGGCGCAAGGGTCCCTACCGGGTGCCGGGCCGGGGTCCCCGCGACACCTACGGATGAGCCGGCGGACCGTTGTCTGAGAGCCGCCAGAACGCGATCACCGAGTTTCCGAAGCGTCAAGACCTATCTTCTGCCGCAAAAATCGGCGCACGGCGCGATTAGGTATGTCAAAACGCGGTTCCTGAATCGGTCCTGACGGCATGTTTCGGTAGACTGTGACGGTGATCCGCGAGGGGGTCGTCGGATCCCCCGTGCAGGCTTTCGCCTGCCCAAGACCCAAGGAGACGCGTCCAACGTGGCTGCCCAGAAGAACAATGCCCCGAGTGAGTACGGCGCCGACTCGATCAAGGTCCTCGAAGGTCTGGAAGCGGTCCGCAAGCGCCCGGGCATGTACATCGGGTCCACCGGCGAGCGTGGCCTGCACCATCTGATCTGGGAGGTGGTCGACAACGCCGTCGACGAGGCGATGGCCGGCTTCGCCACCAAGGTGGATGTGCGGATCCTCGAGGACGGCGGAGTACAGGTCACCGACGACGGCCGCGGCATCCCTGTCGCGATGCACTCCACCGGCATCCCCACCATCGATGTGGTGATGACCGTGCTGCACGCCGGCGGCAAGTTCGAAGAGGGCGCCTACCAGGTGTCCGGGGGTCTGCACGGCGTGGGCGTGTCCGTGGTGAACGCGTTGTCGACGCGGCTCGAGGCCGATGTCCGCAAGGACGGTTACGAGTGGTTCCAGACGTACGACCGCTCGGTGCCCGGGACGCTCAGGAAGGGCGAGAAGACCAAGGGCACCGGCACCACGATCCGGTTCTGGGCCGACCCGGACATCTTCGAGACCACCAACTACGACTTCGAGACGATCGCGCGCCGGCTGCAGGAGATGGCCTTCCTGAACAAGGGCCTGACCATCGAGCTCACCGACGAGCGGGTCGCCCCGGAGGAGGTCGTGGACGACGTCGTCAGCGACCACGCCGAGGCGCCGAAGTCCGCCGAGGAGAAGGCGGCTGAACAGTCCGCGCCGCAGAAGGTCAAGCACCGGGTGTTCCACTACCCCGGCGGTCTGGTCGATTTCGTCAAGCACATCAACCGAACCAAGACCGCGATCCAGCCCAGCGTCATCGACTTCGACGGTAAGGGCCCCGGTCACGAGGTCGAGATCGCGATGCAGTGGAACGCGGGCTACTCCGAGTCGGTGCACACGTTCGCGAACACGATCAACACCCACGAGGGCGGCACGCACGAAGAGGGCTTCCGTGCGGCGCTCACCTCGGTGGTGAACAAGTACGCCAAGGACAAGAAGCTGCTCAAGGACAAGGATCCGAACCTCACCGGTGACGACATCCGCGAGGGTCTGGCCGCGGTCATCTCGGTGAAGGTCTCCCAGCCGCAGTTCGAGGGCCAGACCAAGACCAAGCTGGGCAACACCGAGGTCAAGTCCTTCGTGCAGAAGATCTGCAACGAGCAGCTCACCCACTGGTTCGAGGCGAACCCGGCCGAGGCGAAAACTGTTGTGAACAAGGCGGTCTCGTCGGCGCAGGCCCGGATGGCGGCGCGTAAGGCGCGCGAGCTGGTGCGGCGCAAGAGCGCCACCGACATCGGCGGGCTGCCCGGCAAGCTGGCCGACTGCCGCTCGACCGATCCGAGCAAGTCCGAACTGTATGTGGTGGAGGGCGATTCGGCCGGCGGTTCGGCCAAGAGTGGCCGGGACTCGATGTTCCAGGCGATCCTGCCGCTGCGTGGCAAGATCATCAACGTCGAGAAGGCCCGCATCGATCGCGTGCTGAAGAACACCGAAGTCCAGGCGATCATCACCGCTCTGGGCACCGGCATCCACGACGAGTTCGACCTCTCGAAGCTGCGCTACCACAAGATCGTGCTGATGGCCGACGCCGACGTGGACGGCCAGCACATCTCGACGTTGCTGCTGACGCTGCTGTTCCGCTTCATGAAACCGCTTGTGGAGAACGGCCACATCTTCCTGGCGCAGCCGCCGCTGTACAAGCTCAAGTGGCAGCGCAGCGAGCCGGAGTTCGCGTATTCCGACCGCGAGCGCGACGGGCTGCTCGAGGCGGGCCGCGCCGCCGGCAAGCGGATCAACGTCGAAGACGGCATCCAGCGCTACAAGGGTCTGGGCGAGATGGACGCCAAGGAGCTGTGGGAGACCACGATGGATCCGTCGGTGCGCGTGTTGCGTCAGGTGACGCTCGACGACGCCGCGGCAGCCGACGAACTGTTCTCGATCCTGATGGGTGAAGACGTCGAAGCACGCCGCAGCTTTATCACCCGCAACGCCAAAGACGTTCGCTTCCTTGACGTTTAAGACGCTAGACGAGGCATAGGAAACTCATGACTGACACCACGCTGCCGCCGGGCGACGAGACCGGCGACCGCATCGAACCGGTCGACATCCAGCAGGAGATGCAGCGCAGCTACATCGACTACGCGATGAGCGTGATCGTGGGCCGCGCGCTGCCCGAGGTTCGGGACGGCCTCAAGCCGGTGCACCGCCGGGTGCTCTACGCGATGTTCGACTCCGGATTCCGGCCCGACCGCGGGCACGCGAAGTCCGCCCGCTCGGTCGCAGAGACGATGGGTAACTATCACCCGCACGGTGATTCGTCGATCTACGACACCCTCGTCCGGATGGCGCAGCCGTGGTCGCTGCGCTACCCGTTGGTCGACGGGCAGGGCAACTTCGGCTCGCCGGGGAACGATCCGCCGGCCGCCATGAGGTACACCGAGGCGCGGCTGACTCCGCTGGCGATGGAGATGCTGCGTGAAATCGACGAGGAGACAGTCGATTTCATTCCGAACTACGACGGCCGCGTGCAGGAGCCGACGGTTCTGCCGAGCCGGTTCCCGAACCTGCTTGCCAACGGTTCGGGCGGTATCGCGGTCGGCATGGCCACCAACATGCCTCCGCACAATTTGCGCGAGCTCGCCGAGGCGGTCTACTGGTGCCTCGACAACCACGAGGCCGACGAGGAGGCCACGCTTACCGCGGTGTGCGAGCGGGTCAAGGGCCCCGACTTCCCGACGTACGGCTTGATCGTTGGCTCACAGGGGATTTCGGACACCTACACCACCGGGCGCGGTTCCATCCGGATGCGTGGCGTGGTGGAGATCGAAGAGGACTCCCGCGGGCGAACCTCGCTGGTGATCACCGAGTTGCCCTACCAGGTCAACCACGACAACTTCATCACCTCGATCGCCGAGCAGGTGCGCGACGGCAAGCTCGGCGGCATCTCCAACATCGAGGACCAGTCCAGTGACCGGGTCGGTCTGCGCATCGTCATCGAGGTCAAGCGTGACGCGGTGGCCAAGGTCGTGCTCAACAACCTGTACAAGCACACCCAGCTGCAGACCAGCTTCGGCGCCAACATGCTGTCGATCGTCGACGGCGTTCCGCGCACGCTACGCCTCGACCAGCTGATCCGCCACTACGTCAACCACCAGCTCGACGTCATCGTCCGGCGCACCCGGTACCGGTTGCGCAAGGCCAACGAGCGGGCCCACATCCTGCGCGGTCTGGTCAAGGCGCTCGACGCGCTCGACGAGGTGATCGCGCTCATCCGGGCCTCGGCCAACGTCGACGTCGCGCGTCAGGGCCTGATCGAGCTGCTCGACGTCGACGAGATCCAGGCCCAGGCGATCCTCGACATGCAGCTGCGGCGCCTGGCCGCCCTGGAACGTCAGCGCATCATCGACGACCTCGCCAAGATCGAGGCCGAGATCGCCGACCTCGAGGACATCCTGGCCAAGCCGGAGCGCCAACGCGCCATCGTGCGCGACGAGCTCAAGGAGATCGTCGACAAGTACGGCGACGATCGGCGCACCCGCATCATCGCCGCGGACGGCGAGGTGGCCGACGAGGACCTGATCGCCCGCGAGGACGTCGTCGTCACGATCACCGAGACCGGCTACGCCAAGCGCACCAAGACCGACCTGTACCGCAGCCAGAAGCGCGGCGGCAAGGGAGTGCAGGGCGCCGGGCTCAAGCAGGACGACATCGTCAACCACTTCTTCGTCTGCTCGACCCACGACTGGATCCTGTTCTTCACCACGCAGGGCCGGGTGTACCGCGCGAAGGCCTACGACCTGCCGGAGGCGTCGCGCACCGCGCGCGGTCAGCACGTCGCGAACCTGCTGGCCTTCCAGCCCGAGGAACGCATCGCCCAGGTCATCCAGATCAAGGGCTACGAGGACGCGCCGTACCTGGTGCTCGCCACCCGTAACGGCCTGGTGAAGAAGTCGCGTCTGGTCGACTTCGACTCCAACCGGTCGGGCGGCATCGTCGCGGTGAACCTGCGCGACGGCGATGAGCTCGTCGGCGCGGTGCTGTGCTCGAGCGAGGACGATCTGCTGTTGGTGTCGGCCAACGGCCAGTCGATCCGGTTCTCGGCCACCGATGAGGCGCTCCGCCCGATGGGTCGCGCCACCTCCGGTGTGCAGGGCATGCGGTTCAACGGCGACGACGCGCTGCTGTCCCTGAATGTGGTCCGGCCCGATACGTATCTGCTGGTGGCGACGTCGGGTGGTTATGCCAAGCGCACGGCCATCGACGAGTACCCGGTGCAGGGCCGCGGCGGCAAGGGGGTGCTGACCATCATGTTCGACAAGCGTCGTGGCACTCTTGTCGGTGCGTTGATCGTCGACGACGACACCGAGTTGTATGCCATCACCTCAGGTGGGGGCGTCATCCGGACCGCCGCGCGACAGGTTCGCAAGGCCGGCCGCCAGACCAAGGGCGTCCGGTTGATGAACCTCGGTGAGGGCGACACCCTGATCGCGATCGCACGCAACGCCGAAGAGGGCGACGGTACCGACGAGGTCGACACCGACATCGGTGAAGAGCCGACGACGGAGCAGTGAGGAGCGGTCTGTGAGCTCACCGAACGAGCCGGGACACCCGCGCGCGGGTGAGGCGTCCGGTGCCACCGGCAACGGGTCACCGGCTGCGCCGGCGCCGGTGCCCAGCGGGGTACCGCCCCAGGGGCCCGCTCACGGCGCCGAGCACGCTGACGTGCCGCCGTGGCAGCGGGGTCCCGCGGCCCGGGCCCGCCAGCAGCAGGCCCCGGACGCGCAGGGCGGGCTCGACGCCCGGCTGAACCGCTTCATCTCCGGCGGCCAGGACACCGAGTCGACACCGCGCGGCGACCGCACCGAGGTGCTTCGTCCGGAGGGCACCCGTCCGGAGGGCACCCGTCCCGAGGGCAACCGTCCGGAACCGCCGACGCGGACCGAGGCACACCGCCCCGAGCCCCCGACCCGCACCGAGAACACCGGCGGGGCGGCGTACAAGAGCGAGCTGCCCGACCTGTCGGGTCCGCCCCGGACGACGCAGCAGCGTAAGCCGGCGGAGCGTCAGACGTCCGAGCCGCCCGCCCGTCCCGCGCAGAAGGCCGCCGGCGGCCGGGCCGTGCAGGTCGGTCCGCGGCAGCACACCGGGCCGGTCCGTGCCAGCATGCAGATCCGCCGGGTGGATCCGTGGAGCGCGTTGAAGGTGTCACTGGTGCTGTCGGTGGCGCTGTTCTTCGTGTGGATGATCGCGGTCGCGTTCCTGTACCTGGTGCTCGGCGGCATGGGCGTGTGGAGCAAGCTCAACAGCAACGTCGGCGACCTGCTGACCAGCGCCAGCGGCAGCTCGGGCGGCGAGCTGGTGTCCAGCGGCACGATCTTCGGTGGCGCCGCCCTGATCGGCCTGGTCAACATCGTTCTGCTGACCGCGGCGGCGACGATCGGGGCGTTCATCTACAACCTCACCACCGACCTCGTGGGCGGTGTCGAGGTCACTCTGGCCGACCGCGACTGAGCTGGTTTGGGAGTCGGGTTGTCCGTGCGGTAATCTCGCTGCTCGGCCATGCGGTTGCACGGGGCTATAGCTCAGGCGGTTAGAGCGCTTCGCTGATAACGAAGAGGTCGGAGGTTCGAGTCCTCCTAGCCCCACGGAAAGGTACACATCGATGAAGGTGGTGCTGCTGCTCGCGGCGGGCATCGCCGCGGCCGCCGGGTTCGTGGTCTGGCGGACCCAGCACAGCCCCGAGGTGTGGCACACACTCGCCGATGCGCCTTCCTGACGAGGGGCCTTAGCTCAGTTGGTAGAGCGCTGCCTTTGCAAGGCAGATGTCAGGAGTTCGAATCTCCTAGGCTCCACAAGCACCACAGCAACTGTCCGCGCGCTGCCGGTCTGCGGACCCCGTCTCGCCATCGTCGCGAACTGCCCGCACCGAACGCCACGGCGGTGGACAATCATGCCCACACTGCAACTGAACGGTGACGAGGGTGAGATGTCGGTGGGCATGTCGACGAAACACCGAAGCGGCTTCACGCCGGCCCTCCGTCGCGCCACCGCCGAGGACCACGCCTCGGTGGACCGTCTCGTCGATCTCCCCCGCCTGGTCGAACGCGGGTACTACGCGGCGGTTCTCGGCGGGCTGATCGAGGCCGCCGAGGCCGTCGAGGCAGTGTTGCCCGGAATCCCGCGCGCACTGTGGGTCGAGGGGCTGTCGCCCGCCGAGGTGTCCAAGCGAGCAGCGATCGATGCCGAGTCATCCTTCCTCGACACTCTGGGCGGGTCCCGCCCGAACTCACCACGTGTCTACGACATCGGCCGACTGCCGCTGACGACGCCAGGACGCGCAGCCATGGTGGGTCTGATCTACGTCTACGTCGGTTCGGCTCTGGGCGGCTTGCATCTGCTGCGCGTCGCCCGGACCGCGTCGTGGTGGCAGACCGACCGCGAACAGTCGCTGCTCCGACCCTATGGCGATCAACTCCACGCCCGCTGGCGCGCGGTGCTCGACGCCGTGGATCGCGTGGACGCGAAAGACGCAGACACCGCAATCGCGGCCGCGCGTGCCGGCTTCGAGCTCCACCGGACGGCGCTCGTCGAACATCTTTCGGCGGGAAGCCATCGATGACGAGCGGCACCCCGGAGGCGATGTGGAAGGTGGTCGGTCACGAAGGCTGCGAGACCGAACCCATCGACAAGCCCGACGCGATCCAGGCACACGGATGGCTCCTCGCGGTCGACCTCGCGCGGCGCCGCGTCTCCCACGTGTCGTCGAACCTTCAGGCGCCGATCTGCGCGAAGCTGGGCGCCCCAGCGGTGCTCGGGACGACTGTCGAGCATGTCGCCCGCGCGCTCGAGCTGCCCACCGGCGTCACCCGATTCGAGGTGATCGATGGTTGGCGATCCCACATGCCTTGGCTGACAAGCGATCCCGTGGTGATCACCGCCCACGGGACGGCTGATCACTACATCGTCGAGGTCGAGCGTGACATCGCACCGATCGCTGAGGATCCGACCGCGATGATCAGCACGCTGCTGCAGGCGCCGAGTTGGCAGGTGTTCTCCGAGCAGACGGTCACGGCGCTGGGACAGATGTTCGGCTATGCGCGCACCATGGCCTACACGTTCCATCCCGACTACCACGGCGAGGTGACCGCCGAGTACATCAACCAGCCCGACCTGGAGCCATACCTCGGGTTGCACTATCCCGCATCGGACATCCCCCCGCAGGCCCGGCGGTTGTACGTGGAGCAACTGGTGCGGGTCATCGAGGACGTCGACGGACCGACGGTCCATCTCCTGGGCTCGGCTCCCGAGGGCGGCCCGGCACGCGCTCTCGATCTCACCTTCGCTCACCGTCGCGCCGTCTCGCCGGTGCACCTGGAGTACATGCGCAACATGGGTGTGGCTGCCACCGCCGCGGTGTCGGTTGTCCAGCGCGAACGGCTGACCGGGATGTTCGTCATGCACCACACCGAGCCCCGCGCACTCAGCCTGGGGGATCGTCAGGCTCTCACCACCGTCAGCCGCATCGCCTCATTCGTCGCAGCGACCATGGACGAGAAGAGCTTTGGCGCCCGGCGCGCTCAGGTGGCATCGCTCGCGGAAGAACTCCGCCGGAATCTCACGGCCGGAGATGACGCCATCCACTGCTTCCGCGCGGTCGGCGACGACATGATGAAAGCGGTGCAGGCGGACGGGTTCGCCGCCCGGTTGGGTCGAGAGGTGGTCCGCCTCGGCGAGGTGCCCCGGCAGGAGGCGATCGACGATCTGTTTCGCGAATCCGGCTCGACAGCAAAGGACCTCGTGCAGGCAACCGACTGCCTCGCCGTCGACATGCCGCAGCTCGCCACCGCTGACACGTGTGCAGGCGCCATCGTGTCCCGATTGCCGGGCACCCCGGAGGGGTATCTCACCTGGTTCCGCCGTCCGTTCCTCGACACCGTCCGCTGGGGCGGAGAAGTGAATGCATTGGTTCGCAAGGACGAACACGGGCGCCTGCACCCACGCGGGTCGTTCAGCGAGTTCGTCGAGAACGTCACCGACCGCAGCCGCATGTGGTCCGAGCACGACCGGATCGCGGCTGACACCCTCTACCAGGCCGTGCATTCAGGACTCAACGAGTGGGCCTATCGGCAGCTCGCGACCCAGGCGACCGTCGATCCGCTCACGGGCCTGGGCAACCGCCGCGCGCTGTCACTGGCCCTCGACAGCGAGATCCGATCCCCGCCCGCAGTACGGCGTTTCGCGCTGCTGTTCCTCGACCTGGATCGCTTCAAGCAGATCAACGATGCGTACGGACATCACCGGGGAGACCTGGTGCTGCAGGCCACCGCCGACCGGCTGGAGCGGGTGACGTTCTATCTGGTCGGACGGTCCGGCAGCGTGTTCCGCCTCGGGGGCGACGAATTCGTTGTGCTGCTCCGCGACACCACGTCCGGTGAGGTTTCGCGGGTCGCCGAGGGGATCCTGGCGGCGTTCCGGGATCCGGTGCTCGTGGAAGACGTCACCATCGTGGTGAGTGTCAGCATCGGTGCGGTCACCGACAGCGATGCCGAAGGCGTCGCCGACGCCGGTGAACTCCTGCGGCGCGGAGACCTGGCGATGTACTCGGCCAAACGTGCCGGCGGGTCTCGTATCACGTTCTACCAGGACGACTTCTCCCAGCGGGCGGTGCGTCGTTCGATGCTCGAGCAGCAGCTCTATCGGGCGCTCGCCGGCGACGAACTCGTTCCGGCATTCCAGCCCATCGTCTCGTTGCGAACCGGCGAGATCATCGGCGCGGAGGCGCTCGCTCGATGGCGCCAACCGGCCGGCGATGTCCTCCTGCCCGACGAATTCGTCCCTCTCGCCGAGGAGACAGGTCAGATCCGCCAGGTCGATCGACGGATCACCGAGCGTGCCGTGGCGCAGTGCCTCGAGCTGTTGCGCGACAGGACCCGGCATTTCCACTTGGCGGTCAACGTCAGCGCGATGACGGTGGACGCGGAGTACGTGACCTTCCTCGCTGATCTGATCGCGCAGTACCACGTCCCGCCCGACCGATTGACCATCGAGCTGACGGAGACGGCGATTGTCCACGAAGCGGGCCGACTTCAGCTGCTGCTCAACGCGATTCGATCGCTCGGTGTCACTGTGGCCATCGACGACTTCGGGATCGGCTACTCCTCGCTCGCCCATCTGCAGAATCTGCCGGTCGACATGGTCAAGTTGGACCGCACATTCGTCCAGCGGCCACGACGCGGCCACGACGTCGTCGCGCGCTGGGCGATCCAGCTGGTGTCGGATCTCGGATTACGCATGATCGCCGAGGGTGTCGAGACGCACCAGCAGGAAGAGATGTTGCTGTCACTGGGGTACGACTGGGTGCAGGGCCACCGATACGGCCCACCGAAGTTCGGACCCCCGCCCACCGGTCCGTACGAAGTGCAGTAGCCGACTACTGAGGGCGGCGGCCGAATACGGGTGGACACTGCGGTTCATCATGTAGCGCTCGCACGTCGGGGGCGATGTCGCTGCCTGCCGAGGATGGAGGACCGTGATGAGCTCAGCGACGCGCACGGCAGTCGAGTGCAGCCGACACATCAGCCTGGCGGGAGCGCTCGCGGTCGGGCTCGGCATCGGCGCGGGGGTGATCGCCGGGCCGTGGACAGCATCAGCCTCGCCCGCAGAGACCGGCACGTCATCGGTGTCGGACACAGCCTCGCGGCCGGACCGCGGCCCGTCCGCCGTCCCCCGCACCTCCGCCCGTGACCAGCGCGACCCGGCCGATTCACCGGGCGCGCGTCGACGTGCGAACCGCTCGGACGGCGACACCGACGTCCGACCACGGTGGCGTCCGTTCCGCGCGGCAGACACGCAGACCACCTCGAACGAAACGGCACCCGTGAGTCTTTCGCTGCGCCGGCTGCCTCGGGCGCAGTCTCCGGTCGCGGACGCCGACCCGTCGAACACCAAATCACCCGACGTCCCCGCGGACGGCCCGACCGCCTTCACCCTGCTGGCGCTCTCGCGACGGGATACGGAGGAATCAGCAAACGCACTGAGACGCAACGGGGTGCGACCCCCAGTCGCCGAACGCGTCGTCGCGACCGGCGGGTCGACCGATCCTGTACCTGCCGACACCATCACGGCGCCTGCCGTGGAGCCCCCGGTCTTCACCGGGAGGCCGTCCCTCCTGTCCAAGACCTTGAGCGCGGTCTTCGGTGCGGTGGGCAAGATCGGAACTCTGGTGCATGCGGATCTGACATTCCCCCTGACGGGGTTGCTGCAGAGCGACCATCCGCCCCGGCGAACGATGCGCGGCCTGACGGTGGAGCGCACCGAGTTCGAGGGGATGCCGGTGTGGACCCTGCAGTCCGTCCGGTCGACCTCCGAGAAAGCCGTCGTGGCCGTGCACGGGGGTGCGCTGAGTCTTCAGCCGACGGTGTTCAACTGGCTGTTCTACAGCGCGATGGCGCGCAAGACCGGCGCCACGGTGGTCGTGCCGCTCTACCCGTTGGTGCCGGAGGGGACGGCGCGTGAGGTGGTACCGGCGGTCGCCGACCTGATCACCACGCAGATCGATCAACGGGGCGCACCCAACGTCAGCGTCTTCGGTGACTCGTCCGGAGGCAACATCGTGTTGGTCGCCGTGCAGGAGCTGGTCCGTCGCGGCGATGCGATACCGTCGCGCATGGTGCTGAGCGCACCCGGTGTGGACAGCACGCTGAGCAATCCGGCGATCGCACTCGTCGACGACCCGCTGTTCACCCCGGAAGTCCTCGCGGACCTCCGGACTAACGTCGCCCAGTGGGCCGACGGTCTGGACCTCACCGACCCGCTGCTGAGCCCGCTGTTCGGGTCACTCGAGGGCCTGCCGCCGACCGCGGTGTACGTCGGCAGCCGCGATGTGGTCGCTCCGGACCTTCTGCTGCTTCGGGAGAAGGCCGCGGCGACGCCCGGTGCTGACTTCACGTTCGTCCTTCGCGAGGGCGAACTGCACGACTGGGCGATCTTCACGATCTTTCCCGAGACCAGGGCCGTCCTGCCCGACATCTACCGGCAGTTGGGCATTGCCTGACCGACGCCGCTCAGCACTCGACGACGTTCAGCGCCAGTCCCCCACGCGAGGTCTCCTTGTACTTGTCGGCCATGTCGGCCCCGGTGTCGCGCATCGTCTTGATCGCGGTGTCGAGGCTGACGTGATGCGTGCCGTCGCCGAACAACGCCATCCGCGCGGCGGTGATCGCCTTCACCGACGCGACCGCGTTGCGCTCGATGCACGGGATCTGCACCAGTCCCCCGACCGGATCGCACGTCAGCCCCAGGTTGTGCTCGATGCCGATCTCGGCGGCGTTCTCCACCTGCGCCGGTGACCCGCCCTGCACCGCGGCCAGCCCGGCCGCCGCCATCGAGCACGCCGACCCGACCTCGCCCTGGCAGCCGACCTCGGCCCCCGAGATCGACGCGTTCGCCTTGAACAGCTGTCCGATCGCAGCGGCCGTCAGCAGGAACTCGACGACGCCGTCGTCGTCGGCATTGGGGACGAATCGCCAGTAGTAGTGCAGCACAGCCGGAATGATCCCGGCCGCACCGTTCGTCGGCGCCGTCACCACCCGGCCGCCGGCGGCGTTCTCCTCGTTGACGGCCAGCGCGTACACCGTCACCCAGTCCATCGCGAACAGCGGATCGGTCGGATCGGCCTCGAGCGCCCGGGCCAGCGCCGCGGCCCGTCGGCGCACGTGAAGCACGCCCGGCAGCGTGCCCTCGGCGGTGAGGCCGTTGGCCACGCACTCGCGCATGGTCGCCCAGATGTGCAGCAGACCCTCCCGCAGGCGAGGTCCGTTGCCCAGGGCCTCCTCGTTGGCGACGACGAGATCGGCGATCCGGCAACGGTTTTCCTCGGCCAGCGCGACGAGCTCGGCCGCGGTGCGGAACGGGTACGGCACGGCGACGTCGCCGGCGGCCGGCGTCGTCGCCTCGTCCTCGTCGACGACGAACCCGCCGCCGACGGAGTAGTACACGTGCCGGTCCACCTCGGTGCCGTCGGCGCGCTCGGCGTGGAAGACCATGCCGTTGCTGTGAAAAGCCATGGCCTGCAGCATCATCACGATGTCGAACTCGACCGGCCTCTCCCCCGCCAACAGGAGGCGACCCTCCCGCTCGATCGCGGCGACCCGCTCTCGCGCCGCGGCCGGATCGATCGACTCCGGCTGCGCCCCCTCGAGTCCGAGCATCACCGCACCCGGGGTGCCGTGTCCCGCACCGGTCGCGCCCAGCGAACCGAAGAGTTGTACGCGTACCCGGGCGACCTCGTCGAGCGACCCACGCAGCCGTTCGGCGAAGCGGTGCGCCGCGCGCATGGGCCCCACGGTGTGTGAACTCGACGGCCCGATACCGATCGAGAACAGGTCGAACACCGAGACGGCCATGATCGGACCCCCGCTACGGTTTCGGCGCGACCTCGACGCTCGGCGGCAGCGGCGAGGGCTCCGGCTGCGTCGAACGACGAACGATCGTGAAGGCTGCCGCTCCCCCGGCCAGCACCACCACCGCGATGCCGGCGACCAGCAGCCGCGGACGGCGCCGGCTCCGCCGAGTGCGCGCCTTGTCCAACGTCTCGGGCAGGTTCGCGATGGCCTCCTGCGCCGAGGCGAGTTCGGCCTTGAGCTGGCGGGCGACCTGACTGGTGCGGTAGCGCTCACCGACCCAGGACGCCGACGACCGCACCGAGTCCACGCCCAGACCGACCGCTCCCCTGGTGACGTCCACCGGCCCGACCGTCGAATACTTCAGGCCGCGGCTCAGCCGCTGGCTCGGGGTCAATCGGACTCGGGTCTTGGAGCTCATGGCCCACCTTTCTCGGCAGCATGTGACTAGGACCTTCAGCCTGCCACTTCCACCAACCCCACGGTGCCCGGTTGGGGGTCGGAGGCGGCGTGGCACACTGACTTCCCGTGACGAGTCCTCTTCAGACCGCGACCGCGACCCTGCACACCAACCGCGGCGACATCAAGATCGCTCTGTTCGGTAACCACGCGCCCAAGACGGTGGCCAACTTCGTCGGCCTGGCCCAGGGCACCAAGGACTACAGCACCGAGAACGCCTCGGGCGGCTCGTCCGGCCCCTTCTACGACGGCGCGGTCTTCCACCGTGTCATCGACGGCTTCATGATCCAGGGCGGCGATCCGACCGGTACCGGTCGCGGCGGCCCGGGCTACCAGTTCGCCGACGAGTTCCACCCTGAGTTGCAGTTCGACAAGCCCTACCTGCTGGCGATGGCCAACGCGGGGCCGGGCACCAACGGCTCGCAATTCTTCATCACGGTCGGCAAGACGCCGCACCTGAACCGTCGCCACACGATCTTCGGCGAGGTCGTCGACCCCGAGTCGCAGAAGGTGGTCGACGCGATCGCCACCACGGCGACTGATCGCAGCGACCGCCCGACCGATCCGGTCGTCATCGAGTCGGTCACCATCTCCTAGCGATTTCGGCGTCGTCGGTCACGCCAGGCGCGACCAACGACACCGAAAATCACGCCCCTGCGCCGCGCGCGAAGCCGGCGTCGGTCAGCGCGTCCAGCACGCGTAACGGGTCGCTGCCCAGGTCCCACCGGCTGAGCACCAGCAGGCGGTCGTCGGTGGTGTCGATCTCCAGCAGACGCATGGTGCGACCGATCCGGCGGAACTCCGTGATGCGGATCAGGCTGATGTCCGGGCGTGCCAACCGCCTCGTGGTGAACCACCCGCGGTACACCAGGACGTCGCCGTCGATTGCCAGTTTCGGCCGGGCGCGCCACGACACGACCGCAAACGCCAGCAACCCCACCGCCGCAATGCCGATGAGGATGCGCCCCGGCACGTCTGTGACCAGCGTCACAACGGCGATTCCGAGCAGAATGCCCACTGCTGCGGCGCCGGCGATGCCTGCCGTCGGCGGACCCCAAGATGTTTGCTGAGCGGTCAACTCACACACTCCTACCGCGCCGAACGGGGTTATCCACAGGTGCTATCCCCAATGGGGATGAATCACATCGATGTGATCCGGTGTCCGCAGGGTTGCGAGCAGGGGAACGCCGGGGGTCGAGATGTTCGTCACATCCGGCTCCGCTGACGGTCAGCGCCAGCGCATCGTGAGCAACAGCCCCGTGATCATGAAGGCAAACGCGATGCCGTAGTTCCACACGTTCAGGTCGCTCATCCACTGCAGGAAGCTGGGCACGTCCGGGCCGCTGCCCGCGAGCTGGAAGACGATCAGCCAGACGAGCCCGATGAGCATCAGGCCGACGAACAGGACGACGAACCAGACGCTCGACGGACCGGCCTTGACCTTGACCGGAGTCCGGCTCACCGGATTGATGGTGAAGTCGTTCTTCTTGCGGACCTTGGACTTGGGCATGGGTACCTTCGGACGATCGGTGCGACGATGGGTGAATCGATGATGTGTAGGTCAAAGCCTAACGCAGCTACGAGCAGCGCCGACGCGTGAGGAGACCGAACCGATGAAAGCCCGTGACGCAACCGTGCGCCGGCGGTCGGTGTGGCGGTTCGGGGTGCCGGTGGTGTGTGCGGCGGCGGGCCTGCTGCTCGGCGCCACGCACGGGGTGTCCGGTGGCGACGAGATCCGGCGCAGCGACGCCCCCCGGCTGGTCGATCTGGTGCGCGAGACGCAGCGGTCGGTCGACCGGCTGACCGCCGAGCGGGACGTACTGGCGCCGCAGATCGAGAATCACCACGGCGGCTCCCCCACCGCGGCCGCGGCGCTGGCCGCGATCACCCGCCGTGCCGACGCGCTGGCCCCCGAGGCCGCGCTGACGCCGCTGCGCGGCCCCGGCCTGGTGGTCACCCTCAACGACGCGCAACGCGATGCTCAGGGCCGGTTCCCGCGTGACGCGTCGCCCGACGACCTCGTCGTGCACCAGCAGGACATCACCGCGGTGCTCAACGCGCTGTGGAGCGCCGGCGCCGAAGGCATCCAGATGCAGGACCAGCGTCTGATCGCCACATCGGCGCCCCGCTGCGTGGGCAACACGCTGCTGCTCAACGGCCGGACCTACAGCCCGCCCTACGTGATCACCGCGATCGGGGACGCCGCGGCGATGCAGCGCGCCCTGGCCGCCGCCCCGCTGGTGACGCTGTACAAGCAGTACGCGGTGCGGTTCGGCCTCGGCCACACCGAGGAGACCCGCGACGTCGAACTCGTCGGGTACACCGCGCCGGTGCGGATGAGGTTCGCCGAGCCGATCGGTCCGCTCGGCTACTGAAGGCCCGGCGGTAGCCTGGGCACATGCAGGTTCTGGTCGTCGACAACTACGACAGCTTCGTGTTCAACCTCGTGCAGTATCTGGGTCAGCTCGGGGTGGACGCGCAGGTGTGGCGCAACGACGACGACCGCCTGGCCACCGATGCCGACATCGCTTCTGTCGCAGAAGAATTCGACGGGGTGCTGCTCAGCCCCGGCCCGGGCACCCCGGAGCGGGCCGGCGCATCGATCCCCCTGGTCAACGCGTGCGCGGCAGCGGCGACGCCGCTGCTCGGCGTCTGCCTGGGGCATCAGGCCATCGGCGTCGCGTTCGGCGGCACGGTCGACCGCGCCCCGGAACTGCTGCACGGCAAGACCAGCACCGTCTTCCACACCGACAGGGGAGTGCTCAAAGGGCTGCCCGATCCGTTCGTCGCGACGCGCTACCACTCGCTGACGATCCTGCCGGACACCGTGCCCGATGAGCTGGAGGTCATCGCCCGCACCGAAGGCGGCGTGATCATGGGCGTGCGGCACATCGAGCTGCCGATCCACGGTGTGCAGTTCCACCCGGAGTCGATCCTCACCCAGGGCGGGCACCGGATGCTGGCCAACTGGCTCGCCGAGTGCGGCGCGGCCCCCGCCGAGGCGTTGGTCGCCCGCCTGGAGGACGAGGTCGCGACCGCGGTGGCGACCGCTACGACGCGAAGTTCAGCGTGATTCGCGAGCCGTAGGTCACCGCGGTACCCGGGGCAGGGCTCTGGGTGACGACGGCGTTGGTCCGCTGACCGCTGTTCTGCACGTCGGCGCCCTTGTCCAGCACGCCCGTCCAGCCCAGCGCGCGCAGCCGCGGTTCGGCGTCGGTCCAGAACTGGCCGGTCAGGTCCGGCATCACGAACTGGTTGCCGCGCGAGACCTGGATCTGGATCACGGTGTCCTGCGGCACGGTCTGGCCCGCCGCCGGATCGCTGCCCATGATCTGACCGGCCGCGGTGGTGCTGTCGACCTCGACCGGAACGGTCTTGGTGAACCCGGACGCGGACATGATCTGCTGGCACACCTCGATGGTCTGCCCCACGCAGTCGGGTACGACGGCCGTCGACGGACCCTTGCCGATGACGATGGTGATCTCGTTGGTGATCGCCGAGGTCTGGTTGGCCGGCGGCACCGTCGACAGCACGCGGTCGCGCTGCTCGGGCAGGGACGCCGACGTGGTCTGCCGAAAGCGGCTGAAGCCCGTGTCGGTGAGTTTCTTGACGGCGTCGCCGTAGCTCAGGCCGGACACGTCGGGCACTTCCCGCTGTTCGGGCCCCGTCGACACGTTGACGGTGATCTCGTCGCCGGCGCTGACGGAGGAGTTGGCGGCCGGATCGGTGCTGATGACGTGATCGGGCGGCACTTCCGAATCGGTGTTCTTCGCCACCGTGGTCTTGAAGCCGAGGTTCTGCAGGGCGGCGATGGCGTCCTCGGAGACCTGACCGCGCACATCGGGCACCTGGACATCGCGGGTCTCGCCGCCGAACATGTTGATCGCGATGGTGACCACCACGGTCAGCACGGCCAGCACCGCGACCGCGATCAGCCAGCGGCCCACCGATCCGCTGCGCTCCTTGGCGATGTAGCGGGGCTGATGATCCACCGGGTCGGTGCGCAGGTGCGCGGGACTCGACGACAGCAGCGACGTCCGCTCGGCGTCGGTGAAGATCTTGGGGGCGTCCGGCCGTTCCCCGCTGTGCACCTTGACCAGGTCCGCGCGCATCTCGGCGGCCGTCTGGTACCGGTTGTCGGGGTTCTTGGCGAGCGCCTTGAGCACGACGGCGTCGAGGTCGGGGGAGATGTCGGCGTGCCGCGCGGACGGCGGCACCGGGTCCTCCCGGACGTGCTGGTAGGCCACCGCGACGGGGGAGTCGCCGACGAACGGCGGCTCGCCGGTGAGGATCTCGTAGAGCACGCAGCCGAGCGAGTACACGTCGGAACGGGCGTCGACCTTGACGCCGCGGGCCTGTTCGGGGGAGAGGTACTGCGCCGTGCCGATCACCGCGGCCGTCTGGGTGACCGGGTTGCCGGCGTCGGCGATGGCGCGGGCGATGCCGAAGTCCATCACCTTCACCGCGCCGCTCTTGCTGATCATGATGTTCGCGGGCTTGACGTCGCGGTGGATGATGCCGTGCTGATGGCTGAAGTTCAGGGCCTGGCACGCGTCGGCGATGACCTCGATGGCCCGCTTGGCCGGCATCGGGCCCTCGGTGTGCACGATGTCGCGCAGCGTGACGCCGTCGACGTACTCCATCACGATGTACGGCAGGGGACCCGTCGGGGTCTCCGCCTCGCCGGTGTCGTACACCGCGACGATCGCCGGATGGTTGAGCGCCGCGGCGTTCTGCGCTTCGCGACGGAACCGCAGGTAGAAGCTCGGGTCCCGGGCCAGGTCGGCACGCAGCACCTTGATCGCGACGTCGCGGTGCAGGCGAAGGTCGCGTGCCAGGTGGACCTCGGACATGCCACCGAAGCCCAGGATCTCGCCGACCTCGTACCGGTCGGACAGGTGCTGTGGGGTCGTCATCGCAACATCAGTTCTGGCTGGGGCGCACCGCGGGCGGCGGCGCGTGGACAGGGGGTCGTATTACCCACAAACGGGCGTTTTCATGATCGACGATGGCCGCGGGCGCGGCGGCCGGCGTCTCGGAGGTGCCGCTCTGCGACGGCGTCTCGGTGACCGTCGGCGGCGCGGGCGCGCGGTCCTTGCGGTCCTGGGCGTTGAGCACGATCAGGATCGCGATGACGATCGCAAGCGCGCCCAGCACACCGGCGGCCCACAGCAGCGCCCGCTGACCGGACGAGAACGTGCGACGCGCCGGCGGTGCCGAGCGGTGGTGGCTGCCGGTGGTCCAGTACTCCCACGAGTCACGCCACGCGAACGCGAACCCCACCAGCGTGGCCACCACCGCCGAGG